>NZ_CP072888.1:1787500-2662500 GCF_019175485.1 Enterococcus raffinosus
TAACCTCGCAAGTAATCGTAACTCGCCGGTTCATTCTACAAAAGGCACGCTATCACCCATTAACGGGCTCTAACTTGTTGTAGGCACACGGTTTCAGGATCTATTTCACTCCCCTTCCGGGGTGCTTTTCACCTTTCCCTCACGGTACTGGTTCACTATCGGTCACTAGGGAGTATTTAGCCTTGGGAGATGGTCCTCCCGGATTCCGACGGAATTCCTCGTGTTCCGCCGTACTCAGGATCCTCCTAGGTGCCAGTCAAATTTTGTCTACGGGGCTTTTACCCTTTCTAGCAGACCTTTCCAGGTCCTTCGACTATCTCACTGGACTACCATATCGGAGTCCTACAACCCCAAGAGGCAAGCCTCTTGGTTTGGGCTTTTCCCGTTTCGCTCGCCGCTACTCAGGGAATCGATTTTTCTTTCTCTTCCTGCAGGTACTTAGATGTTTCAGTTCTCTGCGTCTACCTCTAATCAGCTATGTATTCACTGAAAAGTAACATCCTATAAAAGATGCTGGGTTCCCCCATTCGGAAATCTCCGGATCAAAGCTTACTTACAGCTCCCCGAAGCATATCGGTGTTAGTCCCGTCCTTCATCGGCTCCTAGTGCCAAGGCATCCACCGTGCGCCCTTATTCACTTAACCTTATCCTAACTTGCGTTAGGGGGTTGATTGTTCCATCTAGCGATAGATTTCCCAATCAGAAAAAAATAAGCAATTGAACTTATTTAAAAAACTCATTCAACGCGGTGTTCTCGGTTTGTTTAAATTATTGTTTCTGTATCCAGTTTTCAATGAACGATTGATGACCAACGTCATCAATGGAGCCTAGCGGGATCGAACCGCTGACCTCCTGCGTGCAAAGCAGGCGCTCTCCCAGCTGAGCTAAGGCCCCAAATATTTATTTGAGAGTAGACCTCTCAAAACTGAACGAATAAAGCAACCTGTGTAGTTTCCGTAATATTCCTTAGAAAGGAGGTGATCCAGCCGCACCTTCCGATACGGCTACCTTGTTACGACTTCACCCCAATCATCTATCCCACCTTAGGCGGCTGGCTCCAAAAGGTTACCTCACCGACTTCGGGTGTTACAAACTCTCGTGGTGTGACGGGCGGTGTGTACAAGGCCCGGGAACGTATTCACCGCGGCGTGCTGATCCGCGATTACTAGCGATTCCGGCTTCATGTAGGCGAGTTGCAGCCTACAATCCGAACTGAGAGAAGCTTTAAGAGATTAGCTTAGCCTCGCGACTTCGCGACTCGTTGTACTTCCCATTGTAGCACGTGTGTAGCCCAGGTCATAAGGGGCATGATGATTTGACGTCATCCCCACCTTCCTCCGGTTTGTCACCGGCAGTCTCGCTAGAGTGCCCAACTAAATGATGGCAACTAACAATAAGGGTTGCGCTCGTTGCGGGACTTAACCCAACATCTCACGACACGAGCTGACGACAACCATGCACCACCTGTCACTTTGCCCCCGAAGGGGAAGCTCTATCTCTAGAGTGGTCAAAGGATGTCAAGACCTGGTAAGGTTCTTCGCGTTGCTTCGAATTAAACCACATGCTCCACCGCTTGTGCGGGCCCCCGTCAATTCCTTTGAGTTTCAACCTTGCGGTCGTACTCCCCAGGCGGAGTGCTTAATGCGTTAGCTGCAGCACTGAAGGGCGGAAACCCTCCAACACTTAGCACTCATCGTTTACGGCGTGGACTACCAGGGTATCTAATCCTGTTTGCTCCCCACGCTTTCGAGCCTCAGCGTCAGTTACAGACCAGAGAGCCGCCTTCGCCACTGGTGTTCCTCCATATATCTACGCATTTCACCGCTACACATGGAATTCCACTCTCCTCTTCTGCACTCAAGTTTCCCAGTTTCCAATGACCCTCCCCGGTTGAGCCGGGGGCTTTCACATCAGACTTAAGAAACCGCCTGCGCTCGCTTTACGCCCAATAAATCCGGACAACGCTTGCCACCTACGTATTACCGCGGCTGCTGGCACGTAGTTAGCCGTGGCTTTCTGGTTAGATACCGTCAAGGGATGAACATTCTACTCTCATCCTTGTTCTTCTCTAACAACAGAGTTTTACGATCCGAAAACCTTCTTCACTCACGCGGCGTTGCTCGGTCAGACTTTCGTCCATTGCCGAAGATTCCCTACTGCTGCCTCCCGTAGGAGTTTGGGCCGTGTCTCAGTCCCAATGTGGCCGATCACCCTCTCAGGTCGGCTATGCATCGTTGCCTTGGTGAGCCGTTACCTCACCAACTAGCTAATGCACCGCGGGTCCATCCATCAGTGACGCAAAAGCGCCTTTCAAATAGAAACCATGCGGTTTCTATTGTTATACGGTATTAGCACCTGTTTCCAAGTGTTATCCCCTTCTGATGGGCAGGTTACCCACGTGTTACTCACCCGTTCGCCACTCCTTTTCTTTCGGTGGAGCAAGCTCCGGTGAAAGAAAAAGCGTTCGACTTGCATGTATTAGGCACGCCGCCAGCGTTCGTCCTGAGCCAGGATCAAACTCTCATAAAAAGTGTTTGAAACAGTCTTACGACTGATCAGCTCAATTGTAAAAATTGACTTGCTAGCATATTGCTTGCTATGTTGTTTGTTTCTATTAAAAGAAACGCCCTACACATTTGGTTTGTTTTATTCGTTCAGTTTTCAAAGGTCTACATTGTTTGTCGCTTTGTTTCAGCAACTTTTATATCATATCAGGTTTCCATTTAAAAGTCAACAACTTTTATTTAAAAACTTTTTGATAAAAAAACAAGTTTGCTTCGTGTTTCCTTCAAGCGACTTTATAAAAATACCACAAGATTTTTCATCCGTCAACAATTATTTTTAATTTTTTTCAAGATGTTTTTCTCTCTTGGGAACATTTAATAATATAGCAATCTTCAAGCAGTAATGCAACTATTTTTTACACTTTTTTTCAATCTTTTTTATTTTTCGAACGATCATTTGAAACTCCAAAATAACGTTCGATTTTAAAACAAAAATAACGCTATCTTGAGTATAAAACTTTTTAAACTTTCGCATAAAAAAACAGCCGAGTTTTACTCGGCTGTTTTTTCTTCTACCATAGGAATAAAAATTCTAAAAATTGTCCCTTTGCCAACAGAGCTTTCGACGCTGATACTTCCCTTATAGCTTTCCAAAAGTTTATGCGCAATTGATAATCCTAACCCATTTCCACCTTTTGTGCGTGCACGAGCTTTATCTACTCGATAGAAACGATTAAAGACTTTTGCAATGTCTTCATCTGGTATCCCTTCACCAAAATCCTGAATCGCTATCTCAAACTTATTCAGTGTAGAAGAGACAGAAATATGCACTTCTTTCCGATCCGTAGAATATTTCACGGCATTGTCTAAGATAATGATCAAAATCTGCTCTAGGTGATTACGGTAGATTTTCAACATTTTTTCCCCATCTAAATCGTCATCCAATGTAAAGGTGAACTCAGGGTAAAGTAATTTAAAGTTGTTGAATACTTGATACGTGACTTCTTTTGCCTTTGACGTCTCATTTCCATAATACACATCAACTTGCTCTGCACGAGAAAGATCCAGCATCTCCTGAACGAGACTCTTCATCCGAACAAGTTCTTGTAGGCTAGCTTGAATAGACTCATCCAGTATTTCTGGGTCGTCTTTCCCCCAGCGGTTCAACATGTTCAAATGGCCTTCAATCACCGCGACAGGTGTTCTCAATTCGTGAGAGACATCCTCAACAAATTGCTCTTGCTGTTCGATATACATTCGAATACGGTCGATCACATCGTTAAATATCACTGCAAGGTCGGCCAATTCATCATTGGTCGTAATATCCGGAACATGGACCTCTGCTTGAGGGTCTTGCCGAATAATCTCCATCGTATCCCGTAAAATCTTCACAGGCTTCAAGAAGTATGAAGACAGTAAGAAACCTAAGAAGCTGCTCAGCAACAATGAAACGATCTCTAACACGATCAGCGTTAATAATAGCTTGCTTCGCATCTCGTAGAAATCTGACAATTCATAAAAGACTTGAGCATAGCCAATCTTTTCTCTCGTTTTTTTAGAGTATATCGGTTCAACCGATAGAAACCCGTTTTTTTCATCGACCGTCACAATAGTCGGTGCTTTATGCTTGGTTTGAACTAAGGGTTGGTAGGTCTTTTGTGTTTTGAAAATTAATTTTTTATCTAAATTGTAAATATCAAGCGAAAGCTGACGCTGTCCTAACTCCGAAATGAAGTCATCAATACGCATCATATTTCCTTCTAACGTCATGTTTTGATCATACATAGCGTTATCTTGAGTATCTGTTTCCGTCAATGTTCGATAGGTATTCACCAGTGTTAACTCTTCGTTGGCATTCGCTAAGCGAGAGGTCACTTCAGAAATTGTGCGTTCAACGTTGTTTCTTTCCTTTGTAACAATTAAATTAACAGAGGATTTATACGTGATTACGGCAAAAATCGTAAATACAACGAATATAAAGAAAGAACTTGTAAAGGCCCACTTGATAGTGAGTGAGGGCCCTTTCAGTTCTCTTTGTTTCTTGATAAATTTTCTCATGAGCGCATAACGTACCCAGTACCGCGGACGGTTTGAATATAGCTGTCTTCGCCTGGTACATCGATTTTATTACGCAGATAACGGATATACACGTCAACAACGTTCGTTTCTACTTCTGTTTCGTATCCCCAAACTTTATTAAGTAGGACATCACGAGCTAGAACGACGTTCACATTTTCCATTAGCGTTAATAGTAATTCGTATTCACGTTTTGTCAACTCGATAATTTCATTGCCGCGACGAACTACACGATTTTCTTTTTCGATCGTTAAATCACGATAAGTAATCGTTGTTTGTTTCGCAACGTTCTTATCTCCTTCGATATCGATGCGACGGAGTAATGCACGTAGACGTGCCAATAATTCTTCGATGGCGAATGGTTTGACGATGTAGTCATCCGCACCATGATCTAAGCCTGAAACGCGGTCAATCACTGAATCGCGAGCAGTCATCATGATGATCGGCGTATTTTTCACTTGACGAACACGACGACAAACTTCCAAGCCATTTAACTCGGGAAGCATTAAATCAAGTAAGATTGCATCCCAGTCACTTTCCAAAGCGGCTTCAAGTCCTGTTCTACCATTATAATGAACTTCTGTATCATAGCCTTCGTGCTTCAATTCTAGTTCGACAAAACGAGCTAGATTTTTCTCATCTTCAATGATCAGAATATTACTCATTTTTTTAGTTCCTTTCCAAGTTGAATTTCATTAAACCTCTATCATTATAGGGCTAAACCTGTCAAAAAGCTATAGTTAGTTACAAGTATTGTTATAAATAACCTCTGCTATTCTTCGTGGTACCAGCTATAGTGATAGATTCCTTCTTTGTCTGTCCGTTCATACGTATGAGCGCCGAAGTAATCGCGTTGTGCTTGGATCAAGTTTGCTGGTAACCGTTCAGCACGGTAAGAATCGTAATAAGTGATCGCAGATGAGAATGTTGGCACAGGGACACCTGCTTGTACAGCGATAGCAACAACTTCACGAACTGCTTGTTGGTACTTGTCAGTGATTTCTTTAAAGTAATCATCTAACATTAAGTTTGCCAAGTCAGCATCCTTTTCATAGGCATCCGTAATTTTTTGTAAGAAGCGAGCGCGAATGATACAACCGGCACGCCAAATTTTTGCGATATCACCAAATGGCAAGTCCCAACCAAATTCTTTTGAAGCTGCACGTAATTCAGAGAACCCTTGTGCATAGCTCATGATTTTACTGAAATAAAGAGCTTCACGGATTTTTTCGATCAGTTCTTTTTTGTCGCCTTCATATTTGTAAGGAGCTGGACCAGATAGAACTTTGCTAGCTGCCACGCGTTCTTCTTTATAGGCAGAAATGAAGCGAGCAAACACTGATTCAGTGATCAATGGTAGTGGAACACCCAAGTCTAAAGCACTTTGTGAGGTCCATTTACCTGTTCCCTTATTTCCAGCGGCATCTTTGATCACATCAACAATCGCTTTATCTGTGCCTTCGTCATCTTTACGAGTCAAGATGTCTGCTGTGATCTCGATCAAGTAACTGTCTAGTTCGCCTTCGTTCCACTCTGAAAACACTTCAGCCATTTCTTCAACGGAAAGGCCTAGCAAATGCTGCATTAAATCATACGATTCAGCGATCAATTGCATGTCCCCGTATTCGATCCCATTATGAACCATTTTTACATAGTGTCCTGCACCGTTGGCTCCGATGTAGGTGACACATGGTTCACCATCTTCGGCTTTTGCAGCGATTTGTTCAAAAATAGGAGCCACTAAATCATAGGCTTCTTTTTGTCCGCCTGGCATCATAGATGGGCCTTCTAACGCACCCTTTTCACCACCAGAAACACCAGTACCAATGAAGTTGATGCCTGAGTTGGCTAATTCTTCATTACGGCGAATCGTATCTTTAAAGAAGGTATTTCCTCCATCAATTAAAATGTCGCCTTTATCTAAATGTGGTAGTAGTTGTTGGATCGTTGCGTCCGTTGCCGGTCCCGCTTGTACCATCAACATAATGCGACGAGGAACTTCAATTGAATCGACAAACTCCTCGATTGAAAATGTTGCTTTTAGATTTCGATCAGGGTGTTCTGCTACTACCGCTTCCGTTTTTGATCCAGTCCGATTATATAAAGCCACTGAATAGCCGCGGCTTTCAATATTCAACGCTAGATTTTTCCCCATGACGGCCATACCTACGACACCGAATTGTTGTTTTGACATATTTATCCTCCTACTTCGTGTTAATTTACTTATTCTCTCAAGTGAGAAATAAGGTGGACTTTCACCACGTACAACAATCTACTGATTTTGTTTAATCATTTAGTAGATCTGTTATCCGAATTGCTCAATACGATTCTCATTATATCCTAAGAAAGTGAGAATGGAAAATGAATTGTGCTTTCTATAAAAAAAACCGTAAAACGTTCAAATTGAGCCATCATTTATCTTCGAAATGACCTATTTGAGAAACTTTTTAGGCACACTGGATGAATTTCATCCAAGATAAGCCAAATCTCAAAATTGAGCCTTGTTCAATATACCTTAAAGTTTTTACAATTTCAAAGACTTTTTATTCTTCGAGCTGCGCTTTGCTCGCTTAGTTTTTAAAAAAATAGACATTCGAAAATGTCTATTTCCAACCATATGATTTAACTCTACTTTCCACCAGCTAATTGAATAAAGATGAGAAGAATCGTTGGGAAAAATGAAAAGGCCGCGTTATAGATAAAGTGGGCAAAGAGACTGATCCAGATATTCCCCCTCCAATAGTACAAACCAGCTAGGGCCGCACCTGCAAGCATCATTGGTAACATTAAAATAGGCACACTCGAATAGTTATTATAATGAGCCAAGCCAAATAGCACTGACGAGACAATAAGCATAGCTATCTTCACCCATTTCGTGTCTTTCCAACGATAAAACAATTCATAACGAAAAACTGTCTCTTCTACAAAAGGAGCCAGTAAAGGAATGATTCCAGAAATTGCTATAGGCACAACCGTCGAAAGGCTCACAGAAGCTGAAAAGTCTATCTGAGAAAAGGCTTGATTTGTCTGAAAAAGACCTCTTCCTCCTAAAATAATTCCTCCAAATATAATTGCACCAAGAATACTTAGCCCAAAGTTTTTAAAGAAATGTTGCTTGTATTTTCTAAAGTCTTCAGCTAACAAATCTCGCTTTAGAATCACAGCTGTAAGAAAGCCAGTAAAGAAAATCAAGAAAACCAATACCGTCGCCAGTAATTGATTTTTAGTTAGTCCTAGGACATTCAGTAACGCACCAACTGTCAGTTCAACTGGCAGTATGAATAAAACCACTGTATCTTTCCATGTCCATTTTTTTGTAGCTTCCATCTCTCTCATCCTCTCTGATTAAATTTTATGCTATAACATGTGATAAGTAGAAATTATCTGCTCTTTCCTCTCATTAGAAAATAAACGCCAAAGATTAAAGGCACTATTCCATATAGAAGCAAAAAGACGACGGTCTGCGTTCCATTCAGCGGATGTTCCACAAAGCTGAAAAGATCAATTAACGTATGTGTCACTATAGGTAGAAGTAAATTTTTACTGACTAAGAACTGGCTAGCTAGGAAAATACCAAGAAAAGTCGCGTAGACAACTTGGAGTATCACCAACTTAGGCGATACTTGTGTAGTAGAAAGTAAATTAAGAAAGTGCACAGCACCAAATAAAACACTAGAGATCATTACAGGCTTCCAGATGCCCTTTGATTGATAAACAAGTAGAAATCCACTTAAGAGAACGCCTCTAAAAACGAATTCTTCGGTGATACCAGTAAGGGATGAAGTAATCAGACTAATCCCGAGTTTCTGAAAAGAAAAGTCGCCGACTCTCATGAACAACAGATCTGCCGCAATAGGAAAAATTGCTGGGAGCAGCAATAAAAGAGGGGGCATTTTTGCTCCACTCAACTTTTCAAAATGCCAGAACTTATTAAGGCGATATCTGTTTATCATCATAAAAGAAAGTACGATGAACACTACCTGAGAAAAAGCAGTGACAACAGCACTACTTGAGAAGCCAGTAATAGCTGAAGCGATACTAGGCAGAATCAAATAACCGATTATTATGACGAAATAAAAGAAGTACAGCTTCAGACGAGTTAAATGGTTTTCCATTTTTTCTCTCCATAATTTTTTACCTAAGATTAGTGCATTTAATGTTAATAGACAACTATTTTGCTTGTATATATTTGATTCTCTCTTAATGTCTAGCGGATAATAAAAAAACAGTACTTTACTAAGCAGGAATCGCTCGGTAAAGTACTGTTCATCACAAAAAGAAAAACCTCAAGACTCCATGGTTAGTCTTGAGGTTTTGATCTTCTCTATTAAAAAGTGCTTATGCTTCTTTAGACATAACATCTTTTCCATCATAGTAGCCGCAGTTGGCACATACGTGATGGCTCTTCTTCATTTCGCCACAGTTAGGACATTCGTTCAATCCTTTAATGGTCAATTTGTAGTGAGTACGACGTTTGTTCTTTTTAGCTTTTGATGTTTTTCTAGCTGGTACTGCCATTGGGTGTTACACCTCCTTATAAAATGAAGTATCATTTACTGATACATTTTATTCCAATCTTACTTGTCATCTTCCGATTCATTGAATAGTTCAGATAATTTTGCAAGACGAGGATCAATTGTTTCAGCGGATTCTTTTTTCTGCAGGTAATCTTCTTCGCTCACGACTTCCCAATCATTGCCCTTGGGTAAATCTGTCGCTTGCAATTCTTCTTCAGAAAAGACCTGCATCGGAATCGCTAATAAAATGTTATCTTCGATAGAATCCGTCAAGTCGATCGTATCATTGTCTAAGACAAGGATCTCTTCGTCTTGTTCTTCTTCCATTGAAGACCATTGCTCCCGTGTCATGAAGACTTCATCCACTGAAAGATCAAGTGGTAGATCAACTGGTTCCAAGGAGCGGGCTGAAGGAACAGTTACAATAGTTTTCAAACGATAATGTAAAACATATTCATTTTTTCCGACAGACAAGATACCGTCTACAGTAACCGGAGTAACTGCCAGGATTTCATTGTCCCGGGCTGTTAATGCCTCATTCACATCGATCGTTTCTGAAAAATTTAGTGCTTCTTCTTTGTAGCGGCGCAATTCGCCAATCGACCATTTCATCATTCATCACCTCTAAGCAACAATCGATATTATACAGGTGGAAAAAACCTTTGTCAATGAAATTTTCTTGACACCTCGAAAGGCTTTACGAACTCGGTCAGATTTAGAACAATAAGACTAAACTATTTTTAAATTGCTTTTCAAATTTCAAAATAGTTTCGCTTATTGCTGAAAAATCTAGTTCGGTAAGCCAGACAACTTAAAAGCTTTATGAGCTTGGTCAGCTTTTCTTTACGCTCTAGCGGAATTAACAAAATGGTATGCGTAGAAAAATTATCGGCCTATTACTGAGCTAGCTGAGCAGACGGGTATCATGGAAAATATTGACATCGTTCAATCACCCGTACTTCTCATAGAAAAGGACTGTGACAGATACTGTCGCAGTCCCTATTTCTACAGGTAACTTTTCAATCGAATGTTAGATTGCTGTTGTTTGTCCACGATATACGATACCGCGACGAGGGTCAACTGTAACTAGTTCACCATCAACAACCGTTGAAGTTGCAGTGCTTGCACCAACAACTACAGGAATGTCTTGAGCGATACCTACAACTGCAGCATGTGAAGTCAAACCGCCATCTTCAACGATCAAAGCAGCTGCTTTTTCGATTGCTGGCATATAGTCTTTATCTGTTGTAGGTACAACAAGAACCATGCCGTCTTTTGCTTTTTTGATTGCTTCTTCAGCAGACTTCGCAACCACTGCGTGAGCAACGACTGTTGATTCACCAATACCTTGAGCTTGTAATAATTTAGAACCGATCATTTGAACTTTCATAACGTTTGTTGTTCCACGTTCACCAACTGGTACACCAGCAGTAATAAGAATCAAGTCGCCTTCAGAAGCGAAGCCTAAGTCTACTGCTTTTTGTGCAGCCAAGTCGAACATTTCATCGGTTGTCGTTGGTTTTTCAGCAACCGTTGGGAACACACCCCAGTTAACCATCAAGCTACGTTTAGTATGTTCATCAAATGTCACAGCCAAGATATCAGCATCTGGACGATATTTAGAGATCATACGAGCCGTATGGCCTGATTCAGTCGCTGCAACAATTGTTTTAACGCCTAAGTTTTTCGCAGCACGAGCCACAGACAAACCAATTGTTTCAGTTACGTTAGATTTATCAAATTCGTTGATTTGGAAAGAACCTAATTCTGACAAAGCAGATTCAGCTTCCATATCGATACGAGCCATTGTGCCAACAGCTTCAACTGGGTATTTACCATTTGCAGATTCACCAGAAAGCATTGTAGCGTCTGTTCCATCAAATACAGCATTGGCAACGTCAGATGCTTCCGCACGTGTTGGACGTGGGTTTTCTTGCATTGATTCTAACATTTGTGTTGCTGTAATAACTGGTTTGCCCGCATAGTTACATTTTTTGATGATACGTTTTTGAACCATAGGTACTAATTCAGGAGCGATTTCAACACCCATATCTCCACGGGCAATCATGATACCATCAGAAACTTTGATGATTTCATCGATGTTATCGATTCCTTCTTGTGATTCGATTTTAGGGAAAATATGAACGTGTGTCATATTTTTTTCTTCAAGGATTTCACGAATATCAAGAACGTCTTGTGCTTTACGTACAAAACTTGCAGCGATAAAGTTGATATCGTTATCTAAACCAAAACGGATATCGTCTGCGTCTTTTTCTGTGATACCAGGTAAGTTGATTGAGATACCAGGAGCATTTACACCTTTACGAGAACCTAGCATACCTGCATTTTTAACAAGCATAACTAATTCACGATTTGCTTCGTCTTTGCCAATGATTTCCATGTCGATCAAGCCATCATCGAATAAGATGTGTCCACCGATGTGCGCGTCGTCGTACAAACCTGGGTAAGTAACAGCGATTTTTTCTTTTGTCCCTTTATGTTCTGGGTCCATTGAGATACGAGTTTCATCGCCTACGTTGAATTCGATATAGCCAGCGCGGCCGTAATCTGCGTCTGTAGTATCTTGAACAGTTGTACGGATTTCAGCACCTTTAGTATCTAAAAGAATACCGACATCTTTACCAGTTTTTTCTACTGCTTCACGAACCATGTTCATACGTGCAAGTTGTTCTTCGTGGTCTCCGTGTGAGAAGTTGAAACGGAACACGTTAGCACCAGCTTCAATTAATTGAGAAATTGTTTCAACCGTGTTACTTGCTGGTCCTAATGTACTAACGATCTTCGTTTTTTTCATTACGTAATACGCTCCATTCTTGATTGTTTATAATATATAGTCTTTTAACTATTATTAACGAGATTAAAATGAGATTTCGTTGTTCAGATTGTATAATGATAAATCTGGTTTGTGTTTGTTATTTTCCAATGTATCAACGATATCTGATGCAACAATGCTGTTGTCTTCAATACCAATACACAATCCGCCTTTGCCTTCTAGCAATAAATCAACAGCATATGAACCAAATTTGCTGGCTAATACACGGTCGCGAGCGCTTGGTGAACCACCACGAACTACGTGGCCTAATACACTGACACGTGTATGGAAGTCGCCATATTCAGCTAGTTTATCAGCAAATTCATTTCCGCCCATTACACCTTCAGCTAAGATGATCAAGCAATGTTTCTTCCCGCGATCGCGGCCAGCTTGGATCTTTTTAGCGATACGTTCCATATCAAAATCGTGTTCAGGAATGACGATTTCGTCTGCTCCACCTGCAACACCAGACCATAGAGCGATGTCGCCAGCGTTACGTCCCATCACTTCGATGACAAAAGTACGTACGTGTGAAGTTGCAGTATCACGAATACGGTCAACGGATTCTAATACCGTATTGATTGCCGTATCAAAGCCGACAGTAAAGTCTGTTCCTGGAATATCATTGTCGATCGTTCCTGGGATACCAACAGCTGGGTAGCCATGTTTTGTCAAGGCCATCGCACCATGATATGAACCGTCACCACCGATAACAACTAACCCTTCGATGCCGAATTTTTTCAATTGTTCGATCCCTTTTAATTGCCCTTCTTCAGTAGCAAATTCTGGGTAACGAGCTGAATATAGGAAAGTTCCGCCTCGTTGGATCTTGTCACCAACATCCGCAACATCTAAACGACGGATATCGCCAGCAACTAGTCCGGCAAAACCATAATTGATGCCATAAACTTCCATGCCTTCAAAAATCGCTTTACGAACGACCGCACGAACAGCAGCGTTCATTCCAGGAGCGTCTCCTCCACTTGTTAAAATTCCAATGCGTTTCATTTTCTCACCTCATAAGTATTCTCAAAAAAACATACATCGTTTAATTCATGGTACATTTTACCAAAAAACATCCCAAAAGTCTTGGGATGTCTACGGGAAAAGCTTAGATTTTGAAAAAAGTTTTTGAAAGTTACAAGAAATCATCTTATTACGACGTTTTGTTCCCCTAATATGTCACTTAAAGCATTTAAGAGGGTGTCATTAACCCCCACCCAAAACTTTTTATCCAGCACAATCTTCCGTCGGCTTTTTTCATAAAAGATTACCACTGGCACTTTTCCTGGTGATAATTGAAGTCTTTCAGCAATCCCCTGCTGGATTTCTTTTGTATCTCGATCGGATTGTACACGTATAAATAGAGTTTTGTCACTAATATCATCTTCCGCTGCTTGGGCAGGAACCATTTCTTCCACTAATAACTGAATCGCTTGGTCATAACGGCTACGTTCGACCTTCCCTTGAACTAGATAGACTTTTTCTAATTCGATTTCATTCCTTAATCGACGATACGTTTGTGGAAATACAGTTAACGAAATTTCCCCGCTTTGATCATTTCCTGTCAAGAACGCCATCTGTTCCCCTTTTTTTGTGCGAATCTCACGAATATCTTTTAAATAGAAGAGAATTTTTCCATTGCTTCCAACAGAGAGCTCTGTGATTGGCTGAAGATCCTTTTGTTTCAGTAGTTTCGGATAATTTTCGGTCGGATGTCCTGAGACATATAAGCCAAGATATTGTTCCTCATAATTCAAACGTTCGGCTAATGAATAATCCGCAGAAGGCCGTTCCTTCAAACTCATAACATCCAGCAATGACATGCTGCCGCCGCTGTATTCTACGTTTTGAATCTTTCCTTCTAATCCATCTGCCAGCTCTCTTCGATTTGGATGAAGCTCATCAAAGGCGCCAATAAAAATCAATGGAGCGATGTAATCGATCTTCAGCCAACGTGATTCAATTCTCAGAAGAAACTGATCCAAAGACTTGAAGGGACCTTCTTCTTTACGGGTTGACAAAATATCACTAACAAAGTCGCGCCGCATTCCCTTGATTGCATCTAGCCCAAACCGAATCAGCTCTTTTTCTACCAAGGTAAAGCTATAACTGCTGCGGTTGATATCTGGCGCTAGCAGTTTCACACCTGCACGATTAGCCTCAGCGATATACTCCCGTAGCTTTTTCGGATCATTCCGAACAGATTGCATCAAAGCTGTATAAAATGCACCTGGATAATGGACCTTTAGATAAGCCATTTGATACCCAACAAAACTATAGGCTACCGAATGGGATCGGTTAAATCCATAATTGGCGAAGCGTTCGATATAATCGTAGACTTCTTCTGCACTCTTTTGACTGTGTCCGCGACCAACTGCTCCGCTAACAAAATGCCGCCTTTCTTCATCTAAAAGGTCCTTTTTCTTTTTGCTGACCGCTCGCCGCAGAATATCGGCTTCCCCTAATGTAAAACCTGCCATCTGTGCGGCTACCTGCATGATCTGTTCCTGATAAACAATAAATCCATAAGTCGGTGCTAATATTTGCTGAACCGAGGCATCTGGAAAGGAGACCGGCTCTTTGCCATTTTTTCGTGCAATAAACTGATCGATAATCTGCATAGGGCCTGGACGATACAACGCGTTAACTGCCACGATGTCTTCAAAGGACGTCGGATGAAGATTTCGTAACACTTTTCGGATACCAGCCGATTCAAATTGAAAAACCCCGCTTGTTTCTCCTCGCTGGAATAAAGCCAGTGTTTCCGGGTCATCCAACGGAACATTTTTTAAATTCAATTCCTCATGATAGACTCGACGAACATTTTGCAGCGCATTGTCAATGATCGAAAGATTGCGCAAGCCCAAAAAGTCCATTTTTAACAAGCCGATAGCTTCCACATCCGTCATGGTAAATTGTGTCAGCAGAATATCTTCTGAACCATTTTGCAACGGAACAACGTTTATCAAATTAATATCACTAATCACTACACCACCTGCGTGGGTAGACACATGGCGCGGCAAACCTTCTAAGCTCAACGCTGTCTGAAAAAGTAAGTTGCTGCGTTCATCATTTGCCACCAGTCGTTTCAGCGGCTCGGATTTTTCATACGCTTCCCGCAACGTAATTTTTAATTGATTCGGGATTGCCTTTGACCAGCGATTCGCTTCACTTTGGGACAATCCAAAGACTCGACCAACATCTCTAAGAACCATTTTCGCCGCCATGGTTCCAAATGTGGCGATTTGCGAGACATGAAAATGTCCATACTTTTCATGAACATAATGCAGAACTTGATTTCGTCGATTGTCTGGAATATCCAAATCAATATCGGGCATGCTGTTTCGTTCAGGATTCAGAAATCGCTCAAATAATAAATTGTATTTGATTGGATCAACATCCGTGATACTTAAAACGTAAGCCACCAATGATCCTGCTGCAGAGCCACGACCCGCGCCAGAAACAATTTTACTGCGATGGACGTAATCCATTACATCCCAGACGATTAAGAAATAATCATCAAACCCCATATTATGGATGATCCCCAACTCACGGGTCAATCGTTGACGGTACTCCTCCGTTACATTAGCAATTCGCTCTGGCAACCTCTGCCAACACAGCTCCTGCAAATAAGCTTCCGCAGTTTGCGCTGTCGGTACTGGATAGTGGGGCAAAAGCTTTTGATGCAGCGGCAATTCAAACTGACAAGCTTCTGCCAGTTTTTGAGCATTTATAACCGCCTCTGTATCATCAAATCCCGCAATGAGCTTGTCCATCTCTACTAAATAATTGTCTCCCAACTGATTGGTCAATTCTTCTCGCGGCAATTGACTGCCATTTTGAATGTGACCCATTACTTTGATCGCAAATGCCTGTGTTGAATCTAAATAGGCGACTTCATGAATCGCAAGTTTAGGAAAAGAAGCCGGTAGATCTGAGACCTTCGTTGCTGGAGAAATGCCCAAATATGTTTCGCCAGTGATGGTTTGCGTCAATTTTGGCAAAAAAGATTCTAAGGGTTCATATAATCCGTCTACCGGTAACACCGTTATCAGATTTTCACCATCAATTTGGTATTCAGCTAATGTTTGCGGTTTTTCTGCCATCATTCGCGTACTAGAAAGACGCATCAGCTCCTGATAGCCTGCAACATTTTTTGCATATAACAAGATTTTTTCAATCGCTTCTTCAGAATAAAAATCCAATTCTAGACCAATAATTCCCATCAGCTGATGCTTCTGGCATGCCTGAAAGAATTCAACAGCTCCGTATAATACATTCTCATCAGTAATCGCGATCGCGGAATAACCCCTCGCCTTTGCTGATTGCACATACTCGTTGATTGTTAAGGTACTTTTCAATAATGAATAGGAAGTTTTCGTATAAAGTTGTGGTAGATTCATGAGCTCCTCCTACTTCGTTTTAATGTATTTACTTTTCTCAGTGAGAAAAATAAGTCTGTTCCTCAGCACGTATATCATTCCACTATACTGTTATTTCATTGTTTACTGGAAAAAGTGGAACTGACATCCTACTTCGTTTTAATGTAATTATTTTTCTCGCTAAGAAAAAAGTTTATTATTTTTTATGTACATCTTTTACTTGCTTTAGAACATTAACTGTTTCTATATAGTTACACAAGACTTTTCTTTACATTTTCAAAAAAAATGCTAAACTGAACCTAGAAATTCTTGCGAAAAGAGGTGCTCTTGATGAAATATCTAGTTACATTTTTTTGGGCTTTCGCTATTGGACAAGCCGTTTGTTATCTAGGCGGTGCCTTGCAAAGTGGATCTTATAACTTCGAATTATCTACGATTATATCACTGATCGTTGGTGTTATCGCACTTATTGCCGCACGTTTTGTTTCACCTAAAAAAGCAAATGCCTAAAACAAAGAAAGCCAGTTACTATATTGTAACTGGTTTTTTGTTTTTTTCATAGCTTGAAACGACCGCTAAAAAGACCATCCATGCAGGACAGTCTTTTGAACGTTGTTATATCTTCGTCTTCGTCACTAAGAGCTTGCGGAAATTGAACACACTCAAAATGATATTTCCAAAAACACAGGCACTTGTTACAAGAAAGACTGCCGGATAGCCAAAGCCATGAGCAACAGTCGAACCTAGCATCGGACCAATGACCTGTCCAAAATTGTTGAACATTTGATTGTAGCTGAAAATTCGACTAACACCCTCGGGAGGACTGATCTTACTAATTAACGTATTGATTGACGGCATCAAAGCTCCTGTAGAGAAGCCTAGGAAGAAGCGCAAAACACCAAGTTGAAAGGGCGTTCTTACGAAAGCCATTGGAATGAAACAAAATAACGATAGGACTAATCCCGCCAATAACACCTTATGATTGCCAATACGATCCCCAATTTTGCCCAATGTAGGAGAAGAAGCAATCGCTGAAACACCCGCAATCGAAACAATCAAACCACTGACCACTAATGCGTTGCTGCTCGATCCGCTTAAGTCACGGATATACAAGGTTAAAATCGGACTGATGCTGGTTGCTCCGACTTGCAGAATCAGTGTACTGATAAACAAACCTATCAAAATTGGCATATAGTGAATTCTTTTTCGTAATTCCGCCATACTGATCACATCTTCTTTTTCGACTGGCTGGAAGTCTTCTTTTACCATAAATACTGTCAAAATAGTACAAATCAGCAAAATAATTCCTGTGATAATAAACACGTTTCGTAAACCAAACCATTGGGCCAGCATTCCACCGATCAACGGCCCGATCAAGTTTCCCGCCACAGCTCCTGTTGCTAATGTCCCTAATGCCCAACCACTCTTTTGCTTCGGCACTTGCGAAGCAATCAGTGCTGTTGCGTTTGGAATATACCCTGATAACACGCCCGTCATGAAGCGCATGATTAGTAACCAATAGACATTCGTCACAAAAGCTAATGAGCCCATAGTTATCGTCATTCCCGCTGCAGCCCGAATCATCATGAGTCGGCGCCCTTTACGATCCGCCAAACTTCCCCACAAGGGAGAGACGATGGCTGCCGAGAATGCTGTAACAGAGATTGCTAACCCGGAAAACAACTCAACTTGAGATTTCGCTGTTCCCAACTGTTCGATGTACACCGGCAAAAAGGGCATCACCAAACTAAAACTTGCACCTGTAAAAAAACAACCAATCCACGATATCAAAAGATTTCTTCGCCAATTGATTTTCATTCTATTGAATCCCCTTTCTCGCCATTTTCATGTATCTACTATAGCAGAGTCTGACCAAAAAAACTTTTCTCCTCTCTCAAAGAAGTTGAATTTTTTCTAATACTTCCATCTTTTTAAAGCGCTACGGTTGCGTTTTCTAATGGATGTGCTAGACTAAAACAAATTGAAAGTAGGAGTTTTTATGAAAAAATTAATCGCTATTGATTTAGATGGGACTACACTGAATCAAGACTCAAAAATTACTGATAAAACCGCGAGAACTTTACGCCGTGCGATTCAAGATGGTCACTCTGTCGTCATCGCGACTGGACGCCCTTACCGCATGAGTAAAAACTTTTATCAAGAATTGCAGTTAACAACGCCGATGATTAATTTTAACGGCGCCCTTGTCCATTTGCCTGATAAACAGTGGGACGGTGAACAAGAAACATCCTTTAACCGCAAAATCGTGTTTGATTTGATGGCAGAAAAGAAAAATTTGAAACTAGATTTCATTGCTGCGGAAAATCGTGAAACCTTTTTTATTGACGATTTAAATTTCTTTGATCAGCACTTCTTTGCCAGTGACTTCGCTACGAATGAAAATCTCTTAACTGTAAATACATTACGGACGAACCCAACCTCTGTTCTTTTGCGCAGCCAGCCTGAAAATGTTGGCAGTGTTTCTGAAGAATTGAAACAACAATATGGCCATGAAGTTGAAGTGAATACATGGGGCGGACCGAACCCAATCCTAGAAGTTGTTGCCAAGGGAATCCAAAAGGCTCATGGGTTACGACGTGTCATTGATCATCTGAATATGAAGCAGGAAGATATTCTCGCTTTCGGAGACGAACATAACGATGTAGAAATGCTGAAGTTCGCTGGCTGGGGCGTTGCCATGGCTAATGGGACCGATCAAGTAAAATCCGTTGCGAATGATGTTACCGATAAGCCAAATACCGAAGATGGCATGGCTGACTATTTAACAAAATATCTAGACTTATAAAAAGCTGAGGGATAGAATCGACGTTGATTCTCTTTCCCCCAGCCTTTTTATGCTTCAAATAATTCCAGCGCCTTCTCCGCAAAACGCTGTCCAAAAATTTCAAACTGCACTTTTGATTCTTCATAATGATCTCCCACTGCATCCAAAGCAACTGGTCCATGATGAATAAAGGGCTTGCCAAAAGCCGAACCGCCTGAATATACCAGCATTCCTTTTACTAGTAAAATTCCTAACAGGGAGAGAATCGTGCTGTCGCTCCCTCCCTGTGCATAATGAGCAGTCGCAAATGCACCACCCAGTTTTCCGGTTAATGAAAGATTGCTGCTGTCCTCTAAAAGCCATTGCGAGAGGCGCCAATGACTCGTCGCCAGATACGTCGGTGATCCAAAAACGACTCCTGAGCATTCTTTTAAATACTCCCTGTCCATGGATTCATCCACCGAAAAGGTTTTCACATCACTGCCTGTTTTTCGCATTCCTTCAGCAATAATCTCCGCCATCTCTTTTGTTTGACCTGTCTTACTATAATAGATGACTGCTAATTTCACTCAAACCGCTCCCTTCTTTTCTTTGATGGTACCTCTTTACAAGGGAGGTTTTCAACAAAAAAAGAAGCGCAACTGCACTTCTATTTCACTACTGTATATTCATCAATGGTTTTGCCATCCTTATCCTTCAAAACGAGCCAGCCATTTGTTCCAGCATAGTATAAAAAGATGCCCACCTCATTGACACTTTTCAATACAATATCTTCCGTCGTGATAAAATTCGCTATCTGATGAGCGTGATCCGCTCGTAATTTTTCTGTTAAACGCGCACTAAATCCAATTGACCCGTCCTTATTCAAAGGCATCTTTTGTGTGAGCTTAGCACCTGCTTTTAGTACCATCTCATTTCTCTTTTGCCACACAACTTCTCCCTTAGCATCGTTATAATCAATATAAAAAGGAATCTCACTGACTTTTTTGTTCCAACGATGCTGCGCCTTCGCGGGTTTAGCCTTAACCTTTTCATTCTCAAAACCAAAAGTTGTTAGAATCTCGAACAATTCCTTTTGGTACTTCGCCACGACTGAAAAATGATTTGACGCTATTTTTTGCTCTTCAAATAAGCCGTTGGTTTTCAGCGAATTTTCATTCCAAACAGCCAACATTTGTTGAGCTAATTCTCGTCCTTCAATATCCCAAGGAACACTGATGGTCACCAGCTGATTGGCTTCTTTCAAGACTTTTTTGTCGATTTTTTGATTATAATCAATTGTCTGAACCTCACGCCCTTTATAATAGAGCAGCAGTTCCTCACTATCCAGTGCTGGGACCTGTTTTAGATCTCGATAAATTACCATCGTCCCTTGTCCATTGTATTGGATTTTCGTAGTACTCGCCTCTATTTCAACTGTCAATTGAATCATCACTTTTCTCCTCAAATCTTTTTTCTATAGCTTATAAAAAAAGCATTTGGGAGTCGAACAATTTGGCTCGAAAAGTTTCAATTACTATGAAAACAAGCATTACTTCATGTATGCACATCAAATAGACCTATCTCAGGTTCTCTTGCAGTCACCACAGAAACTTTTGATACAAAAATTTATTCCCGCTTTCGAATCCGCTCTAGTAGCCGTTTACGTAATCGTCCCTTTTTCTGAGGCGGCTCCTCTACAGACTGCTCTTTCTTTTGTCTTTCTGTAAATACATATCTCGCTGGTTTTACTTTAGTATCAATTTGAGCACTTTCTAATGAATACCCCTCCGGTAGACAAGCCAGAACTACAGACATTCTTTGACTTTCAGTCAATTTTATTGGATCAAACCCTTCTGATAACTGCACTGTTTGAATCAGTTTTCCTGGTTCAGGCCGCTCTTCTTCAATCGTTAAACTCTCTAGTAGCTTGGTATTTTCCGTTTCCTTTTCTGTCAAAACGGGTTCTGAAACAGGTTGTTGTTCTTTTTCTTGGTTCCGTTTATCAAAAATTACCGTTTCTATTTTATCGATATATTTTGCATGCTTTAACGTATGAAATTGATGGACACCCTCTTTTTCAAACAAGCTTAACTTGGCTATTTTATTTAAAGAAGATTTGATTTCTTCTGCAGTTTTACTTTTATCAGCATTTCTCAAACGTAAATGGCATTTCCTTCCATTGCTTTTCTCAAACTCAGCATCTAAGGTCGTTGAGACAATCATTCTTTTCTCTCCTTTCTTTTTTTGTTAGCTATTTGCTATCGTCATGAACCTACTAGTCCTGCTAATGGCGTTTTAATAAATTGGCTATATAAAGTTTTTAATTTTTCCAAGATATATGATTTTGTTGGGAATAACTTGATCAACAACAGACGCCATTCCTTCTGATCAAAATATTCCATGAAATAAGTGTAATACCTGCGCAAAATCGCATTCGATCGTGTACGAAGAAAAATATACTTAGCTACATCCGCCAACATAAACGAAAAATCGTCTTCACATAATTCATCTCTTATTTGAAGCGCTACCAACATTTCGATCGCGCTATTACTATCTTTTGTTTCTTTAAAAAACAGCTTAATTCTTTTCTCTAATGTGACACGTTTTAGAGAAAAGAGCTGTTCACGCCCTAACCCATGATCTTTCATGAACGTTCTCCTTTTCAATTGCACTGTGTTTTTAACTATAGTGAAAAATACATCTCTCATCATTAACAACCCTTATCCTCGAAAAACCCACAAGTCAACCATAAAGGACTTGGATCAAAAATTCTACTTCAGCTTTTTTAAAATAATTAAATAATAGTAATTCTTTTTTAATTATCAAAGCTTGCTGGTAGATAAAATAATTTTTTCTTTGTTTAAAAATGTCAAAAGGCTTGAAAATTTTAGTTGGTTTTCTAGATTTATGACCATTTGTTTGATAAAGCGTCAACAAAAATCCTCTATTCAGTCGAACAGAGGATTTTATACTTAATCAATAACTTTTTTAACCTTAAAAGGCTCGGTCTGTTCAGAAGGTTCTTCCTGATCTGCTAAATCAAATAAGATAAGCGACTCCCCTTCTTTGCCTTCTACAATCACTAATTTCCCAAGCGGATCACGATTATCTTTGACGATCTGAGCTTCTTTGATTAACTCCTTCGGGTCACGTTTTGCTGCGATTGCATTGCCTAGGTTAAAAAATACCGTCTCTTCCATAGCCATCCACCCCTCTATAAGTTTTGCCTAAGTATACCAAAAATCGGAACAACGCACTTGATAAAAGATAGCGTTCTAAACCAATTCTTTTTCTGGGAAATGATTTTTAAACAAAATACTCTTTTCTAATAAAAAAATGAAAAAAGTTGCGAACGTTTTCTCTTCCTGATTATGGTATTCTTCTAACAAATAATCGAATGATAGAGAAATAGATGGAATACAATGGAGGTTATTCAGATGACTAAAATACATACAAAAAAATTTATCATAAAAAGATTACATACATTTGTGAAAAAACATGGGCGAACACCTAGAATGAAAGAATTCGGCTATAAGCAACTTATCTATAAATACTATGGATCCTATTTTGAATTTATTAAAAGGAATGGTTATGAGCATTTATACGTGGGTCGCAGACCAGAAAAGACTTCACTACGCAGGCTTGAAAATGCAAAGGAAAAAGAGCAGTTGGCCAATGAACTCCACGCCTTCGTTAAGAAGCACGAACGCACCCCGAGGATAAAAGAACTTAAACAGGGCTATAGAATTTATAAATACTATGCCTCCTATATAGAGTTTATTAAGGCGAACGGATACGATAATTTATATTTTACTTCTCCATCTTTCCAAGTAGGTAAACAACCTTTGATCACTCTGAATGATATAGAAGTATTAGAAGCCGTGATTACTAGATTAAACGATTTTGTTGAGAAAAATGGTCGGACACCTACCATGAGTGAACTAGGAAAAGCACATTATATCTATAAGCTTTATCCTTCTTATTTTGAATTTTTAAAGGCTAATGGCTATGAAGAATTGTATTTCAACTCACAGGCCACTAAAAAGAGAAAGTTCCAATCAATGGAATACGAAAAAAAGATAACAAAAAAAGCGCTAGTCCAACAGCTTCACTTATTTATTGATAAATACGATCGTATCCCATCTATTCAAGAATTCGGCTATTTAAATCAAATAAAAAAACATTTTGGTTCCTACAGAATTTTTATCCGAAGTCAGGGATTTATACTGGATACTACTGAAAACAATCAACCTTTATCCAAGGAAGAATTGTCTCGGAAACTGCAAACCTTTATTGTAATCGTTGACAGCGTTCCTAAAAGTTCTGAGTTCGGTCATACGGAACGAATCCAAGAATTGTACGGATCATTCGATGCATTCCTCAAGGCCAACGGCTGTGAACTAACACCCGTAGAAATCTAAACTCGGATAGTCGAAAAAAACGATGCGAATTCTTACTCTATAAAACAAGAAAGCCAGAAACATTGACAGTCCTGCTGCAAATGTTTCTGGCTTTTAATTCGGTAGAATGTAAGGAAGGTACGGGACTTGAACCCGTGCACCACATTACTGCGGCTCGCCGGATTTCGAGTCCGGTGCATTACCACTCTGCCAACCTTCCGCACCATTTATCTTACCGTTTTTCGTTTAAATGTCAAGATTTTATAATGTATCTAATACAGATGTATCCTCTTCTTCTAAGATATTCGTGATCGTACGGTTCATTAAATGAACGATTTCATCCTGAGTCGGTTCGATGATACCTGAAGACATCAGCGTCGCGATTCCTGTCACACAGATCCAAGTTCCCACGTGCAACGCATTGATTCTTTTTTCAGATAAATTCTTATATTTAGGATGCTCTACAATCAGCTGGTGGAAATAATTGTAAGAAAAGTCATGCATTTTTTTCCCGCCGCCATACTCTTGAACGTACAATGCGTTGTACAGATTGCTTTGTTCTTTTGCAAAGTAAACATAGCTCAAGCCTAAATCAATGATCGTATCACCTGTGCGAACTTCTGGGAAAATATCGTAGTATAGGTGATTGCAAATTTCATCGAGCAATGTGTTTTTAAGATCGCTCATGTTTTTAAATTCTAAATAGATTGGTTGTGTACTGATCCCCATTTTTTTGGCAATGTTTCGCGCGGTAAATCCAGAAAAACCTTCATTTTCGACAACTTCATAGGCAGCCTTTAGAATCTGGTCTTTTGTATAAACTTTTCTTCTCATTGTAATTCCTCCCAGAATGTTATTATTTTTACTGTCATTTTATTTTAATCAAAAACTGATTAGTTTTGCAACCCTTAAGCAAGATGTTATCTAAATTTACTGAATTTTTTTTGAAATTGCGTGGTTATTCTACAAATTTTCCTTATAAAGGGAGTGTAACCGTTTTATTCGATTAGGAAATATTCCTTTAAATTATTAAAATTTAAAAGAGTCGTTATACATTTGAAGACATTTTTGTTTCTTTAAAGTAAAAACAGTATCGCTTAAAAAAAATTCCACTGTTACTTTATTATACTTTCTCTAGCGTTCGGTGACAATCCTTATTCTTTTTCTTGTTTAATTTATTTATTTTCTCTACTATAGTAGAGAAATAGAAAAAGGTGGTTAGCTTAATGGAACAACAAAATTATGCGCAACTCGTTTTAAATACTTGCTTAAAGGCCGGAAAGATCATGATGGAGTCCGGTTCTGAAGTCTATCGCGTGGAGGACACGATGAAGCGCATTGCTATTAATGCTGGTTTAGACGATATTCAAACCTATGTGACTGCGACCGGATTGATTGTTGGCTTTCCTTCTGAACAAAACAGCCAAGTCATCCAGATTACCCCACAGTCGATTAATCTAGAAAAGGTGACTGCCGTCAATCAAGGCTCAAGACAATTCGCAGATGGCGAACTCTCTTTACCTGATTTTTATTTGTATTTAGAAGAAGTGGATGATTCCACACCAGACTTTCCTTACTTATGGAAGATTATCTCCGCTGGAATTGTCAGCAGTACGCTGATGATTATTCTCAACGGTACTTGGTTCGACTTTATTCCAACATTTATGATCGGCATGGTCGGCTTTGCTGTCCATACCTTTTTCGGAAACAAGCTACGTATGAAATTCTTGAACGACTTCGTGGCTGCATTAGTTATTGGTTGCTTGTCTTTACTTGCCGTTTCTTTTTCCGTCGCTCGTGATGTTAATAGCTTGATTATAGGATCAATTATGCCGCTAGTCCCCGGTTTGGCTATTACTAATGCCTTTCGTGACATTATGGCAGGACATTTAATTAGTGGTGTTGCCCGTGGGACAGAAGCTTTATTTATCGCGGGGGCAATTGGCGGCGGGATTATCGTTGCCTTTAATTTCTTTTAGAAAAATATTTTTTGGGAGGTCTCTTATGACTTTTGTTATCAATTTTCTATTCAGTATGTTTAGTACAATTGCCTTTAGTGTCATTACTAACATTCCGCGCAGAGCTTTTTTAGCTTGCGGCTTCACAGGTGCCGCAGGTTGGATGACCTTTTGGATTCTACAGACATACTGTCATCAAAATATTGGCATCTCCAACTTCCTGGGTGCGATGATGATCGGACTAATTAGTATTTTCTTCTCGCGAATTATGCATATGCCCGTCATTGTTTTTAATGTTCCCAGTCTTGTTCCATTAGTTCCTGGTGGACCTGCTTACATGGCTGTCCGATATATGATGAACCAAGAATTTACTGAGTCAATGGAAAAAGTGGTCACTGTTTTGGTTACAGCTGGAGCAATTGCGATTGGATTCATGTTCACAAATTTAATTGAACGAGCACTAAAAAGAACTCGTTCAAATTTTCAACTAAAATAGATCAAGGTGAAAGCAGAATTTTTTCTGCTTTTTAAATTACTATCAGCCCAATATTGTAAACGCTATCTATAATTTCCTAAAAATATTTTAAGTTTCGTCGGATATTTATAAATTACAACCTCAGACCTATGCATTTTGTGAATTTATCCTATATACTTCACTTTAGAAAGACAAAGGAGATGAATCAGATGAGTGTTGTTCAATCCAGAAGGCTATTAAATTTAATTTCGTTAATGGGTATTGCCATAACGGTTAGTTTGACTATTTACTTCTATCGCTTAGGAGTATTTAATGATATGAATTCACTAAGACAGCTCGTCGGGCATTCACCGATCGCCGGACCGCTCATTTTCGTTCTGATTCAGATCATTCAAGTTGTGATTCCAATTATTCCCGGGGGAATCAGCCTCGCAGCTGGGGTTTTGATTTTCGGTCCATATTGGGGCTTTGTATATAACTATGTAGGGATAGTGATTGGTTCCCTCATTCTATTCTTGATGGGAAGACACTATGGGAAGCCCTTGATTATGCATCTTGTTAGTGATAAGGTATATCAGAAGTACAGTCATTGGCTCGATGATCAGCCTCGCTTTGAAAAATTGTTCGCCTTAGCGATTTTCTTACCTGTCGCACCAGATGATGCCTTATGTTTAATGGCTAGTCTGACGAACATGTCCTTCAAGAAATACAGCGCAATCATCTTTTTAGCTAAACCAGCTTCGATTTTCTTATATAGCTTGGCTTTACTGCAAGGTGGCAACTTATTATCTAGCTTACTCGTCCACTAATTTAGTGGACTTTTTTTTGTTCATCTTTCTATTGAAATTTCAAAGTTTTGGCGTAAAAAATTCATACTTTATTTACAGGAGAAACAGATAATAGTGAATGACCAGCTACACATTCATCACTGTTAATTAGAAGATCGCTTGCTTTTTAAAAAGCGAATCTCTTTTAGAACCATAGGAGGAACTATGAATTCCATAAAAAAGTATTTTACTTATTTTTTCGGTACCTTTTCTTTATATAATTTTCTGCTTCTCAGCTTTGGTCTTCCCTTCTTAACCGAAGGTCTCTTTTTATTTTTTAGACAGAGTTTTTTAAATAATCTTTACTCACCCTTCTATCTACTTCTTTTTGTGGCATTGATTTTTTTATACGGTAGTCTCTATAGTCAAATCCAATCGAACGAAACTGATTTTCAAAATTTTTCTTTAAAGTCAGCATTCACTAGTTTTGGCTTTTGGTTGATTCTATCCCCTATTTTTTTCTTTCGCTTTTATCAGATGATGCTGGTTTGGCAACCTCTTCCGGCTAAGGTTTTATCTTTCCTATTTCTTTATCGTTGGAAAATATTACCAGTTATAGGCATTTTTTACTTGATTCTACTATACCTTCTGTACCGATCTATTTTAGCGCCTAAATACCTTAAAGAAAATCATTCGCTGAAAAAAAGTGTTTGGCTGAGCTGGCAAAAAACACGATATAGTTTCCCAAAGCAAATCCTACTTTTTTTTGTGATACCGATCTTCTTTTTAGCTACTAGCTTTCTGATTAAAATCGGTTTTATTTGGGCGACAAAACTTATAGCCAGACAAGTTAGTGCTATGTTTCTGCTGCTCCTCTATCGTGTTCTACAAAATGTTTTATGGACCTTCTTCTTTCTTTATTTGGCTTCACCAGATAAGGGGCCTCTTGCCGGCGAATCAAGAACGAAAGGCGCCGTCATTTGGCTAAGCTTGACCATCTTTTCTTGCTTAGGTCTTTATTCTCTTCATTATGCGCACGCTTTTCATATTCAACAGCAAACTCCTGCGTTAACCATCTCCCATAGAGGTGTTTCTAATCATAATGGTGTTCAAAATTCGATTGAGGTTCTGAAAAGGACAAGTTACGAACGACGCCCTGATTTTGTTGAAATGGACGTTCAAGAAACCGCCGATCATCACTTAGTGGTAATGCACGATGAAGATCTTAAAGCATTAGCCAATAAAAATAAACGAGTCGATGAATCGACTTGGCAAGAATTAAAAGATATCACGCTAAAGGAAAATGGCTATACGAGCACCATTCCATTATTTACTGACTACCTGGCAACGGCAAATCAATTAAATCAAAAGCTGCTCATTGAATTAAAGGTCACCGCTAAGACGAAAGAATCAATCGTGCACCAAATGATTCCTCTGAAAAAGGACTTAGCAAGACATGAATTACAAAGTATGGATCTTGATACAGCTAACCAAATGAAAAAAGAATTTCCCAAATTGAAAGTCGGCTATATTTTGCCGTTTGATCTATTAGGCAGTCCCAAAAACACATTGGATTTCGTGAACATTGAATCCAGAACTGCCAATAGCGATTTGATTCAGGCGCTCCGCCATCAGAAACAGGGTGTTTATGTCTGGTCAGTTAATACAAAACAGCAAGCCTCTATGTTCCGCTTCCAACAGGTGAACGGTTTTTTATCTGATGACCTGACTGTCTTTTCTGGCTCTTCCGACGATATAAAAGCACAAACCGCTAGCATTTTATGGTTCGATTAAAACGAAAAGCAGCAACCGATTGGTTGCTGCTTTCATTTTAACTAACGTTCCAACAAACGTTCATAGGTGAAACCGGACATGGCGTATCTCAATAAGAGAAGCGCAATTCCTAACAATACTAGACCGATGGAGACGACGACCCATCCCCCAAAAACTAAGATACCAGTGAATTGGCCAACAAGAAGCAACGCCAAAGGTAAAATCAAAAAGGCTGCTTTTTGTTGTGATTCCTCGATCGTCATAGACTTAGCTGATCCTTTTACAATTAAAACGATAGAAATAATTGTGATCGCTGGAACAATTAGAAGCATCACCCACAGCCAATTAAGACTAAACGGAAGCAAGATCCCTTTAAAAATATAAACCACTACTTCAACCACAATCACGGTTAAGAGAAAGGAAGCATACGTAATCAAAATTCCTACAAAAAATGACGCATATACTTTTGCTTGGAAAATTTCTCGAATGGACAAAGGTGAATAAAGCAATGTTTCCAACGTTCGTTTTTCCTTCTCTCCAACAAATGAACTGGCCGCCATGACACTTGCTGTCATAATCGGAATGATTAAAAAGAAAATCGGAATCACATTATTAACCATTAAAGAGAGCAGCTCATAAACCAACTGTTCTTGATTCAGTTTTTGGAAATCTGGTAAAATCCGTGCCATTTCAGTAAAGGAAGAAGAATCTGTCGGACTTAATAAGACGGTCAACAGCATCATGGCCGGAAATGCTACAGAAAAAATCAACGGAAGGATCGTCAAAACAGAGAAATAGCGTTTATTTTCTGTAATCCCTCGTATGTCTTTACTCATAACAGCCTTTTGACGACTACTGAACATTTTTTTCTCCCCCTTCTAATAAGGCGAAATAAATATCTTCCAGTGAATAATCCATTGGCCTAACCTGTGAGATATTTCCGCCTGCTTGAACGATTTTTTTAACTAATTGAGAAACCTCTGCTTTTTCTTTGAAGGAAAGTTCATAGGTATCCTCTTCAATTTTTTTACTTTGAATAGTTTCTGGCATCAAGTCCGTTTCAATGATTACCTTATAGTGATTAAAGGTTTGTTCTCTCAATTGTTCCAAGCTTCCTAAAGCTAGCAAGTGACCCTTGTCCATCAGCCCATACTCATTACAAATTTCTTGAGCATATCTCAATTGATGCGTGCACAAAAATATCGTTGTTCCTTCTTCTTTTGATAATTCTAGCAAAAGCGCATTCACCCTTTTTGTACTCTCAGGATCAAGACCGCTAGTCGGCTCATCCAAAAACAACACCTTTGGTCGATGAATCAGCGTTCTCGCCAACGATAGTCGTTGCCGCATACCCGTGGAATAGCTCTTAAGCTTCACCTCTGAAGCATCCAGAAGATCTAGTTTTTTCAATAGCTCCCTTCCCCGTGTTTCGCTTTCCTCTTTTGTCAGTCCAAACAGCTGACCGAAGAAACAAAGATTATCTATCCCTGTTAAATGATCATACATTCCTGCATGCTCTGTTAATACCCCCGACTCTTGATGAAGCTTTTCAGCTTCATGGACAGGATCAAAACCAAGTACTCGGATTTCTCCTCCCGAAGGAGTTAAAATTCCGTTTAGAAGCTTAACTGTCGTTGTTTTTCCAGCCCCATTAGGCCCTAAGAAACCAAAAATTGTCCCTCGAGGAACAACTAGGCTAATCGTCTCTAACGCTCTCTTTCCTTCTTTGAACGTCTTTTCTAATTGTCTAATTTCAATAGCATTCATTTATAATCCCTCGTTCCTATTCATCGGATAGAATGACTTTCTCTATACTCTTATTGTATTGGTTCGAATCTAAGTGTTCAATGGACTATTTGTTAATTTTACGGGTGTAAAATCACTCGTTACGATACTTATCATTCATAGTTTCACTTAGAAGCAGACAAAAAGATTCGGGCCTCTTTCAAAGCCCGAATCCCTTTCCTGTTAAAATAAATATTTCACATGATACCGTATACGTTAGGCGGTACATTCAACCTCCACGCATGCGTGGATATTTTCGTATTTTACTAATAAGCGGTTTTGTAATTCGATGACCGCTGCACGATCAGATGGTGCACAAGAAACAACGTTGATTAGCACCGTATTGTTATAAAGCTGTTCAACAACTCCCACAACTTCCTTTTCTATGCCAATTGCCTGGCATTCATAAGCAAGACCAATTTCAATAGTTTCCATAATAAATCCCCCTTTAATTCTACGTTTTTATAATAACATAATGAGAATAAATTGAAAACGTTTTTTATTAGTTTTTTTGCTTTAATATCAAGGGAAAAGTCGCAATTGTTAGAAAATTCGCAAAACACAAACATAAACAACCTTGGTTATTTTTAATCTGACCTTCATTTTTTATTTATCTTTATTTGTTTAAAACCGATTTCATTTTCCTACCATTATGTTTTTTATCATTAATTTTGATTAGCTGTAAATTAATTTTACTATACCAATTAAAAAAAGAGCCCTCGCGATGCGAGAGCTCTTTCATCCATTTTATAGACGATCATTCAATTCTTTTGCTAAATCTTCAAATCCTGGTTTTCCAAGTAGAGCGAACATATTTTTTTTGTATGCTTCAACACCTGGTTGGTTGAATGGGTTCACACCCAATAAGTAACCAGAGATACCTACTGCGATTTCAAAGAAGTACATTGCATAACCTAAAGTGTAAGCATCCATTGTTGGAATGTTCAATACGAAGTTAGGTACGCCGCCATCAGTATGGGCTAATAATGTTCCTTCATAGGCTTTAGAGTTAACAAAGTCAACATCCTTGCCTTCTAAGTAGCCTAAACCATCTAAGTCAGATTCTTGTGATGGAATTGCCACAGATTTGCGAGGTTTTTCAACTTTCACGATTGTTTCGAAGATGTTACGACGGCCTTCTTGGATATATTGTCCAAAGGAATGCAAGTCAGTTGAGAAGTTTGCACTTGATGGGTAGATACCCTTCAAGTCTTTTCCTTCTGATTCGCCGTATAATTGTTTCCACCATTCGTTGAAATATTGCATACCTGGTTCGTAGTTGACCAAGATTTCAGTCACTTTGCCTTTACGGTATAGAATATTACGAAGTGCGGCATATTGATACGCTTCGTTTTCGTCTAAGTTTTCGCTTGAGTATGCTTCGCGTGCATCTGCTGCACCTTGCATCAACGCATCGATATCTGCACCGCTTGCTGCGATTGGTAGTAAACCAACAGCAGTAAGTACTGAAAAACGTCCGCCAACATCATCAGGAATAACAAACGTTTCCCAGCCAGCTGCGTCTGCTTCTACTTTAACAGCACCACGTGCTTTGTCCGTTGTTGCGTAGATACGTTTGTTGGCTTCTTCTTCACCATATTTTTTAATCAATAGTTCTTTGAATACGCGGAATGCAATTGCTGGTTCAGTTGTTGTTCCAGATTTAGAAATTACATTCACAGAGAAGTCGCGGTCGCCGATTACTTCGATTAAGTCAGCGATATATGTTGAGCTGATTGAATTTCCTGCAAAGAATACTTGAGGAGCTTTACGATCTTCTTTATCTAATACATTGAAGAAACTTTGGTGCAAGAATTCGATTGCTGCACGCGCTCCAAGGTATGAACCACCGATCCCGATAACAACTAATACTTCAGAATCAGATTGAATTTTTTCAGCTGCTTTTTTAATGCGGGCAAATTCATCTTTATCATAGTTTACTGGAAGATCGATCCAGCCTAGGAAGTCATTTCCTGCGCCAGTCCCTTCGCGTAATTCTTTGTGAGCTAGAGCTACTTCAGATTTGATGTAGTCCATTTCATGTTCGCTCACGAATGGTGCTACTTTCGAATAATCGAAATGAATGTGTGCCATTGTTTTTCCTCCTTGAAAATCACTTCGTAACAATCTATACTTTACGTTTCTTTTGCATATTTTTCAAGCTTAAACCATTTAAAAAATTAAACTGTTCCTTGAGCTAACATTGCAGCAGCGACTTTTTCAAAACCAGCGATGTTGGCTCCGGCGGCGAAATTATCTTTATCAGCATATTTAGCAGCTGTGTCACGACAAGTTTCATAGATATTTTTCATGATATCATCTAATTTACCGTCCACTTCTTCCTTCGACCATACCAATCGTTGAGAATTTTGACTCATTTCTAGTGCAGATACCGCTACACCACCCGCATTGGCTGCTTTTCCGGGACCGTAAAGTACACCTTTCTCATGATACAGCTTAATTGCTGCCATCGTACTTGGCATGTTCGCTCCTTCAGCGACTACTTTTACCCCATTTTTTACTAAAATTGCTGCTTTTTTATCGTCAATCTCATTTTGTGTGGCACATGGTAAAGCAATATCGGCAGCTTGTTCAAGCTCCCAGACAGATCCTTCATGGTATTCTGCTGAAGGACGCTCTTTCGCATATTCTGTTAGACGAGCACGGCGAACTTCTTTGATATCTTTCAATAATTCAACATCGATACCATCTTTGTCATAAACATAACCATTTGAATCAGAACATGTAATAGCTGTTGCGCCAAGCGCTTGTGCTTTTTCGATCGCGTAAATGGCGACATTTCCGCTTCCAGAAACAAGAACTTTTTTGCCTTCAAAGGAATCATTGCGATCTTCTAATAAATGCTTCACGAAGTAAACCGCACCATAGCCTGTCGCTTCCGTCCGACCAAGACTACCATTAAAGCCTAGAGGTTTCCCTGTTAATACACCCATATCATATTCACGCAAACGTTTGTATTGTCCAAACAAATAACCAATCTCACGTCCGCCAACTCCAATATCACCTGCAGGTACATCTAAGTTTGGTCCGATATGTTTTGATAATTCCGTCATGAAGCTTTGGCAATAACGCATAACTTCTGAATCAGATTTGCCTTTCGGATCAAAATCTGAACCACCCTTACCGCCGCCAATAGGAAGACCTGTCAAACTATTTTTAAAGATTTGCTCGAAACCTAAAAATTTCAAGATACTTAGATTCACACTTGGATGGAAACGAAGTCCACCCTTGTATGGGCCAATCGCTGAATTGAACTGAACACGGTAGCCTCGGTTCACTTGCCAATTGCCTTCATCATCTTGCCAAGGCACACGAAATTGAACCAAACGCTCAGGTTCAAGGATCATGCCTAAAATATTCTTTTCAACGTATTCTGGATGTTCTTCTAAAAACGGAATCACCGTTGGTAAAAACTCATCCACCGCTTGTAAAAATTCTTCTTGATTCGGATCCTTTGCCTCTAAGTTCTTTTGAATCTGTTCAACATATTCTCGTACTTCCATCAAATTCCTCCTCACAGTTAATACTCATAGTTTACATCATTTTCTAATAGAAGTGAAAAAAAATTCATGCTACACTGCAAGTTGAACGTAAAATGTTCGTTTTTAAGGTATGATTATCCAAACTATCTAAACAAATTTATAGCTAAATGAGGGTTTGATGAAATGAATAAAAACTTTGATGTGATTGTGATTGGCGGAGGACCAGCTGGTATGATGGCTGCCATCACAGCTGCGATGAACGGCTCCCAAGTCGCTTTGTTCGAAAAAAACAAACGACTTGGAAAAAAATTATTAATGACCGGCGGAGGACGTTGCAACGTTACAAACAATCGTCCCGTTGAGGATCTAATTACTCATATTCCTGGCAATGGTCGCTTTCTATATAGTACCTTTTCTCAATTTGATAACCAAGATATCATGAATTTTTTCAGTGAACGAGGCGTAGCTTTAAAAGAAGAAGATCATGGACGGATTTTTCCCGTCTCTGATAAATCAGCGACAATTGTCAATACTTTGAAGGATGAACTAGAAAAATTAAATGTCTGTCTTCATTTTAAAGAGCCGGTTGAAAAGATTATTACTGATGGCTCATCAATTCAAGGCGTCCGCACCGCTGAGGGAGACTACTCCGCAAAAAGTGTAGTCGTAACAACTGGCGGGATCACTTATCCATCGACTGGCTCACAAGGAGATGGTTACCGTTTTGCGAAAAGCGTGGGGCATCACGTTACTCCTTTATACCCCACTGAAACGCCAATTTATCTAATCGATTCGTTTGTTGCAGAAAAAAAGTTGCAGGGTCTTGCTCTTCAAGATGTGAAGCTCTCTGTTCTTGATGAAAAAAACAAGACAGTGACTAGTCACGAAATGGATTTACTTTTTACCCATTTCGGTATATCTGGTCCAGCAGCGTTACGTTGCTCAAGCTTCGTCAATCAATTGTTGCGTAGTCAAAAAACAGTCACTCTAACACTCGATAGCTTCCCTGAAAAAACAGTAGCGGAATTGAGTGAACTGGTGCACCAGCGTGCTGCGGAATCTACAAAACAACTTAAAAATGCGTTAGCGGGGGTCTTGCCTGAACGACTATTATCATTCTTTTTAGAGAAAGCCGATATTGGCGAGCAAACATACGCGCAAACATCAAAGGAACAGCTGGAAAAATTTATCTCCTATTGTAAGAGATGGACGTTGACCGCTAATAAGACCTTTGGATTAGAAAAATCCTTTGTTACCGGTGGAGGTGTCGAACTGAAGGAAATCAATCCAAAAGAATTAGCCAGTAAAAAAATCCCCGGCTTGTACTTTGCCGGGGAAGTCTTAGATGTTAACGGATATACAGGCGGCTATAATATTACCACTGCTTTTTGTACAGGGTTTGTCGCAGGTACGCATGCCGCCTATTATGCGTTTACTTAATGAGTTAATTCAGCAAATTGTCCTCGTGTCAGCTCTTTGATGGCACTGGGGGCAATTTCCATTTGAAGCCCTCTTTTTCCTGCTGATATCGCTATCTGCTCATATTGTTCTGCTGAAGCATCTATAAAAGTTGGAAAAAGTTTTTTCATCCCAATTGGTGAACAACCGCCACGAATATACCCCGTAGTCGCTTCTAGATCACGCAAGTGCAGCATTTCTACCTTTTTATTGCCACTGACCTTTGCAATTTTTTTCAAATCCAACTCATGATCACTAGGGATCACAGCCACTACAGGTCCTGTCTTGTTTCCTACTGCGACTAACGTCTTAAAAATTCGTGCTGGCTCGATCCCCACTTGTTCTGAGACATGGCCGGCTCCAAGATCATCTTCGCTCCAAGAATATTCATATTCCTTATATGAAATCTTTTTTTGTTCGACTAAACGAATCGCATTGGTTTTTTGTATTTTCTTCTTCGCCAAGTCTATCCCTCACTTCTTTTATTTTCTAAAGTCTAGCAAAAAAGCAGAGAGGAAACAAATTGGTCGTTTTGTTTGGTCTTTTTTCTTAAAAGTTCTACACTGATTATGTAATGGAAAGGATGTAATCATCATGAAAAGAATTTCAAGAGGAAAGTTTGAAAAGATGCAACAATTGTCAAATGATCAAGGGGTCATTGCAGCCTTAGCAATCGATCAACGTGGCTCTATGAAAAAGATGATGCAAGCCGCTGTTGGCGAAGAAAAATTTTCTATGGATCAAGTTTATGAATTCAAGGAATTGGTATCTCAAGAATTAACCAAGCGAGTCAGCGCGATTTTATTGGATGAACAATACGGATTTAAAGGCATTCAAGCCAAGGACCCAAATTGTGGATTAATTTTATCCTATGAAAAAACTGGCTACGATGCCAATACACCTGGTCGCTTACCTGAACTTCTACCAAACGAATCCCTAGATCGCCTGCTAGCTAAAGGCGCAGATGCGGCGAAGGTGTTGGTTTACTATGATCCAGATGAATCACAGGAGATCTTAGATGTAAAACATGCTTTTCTCGAACGTCTAGGCACAGAAGCTTTAGCTGCTGATATTCCAGTATTCGTAGAACCCATCGTCTATGATTCAAAAATCACTGACGACCATTCTCCAGAGTTTGCCAAAATAAAACCACAAAAAGTAATCAGTACAATTAAGGAGTTTACTAAAGAGAAATATCATATTGATGTATTAAAAGTAGAAGTGCCCGTTCTATTTAAATATGTTGAAGGATTTACTAAAGACGCCGACCCCGTTGTTTATACACAAGAGAAAGCCGCAAGCTACTTTAAAGAAGCGGGGGAAGCTGCTACTCGGCCTTTCATTTATCTAAGTGCAGGGGTTCCAGCAGATATCTTCCGTGAGGAATTGAAATTTGCTGGCGAACATGGCGCGAATTATTGCGGAATTTTAGGCGGACGTGCCACTTGGCGTGATGGTGTACAAATTTACGCAGATGAGGGCAAAGACGGGCTAATCAAATGGTTGGATACACAAGGTCGTGAAAATGTCGAAGAATTAAATGATATCCTTGCGAAGTATGCAAAACCTTGGTATGAAATCTACGGGGGATTGGATAATATCGACGTTTTTGATATTGATGTAATGGACTAACCAACAGGCTATCATAAATGAACAAAACCAGGCATCGCTCCCGAAAGTTGGGATCGATGCCTGGTTTACTTTGAGTTCATTTTTCGTTCATTTCGTTCATTAAGTAGAAAACTCTTCCTATTTCAACTCATTGATCATCATTACTAATTTCTCAGCCTCAATCTGAGCATCCTCATAAGGTTTCCCCTCTAAACAACCATAGGTCATACAGGAACCATCTAAAGAGCCGCTGATTTGCGAGAATTTTCCGAGACGTCCTAAAGAGACTGAAACGACGGGTAATGTAACAAAAGTCTGGGCTTTCATTATAATATCCATTTGACGTAATACATCCGCCTCGTTTTCTGGATACACAACAATTTTCGCGATGTCCGCTCCCCAATGCTCCATTAAATTCAAACGGAAAAGTACCACAGCATCTTCCGGTGTTTCCTTAAAATTATAATAGCTTAACATCACACGTACATCTAAAGCTTGCATCCATTTGATAAAGGTCGTCGATAATTGATCAATAATAGAAACTTCAACATCTGCTAAATCAATTGCTCGTGAAGAAACTGCAAACTCATATATATGTCGATATTGGTTCAGAGAAATTTCGAGCTGTCCGCCCGCTTCCATTGTTCGCAGATTGAAAATCAACGGGATATCTCGAATTTCATCCCTTAAGGCTAGTAGGGTTGAATTAAGACAATCGTCATCAAAGATATCCTCATAAAAATCAGCACGCCACTCGATTACTTCGGCAACCTTCTTTGCTTCATTCGCTTGTTCAATGATTTCGTCGAAAGTCTTTCCAACAATCGGTACGCAGATTTTCGGTTTTCCTGCATCAAATCGCACCTCTCTTACTTGAACATCCATCATACGCATCCCATCCTATTTTCTTCTATTTTTTTATTGAATAAAACAATACCTTCAAATAATTACTCTCTTCAAATTGACTAGCTGGGAAATCAGCTGGCAAACGGTAGCTTTCAGTCAGTCGGTAACTCACGTTCTTGTTGCTTAAAGCCGTTTCGATTGATTTCTTAAATTTTTTGAGGGGGAGATTTGCCGCATTAGTTGAGGCGATAATCATTCCTTCTTCAGTAAGGATATCTACACTATCTTCAATTAAACGTCCATAATCCTTTGCCACAGAGAAAGTTTTTCTCTTATTGCGAGCAAAACTAGGTGGATCTAGGACAATCAAATTATAACTTAAATTCTTCCTTGCTGCATAGCGGAAATAGTCAAATGTATCCATTACGATAATTTTTTGCTGCTCTAATGGCAGACCGTTCACTTCAAACTGCTCCTGTGTCTTTGGTAAACTACGTTGTGCTAAATCCACGCTAGTCGTTTCTAACGCACCACCATATGCTGCTGCGACAGAGAAAGCCCCTGTATAGCTAAACATATTCAATACCCTTTGGCCCGCGGCAAGTCCTTCTGTTAACCGTCCGCGAACTTCTTTTTGATCTAAGAAAATGCCTGTCATATATCCTTCATCTAAGTATACGGCATATGAAACGCCATTTTCCAGTACAATTAGCGGTCCTTGAGGTTTTTCACCAGCTAACCATCGACTTTCTTCTAGTCCACTCTTAAAGCGGATTTTTTCAACTACTCCTTTTGCATTTGGAAACACTTGAAGCAGGCTATCCACTATCATTTTTTTGAAATAATGGATTGTTTCGTTATACCAAGAAATTACTAGGTAATCTGCGTAATAGTCGATAGTTATGCCGCCAACTCCGTCTCCTTCGCCATTAAATAAACGAAAGGCAGTTGTCGTCTCATCTGCAAAAAAGGACTGACGTTTCGCAATCGCCTGTTGAAATTTCTCCATAAAAAAAGCCTGATCAATCGGACGCTGCGTTTGATCAATAACCCAGCCAAACCCTTTATTTTGTTTCCCTAAATAACCTGTCGCAATATATTTATTCTTATTATCAACAAAGTGAACCCATTCTAAGGGAATTTTTTTTATATTCACTTTTAGATCTTCGGCTTGGATCAATGGATTGCCTTGCTGAATTCGTTTGATTCCATAATTTGTTAATTCTATTTTCACTCTCATCCCTGCTTTCTTCTATAGTATATCAAAAAAAAATAGTATTTTTCGCTTATAAAGTTTTCTTTAAGCATGATTGCCCAAATTTCAATAAGAATTGACTGCATTGGTGTAAGCGAGTAAACTGTTAACAAGTGAACATTTCGCAATTTTTTTGCGGCAGAAAGGAAGTTACTATTGAAAAAACTAAAAGCTCCTGCATTTTTGAATAAACGTCTCGGCTTTTATGCGTTACTGACATTCTTATTATGGGCGAAAAGTGTTTTTGCATACCTATTTGAATTTAATTTAGGGATCGAAAGTATGACTCAATACTTCATCCTGTTTATCAATCCAATCGCGTCGACGATGTTCTTATTGTCGATCGCTTTATATGTGCGTCGGTCGAAGGCCTCCTACATCACGATGATGGTCATCTATGCACTGGCAAGTTTCTTACTTTTTGCCAATGTTGTGTATTATCGTGAATTTACTGACTTCATTACAGTCAATACCTTCTTGGGTGCTGGAAAAGTTGCCAGTGGCTTAGGGGAAAGTGCTGTTCGACTTTTCCGTCCCTATGACGTGTTATATCTAATTGATATTGTCATTTTACCGATTCTTTTATGGAGAAAAGGGATTAAGCGTGAGGATCGTCCCGTTCGTGCCCGTATGGCCTTTGCAATGACGGCTCTTTCAATCATGATTTTCTCAGGGAATCTGTTCTTAGCAGAAGCAGATCGTCCAGAATTGTTGACTCGTACCTTCTCTCGTGACTACTTAATTAAGTACCTAGGTGTCAATGCCTTCACTGTATATGATGGCATCCAAACCTATAAAACAAACCAAGTTCGTGCAGAAGCGAGTCCTAATGACTTAAAAGAAGTTGAATCTTATGTGAAGGATCATTACGCTGCCCCAAACAGTGACTACTACGGAATTGCTAAGGGACGTAACGTAATCACGATTCATTTAGAAAGTTTGCAACAATTTGTGATCGACTACAAACTAAAGGATGAAAATGGACAAGAACATGAAGTCACGCCTTTCTTGAATAGCATTTTCCATAGCAATAGTACTTTTAGTTTTGATAATTTCTTCCATCAAGTAAAAGCTGGAAAAACATCCGATGCTGAAACACTGATGGAAAACTCATTGTTCGGTTTGAATCAAGGTTCATTGTTCTCACAATTAGGCGGTAAGAACACATTCCAAGCTGCGCCAGATATCTTGAAACAAACTGAAGGCTATACAAGTGCTTCCTTCCATGGGAATTCAGGAAGCTTCTGGAACCGTTCAGAAACCTATAAGAACCTTGGGTATGACTATTTCTTTGATTCTTCTTATTATGATGTAAACGATGAAAATTCATTCCAATACGGTCTGCATGATAAACCATTCTTCCAACAATCGGTGAAGTATTTGGAACGTCTGCAACAGCCTTTTTATTCTAAGTTTATCGCTGTATCGAACCATTACCCTTACAGTGAGTTCAAAAACGATGAAGCAGGGTTTCCAATGGCGAATACGAGCGATGAAACAATCAATGGGTATTTTGCCACAGCAAACTATTTAGATAAAGCAGTTGAAGAGTTCTTCAACTATCTAAAAGCTTCTGGTTTGTATGACAATTCGATCATCGTCATGTACGGTGACCATTATGGGATCTCAAATTCAAGAAACTCTGACCTAGCACCATTACTTGGTAAATCAAAAGAAACATGGTCAAACTTTGATAACGCGCAAATGCAAAGGGTTCCTTACATGGTTCATATTCCCGGACAAGATAAAGGCGGAATCAATCATACGTATGGTGGTGAAGTTGATGCTCTCCCTACCCTATTACATCTTTTAGGTATAGATACAAGCAAATATATTCAACTAGGACAAGATCTGTTATCCGAAGATCATGACCAAATCGTGGCCTTCCGTGATGGAGATTACGTTACTCCAGAATATACGTATTATAGCGGAAGCTTGTATAGTAACAGCAATGGTATGGCAATTACAGAACCAAGCGAAAGCTTGCAGCAGCAAGCAGATAAATGGAAAGAAGCAGTCTCCACTCAATTAAGCACGTCAGATAATATTAATAACGGAGACTTATTACGCTTCTATTCAGCAAGTGGTTTGAAGCCGATCGATGCTTCTCAATACGACTATAAAGATGGTCTGAATAAGATGGAAAAAATCGAAAATAAATTGGGGGATAAATCAACCAGTCTGTACGATCAGAATGGGAAGAAATCCACTCAAGAGCTATACAAAACTGAAACATATAAGCAATACCAAGAGCAAAACCAACAATAAGTTGAAAGGCCAATCTTCATTTATTCCGTGAAGATTGGCCTTTTTTTCTACATTTATTTCTTCCGATAGAATTCATATTTCTTTCAAATTAGGATTCTATACTTAATAGTAAGGGGTGGAAATTCATGGAACTTATTTCAACAACACTTACAACAATTAAACGGCATCGCATCCAATTCTCGATTTCATGGGTAATCTGCTTGATTGCTCTATTTGCCTTGACCAGTTTGAGTATGTTAAAACTTGTGTTGAATCAATTGGATTCCTCCAAGCAAATTCAATTATTTACAACAAAGGAAATTCTACAATTGCAGCACTATTTTTCCGAACGATTACTAGTTTGTGCGATCGGACTGTTTATTTTGCTGGTGGTCTTCTTTGTGTTTAGAATTCAACGCCAAAGAAAAGCGGCGATCTCAATGAAACAATTAATTTATTCTACAGGCCTAGAATTTTTTATAGGATTAATGATTGCCTCTATTTGCTTAATTCTATTGTACACACTTTTTGAACCTGCCTATGAAGCGATCCTTCAATCCTTTTATCATCAAGGATTGAATCAATTTAAGGAACTCCCAAATTTTGTTCTGAGTAATGGAACTAGTGGAATCGCCTACTCCGTTCGTTCTTCGATTTCCTTTGAACTTTCTTCAACAACCCTGCTTGACTTGTTTTTTGTTTCTTTAATCAAAGCCGTTGCCTATATCTTTTTCTGCTTATGTTTGTTAATTATCTGTTTTCGCCTGATTAACTTCGCCTCTAAAAAGAAGAATGTTCGCTAAATACGAACGTTCTTCTTTTTGTTCGTTCTTTTGTTAAACTAATTCTTGAAAGTCGATCGTTCCTTCATTATACTTAACAAGTATTCGGTTTTTGCCGATATAATGAACTTATTTTTAAGGAGCGTTTAATTATAATGGAGAAATTCTTTAAATTAAAGGAACAAGGTACCAATATTTCTACTGAAGTAATGGCTGGGGTTACTACATTCTTTGCCATGAGTTATATTTTATTCGTTAACCCAACCATTCTATCAGCTTCGGGGATGCCCTTTCAGGCTGTGTTCTTAGCAACCATCATCGCGTCTGTTATCGGAACTTTAGTTATGGGATTGTTCGCAAATGTCCCTTATGCACAAGCTCCAGGTATGGGACTGAATGCATTCTTCACTTACACTGTGGTATTCGGATTAGGATATTCTTGGCAACAGGCCTTAGCAATGGTATTTATTTGCGGGATCATCAACATCTTGATTACTGTTACTAAAATCCGTAAATTGATTATTCACGCTATTCCAGAAAGTATGCAGCATGCAATCGGCGGTGGGATCGGAATCTTTGTCGCTTATGTAGGAATTAAAAATGCCGGCTTGCTTTCTTTTAGTGCGGATTCTTCTGCGATTACTAGTAGTGTTGTTGAAGGTGGCAAAGCAACCAACGTAACCATTAACAGCGGAATCGTCCCAGCATTGGCAAACTTTAACAATGCGCCAATTTTATTGGCTGTTATCGGTTTGGTACTTACTACCATTTTAGTCGTTAAAAATGTTCGCGGAGCCATTTTGATTGGTATCGTGATCACTACTTTATTAGGTATCCCTATGGGCGTTGTTCAATTAGGCTCGATTGATTGGCACGCAAATTCATTGGGAAGTTCGATTCAAGAATTGGGAACAACATTTGGTGCAGCCTTTGGTCCAGCTGGAATGGGTTCTCTGTTTTCAGATTCCTCTAAATTGCCTCAGGTATTAATGACAATTTTAGCATTTAGCTTATCTGATACGTTTGATACGATCGGAACCTTTATTGGCACTGGTCGCCGAACAGGTATTTTCTCTAAAGAAGATGAACAAGCATTAGATGATGGTTCTCGAGGATTTAAAACGAAAATGGATAAGGCTTTATTCGCGGATGCCATCGCAACTTCAATTGGTGCTATCTTTGGTACATCAAATACAACCACTTATGTCGAATCCGCAGCTGGGATCGGTGCTGGCGGACGTACAGGTTTAACTTCTGTTGTTGTTGCTGCCCTATTTGCTCTAAGCAGCTTGTTTTCCCCGTTAATCGCTATTGTACCTGCTCAGGCAACTGCGCCTGCTTTAATTTTGGTCGGTGTAATGATGTTAGCGTCTTTCGCTGATATTAACTGGTTGGATCTAGAAGAAGCTGTCCCTGCATTTTTCGCAAGTGTATTCATGGGGCTTTGCTACAGTATTTCTTACGGGATTGCTGCCGGATTCATCTTCTATACCATCGTTAAAGTAATCAAAGGAAAAACAAAAGAAATTTCACCTATTCTTTGGATTGTAGATCTTTTATTTATTCTAAACTTTATTATTCTAGCTGTTTTATAATAGTAGAAAAAGAAGCGTAAAACCGAAAAATGGTTTTACGCTTCTTTTTGTTCTTCTGTAGATTCATCCTTTTCAGGCTTATCTGGAAACACAACAGTAAATGTCGTCCCCTTCTCTAACTCACTCTTCACTTCAATTGTTCCGTTGTGCAGCCGCACTAATTCTTGAACAATCGATAGTCCTAATCCTGATTCTCCGTACTTCGTATTCTTTCTTGACGGATCAGCTTTATAATACCGATCCCAAATATTCTTAACTTGCTCTTCTGACATACCGATTCCCGTATCGGAAATTTTTATCTCAGTAGCCTGCTCTAATTTATTGATTGCTACTGTAATTGTACCATCATTAGTAAATTGAATCGCATTTTGAATTAGGTTCACCATGACCTGTACGAATCGATCATAGTCAGCGTACACATTAATCGGTTCTTCCGTCTGCAGTATCAATTGGTCCTTTGAAGCCTCAGCTTTCCCTTGCAATTGTGAGACTAACGTAGAAACGGCCTCTGTAGCATTGAACGTTTGCAACAGGATACTGATTTGGTTCGTTCGGATCTTTTCGTAATCTAAATTTTCATTTACCAATCGAATTAAACGTGAGGTTTCATTTTGCATAAGCTTGATCGCTTTTTCCTTTTGGTTTTCCGGGATCGCATTATACTGCATTCCCTCAAGCAAGCCATTAATTGTGGTTAAGGGTGTACGCATCTCGTGAGAAGCATCCGCCATAAATTGCTTTCGCCGCTCTTCCTGTCTTTCAATTTCATCCTGAGATTCCTTCAATGATATGGTCATTTTATTGAAATCCTCTGCCAAATCATCAAATTCATCACGGTTTCGATTCGGCACAATAACATCGAAATTCCCCATGGCAACTTCTTTAGTTGCTGAACGCATACGATTAATTCGCTTTACTTGTTGCGTAGCAAAGAAATAACTGACAATAATCGCGATAATCGAAGCAATGATAAATGCCTTGAATAAATCAGTGACAATCGAATTTACACTCGTCTCAACATTCATCGCTGGCTGACTAACCAGCAAGACACCGAAGAAAACACCATCTGTAAAGAATGGAACCATGGCGTAAGAAGTCGTTTGGTTTTGTCCCATCACATTTTTTGAGCTTGTTTCCTTTTGCTGCTGTCCAGCTTTCAATGCTCGCCATTGTTCATTGCTAACTAGATGCTGATTCACTTTTCCTGATTTATCAGGATACTGAACATTCTTGTCCTTATCAATAAAGACAAAGGAAACGTCCTGTTGATTTAGACTGGACTCAGTCACATTGATGGCGAAAAGAAAAATTTCATTACTAGACATCCCTTCAAAGCGGATATCTCGACTCAAAGAAAGATTGTTTTTTTCCATCGACTGCGCGTATCCGAACAGTTCCTTATAGTTATTGTCCTCTAAAGTCTTCCGTGTAAATTGGGTAAACGACAAGCCCAATGTTAGTAAAATTAATAAAATCAACCCGCCAAAAGCCAGCAACTGTTGATAAAGGTATTTCATCGACCAACCTCAGTGTCATCAAATTTATACCCTACGCCCCAAACCGTTTGAATAACTTGTGAGCCTACCTTTTCTATTTTTTGACGAAGTTTTTTAATATGGGCATCTACTGTCCGTTCATCACCAAAATATTGATAATCCCAAACTAGCTCCAGCAGCTGCTCACGAGTGAACACTTGACGCGGCTTCTTCGCCATCGTGTACAGTAAATCAAATTCTTTTGGCGTTAATCCTTCGATAGTTTTCCCATCTAAATAGGCTTCACGTGTTTTCAAATTCATTTTGAAGTGATCTGTCTGAATATCAAAGCTTTCATTACTAGATACTCCCTCTTTTTGCGGTTCAGCAGTCAGTTCGCTGCGACGATGCAACGCTTTAATTCGCGCAATCAGCGTCAGCGGTGAGAATGGCTTGGTTACATAATCATCTGCACCCATTTCCAAACCTATAACTTGGTCACTTTCAGAGTCCCTAGCTGTTAACATAATGATGGGTACGGTCTTCGAGATTTTTCGAATCTCACGTCCGACCTCCATCCCGTCCATCGTTGGTAAGTTTAAATCCAATGTAATCATATCCCATTTTTCAGGGTCTGCCTTAAACGCGTCTAATCCTTCTTGTCCATCATACTTAAACTCAGCTTCCCAGCCTTCGTTTAAGAAAAACATTTGCATCATCTCGGAGACCGATTCATTGTCTTCGATCATTAAAATATTCATAGTCTAACCCCCTGATATCGTCTAATTCTCATTCTTAGTATACTCTATTTCATTTTTTTCAACCATTACCTTACCTGTATCTTCACCAACAATTTGCTTTTTCTTCAATTTTTTCAGCAATTCATACAAATTTTTTCATTTCTCATTTACTTCTTTGCTTTTTTTATAACGGAATGGTATACTTTTTTCTGCAATAAAAATATTTACTAGGGGGACGTTACGGATTCGACAGGCATAGTTTGAGCTTGAATTGCGCTTCGTAGGTTACGTCTACGTAAAAACGTTACAGTTAAATATAACTGCTAAAGAAAACAATAACTCTTACGCTTTAGCTGCCTAAAAACAGTTAGCGTAGATCCTCTCGGTATCGCCCATGTGCTCGAGTAAGGGTCCTATTCTAAGTGGGATACGTTTCAACTTTCCGTCTGCAAGTTGAAAAAGAGTTCATCAGACTAGCAATGTTCGCGGCCTGTCATGCGGCAGAGGACAAAGCGAAATTCAAATAGTATGACTATGAGCGTAGATTTTTAAGTGTCGATATGTTTGGACGCGGGTTCGACTCCCGCCGTCTCCATAATCGGCTCTTTGTCAATGAGTGTTGGTGAAGAAATTCAATAGAATAATCAAGTCATTCACACGGCTAGGCAGCTCTTTTGTCTAGCCGTGTTGTCGTTCTGGTCTTGTTCATTTGGGTGGTTTTCTTGAAATACTTTCCGCGATACAAAAAGATTCGTTCTCGGTAGTTTTGGAAGTTTCTAAAGCCATAGGCCATTCGTTTTAGTACTTTGATATGGTTGTTCAAACATTCCAGTGGCCCGTTGGAATAGGGAACCCGCAACGCGCGTTTGATTTCTGTTTGGTACTTTTTGAAGGTCGTAATCACTGGTTGGTAGTGTTCTGGTAACTCTTTGTAATTTTCCTTTAAAAGCTTCGTGAAATCAGGAACATCTCGTCTTCTGATAGCGGACAGAAAGTGCTGATAGACTTCGTAGCCTTGCTTTAAGGAGTCATCGTAAGACAACAGGCGATCGACGATTTCTGCTTCCGTTAGATGTGCCCGAAAAGAAGGTCGCCAGTAGCGGTGTCTCCCCTTCAATTCCCACGCATTCTTCTGAAGCAGTTTCCAGTATTTCTTTAAATGTTTTGATCGACTGTCGCCTTTTCTAAAGGACTTCATCACTTGAATTCGGTGGTTGGTAAAGGCTCGACCAATGTGTTGGCTGATATGAAAGCGATCGGCGACGATTCGGGCATTCGGAAAACAATCTTTCACCAATGTACGATAGGGTGTATAGAAATCTGAAACCACTAGACGTACTTGTTCCCGTACCTTTCTGGGATAACGCAAGAAATAGTCGCGTAAAGGATCGAGTTGACGATTTTCCACAATATCGATCAGTTGATGGGTTTTGCCATCCATCATGACAAAGCTCATAGCACCCGAGACATTTTTCACTGATTTGAATTCATCAAAACACAACACTTCTGGCAGTGGCTGGTTCAAAGAAATGGTTTTAGGCCGAAGGCTGCGAAGGATCCGAATAACCGTTGTTGGAGAAACGTGTTTCATGCGTGCAATCAAGGACATAGAAAGAGGCTCACTTAATAGTTCGAGAACGGCTTGTTTGACTCTGCGGGCAATGGAGCAGTGACGATCACTAACCGAATCTTCGGCTAAAAAAGTTTTTCCACAGTGTTTACACTTAAAGCGTTGTTTATTTATCCGCAGAATCGTCTTGTAGTTACTGACGTCATTTAATAGGATAGAGACTTTCTTCCAGCCCCATTTAATGATCGTTTGATCATTTTCATAGCGGCAATGAAAGCATTCCTCTGGTCGATAGGTTAATGTGCCATCAAAAACAAAACAGGTCTCGTCCTTGATTCGCTCTTTGCGAAAGGCATTCTCATGAAAGGTAAGATTTAGGTCTAGAATATCTAGTAACTCTTTGGTAAACTCTGAATAGGACATCTTGAAACACTCCTTTGAATGGTTTTCGTCGACTTTATTCTAAAGGATTTCAAGGTGTCTGTTTGCGTTTATTAGAAAAAAAGAAAAAGTGTTGGCAACAGAAGGTGTCACCAACACTAGATATTATAGAGCCCCATAATCCTAAAACCACAGAAAAGGCCCCAATGCTAAGTACTGAAGCATTGGGACCTTTTTTTAATTTATTAAAAGATGCAGCACTTGAACCGAGTTTTCAATACCACCTTTACTTCCCTTGATCAAAAACCTCTTGTTCCAACTCAACAAACACGAATTCTATCGATTCTGGGTATACATATACAATCAAACGTTCCTTCCGTATATCGGTCGCGACTGCTGGATGCACTTGTTCTGTTGAGACATTGTCGCGAAAAAGTTCTTTTAAAGCAATTTCCAGACCCGGATTGATAAATGGATTCAACATTCAGCTCGCTCCCTTTCCTTGGACAACTTTGCATACTTCTATTATACGCGCTGAGTATAAAGATAGGTAGTTTTCTTAAAAATCGTTCGTTTTATTAAGTAAATGGGCTTTTTCTTATCATGCGGAACTATTCTAATTTGATTAACGTTATTTTTCATCTAATAAAATAAAAATAATTCTATTTTGAGCATATAAGTAGGGACGGATAAACAACTATGGTACGGTTAGACCAATCAGAAAGGAGGGGTTACAGATGAAATACCTTGATATTATCGCGCTTATTTTGTTAATTGTCGGTGGAATTAATTGGTTATTAGTAGGTCTTTTTGAATATGATTTAGTTGCTGCGATATCTGGTGGAAGTACAGCGATTCTTGCTAAAATTATTTATATCGTTGTCGGAATATGTGCTCTTTACTGTTTGAAATTCATTCCAGGAATTGCGAATCGTGCTGAATAGTTAAGTAAAATAGATTTACAAAATCAAAAGCATTTAATATATAAAAAAACGAAGCCCTCATAATTGAATAGAGGGCTTCGTTTTTTTAACGAAAAGGATTGTAAAATCGTCCACCATTGACAAAAAGCAAAATAATTCCCGCAGAGCACAAAAAAAGGACCATTGCTAAGGCTAAATAATCATTTCGCTTCAAAGGCTTAGCCAACAACCATGTTCGACTTTTTTTCTTTCCAAAACGACGTAGCTCCATAGCCGAAGAGATCGTTTCAATTCGTTCCAAGCTAGAAAAAATCAATGGGATTGCGATCGTTAAATTTCCCCTCACCCGTTTCACCAAGGAAGCCTTTTTAGAAAGTTCGTTTCCGCGAGCTTGTTGGGCTTTAGAAATTGTTCGAAAGTCTTCTTGAATATCTGGGATATAACGTAGTGCCAAAGAAAAGGCGTACGCAATCTTATAAGACCCGCCAACTCGATGAATGCTTGAAGCTAGTTCACTTGGATTGGTCGTTAGAATAAAAATCAACCCCGGTGGGATCGTGACAAAATATTTTATCAATAAATTAAATTCGTAAAACAGTTGTTCTTGAGTAAGTGTATAGCGGCCGATGCCTTCTAAAATTACATGACGTGTTCCATAAATGGTTACACCATATTCTGGAGCAAATAGATAAACTGTCAGTAGATTCAGAATTGAAAAGAAGGCGATAAACTTCACCACAAAAGAAATCTCCCGATAGCTGATTTTTGCTGTCTTGAATAGAATCACTGAAAAGATTGCAAGCGCGAGTAAGAATCGCGTATCATAGGAAATCATTCCAACCACGGAAATCATCAAAAAGCATAATAATTTCGAAAATCCGCTAAGCTGATGGATCGGTGTCGTTTTTGGCAAATAGCCAATTAGATTATTTCCTGCCATAAGGCCCCTCCTCATGTTGGATAAATGCCGACACAAAGCCAGTTGCATCCGTTAGATGATTGTTTTGCGCCAACGTGTACAAGCTGGTCTCACGCAAACTCGCCGAGGCAACAAGCTTTGCTGAAGATAGAACATCCGCAGGTGTTTCGTCAGCAATCAACTGGCCTTCCTTCAAGACAAGCGTCCGTTTTGTATGTTCTAACATTAAGTGCATGTCATGTGTAATCATCAAAATCGTTATTCCTTGTCGATTCAACTTTCGCAAGAACGTCATCATTTCATTATAATGGTAATAATCTTGCCCGGCTGTCGGCTCATCAAGGATCAACAGTTCTGGCTCCAGTACTAAAATGGCAGCAATCGCTACCCGACGCTTTTGTCCGTGACTCAACGCTGAGATTGGCCAGTTACGAAACTCATAGAGTCCGCAGACTTTCAAGGTATCAAATACCTTCTCTTGAATTTTATCAGGCGCAACTCCACGATTTTCTAATCCTAAAGCCACTTCCTCAAAAATCATATTTTTAGACAACATTTGGTTGCTGTTTTGCAATACGTAACCAATTTTATCCGCCCGTTCCTTGATGCTCTCATTTGCAATAGCTTGTCCCTTCCACAGAAGTTGTCCTGTCTGAAGAGGATAAAAGCCGGTAATCAAATTAGAAAGAGTGGATTTTCCAGCACCGTTATGTCCTACTAGACTGACCATTTCACCTTGATAGAGCGTAAGATCCATGTTTTTGATGACTTCTTCATTTCCAAAACTAAATGAAAGATTATTTATGGACAATAAGGGTGTTTTTGATTTTTCAACTGCTTTAAACTTCCCTTGCGATTTCGCTAAAGCTGCAGAAATCTCCGGTGAAACTAATTGATCTACTTGCGTTAAATCAGGGAAACCTTCTAATGAAATACCTGCACGTTTTAACGCGGAAATATAAAGTGGCTCACGAATACCATATGTCGCTAACAAATCACTTTTTAGCAATTCCGTTGGTGTCATATCCGCAATAATCTTTCCTTCATCCATCAAAACAACACGATCAATTGGCGCAGCCAATACTTCTTCCAAACGGTGTTCAATGATAATTGTCGTAAATTTTTGTGACAAGTATAGTTGATCAATCATTTGAATCGCTTCATAGCCTGTTTGCGGATCAAGATTTGCTAAAGGTTCATCAAATAAAAGAATTGGTGTCTCATCGATCAGAACACCTGCCATCGTCACCCGCTGCTTTTGTCCACCAGAAAGATCCTGCGGACGTTTTTCAAGCTGTGCCAGTAGATGGGTCTTTTCCGACCAATATTTTACCGCTTGACGCATGGCTTCCTGCTCGACCATCTCATTCTCTAAAGAAAACGCAATATCTTCGGCAACAGTCAAGCCGACAAATTGACTGTCAGTATCTTGGAGCACCGTACCAACATCCAGCGAAAGATCATAAATTGATGCCTCGCTGAATAGTTGGCCGTTGATACTCAAGCTGCCGGTAAAGCTGCCCTTCTCATTTTGGGGAATGATCCCATTCAAACCCTTTCCCAACGTCGATTTCCCTGAACCACTAGGACCCATGATTAATATCTTTTCACCTTGTTTAATTGACAAATTGATGTTTTTCAAGGTAGGTTCAGCTTGACTGTCATATTGAAACGTAAAATCACGAAACTCGATCATTTTATTTCCTCACGTTCTAAGCTTCTTTATTTAAACTTCCCTTTTTAGTTTTTGTCTGTGCGTAAGCTTTTAATAGAATAAAACCTATAATTCCCGTAACAACAGAATTTGTAATACCCGCAACAACGCCTTGAGTGAAAACCTTGCTCGGTGCTTCTGCATAAATCAAAATATCTCCAATGGGTGCAATAACAACCCAGGTCACTAGGTTTGCGATCGTTTCACCAACCAAAAAAGTCACGATTTCTTTTTTACCGAAAATTCCTTGTTCGATCGGAATACGTTTTGCCAAGAGTCCGAAGAAAACACCCAGAATACCTGAAGCGACGATCCATGACCACCAGGCGCCATACGTCGTTAAATCACCTAAAGCATGTCCGATGAAGCCTGCTAAACCGGCAACAATTGGTCCGTATACTACACCTAATAGCGCCAAGAAAGGATAGGCTGTTGCAATATCCGTATTTGGAATCCCTGTAGGAATCGTCACAAATCGCTTCAAAATGAAGAAGACTGCCGCACCGATACCAATTGCTACAATGTGTTTTACTGTAAATTTCTTATTCATAGTTTTACCCCTTTTTCATTTTTTGTGCTATATTCGCTAAATTTTTGTTAGCTCAATCGTCCAATCATTGCCCGTTCCTATTTTATAAACTGTAGAAAACGAGTCCAGATTAATCCCTAAACCAACATTTAATAATGAATTAATATATAAGACCGCTTCTTTTGGAGAGACTTGAGCAAAGGAACGCCCAAAAACAACCTCATCCTGATAACGAACCACACCTTGATAGTATATTTTTACTAGCAAGCTTTGTCCATATTCAATCTGCCAGTTTTTGAAAAAGTCCACAGGAATGTTCGTCCATAGTGAACCGAAGCGAATATCCGTGATATCTATCGTACCGATAATTTTACTTTCAATTTGTGTGGGGGCAATCAAAGGAAAAGTCACTAACTCACTTACAGGAATCACGGTTCCTAATTCTGCAAAGCTAACCTTCCCACTAGCAAGCCGCGCACCATTATAAACGTAAACATCACGGCCATGAAATGTATGACTCTCAGAGGATCCCGGCAAGCGTTGCGACTCCTCATCTATTTGACGAACTTCTTTGATCCCCACGTACTGTGCTAAGTATGTTAATGTACCATTATCTGGGGTGATCACGTATTGTCCGCCTCTCAGCTCTGCAACGACACTGCGACGGGTTGAACCTACTCCAGGGTCAACCACTGAGACAAATACTGTTCCTGCCGGCCAATAAGTAACTGCTTGCAATAATCGATAGCTAGCATCATGAATATTATAGGGTTCGATTTCGTGCGTTAAATTATTAATATTCAATGTCGGATCCACCTGATAAGCCACTCCATACATTGCATTAACCGCACCGTCTTGCAATCCAAAATCCGTCTGTACCACTAAAAATCCTGCCATAAATCTTCCACCTTCCACTTTTACATCATTTTAAAGCTCGTCTTGTAAGTTCTTTTAGTTGTTAAGATCGTCACCTTAACAAAAAAGCAGACACAAAAAATGCCCTCAGCAAAAAAATTGCTAAGGGCATGAACATGCGTTACCACCTTTACTCGTAAAAATCCTCACAGACTTCACCTCAATCAGTACCCAAAAAAATCAACTTCTTGGAGACTGTGCCTTGTTAACGGGGGCATCCGTATTTCCTTAAACATTCGGGAAATCCGCTCAAAAGCCATTTTCAAATAACCAAGCTGCATCCCTTCTCACCAAACAGGAACTCTCTTTCGCAGATTGAATTAATTTACTTTCTTTCTCATCGCGTTTCATTGATTGTTAATAAAATAGCAAAGAAACTACGACTTGTCAATCTCAGAGATAATTTGACCACTCGTCAATAAAAAAGAGAGCGGTTTGACTACTTTGCTTAACCTTGCCCGTAATATGCATGGTCTCCGTGCTTACGGTAATAATGCTTATCTAGCAAATACTGTGGAATCTCACAGATGCCTGGATTGATTTTTTCATTTTCCTTCGCCATCAGACAAATTTCATCCAAAATCAAACTGTTTTCCACTGCTTTCATCGGTGAATCGCCCCAAGTAAATGGACCATGCCCATAAACTAACACCCCAGGTACTTCATCTGAATGGATTTTCCTTTTCTTGAATGTCTCAACAATTACCTGTCCAGTGTTTACTTCATACGCTTCTTTCACTTCTGCTTCCGTTAGCTGACGTGTACAGGGAATGCTACCATAAAAAGCATCCGCGTGCGTCGTTCCATAAGCTGGCAGATCACGTCCAGCTTGAGCCCACATGACCGAGTTTGTTGAATGAGTATGAACGATGGCATTGATTTTTTCAAATGCTTGGTATAGCACCACATGTGTTGGCAAATCAGATGATGGATTAAGACTTCCCTTACCCAACACATGTCCGGCTAAGTCCGTAACGACCATTTGATCTGCCTGCATTTTTTCGTATTTTACTCCGCTTGGTTTGATCACAATGATCCCTAGTTTCCGATTGATTTCACTGACATTGCCCCAAGTTAATTTGACTAAGCCGTATTGAGGCAGTTCTAAATTCGCCTCAAAAACTCGCTGTTTCATTGCGGCAATGACTTCATTACGCGACATCATAGCCTGCCTCCCTTAATTTTGCATAAAGATATCTTTTCGCTTGCTGAATTTCCGTCACAAAATCCTGACTCTTTTCACTCCACATCTCGATTAGAAACGTCCCATCGTATTCTAGTCGTTTCAAATTTCTTAATAACCCTAGAAAATCGACACAGCCTTCCCCAAATGGAACATCCCGAAACTGTCCACTGGAATCTTCGGTTACAGGATAGGTATCCTTCAAATGAATGGACGTAATACAGTCGATTCCTTTTTCCAATTCTCGAGCTGGATCATTTTCCGGCCAAGCAGATAAATTACCTAAATCTGGATACACTTGAAGGTAAGGTGAATGGATTTGTTTTTTAATCTCTAAAAATTTTGATATAGAGTTCATAAAAGGATCATCCATAATTTCAACAGAGAGAATCACACCGTAATTTGACGCTTCCTTCACACTTTCCTTCATTCCTGCGATAAAGTCTTCCCTAGAACTTATGGATTTTTTTTCATAGTATACGTCGTATCCTGCTACTTGAATAACATTAATACTTAAATTGTGAGCTAATTGAATGGCTTTACTCATAATCTCTTTTGCGATTTTTTGCTTATTTGGATCAGAAGAGCCAAAAGGAAAACGACGATGTCCACTTAGACAAATAGAATTAATTCGCACGCCTGTCTCGAACATATCGTTTCTCAGCTCCGCAATTTTTTCTTCAGGCCAGTCTAAACGCGCCAATCGTTCATCGGTTTCATCGATGGACATTTCTATAAAATCAAAGCCCATTTCCTTTACCAAGTAAAAACGTTCTTTCCATGAAATATTTTGAGGTAAGGCTTTTTCGTAAATTCCGACTTGAGCCATTTTATTGCCCCCAAATTCGAATGATTTCATCCTTGAAGTTTTGAGCGGCTTGTACTGGATTGGGAGCCGCTGTAATTCCTCGTCCTGTGATAAAGGTGTACACATCAATTCCTTCGAATAGTTTTAATGTATCTACATCTAACCCACCAGTAACTGAAACGTTGAAGCCCATTTCAATCAACTTTTTGACTTTGGATAAATCTTTTTCGCCCCAAGTTTCACCAGATAGCAAAGCATCACGGCTTTGATGGTAAATCGCTTGTTTGATTCCCATCTCACGCCAAGCTTCGGCCTGCTGGTAGGTCCAATCCCCATACAGCTCTACTTGTAATTCTTCCACTTCTTTTTTCGCTGCTTTCATCGTCGGAATCGTCGCACAGCAGATAACCGTCATGAAGTCTGCCCCAGCCTTCGCAACATTTTTCGCAACTGTTCCACCAGCATCCGCGCATTTGGTATCAGCGACTAATTTTTTTTCTGGAAACATTCCACGAATACAGCGAATTGCTTTTTGTCCTTCTTGTAAACACAAGATCGTGCCTACTTCAATAATATCAACGACAGCTCCTACCTTAAAAATATCTGCTAATGCGTGCTCTAAATCATTATGATCCAATGCTATTTGTAAATTTGGTCTACTCATTATGAAATTCCTCTTCTACTTAGTTTTTTGATATAACTCTGATTCCGAAAATTTTTCTCCGATTTCTTTAGCGGACATTACGTTCTTAATTCCGATTACTGTCACACCTTTTTTTTCTGCTTGAGTAAACATATTTAAAAAATTTACTGGAGTAAAAACGACATTGTATTGCGTTGCAGAACTTTTCCCTTCAGAAATCGCACAATGGTGAATCTTTGTGATTGGCACATTCAATTCCTTCATTGCCTTTTCCACACTTCTCATCATCATCAAGCTAGTACCAGACCCGTTCGCACAAGATACTAAAATTCTCATTATTACTTCCTCCTTATTCGTTTTAACAATTTATTTTTTTATTAATTTTGCTCTTGATATTTCTCTGCATATTGTTCGTAATCATCCACAATCATAAAGTAGCCATCTGGATTTTTCCGATATTGCAGTTGCGGAATGATCAGTAGCCCCACCACAACGATAGCGATTCCAATATAACCTAAGACTTTCATGATGACTGTAAATACTGGCCAAGCTGTCGCCCAGTCAAACATTCCGATATAGCCGCCGTATTTTGACATGCCGATCCAAGTTGCAAATAGCGCCGACCCTCCGACTTGGATAATCCCCGAAAGAAACGGAAATAGACAAGCGGCTTTGAACCCTCCACGGTTATTTGCGAAAACAGCAATTACTGCATTATCAAAGAATAACGGGATAAATCCTGCAATAACAATTGTTGGAGATTTTAATAGAATTAGCAATCCGATCATTAAGAACTGGCCTAAAGCACCAAACAAGAAACCAATTGTCACTGCATTAGGTGAACCAAAACCAAAGGTAGCAGCCACGTCAATCCCAGGAACTGCACCTGGCAAAATCGTATTGGAAATTCCTTGGAAAGATTGAGTCAGTTCATCAACGAAAGTCCGTACTCCTAATTGCAAGATAGCCAGATAAACAGCAAAATTCAGCGATGTAGTCATAATATAGAATAGGAAGCTTTGACCTTCTTGCATGAATTCTGCCTGAATTAAGTAATCCTTACCTAACACCAATAAAATGATTCCAAAAAAGAAAAGCATCAGTAAAGAAGTTGCTACCATATTTTCATTGAAGATTGATAAAAAACCTGGCAATTCAATATCTTCTAACTTTTTATCCATTTTTTCAGCTTTATTTTTCTTCTCATCCCGTTTTTTCATCCATTCAGCTAATTTTGCGAAGATAAAAATCCCAAACATTTGTTGATGAGCAACAGCAAAACCTGCCCCCTCCGTTAATTCCTGTGTAATTCCTACCGTCAAGTTTGAAGCAACTGCCCAGTAACAGCCTAAAATTAATCCCATAAAGATCAACACTTGAATTCTTCCTAAATCTGGAAAACAGAACAATAAGATCCAAAAGGCAGTGGCCGACTGTTGAATTTGCACATTTCCTGTTGTAAAAACGGAGCGTAATTTCGTGTATTTTTGGAAACGAACCAATAAAATATTCATAACGAAAGCGATCAATAGTAAAATCATAACGTCTCCAAATGTTCGGCCGAAGGTTTCCATCAGCCCAGCATCCACTGCGTTTTGTCCAAAGTATGGATCGGTTACCATTGCATCTAAGTTAAAGCGTTCTTTTAATCCAACTAAGATTGGGCGAAAGTTATTTACTAGGCCACCTGATCCAACAGTTAAAATAAAGTAGCCAACAGTTGCTTTTAAAAAGCCCGCGACACATTCATAAAGCGGCCTTTTCAGTAAGATATACCCCAGCAGCACAATAAATCCGATCAGATAAGCTGGCTGTGTCAAAATGTTTGTTGCAAAATATGTCCAAATACTTAACAAAAAGTCCCCCATTACTTCTTCCTCCTATAAGTTATACTCTTGCATCACAGTTTGATAATCTTCGATCGAATTTGTCGCAACAAGACGCTCTATTAGACCTTCTGTCATCAGTAATTCAGACAAGTTCTGAATATTTTCCATATGTTCTTCAGCATTTTTTGCGGCTAGGGTAAAAAATAAAATAGCAGCTTTTTCTTCGTCTTTACTATCGAATTGAATCGGCTTCTTCATTTTCGTAAATGAGATCGCTGTTCCAAAAACCCCTTCGCTGTCCTCAGAAGAATGTGGCATTGCTACTCCTGGAACAATGACTATATAAGGACCATGCTCTTCTACACAGCGTATGATTTCATCCACATAGGTTTGACTGATAATCTTTTTCTCCAACAATAAATGGCAGCTTTCAGCAATCGCCTCTCGCCAATCCGTTATTTCTTTTTCGGAATAGTTGATTAGTTCATTATCAAAAAAATATTTAAGCATGTTGCTGCTCCTTTCTTCTATAGGAATGATGGAAATGGCGTGTCATTTTCTATTGAGAAGACATCTTCAAAACCGCGATAGAAGTTAAATTCAAGATCATCTCTATCTGTTGGATAAATGAATTTCCCGCCAACTTGCCAAATATATGGCTTAAAATCATATTTCAATCGGTCTTTTTTGAATTTCCATATTTCAGTGATTTCCTTTGGATCTGCCATGAAGTTCGCCCAAATGTCGTAATGAACTGGAATAACCACTTTTGCATTGAGCGATTCCGCCATCCGAAGCATATCCACAGAAGTTACCTTATCGGTGATGCCTCGTGGATTTTCACCATAGGCGCCAAGACAAACATCAATTTGGTGTTCATTTCCATGCTTAGCAAACATATTTGAATAATGTGAATCTCCTGCATGGTAAAGATTGCCGCCAGATGTTTCGAATAGATAGTTCACAGCGATTTGATCCATGTCTTGCGGTACTTTCCCTTTTAATGTTACTTCTGGGTCTTCACAAGTTACTAAGGCCGTCCGGTCAAAGGCTTCTAAAGCCACTACATTAATATCTTTGATTTTGACTTTATCTCCTGGTTTTACAATGATTGTCTTTTCTTTTGGAATCCCCCATTTCAACCAAGTGTTAACGACTTCTGTTGGACCGACAAATTTTGCTTCTGGACAATTTTGATGAACTGCCGCAGCTGTATTGATATCAAGATGATCGGAATGGATATGTGTTACGACAAGAGCATCGACATTTTTCACTTCAAACGGATCAATGACAAATGGCTGTGTCCGTAAGTTAGGCTGCATCTTTTGTACACCGCTCATTCGCATCATTTGATGGCCTTTTTTCATCATACCGTTACCATGACTACGTTTCCCCGTTCCGCACCATAAGTCACACAAGATATTGGTTCCTTCATGGCTCTTCAGCCAAATTCCTGTACAGCCCAACCACCACATAGCGAAAGTTCCTTCTTTAACTACTTCTGATTCAATTTCCTCATTTAAATACGTTCCCCATTCGGGAAAGGTATCTAATACCCAGCTTTCTTTAGTAACTTCATTGATGTTTTTACTCATTATGATTGCTCCTCACATATGTTTGTTATGACTTACATTTAAAGCTTAAAGTGTTTTCGAAGCTATGAAAACCCTTTTATATGACTTTCTACTCTTTATATGATTTTCTTTCCATTTTTAATGATTTTCTTAGTATAATGTAAGCGGTTAAAGAATTTTAAACGAACTTCTCGATGATTAAAATCATTTATACAAACTAAGTGTCCTATAGGAGGTAAGCAATGAAGAACTCACTCATAAATATCGATAAACGTCAAAAAGAGATTCTAGAGCTACTCCAGCAATCGGAAAAAATGACGACTCTTGAACTGGCGCAGTCTTTAGGCGTATCGATTAGTACGATTCGGAGAGATTTAAACTTATTGGAAGAAAAGAACGATATTATCCGTAATTATGGTTACTGCTCCTACAATTATGATAATAAGACCGACTTTGATCAATCTGGTCCAGAAAGAATCAAGCAAGCGATTGCAAGAGAAGCTAGTAAATATATTAACGATTACGATACACTATTCATTAATTCAAGCTCGACCGCATTAAAAACCTTAGACTTTATTCATTCCAATCATCTAACGATTGTTACCAACAATGTAAAAGTCAATTACTCCCCTCACAAAGATAATTGCAGCTATATTCTGACAGGGGGAGAAATGCGATTTCCAAAAGAAGCATTAGTCGGTGATATTGCATTAAATACAATCTCTTCAATGAATGCAGATGTTTGTGTCATCGGATGCAGCGGTGTCAGCGTAGAAGATGGGGTTACAACTAAAATCTTAAATGAGTCTACTATTAATGAAATGATGATCAATAAAACAACTAGATGTAAAATTCTAGTTGCTGATCATCGAAAAATCGGACTGACCTCAAAATTCAAAATTGCGGATATATCTGTCTTTGATTACTTGATAACTGATCAATTTTGCTCACAAAAAAGATTGAGCGAAATCATGAATGCCGGAGTAAAAGTAATTCAAATTGAGTAAAACAAATACCCTTCAAACACTGTTACGATGTTTGAAGGGTATTTGTTTTACTATTCAGCTTCTAAGGTATTGCCTTTTCTTTTCGGTATTTGCATTGAAAATATCCAAGTGATCATTGTAATAATCGTTAAAGCAATCAGTAATTGCCAACCTGTTTGATAGGAACCTGTTTTGTCATAGATATTCGCTATCAATAAAGAACCAAATGTTAAGCCAACCTGTGAAATACTACTAATTAATCCATAAACGTCAGCATAATGTTTTCTGCCGTAAATACGAGCCGTAATTAGTGGTGGCGATACGGTTCCAATAGGTGTTCCCAATCCGAAACAGACTGCCATCAGATAGACCATCACAATCTGATGCCCATTTAGTAACAAAATAAAAGCTAATGTCATGAAGCCACATCCAAATATTGTACTTTTTACTGTTCCAAACCGATCGTCAATCCAGCCTAATATTAATTTCCCAAAAACTCCGACTAAAGAATACAACGAAATGATAGAGGATTTTACAACTACCCCATGCATTTCTTCAAGAGCCGGCGGAAACTGCCCTAATGATCCAGAATTCAGCAACCCATTACAGAAAATACCAATCACCAGCATTAAAAAGACCGGCTGTTTGATTAGTTGATTGATCTTTAGCGTTTCTTTGCTTTCTGCCCTTTCCGCTTGAATGGACTTATCACTGGCACCATAAGCCTGTAAGCCCATTTCTGTCGGCGTTTTTTTCAGCACAAACAATGAGACGGGAATGGTAATGACCAACAATAGAATTGCGATAATTCGATAGGAAGCACGCCAGCCGAAATTTGCTAACAAGTAGCTCAGTACGGGACTGAAAATGAAGCCCCCCAATCCTATGCCTGCCATAGCAATACTCATCGCCAATCCACGCTTTTCCTCAAACCAGTTCGTAATAATCATACTTACAGGAATTAGTGTACTGCTTGTGTAAGCAACTCCCAATACAATTGCCAATAGATATAGTTGCCAAACAGCTGTGGCAAATGAAAAGCTAAAATATGCCGCAATGAATAACAGTAACGCGATCGTTTGAATCCTTTTTAGATTTCCAGTTGCCAATTTTCGTGCCACAAATGGAGAAAATACTATACCCATCGATTGTGTGATGGTATTGACTAAAGTAAAAGCACTGCGAGAAATCCCCATATCTTCTGTGACAGATAGAAGATAAACGTTAGCTAATGACATAACCATCGGAACAACTGTCGCGGTAATACATACACATCCGATGACAACTTTCCATCCGTAGAAAATCTTTTTATCTCCCATAACTAAGTCTCCTGACTAAAATAGCCTGAAACAATAGTCGCCATTGATTTAGCAGCAATCAGCATAGATGCTTCATCAATATCAAATTTGGGATGGTGATGAGGATAAGCAGTTTGTCCTTCTCCTGTTGCCCCTATATAAAAGAAACAACTAGGCCTTTCTTGACAATAATAGGCAAAATCTTCAGAAGGTGCGATTGGTCCACTGTCAATAACATTTTTTAATTCTGTAAAAGAATGTTCCTTTAAGCAGTTTGCAACAAAACCAGTCAAGTCTGGATCATTCATCAAAACTGGATAATCGTCAATATAATCTAGCTCGAAAGAAGCACCATAAGCTTCACAAACACCTTTAACCACAGCTTCAAAAGCCTCTTTAACAGTTGATCGACTCGCCTCATTCATCATGCGAATGTCCCCTTCAAGAAAAACAGCATCTTTCAGAACATTCGCAGAACCTTTTCCGTCAAAGGACCCAACAGTTAAAGTCGTCATATCAAATGGATTCACACGTCTGCTGACAATACTTTGTAGATTGACAACAATTTGGCTTCCGACTAATACAGCATCGATTCCAGCATTTGGCATCGAGCCGTGGCTCCCTTTCCCTTGGATCTTTAGTTTGAATGTTGCACGTCCGGTTTGTGTTGCTCCAGCATGATAATAAACAGTTCCTAAATCAAATCCAGACATTACATGACAACCAAGCACATGGTCCACCCCTTGAAGACAACCATCTTGAATCATTTGGATAGCTCCTCCAGGCGGTGTTTCTTCTGCCGGTTGATGAAGAATTGTAATTTTCCCATTCAATCGATTCTTCATTTCGATTAGACTCTCTGCTAAGATCAGCATATAAGCCGTATGAGCGTCATGACCACAAGCATGCATTACCCCAGGGTTTTCTGATGCAAAAGGCAACCCTGTTTCCTCTTGGATTGGTAACGCATCAAAATCAGCTCGCAACGCTACATTCTTCCCTGGCTTTCCACTGTCAATTTCAACAACTACTCCGTAACCGCCTACATTTTCTTCCACCTTACAATCTAACTCTTGATAAAACTCAGCAATGTACTTCGCTGTTTTTTGTTCCTTGAAAGATAACTCAGGGTGCGCGTGTAAATAACGTCGGATGTCAATCATGCGCTCTTTTTTACTCTCAAGAATCAGGTGGAGATCCTCTTCAAAATTATTCATAATTTCCTCCTTTAAAGAATAAATTTCCTTATCAAAGAAATATTATCATATGTTTCCGCCTATTTACAAGGATTCTAGGAGAATATAAAATACAATTTTATTATTTTTATTCACAAAAATGAATAAATAGCTGCAAATATTTTTGGTTAAAATGCGTATGCATTTCACTCATAAAATTACACTAGTTATTTAATTTTATAAAAAAATTAGTTTTCTTGTCTATTTTTCAATAAACAAGAAAACTATCAAAAAAAGTATTAGCTATTTTGCCATTTTTTTAAATATTCTTTCGACGCATTTGTTACCTGAATAAAGTCATTTTCTTTTACACCCTTAAATAAATTACCGCCGACACCTACAACTACCGCACCTGCTCGTTTCCATTCTGATAAATTATCTAGATTAATGCCCCCAGTAGGCATGATATTCAACTGGGGCAAAGGTGCTTTCGCTGCTTCGATCATTTGTGGTGTAAAATTATTAGCTGGAAATAGTTTTACGATCTCTGAGCCGCTTTTCATTGCCTGCTGCATTTCTGTCACAGTCATACACCCAGGAATATATGGAACTTGATATATGTTGCAAAGCTCAGCGGTTGTCTGATCGAAACATGGACTAACAATGAATTCTGCGCCCGCTTCAATCGCTAAACGAGCAGTTATCGCATCTAAAACGGTCCCTGCGCCTATGACAACCTCAGAATCACTTTCAACCATTTTTTTCAGGTTGGTGATTAGTTTCGCTGCTTGTGGAACAGAAAAGGTTACTTCAATTCCTTTTATTCCTCCCTTTACAACTGCTTTGGCAGCGTTATAAGCATCTTCACTAGATTTTTCTCTTATTACAGCAACGACACCAGCTTTTTCAATACGTGTAAGTACTTCAGACTTTTTCATTCTTTTCACCTACTCTACATTCACATGTTCGTGAAGCGCATCTTCATTTGATGTTTGATCTCTCTGAGCAAGTTTCAACGTTAATGCATCTAAGGTGATGTGTACCGTTTGATCGAACAGAGTGGACAATAGTTGAATAGATTTTACACCCGCGCCTGTTTTAGTCGCTCCTGGTACTACAATCACTCGATCAGCTAATTTTGCCAACCGCGACTCTTTATCACTTGTCAAAGCAATAATAGACAAGCCCATTTTTTTTGCTGCTTCAGTATCTGCCACTATCCCCTTTGTAGTTCCTGATCCTGAAATGGCAATCCATGTATCCCCTTTTTGAATAGACGGAGTGATTGTTTCACCCATAACATAATCTGTATAGCCTATATGCATCAAACGCATAGCAAACCCTTTTGCCTGAAAGCCACTTCGACCCGCACCGATAACAAAGACTCGTTTGTTCTTTTGGATCAGTGGCATTGCTTGATCTAATTCTTGTTCATCTACTAATTCCATGACTTGATTGATTTCTTGCATAATTGTTTCGATTGTTTTCATTAGTGAACAGCTCCCATAAATTCATTTACTGCTTGTAAAGGATCTTTAGCTTTAGCAATTTTTGATCCTACTATGACGATTTCAATAATCCCTTGTTCTGTTAAAGACTTTGCCTGCTGTAAATCAATGCCACCCGCAATTGCCAGTCGTTTAATTTCTGGAAATTTTTTTCGAAAAGCTGCAACGCTAGCTGTTGCATCAAACTGATCTTTACGATCAATAGAATGGTGCAGCGCGTAAATCGCATTAGGAAAGTCCTTGATTTTCTCAATCTTATCCTCTTCAACTTCTAACAAATCAATCATCATCGTTTTCTTCTCCTGCTCCGCTACTTCATAGCACGCTCTCAGAGTTTCGACAGATGCTGCCCCCATCGCAGTAACAATATCAGCTCCGTGACGAAATGCCTGTGTAAACTCATAAGCGCCTTCATCAATAGTTTTACTGTCTACCAGTAAACTAGTTTCTGACAATGCTTCTCTCAATTTTTCTATCGCTAAATTACCATAATCCTTCACTAATGACGTGCCCATTTCTAAAATGTCTGTTTTCCCATTTAATTGTTCCGCTAAATGGACTGCATCTTCCATTGAGACACGGTCAATTGCCGTTTGTAATCTCATGCTTCCACTTCCTGTTTTTGTAAAAATTCTTCTAACTCCTGCGGTGTTGGGTAACCGTCATTATCTCCAGGTGACTGAACAGCCATCGCACCGATTGCATTGGCTCGAACAACTGCCTCTTCTAATGTTTTTTCTTCTATTAAAGCAGTGATTAATCCCACCGCAAATCCATCCCCTGCTCCAACAGTGTCGACAACCTTTTCAACTGTAAAGCCTGGTACAGTATAACTTGTTCCGTCTTTCTGTTTTACATATGCGCCATCAGTGCCTAATTTTACGATGACTGTTTGAGTAGCCTCACCATTATTTAGATAAAAATCTGCGATTGCTTCGGGCTCACGGCTACCCATTAAAATTTCACCCTCATTGATGCCTGGTAACACAATCTCAGCATGTGACGCTAAATCATTGATTGTTGTTATCATTTCTTCTTGGCTCGCCCAAAGTTGAGGGCGCAGATTAGGATCAAACGTTGTTCGAATTTGATTTTTTTCTAATAGATTGATTAAGTACCTGAACGCTTTTTGCGCTTCTTTTGAAATCGCTGGGAAAATACCCGATAGATGCGCCATCTTTACTTCCGAAAAATCAATTTTATCCAACACAGCCTGATCAAAATGCGCTGCGGCGGATCCTTTACGAAAGTAGAAAATACTTGGATCTCCTTGACTGACACGATCCTTTAATTGAAATGCTGTCCAAAAATCAGCAGTTTCAGAAATATAATCGGTTCCAATTTTATTCTCATGCAAGCGGTCAATGATAAATTCACCGAAAGGATCTTTTCCGACCTGTGTAATGTATTCGCTGCTATGCCCTAAACGTGATACTCCGACGGCAACATTCACTTCTGCACCAGCAAGAAATTTTTGAAAGTGGCAAGCGTCTTTTAGAGACTTGTCTACCTCTTCCGATCCAAATAATGCAATAGGTTCTCCGATAGTCAAAAATTCACTCATGTTTATTACTCCTTTTCAAATTTGATGTATTTTCAAGTCATTTAAATAATGAAACTAATAGTTATTTGTTACAGCAAGATATACGCAGCGACTAAATTTAGAACAGTCGCAGCCCAAGCCCATGGCATTCCCGTCAATAGGAAGGTTTTGGTGTCTAACCCAGCATATTGGACAGACCATAAGTTCCATGATTGAGTAATACATGCAGATACCCCCATCATAGACGGTACAACTAGCAATCCATATAAGAAGTATTGGTCAAACATCCCCGTTCCTACCAAGATTGCCGCAGTAGCAGCACCTGCACCATACAACATCAATGGTCCTCTGAAGTACGAAAGTGGTGCGATAATGGCCACAATAATGATTAGAACAAGCTTGCTACTTGGAATGATCTCTTGGAATACACTAGTGAAACCACTCATTGCATGAACTGCGGCGGATTGGAACATCGTTAAGACAAACAGCATAATCAATAAGCCAGCAATGTCACTAATTGCATGTTTAGCGGTTTCATTCATCATAGTGACAAATTTGCTGTAACGTTTCATATTACCAGTAGCAGCGAAGGCAATAATTGTAGATAATAAGAGTGCTGGTACTGCATCCCATTTAGCAAAAATACTTAATGCCACAGGCATGACTGGCAACACATAGGTCCAGACAGGGACTTCAACAATTTCTTCTTCACTATCACTTTCAATGATCTCAGGCTTGCCATTTCGAATTTTCTTCGCATTAAACAAGATAAATAGGATCAAAATCACCATTTGGACGCCCATCGCTACAAAACCAAAACGTTGATAGTGCGGACCCCATTCAACTTTTGGAAAAAAAACTTGAAATTGAACGAACAATACATTATTGACATACATCGCTGCACCAATTGCGATGGTAAAAATAGATACTGCAATATTTTTTGGTACACCGATTGAAAACATGATTGGGAATAAAATGACTCCAACTGCTATAGCAGAACCCACACCATATGAACTAGTGAATATTAAAGCGATTACAAGAGCGATTAAAATCGTAGCTAAGACTGGACTCTTCTTTCCAACCTTTTCTGTACGGCGACTGATACTACCAGCAATCCCCGTATCAACCAACACTCGACCAAACCATGAACCGAAGATGATATATGAAGCTGTTTTCCCATAATTCAATACGGGTTCAGTAAAGATTTCTTTAACAGCCGTATTAAAGGGAACCATTCCGATGATTGTCCACAGAACAGCCATTACAAAGAAACCAACAGTTAAGTTCCCGCCTTTCATAGCATAAAGAACAAAGATGATAAAAGTTACTGCTAATAGTATTCCAGTTATTGCACTCCCCACGGTGGTTCACCTCCTAATATTTATTTAACTCACTTAAGATACGTTGATATTTTGAGATTGGTTTCCCATGATCTTCAACAAAAAAATCATTTTCCATATGATTAAATTTTTGAATTAAATAGTAACCAGTCAAGTATGCTGCCAATGCTTCTTTTGCGGCACCCTCCATATTTTCTTTATCAATCTCTGGTCGATGAATCGTTTCCATAAAATGATACGCGAATTTTTCTGGATCAATCTTTGTTTGTTGCTCGGTCATAATACTTCCTCCTAAACTATATGAATGAATTCGTTGTATTTTGTTTGACCTTTCGACAATCCGACACAACACAGCGACGTGCCAGTTTATCATCTGGACACTTTTACTTACCGTTTTCTTCTAATAATTTCTTTGCCTCTAAAATTTCAGTAGTTTTAATTGTTGGATACTCAATTGCGACAGGAACGTCTTGTGGTAAAATTTGTAAAACTTTTCGCCAATCAATTTCCCCATGATCAAGCCCAATAGCCTGTGGTTTTTGGTCTACCAATTGAACATCCTTTACATGGATATACTGTACATAATCTTTTAGTAATTCAGCAGCCGCTCTTTCATCTTCTCCAACAAATCGCCAATTTCCAAGATCATAAACATACCCAATGTTAACGCCTGCTTTTGTCACAGCTTTCATATAAGTGTCAATTGCAGCGATTGTTCCAGATGTTTGGGTTTGATCATTTTCAATTGAAATAGCTATACCCCTATCAAGAAGCGCTTTCAATTCATTCAGATAGAGTTCACCATTGTAGTCGCCAATGTTCCATTTAATATGCTTAACACCCATTTGTTTTGCTTCAATCACATATTGTTCTAACTTAGGATTGATTTTTCCATTAACGTAGACCTCATCAGGAACACTGTAAAACAAGTCTAGCCCCAAGCGCTTCGCTTCTGATTCAATAACATTTTTTTCTTCGTTAATATCTCTAAAATACTCTCTTCTAATTTCAACCTGTGTAAATCCTAAGTCTGCGGCTTTTTGTAATAAATCAGCCTGAAGTGCTCCATCTTTAACTTTATCAGCAAAAACTAAAAAATTTAGAACTAATTTTTCTTTCTTCATAATTTCGCTTCCCTTCAATTGGTTAACCGGTTTCTATATACGTATAGTAAACCGGTTTCCAAATGATGTCAACGGTTTCATTTTTAAAAAACATTTTTTTGAACAAAATAAAATAAGCTATGTTTAGAAATCGGTTTCCAAACATAACTTATCTTAGAAAAACATCTTTTTTAAAATAACTAAATTAAACTGATTTCCGCCAACGAATAACTGAAGGCACGATAATTTCCTGTTGTATTTCACGTTTAATTAACAGATCCATCAAATATTGACCAGCAATTTTCCCAATTTCTCTAGATGGCTGTTCGATACTCGTTATTCCTGGTCCAACAAGCTCTGTTAAATTCCAATCATCGAAACCAGTAATTCCCACATCCTCTGGTATTTTGATTCCATGTTGGATCAGCCAAGCAAGAACATCCATTAAAACTCGGCCATTTGATGCAAAGAGTAAATTTTTTCTTGTATCAGCGATAATCGGTGCCAAAGATTCAGTTAATTGATCTTCATCTGTTACTTCAAGCAGCTTCCATCCTTTTCCAGCTTTCTCCATTGTTTTCTTAACCGTCTCATAACGGAGTTCTCTGGTACTCACATCTTGTACGGGTTCGCTAATAACAACTACATTTTCATACCCTTTAGCTAGCGCCTTCTCTATAACTTCTTGTGTCGAGTCGATATTATTGGTCATCACGGAAGACCACTTTTCTGGCTCAGTTTGTCGATCAACTAATAATAATGGAATATTTCGTTCAGTAATGAAATCATAATTGGCCGTTTGTCGTGAGGATGGTTGTAGAATAATTCCTTCGACGTTTTGATCAATCAGTTTTTCCAAAAGTTCTTTTTCTTGTTTTACGGAATTTGCAGCATCCACAATAATCATTTGGTAGCCGCTTTTTTCAAGAATCGATCCGATTCCTTTTAATAATAAGGAGGAATAAAGATTGGAAATATCGGCAACCACAACACCAATCAAATAGCTATGTTTTGATTTTAATGCTTGGGCCTGCTTACTAGGACGGTAATTCAACCGTTCAATTACTTCCGCTATTTTTTCCTTTGTCTCTTTAGACATATTGCCATAGTTATTATTTAAAAATCGAGAGATCGTTGTTTTAGAAACCCCTGCTTCTTCGGCAACCTCTTTGATTGTAATTTTTTTCATTTCGTACGCTCCAACTATCTTTTTTATTATTGTAGCGAATTTCTAAGCAATTGGAAAGATTAGCCTTTTGCTGAAATTGTTTTAATTTTATTTTATACTTCTAAACGTTTTTTTATGCAAATCATTAGTTACTTTGCTATCGAACTCATTACGTTCACATTAACAGAAGGGTTTTAAAAAGTTTCGTGCTGTATCGCCTTTTTTCTTTTATAATTAGTGTAATCGAATTCATTAAGGAGGAAAACGTATGAATGATTATCATGTGGCCTTTTTTGACATTGACGGTACACTAGTGGACCATCGATTACCACATCACTTATCTTTTCTGGATCGCATTCCGGATTCTGCAAAAAAAGCACTAAAGCAGCTAAAAGAAAATAATATTGAACCTGTGATAGCTTCGGGGCGGCACTACCAATTAATCGATGAATTTGCTTCTGACTTAGGAGTAAGTAGCATTATTTCTTCTAATGGTAATTGTGTTCACTACCAGGGAAAGATGATTCACAAAAATGTATTGTCCCCCAAATTACTAAATAATGTGTTAGATCATCTACAAGAACGAGAAATTGACTGCTTGATTGAAACACCACACAATTTATATTGCTTTGAATCGAATAAAACAATGAAGCATCAGATTGCAGAGAATAATATTTTAAAAAGTCATGATCCATTACCCAATGATGTTGTTCAACTTCTTGTTCCTTGGAATGAGACAATTGATTACCAGCTACCCAAAGACTCTGTTCTAATTGCTGAAAAGGTAGCTCCTGTCGCAGCAAGTATTCATTTGAGGAACGGAACAAAATCAGAAGGGATTCAGAAAATATGTAGCGCCATGAACATTTCGACAGAACAAGCTTTAGCCTTCGGTGATGAAGAAAATGATTTCACTATGTTTGATGTGGTAGGCTTCCCTGTTGCCATGGGTAATGCCGTATCTGCTTTGAAAGAAAGGGCTGCTCATGTGACATCATCAGTATCTGATGATGGGATTTGGAATGCTTGTATAGAGCTAGGGTTAATTACGGATTAGAAAAACCGTCAGAAATATTCTGACGGTTTTTTTATCGTTTGATCAGTTCTTGGTACACACGATCCTCTGAGACTTCCATATAAGCTGGACGAATAATCTTTTGTACGTTGATTAGTTCTTCAATTCGATGAGCGGACCAGCCGACAATCCGAGCGATTGCAAACATTGGTGTATACAACTCCTGCGGCAAATCGAGCATATGGTAGACAAACCCGCTGAAGAAATCAATGTTCGCACTGACTCCTTTATAGACTTTACGTTTTTCAGAAATAATCTCTGGTGCTAAGCGTTCAACCTTGCGGTACAAATTAAACTCGGCAGATGCTTCTGATCCCTTTTCTGCCGCTAATTTTTCAACATATCGTTTAAAAATTTCTGCGCGCGGATCAGATTCAGCATAAATCGCGTGCCCCATCCCATAAATCAGCCCTTGTTTATCAAAGGCCTCTTTATTCAGTATTTTTTCCAAATAATCTCTAATTTCGTTCTCGTCTTCACAATCGTTGACAGTCGCTTTCAAATCTTCCATCATTTGTGTAACTTTGATATTTGCGCCACCGTGTTTAGGTCCTTTCAATGAACCTAATGCTGCTGCAATCGTTGAATAAGTATCTGTCCCGCTGGAAGTTACTACTCTGGTTGTAAACGTTGAGTTATTTCCTCCGCCATGTTCCATATGTAAAACAAGGGCCATATCCAATGTCTGTGCCTCTTGGAAAGTATACTTTTTATCTGGCCGTAACATTGTTAAGATTGCTTCTGCTGTGCTAAGATTTTCATCTGGCCGATGAATATACATACTATCTCCTTTTGTATAATGATTATACGCATGATAGGAATAGACCGCGATCATTGGAAATGTAGCAATAAGAGACAAGCTCTGATCCAGCACATTTTCTATACTAACATCATCAGTTTTTTTGTCATAACAGCCTAATGTTAGAACGCTTCGAGCCATCATGTTCATGATATTATGTGATGGCGCCTTCATAATAACATCACGTACAAAGTTTGTAGGAAGTGTTCGTCTTTTGCCAATCAAAGCTCTAAATTCCGAGAGTTCTGTCTGAGTCGGCAAGGTACCAAATAATAACAAATAACTGATTTCTTCGAAGCCTAAACGTTCTTCTGAAACAAAACCGTTGACTAGTTCATTGATATCTATTCCACGATAACGTAACTCTCCATACTTGGAAATGACCTTGTCCCCATCCATAATTTGGGGATGAATCGTAGAAATATTGGTTAAACCAGCTAAGACACCTTTCCCGTCGAGGTCACGCAAACCCTTTTTAACATTGTGTTTCCTATATAAAGAAGCCTCTAAATAATCTTCTTTTCGGCATACCTCAGCCATTTGGTTCAAATCTAACATCTCTGTGTCCTCCTAACCATTTTTATTTTATAATCGGGTTAAGAAACATTATAACACCATTGGCGTAAAATGAAATACTTTTAATAATTTCATTTACTTTCTTTTTTTTTATTCGTATAATAAACCCATCTGATTTTAAATGATAACGTAATTAGGAGGTATTTTGTATTGAATTGGAAAAAAGAGCTTACTGTGAATAACGAACATTATACATACTACGATCTTTCAGAAATTGTCAGTGCTTACCAGAAAAGGATTGCTGATTATCCATTCAGCATAAGAGTCTTACTAGAAAGCTTAGCGCGGCACAATGAATTGGCTGATTTAGAGAATCTAATTGCTTTTAATGCAAAGGAGCCGACAGGCGTTGTTCCTTTTCGTCCGTCACGAGTCGTTTTACAAGACTTTACTGGTGTTCCAGCAGTAGTGGATCTCGCTGCTATGCGTGATGCTGTTGTTAAACTAGGGGGAAATCCTAGAGTAATCAACCCTGAAATTCCAGTAACATTGGTTGTGGACCACTCTGTACAGGTGGACTGCGCAGGTACAAAAGACAGTTTATCCTACAATACCGAAAAAGAGTTTGAACGAAACCACGAACGCTATCAATTTCTCAAATGGGCCCAACAAGCCTTTGATAACTTTGAGGTGGTTCCTCCAGAGACCGGGATCATCCATCAGGTTAACCTTGAATATCTTTCCGATGTAATTTTAAAAAATGATCAGAATCTACTTTATCCCGATTCTCTCGAAGGAACAGATTCTCATACCACAATGATTAATGGATTAGGAGTACTGGGTTGGGGTGTCGGAGGGATTGAGGCGGAAGCTGCTATCCTAGGCGAGGCCTCCTATTTCCCTACTCCTGAAGTCATTGGAGTAGAATTAACTGGAATGTTAAGCCCAGGAGCAACAGCAACAGATTTAGCACTTTATTTAACTGAACTCCTGCGTAATGAAAAAGTAGTAGGTAAATTTGTTGAATATTTTGGCTCTGGCTATAAAACACTCAGTCTTTCCGACCGAGCAACAATTGCAAATATGGCACCTGAATATGGTGCTACCTGCGGTTTCTGTCCGATTGACGAAGAAACCTTAAGCTACCTTCGTTTAACAGGTCGTTCCTCCGAGCAAGTTGAGTTAGTCGAAGCGTATGCAAAGAAAAATCAACTATTTTATGATGGAAGTGAAACTCCTGTATATACACGTATCATAGAGTTAGATCTGTCAACAGTACACTCTTCTGTCGCTGGCCCTAAGAGACCTCAGGACCGTATTCCGTTAGCAGATGTCGCTGACAATTTTGAATCATCGTTAACAAACCCAAGTGGACCGAAAGGCTTTGGCCTAACACCGGAAGAATTCACTCGGAAAGAAACAATTCAAGGGACCGATCAATTTATTGAAACTGGCGATTTAGCTTTAGCGGCTATTACTAGTTGTACAAATACTAGTAACCCGTCTGTCATGGTAGCTGCTGGCTTGTTAGCTAAAAAAGCGGTTGAACTGGGACTAAAAGTTCCGTCAACTATCAAAACTTCTTTGGCCCCAGGTTCAAAGATTGTGACGCAGTATTTAGAAAAAGGCAACTTGCTAGATCCTTTAGCTAAACTAGGCTTTGATATTGTGGGTTATGGCTGCACGACATGTATTGGTAACTCCGGCCCTTTAGATGATGAGATTGAAACTACTTTAAAAGAAAGTGAGCTCGTTGTTTCCGCTGTTTTGTCGGGGAATCGAAATTTTGAGGGACGTATTCATCCATTAATCAAGGCGAACTATTTAGCCTCACCGCCATTAGTAATCGCCTATGCTTTAGCTGGCTCTATCAAAAAGGATTTAACAAAAGAAGCACTTGCTGAAGTTAACGGAAAAGAAATTTATTTAGCTGACTTATGGCCTTCTCAAGAAGAGGTAAATAATTATATCAATAATTTTTTAAATCCCGAAGATTTTAGAGAAGCATATAAGAATGTTTATCAATCAAATGAACGTTGGAACAAAATCGAAACCTCAGATGGTGATTGTTACGACTGGGATGATACGTCGACTTATATCGCTAATCCCCCTTTCTTTACAAATCTCGATCAAGAAAATAAGAATAATTCATTGATAAATCTCCAAGTATTGGCTAAATTCGGAGATACAGTAACAACAGACCACATTTCACCAGCGGGTAACATTGGACTTCAATCACCTGCCGGTAAATACCTAAAAGAACATGGATTGACTTATAAAGAATTTAACTCTTTTGGATCAAGACGTGGAAATCACGAGGTAATGATGCGTGGTACATTTGGAAATATCCGTATTCAAAACCAACTAGTCCCTGATACAACAGGGGGATTTACGAAGCTTTCTACTACAGGAGAGGAGCTTTCGATTTACGATGCTGCTATGCGCTATCAAAACGAAGGTATTGGGACAATTATTCTTGCTGGTAAAGATTACGGCATGGGTTCTTCCCGCGACTGGGCTGCTAAAGGAACAAATCTTTTAGGTGTCAAAGCAGTACTGGCAGAGAGTTATGAACGAATTCATCGTAGTAACCTTGTCATGATGGGCGTTATTCCTTTTGAATATCTTCCAGGTGAATCAGCAGAAACACTCGGTTTGAACGGTTTGGAAAGCTACAGTTTTGCCCTTCCTGCAGAACCAGAGATCAATCAAATCATTCATGTGACTGCCAAAGGCGAAAAAGATATCGCCTTCCAAGTAAAATTACGTTTCGATTCCGAAGCAGACATTGCTTATTGGAAAAATCAGGGTATTTTACCACTTGTTATCAACAAAAAAATGCAAAAGGAGCAAGCTTAATGACATACACATTCAATCCAGTCATCCCCTATATTGAAGGCGATGGAATCGGCCCAGAAATCTGGCAAGCTACAAAACAAGTTGTTGATGCAGCGGTCTCCTCAGCATATTCGGATGAACGCAAAATTGATTGGCTAGAAATTCTTGCTGGCGAAAAAGCTTTCAATGAAAAAGGTACTTGGCTTCCAGATGAAACACTGGAAGCTATCAAAAAGCATAAGATCGCTATAAAAGGGCCATTAACGACTCCAATTGGAGAAGGCTTTCGCTCATTGAATGTCACTTTGCGTCAAGAGTTGGATCTCTACGCTTGTGTTAGACCCGTACGCTATTTTAAAGGAGTTCCATCACCTTTGAAGGAACCTGAGAAAACGAACATGACCATTTTTCGTGAAAATACGGAAGATGTGTATGCGGGTATTGAATTTGCTAAAGATTCCGAAGAAGTTGAAAAGCTTATGAATTTTTTGACAGACCAGTTCTCTGTCACCAAAGTTCGTTTCCCTGCGACAAGTGCGCTAGGAATCAAACCGATTTCCCAAGAAGGCAGTGAACGATTGGTAGCCGCTGCGTTAGACTATACGATTGAACAAGGAAAAAAACGCGTCACATTAATTCATAAGGGAAACATTATGAAATTTACTGAAGGTGGGTTTAAAAATTGGGGTTATGATTTTATTGAAAAAAATTATCCTCAAGCCTTCACTATGAATCATTATAAAAATATCTCTGCAGATTCAACAATTGAAAAAGCAGAGAAAGCATTAGCAGATGCCCAGGCTTCAGGAAAGATTATTGTCGATGATGTAATTGCTGATAACTTTCTGCAACAAATTCTGCTTTATCCCGAGAAGTATCAAGTAGTAGCTACTACCAATTTAAATGGTGACTATATTTCAGATGCTTTAGCTGCTCAAGTTGGTGGTATAGGCATTTCCCCAGGTGCAAACATCAATTATAAAACTGGGCACGCTATTTTTGAAGCAACTCACGGCACTGCCCCAGATATTGCTGGGAAGGGCTGGGCTAATCCTTGTTCTCTACTTTTGTCAGCAACGATGATGCTTGATCACCTTGGTTGGTTTGAAGCAAGTCAAAAAATTGTAAAAGCTATCGAACAAGCGCTTCAGAAACAAAAAATGACTCATGATTTCGCTCAAATGCTGAATATCGATGAACTGTCTACAACTGAATTTGCAAATTACTTAACTTCCCTTATCTATGAAAAACTTTAAGATAAAGAAAACACCTATGATATCAATTTTTATCATAGGTGTTTTCCGTGCTTATTTCTAAGCAACATTCTACATAAAAAGATTTTAACTTTTTTTATCCTCTTTTTTTATAGTTTATAATAAAAAAGGTGCCGTTATTTAAATAATGTGGCCAAAATAGTTTTATTATGACACATCAAAAAAGCACTCAGAAAATCATTCTGAGCGCTTTTTTCACAGGACGGTCTTATTAACTAAAGAAACATTCTTTAGAAATGATTCCGGCAACTTCACTATATTTGATTAACACTTGCCCATTTACTTGGTCAATCTTATCTGCATCCAATCCGTAAAATCGTTCAACATTTACGATACAGCCGTTACTCTCTTTACGGATTACTTCTCCAATGATCGGCCGAGCAAAATCAGTTTTACGGCACTCATAGCTTTCCCCTACAATAATCGCTTCTTTATTCATTCAACCACCTCATTAATGTTTTATACTACACTTATATAGTAGCATTAAGCGGATTAAAAAGCCACATTAAGGGTGTTATTTATGAAATAAGCGTGTTTTTAAGCAACATTCGTAATTTTAACCAATATTTTCTAATAATAATGAGACATATTGCTCTAAATAAAATCTGTCAATTTGATCGTACATACCAATTTCCGAACTGTCTAAGTCTAATACACCAATTAAGCTATTCCCCTTCTTCATAGGTACAACAATTTCCGAACGAGCAGCAGAATCACAGGCAATGTAATTTTTGTGTTCTAATACATTATCAACAATGAATGTTTGATTTTTTTCAGCTGCTTCTCCACAAACTCCTTTTCCCATCGCGATATGGACACAGGAAACATTCCCTTGAAATGGCCCCAAGACCAACTCATCATTTTTGAACAAATAGTACCCAGCAAAAACTGTGTCTTGCAACGTTTGATTTAATAATGCAGATGAATTTGCTAAGTTTGCTATTAAATCTGTTTCACCTTCCAATAATGCTTTTTGTTGTAATAGCAACAGTTTATATGCTTCCTCTTTCGCTTCCTGATTTTTCCAAGTCATAAAGGTACCCCCATTTTTATACAAATATATTTAGTTAATAGTTTATTCGAAATATCGAATCCTTAGTAAACTAATAACTTTTGGTTTATTCTACCCTAACTTAATGAATAACTCCATTAACTGAAAAGAGCCATTCGAAAATAAAATTTTATCTCGCTCACCAAATTGACATTCTGTCAAGTGAATTATTGCTTATTTTCCCACTTAAATATTTCATTCTCGTTACAAACTATACGGTTAGATAAAAATTCAAATACTTTAAAGTTTTTGTTCATATCTTCTTATATAATTGAATCCGAAAGATGAAAAAAGTGAGGGAATCCATTGATTAAGTTGAAAAAATATACGGCGCTAACTTTATGTGCCTTAACATTAACTAGTACTCCATTGAGCGTCTTAGCAGATGAATATGATCAAAAGATTGCCGATCAAGATAAAAAAATCTCTGAGTTGCAGCAAACAGAGCAATCTGCTGAGGATCAAAAAGCGGCTGTAGAACAACAAGTTGCAGCTGTAGAAAAAGAAGTTAGCGAAGTCTTGAAAGAAAAAACCAATGAAGAAAAGAAAATGAGTGACTTAACGGCTAAGATTGGTGTCCTTCAAGAAAAAATTCAAAAACGTGAAGAACAGATTCGTAATCAAGCAAGAGATGTTCAAACCAAGCATGATTCTGCTTCTATCGTGGATGCCGTAATCAACTCTAAATCAGTTGGTGAAGCTGTGAAGAAAACCATGGCTGTCTCTACTATTTTAACAGCTAGTAAAAATATCATGGAACAACAAACAAAAGATAAAGCTGAGCTTGAAAAGCTTGAAAAAGAAGCGGAGCAACGTTTAGCAGTAATTAATAAGAAAACTGCTGAATTAAAGGAAAAACAAGACCAACTGGTACAAACGAAATTGGATCAGCAAGTGAAAATCAATGAGATTCAAGCAAGCATTGCAACAGAAAAAGGTCAAAAAGAAAAATATGAAAAACAAAAAGAAGAAGCAGAAAAAAAACGCCAAGAAGCATTGAAGGCTTTAGAAGAACAACGCAAGAAAGAAGAAGAAGCGCGTGCTAAAGCACAAGCCGAAGCTGAGAAACAAGCGAAAAAAGCCGCAGAAGAAGCTCAAAAAGCAGCGGAAGAAGCGGAAAAGCAAGCTGCTGAGGCTGAGACTGCTAAACAAAAACAAGAAGCGGAAATCGCTCAATTAGAAGCTCAACAGCAAGAACAGCAAGCGAAACAGCAGCAAGAGCAAGCTCAAACAGTCACAGATACAAGCGCAAGTCAAGTAACAACGAATCCAATGGTTACAACAGAAACAGAGTCAAAACCCGCTACAAACAGTAGCGGCTGGGCCTCTCCTCTATCAATTGGTTTAGTAGTTACTAGTCCATTCGGACCTCGTCAAGACCCTACTGGAGCTTCTGGTACCCAGCATGACGGTATCGACTTCGCTGGTTCTGCTGGCACACCAATCATGGCTTCTAAAGGTGGAAAAGTTGTTGAGGCTGGCTTCCACTGGTCTGCAGGGAATCATGTGGTCATTCAACATCCAGATGGTTACTACTCTTATTACATGCATATGGTCTCTGCGCCAAGTGTTGGTATTGGTTCTGAAGTAAGTGCCGGCCAAGTATTAGGTGGCATGGGAACAACAGGCAACTCAACTGGTGTCCATCTACACTTCGGAGTTTCTACTGCTTTATGGTCAGGCTTCGTTAATCCTGCCCCACTATTAGGTATTTAATATGATTTAAAAAGTGTGGAACAAGAATGGTCAGACTGTATCTGATTCCTGTTTCACACTTTTATTTTGCTAGAAAGAATGATTTTCTATCAGTCCTAGAAATTATAGAGCCATAAAAATACCGCACCTGAACAGGTGCGGTATTTTTATTCGGCTTCTTCAATATCTTTCGTAATCTCGTCTAATTTAATTTCATTTTTTAAATAGGCTGCATTTTCTGTTGGAAAATGTTGACGAAATTCTGCTAACTCCATCAGATTGACCGAACCTTCACTTAATTGGAAATCTAATACATGACCGCCGAATTTACGATCATCACTAATAAAGTGAAGATGAAAGCCTGCTGCGGCTGCTCCATGAAACAATCCGGGTGTAAAAAAGCCTACAATTGTACCGGTTATATCTTCTGCTTCAAACTCAGGCTGATTCCGAGCAATGTCTACAAAACGCGGATAAGGTTTTTCCTGTTTTGGCGCAACACGCACATGCATGTTTTTAAACAAGCCTTCTATTTTGACCGCTGCAAATAAATTGTGACTAATCTGGTCTAATATCCAATTTTTAACAGTATCGTCAGTAACATTAGATAAGGAGTAATTTGCATCCGATTCAAAGTTCGTTACTGCAGCATATGGCGTCAACTCTCCACCAGATAATTGGTTGATTTTTCCCGTTTCATCAGCATGATAAATAATACCATCTAGAAAGATAACCTCTCCGTTTGATCCCTCTAACGTTCCTAGACCAAAATTTCCGTAATTTGATAATGTACCAATTTTTTCTGTACCCTCCATCAAATCTTGCATTAACCCACCCAATGTTCCATGTTGGTAGATATAACTTTTTGTTTTCACTATCATAATAATCCCTTCCTATTACTCTCACAACTATTAGTCAGCTTATCGCTTACAATTAATTGAGATAACGATACCGTTTGTATAATTCGTATCTTAATAAAATTGATCCGGTAAAATTGTCTTCCCTAATTCTTTGTTGTCTGTATAATCAATAGGGATATCAATAACTACAGGTCCATCTGTTGCTAAACCTTCTTGGATCGCTGCTTCCAACTCCGTATTTGATGTTGCACGCAGACCCTTTGCTCCAAAAGCTTCCGCATATTTTACAAAATCAACAGGTCCGAAATGAACGCCTGAAGAACGATCATATTTCATTTCTTCTTGGAATTCCACCATGTTGTAGCTGCCATCATTCCAAATCAAATGAATAATTTTTTGTTTCAAACGAACGGCTGTCTCTAATTCTTGTGCCGAAAACAAGAAACCCCCATCTCCAGAAATTGAAAAAATTTGTGTATTAGGTCGAACCAGTGCAGAAGATATCGCCCATGGAAGAGCAACACCTAACGTCTGCATCCCATTACTAAATAGTAAGTGACGCGGTTCGTAGCTGCGAAAATGGCGAGCCATCCAAATATAATGACTACCCACATCCACAGTAACAGTCATATCATCTGTTACATTCTTTTGTAAGGTCTCAATCACTTCTAGTGGATGTACTCGACCTTCAACAGTTTTAATTTTGCTATTGCCATTGGTTAATTTTTCTTGCAGCGTAGATAAATAATGTTCAGCATCAGCAGACAACTGATACGATTCAATTGTTTCGCTTAGTTTTTCAATTGTTTTTGCGATGCTACCAATTAGCTCTGCTTCTGGTTGCATGTATTGATCAATCTCCATAGGCACTTCATCGATGACCACAATACGCGCATCCTTTTCTGCATTCCAGTTTCTTGCTTCATACTCAATTGGATCGTAACCAATCGCTAAAACAAGATCACTGCGCTTCAGCAACATATCTCCCGGTTGATTACGGAATAATCCCACGCGACCAAAGAAACGGTTCTCTAATTCCCTAGAAATAATCCCGGCACCTTGGAAAGTCTCAACCACAGGCAAACCTGTTTTTTCTACTAATTTTCGGATAGCCGCTGTTTCTTTTTTACCAGAAGCACGCATTCCGACGAGTAGTGTCGGTAGTTTCGCATCACTGATACGTTTTACTAAATCAACAATATCTTCATCAGAAGCTGATCCCAATATCGGCGCTGATAGCGGATTAATCGCATCTCCGTTAACCTCTCCATCCGTGACATCTTGAGGGATGGATAAGAAGCTTGCACCTTTTTTGGCAGTCTTGGCAATGCGATAAGCATTTGCGATGTTTTCAGATAATGTTTCTGGATCCTGTATTTCTGAACTATATTTTGTAATTGGCGCGAACAGCGCGGCGTTATCCATACTTTGATGAGTTAACTTAGAAAGGTCTGAGCGTTTTACTTGTCCAGCTAAAGCTAATACCGGATCCCCTTCCGCTGTTGCTGTAACTAAACCGGTCGCTAGATTACTTGCGCCGGGGCCGCTTGTAGCAATCACTACTCCTGGTTCTCCAGTTAATCGTCCAATAGCCTGAGCCATGAAAGCAGCGTTTTGTTCGTGACGTGCCAAAATTAATTTTGGTCCGTGATCCTCTAATGTATCAAACACACCATCAATCTTGGCACCAGGGATTCCAAAGATAAACGGTACGTTATGATTTTCTAAACTTTTAACAATAATTTCTGATCCTTTACTACTCACTGTATTACATCTCCTTAAAATCTGTATCACTTACATTTGACAATATAGCACCATTTGATTTATTTATCAACGATGAAACACTCTCTCGAATTGTTTTATCAAAATTCAAAAAAAGAAGCCTCATTTCTGAGACTTCTTCCTTTAATCTGTAAAATTGAATTCTGCTTCCCAATCAAAATCTCCTGAGCTTTCAAAACTTTGCGGCCAATGCTTACACCACTCTGGACCTGTGAAGGTCTCTAAAATATCTGAACTTGCTGTATAGGGCTTAATATCCAGAATAGGACTGTCATCCTCTGCATCAAGGTATTCCAAATACACTTTATTTCCCTGAATATTCATAATTTTTGCGGCAGATAATGCGATTGGATTGGGTCTTACGGGGCCTCGCGTCGCAAATGTTCCCAGTTCATCTGGCCCATTTGTATAAGGCTTGCTTACAGTCACTCCTCTAAGTTCCGGAATATCTAAATGGTGAAACCAGTACAAAACATAAAGATGACTGAAATCATCTAATCCTATAAGACCCTCTTGATATTCAGGTAACACTTCTAGATAGACTCCTGTATCCATCTGTTTTACTTTTCCAATTTCTCTAATTTCCATAATATCTCCCCACTCGGATTAGTAGGCCTCTTTATTTAGAACAATAAAAAATGATAACGAACAGTTTAGTAATAAGTAAGAATTATCTATTATTTTTTATTCTATCTAAATAGCATTTAATCAAACCTACATCTCCTAATTTTTTGAGTTGCGACCTCTAATTAGAAGATAAATCCTCACGTTACGTGAGAGTCAAGGGGATCAATGGAATTTGTAGTTCGGTTAGATATTCTTCTGGATTATCAGTATGTTCTGGCCCAATATGACAAATTTGTCGAGTTGTTTTTATCATTTCAAATTCTGGATGTTTGTCTAGCCATTCGGCAAAGGATCGATAAGCTTCTGGAAGTTGATGGTAATTTCCCTTAACGAACATAATAGCAGCTTGATTATATTCAGAAAGCTCTCTTACTTCCAATGGATTGCATCCCTCTTCATCAGAAATAATCGCCACCTCAATGTCTACGTCCTCTTCTAGATATTCCCCATCGTGAAAAATAGTTAAACTTTTTTCAGGATCAGAAGGAACAAAAATTGCCTGTTTTTTTAGCAAGTCCATGAATTCCTCCCATAACAATCCCTCATGATAAAAACTTTTGATTTTTTTTCTAAGACTAATGACTCTGGTAACAGGAAGTTTTCTTATTGTTACTTGATATTTTTCCTTCTGCTCCATTCGCTGGATCATTTGATAGATTTGTTGTTGGCGAAATCGATCTCGCTGAATTTCTTTTTCAATCTCACGATCTTTTTTTAATAATGCTGCAGTAAAAATCTTTTTATCTTCTTGGATTAAACTTTTAATTTCTTTTAAAGAAAACTTTAAGTCCTTCAATAAAACAATTTGTGCCAAAATTTCTAATTGCTTTACTGAATAATAGCGATAACCAGATTCTTCATCAATTAGTTGTGGGTGAAGCAGATCAATTTCATCGTAATGACGCAATGTTCGAATTGATACTTGTCCAAGTTGAGAGAATTCCCCAATTTTCAGCAATAAAAGCACCTCCATCTAATATTATACTGATACTTTTGATTGTTTACAGTAGATTTTTATGGGATAATATAAGCGAACGTTCGTTCTTTTTAGTGTTTTAAGAAAGTGGTGTCCCATGCATTATAAAGAGTACAAAACAATTCTATCTGCAAAAAATGGTTTGAACCTTTTTCGAGGATGCACTCACGGCTGCATCTACTGTGATAGTCGCAGTGACTGTTATCAAATCAACCATATCTTCGAGGATATTGAAGTGAAGTCCAATGCCCTAGAAATCTTTGAACAAGAATTACAGCGACGTCGTAAACCTTGTATGATTGGTACTGGCGCTATGACTGACCCCTATATCCAAATAGAGTCGCGTCTGCAACTAACACAAGGAGCATTGAAGTTGATTGATAAGTATGAGTTTGGTGTCGCAATCCAAACGAAGTCTTCACAGATTCTTCGTGATTTAGAACTACTAACATCCATCAATCAGAAGACAAAAGCCGTTGTGGAAATGACTTTGACCACCTATGATGAGAACTTGTGTAAAATTCTCGAACCTCACGTTTCAACTACTAAAGAACGCTTTGAAGCATTATTAAAGTTTAAGGAGGTTGGAGTTCCAACTGTTGTTTGGTTATCACCGATCCTTCCTTTCATAAATGACACGGAAGAGAATTTACGTGGGATTTTAGATTATTGTATTCAAGCTGGTGTAAAGGGAATCCTTTGTTTCGGTTTTGGTGTAACTATGCGTGTCGGAAACCGTGAATATTTTTATCAGCAATTGGATAAGCATTTCCCAGGAATGAGACAAAAATATACATATGCTTTTGGTGATAATTACGTCTGCAATAGTCCCAATAATGAGCTATTAATGAAGATTTTTGGCGAAACTTGTCAAGAACATGGTATCCTTTGGAGAAGTAATGAAGTGTTTGATTATTTACATTCGTTTGAAGATAAACGCAAGCAGCTCTCCTTATTCTAAAAAAAGGAATAAAATGCTTGCTATGAAACTCGTTTCATAAATTATACTTCCTTTGTAAAGAAAAAAAGGAGGAATTTTTATGAATACGTATGTGAAAGTTCAACACGAGAATACACAAGAGCATTTTCAAGTTTCCCTGCATTTTTCTGAAGATCATTTGAGGCTTGTTCAAAGTCGAGGGTTTAAACGACCAATTATACAAAACCTTAAATTGCGTGAAATCAAACATTTATTTATTAATGAGTTTTTAGGTTGTCCCATCGTTAGTTTCTTTTATGAAGATCGACGGTACACATTTTATCAATTTGGACCAGCAGTTATCGAATATCTAAAGGAGCATTTAGCTGCTTAGTTTTATTTTAAAGAGGGGATTCCATGGCAAATATCCGTGACATCGCAAAAATCACCGGCTACTCAGTCTCCACAATTTCAAGAGTTATTAATAACCATCCATATGTTGATGACGAAAAGCGAGCAAAAGTTCTGCAAGTCATGTCTGACTTAAATTACGTTCCTAATCGTTCTGCGCAAAATCTTAGTTATGGACGAACCAAAAATATTGGTGTGATTTTACCATTTATCAATCATGATTATTATGATCAGATGCTCAGTGGTATCATGCAGGCGGCTTTTGACCACGGGTATCAAATTAGTTTGTTACCTACGAACTATGATCAAGAATTGGAAAAGCGCTATTTAGCTGAATTTTCAAAGCGCGCATTTGATGGACTAATCGTCACAACAAAGGCGAACTCGATCAAAGTCTTTCTTGATTACTTGCAATACGGACCAATTATTTTTTGCGAGGAAATTCCTAATGCTGATGTAAGCTGTGTGTATATCAACTTAAAAAATTCGATTAAAGAAGCATTTGGCTATATGAAAGAAAAAGGAATCAAAAATCCTGGTATGACACTGGGACGAAGTAAAAATATTAGTCACAACTCAGAATTTTCTATTCAAAAAGCAAAAGAGGTCTATCCTGATTTTGATGAGGCGAATATTTTTTGGGATTGTATTGTTGCTACAGATGGTGTCCAAGCAGCTAGTTTCTTCAAAAAACAAAAAGTCGATGGCATTTTAACTTTTGGGGATAGCATCGCTGCCACAATTTTACAACAATACAAAAGTGAAAAACCGTTAGTGATTGGACGAGAAAATCTTTTGATTAGTGAAGTGATGGGTTTTGCAACCATCGATCATCACTTAGCAGAATGCGGTAAGAGGGCATTTGAGGCTTTCTACCATAACAAACATGAAAAGATTTGTATCCCTCACCATTTTATAAAAAGATAAAAACGACAACCAGCTGACTATGTTGGTTGTTTTTTTATTCGATCTAACTTCATCATATATTTTTCCCAATAATTTGATGATTGTTAAATTTCCTGAATGGAAAGTTCACTTTACATACGTGTAAAATGAACTTATACTTATCATAAGGATAAGGAAAGGAAACTTTCCATATTTTACTCATTGAACTACAATCTATTCATTGTCTCCTATTTATTCTACTCTTGGTATAGGTATCTTTCCATTTTGCTAAAGGAGGAGGAATCATGAAAAAATCAATGCTTTACACAGGGATTCTATACATGTTATTTGGATTCGTATGTTTAACGATTGCTTTAACGACAACTTTTAAATTAGAATCTTTATTATGGGGTTTTGCAGGTGCAGGCATTTGTCCGGGGGCAATTATGATTGGTAAGTACTTTTATTGGTCAAGCTCTAAACATCAAGCAGAATATGAGAAGCGTCTGAAGAAAGAAGCAATCGATCTGACTGACGAACGGAAAATTATGTTGAGAGACAGAAGCGGACGTATAGCTTATACAGCTACGTTACTGCTACAGCTCCTTCTAGTATTTCTATTTTCCATTCTTAGTATCTTAGACTACTTTTCTCCATTTTCTAAGTACGCTTGTATTGGGTTGGGGCTCTTACTAATCATCCAATATCTTTTCGGGATTGTCGCTTACAATCGTTTAAGTAAAACTTTATAGTTAAAGGACCAATTGAATTTTCCACTCAATTGGTCCTTTTATTACAGTATCACCATCTTGTCATTAACCTTTTTCACAAAATATTCGTCATGTTCAATCAGAATCATCGTAGGCTTTGCGCGAAGCAATAAATCTAAAATTTGCTTTTGATTGAAGACATCGAGATAATTTAAAAGTTCATCCCAAACATAGAGATTGGCCGCTTGCGACAACGATTTTGCTAATTCAACTTTTTTACGTTGCCCCATACTCATATCTTGGATTTTATTATTGAATACTCGTCGCTCCATGCCAAGTTTTCTTAGATTGTTTAAAAATTGTGAGTACTCCAAATTCTCTTTTTCCGCAAACTCTGCTAGTGTCCCTTCATTGCTTTCATAATTTTGTCTTATTCGACTAACCTTCAATCCATTTGCTCGGTGGATCACACCACCAACTTCGCCTGAAAACTCTCCCAGTAGTGCTTGAATTAACGACGTTTTTCCGCTTCCATTTCTCCCTATGATCGCTAGACATTCTCCTCGTAATAGTTCAAAACTAATTGGTTTAAATAATGGTTTGTCAGAATATCTCAATACTAAATTTTCTACATTGAATATTCGTCGATGATAATTTTCTTCGTATGAAATTTTTAAGGAATCAATAGACTCGATATTTTTTAGTAACTTTTCTTTCTCACTGATTTTCCCTTCCACTCGTTGAACAATTGCTTTTGACCGCTTCATCATACGAGCTGCATCAGCACCAATCGCGCCTGGACTAACTCTTCGATATTCAGTATCGATAAATCCCTTAGGTTTATTTGTTTTATCTTTCTCTCTTGTAAAGGACCACTCTGCTTTTTCCTTAGCTGTCTTATGCAATCGATTTATTTCTTTTTTTAGTTTGATATTCTGAATTTGCTCATAGGCATCGCGCTGTGCTTTTTGCTCTTCATAGGTCGAAAAATTTCCTTGATAAAGAATCAATTGATTTTTTTCGATCGCTAAAATATGATCGACTGTTTGATCTAAAAATGTTCGATCATGACTGACTACGATGTATCCTTGCTGCTTTTTTTTAAGGTACTTCGCAACCTGCTCTCTTCCTTTTATATCCAAATGGTTCGTTGGTTCATCAATCAAAGGAAAAGGATTTTCATCAACAAATAAGAGTGCCAGAAGAACTTTTGTTTGCTCGCCACCAGACAATGTGAAAAATGGACGCCACAGCACATTCAAGTCACAATCCAACATTGTTAACTCCCGCTCTATTTTCCAAAGCTCTAACTCTTCCTCCGATATAGCAAAATATGTTATCTGTGTAGGATCTTCAATTTTTTTAGGAAAATAGATCATCTGTAACTGATGCGTAATTTTTCCTTGATAAGGAAGTTCTCCTCTTAATAGCTGTAATAACGTTGTTTTCCCACGCCCGTTTCTCCCCACTAAACCAAGCTTCCAATCAGCAGAAATAGTCATTGTAGTCTCATCAAAAAGCAATGATCCAAGTTGGTCATAGCCAAAGGTTAAGTGATCAATTTTTATGTTTGTCATAATAAACACCTCATATTAGCTTCAATGAAGCTCACAGCTAGCTCATCGTAAATGAACGCGTTCTATCTTCATACTCATACGATTCTGCTAGACTGTGCCCTTCAATATCTTGCAAAAGCCACCTGCATGATAATGCTTTTCCAATAAACTGCGAAAAGCAGAACGCGTAAAAAGACCCAGTTATTTCCGAAAAACTGGGTCACAGTGTTATTTTAGACAATCAGGCCTACAACAAATAAGCCTTTTTTTGCATAAAAAAGAACCCCGATGACCATTCACCAATTTTTCGAAAATCTGCACACTGCTCCCTTAGTCTCCAGAGGTACAGTCTAAATGCAGCTTCCTACTTCATTGATGAATAAAACATACGGGATCCCTCACTTTCCTTCTTCTAACTTTACAATATCACGAAAACGTTTTATCGTCAAAATCTCCTCAATTCGGTTATGCAGGAGTAAATAATTAATCATATATTTCATTTTCTTTATCGGCAACCAGATTTCTAAACAAGCTTGATCTTCTAAGGATACGTAAGTTTCCAGCTCCGTTTTTGAGTAAAATAATTATAATCAAATTAAAAAAATTAATTTAGAATATAGAAAACTAAGTATAAAAATTCCATACATGCCCTTCAAGTTGGTTTGAGATGAAAATATAAAGTAATTTTTTAAAATAACGCTTGATTATGATTTTTAATCCGCTTACTCTAAGTATAGAAGGCGCCTTCGGAAATGGAGGAACACGATGAACGATAAAGAATTTAAGCTGATTCAACAGAAAATCGAGACAACTCACGAAAACATTACAGGGATTATTGTGCAAAAAAATAATCAGAGGATTTATGAACAGTATTTTAACGGCTGCGATGAAGCCAGTAAGATCCATGTGTATTCAATTGCAAAAAGTGTTTTATCATTATTATTGGGAATCGCTCACGATGATGGCTCTATCGATCATTTAAATCGTCCGCTAATGGATTATTTCCCTGAATATCAACCGAAAGATCCAGCGCTCAAAAATATTACACTAAAGAATTTACTTACGATGACCACGCCTTACAAATATAAGTCTTGGCCGCTGACTTATATCAGATATTTTATGAGTAAAGATTGGGTGAAATTCACGTTAAAAAAAATAGGCGGACACCAACCAATTGGAGAGTTTAACTACACACCGCTGATTGGACCTGATCTGCTGTCTGCGATCCTTGCTCGTTCAACGAATCAAAGTACTTTAGAATTTGCTCGCGAAAAGCTATTCGAACCATTAGAGATTGATATCGAGAAAACCATCCATTTAAAATCCGCTAAAGATCAAATGGCATTTAATCAATCGACCACCTCAAATGGATGGGTGGCAGATGATACCGGGTTGAATGCAGGTGGCTGGGGATTAACCTTTTCAACGCGAGATATGATAAAGCTTGGAGAATTAATCTTAAACAACGGCATTTGGAACGATCAACAGATTGTTCCAAAAAGCTGGTTAGAAGCTATGCAGAAAAAGCACAGTCATTGGGATCAAGAAGATCTTGATTATGGCTATTTATGGTGGATTGTTGATCCCTCAAAACCAATTATTGCGGCGATGGGAGATGGTGGCAATATTATTTACATCGATCACGAACAAAAACTTGTTGTTGCAATCACCGCTTTTTTCAAAGAAAACGTTTTTGATCGAATCGATTTTATCCAGCAAGAAATTTTACCGCTTATCTAAAAAAATCAAGCAGTTTAGCGGCTGCTTGATTTTTTATTGACCGAGGAACTGGCGATTTTTGACCAGCGCGCCTTATTGAATGTTTGACGAGGTGCCGACCAGAAAATCACCTCCCCATGATATGCGATTTTTTCATAATCAGGATTTATTTCACCAACTGCTGAGAAAACTTCTGACACCGTCATTGGAGGAATCACAAAAATAGCGTAATGAACCGTTTCCTTCTCCTGATTCCACCAATCTGGTGCATTCATTATGGTATCAGCTAGTTCTTCAACAGCCACAACAGTTACTGGTATGGTTAAATCAAATTGATCAGTAATTATTGCTTCACATTGTTGGATCAATTTTTCTCTATCTTCACTTTCACTAGAAAACAGCACATTCCCGCTATTAATATACGTTGTAACTGCTGAAAATCCGATTGCCTCAAAGGCTTTTTTCAATAAAGGCATCACAATTTTATTTTTACCGCTGACATTGACTCCCCGTAAAAAGGCAATATACTTTTTCAACTTCTTACACTCACATTCCGGCCAATAATTTTTTTAATACATTTTTGTTCAACATATGAATCGTTAAAAATTTCCCTTGATAATACACTGCCCAATTATTGAATATTCCCGGCAGATTTTTTGCTTTTTCATAGCTGTCTACTGGAATCAGAGTCAATGGAACCTTTTCTTCCTCACAGTATTCCTGCACCTCTTTTAAACCATTAGGAATGAAGGGACATTGTTGACCATAAAAAATCGTCAATGCCTGATCATCAATAGTCTGTTGCCTAGCCGTCTCGGAAAAAGCAGGCACTGTTCCATCAAGAGATAATGCTAAAAGTTCGTAACCGCCCTCAATTTGATCAACTACTTTAAACCCGTGCCTTTCAACAAATTTTTTATCTGTCAAAAAAGGCGTCTTTTTTGGGGAACTGATCACACAAACACCAGATTTATTTTGACACTTAGCATCGTCAATGCAAGACTGCAGCAGGTTTTTCCCGTGACCTTGTCTTTTAAAACTGCCAGAAACCCATAGACAATAAATATACAAATAGTTTTCTCCGACTACCGGTACCCAAGCGGTTTCCAGAGGTGCATATTCAATGAATACTTTCCCATTAGCATCCAATTTGCGGAACACATGTCCTTCCGACAAACGCTCACTGAGCCAGGCTCTTTTTGTATCGACACCTGCTTTATGCTTTTTGCCTGAGATTGCGCAGCATAAATGTTCCTTTGCAATATTTTCTTCAGTAAGTGTCACATAATCAACCATCAAATCCCTCCTTCATTTTACTATTTTAAGTATAGCATTAAGTTGACTTTCACCAATTTATTTTTTTATCACCAGTAAAAAAGAGAGTCCTCCAACTAAGGGACTCTCTCTGACTGATTCAATTATGTCCTTATTCATTTTTTAGTTCTTCCATGATTAATTCTCCTAAAATTTTAAATCCTGCATTAATTTTTTCTTCATCCATACACGAGAAATTCAGGCGCATCGTATTGTATTTAGGCTGTTCTGCATAGAACGATTCCCCGCTTACAAACGCCACATGACGTTTCAAACCTTTTTGTAATAGGTCTGTTGCGTTGATTTTTTCTGGTAATTCCACCCATATGAATAAGCCGCCCTCAGGATGCGTATATCGAATAGTTTTGGGAAAGTAGTTTTCAACTGCTGAAATTGCCGCATCCCTTCGTATTCTATACGTGTGAATCAAGTGAGCGATATGTGCATCCAAATCATTCGTTCGAACAAACTCTGCGATCTGCATTTGAGTTAACGTATTGCATTGTAAGTCAGTATTTTGTTTAATCAGGACTAATTTCTCAATCACTTTGGTATCTGCACAGATCCACCCAATCCGAAGACCCGGACATAAAACTTTAGAAAAACTGCCGGTTCTGATGACATTAGCATTCTCTGAAATGCTGAACATTGGGAGGGTAAACTCACCGGAATAACGTAATTCTTCATAGGGAGCATCTTCAATAACAGCTATATCATAGCGATCAGCCACTGCTAGAATTTGCTTTTTCCGTTCAAAGGACCAGGTTTTCCCTGACGGATTCTGAAAAGTCGGAATCACATAGATCAATTTCACATTGGCTGTAGTAGCAAGAATTCGTTCCAAGTCGCTTACGATCATCCCATCCTGATCTGTCTGAACCTCTATCATTCGTCCTTCAAAAGTTTTAAAAACATTCAACGCTGCTAAATAGGTGGGACTTTCGCATAAGACAACATCATCCTTATTGATCAATAATTTGCCCACTAAATCCAATGCTTGTTGAGAGCCATGGGTGATCAAAATATTATCGGCAGTTAATTCAGTTCCGATTCGTTTATTTTCACGTTTTGCTACCCATTCTCTAAGCGGTAGAAAGCCTTCAGTCGTAGAGTATTGCAAGGCTTTTTCCCCATTGTTTTTCAAGACACTTGCCCCGGCCGCGGCCATTTCCTTAATTGGAAAAAGTTCAGCCGCTGGTAGTCCGCCAGCAAACGAGAGTACTTCTGGCCGATCAGCGACTTTCAATAATTCACGAATTTCTGAAGCAGTAAGATTTTTCATTCGATTGGCATACTCCAACATTCATCATCCTTTAATTTTTTATCATTCTATACTAATCTTTTCTGATTCAGTAGTCAATAATACAATTATTTATGCGCTTAAAACAGAAAGAGCATGCTTTATAAGCATTCAATACATGTGCAATACGCAACCTTCTATATATATGTTCTTTTTTCACTAATAGAAGGAAACTTTCTTGAATACACATGAAATATTGCGGCTTCATTTCATCCGTAAAAAAAAGCTTTAAAGAGCATTGAATCTCTTTAAAGCTTTTCCGATTTCTTAAAATCAAAGGTTATTAATCGGTCCATTATCCTAACCAATTCTTCTGGTGATTCCTTTTGTCCTCGATTGATCCAATCCTGTAAAACACCAAACAGCGCATTACTTAAAAACAATAACGCGTAATGTTCTTCAATCTCATTCTTGATCTTTAAATCTAAATTCGGAAAAATATTGATTCGGGCGTTTTCTTGCATCATACGTTTAATATAATTTTGAACCTCGACCGATCCATTTTCTGAAATTAAAGCGGCGATTAACTTACCATCACTTTGGAGATAGGCCAACATATTAGAAAACAAAGCTGTTTTACTGGTATCGGCATTTGAGAAAATAAATTGATTCGCCTGATCCCGAAATTCTTTTAAATTGACTTCTACTAAATCGTATTTATCTACATAGTGCAGATAAAAACCGCTGCGGCTGATTTCTGCTTCCTCACAAATATTCGTTACAGTAATCTGCTCAAATGCTTTCGTTTGTAGCAATCTAGTCATTGCCGATAAAATATTTTTACGAGTTCGATAGTAACGTAGGTCTTTTTCCTTCAACGTGGTATATCCTTTCACAACATAGTGAACATTTTTTTATAATATGTCCATTATTAGAGTTCTTTTCTTGCATCACAAATTCGTCGTTCTATAATCCATATAGTACAAAATGATAGACAGTCTGTCTATTATGCTATCTCTATCCTAGACTTTTAGCAGTTCAGTAAATAGATTATGTACAAAAAAAATTTGTTCTATTGTGTTAACAGCCTTCATTTTTCCCATCTAATTCATTAACATTGTAAAACGAAAAATCGAAAAGAAGAACAGGAGGAACATATTTTGACGACAGAAAATGATGCTGTAGCGAAAATTTCTCACGCTTACAAAGCTTTTGGTAAGCGTGAGGTCTTACAAGATGTCAATCTTCAAATTGAATCCGGAAAAATTTTAGGATTGATCGGACCAAGTGGTGCTGGAAAGTCTACAACTATAAAATGTTTGCTGGGAATGGAAAAGTTAGACAAAGGGGAAACGACCATTTTCGAAACCAAAATGCCTAACCGAAAAATCTTAGGTCGTGTCGGCTACATGGGACAAAGCGATGCTTTATACAATGAGCTGACTGCCAAAGAAAATTTGATTTTCTTCGGTCACCTGATGGGAATGGAAAAGGATAAACTGAAACAAGCGATCGATAAAAATATGTCTTTAGTCAATTTAACGGATTTTCTAAATCAAACTGTCAAAACATATTCAGGTGGAATGAAACGACGACTATCCTTAGCGACTACACTCTTGTCCAACCCAGATTTAATCGTTTTGGATGAACCAACAGTAGGAATCGATCCTAGCTTGCGAGTGGCAATTTGGGACCAGCTTCGTTCTTTGGCCGATCAGAATAAAGCCATCGTTGTCACTACTCATGTCATGGATGAAGCCGAAAAATGTGATTACGTCGGATTAATTATCGATGGAAAGCTGTTCGCGTTTGGAACCCCTACTGAGTTGAAACAAAAATTTGAGGCTGATTCAATTGAAGAAGTCTTCTTAAAAGCCGAGGTGGAAAGCTAATGATGCGCTTTAATGCAATTTTAACCCGTGTAGTCAAAGAATTAATCCGTGATAAGAGAACGTTAGCCCTTATGTTGATTGCGCCAGTTATTGTCTTATCCTTGATGAACGTTGTTTTTGATTCCAATTCTGAAACACATGTCAAAATCGGAGTCGACCAAACAGTTCCCTCCTCTTTAGTGAAAAGTTTCCCTTCAGATGAAGTCAAAACCAAAAAATATTCCGATACTAAAAATATTCACGACACTATGAAGGAAAATGATTTAGATGCCTTTATCACTCTTGACGGATCAACCCTTCATGTTTCCTATGAGAATGAAGACCCTAGCAGTACTGCCCAAATTAAAGGGATAATTCAAAATATTTTGACTGCTAACAAAATGAAAGAGATGAGTAAAGAGCTTCAGGAATTAGCTGTTCAAGCACAAAAACCGATAACTATTCAAAATTTTAAAATCAAAGACTCGTATGTTTACGGTGATGCAAACAGTACTTTCTTTGATAAAATCTTTCCAATTTTAATTGGATTTTTCGTGTTCTTCTTTGTTTTCTTGATTTCTGGAATCGCCCTTCTTCGCGAACGAACCAGCGGAACGTTAGAGCGATTGCTAGCAACACCTGTAAAAAGAAGCGAAATTGTTATGGGCTACTTAGTCGGTTATGGCCTTTTTGCGATTCTGCAAACTTTTATTATCGTCTTTTTCTCTATTTATGTCCTCGATCTGCAAATAGTCGGTAGTTTATTATGGGTAATATTGACTAATATTCTTATTGCATTAACCGCATTGGCAGTGGGAATTTTTGTCTCGACATTTGCTAGTTCGGAATTTCAAATGGTTCAGTTTATTCCGTTGATCGTTATCCCACAGGTATTCTTCTCAGGATTGATTCCATTAGATACCATGGCAGACTGGGTACGTGATCTTGCTTACATCTTCCCTCTCAGCTACGCGGGTAATGCATTAACTAATATTATGATCAAGGGACAAGGATGGGAGAACATTTGGCTTGATCTAGCCGTTCTCGTACTCTTCATCGCTGTCTTTACTATTCTAAATATTATTGGGCTTAAACGATATCGAAAAGTTTAATAATCTGAACGAATAATTTCCTCAGGCTAAATATAAAAGGCTCATGGATAACTATCTCCATGAGCTTCTTTTAAAGCATTAATCATCCGTTTCAGTTTCTAAAATATCCCCAGATTGTGCATTGATCTTTACTTCTGTTTCTTTCTGTCCATCGATTACTTTGACTTCCCAATAGGTAATCCCCATATCCTTGTCTAAGCTCCATTCAGTCGCTTTCCCGCTGCCAACATTTTCTGTAGCAATTTCGGAAACTTTCTCGATGCTTAAAAGATTATCTATGTTCAGCTTGTCTTCTTTTCTTTTTACACCTTCTTTGTCTTCCATATCTAATTCTTCTTCACGTTCTTTAGAGACCTTCTTCGTATCGGCGTCCACTCGGACTTCATATTCTTTATTGTCGTCGACCCCTTCGATTTTGTAAAAATAGTTCCCAAAAGAAGTTTCTAAATCAATTGAAGTAATATCGCTATCTGGATATTCCTTTTGATATTCTTTGATCGCATCCTCTACATTAACCTTAAAATCTGTATTTTGTTGACTACTTGATTGACTTTTGCTTGTTTGACTTGTCTGTTGTGAGGTAGAACTCGAACTGATTGATTCCTCCGAATCTGAATTACAGCCTGCTAGACCACCTAACAATGCAACTGATAAACCTAAAATAATTACCTTCTTCAAAAATATCCTCCCCTTGCTTCATTTTGTTTATACCATTTTACAATCATTATAGATTATTTTGGACCCGTCTAAAGTCCTATTACACTACTTGAATCATCTCATTTATTTGAGAATCTGTAAAATTTTTAGTTATTTTGATGATAATTCTAAGTTTTACACTTTACTCTTTCAAAGGAAACCTTAAAACAGAGTCTTTTTTCTGTTAAAAATCAGGTATAATCTTCCACTTATCATCGCCGATTGAATTGTTTATTAATAGTTTTTTATAAAATAAATTGCGACCCGCGATTTTTCTAGTCTCATTAAAATTCACATGTTTCTTCTAAAATCACTTCATTGAATCACTTGATGAATCAACGCTAAAGCAACTAAATGTAAAGGATAAAAACTATAAAATCCCCATTTTACCCAACTTGGCGAATAGTCTCTTTCACCGCTATATGCAACGAGTAACGGGATGACTATTAGCATATCTAATCCAGAAAAAACTTGAGAAAATGGCATTGATTGAGGTGAAGAGACATATATTAATATCAGCATCGACGTAAAAAAATGTCGTATATATAATTGGTAATTGGACGTCCCACTTCGTATTTTTCCATCTGTAAAAACCACAAATCAGTAAGACACCGACCAAAGGCCAATCAGAAAACATAGCCGCCATCGTAAAGAATAAAACCACTAAATACCTCAAGAAGGATGAAGCAACTTTCTCATAAACTATCATTAGTAGCAATCCTATTAGTAAAGTGAAAAAAATATTATTTACTAATTCAATAAGAGTGAAGGGATTTTTTCCATTAAAGAGGAGATAAAAAGGATAAATAGAAATCAGCCAAAAAACATCATTCTTATAGCATAAAGTTTTCGATTACATGTAAAAAAAATCCTTCCACTAAGAGATATGCTATAATTGGAAAGGTTAGCTTCCCAATAAATTCAGTAAAGAAAAAAGCTAAGCTAGATTGTTCGTATATACTGAAACCACTATCGATGTGGTTCAACAGCATTGCCAAGATTGCGATTACTTTCAACTTAAACCCATCTATTATTTTATTCACTCTATACATTCCTCCATATATAACGAGTATTACACAAACAAATCAATAATTCTTCCAATTTTCAAAACAAAAAGGACTTTATATATTAATTATATTATTTATTTTCAGTTGAGAAATTTTACTATATACTAAAGGTATCAATCGATTGAAAGAGGGTTTAACATGAGACATGCCTTATCTTCTACCCAAAATCGTCAAATTAAGATAATTGAATTACTTCGAACAACTAACAGCTATGTATCTGTAAAAAAAATAGCGAAAATCGTGGATGCGGTTCCAAAAACAATTGTAAATGATTGCCAAGAAATTGAAGAACGATGGAATGCTATTCTACAAATCGAAAGAAATACCTCTGGAGACTTACATCTAAGTGAAAAACATAACTATACCGTACGTGAAGTCTTTTCTGATATTTTAAAAGAATCTCCAACTTTTCAACTTTTGGAAATTCTTTTTTTTCAACCTGGAAAATTACGAACTGAATTAGAAAAGGAACTTTTTCTCAGTTCATCAAGTCTGTATCGCCGCATCGTCAAATTAAATGAAGGACTAAAGATGCGGGGTTTACAAATTGATCGTAATAATCTGATGCTAACTGGAACGAACGAGCTTCAAGTTCGTTTATTCATGGCTGCTTATTTTTTAGAAGTTTATGATGTCTATGAATGGCCCTTCCAGTTAGATCAAAAAGTAGTCTGGACTACTGTTAATCAAATAGATAGGCATTTTGATCTAAAGTTGAACTTCCTGCAAAGGGCTGAGCTCTCCTTTTTAATAGCCGTTAGTATCATTCGACAACAGCAAGGATTTCTTAACTCAGATAAGCGTGACTTATCTAGTGAAAAAACGCTCTTGTATGAAACACTAATCACTGAGTTACTGTCTAGTTTCTCTCTACCTATTACTGAACTGGTAAAGAAAGATTTGATCCAAACTATTTTTTGGTATGATTTCAGCTGGGATAATTTAGCTGAAGAGGAACGAATCGAACGCTTTAGTGATAATATAATCGATTTAATCGTCAATGCTTTAGGAATTACTATTTCTAATGAAAGCCGTAAAAACTGTATTTCATTATTTAAAACGGTCTATAACTCCTACAAAACCTATCCCTATGAAACGTACATTGCTTATAACAGACAGCTATACAATAGTTTGACTATTCAACGAGATTTTGCTGTTTTTAGTAAGGTCTTAGAAAAAATCTTAAAGGATCAAGAATCAAAAAACCGATTTCCTTGGTACACAATGTACTATCATCAAGTTTTATTTGAGCTATTTATTTATTGGGAGGATCTTCCAAAGCAATTAGATCAATTAAGAAGACCTGTCCTTACTGAAGTCTGTAGTGACTTAGGACCAAAACATGCTCAACTTCTCGCCTATTATCTGAATAAAAATTTTCATGATAAACTTTTGTTGGATGTTCAGTCCGAAAAAATTTATGCTGAAGTCGCGTCTGATTCATTAATTTCTGACCTTTATGTGACAAATTTTTCTACTCCAATAATCCCTGAGGAAAGATTATTTGTTTTAGAGGACGTCCCATCAATAAAAAGTCTGGCTGCTTTGGGAAGAAAAATTGATGACTTCAGAATGAATACGTTAATTAAACAGCTAGATTATTTGAACGAGTAAAACAGTAAATTGAACAGTATTTCTGTTCAATTTACTGTTTTATTACTTTATTTACATATCGAAAATTCTAGCTCTTCCAATAGAATTTTTTCGGTATCCGCTAATGTACGAGTGTGTTCACTTAATGTGCATAATAAACTGTCATCACCCGTCGCTCCCAGCTGCCATAACTCTTCTGCAAGCGAATCCCAGTCTTCTCCCAGTTTCATGAAACCTTGACCAATCTGCTCAAGCCTCTGATTGTTAAACAACTGATTGGCCTCGATTAAAAACTCTCCGTACATTTTTCGGAAGGCGCCTCCTCCTGTACCACCATCTTCACTAATCTGGAAGTAGTTCGTTATACCAGCGATTTTCCTTTTACTTTGGTCAAAAGATTTCCATTTTAAAATTTCTTGCGAAAACTTGATGATTCCATTGATTCCTAACAACTTAGCTGGAGGACACAGCATATTGTCACAGGTCTCTTTTATAGCAGCAATAAGTTCCCTTTTTTGAATTCCCTCGTAAGATGAAAAATCAAACTCTAGATATTTATTGTTTGCTGGAAAGGGTCTAAAATTGCTATTTCGTGCACGTTCCATTTCTTGATAGCTGACCCGATGATAATCACAGGCGATTTTTCCTTTAGGTGTACGAATGGGATAATCCGCGCAATCACGATCAGTTAGATAAAACTCTTGATTTTCATCATCATAGCCAAATAATACGACAGCATGTCCGCCAAAATGACTGTTTCGATCCATGTTTAAATAATTTAGAAACGGCATGTCCACATAAATCAAAACAGGTTTATTTTTCTGAATCAGTTTTTTCGTTTTAGCTAGAGCTACTGGATAGTTTTTCGGTTGGCGACATTTGATACGAACTCCTAAACGTTCCGCAAGCTTTGCTTCAAACTCGATTGGTTTTGATCTGCCAGAAATCATCGGCGAGTGGGCTAAGTTGATGTAAGTAAATGACAAGCCAGAACCAATACCGAAGAGCATAGCTTCAGATAGTGGTCGATGATAATAGTCAAAAACCTGCTTTAAAGCATTAGTAATACAGTGCTTCCCTCCCGAGGGATGAAATGCTTCAATAATATGTTTCATCGTGCTTATCCTTTCAATAATAAAAAGCGGTTAGATAAAAGAATTAACTGCTAGATACTAAGCTTATTTTGAAACAACAAAACCTGATTCAGTCACCCAGTTTTCTGGATTTGGATCTTCTCCTGGAGAAACGTGACCAATATTGATCATAGGACCAACGATTTTATACTCGTTTGCTTCTAACCACTCGGCGATAGTTTGAGTCACTTGCGGCATTTGCTCAAAGCTGCCGCTGAAGGTCACCGAAGCCATGATAAAGGCTGGCTCTTTTTTGAACTCAACGGTGTGAACTTCAGGGTAGTCTCCAACCACACTTGTTTGAACTTCAACATCCGCATTTTTCTCGACATATTCCACATCATGAAAAAGAGTCATATTCAATGGCGGCTGCTTCATTTTAGCATTCGTTTCTTTCAAACCTTGCTGCAATTTTTGCCACAAGTCCCCTTCCAACGTGTAATCCGCGATTACACTGCGAACACTGAGCACATTTCTTTCTGGAACTTCCTTTACTACTACGTTATATTGAGTCATGCTTTTTCCTTCTTTCATCTTCTGCTTGAGTAAAGAGACCATTCGCTGTTTTTTCAACAGCTCATCTAAGTCTTCCTGCAATTTTTCTTCTTGAAGTGTGTAATGTTTCTCTAAAAAATCTAAATCATTGGTGTCAATAATTTCCTTGATTGTTTTTAAAGGCAAACCCGTTTGCTGCAACAATTTGATTTGATTGAGTTGTGCCAATTGGTCCGCCGAGTAGTATCGATAATTGGTTTGATCATCAATTCCTTTCGGTTTTAGAAGACCTAACGTGGCATAATGGTCTAATGTGCGAACTGTAGTGTTTGATAATTTTGAGAATTCTCCAATTTTAAACATTTAGTTTTCTCCTTTTTTGTTTCGCTAGCTTACTTATAGTATAGAGTCACACGTAACGTGGGAGTCAATCACAAATTCAAAAAAATTTTAAAAGAGATTGCGTATTACTTTTAGTAATGTTACTATTAGTAATATAAAGGCAGAAAATTTTTACAATTTCGTTTGACAAGTAGCGGATTGAACAGATTACCAAACATCATAAAACAATTTAGGGGGAAACAAAATGGAATTATTTTCAATCATTGGGGCAGTGATTTTTGGAATGATGGCAGTATTAACCTTATTAGTGACACTGGGACTTCCGTTTGGTGAGTTTACTATGGGAGGAAAACATAAGGTTCTACCAGTTAAAATGCGTTTTGTTAGTGGCAGTGCTTTCGTTTTTCAATTAATAGCGATCTTCTCTGTCCTTTATGTTGGCAAAATTATTTCATTGAACATCTCTTTTTCGCTAGCACGTGGAATCTGCATCTTCTTCGGATTTTACTTGCTGTTGAATACTGGCATGAATCTTATGTCCTTCAGTAAAAAAGAAAAATATGTAATGACACCTTTGGCCTTGATTGGATCTATATGCTTTTTCGCAACAGCCTTTTTATAATTTTTTTAATGATATAGCTTTCTGAGGAGTTGGAAAAATGGACACTATTATCTTAGGTTTTCTAATGATTCAAGCATCAACAATTTACGAACTACGTCAATCAATTAAAAATTCCCTTTCAACCGTTAGCAGCGATAGTACCGGCAGCATCCAAGCAGCTTTAAAAAAGCTGCTGAGCAAAAACATGATCACCTTTAAGGAACGAGTTGACAGTGGAGTAAATAAAAAAGTTTATTATATTACTGATACTGGAAAAGAATATTTTCAAAAAGCAATTTCTCAACCGATCCTTTACAAGGAAAAGAATATGGAATTAAGTAAATTATTTTTTATGGGGTTTACTAACGAAACAAAACGAGATGAATTACTAGCAAATTATATTAAAGAATTGGAACAAGAACTGGCATCTTTAGAAAAACTCAGTGAAAGGATAGGTTCTCGCTTTCAATTTGATGAAACTATTATTAATGATTTAAAAGAGCGCGGTGGTGCCGTTGAATTCATGACCTTAAAAAATGTGGAGGATATCGCCCGTTTTCAATACGCAACTTTGGATCTAGGAATTGAAAAGGCAAAATTTGAAATTCAATGGTTTAAACAATTTAGGAAACTACTTAATTTAGAACCGTCCAAAAAAGAGCAGTGAAAAAATCACTACTCTTTTTTATTGCAATAATCGCTCCATTATTTATAGAGATACTGGATGACCTAGTTGGTGAAACGATGTGCTTGGGTATCCCTATACATATATTATATTTTCTTCCGCTGGAACCGATTCAATATAAAAATCAGCTCTTTATTAAATTAAGCTATATCATGAATGTTTCAAAACTCTCATTTATCGCCCTTTATCTTCATCTGTAATAACGAGAGCCATTTCCTTTTCACAAATCTATGATAGCAATTTGAATTATTCAATCACATTTGTTGATTAAAGATACTTCTCAACATGATTGAAGTTTTTTTACCTGGCCAAACAAAAGCAACCAATTATTCAACTTCTCATAACATAAAATAATTTAATCTGTTGTAAGCTCAATCAAATTCCCTTCAGGATCTTGGATGACCGCTTCATAATAACCATCTCCAGTAGTTCTAGGTCCACTCAACAATGGAAAACCATCTGCTAAGAATGTTTCAACATACGCATCGACATCCACCTTTGTTCCAACTGAAATCGCCAAATGCGTGTAACCTAAACTATCTGCTATCCTGTTAGAAAGATGTTGCTTAGAGGTCAGCTCTAAGCGACTTCCTGAATCAAAGCTGACAAAATATGATTGAAAACCAGTTCTTTTATTATGATAACGCTCTGAACTGCGAACATTAAAATACTTTTCATAAAACTCTCTCATTTTTTCTAAATCCTTCGTCCAAATTGCTACGTGCTCGATATGCATTCTCTTATTTCCTTTCCTAAATCAAAATTTTCTATTGTATTTTATCTTCTGATAATTAATGGCTCCTTAGCTTTATGAATCATTTCTTGCTTAGATAGAATATAATCCACTACTTCAAATCCAATGTCCTCTGCAAGAAAATCAATTGTAGTAAAATTTAATAACTGACTATAGGGTAAATTTCCTTCACCAATAATATGATAATCCTGCTTGTGAAGGAAGCCTATTTCTTGGAGCCCATGAATAATCCCTGCTGCTGTATCATCTGCACTCGCATAAATCACCTCAGGAATCGTCTTTTTTTTGTAAGTTTCTTTTGCCCAATAATAACCGTCATTGAACCCTTCAATTCCTGGAAAGAAATTCTCACCAGTTATTACCTCACCGAAGTACTTTTGATAGCCCTTTGCCTTATCTTTAGCACTAATGCTCTCAGAAAGTGCTCGTTTATTAGTGAAGACCACCTTGGAAAATCCCTTCTGACCAAGTTCCTTAAACAACCGATGGTATACCATAGTACGGTCTGGATAAATCATAGGAATTTTTGGATCATCAACCTTTTCAGTAGAAATAATTCGACCTCTAGAGTTGAGCTTGTCCCAATTTTTTAAATTTTTCGCTCGAGAAACCAACACTAATCCATCAATCATTCGTTTCTCTAATAGTGAGTAATACTCCTTTTCTGCTTTTTCATCATAATAAGTCGGTAGAAGTAAAACCTGATACCCCTTTTCTCTTGCATGAAACAGCAAGCTATTTACTAATCTATCGTAACAAGAGCTGTTATAAGGCAAGGTAACACCAAGTGTATAATTTTTGCCATTACTCAATTTTACTGCATTGCCATTAACCACATACCCTGTATCCTCAATCACGGATTGTACCTTCTTTCGGATATCTTCTGAAACGTATGGATGCTTGTTAACTACCCGTGAAACCGTTGACTTAGAGACACCTGTAATTTTTGCAATGTCGCGGATATTTACCATTGGGACTTCCTCCTAAAGACAGTTTACACTACCAATGTAACCTATGGGACGCGTCCCATGTCAATAAACTATTTTATCATGGTCCGTTCATCTTTCTCCTCTTTTTCTGCCAAAAATGAATCATGCAGCTAGAACAATTATCAGGTAAAAATAACTAAACAAATCTTTTTTAAGTTTTATTTTCCTTCTCCATATTTTCATCAAAGAAATTAAAATAACACTGTGTTAAATAAATCTAAAATATTCAGCCTTCTTTATGTGCTTTTACTAATCATCATTCACAATTTTTAGATAACAAATTTTTTATCTATATCAAATCTTTTTAGTTCATTCACCCCTATAAAAACAATGTCTATTAATGCAACGAAGATTATTCGAGAACAGTTCTCATTCTCATTTGTCTGATTAATCACAAAGATGCTGATATTTTTGATATACTTATTTTATATAGAATAATTTTTTCAAATAAAATTATGATGAGTAGTCAGAAAATTTGATTTAACATTAGGAAGGAGGAGGCATAGATTTATGAGTACAGAAGCAGTATTTGAATTTATTGAAACTGAAAGCCAGTATCAAGAGTTTCAAGCTTATATCGAGGAGTTAAAAGGCCAACGAGGCGCGCAAATGCCCGCTCTACAAGAGGCACAGAGAATCTACGGCTATTTACCAATCGAAGTTTTGAAAAGGCTTTCTAAAGAGCTGGAACTTCCCATGGAGGAACTTTACAGTACAGCAACCTTCTACGCGCAGTTCACTTTCGTCCCTAAAGGAGAACATACGATTAGTATTTGTATGGGAACTGCTTGCTATGTAAAAGGTGCAGGAGATATTTTAGATTCGTTTTCAACGGAACTAAATATCGAACCTGGTGAAACAACAACCGATCGGAAATTCACCTTGGAATCATGCCGTTGTATTGGTGCCTGTGGCTTAGCACCTGTCTTAACTGTAAATGAAGAAGTTTATGGTCGCCTATCTAAGAAGAAGGCCGACAAAGTATTGTTAACGTATCAAAAGAAAGAATAACTGGTTGTTGCTCCTTTATTTTTCAAAAGGTGTATAAAAATCTTTTGGAAAGAACGTTGTCGTTGAATAAAGCCTCATGAGTCAGGAGTAAAAAATATGAGAGATTGGAATGAATTAAAGGAACTTCGAGATACATATCGTCAAACCGTAACAATGCGTTTGGACGATGAAGGTCTCAATGAAAATCAGTACGAAAAGGAAATATTAGTTTGTGCCGGTACAGGATGCATTTCTTCTAAAAGTGGTGAGTTTGTTGAAGCTTTAAAAGAAGAAATGGCAAAACATGAGTTAACAGACAAAATAAATATTGTAAAAACTGGCTGTTTTGGATTATGCGCTCAAGGACCAATTGTCATTATTTATCCAGAGGCCGTCTTCTATCACCAAGTACAGCCAAAGCATGCAAAAAAAATTGTTTCAGATCATTTAGTTAAAGGAAAACTAGTTGAGAAACTTTTGTACCACGATAACGAAACGAAAGAAATTATCAATAAATTGATGGATACACCTTTTTATCATAAACAAAAGCGTGTCGCCCTGCGAAATTGTGGGCGGATCAATCCTGAAAAGATCGAAGAATACATTGCTTTCGATGGCTATCAAGCCTTAGCAAAAGTAGTCAACGAGTATTCACGAGATGATGTGTTGAATACCTTAGAGACCTCAGGGCTAAGAGGACGCGGCGGCGCTGGTTTTCCTACCTTTATGAAGTGGTCATTTGCTAAAGCTATCCAATCCGATCAAAAGTATGTTATCTGTAACGCTGATGAAGGAGATCCTGGTGCGTTTATGGATCGATCAGTTTTGGAAGGAGATCCTCATGCTGTTATCGAAGCAATGGCTATCGCAGGATATACGATTGGAGCAAACCAAGGATATATTTATGTGCGAGCAGAATACCCGATTGCTGTTAATCGATTACGAATCGCAATCAAACAAGCTCGCAAAGAAGGTGTTCTAGGAAAAAATATCTTTGGCAGTAATTTTTCCTTTGATTTAGACCTGCGTTTAGGCGCGGGAGCATTTGTTTGTGGCGAAGAAACTGCATTACTAGAAAGTATCGAAGGACATCGTGGTGAACCACGTCCTCGGCCTCCATTCCCTGCTGTAAAAGGATTGTTTGGAAAGCCGACAATCGTAAACAACGTTGAAACCTTAGCCAACATTCCTCAAATTATCTTAAGAGGTCCTGAATGGTTTGCTAGTTTTGGAACGGAAAAATCGAAAGGAACGAAGGTTTTCGCTTTAGGAGGAAAAATTCAAAATACTGGCCTGGTTGAAATCCCAATGGGAACGACTTTGCGAGAAATTGTTGAAGATATTGGCGGAGGTATACCTGAAGGCAAGAAATTTAAAGCCGCTCAAACAGGTGGTCCTTCAGGTGGCTGTATCCCACAAGAGCATTACGATGTTCCGATTGATTATGAAAATTTAAAGAAAATCGGCTCAATGATGGGGTCTGGCGGTCTAATTGTTATGGACGAGGATAATTGTATGGTGGACATTGCTAAGTTCTTCCTTGAGTTCACCGTTGAAGAAAGTTGCGGAAAATGTGTACCTTGTCGTGTGGGGACGAAACGTCTTTTAGAAATTTTAAAAAAAATTACTATGGGAAAAGCAACTCTAGCAGACTTGGATCGAATGGAAGAACTTTGTCACCACATACAGGAAAATTCCCTTTGTGGACTTGGTCAAACCGCTCCAAACCCTGTACTTTCGACCTTCCGATATTTCAAGGATGAGTACTTGGCCCATGTTGAAGAGCGTCGATGTCCTTCTGGCGTATGTAAGAACTTGATTCAATATCGAATTTTGCCTGATAAATGTACAGGCTGTCGAGCATGTGCTAAAGGTTGTCCAGTTAGTGCGATCAGTGGTGAAGTGAAACAAGTCCATGAAATCGATCAGTCGATCTGTACGAAATGTGGCTTATGTATTGATACTTGTCGCTATGATGCGATCACGGTCATATAGGAGGTGGAGCAAATGAAAGAAGTTATGATAACAATCAACGGAAAAATTTGTACTGCTCCTGAAGGATCGACGATTCTTGAAGCAGCTCGAATCAACAACATTGAAATCCCTACTTTGTGCTTTTTAAAAGAAATTAACGAAATTGGCGCTTGCCGTATGTGTGTGGTGGAAGTTAAAGGTGCTCGCAGTTTAGTGACTGCTTGTGTTTATCCAATTAGTGAAGGAATGGAAATCAATACCAATTCTAAGAAAGTTTTCGATTCACGTAGAGTCACACTGGAATTGATCCTATCCACACATGAACGAAAATGCCTTTCCTGCATCCGTAGCGGAAATTGTGAGTTGCAGAAACTATGTAAAGAATTTAATGTGGCAGATGAGGATTATTTCAACGGAGAAAACTGTGAATACGAATTCGATGACAGTGCGGTGCACATGGTCCGTAATAATAATAAATGTATTTTATGTCGCAGATGTGTTGCCGCTTGTTCGAAATGGCAAGCTGTCGGCGTGATTGGACCAAACGACCGCGGATTCAATACGCATATTGGCAGTGCTTATGAACAGAACTTAGATGATGTCCCATGTATCTCTTGTGGCCAATGTATTGTTGTTTGCCCAACAGGAGCGATCCATGAAAAGGATCAAACACAGGAAGTTTGGGAAGCATTAGAAGATCCAACGAAGCATGTGATTGTACAAACAGCCCCTTCTATTCGAGTTACTCTTGGTGAAGCTTTCAATATGCCAATCGGTACTAATGTTGAAGGAAAAATGGTTGCTGCATTAAGACAAATCGGCTTTGATAAGGTTTTTGATACGAATGTCGCTGCAGATTTTACTATTATGGAAGAAGCCAATGAATTTTTAGAACGGGTTGGAAACGATGGACCTTTCCCAATGTTTACCTCTTGTTCGCCAGGTTGGGTTAAGTATTTAGAAGCTTATCATCCTGAATTGATTCCTAACCTGTCCACCTGCAAATCACCGCAGCAAATGTTTGGCGCATTAGCGAAGACTTGGTATGCGGAAAAAGAAGGCATCGATCCAAAAGATATTTTTGTTGTCGGAATCATGCCCTGTACGGCGAAGAAATTCGAAGTCACCCGTGAAGATCAAGCCGCAGCCGGATATTCTGACTGTGATGTGGCGTTGACGACTCGTGAATTAGCACGGATGATTGATAAAGCCGGGGTTCGTTTTGTGGAACTGGCAGACGAATCGTTCGATGATCCGTTCGGTGAAGCAACGGGAGCTGGCTATATCTTCGGTGCTACCGGTGGCGTTATGGAGGCAGCGTTAAGAACAGCTGCGGAAACTTTGGCTGGTCATTCACTGGAACAAGTGGAGTTCACAGAAGTTCGCGGAATGAAAGGAATCAAAGAAGCAACCTATGAAATGAGCGGAGCAACGATCAACGTGGCGGTCGCTTCCGGCATCAGCAATGCGAAGAAATTGCTAGAACGAATCGAATCTGGCGAAAAATTCTATCATTTTGTTGAAATCATGGGCTGTCCCGGCGGCTGTATCAACGGCGGCGGGCAACCTGTCCAACCTGCATCGGTTCGCAACTTTGTCGATTTGAAAACCAAACGGGCCGCGGCTTTGTACTCTGAAGATAAAGGCAAAGGCTTGCGGAAATCAAACGACAACCCACTTGTTCAAAAAATCTATCAAGATTTCTTAGAAAAACCTGGAAGCCTAAAAGCTCATCATATTCTCCATACAAGCTATCGTGATCGTACTAAAGTGAAGGCATAAAAATAGGGCCCTAATCGTGAAATTCGATTAGGGTCCTATTTTTTAGCTAACTGCTATGCTCTTTGACGATTTAATGCTTTTGACAACACAGGTACGACTAAAATTGATAGCCCTCCACCAATTAAGGCAGTAATTAACTGCGGAAATGAGAAGGCTCCTGAAACCATAGCTGCTTTGGGAGCAGGCATTTTAAGTAACACTGGAACGACGAACTGTACAATTGATAAGTATAAGACACCAAATTTTGCCACCGCTCCGATGATGGTCGCTACCACAAAATTAGTAACACTTTGTCTTTTGTTGAAGCCCGCAATGAAATGCCAGATGGTAACTAATACAGCATTTCCAATCGCAACACAAAAAACAATTTGTGGGAATGCCGGTCCAATACCAAAGATAAAAGCAAAGAGCGGTGATAATAAAGCGATAGTAATGCCACTGGCCAAGCCTCCAGTAGTAACAGCCACAATCAAGATCAAATTGACCAATGAGCCTGTCACTAAGGTGTTCCCTAACCCAGAAGTCACCGCTTGAACGACGATCAATAATGCTAATAGTACCCCTGTTTGAGCAACCCATAATGCTTTTCGATTCATACTTTCGGAAAAGACTATTTGCAGAGTTTCACAAATAGCTTTCCTTCACTTCCCTTCTCATTTCGATTTGAATGACGATCATTTGAAGATGAGTAAACCATGAATAATTACTAGTTATTTCCTAATATAATAATTGTACCAGATTTAGGTATCTAAAAGAAAACCAAATTAAGCAGTCTTTTATTATTAATTTGCATGGAGTAAACTTGCTTCAAAAGTACAAAAAAGAATGAACAGCTTTATTCAGCTATTCATTCCTTCGTTTCTATATGATTTTAAATAGTTAGATGAATCAGCGTATCAAATCAATCCCCGGATTTTCCAAAACGGTAAAAACCTGTTCTTTCGTTGTCAACGGCACGTCCCCATGAATCGTATGAGCCAGTACCGCATTCATCGCAGCAAATTCAACTGTTTCTTGTAAACGCCATCTCTCCACATACCCCGTTAAAATTCCTGCAGCATAGGCATCACCAGCACCAATTCGATCTAAGATTGTTAATTCACGCTTTGGACTAACCGCATATTCTTCACGACTATAAAGAAACCCCTCTTGCTGTTTTAGTTTGTTTTCTGAGAATCTTCTAGTACCCGCAAACCACTCAATCTGATACTTATCCATGAATTGCATAATCAACTCATCTTCCGTGCCTATCATCTCTAACTGAAGTAATTCAGTCAAATCTCGCACACTCCCAAAAACAATATCACAATACGGCAGGATTTTTTCATACTGTTCCCTCATAAAGGCAACTTTATCAGGCTCAGTGTTCAGACTCGGGCGGAAATTAAAATCGAAACAAACTTTTTTTCCGACCTCAGCCGTTTTTTTCGCTAAAGTGTGCGCAGCATCACGTGTATCATCCGTCAAGCTTAATGAAATCCCACAAATTTGAACCAGATCATTCTCAACAACAACTTTCTCGAAATCATAGGCCTCATGATTGCTAAGACCAAATGAACTATGGTGACGATTCTGATACGTCACTTGTGTTGGACGTGCGCCATACCCATTTTCGGCAAAATAGCTGCCAATATGATGATGAGCGAACCTTAATAAATCCGTCTTGATTCCGTATTTTGCTATCGCTGCTTTAGCCACTTGTCCAAGCCGATTATCTGGCAATACCGTCACCAACGAAGTCTCATAACCAAACTGAGCCAGATTCGCCATGATGTTGACACCGGTACCCGTGTAATCCATCCGTAAATCATTTGTTTGATCCAATAATAGGTATTCTGGCGGTGATAGCCGTAGCATTACTTCGCCAAAAGCAGCAAATCTCATAGCTGACTCCCCTCTTCTTATTCATCAGTAGATTTTCATTTAAAAAATGAATTCTTTTCACTTGCCATATATCATTCGATTTGTTTTTTTATAGGTATATTTCTTCTGCCACATCAACTGTAAAAAGTGAACGAACTTATTACAACACTTTTTTACAGATTTCAAGCAATTCTTTAACGTCTTCAGGACGTGTATCGCCGGTTTCAGCATCGATAATCGAGCTGTATACATGAGGGATGATTTTCTTCACGTCGGCATCTACTGCGATTTGAATGATTTCTTCAAAGTTGTCCAAATCAATCCCGCCAGTAGGTTCTAAGTAAAAATTATACTTGGCACAAGCCTCCGCCACTGCTTTAAATTCTTCCTTATGAGCAAGGCCTTTCATTGGGAAATACTTAATGGAGCTTCCACCCATATCCTGCAATAATTTGATTGCTGTTTCGATTGGGACAATTCCTTCTGCTCCTTGCGAACTCAACGGTCCTGTCGCGATATTTACGTAGCCGACTTTTCCTGTTGGTGAAACTAAGCCATTGATAACTGTTTCAGATTGACCTAACAACGCTCTTGATGTACCAACACCCGTAAAGACTTGGTTTACATGCTGAGGCTGTAATTCTCCAGATATACGTGAAACCATTTGACTCTGATTTGGATCACCCGCTCCTAAGCCAACAGATAGCGCATTGTTCGTCGCCTTTTGATAATTTTTCATATCTATGATTGCAGCTTCATCACTCTCATAATTTTTCGACAATACACCTAAGATAACATGCCTTTCAGCTGCTTCATAGCAGTCCTTGGCATTTTCCACTGAATTAGCCAAAACGTTTAAACAAATTCGATCTTCTAAATAATTTGGTTGTAGTGACATTTTCTTCTCCTTTTAATTCATGATCTCACGTAAACGTGCTGCGATCAAAGCCATTTCTTTTGCATCCACAGAACGGATATCAAATTCGATAACGCCATTATTGGCTTGATATTCTCTCGTATAAACAGCCGGCGATTCTTTTTTTAACTCGGCAATGACTTCTTTTGCTGTATGATTGCCTGAAACATGAACGTTTGCGCGGTAAATATCACGACCGGCACCATCTTGAACAACCTTAGCTGTTAAGCCATCGATTTGATTGACTGATTCAATGAATGGTGCCAATCTTTTTTTCATCGAATCCCCTGATTCACTTCCGTTGTTTAAATAGTCCTCTATCGCCTGAGTAAAACCAAGAATATTGTCTTTACCGATCTTCATCGCTCTGCCGATTCCTTTGCCCTGTAAACGAACCCATTTGATTTTATTCTTTTTACCGATCACCAACCCAGCACTTGGTCCTTCGATCGCCTTTGCCCCAGAATAAATCACTAAATCAGCACCCGCCTTGTAATAGAAGAATAAATCTTCTTCCGCAGCGGCATCCACGATTAGAGGCAATTGATTTCTGTTCGCAACAGCCGCCGCTTCTTCTACAGTGAGCATACTTTTTTGAATCGTATGATGGCTTTTAACATATAAAATTGCTGCCGTATTTTCAGTGATCATCATTTCTAGATGCTCTGCTGAGCACATATTGGCATAGCCAGCCTCTACGACTTTCCCACCGCCTTGCTCCACCATTACTTCGACAGGAGTTCCATAGTCGACATTATGGCCTTTCGGTAAAATGATCTCTCGTTGTGTGATACGATCAGTATAGGGATGATAAGCATGATAGATATCTCCTTTACCAATGACCGCGGCAACACTTTGTGCAATTCCTGCTGAAGCAGAAGAAACGATCTGTGCGTCATCTACCTTTAAAAGCTGCGCAATATATGCTCCGGTTTTTTCACTTAAATCAGCCATTTCAAAAAAATGTTCGCCACCAAAACGCTGTGCTGCCAATACCGATTCTGATACTTTTGATACACCTAAAATTGTCATCCGACCAGAAGCATTAATCACTTCTTTTAACCCTAGCTTTTCAAAATTAATTGTCATAGACTTGACCTCCAATGATGGTTTTCACAGGGATGATTTCCTGCTTTACTGTACAAGTATTCCCATTAGAATCTGTCACTTCTTTTTCAGAGTCCTTAAGGATGAATATTGTAATATCCGCATCAAAACCAACAGCCAGTTTACCTTTTCCTTTTAAAGAGAAATTTTTTGCTGGTGCTTCTGTGACCTGTTTGATGATTTCTTCCCAAGAATACCCTACTATGAAGAGCTTTTCCATTGTTGTTGCTAGATCATAGACTGGTCCATTTTGACGATTTCGGACATAAATATCTGAACTGATGGAGGAACTGATCATTCCTTCATTCAATGCCTGTTTTGCCACTTCAAAATTGAAACTATCCGTACCATGTCCAATGTCAAAAACAATTCCTTTTTTATATCCTTCCCATACAAAATCCTTTATTTTATGAGTTGTTCTATCTAATATTCCATTTTCCTTACCATTAAAACAGTGCGTCAATACATCACCTGAATCCATCAAATCCATTATTTCTGACAATTCAGGAGGAGCGGAGCCAACATGAACCATCAAGGGCAGTCCACCATATTCACTTTGAAATTCTTTAGCTAAACGTAAGGGTTCGATCCCACTTGAACCAATCACTGTTTTGCTCATCCGAGCTTTCAAACCTACGATAAACTCTGGATATTTTTCAATTGCATCTCTAACAGCATCATGTTGGACTTTAGTTAGATCAGCTAATTCATCTTGCTCGACAATCCCCCATTTAGAAATGTTCAGTAGCGCATACACATTGGTCTTCGCCTTTTTTACTAGTTCACAAAAATTGCCGATGTTTTCTGCTCCGGTTGTTCCCGCATCGATGACAGTCGTTACACCTCTATTTACTCCGACCTCATCAGGGTAATCATAGTACAGCCTCATTTTTTCATAGCAATGGACATGATCATCGATCCAGCCTGGTGAAAGGTACTGATCATCTGTTAAAGCAAGTTTATTTTGACTTTTATTTGTGATTTTATCAGCTATTTCTACTATTTTTCCATCAGAAATCCCTAAATCAAATTTCTGTCCGTCAATTGTTTTGGCATTCCGCACAACTAAATCCAACATTTTCGTTCCTACTTTTCTGTGAATTTGAATTTTGACCATGGATGAATAAATGATAAAAGAATCTTTTCATCCTCAATGATCTGCCCAACTTTATTCTTTCTTGAATCTTTATGGGCTTTTAGTACAACTTGCAACTCATTTTTATACTTACCAAATTCATCATTTCCGATCACAATATCACCTGGCTGAAACTCAATTTCATTGTCATGCGGTGGATTGGCTTCTTGTCCGTATTTTTTGCGGACAAAAGTCGAACGAACCATCTGATCTGTGATGTCTCCTCGACGATAATGTTGTTCGTTTAAAACAATTTGTTTCTCTACATCAGTAGTATCTGATACGAACTCAACGGCAAATTCAGTTTGATAGCGATCCACATCTCCCATCGCTTTTAGCTCTTCTTCTGAAGCATAGGCATTTCCGATGATCACATCATCAATTAAGTTGGTGGCGAATAAATGTTTTGTCGCTGTCTCAACCGACAAGTGACGGTGCATCTCTAGAGTTGGCAAGCCATCATTGATATCCCAGGGGCCAATAGTACCTACTTGAGAAGAAACAAACGCTGCTGTTCGGATCCCATAAGCTTTAAAGCGTTCACTGCATTTCACAAAGAAATCATAAGGTAGAGCCGTTCCATCTTGAGGATAAAAATTGTGACAGCCATATAGAAATGGCGTATTGGCTTCATAGGTCAGAATATTGTCTAAGTATGCCACGTCATTACTCATGTTCAGTTCGATTGCCACACCAAATGGGTTATAGGTCAGCATAGCTTCCTTATTTCCATCAAAGCCTAAATCCAAACGAATGCCGTCTGCACCTAATTCATGAAAGAAACTCATATCATCATAAGAAATTCCCAATTCTTCAAAAATATTTGGCGCTACGTCTAGAACCGTTTCATACCCTAATTCTTTGGCAAAAAAAATCAATTCTTTAAATTTCTTTTTGACAACCTCTTTGCCTTCAGTAACTTCTAGCATACTCATAAAGATACGGCCAAACCCATATTTATGCGCCAACTTAATGTAAGCTTTATCTTGTTCAATCTCACTGTGGTCTGGATAGACCGAAATTCCTAATACACGTTTCATACACTTTTTCCTCGTTCCAAGTCATCAAATTTTGAGCGGTATTTATAAGCAATCAATGATGCCGAACAAATCGTAACGGTCATCACCAAGAATGGAGCAATATTTAGTACGATACCCACCACGATCGCTAACGTAATACCTGCTAAAGAGCCTAATAAAATATATCTAAGTTTCATTTCTTCAAATTTTTCTGGTAGTTTCCCCTTTTCCAAATAAATATGGCTCGCTAGAAAAAGAAGGATCAAATAAATTAAGTTCATTTCATTACCGAAGAGGACAGTCATTTGGCTATCCTCTCTATCCTTTCTGCTATTGAACAATTACTTCTTAATTTGAAGTTGCCCCCTGCAAGCTTGCAGCTTGTTCTTTTTTCGCTTTCTCTTCTGCTTCTAGTTCAGCTGCTTCACGCGCTAACTGCTGTTTTTCAAATACTTTAAAGAACGGGTAGTAGATCGCCATTGAGATTAAGAAGTTGACGATTACCAGAATCGCTGCGCCAATACTCCAATCGGTACTCATCCAAGCAGCAATCGGTGCGGGGATGGTAAAGCCATAACGCGCGACCATCATTGGAATTAATCCTGAGACTGTCAAGAAATAAGACAGCGTCGTTGTCACTAATGGCGCTACGATAAACGGAATCCCTAATAGTGGATTCATTACGATCGGCGCACCGAAAATCATCGGTTCGTTGATATTGAAAAGTCCTGGTAAGAAAGACAAACGGCCAAGGCTCTTTAAATATTTTGATTTTGAGAACATGAAGAATACGACCAATGCCAGAGTAGTTCCTGCTCCGCCGATCCAGATGAACCATTGTAAAAATTGCTCAGTGAAAATATTTGGCATTGCAGTGGCACTAGCACCATCCGCAAAAGCTTCCATATTTTCAGCAATCGATAATTCCCAGAAAGGACGAATCACTGGCCCCATGATCGCTGGGCCATGAATTCCTAATACCCAGAAGAAGCAAATCAAGAAAACTGTTAATAAGCCGCCAAACAAGCTATTTCCTGCTAATACATCTTTAAACGGCATTAATAAATTACTCAAGAATCCATTGATATCAAAACCAATCATATGGCGAATCACCCAAAATAAAACTAAAATCGCTCCTCCGGGGATTAACGCCATAAATGAGTTGGTTACTTCTGGTGGAACTCCGTCTGGCATTTTAATCGTAATGTTCTTTTCGATGAAAATACGATAGCTTTCAACTGAAATAAGTGCTGTCACAATTGCGCCAAACAATGATGCTGCACCAAGGTTTGCAATATTGATGTAACGACCAGCATCAATAACGCCGTCCACATTGTCGAATACGCGAAGCGGAGGTGCTGCAGTTACTAGAAAAGCCATGACTGACAAGATTCCGGCAGTTAAGGAATCAACTTTATAGCTTTTAGCTAATTGTGAAGCTATCCCGAATGTTGCGTATAATGCCAAAATACCTACTGTGTAACGAAAAGGAATATCTAAAATAGCTAAATACGGTTCAATCATTGCGGCGACTGAAGGAATCGGAAAATTCAAGAAGATCGTGAAGAATGAGCCGACGATCGTCAGCGGCATCGTTGCCACGATTCCCTTTCTGATTGCCATCATATGTCGCTGGGTACCAATTTTGTTAGCGAACGGCATCAATTTCTGTTCAATCGAATTTACAAGTCTATCCATTTCTTAACCTCCGTTTATAACATTATAATGTTTACAAGGTGAATAATAGCATATGCATTTTCTATTGTAAACGCTTTTTAGATTTTATTTTTCACTTCTTTTTAAAAAAAGCTTTTCAATTGTTTTATATTTAAAAAAGCTGCAATAGAAATCTATCACAGCTTCACTCTTAAGTTTCATATTCAATTTGATACGCATGGTCGGAAGTATTGTAAAAAGCTTCAGAATACTCAATCACCTTTTGATCATAGTCATACGATTTTCGCATTCTCTTCAAAGCAACCTTTGCCTCAGTTTGAAGAAGTTTTTGTTGCTCATTTGTTAGCTCAATCGCTAGGAAATCATCCATGAAACGTTCGATGTCTAATCCATTTTGATAAAGGATTCGATAGAGGGATTCTTGCTCTAACTCTTCTTTCGTAACCCTTTCCAAAGAAGTCGGCAAATAATGTGTCGCGTAGATATAAGGCTTCCCATTTAAAACATACATTCGCTGAAAGCAAATCGCTTCAGAACCAAAATACTCAAATGCCGAATCACATTCATTAAGCTCTACGTTTTTAACGTCAATTATGACTTTTTCCACGCTTAGATTTGATTTTTCTAAAATTTGAGTGAAACTAACAGCCTTCGATAATTTATTGTAGGGGCGTTCACTGAGTACGGTTGTCCCTTTTCCACTCTTTTTTTCTACATATTCATCCGCCGCGAGCAGCTCAATGGCTTTTCTAACAGTGATTTTACTTACATCAAAAAGTTTTTCAAGCTCCGTTTCCGTCGGCAGCATAGTACCAACAGGATATTTGCCGGAAAAAATATCTTCCTTTATTTTTTCTGCAACTTCTAAATACAACACACGTGTTTTTTTCATACGTTCCACCTTCCCCACAAGCAGTTCTTCATTTAATTAGAATAGCATTTAGATGAGTGTTTGCAAAGTTAGATTGTATTTACTGCTTAAATACATGTTAACGTAGCGCATCGGTTTAATTTTTGCTACTCTCTTTATATCATAACTATTACAGGAGGACCATAGATGGAATTACGAGATTTCCAATGGACACGTTTTCCGGCAAGCTATCAACTTTTCGAAGACAGGATAGAAATTGTGACAAAGCCTCAAACAGATCTTTGGCAAAATACTTATTATCACTTTCAAAATGATAATGCCCCTGTATTTCAAATGACAACCGAAAAACAATATTTCAGTTTTGTCGTAAAGACGGATTTCGCTGACAGTCATCATCGTTTTGATCAATGTGGCATCGTCATGTACCTAGATAGTAAAAACTGGTTAAAAGGCTCTATTGAATACGAGAATGAAGATTATCAGCATTTGGGAAGTGTCGTGACAAATCAAGGGTTTTCAGATTGGGCGACAACAGAGATTGATGCCTCAATCAAATCAATGTGGTACCGCTTGAGCAGACGAGAAAGCGACTATTGTATCGAGTGTTCAACTGATGGAATCACATTTCAACAAATGCGGATTTGTCATATGATCAACGGAGGCGGAAAAATTCAGTTTGGAATCTATGCATGTTCTCCTGAGGCCTCTTCTTTTAAAGCAGTCTTTACAAACATACAGTTATTGGACTGTCAATGGTTGGCCCATGATGGACAACAACCTGACACAGAGTAATTTAAAAAAGAAGGAGCTGATACAAAAAATGTTCGGCTCCTTCTTCTTTAAACTGGGTAAATAAAAAACCCTTGATTTCTCAAGGGTTCGAAAGACATCTTTAAAATTAACGACGAATTTCTTTGATACGAGCTGCTTTTCCGTGTAATGCACGTAAGTAGTAAAGTTTTGCACGACGCACTTTACCGTAACGAACAACTTCGATTTTAGCAACACGTGGTGTGTGTAGTGGGAAAGTACGTTCCACACCAACACCGTTAGAGATTTTACGTACAGTGTAAGTTTCGCTGATACCAGCTCCACGACGTTTGATTACAACGCCTTCGAATAACTGGATACGTTCGCGAGTTCCTTCGACAACTTTCGCGTGAACACGAACAGTGTCCCCAGGGCGGAATGCTGGGATGTCAGTACGTAATTGTTCTTGAGTTAGTTCTTGAATCAATGGATTCATCTTTATCATTCTCCTTATTCCAAACATTCTTAGGACGGTCGTCCCAGCGGAACATCGTATAATAGATGAGCTTTGCACTCACCAGAACATTCTAACAGAGGAATATCTATCTGTAAAGATAAAATTCTTGTCAGAAGAAATTATTTTTATTGTGCTGTGGGTGTTGATAAGCTGTTACTGAAAAAACATTTTGGTTACAGCAACCGGACAACTAATAGTTACTATAAGCGATACTTGTCGTTTTCAATTTGTAAATTTCTATTTTTCCTCTAAACAAGAAAGAAAGCCTTAACTATTTAAGGACTTTCTGAATGTTTATTGTTCTTCCTGTTTTATCTCTGCTAAGAATTTTTCCATCTCTGACGTCAATTCTACTTTCTCAAGCATATCTGGTCGACGTAAAAAGGTACGGCGCAATGATTCCTTTAATTGCCATTCTTCGATTAACCGATGATTGCCATTCATTAAAACTTCAGGTACGCCCATTCCCTCAAATTCTGCGGGACGCGTGTATTGTGGATGTTCTAACAAACCAGTGGAATGCGAGTCCGTTTTGGCTGATGTCTGATTGCCTAAAACATCCGGTAATAAGCGAACTGTCGCATCGATCATGACCATTGCGCCCAGCTCACCGCCAGTTAAGACATAGTCCCCTAACGACACCTCATCAGTCACTAATGAGCGAATCCGTTCATCATAGCCTTCGTAATGTCCACAAATAAACACGAGTTGTTCTTCCTGTGAGAATTCCTCTGCCATTTTTTGATTAAAGGGTTTCCCAGCTGGGTCAAGCAGAATAACCCGTTTTTTTTGATTACCTGTTTCTGCTTCGATTGCTTTCAAGTTTTCGAAAATCGGCTGAACCTTTAGCAGCATTCCAGCTCCTCCACCATATGGGTAGTCATCTACCTGTTTATGCTTATTATCTGAGTATTGGCGAAAATCATGAACATTAATTTCCAATAAATCTTTCTCAACAGCTTTTCCAATAATTGATTGGCCTAATGGCTCTTCAATCATTCTAGGAAAAAGAGTCAATACATCAATTCGCATCGTCCAACAACCCTTCTGGAACTTCAACATGGACGACCCCTTCAGTTAAATCAATCTCTTTCACGACAGATTCAATGTAAGGAATCAATGCATCCTTTTGACCCTTGCGCTTCACGACCCAGACATCATTCGCACCTGGAGATAAAATCTCCGTGATCTTACCAATTTCTTTTTCATCTTCATCTACAACGATCAGCCCAATAATCTCATGATAGTAATATTCATGCTCGTCTAATTCACTTAGCTGCTTCTCTGAAATTTTTAGGATTCCATCGCGAAAAGGTTCAACTAGATTGATATTTTCATAGCCTTCAAAGCTCAGTAAATCAAAATTTTTATGTCTGCGATAACTTGATATCTTCAGCGGAAGGACCTCTTGCTTGTCACGAAACAAGAAAAGCTGTTCCCCGACTTGATAACGTTCCTCCGTAAAATCAGTAGTGGAAATCACACGTACTTCTCCACGAATACCGTGAGTATTGACGATCTTTCCGACTTTATAATAATTTGTCACGAATCTTCCTCTTTCTTTTCATCTATTTTGCCATTGAGACAGCCATCTTCAAGCTGCTCATTGAATCCCCATTCATGATGGTATAAACAGTTTGATTATCTTGCCAAACCACACGATTTGATTGATAATCGCCTGGTGCTACCCGCAAAGAAATCTGCCCAGCATCCTTTGGAACAGGTAAAAAAGCACTTTCCAGATATTCAACCGTTTGTTTCGCTAATGGTATAGGATCTTCTTGCTCAAGATTATTTGCTTGCACAGCTAAACTCCAATTGCCTTCTTTCCACATAATGAAGCTAGAGCCGGCTCCAGCGCTGCGATAGCCGATAATCTGGTGACCTAAATCCACCTGCTGACCGTTTTGATCATAGGTTTGCCCAACTTCATTTCGAGCAGTTTCTTTTGAATCAACGGTTTTACGTTGGAATTGAGCGACGGGTGTTTGTTCGTTAAGAGAAGGATCATTGAATGGTGTATCCTCATTAACAGCATAGTAATTAACCTTTAGCGTTCCCTGCTCTTCAGAAGCAGCGATACCGATTTGTTTTCCTCCACTGATGGTTGCAGGATCAGGGAATTTGTCATTTGGATAATTGGCTTTTAGCTCATCCCATGCTGACATGGCATGATTGCCGTGAGATGAATCGGTTTTTGTCGAACTTGTTTGTGTATTTGAACTAGTCGACGAATTTTTAGTTGAGCTGTCGTTTGTTGAATCAGCTTTTTCTGAAGTAGATGTACTTTTTTTCGAGCTGTTTTTTCCAGTCTCCGTGGTGGTCGATTTTGTCGTACTATCTTTTGAATCATTACTTCCTGAATTACAAGCGGCCAAAACAAACAACGCACTAAACAACAACAAATATTTTTTCATGATGGAACACCTCCACCCATAGTTTACCGTATTTTTAACGAAAAAACACCCGAATCAAACTGACTCGAGTGCTTTACTTTATTTACCATCCACGATGTTAAGCCGAACTTTTTTCGGGCCATTTGTCCGAACGCTGTAGACGATCGTACGGATCGCTTTTGCCACTCGGCCTTGTTTTCCGATAATTCTACCGATATCTTCGGGTGCAACCGTTAAGTTGTACTCTAAGAAATCTTTAGACTCTTCGATCTCTAATTTCACTTCTTCAGGTTTTGTCACCAAAGGGTGGACAATGGTCAACACAAGGTTAGTTAAATCTTGCATAATTGATCACCTTATTTCTTAGCGAATTTAGCGTCGTGGTGTTTTTGCATGATACCTTCTTTAGAAAGGATGTTACGAACTGTATCAGAAGGTTGTGCACCTTTTTGTAACCAGTTTAAAACATCTTCTTCTTTTAAAACGACTTCTGCTGGGTTTTTCAAAGGATTGTAAGTACCCACAGTTTCGATAAAACGTCCATCACGAGGAGAACGAGAATCAGCAACAACGATACGGTAGAAAGGTTTCTTTTTAGAACCCATACGTTTCAAGCGAATTTTAACTGCCATTGTATAACTACACCTCCATATAATTAATCACAAGATGTAGTCTAACACGCTTTGAGTTAGCTGTAAAGAGTTTTTTCTTTACAGCTCTATTTTTCTTTCAAAGCATATCCTTTGCACATTTTACTTATTTTTTGTAAGATACATTCATAGGATAACTTATGTATTGTTATTTCGACTTAGGAGGAATTATTATGACAAAAAAAATTGGTATTTTAGTAGGGAGTCTTCGTAAAGACTCATACAACAAAATCGTTGCAAAACAATTTGCTGAATTATTGCCTGAAGGTTTCGAGGCAAAATTTATTGAGATTGGTGATCTACCATTTTATAATGAAGATCTTGAAGTGGAAGGCTCTGTTCCTGAAGCGTGGACACGTTTAAGAAACGACGTTAATGAAGTAGACGGATTATTCTTTGTAACACCTGAATATAATCGTTCCATTCCGGCTGCATTGAAAAATGCATTGGACGTTGGTTCTCGTCCAATGGGCAGCAGCGTTTGGGGTGGTAAACCTGGTTTAGTTGTGACGGTATCACCTGGTGGCCCTGGCGGTTTTGGTGCAAACCACGCTTTACGTCAATCATTAGTTTTCTTAGATGTACCTACTTTGCAACAACCTGAGGCCTATATTGGCGGCATCATGAACTTAGTTGATAACGACGGACATATTGCTGACGGTACTGTTGACTTCTTCAAGATGATCACTGACAAATATATTGAGTTTTTCAATAAATTAACTAAATAATTTTAACGACAGAGACTGTAGAGATGCCTGACAATTTAAGACATTCTACAGTCTTTTTATTATTTCTTCCCTTCACTTAATTCTGCCTGTGCTATACTTTATTTATTAAAAAAATTGGAGGAAATTAGTTGACTGTAAATATTAGACTCGAAGAAGAAAAAGATTATCGTATTGTTGAAGAAATCACTCGTGATGCATTTTGGAATCTATACCTTCCAGGCGCGGAAGAACATTATGTTGCGCATTCACTTCGCAAGCATCCTGATTTTATTCCTGAATTGACCTTTGTCATTGAACTAGATGGCAACATAATCGGAAGTATTTTTTACAGCCATGCCAGAGTCGTCTCTCCCGAAGGAACAGAATATCCCCTTATTTCTTTTGGGCCTGTTAGTATCAAACCTGACTATCATAGACAAGGTTATGGTAAAATGCTGATTGAACATTCGATCGCTGAAGCAAAACGTTTGGGCTATGATGCGATTGTACTTGGTGGATTCCCTTATCACTATCATCCTTATGGCTTTATTGGTACAAAAAAATACAACATTTCAATGCCTGATGGTAAATTTTATACAGGAATTATGGCGTTGCCCTTGAAAGAAGGCGCTTTAGATAATGTCCATGGTAAAATTATCTTTTCTTCAGGTTTATATCCAAATCCTGAAGGTTTAGCAGCATTTGATAAGACATTTCCAAACAAAGAAAAAAAAGTTTTGCCTTGTCAGGCAAAATTTGAAGCTGCAGCAAGCGAAATTGATGAAAATGAGTATTAAAAAAGCCAGAAATCTGGCTTTTTTTTATTTTTTTAAATGTAGTTGCGCAAATTGCCCGAATTGCTCTGTTTCTAGTAGTTGAAGCTTTTGTTGATTTGATTGGGGTAAAAATAAAGGAACACCCTCACCTAACAAAATCGGTACGATTTGAATCCACCATTCTTCAATTATTCCCGCCTCTATTACTGGTTTTAATAAAGAGCCTCCACCTACTATCCAAACAGTTTTGTCTGCAGGCAGCTCCTTTATAAACTCCACAGGATCTTCGTTAATTAATTGCATCGTGTCATCTACTTGAATCGTTGAGTGAGTGAACAGAAAGTTTTTCTTCTCCGGATAAATTGCTTCTAACTCAGCATCTCGTTTGATTGCTTCATAAGTCCGCCTGCCCATTATCGTGTAATCGATTGTTTGATAAAACGCATCATAGGGAACAAGCTCCCCACTTTCTTGCCCGTACAGCCATTCCAATCGATCCTCTTTATCTGCTAAATACCCATCTAAACTAATTGCTCCATAAAATACTGCTCTAGCCATTATCCCGCCTCTTTCTCCTATTTACCTGACCAAACGTACCAAGCACAACAAATATTTCCCTAGTTATGTTCAAATCAGAAAATATTACTTACTTAGTTCAGTATAGCGAAAACAAGACATTTCGTGATCATTGACGATTCCAACAGCCTGCAAAAAAGCATAGATCGTCGTACTGCCAACAAACTTGAACCCTCGCTTCTTCAAATCCTTCGCAATTTTATCAGATAACTCCGTTTTAGCTGGCACTTCTGAAGATGATTGAATGTGGTTATCCACCACCTGATGATCCGTAAAGCCCCACAAGTAATCGGAAAAGCTTAAGCCCTCAGCCTGCATCTCTAAGATTTTTTGTGCATTGATGATCGCAGCTTCGATTTTTCGACGATTTCGGATAATTCCTGCGTTCTGCATCAATTCTTCAACTTTCTCTTCATCAAACTGTGCGACTTTTTCGATCTCGAACTGTTTATAAGCCTGATCAAAATTGTCCATCTTATTTAAAATGGTCTGCCAACTCAGTCCCGCTTGGTTCATATCTAAAACTAATTTTCGAAAAAGTCGCTGATCATCATACTCTGGAACACCCCAAGTCGTATCATGATAGATTTGCATATTTTCATTACTCCCAGCCCATTGACAACGATACATCTTCACCACTCCTAAATTACAATTTTAAAAAACGAACATACGCTCCCCTTTAGTATATCAGAAATATTGAAAAAGTCATTGCTTAAATCAAGTGTACTATGTATACTAGTACACACAAACGACTTTTAAGGTGGTGAAGAGATGGTTCGTATCGATAAAAACAGCAGTCGAGCATATTATGAACAGTTGGTACTAGGGATCAAAGAAGATATCTTACATGGCGTTCTACAACCAGGAGATAAGATTCCCTCAGTTAGAGAAATGGCGAAGCAATTATTAATGAATCCCAATACCATCAGTAAAGCGTATAAAGTGCTTGAGAACGAAAAAGTTCTAGTCACTGTAAAAGGCAAAGGTACGTTTGTTCGTTCGATCGAAGAAATTCCTCGAGATGAACTTCGCGTCCAAGAACTTAAGAAGGATTTAAATGAATTAGTGATTGAAGCGCGCCACTTACAAATCTCTCAAGAGGAATTGCTTCAATGGATTAAAGAGGCAGAAAATAATTTTGGAGGTCCGTCATTTTGAATATCAAAAATTTAACAAAAACAATTGATCAACAGCCTGTCTTGAAGGACATATCGTTCACATTAACAGAGAAAGAAATTGTCGGCCTCGTTGGTCGAAATGGTTCAGGTAAGACCACCTTGTTCCGTGTACTTGCTGGACACTATTTGCCTGACAGTGGCGATATTCAAATCAATCAAGAATCTCTATTCCAGCACCCCGCTGTCAAACAAGATCTTTTTTTTATCGATGAAAAAGAGAACTTCCTTCGTACCTACTCTATAAAAAAAATAGCGAAGTTTTATCAGCTGGCCTACCCTAAATTTGATCAAGTCCTATTTATGGATTTGATTAGAAAGCACGAATTACTCTTCAACCGAAGTTACCGTCAGTTGTCAAAAGGTCAACAGGCTTTATTTCAAGTAATTCTTGCTATTTGCTCTAATGCTCAATATTTATTATTAGACGAGCCTTTTGATGGGTTAGACGTAATTGTCAAAAAAGAAGTGATTGGATTATTGATGGAACACCTTGGTGAGCAATCGAGAACCGCATTAATCGCCTCTCATAATTTATCTGAATTAGAAAACTTAGTCGACCGAGTCTTACTCCTAAAAAATCAAACAATCAGTAAAGACTATCGATTAGAAGAGATGCGTGAAAAGGCAAAAAAACTTCAATTAGTATTCAAGACGAAAAAAGTACCTGCTCTAGTAAAGGAAAATTCTAAAATGCTTGACTTCCAAGGTCGTGTAGTAACTGTCGTCTTCGAGCGTTTTTCAAAGGAACTTGAAGAAGCAATCAAAGAGTTTGATCCGTTGGTTTATGAAGAATTACCGCTTTCTTTAGAAGATCTTTTCGAAGCAAACCTAAAATCTCATAAAAAGGAGGCCATGAAATGATTCGATCGATATATTTTGAACGATATAAAAAAGTTTTGTTTGCAGCTTGTTTGTTAGTCGTCGGTATCTGCATATTCACGGCAATCAGTCAGAGCAATCAATGGAGGGACTTTTATAACGATCCTGAAATCAAAGCTCAATTTGAGGCAGATCGCGATAGCTATACTTATTATGATGAAGAAAAAATGACAAATGTCCCTTATAAATCTTATAAGAATTATCGTGATACAATTCTTGTTTTCTATAATTATTTCCCTTTAGATAATTCAGGACGTGACATCAAAACCATAATGAAAGCAGAAAATTATTCAAATAAAACGCCTTATATCGCAGGTTTTGGTCGATTCTCTTCAGGATTTGCCTTATTATTTATTGTCCCTCTTGCTGGCTTTTTGCTTTTCTTTATCGATCAAAAAATAGGCTTCAATCAATTTCTTTTCTCTTTAGGTATCTCACGAAAAGATTTGTTTAAGAAGAAGCTTTTATATGTTGCGTTACCATTCTTGTTTTCAATTTTAGTCGGACAATCCTTGTATGCTTTATTGATTCATACCCTGATCCCTGAGCCATATATGAATGCTACTTTGGGGCAGCTTTTTACTTCCGTCATTAGTAATTTTTGCCTATTATTCATACTTTTTTCTAGTAGCATTTTTATTGGAGCCATGGTTGGAAATATCGTTTTTGGGCCTTTGACTTGGGGCGTCTATTGGTGGTTGACACTTTCAGTACCATCTACTATCTATCGATTAGGAAATATGATTTACACATCAAAAAATATTTTGCATAAACAATTTCCTGAAACGCTATTTGTTTACTCAGTAGGGAAAATGGGCGGTTTCTGGTGGATGAATCTCCTTTTCTTATTGTTGGGTTCAATGCTTCTTTTTTGGGCATATAAAAGTTTCCAGACCCTTTCATTGGAAAATGAGAACACCTATTTATTGTATAGAAAGTCCCGATGGCCGATTTGGATGATTATGACATTTTTTACCTCGACTATTCTTACTATTAATTTCTTTGCCCCTTGGTCTTACTTTATCCAAAGAAGAATTTATGATCATGCAACGGATTCAATCAGTGGACCGATACTAACGAGTGGCACTATTGTCTTAATTGTTGGAGGTATTTGCCTGCTCATCGTCTTTTTCAAAGAAATTCGTACTGCTATCAACAAACTACAACATCAAACGGAGTGATTTCTTGGGTGTTTTAAATCTCTTCTTTCGACTTTACCTTATGACTTGCGTTTTTTTACCCTGTCTCATTTATCAATTCTTTACCTTGAAGGACAAGGAAGGTACTATTTTCATTTCTTCGATGATTTGGCGAGGGATCTTCCTATTTTATCTCTATTTAGTTATTACTGTTACTGGTGTTGGAACCCTTGAGGACCTTCTTAGCTATCCAGAGGTTTTTAGGCCTGAGGAACTCAATCTTGTGCCCTTCCAATCTGGAGTAGGGTTATTAAATATTCTTAATATTATCATGTTTGTCCCTTTTGGCTTCCTGTTACCATTGATTTGGAGTCAATATCGTACTCTCTGGTCTGTCGTCTTTCTTGGTTTCGAATTTTCGTTGATGATCGAGTTGCTGCAACTTTTTAATCGCCGTGCAACAGATATTGATGATTTATTAATGAATACACTTGGTGCTCTTGTTGGTTTCCTCTTTTGGCAGCTCAGCAAAAAGATTATCAACAAGGTTCCTAATAGCATCCAAGCATTTCCAAATCACGAACCGAAAATTTATCTTTTATTAAGTTTGTCAGGAGTCTTTTTCTTTTATCATTGGCGTTTCTTCTTATAAAAAATGGTGCTTATCTCAATATTTGAGACAAGCACCATTTTGTTTATTTGCGTTTCTTTTTCTTTTTCTTGTTTTTCTTGACCATGCGATTCATCGCCATTTTACCCATCTTACCTTTAATACCGGTACCAAACATTTGATCCATCCCAGCAGGCATGCTGCCTTTACTCATTTGTTGCATCATCTTACGTGATTCTTTAAATTGCTTGATCATGCGATTGACTTCCACCACTGAATTTCCAGATCCAGCAGCGATACGGCGACGGCGACTTGGATTTAACAAATCTGGATTTTCGCGTTCAGCTGGAGTCATAGAGAAGACCATCGCTTTTTTTCGTTCAACATCTTTAGGGTCCACTTTAACATTTTCAATACCTGGCATTTGACTCATACCAGGAATCATTTTTAGTAAGTCCTCAATGGGGCCCATTCCCATTACTTGATCCAACTGCTCGATAAAGTCATTAAAATCAAAACTATTTTCCTTCATCTTGCGAGCAAGTTCTTCTGCTTTTTTCTCATCATAATCTTGCTGTGCCTTTTCGATCAGAGTCAACATATCACCCATGCCCAAAATTCGGCTGGACATTCGATCTGGATGGAAGACTTCTAAATCGGTTAGCTTTTCACCAGAACCGATGAACTTGATTGGTGCACCCGTTACCGCGCGAATTGATAATGCCGCACCACCACGAGTATCCCCATCTAATTTAGTAATGACAACACCGGTAATTCCGAGTTGTTCATTAAAGCTTTGTGCCACGTTAACGGCATCTTGACCTGTCATGGCATCAACTACTAGCAAAATTTCATTTGGTTGTGCGATTTCTTTGATTTGCTTTAATTCATCCATTAAAGCCTCATCAATATGCAAACGACCAGCCGTATCAATCAAAACATAATCGTTTTTATTTTCACGGGCTTGTTCCATCCCTTGTCGTACGATTTCAACTGGGCTTACCTCTGTTCCCATATCAAAAACTGGAACATTTAATTGTTGACCCAATACTTTTAATTGGTCAATGGCTGCTGGACGGTAAATATCGCCCGCAATCATTAAAGGACGAGCCTTCTCATTTTTAATCAGTTGATTGGCAAGTTTTCCAGCAAAGGTCGTTTTACCAGCCCCTTGCAACCCCGCCATCATGATGACTGTTGGAATTTTAGGTGATTTTTCAATACCAACAGCTTCAGATCCTAGAGTCTTTGTTAACTCTTCATCTACAATTTTTACAATTTGTTGCGCTGGTGTTAAGCTTTCCATGACTTCTACACCTAATGCACGTGTTCGCACTTCTTTGGTAAATTGTTTCACGACCTGTAAATTGACGTCGGCTTCTAATAAGGCCAAACGAATTTCTCGCATCATTTCAGTGACGTCAGATTCCGTGATTTTTCCTTTTTTTCGTAATTTTCCCATCGCAGCTTGTAACCGCTGCGTTAAACTTTCAAATGCCATGACTTATTTTCCTTTCTGTCAATAAACTGCTTCATTTAATATACTCAAATTCTCTATTTTTTTTCAAGCCTTTTATTCAAAAGACTATAGAGTCACTAATTTTGAATCTAGCAATAAAAACGTAGAGCTGATGGAGCTATTCATCTAAATCCTGTAAACCGATAATTGTCTCAGCTAAAAATTCATCTTTAGGATAATGCTCTGTTACATATAGTGCAAGTTTGTCCAGTTGTTCCTCTCTTACGATGTAATCAGAGAACAAATGCAACTTCCGCTCATAATCCTCTAAAATTTTTTCTGTTCTTTTGATATTATCATAAACCGCCTGCCGACTCACCTGATATTCCTCTGCAATTTCTCCTAAGGAAAAATCATCTGCGTAATACAACTCCATATAATTCATTTGCTTTTCTGTTAATAGCGTTGCATAGAACTCAAACAACGCATTCATGCGATTCGTCTTTTCGATCTCCATTACGTCATCCTCATTTCTCGCCAATTTTCTTCGGAGTACACGGCTAATCCTTTTTGCTTAAAATAAGCGGTTGCTACACCGATTCCTTTAATTCGCATACCTGAGAAGCTGCCATCATATATCAAGCCACTCCCACAAGATGGGCTTCTTTCCTTTAAAATCAAAGCTGTAATCTGTAATTTTTTTAACTCTTCGTACGCCCTGATAGCCCCTTGTTTAAATTCCTCAGTTAAATCATTGCCCATAGTATCGAAAACTCGCGCCTGTCCGCGCCATACGTCCATTCCATCGCCACCTTGTATTTCAGCGGGATTTCGTGGTGTTGAAAGACCGCCTAAAACTTCAGGACAAACCATGATGGCTTGTCCGGTTTCCACTAATCTTTTCAGATCAGCGATTTCATTTGAACCGCCATCATAACGACAAGCAATGCCGCCTAAACAAGCACTAATTCCTAACATCGTTATTTCTCCCATCAAATTAATAGAAAATAGGTGACAAAACTGCCTTCCCATTATACCATTTATTCAGGTATGGAAATAGTCTTTCACAAATGAAAAGTTTTTAAAAAAGGAGACACATATGAAACGTGTATTAGTTGTAGACGATGAGCTTTCGATCGTAAAGTTATTAAGCTTTAATTTAGAAAAAGAAGGGTATGCCGTCACTACTGCTGAGGATGGAAAAGAAGGCTATGAGTTGGCCTTGAATGAAAAATTTGATTTCATTATTTTAGATGTCATGCTGCCATCGATGGATGGATTGGACATCGCAAAAAAATTACGACAAGAAAAAATTGATACGCCTATCTTAATGCTCACTGCTAAAGACGATGCGATTGATCGAATTTTAGGGTTGGAAATTGGAGCAGACGATTATCTAACCAAACCGTTTTCTCCTCGAGAAGTACTAGCCCGCATGAAAGCTATCTTTCGTAGAGTGGAACCTCGTCAAGAAGTCGTTGAGCATGAATTTTTAACTGCAGGAGATATTAAGGCCGACCTATCAAACTACCAGGTGACTGTTCGCGGTGACAGAATTGAGCTGACACCAAAAGAATTTGAACTTCTCGTTTATTTCATGAAGCGCAAAGAACGTGTCATAGATCGAGATACCTTACTAGATCGAATATGGCAATATGATTTCTCCGGACAAAGTCGGATCGTAGATGTTCATGTCTCTCATCTGCGGGAAAAAATTGAAATGGACCCTAAGCATCCCCAATATTTGCAAACTGTACGCGGCTTTGGCTATAAATTTCAGGTGCCGAATCAATGAAACGCAAGCATTTAGATTATCTTATTCCTTTTTTACTTATTTGTTTGCTTTTCTTTGGCAGTTGGAAACTAGCTAACCATTTTTATACAAAAGAATTGTTGGAGCAACAGGAAGAATTTTTGACCAGCAATGGCGAACTCATTATTCATCGATTAGACCTACAACAGCTGGACTCAGAAAAAAACCGATCAGCTATCGAAATTTTTTCTCAGGAAGCTCATGACCGTATTACATTGTTAGATGCTCAAGGAAAAATTATTTTTGATAGTTCAGACCCAAGTCTTTCAGGAAGCCGTGAAAATCGTCCCGAAGTAAAAATTACTCTAAACAATAATAGTGTTGGGTCTTCCGTTCGTTATAGTACTACTTTAAAAACCGAACTGCTTTATACAGCACAACCCATTCGTTCTGGTGATAAAACCGTTGGTATTTTGCGTGTTGCAAAAAGAACGTCCGCCTTTCAACCGAAAACTCGGAATTTTCAACGAACCATTTTTATTATCTTGTTTTTATTTTACGTGTTTATTTATTTGATTATCTGCTATTTAACTTATCAACGAAATCGTCCTATTGAGACAGTCCTGCCGGTCCTGCAGCGAATGCTGAAGGAACCTGAAAAAAGTAATTACGTTATGCAAAACTCGCCCCAATGGCAAGAGCTTTATCTCACGGTGAATCAAATCAGTGAGCAATTAAATGAAACCTATGCCGCATATACCTCCACGGAGGAGCAGTTTTCGACCCTCTTCCATGAATTGACGATTGGTGTCTTCATTATTGATACTGAAGGCCGCTTTATCATGATCAATCCAGCGATGGAGGAGCTCCTGCATATTGGGGGTGCCAGTCAGCACTATTATTGGCAGGTCATTGAAGACAATAAGTTTATCCAATTAATTCAACAAGTTCTAGTTGATAAAAATCAAGTGCACCAAGAAATTTCAACGAAGCTTCCAAGTTCCATGAATTTAGATATTCGTTTACGTTATATCGAAAATGAAATCAAAGGGGATCAAATCATGGGGACTGTTTATGATTTGACTCATGTGCGGCGTCTAGAAAAAATTCAACGCGATTTCGTTGGTAATGTCTCACACGAATTGAAGACACCTGTAACATCGCTATTAGGCTTTACAGAAACTTTATTAGATGGTGCCAAAGATGATCCTGAATTAACCGATGAATTTTTGACGATCATGCAAAAGGATGCGAAACGTTTGCAGCGATTGATCCAAGATATCATTGAGCTGTCAAAAGATAGCGATGATTTAGCGGAAGACCGCCAAACAATCGAACTCAATTATTTCTTGCAACAGCAAATAGACTTATATAGCCATCTACTCAAGACGAAGCACATTACTGTATCCATAGATGGCGCTGAGAATTGCTTCTATCAAACTCGATTGACCTTCTTCCAGCCAATCATAAAAAATCTTCTAGAGAATGCTATTCAGTATTCACCTGAGGAAAGTCAGATCGAAATACGTTATCGTCTGACAAGTCAGTTAGAAATCACCGTTACCGATCACGGCATTGGAATGTCAAAGGACGATCAAAAACGGATCTTTGAACGCTTTTATCGTGTCGATAAAGCACGTGCTCGTCATTCAGGTGGAACTGGATTAGGACTTGCTATCGTTAAGGAGTACACTGAAATTTTGGGCGGTACTGTCGAAGTAGAGAGTCATCCAAAGCTTGGCTCTACTTTTACTGTCAAATTGCCAAATTAAAAAGGGATCGCGGCTTATCCGGAGCCACTGATAAAGTTCAATAACAAAAATTGTCGAAAGAGAATGCAGGCATTTTCTTTCGACAATTTTTTCTTTTAGATAGTGATTCGTTGTCCAGATATCTTTATAATTAGAAGTATCTAGGGGGCGATTTCATGCTTAAACAAATGGTTCAAACCAAACTTAGTCCATATAGTGATCTTTATGATTTACTCATCCCAGCCGATCATATTTTGCGTCGGTTCAATGAGTTAGTTGACTTTTCTTTTGTTTACGAGGAACTAGAAAATAAATATTGTTTAAACGATGGTCGCAATGCCTATGATCCGATTAAGTTATTCAAATATTTGATGTTAAAAGCGATGTTTCCCGCGTCTGATGTGGATCTCGTTGCTCGCAGTAAAACAGACATGGCCTACAAATATTTTCTTGGCTTAGCTCCAGAAGACGAGGTCATTGATCCAAGTCTACTGACGAAATTCAGACGACAACGCTTGAACGATTCAAATTTACTAGATCTCTTATTGAACAAAACCGTTCAGCTCGCGATCGAAAAAGAGATTATCAAAAGCAAAGGAATTATCGTAGATGCCACACATACCGCTTCTAGATTTAATAAAAAATCCGCAATAGAGCTCTTACGTTCTTATTCAAAAAAGGTGCGCAAAGCGATTTATACAGTAAAACCTGAAGCGAAACAGATCATGCCTGAAAAAAATCAAAAAAACGAGTACCAAGCAGAAAAAGACTATGTAAAGACGCTCTTAAAAGCAATTGAGGAACATCCAGAATGGTCCGTCATACCTGCAGTCGCGGAGTCAGTCAATCAGTTAAAAGAAACGGTTGAAGATTGCCAAGAATATGAAGTCTATTCTCACGATACGTCCGCAAAGGTTGGACATAAAACCGCAGAAACAGAATTTTTCGGCTATAAAACCCATCTGGCTATCACCGAAGAACGAATTATCGCAGCCGCAAGTGTGACTGGTGGGGATGTTGGAGACGGCCCATATTTAAAAGAATTAGTTGAAAAATCACGTGCGAACGGAATTGATGTGAAGGAAGTTATCGGTGATACAGCGTATTCAGGAAAAGCCAACTTACTTTTTACAGCAGAAGAAAAAATTAAACTTTATTCAAAACTTCATCCAGTGATTTCAAATGGCACACGAGATCCCGAACAGGAGTGGGAATATAATAAGGACGCTGGAATGTACGTCTGTCCCAATGGACAATTGGCCTTTCGAAAAGCTGTTCAAGGAAAGAAAAATCAAGGAGAAAACCAACGATTGACCTTCTATTTTGATGTAAAAAAGTGCCAAGCTTGTCCATTGAATGAGGACTGTTATAAAGAAGGGGCAAAAAGTAAAACGTACAGTGTGACGATTCAATCCCAAGCACATAGCGACCAACAGACATTTCAGGAAACGGAAGCGTTCCAAAAACGTTACCGTATGCGTTATATGATTGAAGGAAAGAATAGTGAAATCAAAAACAGACATGGCTACAATGTTTCCTGGTCTAAAGACATTGAGGGCATGATGCTTCAAGGAGCCAGTACGCTCTTTGTCACTAATTTAAAACGAATCGTTAAGCTGATTGATGAAAAAGCGGAAGAAAAATAATAAAGAACGCCCGATGATCAACTTTGTAGGCTGATCATCGGGCTTTTTCCGTTCATTAATCTGAGTTTTTGTAGAAACTAGGGTACTTTATCAGTGGCTCCAAGCAAACGACGGTCCTTTTTAATATCCATATTTCTTCCACTTAGACGGTAAAAATATTCTCAGCATTACTTAACCGTTCCATCTGCTGCGCGTTCCACCTTCATTGAGGTAATAGGCAAGTAACCCAACTCTTTAACAGGACCAGCTTGAATTTCATCACTTGTCATATACTTCAAGAAATCGGCCAATGCTTTTTCCGGTTTTCCATTTGTATACATATGTTCATAAGACCAAATTGGCCATTTATTCGTTGTAATATTTTTATCATTAGCTGTTACACCATCTAATTCTAAGGGCTGTAAACTATCATCCACGTAAGATAGTGCAAGGTAGCTGATTGCACCAGGTGTTTGTGCCACAATTTTTTTCACTGTTCCTGATGAATCCTGTTCTTGTGACTGAATTGGTTCTTTGCCATCTAGGCCCCATTTTTCAAAAGTAGCTCGAGTTCCGCTTCCTGATGCACGGTTTACGACTTGAATGGCTTCATCTTTTCCACCAAGTTCTTTCCAATTTTTGATTTTCCCTGTAAAAATATCAATCAATTGCTGTTTTGTAACATCTTTTACACCCACATCTTTATTTACTACTGGAACAAAGCCCACAACAGCTACTTTATGATCAACTAATTTACTAGCGTCTACACCATCTTTTTCTTCAGCAAACACATCTGAATTACCGATTTCTACTGCTCCGCTTTCCACCTGACTCAAGCCCGTTCCGCTTCCTCCGCCTTGAACAGAGATTTGAACAGTTGGATGATTCTGTGTATAGCTTTCTTGTGCAGCGTCAACTAAGGGTTGTAATGCTGTTGAACCTACCGCTGTAATTTTCGTTGTTTCCTCTTTCGCAGAACTTGAATCTTTTGTCGCATTCCCACTGCCGCAGCCAGCTAAGATAATTCCTGAAAATGCTAATGCTAAAATAATTTTCTTCATCATGTACACTCCTTATAATAAATAATGCATTTTAAAGAGACTCAATGAACCTTTTGACTCTCTCTTATTTTTAGTACATGGTTACTTTAACAATAGAAAGTAAATATCTTATTGATTGCATGTAAACGATCCGTAAAGTACTGTAAATATTTGGTAAAGGCATATTAGCTTACTTTTTATTAGTTTCAGTATATAATAATCCTGCAATGAAAATTATTAATGAGAGAAGCGAATAGCAATGTTAGTCATTACTTATGAATTAAACGGATCACAAAAAGAAAAAACTTATACGAATGCCAATGATTTCGTAGCAGCTCAATTGAAAGAGGTTCCCGATTTACCTGATTATTACCATGTTGTAAAAGCAACAGTGGAGGGTAAAGAAATTGATTTAACCGACAAAACAATCAGCGGACTCTTTAACTACTTAAACAAATAAAAAGAAACGATCAAATCGAAAAATTGATTTGATCGTTTCTTTTTATTTTCCTACATAGGCTGCCAAACGATTCATTGCTTCAACCAAATTCTCCATGGAAGCCGCATAACTGATTCGAACATAGCCTTCCCCTTCAGGTCCAAAGGCAATTCCTGGAATAATTGCTAATTGATTTTTTTCAGCTAAATCAACACAAAAGGCCATTGACTCCTGTTCTAAATTCGCTGGGATTTTGGCAAAGATATAAAACGCCCCAGAAGGACGTGCGACATCAAACCCTAGTTTCGTCATCGCTTGATAAACATAATCCCGACGCTCACGATATTCTTCTCTCATTATCTCTGCATCTGATATTCCTTGTACTAATGCACGGACCGCAGCTTTTTGTGAAATCGTGGAAGCTGCTGTTACTAAATATTGATGAACTTTTATAATCTGCTCGGTTAACTCAACCGGTGCAAAAATAAAGCCAATCCGCCAACCCGTCATCGCATGAGATTTTGATAGTCCATTAATCAAAATCGTTTGTTCTCTTAAATATTTTCCAAAGGAAACATGCTTTGTTTCATAATTCAATTCACTATAAATTTCATCACTGATTACAAAAACCGGATATTTTTTTAAAGTTTCACTTAACGCTGAAACTTCTGCTTCATTGTAGGCAACACCTGTTGGATTGGATGGTGAGGTGATAATGATCGCTTTCACCTTATCACCATGCTCTGCCATCGCCTGGTCAATCTGTTCAGGAGTTAAAACAAACCCAGTCTCTCGTGTATCAATATAAACAGGCTCCGCTCCTGCCAATAAAATTAATGGCTCATACCCTGGATAGGTCGGCGCCGGAAGCAAAACCTTGTCTCCCGCTTCTAAAATTGATAGCAAACTCGCCGACAACGCCTCAGTTGCTCCGACTGTCACTAAAACCTCAGTTGTTGGATCATAATTGACTGTATATTTCTCTGATAAAAAACGACTCGCCGCTTCTCGGACATCCATCAACCCGGACATCCCTGTATAGTGACTAAAATTATCCCTAATTGCTTGCTGCCCTGCTTCTTTCACATGCTCGGGGGTATTAAAATCCGGCTCGCCTAATGTCAACTTTAGCATATTAGGAATTCCCGAGACTTTTTCATCAAATTGACGAATCAATGAGACGGCGATTTCATAGACATTTTTGTTAAATCGATCTTGCAATTTATTCATATAACCCCTCCATTTCTAATCATATTATCACAATCTCTCAGATAGTAAAGAAAAAAAAGTTCACTTTTATCTGCTTTACAGCAATGATTTGAAAATTTTCTTGCTTATTACAACGATAATTTTTACTTTCGGAGGCCCCTTTATAAAAATTCAGGTTAAGCCGCTATTCTTTTTTTAGAATTGAAAAAAGAATCAATAAGAAAAAATTTGAAATTAAACAGGTGATTATTTGTTGATAACAGTATAAAAGAACTTTCATTATTATTAGTATTTCAGAGTTTTATGTTGAATTGACCATTTATGAGTCATAAAATAACCGTAGAGAACGTTTTAAGGAGGGCTATTTGATGGTCAAAAAAAGAATCATGCAATTACCATTCATTTTCTATTTGATTCCGTACGTTCATCTCTCTCTAGCGATAGATTATTTATTTGATTCAATCGTGGGAATTTTTTTCTTTTTAGTACTTACTGTCATCCTCGGGTATTATGCCAAAGCCAGTCAACAACTTTCTTTATTAATAGCTGGAAATATCCTTAATATACTACTAAGTTGCGCATTAATAAGCTTTAAAAGTCCTTTAGTTAGTTTGTACCACTCTTCTTCTCCGTATTTTGCGGCGATTCCACTAATTGTGCTTTTTCTAATGACACAACTGACAGGCATATTTTGGGGATATACGTTACATAAAGAAACTGTTCTTTCTGTCAATAAAGAAAAAAAGAATTAAGAGTATGTAAAAAGCTTCTGATCCGTAAGGAACTGAAGCTTTTTTCTCTTAACCTTTGACAAGCTCTTTTGTTGGCTTGATCCATATTTCGATTTTGGGTTCATCTGTGACATTCACATACTTTTGGATCAAAAAAGGCTCCATGTCTTCCTTACCGATTCCATGCCTTTTTAGCCATGTTTCAAAGAAGTAATGGTTCGCCTTATACAATGCATCCTCAACTAAATAGTCAAAACTTTCAGCTTCGAATGTACAAACATAATATTTCCCCGGTTCAACACTCAGTTGATTAAATCCATTTACTGGGCTATTATCAGAGCTAGCTCCTACAAAATACTGTACTTTTCCAGGAATAGCATCCGTCGAAAAATAATCGATGTATAGTCCCTCTGCAAATAAATTGGGAATTCCTTCCTTTTTTTCGTGAAACGCATCCCATAGCTCGATCAAGGTGTTTACACCAACCGTATTCATTTCTTTTGAATCGATTTTTTTTAAGACACCCGTATAGTATTCTGTTTCATTTAATACACGTTGATTTATTTCTAACACCATATCATCCACCATCAGTGGCACATCTTCATCGACCATCGTGTAGTAGATCGATAGATCTGGTTTCAAAAAATCCGTCAGTAACAGATTATTTCTTCTATAAGCTTTAGGTGTTATACAATAAATTTCTTTAAAAGCTTTCGTAAAACTTTCATGGCTGTTGAACCCATATTCTAGAGCAATATCCGCAATCCTTAGATTCGTTGCTTTCAATAAAGGTTTCGCATTTGCAACTCTTCTAGCCTTTATATACTCCTTTACTGTCTTCCCAACTAGACGACTGAATAATTTTTGGAAATAATACATGGATAAATAAGAAACGTTCGCTAATTCTTCTATTGATAATACTTCCTTGATATTCTCTTCAATATAGTCCACTGATTGCTGAATGGCTTCCCACGCGTGCATCCTATTCACTCTCCCTTATGAGAAAAGCTTAGCATAAGTTTTTGTTATAGGCTTGTTCCCCAATGTCCTCTATTTCTTATCTATTTCATCAATAGGAGTAATGACTGGTTTTCCATCCTTGTCCAACAAAGGGGTCAAGCCTCCTGCATAACCGACCTTGTTGAACAAATAATTCACTCCTGTTTCACGGTCAATAAAGATCATGAGCGCATCTAACTTTCCTTGAGCATATACTCTTACAAAACGTTCTTTCGCCATTTTCATTCCTTCTTTCTTTTTTATAGCGTTTTCATTAAAACTACACCTAGCGTAGCATATCGATAAAGGGCAAACAATTATTAATCGTCATGATTCTTCAAAAAAACAAAAAGAAATCTTTTGAACAAGACTTCTTTTTGCTTCTCATATTTTCTTAACTGGTATTTGAATTTCTGTTAACCAATCGTCTTCGTTATCCTTATTCCACATTCCATCAATATAGTTTTCCCGAATAGAATCGATAATTTCATATCCGTTTTCTTCAGTAAACTTAATCGCCGCAGCAAATGCTTTCGGAATCGATGTATATGGTCCCTTATGCATTGTACAAACTGCCATTGGAACTTCAGGAATTACCTTGAATTTCAAGTCACCGAAATCCTCTTTCTGTTCTGTTACTGCTTCACAAACCTCGACACCAATATTTTCATCTTTATATTCATTGTCATAATAAATATTGAAACAGTATTCGGGCATCGCACAGACACAACCGACTTTCTCCATCATAGCACCCATCTCTGGCATGATAGAACTCAATGATTCAAAATTTGGAATTACCTTTTTCATCGATGCCACAATGACTTCTGGTAATCGTTTGACTATCATATGATAACTTTCTTCTTCCTGTTGTAAATACCCTTCAATCTGCGAGAGCATCGACATGCGTTCAGATATCTCTTTCATTAATTGCTGTTTTTTTCGACGTAAGATTCGCTGCTCACTTACTCCATCTTGAACCTGCTTAATTTCTTCAATGCTATAGCCGATTCTACGAAGAGCTAAAAGTCGGTGCAGTGGTTCTAACTGGCTAGAGCTATAATAACGGTACCCATTATCTGGATCAATGAAGCGGGGGCGAAGCAGCCCCACTTCATCATAGTAACGTAATGTTTTGATCGTCACTTGGTTCATTTTTGAAAACATACCAATTCGATATAGTTTTTCTTCAATCTTTTCACATTCGTAGTCCATGAAATTCTCCTCTTTTTTTATTATTCCCAACGAAAGAATTTTGCCGCTAAACCAAATCCTAAGATAGTGATTCCTATCAAGAGTACCAACACAAATTGAGGATTTCCTACAGACTGATTAAGACTTACACTTTTCAACAATTGCACTCCCTGTGTTAATGGTAGAATATTCGCAATCCTTTGCATCCCATTTGGAAATAACTCAAACGGAATAACTGCACCCGATAAAAACAGCATTGGGAAATAAACCAAACTGCAAATCAAATTTGCAATTTTAATATTTTTACACAAGCTAGCGATCAATAGTCCTAAACTATACATCGAAATCATAACCAAAAAATAACTTGCAATCAATAATCCCCAGCTTCCCTGCATGCGGTAATCAAGAAAGAAAACAGCGACGAATGCAACTAATCCTGCGGAAATAATTGCTGTGATCATTGCAATCAGCACTTGAGTCGCTATCAAATGAATCGGTGAAGCGGGAGTCACAAAAAAATGTTTCAGTATTTTCTTATCTCGATAATCACATATTGTCAGTGGAATTCCCATGAAAGCAGTAGCACATATTCCCACTACTAAAAGGGAACTGAAACTGCTATCTAAAAAAGTATAAGAAGTAGTGCCGGCTTGTTTGTTTCCTGCAATCATCGTCGTCAACAATAAGACACCTAATGGCATACCGATGCCAAAAAGAACACCGTCAATTGACCGAAGCGCTAATTTACCTTCCACTTTTGCTAAACTAAGAACTTTATTCATACTCATCCTCCCCTACATACCACAGATAAGCCTCTTCCAAACTATTCTGGGAACTCTCCTCCAGCAATTCTGAGATTGATCCCTCCGCTACGATACTTCCACGTTTAATCAAAAGTAGTCGATCACAAAGAATCTCTGCTTCTTCCATATAATGAGTCGTCAAGAAAATAGTTAAGTTCGTCTCCTTGAGCTTCAATAATGTTTGCCAAACACTTCTACGTGCCTCTGTATCCAGTCCTGTCGTCAATTCATCCAAAAAAATAATTTCTGGATTAGGAATCAATGCAAGTACAATAGAAAGTTTTTGTCTTTCCCCACCAGAAAGCTTCTCAACAAATTGTGACTCAAATCTTTCCAGTTTAAACAAACTTAGTAATTCACGGTAAGAACGAGGCTGCTTATACAAACTAGAAAGTTCTCGACATAACTCGCCTACACGAATGTTGTTTTGATAACTAGACGATTGCAATTGAACACCTACTCGCTCAAAAACTTCACGGCGCTGCTTGCGCGGATCGAATCCTAAAATCTTAGCTGAACCTTGATCTGGACGTTTAATTCCTAAAAGTGTTTCAATGGTCGTTGTTTTTCCTGCCCCATTTGGTCCTAACAAACCGAAAACCTCACCTTTTCTGATGGTAAAGCTCAGTTGATTAATGATATTCCTCCCACCGATTCCCTTAGTTAGTTGTTCTGCCTCGATAGCTACATTCATTGTGCTCCTCCCCTTTCACAAACAGAATACTGTCTCCTGTTAAGGGAGAGTCAATCACCAAAGTAAATTTATTTTTGTTTCACAATAAATATCGTTCCTTCTTTTTGATACCCTTGCTTTTCATAGTATGGATCGACATCACTCATAACATAAACCATCTGATCAGGGAAATCTTTACAAGCCTGCTCCATCAAGTATCGACCATAGTTTTTTCCTCGAGAATCTGCGTTAACCAATAAATCATAAACATATACGCCAAAGCCATCATCCTCTCGGCAACGAGCATACCCACAAATTTTATTCTCCTCCAAAAGCAGATACGTCAAAGATGTTTCTAATGCCGTCGCATATTTTGTTTTTCCACCACCAAAACAATAGTCATGCCAATCGGATTCTTTTTCCATCATTGTGAATAATTCTTTTTCATCAGTCTTTTTATACGTCCGAATCTGCCAGTTTTTTTCCATCCCATTCATCCTTTTTATTTTTATGATAGCAAAAATTTGACCATTCTGCTTTAATGCTTTTTTCTCGAAAAAAAAGACACTCATTTCTGAGTGTCTATAACTGGTTAAAGTAATCTCTCGTAGCCTGCTCATCTTCTTCTAATTGCTTAATTAGGCCTTGAGCAGACTCAAAGGCTACTTGCCCACGCAGCATATGATACCAACGGACTTTGACTTTTTCTCCATAAATCTCTTGATTGAAATCCAAAATATTGATTTCTACTGTCAACATCCGATTAGAGCCAAAGGTGTCGTTATGACCAATTGACCCCATCGCTGGATACCAGTCATCACCGATTTTGATCTGATTTACATAAACACCTTCTCTAGGTAATTTCATGTCATCAGGCACTTGAATATTCGCCGTCGGATAGCCTAAAGTCCTCCCTCGTGCTTCCCCATGAATGACCGTCCCACTCGTCTCATAAATATATCCTAACAAATGATTGGCCTCGTCTAAACGTCCTTCAGAAAGCAAGCGGCGAATGCGCGATGAACTGATTTTTTCAGTTTCATGTTCTTCTGTTTTCTTAGCAACAATGATTACTTCAAAACGATCATTAGAATAAGTAGGCAGATGCTTTGCATCAGCGGTTTGATCTTTTCCAAAATTATAATCAAAACCGGAAACTGCCACCTTTGCATGAAGTCCAACGATGTATTGATCGACAAAATCTTGTGGTTTTAAAGCCGCAAATGAAGAGGTGAATGCTACTTCATAAAGTAGATCAACGCCCAGTTCCGCCATTCGCTCCTCTTTTTGTCTCAATGTAGAAAGATACTTGATAGGTTTACTTTGTACTTGCTGAAATACCACTGCAGGATGTTGGTTAAAAGTCATTACTGCTAATTTCAATTTTTTTTCCTGTGCGATCTTTTTTCCAGTCTTGATCACTTCTTGGTGCCCGCGATGAACACCATCGAAAAAGCCTAAAACTAAAACACAATCACCCATAGGAATTTCTTCTGGCTTATAAGGATGACGTAGCTTAACAATTTCCATTTGCTATACCTCGTTTCGAATCACTTTACTTGGCTTCAAAAGCCAATTTTTTTCTGGATGCTGACCATAGAGACTGACTAGCAGATTTTGATAGTAGAAAGCGATTAATTTTTCTGGCATCTTTTTGATTCTAAAAGCTTTCATAGGTAGCACTTGACCATTTTTTACCCTTTGCCAATCCTCCTCTGTTAAATCAATACGAGGAAAGTCTTTCATAGCCTCTTCAATCGGCTGCAGTGCTTGATCAATCTGCTCATTTTCCATTAATTCGCTAACTTGTGCCAAAGTAACTGCTTGTCCAACTGAAAAACCGCCGCTTGCTAAACGCGTTAAATCAGACATATGTGCAGGGTAGCCTAGTTTCTCTCCAAGGTCCACCGCTAATGTTCGAACATAGGTCCCTTTCCCGCAAGTGACTTGAAATCGCCAGCTTTGTGTCTTGTTCTCTTCATTGTAGACGGGCTCTGTTGTTCGTTGAAAACTTTCTATGACAGCTTGTCGTTCTGGGCGTTCCACCGTTTCGCCAGCTCGCGCATATTCATATAAACGTTTGCCATTTACTTTTACCGCTGAGTACATAGGTGGGATTTGTTTGATTGTCCCAATAAATGACTTCATCATTCGATCAATTTCTTCTGTCGATAACACGCCGTCCACTGCTTTAGTTTCTACAATATCGCCACTACGATCCTCAGTTGTCGTTGAAAACCCTAGTGTAATTTCACCTTCATAAATTTTCCCACTATCTTGCAGATATTCGATCACCTTAGTTCCCTTTCCTATACAGATGGGTAAGACCCCATCGACATCAGGATCTAATGTTCCTCCGTGGCCAACTTTTTTTGTTTTTAAAATTTTTCTCAATTTAAAGACACAGTCATGACTTGTCATGCCGCGTTCTTTCCATAACGGCAAAATACCGTCCATCGCTGTTTCCTCATTTCATTTTATAATCAACGCTCCCATTATAGCATAGCTAATCTGAGAAATGGCAAGTTAAAGCTGGAGACTAGTTGTCCTCTTTTCTAACAAATAAAAACCGCCATTTATTATGACGGTTTGAGCCGACCCCCAAAAGTTAGACCAAAATCTAACTCTTGGAGGTCGGTATTTTTATGGCTAAATATAGTTTTGAATTCAAATTGAAAGTAGTTCAAGAATACTTAGATGGGAAAGGTGGTTATAGCTATTTAGCAAAGATACATTCGGTTAAGGATAGGAAACAAATACTAGATTGGGTGAATTCCTACCGGGAATTTGGCGAAGAAGGTCTTCTCAGAAAACGTAAAAATGCGAATTATTCTGTTCAATTTAAGTTGGATGCGATAGAGTTATATCAAACTAGTGAGCTGTCTTATCGTGAAATTGCCAATGTACTTAAAATGAATAATCCGTCTCTCATTGCCAGTTGGATGAGAAAATTTCGGGATGATGGTATCGATGGACTCACAAAAACGAAAGGACGTCCATCTACCTTGGCTGAGAAAAAAGAACAGAAAAAGAAGCGTTCAATTGAGTCAACACCGGAAGAACGAGACCGTATTAAAGAATTAGAAAAACAAGTGCGTTCCCTTCAGATTGAGAATGCCTTTTTAAAAGAGCTGAGGAAGCTGCGAAAACAGGAAGCCCAACAAAGACGAACGAATCAATCGCACGAATCATCAACAGCCTCCGAGGATCATTCAAATTAGTTGAGCTTCTTGAGACGTTAAACTTTCCTAAAGCGACGTTTATGTACTGGCAAAAACGATTTGACAGAGACAATCCCGATCAAGGAATCGAAGCCGAAATGCTTCGTATTCGTAAAGAACATAAAAATTATGGCTGTTTACGAATGACGAATGAACTAAAAAATCGCGGATTTCATGTCAATAAAAAGAAAGTTCAACGTTTGATTCGAAAGCTAGGGATCGAAGTCCGTTCCTACACACGTAAATCACGTCGCTATAATTCTTATCGAGGAAAGATTGGAAAAGTGGCGAAAAACCGGATTCGTCGTCATTTTTATACGAGTATTTGTCATCAAAAAATTACGACAGATACAACAGAATTCAAGTATTTTGAAATAGATACCAAAGGCGTGATCCGACAAAGAAAGTTATACCTAGACCCGTTCATGGACATGTATAATAGCGAGATTCTTTCGTACCGCATTTCAGAAAAGCCGAATGCCTTGGCAATTATGGAAGGTTTAGAAGAAGCCATCGCGATCACGGCTGATTGCCCCTATCGTCGCACCTTCCATTCGGATCAAGGGTGGGCTTATCAAATGAAGTCCTATCGGCAAAAACTAAAGAAACAGAAAATCTTTCAAAGTATGTCTCGCAAAGGAAATTGTTTAGATAATTCAATCATGGAGAACTTCTTCAGTCTTCTAAAACAAGAAATCTTTCATGGGGAAACCTATCACAGTTTTGATGAACTAAAAACGGCGATCGATGACTATATCTATTACTACAACAATCACCGGATGAAACAGAAATTGAATTGGAGAAGCCCTGTTCAATTTCGAAAAGCTGCACAGAAAGCGGCATAATTGTCATGTTAACAAACAAAAAATGGAGTAGATTTCTCTACTCCGAAATAAGTCTAACTTTTTGGGGTCACTTCAGTTTTTAATATTTTTCTTCCTTTACTTTTTTCTTGTGACGTTGACGATTAATCACAAATGAGATACTTGGATCAGACGGTTGACGCATTGCATAAGATTCTAATTGATTCACTTGATGACGATAATTATTGGCTGCAAAGTTAGATATTTCTTCGCTACCTTCATACTTATCAATAATTTTTCTTTCTAAATAAAAACCGCGAATTAGTTCTTTAGCATAGATTGGATCTTGTTGAATTAAATACGTTCCAAATAATCCATGACCGCTAACTTGATGCATTAAATTTTTTCGTTCATCAACGAAAAAATCAATTAAATCTTCATCATACACATCACGCAAGTTTTCCAAGCTGTCAAGTATAGCTTCACTATTTCGAATAAAGATTTTTCTAAGATTAGAAATATCTTCGTTATCAACCGTTTCTTTCCGTTTTTGTCGACGTTGCCAGAACATTTTCGGATGCATGATGACACGAATAATTCGACGAACAAAGATTAACCAAAAACTAAGCAAGGACAACATTTGCTTCGTAACAGATTCAGATACATTTGAAATAAATCGTGAATATAAGCGATAAGCACCGGAATCAATCTGATGTCTCCTGAAACTTTCATCGAGACCATCTCGTTCAACCGAAATAATTAATGCTTGAATTTCTTGAAATTCTTGTTGTGCACTCTCTGGCATTGAATTGTTAAAAACCATTTGGATGCGGCCTTGATAATTTGCGATAACTGCTAGCAACGCAAAACGTTCCTTTTCACTCAATTTTTTATTGTCTAGATCCTCATACAGTTCACTAATAACCTCTCTAAGAATCAACATTAATTTAGGGTCAGTCGGCGGAACCACTTCCCCTTCAGATAGAATTGGTAACAAGATCATACCAATAATCAGCGTCAAGAATGTCACACATGCAGTAATAAACAGTAATAGCGAGCGCTCTGGAAACTCTAGTCCGTTAATTGTTGTCGGTAAAATAAAAATCGTCGCTATACTAACTGTTCCCTTAACGCCCCCGAAGGTCAACAATAAGCGATCTCTTAACTGTTCATGACTCTTTTTCCATCCTTGTGTCACAATATAAAAGCCACTAACGAACAGAAACCGTAAAACAAATAAAAGAGCTGTAAGTAATAAAACGATGCCTAGGAGATGAATGTTTGAATAATTACGACTATTCCAAACGGGTGAAAAGACTTGTGAAAGCTCAATGCCTAAAAAGATAAAAACTAGCGCATTCAACATAAAACTGATTGTACTCCATGAACTCTCGGTTACATTCGAAAGCTGTGCTTCAAAAAGTGTCACACGACGAAAACCAGTCGCTTGTAAAACACCTGTAACAACCGCAGCAATAATTCCAGAAGCATGGAATAGTTCAGCAATAAAATAAGCCGCAAACGGTAAAATCAGCTCAATTAGCAAATAAGCTGATATATCTTGAGCGGAAATTCGTTCAATAATTTTTATAATTTCATTCTTTATCCAAATAATCAATAGACCAACTAGTACTCCCACGATACTTGATTCAAGTAAAGAGATAGAAGCATCAGTCGCAGAAAATTGACCTGTTAATAAAGCGGCTACTGCAAACTGGAAGGCCGTAACACCTGTGGCATCATTAATTAACCCTTCCCCTTCTAAAACATGCATTACTGATTCTGGGATGTTTAAACGTTTCGCCAGAGAGCTAACTGCCACAGCATCTGTGGGACCTAAAGAGGCGCCAAAGGCTAAACAGGCAGCAATCGGTATCGCTGGCAAAATACTATGCAGAACGAAGCCCAAACCAAATAGCGTAAAAATCACTCCGCCAAAGGCTAATAACAAGATCAATCCAAAATGTTTTAAAATCGATGGAATATCTGCTGTCTCTCCTTCACGAAAAAGCAAAGGAGCAATGATCATTACAAGAAAAACTTCCGGTTCAAAATGGATAGAACTACCTACTTCGGTAAATCCAAGAATGATGCCGGTGATGATTTGGATCATGAAGATTGGAAACGACGGAAAAACTTTTGCTAAAACATTCGATAAGGTAATGGCAATGGCTAAAATGATAATAATCTCAATTAGGCCCATTCACTCACCTCTTGGAACAATTTTCTTTCGCCTTAAATAATAATTTTAAAAATTCTCTTTTCTTACTAATAATTCGATCTTCCAATTCAGATAGTTCTTTTGACTCACCATCCAATGAAAGTTGAGCACGTTTTGTTTCCATACGTAGCAAATCGTGCTTCATTCGTTCTAATTTACGAGAAGTTAAGACATTGATTTTTTTTATTTTTTGTTTAACGGCTTTGCGTTCTTCAGGGCTCAAATTTTCAAATTCTTTATGGAGAGCCTTCATCCGTTCTTCAAATTCCGTAGTCATTTTAGACGTTGCCTCCTTGAAAAATATCCAGCAAAAGGATTCATTACAAACTGCATACACTTTAACAGGATTTGACCAATAATGCAAAAAAGAACCCGAAAAATTTTTCAGGTTCTAACGAATTTATTCTTTATTTAAGTCGCGAATCATCTGATCAATCTTAGAACCATATTCAACTGATTCATCCAACTCAAAAAACAGCTCCGGTGTTTTGTAAATTGATAATGCATGACCTAATTCTCGACGAACTAACCCACTTGCCTTATTCAATCCTTCTTGTGCCTTTTCTTTATCTGACGCTTTATCAGATAATAAGCTATAATAAATCGTCGCTTGCTGCAGGTCGCCAGTAACGTGAACATCCGTGATATTTACTTCTTGCACACGCGGATCACGAACTTTTTTTCGTAAGATGTCATTGACTTCTTTTAAAATCTCTTGAGCGAGACGACGATCGCGATAATTTGGCATATCGACTGCCTCCTTGTTCATACTAGTAGATTAATTTTTAATCATTCCGCCATGCACTAAGAGTACATAGCGGAACGAATAATTATTATTTAGGCTTGATTTCTTCCATAATAAAGCCTTCAATAACGTCGTCAACTTTAATATCATTGAAGTTTTCGATCATGGCGCCACATTCGTAACCCATCTTAACTTCCTTCACATCGTCTTTGAAACGTTTCAAGCTAGCAAGTTTGCCTTCAAGAATAACGATTCCATCACGAATGATACGCACACCGCTGTCACGTTGGATAGAACCTTCGTTAACGTAACATCCAGCGATAGTACCAACTTTAGAAACTTTATAGGTTTCACGAACAGTCATTTGACCAGTAATTTTTTCCTCGTATTCTGGATCAAGCAAACCTTTCATCGCCGTTTCGATTTCTTCGATTGCTTTATAGATAATACGGTGTAAACGAATATCGACTTCTTCTGTTGATGCTTGTTGTTTTGCTTGCGGTGTAGGACGAACGTTAAATCCAATGATAATCGCGTTACTTGCCGCTGCTAAAGTAACATCACTTTCATTGATTGCTCCAACTGCGGAATGGACGATTTTCACACGTACGCCTTCAACATCAATTTTTTTCAATGATGCTGCTAATGCTTCAGCTGAACCTTGTACATCTGCCTTGATAATGACATTAACTTCTTTCAATTCTCCTTCTTTAAGAGATTCAAATAAGTTATCTAATGTCACACGGGCACTAGCACTGCGATGCTCAAGCAACGCGCGTTTAGCACGTTCTTCCCCGGCAGCGCGAGCTGTTTTTTCATCATCGAAGATTGCAAAACGATCTCCTGCTTGAGGAACATCATTCAATCCAGTAATTTCTACTGGTGTTGCTGGTCCGGCCGCTTTTTCTCGGCGTCCGATATCATTTGTCATTACACGAACACGGCCATAGGTATTTCCGACAACGATTGGATCTCCGACTCTCATTGTACCTTGCTGAACCAATAAGGTTGCAACTGGTCCTTTTCCTTTATCTAAACGAGCTTCAATGACTGTTCCGATTCCGTGTTGCGTTGGATCTGCTTTCAAGTCTTCCACTTCTGCAACCAGTAGAATCATTTCTAATAATTCATCGATATTTTGGTTGAATTTCGCTGAGATTTCAACAAAAATCGTATCGCCGCCCCAAGCCTCTGGAATCAGTTCATATTCGCTCAATTCTTGCATTACATGCTGCGGGTTAGCACCAGGTTTATCAATCTTGTTCACGGCTACGATAATTGGTACTTTCGCTGCCTTCGCATGGTTGATTGCTTCAATTGTTTGAGGCATTACACCATCATCAGCAGCCACTACTAAAATCGTAATATCCGTGATACTTGCTCCACGGGCACGCATGCTTGTGAAGGCAGCATGTCCTGGTGTGTCTAAGAAAGTGATTGGCTTGCCATCAATATCAATTTGATAAGCACCAATATGCTGAGTGATTCCTCCTGCTTCACCACTTGTTACACGTGAGTGACGCAAAGTGTCTAACAATGTTGTTTTACCATGGTCAACGTGTCCCATGATCGTAACTACTGGCGGACGAGAAACAAGGTTTTCTTCATTAGCTTCTTCCACATCGAAGAAACGGTCGATATCAGCGATATCAATTGTCACTTTTTCCTGTGGTTCGATTCCGTAATCAGTTGCCAACAGTTCAATTGTATCTTTATCTAATGGTTGGTTTTGGTTGACCATTACCCCCATCATGAACAACTTCTTGATGATTTCAGCAGGCTCGCGATGAATCTTCTTAGCGATATCTGCAACATTCATACCCTCTGTATATTCTAAGATTTCTGGCAACTCACGGAATTTACGTGGTGGTACAGCAGGTTTTTGGCTTTGTTGATGCTTGCCCTTTTTCCCTTTTTTGTTGAATTTGTTTTTGTTACGATTTTGATTGCCACCAAAGTTATTGTTGCGGTTTTGATTACCGTAATTATTTTTATTACGATTTTGATTGCCGCCTTGTGCAGATGAACCGCCTTGGTTCGAGCGTTGCGCATTGCCTGCACCACCTTGTGCTGGACGTTGGCCCTGGTTTTGGCGTTGTGCGTTATTCGAGCCACCTTGTGCTGGACGTTGGCCCTGATTTTGGCGTTGTGCATTATTCGCACCACCTTGTGCTGGACGCTGGCCTTGGTTTTGGCGTTGTGTGTTATTCGAGCTACCTTGTGCTGGACGTTGGCCTTGGTTTTGGCGTTGTGCGTTATTCGCACCACCTTGTGCTGGACGTTGGCCCTGATTTTGGCGTTGTGCGTTATTCGAGCCACCTTGTGCTGGACGTTGGCTCTGATTTTGGCGTTGTGCGTTATTCGAGCCACCTTGTGCTGGACGCTGTCCTTGATTTTGGCGTTGTGCGTTAATCGCACCGCCTTGTGCTGGACGTTGGCCTTGGTTTTGGCGTTGTGTATTATTCGTGCTTCCTTGATTTGGACGTTGTCCTTGATTTGGACGTTGTCCTTGGTTTGAACGATTTGCGTTCGCTGAGTTGTTCTGTCTATTGTTTTGTGTCAAGTCTTTATTTCCTTTTCTATTCTGGAAATTTGGGTTATTCTTCGAGCTCTTTCCATGGAATTTTGGTTTTTCGTGCTGGTTAGCTGATGGTTTTGCTTGAGTAGTTTGTTTCGTTTTGCTAGAAAAAGCTTGTTTCAATTTTGATTCATCATCTCCGGACAATGAACCCATATGATTATTAACGTCAATCCCTAGGGTTTGTGCTTTTTCCACAACATCCTTACTTGATTGATTCACTTCTTTGGCAAATTCGTATACTCTCTTTTTTCCCATGCAATCACCTTCCTAACCTGTTATTAACGTCATAATTTTGTTGGCGAATCCTTGGTCTAAAACCCCTATTACTTTTCTCGGTTTGCCAATCGCGCCTAAAATCTCTCCTTGAGTAAATTCGACAAAACATGCCGTTTGATAATACTTACTTTTATCTGATAGTTTCTTTTGAGTGTTTTTACTCGCATCAGTAGTAACAATCACGAGACTCACTTTATGCTTACGAATTTCGTTGATTGTCAATTCTTCTCCTGTGATCAGTTTGCCTGCACGCATAGCAAGGCCTAACATGTTCAAGGCCTTTTGTTTATTCATTGCCGAAGAGCTCTTTTCTGGCTTTTTGGTGTTTCACATAATCTAATAGTTCTTGATAAAATTCATCGCTTAGTTCCACATCCAACGTACGATCTAAAATACGCTTTTCCCACGCTGCTTCAACTTCTGCCGGCTCAAGAGCCACATAGGCTCCACGCCCTGGCTTTTTACCAGAAGGATCAATTGAAACCTCGCCTTCTTTTGACTTAGCAATGCGAATCAATTCTTTTTTAGGAAACATTTCACCGGAAACTACCGATTTACGCAAAGGAACTTTTCTTTTTTTCATTTGCTGTCCTCCTATTGAGTTATTGATCCGTTTGATCTGAAGCAATGTTTTCTTCATCTTCAATCATATTGTCAATTGTTACTTCTGCTTCTGTTTCGATGTCTTCTACTTCCGTTTCAACCGCATCTGCTTCAGAAGTGATTTCTTCAACCTCAGAAACAATGTCTTCTACTTCCGATTCGTCATAGGTTTCATAAAACTCTTCCATGTCCGATTCAGATTTGATATCAATCTTATGAGCAGTTAGTTTAGCGGCAAGACGCGCATTTTGCCCCCGTTTACCGATAGCTAATGACAGCTGATAATCAGGTACAACAACCGTGCAAACTTTTGGATTATCAATATCAAAGATAACATCTTCCACTTGGGCTGGATTTAAAGAGTTTGCGATAAACACCGCTGGATCTTCATCCCACTCAACGATATCCATATTTTCACCTTTTAACTCATTTACAATTGCTTGTACTCGTTGTCCTTTTGGCCCCACACAGGTTCCTACTGGATCAATGTTCGGGTCGGTTGAACGAACAGCCACTTTCGCACGATCACCAGCTTCGCGAGCAATGCTGACGATTTCAACAATACCATCGTAGACTTCAGGAATTTCCTGTTCAAACAAACGACGTAATAAATCTGGATGGCTTCGGCTTACGAAAACTTGAGGTCCTTTTGAAGTGTTTTCTACTCGAGAGACATATACTTTAATACGGTCGTGTGGTTTGTAATGCTCATTAGGCATTTGATCTTGTTTTGAAAGAACTGCTTCGATCTTACCTAAGTTGACATAGATGTAACGATTGTCCTGACGCTCAACCACGCCTTGCATAATGTCTTTTTCATAAGCACTATATTCATTGTAGATGATACTACGTTCTGCTTCACGAACACGTTGCAAAATAACCTGTTTCGCTGTTTGTGCAGCAATTCGACCAAAATCTTTTGGTGTTACCTCAAATCGAATCGTATCACCGATTTCATAGGCTGGATTGATTTCCATTGCATCCTTTAAAGATACTTCTAATTGTGAGTCCATAACTTCTTCCGTTACTTCTTTCACGGCATATACATGGATGTCGCCTTTTTTTTCATTGAATTCGACTTCAACATTTTGTGACTGGCCATAATGACGTTTGTAGGCAGAAACTAATGCCGCCTCCAATGCCTCGATCACGATTTCCTTCGAAACACCTTTTTCTGCTTCTAGAGTATCCAACGCATTCAGCATTTCTTTACTCATTCTAACTTTCCTCCTAGTTCATATTAACGAATCTATCCTTCAAAGTAAAAAGAAGTTGTACTTTTGTCACATGCTTCAATCTACTAATAGAAAAATAGGTTTGACATCATTTACTTAAAATTCGATTGCATAACGAGCTTTCGCAATATTTTTACGATCAAAGACCATGTCCTTGGTGCGTGTTTTGATTTTTACCGTTAGCGTCAACTCATCTTCAGTTAGCTCTTTCAAAAAGCCTTGATATTGTTTTTCGCCATCGATATTTTGGTACAACGAAACATTAATATATTGACCCATCGCTTTTTGATAATCCGCCTCTTTTTTCAATGGACGTTCAGCCCCTGGAGAAGACACTTCTAGAAAATATGCTTGCGGAATCGGATCTGGGTCGATCGAATCCAATTTATCACTGAGTTTTTCACTGACAAAGGCACACTCTTCAATATCAATGCCGCCTTCTTTATCAATAAACACTCTTAAAAACCAACTTTTCCCTTCTTTGACGAATTCCACTTCGACAAGTTCAAAATTTTGCTCGTCTAAGATCGGTGTTACTAAGTCAGTCACTGTTTCGACTACACTGCTCAAACTGTCAGCCTCCTTTAATCCATTAAAAAGAGTGAGCGAAAAATCCGCTCACTCACCATCAATCTATGATTACATTGTCATAGTAGCACAAATCTATTGAAAATTCAACCTTATCATTTTCATAATAGGAGTTCCTTTCATTTTTAGGTTGAATTTATCTTTTTCTTTACATATCAAAAAGTGAAAGTTGGTTTTCATCTGGTAAGTCTTTTAGGACACCGTGAGTATCCATATATTCAATCAATGTCTTAGATACCTTTCCTCGAGAAGCTAAATCTTCCTTCGACAAAAAGATTCCGTCTTTTCGTGCTTCAACAATTTGTTTCGCTACGTTCAAACCAAGTCCAGGAACTGCACGGAAAGGAGCGATTAGCGTATCTCCGTCAATGACAAAATTCTGAGCATCTGATTTATATAAATCAATCATTCCAAAATGGAAGTCACGCTCTAGCATTTCATTACACAACTCTAATACCGTTAACTGATTTTTCTCTTTTGTTGAAGCGTCCATTCCCTTATCTGTAATAGCCTTCATAGCTGCTTTCACAGCATCTTTTCCTTTAGCCATTGCTACTAAATCAAAATCATCGGCACGCACCGAAAAATACGCACAGTAATACAGGATAGGAAAATAAACCTTAAAGTAAGCTACTCGCAACGCCATCAACACATAAGCTGCCGCATGGGCTTTAGGGAACATATACTTAATTTTAGAACAAGAATCAATATACCAATCGGGAACATTGTTTTCTTTCATCGCGGTTAAATAGGTTTCACGTAAGTCATCGTCAATTTTGTTCCATTGCCCTTTACGAACTGTCTCCATAATTTTGAAGGCCATTCCACTATCCAATCCAGCGTGGATTAAGTAAACCATGATATCATCTCGACAACCAATTACTTCAGCCAAATTGGCTTCTCCGCGACTAATCAACTCTTCCGCATTTCCTAACCATACATCAGTACCATGGGATAAACCGGAAATTTGAAGTAATTCAGCAAATGTCGTTGGACCAGTTTCTTCTAACATCCCTCGAACAAAACGTGTACCAAATTCAGGGATTCCTAACGTCCCTGTTTTAGAATATATCTGATCTGGCTCTACGCCTAATACTTGAGGACCTGCAAAGATTTTCATTACCTCTGGATCATCTGTTGGAATCGTTTTGGGATCGACTCCCGATAATTCTTGCAACATCCGAATCACTGTTGGGTCATCATGACCAAGAATATCGAGCTTTAACACATTATCATGGATTGAATGGAAATCGAAGTGTGTCGTTTTCCACTCAGAGTTTTGATCATCAGCTGGATATTGAATCGGAGTAAAATCATAAACATCCATATAATCAGGGATAACAATGATACCTCCAGGATGCTGTCCGGTGGTCCGCTTAACTCCCGTCGCACCTTTAGCTAATCGATCCACTTCTGCATTACGAAAATGCAAATTGTGGTCTCGCTCATATCCTTTAACAAATCCATACGCTGTTTTATCAGCGACCGTACCAATCGTCCCTGCTCGATAAACATAATCCTCACCAAATAACACCTTAGTATAATTATGTGCTTCTGCTTGATAATCACCAGAAAAGTTCAAATCAATATCTGGTACCTTGTCTCCATGGAAACCCAAGAAGGTCTCAAACGGAATATCATGACCATCTTTATTCAAACGTGTACCACATTTTGGACAAGCTTTTTCTGGCAAATCAAAACCAGAACCATAAGAGCCATCTTCAAAGAATTCTGAGTACTGACACTCAGGACAATAATAATGTGGTGGCAATGGATTAACCTCAGTGATCCCGGTCATAGTAGCAACAAAACTTGATCCTACAGAACCACGTGAACCAACTAAATAGCCATCAGCATTACTTTTATGCACTAGTTTTTGAGAAATTAGGTAGATCACTGAAAAACCATTTCCGATAATGGAAGTCAATTCTTTTTCTAAACGTTTTTCGATAATATCTGGTAAAGGGTCACCATACAATTCTCGTGCACGATCGTAACTTAATTTTTTGATTTCTTCTTCAGAACCTGGAATTTTCGGCGTGTATAAATCGTCTTTCACTGGAATAATCTCTTCGCAGCTATCCACGATTGTATTCGGACCATCAACAACAATCTCTTTAGCCAACTCAGGTCCTAAGAAGCTAAAAGCCTGTAGCATTTCATCTGTTGTCCGAAAATGTACATCTGGCAAACTATGACGGTTCAATGGGTTTGCACCACCCATTGAACTAATCAGAATCTTACGATAAATTGCATCTTCTTTATTCAAATAATGAACATCCCCAGTAGCAACCACCGTTTTATTCAAATCTTTTCCGATTTTAATTAAGTTTCGCAAAATGTCCTCTAAATCAGACTCATTCTTCACTAGTTCCTGTTCAATTAGTGGCGCATAGACAGCTTTTGGCATTACTTCAATATAATCATAAAAGGCTGCGCGATTTTTCGCTTCCTCAACACCCTTTTGCATCATCGCTTCAAAGATTTCTCCTTGAGAACAAGCAGAACCTATTAAAAGATTTTCCCGTAGCTTATTCAACTGGGAACGAGGGATTCGAGGAACTCGTTCGAAATACTCTACATTTGACATCGAGATTAGTTTAAATAAATCTTTCAGACCTGCCTGGTTTTTTGCTAAAATCGTAGCGTGAAATGGGCGTGCTCTTTTATATGAGTCTCCTTCACCGACATGATCGTTCAACTGATCATGATAATTCATTTCATGCTTTTCGATTGCTTCCTTAACAAAAATCCATGCTAAGTGTCCTGTCGCTTCTGCATCATAAACCGCCCGGTGATGTTGCTCTAAATTAACACCAAATTTTTTCGTTAAGACACCTAAACCAAACCGCTTAAATTCTGGATACAAGAAACGAGCCAGTTCCAAAGTATCAATCACTGGATTTGGTGTTTCTGGCATTCCGTGACGAACATACGTTGTATTAATGAATCCAATATCGAACGTTGCGTTATGGGCCACCAAAATCGACCCTTCACAGAATGTTTCGAATAATTCCATGACTTCTTTTTCTGGTTTTGAGCCGCGAACCATTTCATCGGTAATTCCAGTTAAATTAATTGTTGTTTCTGACAGTGGATGTCCTGGATCAATGAATTCCTCAAAAGTATCAATCACATTTCCTTTATGCATCTTAACTGCTGCCAACTCAATAATCGTATCATAGACAGCTGATAGCCCTGTTGTTTCCACGTCAAAAACAACATAAGTAGCATCCGTTAACGATTCGTGAGCATCGTTGTAGGCAATCGGAACACCATCAGAAACGACATTTGCTTCAACCCCATAAAGAATTTTTACACCAGCTTTTTTACCGGCCGCATGGGCATCAGGAAACGACTGCGCGCCACCATGATCTGTAATAGCAATCGCTTTATGGCCCCATTTCCCTGCTTGTGCGACTAGTTCGCTAGCACTGTTTATTGCATCCATCGTGCTCATATTAGTATGCAAGTGTAGTTCTGAACGCTTCTCTGTTGCTGTATCTTGACGTTCTGGATGTTTGACTTCTTGAATATCTTGCGCATTCATAACAAGATCACGCATGAAGGTATCCTCTTGGACGCTCCCTCGGACACGAATCCAACTATTATTTGCTATCGCTTCAAAAATGGCCTCATCCTTTTCTCCATTGGAGAATTTCTTCACGACGAAGGAAGATGTATAATCGGTCATTTTCAAAATCAAAATTTTCCGTTTTGATCGCAACTCCCGAACTTCTTTATCGAAAATAAAGCCCTCAATAGTAATTCTGCGTTCTTCTTCAATTATATTTCCCATAGGTGTAATGGATTCATCTGCTGGAATATTTCGTCCCATTTGAATAGGTCCGTCAAAATGAGCAGCATTTTCTTTTTGCTCTTTTTTCTTCGATTCATACTGCGCTAAACTTGCTGCAGCTTGTTCTTGCATTGCTTGGGCTTGCGCTTGCTTGCGAACTTCGAATTCCTGCAATTTTTTATCTGCTTGCGCTTTGTCCACTTCTGGATCAATCCTCAAGTGTGGAAAACCGTATGAAACCAGGTTTTCTTCAATAAGAGGAAGATACTGTTGCTTCAGAAATGGAATAACCGTCTCGTTGTCAATCAATAAGACAATACGTTTACCTTGGATTATTGGTAACGGCTTACTTAAGACTTGTTTGACCAAAGGTGTATCACATTCTTGTTCACTCAATGCCAATTGCCAATAATTTTGAAGAAGCTCTTCTTCAAATTGATTCTCTTCTGGGATGATATGTAATTTCACCTTTGCAATAGATTGAAAGGCAAGTTGTAGCTTTTGATGAAATGCATAAAATAATTTTGCCGGTAATATTTTCGGTGTTTGAATAAAAAATTCCCAAACTCGCGATTTCTCATGAACAACAACTTCCTTGATCTCAGATTCTTGAATCATTGGGTGTTGCTGCTCTTTCTCGGCCAATTCAATTTGTCGTAGTAAATTTTCGAACATTTCACGATTTTTAGACAAAATGACATCTCCTTCACTTTTTCAAGTATGTTCCAGTATACCTGTTTTTTTTTATGATTGCATTAGAAAAAGGATCGAAAAAATTTCGATCCTTTCATTTTAAAAGAAGAAACGCTGAATATCATTCCATGTAACCAATATCATCAAAAGCATGATAAATCCAAATCCAATCATGGTAATCATACCTTCTTTGTCTGGATCAAGTGGTTTTCCACGAACACCCTCAATAAAATTCAGCAATATTTTACCACCATCAAAAGCCGGAATAGGAAGCAAATTAACAATACCCAAATTAACGGATAATAACGCCATTAAGTAGATGACTGTTTTAACTCCTGCACGCGATGCTTCGGCTGACATTTGATACATCATCACCGGTCCACCCAGCTTGTCTAAACTAAACCCAGTAAATAGTGACCCTAAGGCACCGAAAATTCTTTTAACCATATCCCATGATTGAGTTAAACCACCAATCACTTTATCCCCAAAGCCTGTCTTCATGTAAGGTGTTACACCAATTTGTCCTACTTTTTCACCATTACTCTTCACACTCTTTGGTATCATTTGCATTGTTTTTTCTTTGCCATCATGTTCTGCTATGATAGTTAATTCTTTTCCGGGTTTCTTAGTAACTGTATTGGTTAGATCATCCCAAGTGGAAATCTTTTTTCCATCTACTGAAAGAATTGTATCATGATCTTTAAGACCAGCAGCCGCTGCTGGACTACCAGCTTGCACAGTCCCAATTTGATTAGTATCGTAATTTGCTACTCCACCTTGCAGAAATGCTAAAGCAATAAACAATAGAACCGTTAATATAAAATTATTCATCGGACCAGCAAAATTTGTCAAGATTCTTGAACCCAACTTGGCAGATTGAAACTGAACATCCCGCGGGGCAATTCGGACTTCTGTTCCACTCTCTTCAATCACAGTCGCATTATGCTGAACCTTATAAGTCGTCTCTTGACTTTCATCACCATTCACGTATCCTTTGATAACAAGCTCATCCACTAAGTCGGCCGAAATCAACTCCATTGGAATACTATTTGGTAACTGAATTTTCTTACTGGTATTGATTCGATGAACCTCATTTTTAGAAGTTAATTCCACAGATAATGGCATTCCTGGGCTCAGTTCTGTTTCTTCATCTTCTAATCCTGCCATTCGTACATACCCGCCAATCGGCAATAATCGCAAAGTATAAGTAGTTCCATCTTTTCCCATATGAGCAATTAGTTTAGGTCCCATGCCAATCGAAAATTCACGAACCAAAATCCCTGCACGTTTTGCAAAGAAAAAATGTCCAAACTCATGAACGATTACAAGAACCCCAAATACAATTAAAAACGTAATAATAGTACGCATAATTTTCCTACCTTCAATTAGTTTCTTAGAAACAGTTTATCATAGTCTCGAAAGAATATATTCCTTTACCGATCATTTCATAGAAAATTTAAAAAAGTCTCCTATATAAATTCAATCTTTCCTTTGGAGTGTTTCTCTCTCTTATCTCCGAAAAAAAAAGAGCTATTATGCTCTTTTAAAAAACGCCTAATAAATGCATCATTGGAAAAACAAACAACATACTATCGAAGCGATCAAGAATACCACCATGTCCTGGTAAAATTTTTCCTGAATCCTTCACACCATAATGGCGCTTAATTGCTGATTCTACCAAATCCCCAAATTGACCGACAACTGAGAAGATGATTATGAAAATAACCATCGTCACTAAATTATGTTGAAACACATTAGGTTGAACCAAAATAAAGACAACTGCAACTACTATCGCACTGGCGATACCGCCCAGCGCTCCTTCAATCGTCTTGTTTGGTGAGATGTCTGGCCATAATTTATGTTTTCCGACTTGTCGCCCTACCATATAAGCACCAATATCTGTGGCCCATACAATAAAGAAGGCAAAAAGTAAGATCGCCAGTCCATCTGCTCGTGCTGTTACTAAATTTTGGAATCCAACACCAACATATAAACTAGCAACAACAGGAAAACCTGCTTCATCAATAGTGTAGGTGTTCTTGGATACAACCGAGAATCCTAAAATGATCATAACTGTCAAATAGAATAATAGAAAATTACTATTATTTCCGCTTAAAAAAGGCATCCAACGTTCTGCTGGTAAGACTAAAAATACCGCACCTAGAATGGATAAGACGCCTTCAAAACTTAAAATCGCAAGTCCCTTCATACGGAACAACTCATATACACCAATTCCTGCTAATACTGCTGCCGCTAGCTCCACTGCAATTCCACCGACATAAAGAATCGGAATAAAAATCGCTAAAGCAACAACAGCGGTAATAACTCGCTGTCTCATTTTTTATCCTCCTTATTCAAACCGCCGAATCTCCGATTTCTCTGTTGGAAAGAAGCAATAGCTGCTTCTAAATGATCACCATCAAAATCTGGCCATAAGGCTTTTGTAAAATAAAGCTCACTATAGGCTAACTGCCAAAGTAAAAAATTGCTAATTCGTTCTTCGCCGCTAGTCCGAACAACTAGCTCAGGATCTCTCAGTTCTTTTGGTAGAAATCCTGTCATCAAGTGATCACCGACAATGTCATCATTGATCTCTTCGATTGAAAGCTCATCCTCTTTAACCTCTTGAGCCATTTGTTTGATGGCAGTAATAATCTCAGCCCGGCTCCCATAATTTAATGCGAAATTCAAAACAAGTCCATCGTTTTTTGATGTTTGCTCGATTGCACGTTTTACCGCATCTTGCGTATGTGCAGGCAAATACTCTTCGTATCCCATAACATGAACTTGCACATTTTCTTCAATCAACTCTGGTACAAAAGTATCAAAAAAATCAACTGGCAGCTGCATTAAAAATTTGACTTCATCCTCTGGACGCTTCCAGTTTTCAGTTGAGAACGCATATAGCGTTAATACTTTTATTCCTAAACGATTTGCATGTTTCGTGATTTTTTTGACTGTCTCCATGCCTTCTTTGTGTCCGGCGATTCTTGGTAAACGACGATTTTGCGCCCAGCGTCCATTTCCATCCATAATAATCGCAACATGCTTAGGTACAGAACCTTCAGGATCGAAGACGAATTGCGCATCCTCTGGTGTATATTTTTCTTTTTGTGGAAAAAATCGCAATACCATGTTTTTCCCTCCTTTATTTAAGATAACAAATTAAAAATACTTCTAGAAAGTCATCTGCCATTATAACAATAAAATGAGCTTATTCCTATGAAAAATGAATACCTTTAGGCTTTTTCAATGATTTTTCAGTTGAATTGAAGGATAAACACAACAAAAAAACCTAGAGAAATTTCTCCAGGCTTTGATTAACTTAAACCTCTAATAATTCTTTTTCTTTCTCAGAAACAATTGAATCAATGGCCTTGATATTTTCATCGGTTAACGTTTGGATGTCCTTTTCCATGTTACGTAGATCATCTTCTGTCAAATCGCCATTTTTTTGTTGTTTCTTGTAATCGTCCATCGCATCGCGACGAATGTTACGTACAGCAATTTTTGCGCCTTCTGATTCTTTCTTTACTTCTTTAGCCAATTCTTTACGACGTTCTTCAGTTAATTGAGGAATGACCAATCGAATAACGTTTCCGTCATTTGCTGGGTTTAATCCAATATCGCTTGCTAAAATTGCTTTTTCTACATCATTAATCATATTTTTATCAAACGGTGTAACCATTAACACACGTGCTTCAGGAATAGTGATTGAAGCCATTTGGTTAACGGGTGTAGGTACTCCATAGTAATCTACCACAATGCGATCAAGTAAACTCGCATTTGCACGACCAGCACGAATTTGCCCTAATTGGCGTTGTAGAGCTTCCTGTGCCTTTTTCATTTTGTCTTTTGCTTCGTTCATTACTGCATCTGCCATTTTATTTCCCCCTTACAGTTGTTCCGATGTTTTCACCGAGTACGACACGTTTAATATTTCCTGGTTCATTTAAATTAAAGACAACAAGTGGAATATCATTGTCCATACTTAATGAGCTTGCAGTTGAATCCATGACTTGCAATCCCTTAGCGATTACATCTAAATGAGTCAATTCTTCATACTTCACAGCATTTTCATCAAGTTTTGGATCTGCCGAATAAACACCATCGACGTTGTTTTTAGCCATCAAAATCACGTCTGCATTTACTTCCGCTGCTCTTAAAGCCGCCGTTGTATCCGTTGAGAAGTAAGGATTTCCCGTTCCACCTGCAAAAATAACGATTCGTCCTTTTTCGAGGTGACGTTCTGCTTTGCGACGAATGTATGGTTCAGCGATTTGACGCATTTCTATTGATGTTTGAACGCGCGTCGGTACATCAATATTTTCTAATGCATCTTGTAAGGCTAACGCATTCATCACCGTTGCCAACATCCCCATATAATCTGCTTGTGCGCGTTCCATGCCCATTTGAGCACCGATTTGTCCACGCCAAATATTTCCACCGCCAACAATTATTGCCATTTCGATTCCTAAATCATGAACTTCTTTAATTTCTTCCACGATCTCTGAGATCACAGGTGGATTAATACCGAATTTTTCGTCGCCAGCTAGGGCTTCTCCACTGAGTTTCAATACTACACGTTTATACTTTGGTTCATTCATCTCAATACCTCCACTGTCACTCTATTGATATTTTAGCATACTCTGTCTTTGAAGCGAGCCAAATTTGAATTTGCTTAAAAAAAGGGAGCGCACATCTCACGTGCGTTCCCGACTGTTAAAAAACAGAATTATTTTTTAATTTGGCTCATAACTTCTTCAACAAAGTTATCTTCACGTTTTTCGATACCTTCGCCTACTTCGAAACGAACGAAGCTTGCAACTGTAGCGCCTTTAGAAGATACATACTTCTCAACAGTCATATCAGGATCTTTAACGAATGGTTGATCCACCAAAGCGATTTCAGCTTTAAATTTATTTAAACGACCAATCACCATTTTTTCAACAATGTTAGCTGGTTTGCCTTCGTTTAATGCTTGTTCAGTTAGAACTGCTTTTTCATGCTCTAATTCTGATTCAGGAATTTGGCTTTCGTTAACATAACGAGGGTTGATTGCCGCAACGTGCATTGCAACATCTTTAGCAACTGATTCGTCAGTAGTACCGTTCAACAGAGCTAAAACAGCAATACGTCCGCCCATGTGAAGGTATCCGCCAAATGCTGCATTGTCTTCTTTTTCAACAACTTCAAAACGACGGAAGTTGATTCTTTCACCAATAACTTGTGTAGCTTCAATTAATGCCGCTTCTAAAGTTTCACCTTTAGCGTTCGTTAATTTCATCGCAGCTTCCATATCAGCTGGTTTATGTTCAGCAACTAAGGCCGCAATTTCTTTCACCAAGTCTTGGAACATTTCATTTTTAGAAACGAAGTCTGTTTCTGAGTTTACTTCTACAATTGCAGCAGTATTTCCATGGATTGCAACTGAAGCTAAACCTTCAGCGGCAATACGATCATTTTTCTTAGCTGCTTTAGCCATACCTTTTTCGCGTAAAAGATCAACAGCTTTTTCAATGTCGCCTTCTACTTCTACTAATGCACGTTTCGCATCCATCATCCCTACGCCAGTCATGTCGCGTAGTTCTTTTACCATTTTAGCTGTTACGTCTGCCATTTTAAGGGCCTCCTTAGTTTTTCTAAAAAAGCTGCTTCAAAGGAAAATATTTACTTTGAAGCAGCGTATGCTACTAAATTATTCAGCTGATTCAGTAGAAGCATTGTCGCCTTCTACTACATCAACGATTTCTTCGATTGAAGTTGCTTGTCCGCCATCTTCAGCTACGAAGTCTTCTTCAGCTACTTGATCTTCCCCTTGGTTTCCTTCGATAAACGCATCAGCCATTTTTGCAGTAATTAACTTCACGGCACGAATAGCATCATCATTTGAAGGGATAACTACGTCGATTTCATCTGGATCGCAGTTTGTGTCTACCATAGCCACGATAGGAATGTTTAATTTTTGAGCTTCTTGAACAGCGATACGTTCTTTACGTGGATCAACGATATACATTACATCTGGAATGCGAGGCATATCAGCGATTCCGCCTAAGAATTTTTCCAAACGTTCACGTTCTTTATTCAAACCAACTACTTCTTTTTTAGGTAATACTTCGAAAGTACCATCTTGTTCCATAGCATTGATTTGTTTCAAACGAGCGATACGTTTTTGGATTGTATCCCAGTTAGTCAAAGTTCCACCTAACCAACGATGGTTTACGTAGTATTGACCAGCACGTACTGCTTCTTCTTTGATTGCTTCTTGAGCTTGTTTTTTAGTTCCTACGAACAATGCAACGCCACCATCTTCAGCAACATCTTTCATATAATCGTAAGCTGCATCTACTAATTTGACTGTTTTTTGCAAGTCAATGATGTAGATTCCATTTCTTTCTGTGAAGATATATTTCTTCATTTTTGGGTTCCAGCGACGAGTTTGGTGACCAAAATGTACGCCGGCTTCTAGTAATTGTTTCATAGACAATACTGACATTTGTGTTTCCTCCAATTGGTTTTTTGTTTTCCTCTTCTGCTCTCTTCTTTATAAGGAACTGACAAGCAGCACCGCCTTATAAATCAAGCCAGAATGTGGATTTTTTATGTATAGTCGCCTACACACAATTAGTAATTATACAAGAGTTTTTTTAATAAATCAATCTTTTTTATTTCACTTTTTGATACATTAATATTTATATAGAGTACTGGTTAAAAAAACTTTTTCTGCTATACTAAATGCATAATTATCATTTTAACTTTTTACACTACTCAAACGTGAGTTGAACAAAGAAGTCGTCATTTATAGTTATATACTATGTAACCAATCTGATCAATTCTTTATACGTGTGAAATATGTTTGGTTCAGCACATAAGAATAAGGAGTTTTTTTATGCGAAAAAAAGATCGACACGAATTAATCAAGAAGCTTATCTTGGAAAACCCAATTAGAAATCAAGGAGAATTAATGGAGTACTTATCAGAGTACCAAGTCTCTGCTACTCAAGCAACGATTTCGAGAGATATTCGAGATTTAAAAATTATAAAAACGATTGATGAATCCGGCAATCCGCGTTTTGAATTGTTTCAAGAACGTAAAACGCCTACAGAGGATGATGACATCAAACGATTAATCCGTATGTCAAACGATGTGATAGTCAAAGTTGATACCGTTCAATTTATGACGATCGTCAATACTTTGCCCGACAATGCACATTTATTAGCTTCCGTTCTGGATGATCTATCGAGTGAACTAATCGTAGCAACAATGGCAAGCTTTGATACGATTATTATTATTTCAAGAACACCTGGGGATGCTCAAAAAGTCACTACGTTTTTACAGGACCCAACACAAAGTTCAATTTTTAAATAAAAAAATTCCGACCTTCAAAAGTTAGATTTTCACCTTAACTTTGAAGGTCGGTTCAAAATTTCTCCGTTTTTTTACATTTTATTTGGTGCATGAACACCCAATAAACGTAAATCTTCTTTCAATATTACGGTTACTGCGTAAACTAATGCTAGCCGAGCATCTTTTTGATCATCATCCACTAAAATTTTCGTATGTGCATAATACTTGTTAAATGCTTGCGCCAATTTAATTGCATGCTTAGCAATTACAGATGGCTCATATTGATTTGCCGCTTGCATCACTACTTCAGGATAATTTTGCAGTAATTTGATGATCTCCCAGCTATCCGCATCGTTTAACGCATATACTTCTTCAGAGTCAACATTATATCCCGCTTTCTCCAAAACAGTCATTGCTCGCGCGTGAGTGTATTGAACATAAGGGCCGGTTTCGCCTTCAAATCTAACAACTTCCTCCAAATTGAAATCAAAATTGTTCAAACGATCATTTTTTAAATCATGGAAGACTACTGCACCAACACCTACTTGGTGTGCAACTTCTTCTTTATTTGGTAAATCAGGATTTTTTTCCTGAATCTGCGAAAGTGCTGAGTCTTTAGCTTCATTTAGGACTTCTTCTAAGAGAACAATTTTCCCTTTACGTGTAGACAATTTTTTCCCGTCTTTTGTGATTAATCCAAATGGAATGTGAATCATATCTTCAGACCAATCGAAGTCCATTTCTTTCAGAACAGCTTTTAATTGTTTGAAGTGTCCGCTTTGTTCATTTCCTACAACATAAAGTGACTTAACAAAATTATATTCACGTTTTCTGTAAAGTGCTGCAGCTAAATCACGTGTGATATACAAAGTTGCCCCATCAGATTTTTTGATCAGTGCAGGATTTAAGTCATACTTTTCAAGGTCGACAATTTCTGCCCCTTCATTCGTTTGCAATAAATGTTTTTCCTCTAACATTGTTACGACTTCATCCATTTTGTCATTATAGAATGCTTCTCCATTATAGGAGTCAAAATTTACTTCCAGCATGCCATAAATTTTATTAAACTCTTTTAGGGACTCACTACGGAACCATCTCCATAATTCTAAGGCTTCATCGTCATTCTCTTCTAATTTTTTAAACCACGCCCGGGCCTCATCATTAAGTTCGGGCTCTTCTTCAGCCTTTTCATGAAACTCCACATACAAACGTAAAAGCTCATTGATTGGTTCTGCTTTAACTTTCTCTTCTGAACCCCATTTTTTATAAGCCACGATTAATTTACCAAATTGAGTACCCCAGTCGCCTAAGTGGTTAATTTTTATTGGATTATAGCCAATCTTACTTAAAATCAAACTGATAGAATTACCAATGACTGTTGAACGTAAATGTCCCATTGAGATAGGTTTTGCAATATTTGGAGAAGACATATCAATTGTTACATTGCCCTCGTTACCAATATTGCTATCACCGAAATGATTTTTCTCTTTAGCGATTTGTTTTAAAACCATACTCGAAATAATTTCTTTCTTCATGAAAAAGTTCAAGTAAGGCCCCACCACTTCGATCTTCTCAAATGCTTCTGGATTGATTTGTTCCGCTAGCTCACCCGCAATTTGTTGTGGTGCTTTACGAAAAACTTTTGCTAAAGCGAATGTCGGAAAAGCAACATCCCCATGATCAACTGATTTGGGATTTTCTAGCAGACGTTCCACTTCTGGTAGCGCCAGATTTTCCTTAACTACTTCAAATACAGCTTGTGCGACGATTTCTTTATTATTCATCCAAATTCCTCCCTTATAATACAAAAAAGTCCCTGATGTATAAATACATCAGAGACGAGAATTCCCGCGGTACCACTCTTATTGTCATAAACGACCAACTTAGGCTATAACGGTAGCTGCCGTTTCATCTCAAAAGTGCGCCATCTATTTTTGTTTATTCGGCTCTCACCTGCCCGAACTCGCTGCAAAACAGACTATAGACTTCTCTTTTTCATCGATGAATGATTTATCTGGCATTTATAGTAACAGAAAAATCACCATCTGACTAGTCAAGAAATATATTTTTTATACTTTAGGGATAAATAGGTTGCCTAGTGTCGCAGCCATTACAGCTTTAATGGTATGCATGCGGTTTTCAGCTTGTTGAAACTGCAAAGCCCTCTCACTGCGAAAGACTTCGTCAGTCACTTCCATTTCAACTAACCCGTACTTCTCTTTAATTTCTTCTGCAACTTCTGTTTCAAGATCATGAAAGGCTGGTAAGCAATGTAAGAAAACCGTTTCCGCCTTTTTCGTTTTTAACATCAACTCTTGATTGACTTGATAGGGCAATAATAAATCTATCCGTTCTTTGAAAGCTGACTCCTCACCCATGGACACCCAAACATCGGTATATATAATATCCGCCTGAGCCACGCCTTGATCAATATCATCAGTGATAAAAACTTTAGACTGTGAAGCTTCCGCATATTTTTCAGCCATGACAATTAAGTCTGATTCAGGAAATAGGCTTTTAGGTGTTACGATTGAAATATTAACACCTAAAATAGCACTGGTAATCAATAAAGAATTCGCCACATTATTTCGACCATCACCAACATAGGCTAAGGTCAAGCCTTCTAGTTTTCCAAAATGCTCCTTAATAGTCAAAAAATCCGCCAACATTTGAGTAGGATGCCATTTATCCGTTAAACCATTCCAAACAGGTACACCGGAGTATTTTGACAAGTCCTCGACAGCCTTTTGAGAAAATCCGCGATACTCGATCCCATCGAACATACTTCCTAGAACTTTTGCTGTATCTTCTACCGATTCTTTTTTCCCTAATTGAATATCATTTTTTCCTAAATATTCTGGATGAGCGCCTAAATCAATCGTTGCAGTAGTAAACGCAGCGCGAGTACGAGTAGAAGTTTTTTCAAAAAGTAACGCAATATTTTTCCCCGCTAAATATTTATGCGGAATGTTTTTTTGTTTTAATGCTTTTAGATGCGCAGCAAAATCAATTAGATAAAGCAACTCCTCTTTAGTAAAATCAATTTCTTTTAAAAAACTCTTTTCTTGAAAAATATTAGTCATGATAACCCCTCCATTTTTGAATATTAATTCTATACAAGAGATAATAATTCATTTTTATTCATGATAACTGAATAAAATGAAAGTATCAACCGTTATTTGTATTCATTTACAAAAATTGTCTTTACGCTTGCCGTAATTTTTTCTTTGCAGGCTTAATCTGTTTTAAATCGGGATTTAACACACAACGTCTTTATAGAAAAAAATATACTATTTAAAAGAAAAAGCAGCCAATATTTGGCTGCTTAAGTATTACTTCTTCTTTCTTGGATCACAAATATACTAAAATATTTAATATCTTAAAATTTTTTCCTGTCGACTCTTTAAGGTAACTTTTTTGTAGTCATTCCTCTAACCAATAATTCCATACATTTTAAAAATAGGTATCTGCTACAAATTTTTTTCATCTGTTTCAGAGTCTATTATTATTTTGAAATTTTATCCTACGTTTCTTTCTCCACCTTTTTATCGCAAGGAGTTAGATATGCTGAAAAGCTAAACTCGGATTGGCATTCAAACTCATATCTGCAAAATGCTTCTTTTGCAATTCAACATGAGCAGCAGCCCCAATCATCGCCGCATTATCCCCACATAAACGTAAAGGTGGAACGATCAAATTAACTTCAGGCAGTTCTGCTTCAATCATTGCTGTCATCTTTTCTCGCAATCCTCGATTAGCCGCTACTCCCCCAGCAACAATTAATTGCTTAACTGGATAAGTTTTACAAGCTTTGATTGTCTTCGTAACTAGTACATCAACAACGCTTGCTTGAAAACTTGCAGCTAAATTCATTTTATTTAATTGTTCTCCTCGTTGTTCAGCGTTATGAGTTAAATTGATAAAAGCACTCTTTAAGCCACTAAAACTAAAATCAAAATTATCTTCCTTAATCATCGCACGTGGAAAGTCATAGGTATCTTCACCTTGATGAGCCAGTTCATCGATTTCTTTTCCGCTAGGATAGCTTAAGCCTAGAACGCGACCAACTTTATCATAAGCTTCACCAGTAGCGTCATCTCTTGTTTCACCAATAATTTCAAAAGAGCCATCTTCAACCATGTAGACTAATTCTGTATGGCCACCACTAACTAGTAAGGCCATTAAAGGAAATTCTAAAGGTTTAACTAAACGTGCCGCATAAATATGTCCTGCCATATGATTAATTGGCAATAAAGGTAACTCGTTTGCCCAAGCAAAAGCCTTCGCAGCACTTAAGCCAATTAATAATGCGCCAACAAGTCCTGGACCATAAGTTACCGCAACAGCACTTAATTCTTTAGAAGTCACATTTGCTTCCTCCAAGGCTTCTTCAATGCACAATGTGATTTGTTCAACATGGTGACGGCTGGCAACTTCAGGAACAACTCCACCAAATCGTTTGTGACTTTTTATTTGCGAAGCAACAATATTAGATAGAATTCTTTCGCCGTTCTCAATCACTGCAACACTTGTTTCGTCACAGCTACTTTCAATTGCTAAAATAAGTTCTGATTCATTCATCTATATTTCCTACTTTCAAAGACATCAGTACAGCATCTTCTTGAGGGTGCTGATAGTAATTTTTTCGCGTGGTCATTTCTTGGAACCCAAATTTTTCATAAAAAAGACGCGCCTCTTGATTCGAAACACGTACTTCCAAAAAAATACTTACTATTTTCTGTGACTTAGCATGCTTAATCAATCGCTTCAATAGTCTTTTTCCATGACCTTGTCCTTTTGATTGTACTGCAATATTTGTGATTTCAATTTCATCACAGACTTGATGAAATCCCAAAAAAGCAATAATCTCTGTTCCTTCAGTGAAGTAATGACTATGAGCTTGTTTTATGTCACTAGCAAATTGTTCAGCTGTCCAAGGTGAGCCATGTGCATAAGCAGTTTGACTTATTTCCCAAAATTTTGTAGATAGCTGCTCCAATTAGTTCACTTCCAAACGTTTAATCATGTCTAGCGCGTCTTCATTATTTTCAGTATAATAATTTTTACGAATATTCCGTGCTGAGAATCCCAGCCTTCGGTACAACCGCTGCGCATCTGTATTACTAAGTCGAACCTCCAAAGAGAGAGTTTCACAATCGTTCATTATAGCGAATTTTTCTACTTCGTCAATCAATAGCTTACCCATCCCACGATTTTGAAAAGTCGTTCCGACTGCAATATTCGTAATATGTGTATCGTTTCCTATCAAACGACTCCCAATAAATCCAGCAATTTCCTCTTTTTTAGTTACGATACAAATATACAAATGAGGAATCGGCGAATGAATCTCAGAAAGAAAGGCGCTTTTTGTCCATGGAGTCTCGCCAAAATAGACATCACGTTCAAGCGCAATCAGTTCTTTAATATCTTGATCAGCTATTTTTCTTAGTAGATACTCTTCATCCCTTAGTTTTACATATTTCGCATTGAAAGGATATTGTTTCCCATATAAAATGGTCTTTACTAAACCACTAAATTTTTTCAACATAATTCTCGTCCTCTGGTTGGTGTGTCTCCAGCCACTTTTCTTCTGCCTCCACCCGTTTTAAATACGCGGGTACTAACCCATGGATATTTTCAACTGGCTGCACCAAGAAACCTAATTTACCTAGGATTATTCCATTAGGCAGATTTACTTCATCTTCTTCTGATACGTCTGCGTTTGTTAAAATTGATTCTATTTGATCTTTAAACTTGCTAGTCTCTCCGATAAATAATGCTGGTTCTTTGATTTTATTCAATAAATCAGCTAGTGGTATGTGCTGATCAGCTATTACATTCACAAGCTGTTTGTTTTCCCAACGATAAACACCCGCATATACATTGTTACGCCGTGCATCCATCATTGGAACAATCAACTTATTTATACGAGTATTTCCTGCAATAACAGCCAAACTAGAAACCGTTGCTAACTCAATTTTCAATGTTTCTGCTAACGTCTTTGCGGTCGTTACTGCAATCCGAATACCTGTATACGAGCCTGGACCCTTCGCAACGACGATTCGATCCAGATCAGTAGGCTTCAAACCAGCCGCCTCCATCACAGTTTCAATTGCTGGCATTAAAGTTAAACTATGATTCATTTTTCGGTTCAACTGAAAATGAGCCAAAACTTTATTGTCCTCTAAAACAGCCACTGCTAAAGTTTGATTGGATGTATCTATCGCTAATAATTTCATAAAACGTCATTTCCTCGCATTTAAGATAGCCATATTTTAACACAAACTATATTTCCTTCCTACTAACTGTTTAAACTTTCTGATTTTCTAAAATTTTTACAGAAAAAAGCAGCGAAATTCGCTGCTTAAAACTTTTTGGTGGATTCTCGTTGAACCAACTTAGTTGCCACCATAATTTTCCTTGGTACTGGAGAGAACTCTTTTGCTAAATCTAAAATCGTTGATACCGCTAATTCTCCCATCCACTCAGTTTCTACCTTGATCGTTGACAATGCGGGTGATACATATTTCGCTACACTAACATCATTAAACCCAATCACTTCTATATCTTCTGGAATTCGCAAACCAGCCGTTTGAATTGCTTGCATCGCTCCCACGGCTAAAGCATCACTTGACGCGAACAAAGCACTTGGTCGATCCTTCCTTTTCGTCAAAAAATTTTCCATTGCAATTTTTCCAGCTTCCATTGAAAAAGCTGACGATAAAGCAAACTCTGGTCGATAGAGATTGATTTGCTCCATCTTTAGTTTGAATGCAACTAACCGTGGATCTTCTATCGGCTGAAGATTATGCTTCGTTTTTTCTTCCCCTGAAAGGATTCCAATTTTTTTATGCCCCTGCTGGATAAAATAATCAATTACAAGATTCATACTTTGATCAAAATCGACTACTAAAGAATTTAATCCCATACTCATCCCATCAAAATCGACAAAAAGCAGGTTCTCATCAATTTGCTTTAACCGACGAATCTGTTCAGCATCAAACTTACCTAAAGCAATTGTTCCATTCACTTGGTTATCTGACAATTCATCTAAACCTTCACGACGAATTTGGATATTTAACTCTTCCGCCTTTTTTTCTATCCCTAGACGAATCGACAAATAATATAAATCTGCTAATTCTTCTGCATCATCGTACCATTGAACAAGCCGAATCACAGCTTTACCAATTTTATTGGTTCGTTTATGTTTAGTATAATTTAGTTCCTCTGCCACTTCAAAAATGCGCTGTTTTGTCTCATGAGCAACAGATAATTCTTGATCGTAATTCAATACACGAGAAACGGTGGCAGGAGAAACACCTGCTAATTTAGCAATATCGCGAATAGTTGCCATCGCTGCCCCTTTCTACAACGTTTTGATAAAACGCATAAAACCTTCTTGTCCTTCAACATCACGCTTAAATACTCCCGCATCTTCCAATACACGAGCAAAAACAGCCCCTACTGCTTTTTGTACGACCTGTGTTACATTTTCACGGGTAATTTGATTGTCCGCTTTTAATTGATCCGCCCATACAATATGATAATCAGCTATATTATTCTCTTTTTCTAATAGATAATTTTCAACTTCCTTAAGCTCTGTTTCTAAGCGTGGCGGTAAAACAGCCAACCCCATTACCTCAATTAAGCCAATATTTTCTTTTTTGATATGTTGGACATCTGGATGTGGATGAAAAATTCCATCGGGAAACTCTTCCGAAACATTGTTGTCTCGTAAAACAAGATCTATCTCAAAAAGATTTTCCTTGCGACGAGCAATAGGAGTAATCGTATGATGTGGGATGCCATCTTCTGTGTGAGCAACAATTTGTAATGATTCGTCCGAATAGTACTGCCATTTTTCCAAAATCATAGTTGACGCTTCAATCAAATCGTTTTGATTTTCCCCTTGTAAGCGAATCACAGATAGAGGCCATTTTACAATTCCCGCCTTAATATTTGAAAAGTCATTTAATTGAAAAGTTCTTTCTACTTCAGCAGTCGCCATCGGAAATGTATGTCGACCGCCTTGATAGTGGTCGTGAGATAGAATAGAACCACCAACTATTGGCAGATCTGCGTTCGATCCAACAAAATAATGCGGTAGAACTTCCGTAATTTTTAATAACCTTTGAAAAGTCGCTTTTGTGATTTTCATCGGGCGGTGCTCTTCAGATAAAATTATGCAATGCTCGTCATAATAGGCATAAGGCGAATACTGAAAGCCCCAACTTTCCCCATCAAGATTCATTCGAATAATTCGATGATTCGCTCGTGCTGGATAATTTAATCGTCCTTTATAGCCTTCATTTTCCATGCATAACATACATTCAGGATAATCTACCTTCACCGCTTGACGTTCTGCTACAATTTGTTTTGGATCTTTCTCAGGTTTAGAAAGGTTGATTGTAATCTCTAATTCCCCATATTCAGTTTCTGCAGGAAAGATAATATTTTGGGCAATTTCTCGTGTTTTAATATAGTCGTTTTCTTTACTTAACTTATAGAAATAATCTGTTGCCTGAATAGGATCTTTGGAATAGTACTGAGCAAAATAAGCATTAACTACAGATGGTGGCGGTGTCATTAGATCCATCAGCTGAGCTTCTAAAATTTCCTTTTCAGCTTGCAGACTTGTAATTACTTTATTTTTTTCTGCCTGAATCAAAAGCTGATCAACTAACTCTACGGCACTGTTTGAAACTCTACGAATCTCAGCTTTCTCTAATGAATTTTCACCAATCATCGCAATAACACGATTTTCTAAATACAAACGATCCATTTCCATCCAGCCACCTGATTGGATAGCTAACGTAATGAAATCTCTGGTGATTTGACTGATTGACACTTTTTTTTCCTCCTACTCCTCATATCCATGTGGATGGCCAACATGCCAGTTCCACGCAGTTTCTATAATTGCTTTTATATCTGTGTATTCTGGTTTCCAACCTAAAGTCTCTTTCACTTTTTCACTAGAAGCTACTAAACGACTTGGGTCCCCAGCACGACGCGGTCCAATTTCTGCCGAAATTTCTTTGCCCGTAACTTCACGCGCTGCATTCAGCATTTCTTTCACTGAATAGCCGTTATTTGAACCAAGATTGAAGAAGTTGCTCGGATTCCCGGCTTTCAAATATTCTAATGCCAGAATATGTGCAGCCGCCAGATCTTCAACTTGAACATAGTCACGAATACAAGTGCCATCTGGAGTATCATAATCATCACCGAAAATTGTCAAATGATCTCTTTTTCCTAATGCTACCTGTAAAATAATTGGTACTAAATGTGTCTCAGGATCGTGATCCTCTCCGATACTTGCGTCAGCCTTCGCACCAGCAACATTGAAATAGCGTAATGCTACATAGCGCATGCCATAAGCATTATCACACCATCTCATCATTTTCTCCATCATTAATTTACTTTCTCCATAGGGGTTAGTAGGATTGGTAACCACTTCTTCTGTGATAGGTGAAACATCTGGTTCGCCATAAGTTGCTGCAGTTGAAGAAAAGACAATATTTTTAACACCGAATTCCTCCATAACTTCTAATAGGCTTTCCATACCGACTACATTGTTATTGAAATATTTTAACGGTTTTTCCACCGATTCACCAACTAACGAACTAGCCGCAAAATGAACGACACCTTCAATTGACTCTTTCGTAAAGACATCCTTCATAAATGCTTTGTCACGACAATCCCCTTCATAAAATCTTGCATCTGGATGAACTGCTTTACGATGACCCGTCAACAAATTATCCACAACTACAACATCATATTTTTGAGTAATTAATTTGTCGACTGTATGAGACCCAATATAGCCTGCTCCACCTAATACTAAAATTGCCATTCAATCTACTCCTGTCTCTTCAATTTATTTAGTAAACAAATTATAGTTTGTTTACTAAATAAATGCAACCTTCTTTTCCATTCGTTAAACTTTTCATTTTACGTATTTTGCTTCATAATAGGTGTATAGGAAAATTAATGATACATGGTTAGCATTTTTCGATAAGAAATATGTTTCTTATAGTTTAGAAAGGAGTGATGACAGATGCGTAAATTTGCTTCAGGATTCGTTACTGGTACTTTAGCTGCAGCTGCAGTAGTTGCTAGCGTAGTGATGGGTGTTAAAAAGAAGGTTATCGATCCAATCGAGGAAAAAGAATCAAAAATTGATGAAAATCGTAAAAAAGCTCGTAGAAAAAGAATTGCTCGATAAAAAAGAAAGCCAAGTTGGCTTTCTTTTTTATTTATAAATTGTAGTGACGATCCTATTTGCCAAATCAAACACGCGATCCTCACTTTTAGGTCGAGGAGAAGCAGCATTTAACCAATCTAGTTCTTCTAGTGGGATTCCGTAACAATAAACATGGGGTAACACCTTATCGTTTTGATCTATCACTTGATGTGTTTCGAGAGCAACTTTGATAGCACCCGTAAAATGTTTCTTCCCCTTGAACGGTACATTATGAGAAGATAAATACCCTTTTTCTCGCATTCGGATTAGTAGAGAATTTTTTGTTCTTTTTAAACTTGTAGCTGGAAGACGTGCTTCGATGAAATTTTTTGTTTTAAAAAAACGTGCAGGAGCCCTCTTACTATAGGCTAAAAATTCTCCACCCTCTCTTTCAACTACCATTTCTGGTGCTAAAATTTTAACGATTCCTGCTTCTATCAAAGCCAATAATTGTTTTTGCCGAATGACTGGAGCACCAATAGTTAAAAAACTATAATTCCGATTGAATGTCCCAAAGAAATCATCAAAATACTCTTTCGGTGTAAATTTTTCGTGGTCCAACATGTAGTTAAATGGCGCCTGAAGTTCTTTATATGTATCAACTGCAGCAGCAATTGGCCCAGTTTGATTTCCTAACTCTGCCTCAGTGATATCTTTTTTTAAATATTCTAGAATAAAATTAGGAAATGCTTGTGGAGAAACTCCCTTCGCTGGATTTAGAAGAACGGACCAATCTAAACGAGACTCGATCGGTATCTGATATTTTTTTAAAACAGATTCTCTATCATCTGAACGATAGTCAGACAGAAAAGCTTCTAAATCCATTTCTGTACTGGACAATTTTTTTTGATAAAATATTAGTTCTGCTTCTTTTTTAAGTAAATCAAATAATTCATCAGCACTACCATTAAATTGTGTCATGAACTTTTCCGTTAAAATTTGCGGTTGTGCATCCTCTCCAGGTTCTTTTTGATTATTTGGACGCGCATGATAGGGTAATCCTCTACCTGACCCAGCAATCAAAAGTTGCTCATTACCAGATGGGTAATATACCAAGCAACCATCCTCGCCTTCGAAAAACTTTCCGCCCCATCTATCTACAAATAATGCAATATAATCAAAAAAGCTTAACCCTAGTCCGCGAAGTATTACTGGCTCTCCTTCAATCAGATAACCCAACTGCGTATCGGAAGGGTTCCCTGGACTTTGATAGAAAAGTCCATGCTTGTTTGCATAATTTTGATTTTCTTCTTCAGACCGATTCAATTCATTTTGAGAATGTCCCGTTGCTAAAATCACATCATCTACCTGATAAATCCCCGAAGCTTGAAGAATGATTTGATTCTCCCCTATAATCAAATCAACGACTCGCTCTTTAACCATTTTAACCACCACATTTTCAGGTAACGTTTTTAAAAGTTCGTCAAAAAACCACTTTTGGTAAACGCCATAATAACGTCGTTGACAATAGTCATTTTCCTTTAGATTTGTCTCCGAAAAAAAAGTTTCACCAAACGCTAAAGAAGACAGATAACTTGGTGCCTCTTTTTGGTTCCATTCTGCTAGATTTGGACCTTCATCCTCAGAATAGAGAGTCACATGCTGCATAACCGTATTCATAATAACTTGATCCGTTTGGTTCTCACGCCAAATGTTCCCACCTGGTCCATCAGGATCGAACAACAAAAGTTCTATTTTTTCTGACTCAGGTGCTTGCTTAATTAATCGGTCCAATGCAATTAACCCATAAGGTCCCGCTCCAATAATCGCGATTTTTTTCATATTCATTCCTCATTTTTGATAGATTCGTCTCTTTAAGAGTAGAGAATAATCGTTGAATAATCAATAAAAAAAAGTTTCTGATGATTTTTTCACCAGAAACTTTAAAAACTATTTTAGCACCCAACGCTCAAATGCTTCCTTAACGCCATCCTCTAAATTTGTTGCTACAGTATAATCAGCAGCTGCTTTGACTGTCTCACTAGCATTTCCCATAGCTATGCCAGTTCCAGCAAACTCAATCATTGATAAGTCATTTTCTGCGTCCCCAATTGCCATTACTTCAGCTTTTTTTACTCCTAGATGTTCACTCAATTCTTTTAAAGCCAATCCTTTACTGGCATTGGAATTTAATACTTCAAGGAAATAAGGGGTACTGCGAACGATTGTATATTTCTCAAAGTACTCCGTCGGGATTTTTTTGAAGGCGCCACTCAAGATTTCAGGATCATCAATCATCATCATTTTAACAGCCAACACATTTTCCGCAATTTCCTCCGGTGTGCGATAATGTAGCGGCATATTTACCAAGTGGGATTCCAGAACCGTATATTGGCTGATATCACGGTTGGCTGTGTACATTGCTTTTTTATCAGCGATGTGCAGATGAACATTTAGCGAACGTGCCAGATAATCAATTTCTAGGTAATCTGCTCTCGTCAGACTATGCTCAGCTACAACATCCCAAGTTTTTGTATTTAAAACTAAGGCGCCATTATAAGTAATGATGTAATCATCCTCATTATCTAATCCTAATACCTCTAACTGTGATTTTGTTCCTGATAACGGTCGTCCAGTAGAAAGAACGACATATACTCCAGCCCTGCGAGCTTTCTTAATACAGTCAACGACCGGCTGATTGATTTCATGATGATCGTTCAGTAATGTTCCATCTAAATCTATGGCAACTAACTTTATACTCATACAATTCTCCTAATTCTTATTTATCTTATACAAAAATGTTTTCAATTTCTATGATAGTCGTAATTTAAAAGCACGTCAATTTACTAAATTAATGATTGAAAAAAATAAAAACAGCCAGACTCTAATCCGGCCGTTACTAGTTAATCAATCTTTTTCTGTTTCACTTTTCCAGTCCATTCTTGCATACCGCCTTTAAGAATGTACAAGTCCTTATAGCCTTTTTTTCGTAACATGTTCGCTGCACGAGCACTAACGGCCTTATTGTGATCATAAAGATAGATTGGTTGGTCTTTTCGTAAAGAACTATAAGTTTCTTTCAACATACTGAATGGAAAGCTGCGTGCTCCTAAAATATGCTTTGCGTTAAACTCATCTCGTTCACGTACATCGACAACTTGAGCTTTACGCATCCCCGCTTGAAATTCTTCTTGAGTGATAATTTTCGCAGAACGTCTCATCATGATCCGCACAACTAACTCATAAAGTCCAAATAGTACAAGGACCGAAATAAGTACGATATTAATTTTCCACCAAATTGACATGCCTTAATTCCTCTCTTATTTTTAATCTATTTTGCTAATGAAGCCGCGCCAATTACACCCGCTTCATTTCCTAATTCTGCTAGTTTGATCTTAGTGCTTTCACGTACTTGTGGGAAAGTAAATTGTTTGAAATAGTTTTCGACACGACTACGCAAGAATTCTCCTGCTGCCGAAACGCCACCACCGATTACGATTGTTGAAGGATTCAACGTATTACCAAGATTGCCGCAAGCTAATCCCAAATAGAAAGTCACTTTATCAACAACCATTAAAGCTAAATCATCGCCTTCAGCTTCAGCTAATTCAAAAACATCCTTACTTGTGATGTCTTCACCATTATCTAGACGAGCTTTTAGTTTCGAGCCGCCGGCGTATTCTTCCGCTAGTTTACGAGCGACACGAACAACTCCGGTTGCACTCGCGATAGTTTCTAGGCAGCCTCGTTTGCCACAGGTACACTCAAAACCGTTTGGATCAACTGTTATATGCCCAACCTCACCCGCACATCCGGCAATCCCGTGAAGTAATTGACCATTCATTACGATTCCGCCACCAACACCAGTGCCAAGAGTTATAAACACGACATCTTGTTCGTTGTCTCCTGCACCCTTCCAACGTTCACCCAAAGCGGCAACATTAGCATCGTTATCGATACTGAACTTAATTTTCGTTCCTTTTTCTATTTCACTTTTAACTTGTTGCAAGGTAGTCCAATTTAAATTGTAGGCGCCAATGACTGTTCCTGCTTCGATATCGACACTACCAGGCGTTCCCATGCCAATTCCCATGAATTGTTCTGGCTTCATATCATATAAAGCAAGATGATGGTTGATTGATTCAATGATGTCTGGAACAATATGAGAACCATCATCTAAAATATTCGTCTCAATACTCCATTTTTGCTGAATTTCACCTGCTTCAGTCAAAATTGCAAATTTCACAGTTGTTCCACCTAAGTCAATACCTAATAATTTTTTATCCACTTTAGTCACCTTCTCGACTTTCTTCAATGTGATGTTCTCGTTTTAATATGCCCCAGCCTTGCAAATAAGTATCACGATCAATAACACGACTCTCGTACAAATTCTTTAATTCAATCTGCATTAATTCGATATCGTATATTCGTTTACCAACATAAACATAGATACCAAATTGCTTTAAAAGCTGCTGTACATCATACAAACTTTCCATCAAACCACATCCCTAATATTATACAGAAAATTTTCTCTTTTTTATAGCCTATTTTTTTATTTCCTAGTTTATTTTTGATCCAATTATCCATTCTATATTTTAAAGTATTGATTGAATAGCCGCAATTCCAATACAATGATTCTTTCGATACTTACTTTCCAGTAAAAATTTTCTCTTACTTTATTGTTAAACACAAGCAGATAATTGTTTGGCTATCACCATTTAAAACGCGGACAACTTTGTCCGCGTTTATTCCTACATACTAAATTTTCTTAATCCAAAGAAAACAAAAAGAACGATAACAAAAATGAAAAACAATACAGCAGTGACTCGTGCCCTTGTGGTAAAGCGATCCTGCGAATAAGGTACCGCTAGCGCCCAGCCAGATAAAGCTCCTCCAATGATACCTCCTAAATGCCCCCAAATATCAATCGTGGAATCAAATAAACCAAAGGCTAAGTTCATTAAAATGAACAATGCAAACTGGCGAGTCAAAGCTTGAATTGCTCCGTTGTCCCGATAATGCAAACCAACTATTAAAAAGGCACCAAACAACCCAAAAATCGCTGTACTAGCACCACCAGATAACGTGGTCGGCTGATTAAATGCAAAGCTGGCAAAATTCCCCATCACACCACTAAGTAAATAAATGATTGCAAATCGCCAATGACCAAAAATTGCTTCGCATTGTTGTCCCATATAATAGAGCACAACACCATTCAAGGCGAAATGCATTAAACCAAAATGGATAAACATCGGTGTAATAAAACGCCAATACTGATGCTGCCAAATAACCGAAGGCGCAAACATTCCTAATTGGTTTTCTATGGATAATCCTGGTAACAAGTACTGCATTATAAAAACAATTGTATTAATTGCAAAAAGCGTGTACATCACATAAGGTCTGTCTTTTCTCATATATCCACCTCTCTTATTCTTCAATATTTTGACCAAATGGGGGTTGCTTAAGATAGAAATAACTGTTGAATTGGTTGATCAAACGCCTCTATCTGCCAATCTTCCATTAACTGCTCAGCAAACACAAAACTACATGTTTTTCCCTTATAATTCGCTAAGTAGCGATCATAATATCCACCGCCAAAACCGATTCGATAGCCCGCTCTATTAAAAATCAGCCCTGGGACAATCAGTAAATCCAGTTCGTCCGGTTGTGCCTTATCTTCGATGTCAGGCTCCTCCACACCGAATTTCGTCGTATAATATTCTGTCGTCGAATCGATCCAGTGAAAGATCATCTCACCCTTCGGCAAAGACTTAGGAATAGCAACTTTTCTTCCTGTTGCAAAAGCACGCTCAATTAGGGGGGCCGTAGGAAACTCGAGTGAAGTTGCCATCGTCACACCAATTGTTTTTACATCTTTCCACATACTGCTTCGAAAAAAATTATAATAAATGTTCTCAATTTGAACTTTTCTTTCCTCATTCTCTTTTATTTCTTCTAGCCGCCTGATCGCAAGTTGTCGTAGCTTTTCTTTCTCCATTTACTCACCTTCTTATCTAGAAATACTAACAAACTCAGAACAAAATAAAAAGGGGATTACTCCCCTTTAACAAATTCACTAGAAATTTGACGAGCAATCGCTAAACCGGCGATTGCATTAAAATGCAAATGATCCCCACTATCAAACATCGGATTCAGATATCCTGAGGATTTTTCAACGATTGAAGAAATATCCCATACATTAGTGTAGGTATTCAGTAACCAACGGTTGATCTCTTTCCTGACCTTTTCCTTCTGTTCGTCCATCTCAGGATAGTTCATACAGGGAGTCAACGTGCATAGTTGATAAGCTACCTTTTCATACTCACACACCTGAATGATCTTTTCTATTTCCTTCTGAAATTTTTTTACTGAAAAATCTCCGTGGATTAAATCATTAATTCCAATAAATAATATGACTTTTTTAATCCCTTTATGACTAGCGAAACATTTTTTCAAACGGTGAAACGCACCGTAGCCGTAAAAAAATTCTTTGGAATCCTTCGTCATAATATCGCTGCTTGACCTCAGTAAACAGCTGCCATTGATTCCTTGATTAACCAAATAAATATTTTGTTCACGAAATATTCTCTGCAGTGGTGCAGTCCATGTTGCCCCTTCAGTCAAAGAATCTCCTAATGCGATGACGCAGTCACCTGCAACTTCTGCCTCGATCGCCAATAATCCAGAGCAAAAGTTTGATATGGAAGTTGAAGCAAAAACATCAGCGTCATTAACGGCGAAGCCACTTTCCATTAAGTCGTTTTGAAAAGTAATCTGCCACTTTTGGGCCTCAGGGTCAATTGAGATTGGAGCTGTCCTAACTATTTCACCTGGAGCGATGGAGAGGTCACCAATTTGTTGTCGTCTATCATTTGTCTGAATAAACAGATTACGAATCTTTTCCACTTGATCCCCATAATCATTTGCAAAAACCAGCCTAATTGTTCCAACAGGCGCAATTTGGCGCAATGGCAGAAAAACCTGCTTTTCTCCATTACTATGATGAGCAATTCCTCTTTGTGCATGACTCCATATTGTTGTCCAGCTCATATAGTCAAAACTCCTTTCTATTTGCTTTTTTTCATTAGCTGTAAAATAAAATAAGGGGCGCCAATTAACGAGACAATAATTCCTGCTGCCATCTCACCATTTGGTAAAATAACCCTAGCTATAATATCACTAAACAGCAGTAATCCCCCGCCAATTAGGGCTGACATTATCAATGTTTGATTATTCTTTTTGCCCGTTACTTGTCGAGCAATGTGGGGCGCAATCAAACCAATAAAACTAATGCTTCCTGCAACTGAAACGCTCACTGCTGCCAAACAAACCGCACAAATTAAAAAGAATAACTGTGTTCGCTTCAATTTGACACCTAATCCGACTGCTACCTCATCCCCTAATTCTAAAACTTCTAATGAACGCCCGCGAAGTAAAATCAAAGGCAGTAAGCAAAAAATCCACGGTAATAATAGCAACACATGCTGACGAGTCGTCCCCCATATCGTTCCAGCCAGCCATGCTGTAACAAATTGATAATTATCCTTAGAGACTCGAATTGTTCCGATTAGAGTCAATGCTGAAATTCCAGCGTTAACCGCAACACCTGCTAAAAGCAAACGATTCGGTGTAATCCGTTCTGCTTGTCGTCCGAAGTAATAAACAAATCCTGTCGCGATAAAACTTCCGACACATGCAATCAAAGGTAAGTACCAACTGCTTTCACCTGTAACAAAAAAACCTAAATATATTAAAACCGTTAATCCAGCCCCCGCATTGATTCCTAATATTCCTGGATCAGCCAAATCATTATGAGTAATCGTTTGAAATAAATATCCGGAAACCGCTAATCCCACACCCGCTAGTATCGACACTAACATTCTAGGAAAACGAAAATCAAAAACGATTAATTGCTGACTTATACTCGCTTTATTTTGAAAGACACTAAGTAGATCATTTAAAGTAAGAGGAATAGTTCCCACTGTTAAACTGAGCAAAATACCCAAAAACAGTAAAAGAAATAAAATTATCCAACCCAGCTTTTTTCTCATAAGCTTCCCTTCCTAATCTGTAAAAGTAAAAATGGAACTCCGATAATTGTAATGATTACCCCTGGCGGTGTCTCCAGTGGCGGAGCAATTAATCGGGAAGCAATATCCGCAACAACAAAAAATAAGGCGCCAAATAGCCCTGAGGCCGGAATCACATAACGATAATCGTGTCCGACAAAAAAACGAACAACGTGTGGAACGATCAATCCAACAAAGCTGATTGTCCCAACAAGAGCAACAGAGCTACCGGATAAGAGTAAAACAATGAAAAGAGTCAATTGACGGATTCGAGCAGGATTTTTACCTAACGAAGTTGCTGTATCATCCCCTAAACTCAGTATGGTTATTTGCGGACTGATTAAGCAAGCTCCAATGAGCCCTAGTAAAATCAGTGGAAAAATCGTTTGCAATTGACCCCACGTAAGATTTGAAGTTCCGCCGACGAACCAAAATGTCATATCCTGATTCAAGTCAAGCAACAAACTGACACTTTGACTAATTGCCGTGAAAAAAGAACTAATAGCGGCTCCTAATAAAATAATTCGAACAGGAGATAAGCTAAAAGAAACCTTAGTAGAGATAAAGTAAATCAGTAGAATTGATACAGAGGCTCCAACAAATGATCCAATTATGCCGATCGCTGGAGAAGGTTGCTCATTCATTGCAAAAACTAGTGCAAGTCCTAATCCTGCTCCAGAGTTGATACCAAGCAGCCCAGAATCTGCGATTGGGTTAGATGTGATTCCTTGAATCAAGGCACCAGCTATTGCGAAGGCTGATCCAACTAGGACTGCTCCTATCATTCTTGGAAGGCGTAAATAACGAACTAGTTGTTCTCCTTGATTAGCAGGATCAAAATTTAACAAGGCTTGATGAACATCTGCCCATTTACTGGTAACTGCTCCATACCTCAAAGAGAAAAACATCGCTAAAATAAGGAACAAAGCAACGATAAGAAAAAAGTATCTTCGTTTAACCATTTCACTGCTCCTTTACTAAATCATAAGCAATAACTAAAGGTTTCTCACTATTTGGTAATGTAGCAAAAGTGGCTTGTATATCAAATAAATTTAATAATTTTTCAGCTGTAAAAATTTCTTTTGGCGTTCCTTGAAAAATTAATTCACCTTTTTTCATTCCTAATAAATAATCAGAAAAACGCGAAGCATGATTCAAATCGTGAATTGTCATCAGAATCGTTTTTCCTTGTCGATTTATTTCTTGCAACAATTCCAAAATCTCTAATTGATGTGCCGGATCTAAAAAAGTAATTGGTTCATCTAAAATTAATATATCCGTATCCTGCGCTAACGCCATGGCAATCCAAACACGTTGCTGCTGTCCCCCTGACAAAGTTGTCAATGTCCGTTCTTTTAAAGCTTGTAGATTCGTGGCTTCTAGAGCCCAATTAATTAATCGATGGTCTTCTTCTTTCAAACCTGAAAATCCTTTTTGATAAGGAAATCGTCCATAGGCAACAATTTCTTCCACACTCAGTCCATTTACCTGACTACTTGATTGTGATAAAGAGGCAATCTTTTGTGCGACTGATTTAGTATCCAATCGCTGAATATTTTCACCATCAATAAAAACTTCTCCTTTAGCTGGCTCAAGAATACGTGCCAATCCCTTTAGAAAAGTAGACTTCCCACTACCATTTGGACCGATTAGGCTAGTAATCTGCCCTTTGGGAATTTCTACTGTAATATCCTTCACAATTACTTTTTTATCGTATCCGATTGAAAGATCAGCTGTAGTTAATTTTGTCATAGATCTTCCTCTTTTCTCTGATAATCGTTCTCAATTATGACCTTCTTTTTCACCATCGTCAACCATTTGTGAAAGAAAACTCTCTGTTGACACCCTTGATTCTTTCAGTAATAATATCAATTGAGAACACTTCTCAATTAACCTCAAAGGAGTTTTTTTATGTTCAAAAAAATAATTTTAGGAACTGCTGCCTTATTGGCTTTGTTTAGTCTATCCGCTTGTGGCCAAAGCAGTGACGACAAAGATACAAATAATGACGTTCAAACATTAACTGATGCACAGAATCACAAGGTCGATGTTCCAAAGAAGCCTAAAAGGATTATCGCCTCGTATTTAGAAGATTACTTAGTTGCATTAGATGAAAAACCTGTGGCACAGTGGACCGTTGGTAAAGGGAAAATTCAAAATTATCTGCAGGATAAGTTAAAAGATGTTCCAACGATTAACTATGATTTACCTTATGAAAATGTATTAAAGTTTGAACCAGACTTATTATTAATCGGATCAAACGGTTCTTTAGAAGGCGGGAAATATAAAGAATACGCTAAAATTGCTCCAACGTATGTAGTAAAAAATGGGGACAACGTTACTTGGCGAGATCAACTTGAAGACATCGGAAAAGTACTAGGTAAAGAGGACGAGGCCAAAAAGGTTGAGAATGACTATGACCAATTGGTGGATAAAACAAAAAATGACTTGAAGGACAAAATCCAAGGCAAGTCAGCAGTTGTCTTATGGGTAACAAATAATTCCGCGTTCATGGTGGCAGATACTCGTTCTAGCGGTCAACTTCTTTATCAGGAATTAGGATTTGAGATTCCTCAATTAACTAAGGATATCAGCAAAAAGGCAACCGCTGACTTCTCACAAGTTTCATTAGAAAGTCTTTCTCAGTTAGATGCTGATTACATTTTTTTAGTTAATAGTGATTCTGGAGCTGCGATGTTTAAGGATCCTTTGTGGAGCAATATACCGGCAGTAAAAAATAATCAATTGTATGAATTTGATGGCGAATCAAGCTGGTTATATAATGGACCTATCGCCTATACCAAAATGGTTGAAAATATTCGCGAAGTCTTAAAATAAAAAGCCGACCTGATCAAGTTTCCTTCTGTTTTAAGAAGGAAACGATCAGGCGGCTTTTACCTTTTATTACGACGCGACCGTGTAGCTGAAGCTACTTCTTCTTTTTTTACCAAGAATTTCAAACGATACGGCTCGTGATAACGAACCCCGTCCTTAACGAAATCTCCACCAACAATAAATAATCCAATTGGACTCAGTGGTTCATTTTGTCGGATTGTTCCAATCGTTTCAAGGTCACGATAATTTTTTCCAATCTGTAATCGATAGGTGCTAGAATCGATCTGTTTCACATAATAATAAGGATATAGTGTATTTTCTTCAATTAAGAACCCTTCTTCTTCTGTTAAATCACGTGTCTTAATTTCATTATCATCGATTAATGCTTGAATATTTTCGACTAACCGTAATTGGTAGTCCTCGGTAAAATCAACTGAGATTTCCTGCGCCTGTTCAAACACTTTCTTCTTTTTTTGTTGTTTTTCATTTTGAATGTTAAAGGCATCATCTGGCAAATATTTAACAAAAAGCTGCGTGATGTCTCCTTTTAAATTTTTATCTAAGAAATAAAAGAAAAAATTCAAAATAATGAAATAGACCAATCCAACAAAAACTAAGCCATAGAGTACTAATTGCAAATAGTTTTGGTTAAGCCAAAGTCCATAAACAATACGTAAAATATAAATGGTAGGTATGATACTTAGCAACGTATATGCACGGTTGGAATATTTAGGACTGATATCCAAAAAGCCTAAAAATTTATTTAAACCATTTATTATGTCTAATAGTATCGTCATTGTGTATCACCTGCCTCTGAGCTTGCTGAATCATTGGCTGGCTGTAGCTGTTGTGAAGGTGTTGTTTGTGACTCCTCTACAGAAGATGATGGCGAGACAGAGTCGTTAGAAATAGAGGACTGTGTATCTACAGATTGGTTCCTTTTGATTGTACTTGCCTCAATATTATTGTTTGTGTTAGATACTTCCGTTGACGATTGTTCGTTGATTGTGCTCGTTTCATTAATCATACTATTTGAATTACGAGAAGAATCAGTCGTAGAAGTAGTTGATGACTCTGACGTTGGTGTGGAATCTTTTACTTGACGATAACTGGAATTATTCAAAATTCCTGAAGTCGTAGCGATCAAAATCGAAAATGTTAAAAGAGCAATGGGCTTCAAAATCGGCGGAACTTTACGCATCGGATCCTTCCTTTCTAAAATTATTTTATTTAATAACTAGTTTTATCACTGGAAGGTTAGCTTTTGTTTAGGATTCTATGAATTTTTTATGTAGATTTCTGAAAACACGTCAGAAAAACTTTGGTTTATTGATAAAAAAAAGTCAGCAATCGAATAGATTGCTGACTCGTAAGTGCGGTTATTTTACTTCTTTATGCAAAGTAACTTTGCGTTCGCGTGGGCAATATTTCATTTTTTCCAAACGATCAGGATTGTTACGTTTGTTTTTATTTGTTAGGTAGTTACGTTCTTTACAAGAAGTACATTCTAAAGTGATGTTTACGCGCATGATTTTCCCTCCCTTGTAAATACAAGTTTTCCAAGATATTTCTCAGACTTTGATATCATATCATGTTTTGATTTCCTTGACTAGTCTTTTTTCAAAATTTGTTAAGTAGTTCTACTTGACGATTTTAAAGTTGCGCCTCAATATCCTTTGCAATATCTTCAGGCTTCGTTTGCGAAGCGTAGCGTTTTATCACGTTTCCTTCACGATCAATAAGAAATTTTGTAAAATTCCATTTAATTGCCTTGTTAAGTAAACCACCTTGCGCGGTCTTTAAATAGCTGTACAATGGAGCTTCGTTTTCTCCATTTACATCAATTTTAGCAAATGTTTGAAACGTCGTATGATATTTCAACTGACAAAATTCTGCAACTTCTACATCCGTTCCAGGAGCTTGATTGCCAAATTGATTGCAGGGAAAATCAAGAATTTCAAACCCTTTAGCTTTGTACTGTTCATACAAATTTTGTAATCCTTCGTATTGTGGGGTGAAACCACAACCTGTTGCAGTATTAACAATTAATAGGACCTTTCCTTGGTAATCCGCTAATGATTTTTCAGTTCCATCGGTCTGTTTTACTTCAAAATTATACACTGACATGTTTAGCACTCCTTTTTCATAGTGGTCATTCTTTTTCTTGGAGAAGAGATCGTTTTACTCATTAATCGTTCATCAGAAAAAGCTAAGGAGCAATGCCCCTTAGCTTTATTGTACGCCATATGTGTCCGCAAATGCATTTATAATGTCTTTTGCAATAGCCTTATTTGTATCATCATGTTCTTCATCCAAGTTTGGAAGCATTACACTAATCGCGATCTGAGGGTTGTCATAAGGGGCATAAGCTACAATATTACTATTAATAGTACTTTCACCATTTTCGGCAACAGTCTCAGCCGTTCCGGTTTTTGCAGCGGGATCTAACTTGGCAGAGGCTAAATCTTTAGCCGTTGTATACGCATCGCTTCCATGCACCGCCTGGTAAAATCCTTGCTTGATAATTCCCATTTGGTCAGCTGTAATATTCACTTGATCTAACTTTTTCCCTGTAATTTCTTGTTGCAGCTTTCCTAAACCGCCACTTTCATTGTTCCCGTATATCCCTTTAACTACATGGGGAGAAATTCTAGTTCCGCCATTGGCTACTGTTGAAGCATACTGTGCTAACTGCATTGGAGTATACGTGTCATATTGTCCAAATGACAAATCGAGTAAATTCCCGCCACCAGGACCGTTTTCTTTCCCAAATTGTTCATTTACTAAACCGGGAGATTCATTTGGTAAATCAATTTGTGTTTTAACACCCATTCCATATTCGGCAAACGCCTTACGTAATTTGTCATACATTTCCTTGGATGAAGCACTTTCCGGTAATGTCATGTTTTGCTGGTATTGAACCCCCAACATTCGTAAGACAATCTGCATCATATACGCATTAGAGGACCACTCCAACGCCTTAACAGTATTCAGCGGGATTTGATTTCCTAATACCTTATTATAGATAGAACCTTTCAACGCTGTTCCAGACAACTTAATCGGTTGATCAATTAAGGTATCATTTCCGCTTATTACACCTGTTTGATATCCAGCAGTTACCGTACCAGCCTTGACTACAGATCCAGGCACAAATGCACTAGTAATCGTTCCCAAGGTATTTTCTTCTATATTTTTACTATTGATATCATGAGTGAAGCCTGTCATCGCTAATACTTCACCTGTGTTAGGATTCATTGCAACTGCGTAAGCACCGGGTGAGTATTTCGCAACACCGCTATCGATCAAACCTTGGTAGTGATTCTTTAAGATATCCTCCACTTTTTTCTGGAAGTCTGAATTAATTGTAAGAACAAGATTCGATCCCTTTTCTCCTGCTTTGACCTCTTGCTGTTTCTCAATCGTACCATTTTGATTCAGGGTTACTTTATATTCCCCTTTTTTACCTTGCAGCTGTTCCTCATATTGCTTCTCTAGGTAACTCTTTCCGACACGGTCATTACGCGCATAGCCTTTTTTCAATAATGCATCTGCTTCCTCAGCAGGCAGACCTTCTTTTTCTGTAGTGATTGTACCTAAGATACTTTTCAGCGAGCCGTCTAAATCATTATTATAAGAACGGTCCCAGTCTGTACCTGTAGAAACGCCGGGTAAATCAGAGGCCCGCTCAGCGACTACAGCCAACTCTTCATCAGTGACACCTTCGTTTTTAATGAAGACCGTACTTAGTGCTGACGCCGCATTCATTCGTTTAAAGATCGTTGCGACTTTCATTTGTTCGTCATTAAGTTGAATCTCACTATCTTTGACTTTATCGACTAACTTCTGATATTCATTCGTAGTGTCTAAATTTTTCTCCTTGAAGGATAAACGATCTTCAGCCTCTTTCAAGTGGTCTTCGTCCGCCAACCAATAGTCTTTTTTATCACGTGTCGTCAAATTCTCATCTGCAGGAACATCGATCAATTTGTTTAGTTCCGTTGCAAGTTTAAGAATTTCTTTCGCTTTCATCTCATTTCCGCGAGTAAAAGTAATAGCACTATTTGGCGTGTTCTTCACTAATGCCGTACCCTTTGCATCGTATATCTCTCCTCGAGGAGCATTTTCCTTAACAGTTATGGTCGTTGAAGCCTTCATTTCCGCCTTCATCTTGTCACCTTCGACAATTTGAAGATAGCCTAATCGTGAAACTAAAATCACGAACAAGCCAAAAATGACAAAAAACAAAAAGTTTAACCTAAACGGAATATGACTTCTATTTTGATTTCGCCCGCCTTCGTCCGCCAGCTTCAATTTTTCAAAAAATTTTTTAAATGGATTTGTAAATTTCATTCATCTGTTCCTTCCACTTTGACAGTTACTTGTCTTATTGTAGCCGAAAAACAGTTTTTTCAAAAGGATTATTCGTCCTTCCTTTACCATAGTTTAATAACTTTATACTCTTTCCTATTCAAAAAGCCAAAGTGTTTCACACGATAATGAAAAAATTTTATTAGCTTAACTTTTTTTGCGTAAAATGTGGGTTCTTATTAGATCAAAAACACATTTTACGTGAAACAATCACTTTTCGATTTGCCTGTGGAAAACTTTATTGATTTAGAAGTTGAGTATTACGCATTTTTTTTTAAAGTTTTCCACAAATGAATCGTTTTTATGTATTCACTTAACGTATAAGTCCAAAAAAGAAAGGGGCTGGGACATAAATCCAGCTCCATAAAAATAGGCATCAGAGAAAATCGATGATTTTCTCTGATGCCTATTTATTTTCCCTACAAAGAAAGAGAACTCTCTGATAAACTTAAAGCGTCGAAACAAAAAGTCTGGAGGGTTCTCTTATGTTTAAAAATTATAACACAAATCAGGTCGTTTTACCGCTAGATTTTACACTTGTCATTCCGGAAAATGATATTGCTAGACTCATCGATTCTTTTATTGAGAGCATCCCGGATTCAGAATTTGAGGCTTTCAAACATGATCGCGGGGCGAGCTCTTTTCACCCGCGCATGATGTTGAAGTTGCTTCTATGCGCTTACGCGCAATCAATCACCTCTGGTCGTAAGATTGAAGGGTTGATGAAAGATAGTATTCGAATGATGTGGCTCGCGCAAGGGCACGAACCTAGTTATCGCACAATCAATCGGTTCAGAGTCGATTCTCGGGTGTTGCCTCTGATTCAGACTTGTTTTGTCCAACTGCGTTCGCACTTGGTAGAAACGAAACAAATAACCGAAGAAGCTATTTTTATTGATGGCACAAAAATTGAAGCTGCGGCCAATAAATACACCTTTGTTTGGAAAACTGCCATAGAGAAAAACCACAAGAATTTAGAAAAAAAATCCTTAGAAGCTTATCAAACGCTCGTCGAACAAGAGATCATCCCAGCACTTGAACGGGAATCTGATGGTGAATTATCAAAAGAGGAAATTCATGCGCTCACTACTCGTTTGACTGAAACAGTCGAACAATACGACGAAGCAATTGAACAAGAACCTATCGGTTCTGTTCGTAAGCAGCTTCGCTCCAAACGCAAACTGCCAAAGGTTCAGCTCAAACATTTCCGCTCCCATCAAGAGCGTGTTCAAAAATATGAGCACCAGTATCGTATTCTAGGTGATCGCAAAAGCTATTCCAAGACAGATACAGATGCGACATTCATGCGAATGAAAGAGGATCACATGCGTAATGGGCAATTGAAAGCTGGCTATAACCTTCAAATCGCTACGAACAACCGATATGTATTAGGGTATGATCTTTTTGCGAACCCTACAGATACTCGAACCCTTCAACCCTTTTTAGAAACGTTGCAGGCGCAATTTCTCCCTTTACCCCCTTACATTGTAGCGGATGCAGGCTATGGCTCAGAAAGTAATTATCGCTTCTTTGAGGATGAGCTTCCTCAACAGACACCGTTGATTCCTTATAGCACGATGATCAAGGAACAGAGTAAGAAATGGCAAACCGACGAAAAGAAAGTCATGAACTGGGACTATTTTGAAACGGATGATTACTACGTCGATCCTAAAGGCGTTCGCTTCAACTTCAACACTTATCGTACAGAAACAGACGACTACGGATTTGAACGAGAGTTCAAAGAATATGTGGCCGAAACAAAGGATGCTAATCAGAAGAAACTACCAGAGGCATTCACACCAGGCGGCTATCGAAGAAAAATCAAAGTCAATCCGTCATTAGAATATTTCAAAGCGCAACAACGAGACTTGCTTTCAGCACCAGAAACCAGTGCAATCTATGCCCAGCGTAAGATTGACGTGGAATCAACTTTTGGTCATCTGAAGGCATGTTTGAAATGGACACGCTTTTCCGTTCGAGGGAAAGACAAAGTAAAAAATGAAGTAGGGATCGCTTTAATGGCAGTCAATATGAAGAAAATGATGCTTAATAGGCAACATGAGAGCAATACGGGAAAAACAAGTTATAAAAAAACAGGGATCAAAATCGTTTTTTCGATTTTGATCCCTGTTTTTAGTTGAGCTTAGGATTTATGTCCCAGACCCTTCAGCTTAATTACGACTTAGATTGTCGATATCATCCTTAATTGCTTCAACAAACATATTCAAATCTTGGGCTTCTTGCTCTTCACTACCATAACGACGAACATTTACTGAAGCACTCTCAACTTCTTTATCTCCAATAACTAATAGATAAGGAATTTTTTGTGTTTGTGCTTGACGAATCTTGTAGCCAAGTTTCTCGTTACGATCATCAACTTCGACACGAACGCCTTCACGAACTAGACGATCTTTTACTTCATAAGCATAATCTCCGTGATGCTCTGGTGATACTGGTAAAATCGCTACTTGTTCAGGTGCTAACCATGTTGGGAAGGCTCCTTTGTATTGTTCAATCAAATAGGCAGTGAATCGTTCCATTGTTGAAACGACACTACGGTGAACAACCACCGGACGATGTTCTTTTCCATCTTCACCAATATATGTTAAATCGAAACGCTCTGGTAACAAGAAGTCAAATTGAATTGTCGAAAGTGTTTCTTCTGTTCCAATTGCAGTTAAAACTTGAACGTCCAATTTAGGTCCATAGAAGGCTGCTTCTCCATCCGCTTCAAAGTAATCAAAACCTGATTCATCCATTACTTCTTTTAACAGCCCTTGAGAAGTTTCCCACATTTCATCATCATCAAAATACTTTTCAGTATTTTCAGGATCTCGATAGCTTAGACGGAAACGATAATCTTCGAAGCCAAAGTCTTTGTATACTTCTAAAATCAAGTCTAAAGTGCGACGAAATTCTTCTTTAATTTGATCTGGACGGACGAAAATATGAGCGTCGTTCATAGTCATCTCACGAACACGTTGTAAACCAGACAAAGCTCCAGATTTTTCATACCGATGATCCATTCCAAGTTCAGCTAAACGAATTGGCAATTCACGATAAGAGTGAATATGATTTTTGTAAATCATCATGTGGTGTGGACAGTTCATTGGACGTAAAACTAATGATTCTTCCCCGTCTCCCATATCCATTATTGGGAACATATCTTCCTTATAATGATCCCAGTGTCCAGATGTTTTATATAGGCCTGTATCAGCCAAGACTGGTGTATAGACATGCTCATATCCCATTGAGATTTCTTTATCAACAATGTAACGTTCAATGATACGACGAATCGTTGCCCCTTTTGGCAGCCAGAATGGAAGTCCCGAACCAACTTCTTGTGAAATCATAAATAGGTCTAATTCTTTTCCTAGTTTACGATGATCACGTTCTTTGGCTTCTTCACGCATTTTTAAGAAATGATCCAAATCTGCTTGATTAAAGAATGCTGTTCCATAAACACGCTGCATCATTTTATTGTCAGAATTTCCTCGCCAATAAGCACCTGCGACAGATAATAATTTAAAAATCTTGATTTTCCCAGTTGATGGTACATGTGGTCCACGGCATAAGTCAGTGAACTCGCCTTGTGTATAGGCTGTGATGACTTCGTCTTCAGGCAGATCCGTGATCAACTCTACCTTATAAGGGTCATAGCTGAAGAAATCTAAAGCTTCTTTTCGACTCATCACTTTACGCTCAATCGGCAGATTTTCTTTGATAATCTTCTTCATTTCTTTTTCAATTGCTGGGAAATCTTCTTCACTAATTTGTGCGCCTTCACCATTATCCGTATCATAATAGAAACCGGACTCAATGGCTGGACCGACACCGAAATGCATATTTGGGAATAAGCGACGAATTGCTTGTGCCATTAAGTGTGCACTTGAATGACGAACAAGTGGCAAAGCTTCTTCATCCTTTTCAGTGATGATTTTTAAGTCCGCGTCTTCTTCGATTGCTCGATTCAAATCTTCTAGCTCACCGTTTACCACAACAGCTAATGCTTTTTTGGCTAATGAACTGGAAATACTTTTTGCAATTTCTAAGCCAGTAATACCATTGTTAAACTCTTTTGTAGATCCGTCTGGAAATGAAATTTTTACCATCCTGTAATTCCCCCTTGTTTGTTTTGATTGATAAAAAAAGTCCTAGTACCGAAAACGGTACTAGGACGAATAAACGTGGTTCCACCTAATCTTTGAGCAGAGTTTCTGCTCCTCACAAGCGATAACGGCGCTGTCCGCCTCTGCATTTATGCAGAAGTCTCAGAAAGTGGTCATTCCTTGTGCTTGTCTGGAAAAGTTTCAGCCATGCTTTTCCTCTCTGTTAAACAGCCTCCAAGTTCAGTTGTCTTTCTTCATCAATCAATTACAAAGTCATTATAAACACTTATTGATTTGAATTGCAAGTATAATATGAATTATTTCCACTTGCCACCTTGCGCATATTTTCCTTTTTGCATTTCATTAATGATTACATGGATATTCTCTTTAGGTGCTCCGGCAGTTCTTGAGACTGCTTCCGTTACTTCTTCCACCATTTTCGTTAATTGTTCTTCTGTTCTTCCTTCGACTAACTCAATGTGAACAAATGGCATAACAAATCGCTCCTTTTATTTATATAGTTCTATCGTTTCATATTTTATCATAAGTAAGAATAAAAAGAGAGAGCAAACCCATTTCTGGTTTCAACCGAATGAATACAATAATTACCTATATTTTCAAGTCGAATTGTTATTGAAAGCCTTCTCTTCATGGTAGAGTATATGCATAAGATGGGAGGAATTATCATGGACATTTATTTGCACTTTAAAGATCAAGCAGCAGAAGCTATTATGTTTTACGAAAATGTGTTTAAAACAGAACCTGCTAAAATTATGACTTTTGGAGATATGCCTCAGGATGATGAGCATCCGATAGATGAATCAATAAAGAAGTTGGTGATGAATTCAAGCTTGATAATTAACGATACAACGATGATGATCTCTGACAGTCCTGAAGGATTAGCCCCACCAATAACTATTGGAAATAATATTGCTTTAGTTTTTAATGCCTCCACCGAAGAAGAGGCATCAGATATTTTTCTACAATTGGCAAAAAACGGAGTGATCCTATTACCACTTGAAAAAACATTTTGGGCAAAATTGTATGGCATGGTAAAAGATCCATATGGTGTCATTTGGCATATTAATCTTTATTGAAGGAAGGTTGAGTAGTCATGGAACAGCAATTTAGCTGTTGTCTCTGGTTTGATGGTCAGTTAGCTGAAGCAGCTGACTTTTATATGAAAACATTTGAAGACAGCAAGAAAAAGAATGAAACTCATTTTATTAGTAATGAACACGGTACGATTGGCGACTTGTTAACCGTTACTTTAGAATTAGCAGGCACTGAATTTCTTTTATTGAATGGCGGACCGGATTTCGAACCAACTCCTGCCATTTCTTATGTTGTTAACTGTGAAAACGAAAAGCAACTCAATGACGTTTGGAAACAATTGAATCAGAGCGGTGAAACTTTGATGGCTTTGACTGACTATCCTGAGCTTGGCAAATTTGGTTGGACGAATGACCGCTATGGGGTTTCTTGGCAGGTTCGCTTGGGAGAGAGCTTACAGACGATTATTCCCTGCATTATGTTTGCGAATAAAAATTATGGATTGGCTCAAGCGGCTATCGATGAATGGATCACAACTTTCGGCGGAAAGCAAACTTTCGTTATAAAAGGAAAAGATGACCGTTTACGTGCCTCTGGCTTTCAGCTTCGGGGTCACGATTTGATTATCATGGATAGCCCTGAAAAACACGCCTTTGACTTTTCCATGGGAAATTCCTTTTACTTTTATTTTAACGATCAAGCAGACATTGATCATGTGTGGAACTTAATCACTAAGAATGGAAAAGAATGGCCATGCGGTTGGATGGAAGACCGTTATGGTGTTTCTTGGCAAACTGTTAACAAGGACCTGTTGGCGTGGACGAATGATTCAAATTTGGAAAAAGCTCGACGTGCCACGGAAGAGATGTACAAAATGAAAAAAATTGATCTTGCTAGGATCAAACGCGCTCATGACGGTATTCTTTGATTTCATCAAAAAAGAGGAGAACCCTCCTCTCAGACTGTAGACAAAGTCCATTTTATGGATGCTGTCTACAGTTTTTTCTTTTATAATGGATTTATGAAACCGAATACAGGAGGGATAGTTTATGATGTCCAAAAACAATACGAATGGTAGAAACCAATTCGCGATGCTCACGATTGACGATCTGGTTCCTCATGATCACCTTGTTCGAAAGATTGATGCGGCGATTGATTTTGAGTTCATTTATCCAATTGTTGAAGAGACTTATTCAACTTTAGGACGACCAAGCATTGACCCCGTTATTCTTATCAAATTAGTGTTTATCCAATACCTCTTTGGGATTCGCTCCATGCGACAAACAATTAAGGAAGTCGATACCAATGTCGCTTATCGTTGGTTTTTAGGATTTTCCTTCGAAGAAGACATCCCGCATTTTTCCACTTTTGGTAAAAATTATGTCCGGAGGTTTCGAGAAACCACGTTGTTTGAAGACATTTTTGCTTATATTTTGGGACAAGCAGTCAAAGCAGGCTTTGTGACAGAAGATAACTTATACTTTGATTCGACGCACATCAAAGCCAATGCCAATAAACATAAGTTCACGAAGGAAATGACTCATGACGAAGCGAAAGCCTATAAAGATGAATTAGAAGATGAAATCAATCGTCAACGAATCGTAGCAGGAAAACGCCCTTTTACTTTGGACTTAGAAAAGGAAGTGGAGCTGAAAGAAAGAAAAATAAGTAAGGCCGATCCAGAAAGTGGCTACTATGTCAAAGGCGAACGAGAAAAACAGTTTGCTTATTCTGCCCATACATCCTGCGATGACAACGGATTTGTTCTTAGCACGATCGTGACTCCCGGAAATATCCATGACAGTCAAGTCGCGTTCCAACTCGTCAAACAATCGAAGAGACTTTTTCCAGAAATCAAACGAGTGGTTGCGGATGCTGGCTATAAGACCCCGAAGTTTGTTCACTTTTTGACACACTGGAAACTTCGGCCAATTTTACCCTACTCACGCCCGAGAGGAAAGAAAGGGTTGTTACCAAAAAAGGAATTTGTCTATGATGAGTGTCACGATTGCTATCTTTGTCCTAACGATCAAATGTTAAAATTTTCTACAGTCAACCGAGAGGGCTATCGAGAATACAAATCAAATCCGAAAAAATGCATAAGTTGCCCGTTGCTAAGAAGCTGCACGAAAAGTAAAAATCATCAAAAAGTGATCACACGACACGTTTGGGCGAATTTGATGGATGAAATTGAGCAGCTTCGCCTGACAGATTTGAATAAAGAGATTTACAAAAAGAGAAAAGAAACGATCGAGCGAATATTTGCAGATGCAAAAGAGAAGCATGGGATGCGTTGGACCAAGTATCGAGGCTTGGAAAAAGTCGCGACGCATACGATGCTAGTGTTTGCTGCAATGAATTTGAAGAAACTGGCCACGTGGCTATGGAAAGGCAAAGAGCCTTTATTTTTTTTGCTCTGAATTTCGAAAGGAAACATATAAAAAGACGACCCAAACTCGAACTACGAGTTTGGGTCGTCTTTTGTCTACAGTCTGAGAGGAGAACCCTCCTCTTTTTTTTGCGCAAACTCTCCTTTTGCCTCTCCTTACTCTTATGTGCTATACTATTATGCTGTTATAAACAGTTGACGTAAAAATAAAGGGGGATGCTCAATGAACGCGAGAGAGTACGAACAAGAGCACGTCCAGCAAACAAGCGCTTTGATTCAACAGGAAATTGCTTTTTTGGACAGCCAAAAAAAAGAAACCAAATCAAAATTTGATACAGATATGTTAGAAAATGCTGGTCAAAGAATTCAAGGTGGTTCCTTTGAGGCATTAGCTGAAACCATGGCTGATACACGACAGCACGAAGCAGAGCTGCTTTTACGCTATCAAACATTCGCTTCACAAGAAAAACGTCAAAGAGTGTTGAAATTGATGGGAGAAAATCCTTATTTCGCGCGCATCGATTTTAAAGAGGATCAAGAGGCTGAGACGCTTTATTTAGGTATCGCTTCTTTGAGAGATACACAAGAAGAAACGGTCGTAATCGACTGGCGGGCACCTATCGCGAATCTCTACTATGAAGGAACACTCGGCCAGACAGAATACGAAGCTCATGATGCGATTATTCCTATCGAATTATTATTGAAGCGGCAATTCAAAATTCGTGAGGGGCAAATACTATCGATGGTTGATACCTCAGAAGCGATTAATGACGATTTCTTATTGGAAATCTTAGATGAAGCCTCTTCAAACCATATGAAAAATATTGTAGCAACGATCCAGCGTTCGCAAAACGAAATCATTCGTGATACGAGAAGTAAGGTTTTAGTTGTTGAAGGAATTGCCGGTAGTGGAAAAACCTCTGCTTTGCTTCAACGAGTTGCTTATCTGCTTTATCACAACCGAAAATGGTTAGAGAATGAACAGGTCTTATTGTTCTCCCCTAACCACATTTTTTCAGATTATATTTCAACTGTCTTACCCTCATTGGGAGAAAGCGGCATACCAACAGAAACCTTTAAAACTTTTTTGGGCGCGCTATTACCTATGTATCATATTCATACCGAAGAAAGCCACGAAGAAGTCTTTCTTTCTGGACAAGATGATCGAGTACTGCGAGCAAAAAGTAGTTTTGCAATTGTTCAGGAATTGTATAAATATGTTGACCGAATCGCTGACTTGGGCCCATTATTTCGTGACCTCAAGCTAAATCAAGATGTTTTAATCTCAAAACGACAAATCCGCAGTTGGTATCAAGAGGCTAATCCTGAATTACCGATGTATCAACGAATGCAGTTGTTGCAAACGAAATTGTTAAAAAAATTAGGCGGCTTAGAAAAAGACGAAATGAAAAAAGACTGGGTCAAAAAAGCAGCGGATGAGTTAGTTGACGCTGTCTTTATTAATAATCCCGATATGGAAGATTCAGAAAAGGCTGAACGTCGTTTGCGTCGGCAAATGGCACAGAAAGTCGTCCGAAAGAAATTGCGACCACTCCGCAGACAAATCAATCGTTTCGGATTCATTAATTATGCGAAGCAATACTTGCATTTTTTGCAAAGCCTGCCGAAACGTTTATTAGCAGATTATCAATTGACAGAGGGTAATTGGAAAACTATGCTTGAAGAGCTATTAAAGGACTTCAAGCGAAAAGATATCAGTTTAGAAGACGGGACCTTGCTGTTTCTTCTGATGAAGTCCATTCATCCACTCGACGTAAAACAAAAGGCTCGCTTCATTTTTATTGATGAAATGCAGGATTTCTCTCCAGCCCAGGTGGCTTTGCTACGTCATTTATATCCAAGAGCAACCTATACGTTGTGCGGCGATTTAAACCAAAAGGTCTTTGGTAATGAAAGCATGGTTCATTCCTTAGAAGAAATTTTTCCTGATCAAGCTTTGACGCATTTTGAATTAACGACTAGTTATCGTTCGACGGAAGAAATCACTCATTTTGCAAATCAGTTTCTGACTCAAGAAAATCGAGTTGAATTAACTGCACGAGTTGGCGACCTACCAAAAGTTTATTATGCGAATGAAACACGTCAAATGATTGATGGGTTAATTCATCAAATTGACGAAACAGCCGAACTAGCTAAATACTGGCGCACAGCTATTATCGCAAAAACAGTCGAAGAATGTCAGACGCTTTATGATCAATTGACCTCCGAACAAAAAGATCACGTACAGTTGTTGACTGATGAAGAAGATTTTATGAAGAAAAGTCTGATTATTATTCCCACTTATTTAGCAAAAGGGTTAGAATTTGATCGTGTCTTTGCTTGGAACGTCTCACCAGAGAATTATTACACAGAGCAAGATAAATTAATTCTTTACACCGTTTGTACTCGTGCGATGCACGAACTGAATCTTTTAGTCATTGGAAAGAAAAGTCCTTTACTAGAAACAATTCCCGAAAACTTATATGTACAGGCTTCTTTCGAATAGAAAGCTTTAATAAAAAACCATCCAGCTCTTATTAGAGTTGAATGGTTTTTTTATAAGCTAGTCTTCTAACTCAACATTGTGATAGACCTGTTGAACGTCTTCTAGTTCATCCAACACATCAATCATCTTTTCAAATTTTTCTAAATCTTCCCCAGTGAGAGTTACTTCGTTTTGTGGAATCATTTGCATTTCTGCGACTGAAAATTCTGTGATCCCTTTTTCTTTCAAAGCTTCTTGAATTGCATTGAAGTCTTCGGGTTCTCCATAAACGATAACTTGACCCTCTTCATCCACAACATCACGAACATCAATTTCCTTGTCCATCAGATATTCTAAAATTTCATCTGCATCTTCACCTGAGAAGCCGAATAACGCAGTGTTGTCAAACATATAAGCAACTGCACCAGAGACACCCATATTTCCACCGTTCTTGCCAAATGCTGCACGAACGTCTGATGCTGTCCGGTTTACATTATTCGTTAAGGCATCAACGATTACCATTGAACCATTAGGACCAAAGCCTTCATAACGTAATTCTTGGAAAGTTTCGTCTCCTGATCCCTTCGCTTTTTCAATTGCGCGATCAATAATATGTTTTGGCACATTGTACGTTTTAGCACGTTCGATTACGAAACGTAATTTTTGATTTGCATGCGGATCAGGTTCACCTGATTTTGCTGCTGCATAAATCTCGATTCCAAATTTAGCGTAAATTTTACTGTTGTTTGCATCTTTCGCAGTCTTTTTTGCTACGATATTCGCCCATTTACGTCCCATGTTTTCACTTCTCTTTCGTTAATTTCATACTTTCTCATTATAACGGCTCATTTAAGCTTTGGAAAGTATTTTTATGCTTGAATAGGAAATCGTCCAATTGTTTGTTCTTGCTGATGAATCAATTGATAGATCTGATCGGCACGATAAGTCAAAAAATGCTTCTCTTTTTCTTTTTGACCAATTTTTGCTGCAATCGGTAAAGTAAACTGTTTTTTTCGTTTGTTCAGATACGCTTGACCTTTTTTAGTAAAACCTAATATATGAAGCATTGAGTTTTCTTGCTCAGAGATAATTTCTGTTTCTTTGATCTGCAACAAAACATAGGTCAAAAGTCGCTGCAATCGTGGCTGAGTATATCGTTTAGTACTAATTAGCTGCAGGTATTCTGAAAAGCTGGCCGCTTCCTGCTCGATTAAACGATGCTCAACCCCTTCTCTCATTTGATAGATTTCTCGAAGGTCGCTTAAGGAATTAGCACGAAGTTGATAATTTAAGTAGGGCCAGAAATCTGACCACGATATTTGCGTATTTCGTAACGCTTCCAACGTCTTACTAGGAACAAAAGCGGATATATCCTCGCCTGCGAATACTGCATGTCGGATTCCTGTAGCACTTGCAAACTGATCCATGATTAATGACTCGTCGTGATAGCCTTGATCCATTCTAGCTAAAGGAAAAATTTCCATCGGTTGTGCATACAACGCATTTTCCTTCGCATAGCTCAATCCTAAAATATGATTGGGTGGAAAATTCTGCGCCTTCGGGTAGAGCTGTGAAACCACCTCTGCCATTTTTTCAGGATAACTCCATCCAATTGGTAACTCATGAAATAATTGATCAATAGCAGGCTTCTTCTCAATAAAGAAGCGTCCATAATTCGCATAGTCAAATTGGTGTTCATTATCTGTGCCAAAACAGAGTGCATCACACTTGAGTGCCTGCAATAATTTAATGCTTCCCTTAGCAAAATAGTCTGCAGATTGAACCGCCCATGAAAAAGGCAGCTCGACCACGAGATCAACACCATTTTCTAGTGCCGCTGCTGCACGAGACCATTTGTCAGTGATTGCAGGCTCACCTCTTTGTAGAAAGTTACCACTCATCACCGCGACAACAACATCCGCACCGCTTAATTCTCGTGCTTTTTTTGCATGATAACGGTGTCCATTATGAAATGGGTTGTACTCCACCACGATTCCGCAACTTCGCATTTTTCGACTCCTCACTTACTATCATTTAATTGCTATTCTGTACATTCTCACAATGAAAAATTCACAAAAAAACCGAGATTTCTCTCGGTTACTTATTACAAACAAAAAACCAACGTTTGCTTTTTTCATTTGGATGTTCATCCATAAAATCTGCGAAGACTTCCACTTTAAATCCAACCTCAGTAAGCATTTTTTGATACATATCTAAAGGATAGGTTCTCTCTTTGTGCAATTCATCAAACCGCTCAAATATCTCCTCTTCCTGTTTTACAAAAAAAGTTAAAAAGTGTTCAATACTGTGGACCGAATCGCCAGGATAGCTATCCCACAAAAAGGCAAAATCCTCAGTCTGATCGTGATAACAATATTCAGGAAAGATCGTGTCAATTTGGTAAGTTGAATGAACGTCAAAAATGAAAGTTCCTGCTTCCTTCAACAACTGATAGACCCCTTCAAAAACTTGCTTAACTTGTGAGGCATCCTGCATATAGCAAAGAGAATCAGAGAAACAGGTTACAGCTTGATAGCTTCCAATATCCGTTAAATCCAGCATATCTCCAGCAATCCAATTGACTGCAACCCCCTCTTGAAGAGCACGGTCATTGGCAAGTGTCAGCATTTCTTCTGATAAATCTAAACCAGTCACGTCAAAATCCTTTTTTGCAAATTCTACTGCTAATGCACCAGTCCCACAAGCTAATTCTAATAGTTGATTGGTTTCTTTGGGTAGATGACGCAATGAAAAATCCAACCATTGCTGATATAAAGAATCATCCATCACCTCATCATAAACAAAAGCAAATGTTTCATAAGCCATTAGTCTAACCAAGCCTCGATATTCTCAAGTGGTGCATCTGACCACAGCTTTTCTAAATTATAAAATTCGCGCTCTGACGTGCTAAATACATGGACAATTACATCACCTAAGTCAATCAAGACCCATTTACCGCCATCTTTTCCTTCAATACGCTTAACCTCTACTTGCGCCTCTTCCTCTTTATCAACGATTTCATCTACAATAGCATTGATTTGACGATCAGAGTTTGCTGAACAAATCATGAAATAATCCGCCAATAATGATACCTTTGAAACGTTTAATGCCACAATATCAACTGCTCGCTTTGAATCAGCTGCTTTAACGGCGATTTCTAACATATTTTTACTATCTATGATAATTCTCCTCCTTATTTTTCATACCATACGACATTCTTCTAAACAACTAGAATACTTAGTTGCTTCATTCAATCATTATTTTATCCCAGCAACCCACCGATTATACGTTTCAATTGTTTTCGGATAGACTGGATTCTCCGCCTCAATTAAATGAGCCAGCGTATGTTTTGTTTCAAATGCGACTGCCTGATCTAAATCCCTCAAAGCAATCACACGTGCATCTTCAACACCAGGGAAAGATCTCCCTGGTTCAATATAATCTGCCACATAAATTATTTTGTCTAACAACGTCATCTCTGCCGCTCCCGTTGTGTGGAGACGGATCGCATTTAATATTTCCTCATCTGAAATATTCAGCTCACGAGCCACAAACTCCGCACCAACAAGACCGTGCCAAATAGCGTTACCATATTTTAATAGCTCTGTTTTATTTGCGTAATTTCCTCGTTCAATCGCAAGTTGGAATTCTTCATCTGAACGTTCCTTAGCATAATCATGGGTTAAGGCAGCGATACTCGCTTTTTCTGGCGATTCACCAAACTGCTCTGCCAAAGCAATCGCAGTTTCTTCTACACCCAACACATGTTTAAAACGTCGCTCACTCATTCGCATTTGAACGGCTTGCATCAATGCCTCACGATCCATTACTGTATATCTATCACTATACTTCATCAAGATACAATCCTTCTTCCGCAATATACTCTCGTACACGATCTGGTACCAGATACCGAATAGAGCATCCCTGATTCACTTGCTTTCGAATGTAGGATGAAGACAGCTGGATCTCTGGAACATCTACCCAAATAATTGGGTATGGGCTCTCTAGTGCATAGCCGGCCCGTTTAACCCCTACGAAGTTGACGATACGCACAAGCTCATCAATCCGGTGCCACTTAGGCAGATAGGCTACTTCGTCTCCACCAATGATAAAATAATACTCCGTATCTGGATTTTCTGTGGTTAACTCTAGCATTGTATCAAAGGTATAGCTTTTCCCTTTTCGAGCCAGTTCTCTAGTATCCACTGACAAAAAAGGATTATCTTCAATCGCCAGCTTGACCATCGCAAGTCGATGCTCGCTATCAATAGTCTTCTTTTCATCCACATGCGGCGGTAAATAACTCGGCAACAGGTGTACTTCATCAAATCCCATTTTTTGTCCCACCTGCTCAGCGATCATTAGGTGCGCGTGATGGATAGGATTAAAATTCCCCCCTAGCAGTCCTACCTGCTTCTTCGGCAGCATAGTATCTGTTAGTGATTCAACTTTTGGAATCGTTAAGACATCCTGATACAACGGTTACTCCCCCTTAATTTTTGATCAATCATTGTTTAGATACTTTGAACTTCTTTTGAAATCTTTTGATATTTTTCTTTACTTGAAGCCTTGTACAGTACTAATACACGTCCAATAATTTGAACAATCTGACAATGGATCTTTTCTTCTAAAACATGTGCTACATCTTCAGCAATCTCATCAGTATTTTGTAATAAATTAATTTTTATTAATTCTCTTTTCTCCAACGCTTCAGCAATTTGAACAATTGCTGCCTCATTCATCCCGTTTTTTCCAATTTGGAAAATCGGTTGTAAGTGATGTGCCTGACTACGCAAGAAACGTTTTTGTTTTCCTCTTAGTTTCATTAATACTCCCCTTATTTTAGATGAAAGTTTTTAGACCAATGCTTTTCGGGTCAAAACATCTACACCCTTTGGTGCCCAGCCAGCGACTACTGCTGGTTTTGATACGGTTACCCAGCCTAATCCAGCAAAAACAATATCGGTTTTTTCTTTAATTGAAAATTCAAAGCGAACTAACTCTGGAAAATCTTCTACCTCATCTGGACGTGGCGGCTGCAATAATCCACCAACGTGCTTCTCATAAAAGGCATCTGCATTTTCTAATTTTGTTCGATGCGGGTCAATGTCATTTGACACATAGGCAACAAAGGATGCGCGCTCTCCCTGAATGAAGTCAAATCGAGCCAATCCACCTAAGAATAACGTTTGACCAGCATTTAATTGGTAAACTTTTGGTTTAATTTCTTTATGGGGCGCAATAATTTTCAAATCTTTTTTTCCAAGATAATGAGCCATCTGATGACGATGAATAATTCCTGGAGTGTCAAAAAGATAATGACCATCATCCAGTGGAATTTCTATCTTATCCAATGTCGTTCCAGGAAACTGAGAGGTTGTAATTAAATCTTGTACACCAGCGGTTTGTTTGATGATTTGATTAATCAATGTTGACTTGCCTACATTTGTCACACCAACTACATATACATCGCGACCATCCCGGTACTCTTCAATTTTCTCTAATAGTTCGGCCATTTCATTTGCTTTGCGTGCACTCGTTAATAAAATATCCACTGGGCGCAGCCCTTCCTCGTGGGCACGTTCACGCATCCATTGAGTTAGGCGACCTCGCTTTAAGGACTTAGGCAGCAAATCAACCTTGTTCCCAACTAATAACACTGGGTTATCACCAACAAATCGATGTAAGCCTGGAATCAGTGAACCATTAAAATCAAAAATATCCACCACATTCACAATCAACGCGTCTGCTTTTCCAAGCTCATTCAGCAAACGTAAAAAATCATCATCTGTTAATGATACATCTTGAATTTCATTGTAGTGGCGCAAGCGGAAGCAGCGTTGACAATAAACTTCACCATTCGCTAAGCCCTTTTCTAAAGCTGATTGTGGAGTATAACCTAGTTCATTCGGATGCTCTGTCTGAATCTTCGCGCCACAACCGATACAAAATAATTCTTCTTCCATTTATAATTCACTCTTCCATTTCATTTCAGGGTCTTTGCGCAATAAAATATGCATGACACGACGTTCAAAAAATCGATTGATCCGCGTATTCCATCCATCTGTATCAAGAATCGGTCGAACAAGAATACTACGGATTCCTGCTGCGCTTGCCCCGCGAATATCTGTCATTACTTGGTCGCCAATCATAACAATCTCATCTTCAGAAACGCCTAATTGTTTCTGCGCATTTTTTATTCCTACAGAAAAAGGTTTCATTGCCCGTGAAACAAAATCCAATTGAAAGCTTTCTAATGCCTTCGCGACACGACTGGCTTTATTATTTGATACAACAACCACAGGAATTCCTGCCTCATCCATCATTTTTAGCCAATCAATCAGCTCTTTTGTCCCATTCGGATTGTTCCAAGCAATTAGCGTATTATCCAAATCTGTTAACACTGCTTTAAATCCGTGAGCCTTCAATTGTTCCGGGGTTATTTGATAAATGGCTTCGACCATCCACGTTGGTTTGAATTTATCTAACATGGCAACTCCTATAACTTTATTTATACTTCTACAAAACCTGATTATAACGCAAATTTTTTGAAAACTCTACATTTGGGTACAAAGGTTTAAAAAAAGACTAGGCTTTCTTCGCCTAGTCTTACTAATTTTATAATACTTTTGATAGGAAATCGATAGTTCTAGAATTCTTAGTATGATCGAAAACTTCTTCAGGAGTACCTTCTTCAACGATTACTCCACCGTCCATAAAAATTACCCTATCTCCTACTTCTTTAGCAAAACCCATTTCATGGGTAACGATCATCATCGTCATTCCTTCTTTAGCCAATTGCTGCATTACTTGCAGCACATCCCCAACCATTTCAGGATCAAGCGCAGAAGTTGGTTCATCAAAAAGCATGACATCTGGTTGCATCGCTAATGCTCGAGCAATAGCAATCCGTTGCTGTTGTCCTCCGGATAAAGATTGCGGATAAGCAGTCGCTTTTTCAGACAAACCAACTTTTTCCAACAGCTCTTTAGCTATTTTTTCTGCCTCAGGTTTAGCCATTCCTTTAACTTTAATAGGGGACAAGGTAATGTTATCTAAAACGGTCATATTAGGAAATAAATTAAACTGTTGAAACACCATACCCATCTTTTCTCTCGTCTTGAAAATATCGTTCTTTTTATCTGTAATATCGGTTCCTTCAAACCTGATCGTACCAGAAGTAGGAACCTCTAATAAATTAACGCAACGTAAAAACGTACTTTTCCCAGATCCAGATGGTCCGATAATTACAACGACTTCTCCAGGTGTGATCTCTGCTGAAATGTCTTTAAGAACCTCGTTTTCACCAAATTTTTTATTTAAATGTTCAATTTGAATCAATGCTTCTGTCATTTTACTCACCTCTGCTCCTTATCGCTGATACCCTTTTCCAAGTTTTTTCTCCCATAAGTTCACTAAGCGGGAAGTGATGAAGGTCATCACGAAATAAACAACCGCAGCGACAATTAAGGGTTCCAATGGAATATAGGAATTAGAAACAACGATTTGAGCGGATCCCATTAATTCGTTAATTCCTATCGTTGCAAGTAGAGAAGAATCTTTAATCAAAGTAATAAATTCATTCCCTAAAGGCGGTAAAATGTTTCTTAACGCTTGTGGTAAAATCACATAGCGCATTGTTTGAGATGGACGCAATCCTAATGAATGAGCTGCCTCGGTTTGTCCGAAGTTTACAGCTGTGATTCCCCCACGAATAATTTCCGCAACATATGCTCCAGAATTCAAGGATAAAACAATCATACCTGGAATTAAACGATTTAAACCAACGGTCAATACACCGACGTTCAAATCAGTAGATGGGAAAAATCCCTGTAAAATCAGAAACCCAATCGTGATTTGCAGCAACATCGGAGTACCGCGAAGCACTTCGATATAGATATTTGCTAACCAGTTTAAAGGTTTATGTTTAGACAGCTTTAAAAGAGCCATAGCCAATCCTATTAAAGTCCCTAAACAAACTGTCACAAGCGAGATAATCACTGTGATTCCCGCTCCTGAAACGAAGTAAGATAAGTATTTATCTAAAAAAGAAAAGTCCAAAACATGCTTCCTCTATTCTTCTGATGATTTTTCGGCTAATTCGTGATTTTGTTTAACAAACTCATCAATCTTGCCTTCATCATTTAACTTTTTAATGATTTTATTGATCTCTGTTTGTAATTCTTCACTGCCTTTTGGCAATGCAATGGCAAAAGCTTCATCTTTAGATGCCTCTAAATCAATGTTTGCAATCATCAAATCAGGATTTTGCTGTACATAAGATTCTGCAATTGTTTTTTCTACAACCATCGCATCCAATGAACCACTATTTACTTCGATGACCATGTTAGGGACCTTTTCGATTGAAACTAATTTTGCATCTTTCATTTGTGTTTTTACAACATCTTCTTGGATTGAGCCTTTTTGCGCCCCGACGTTTTTATCTTTTAAAGCATCTAAACTTGTAAATTTGTCTTGGTTTTTCTTATTGATGATTACTACTTGTGGTGGATTGTAGTAGTTGTCAGTAAAGGCAAATTGTTCTTTCCGTTCTGGTGTTGCAGAAATTGCAGAGATAGCAATATCTGATTTCCCTTCTTTTAAAGATGCCAGCACTGTATTAAAACTCATATCAGATACTTCAGCCTTCACACCAAGTTCTTTTGCTATCGCATTGACTAAGTCAATGTCAGCACCAACAATCTTATCCTTTCCATCTACCATTGTATGGAATTCAAATGGTGCGTAATCAGCAGAGGTAGCTACTTTTAATACGCCAGCTTTCTTAATTGCTGCTAATTGGTCTTCTGATTTTGCATTTGATGAATCGGCAGTTTTATCTCCGCCTCCTCCACATGCTGCTAGAGAGAATAGTGCTACTAATGTCATTACTAAGCCGGTAATTTTCTTCATCCTGTTTCCTCCTAAATAGTGAATCTTTTTTTCAATGAATTTATTATAGCATGAAATTTTCATAAAACAAGCAAATAGTTGTATAAATATTAGATATAATTCGAAATTAGGTTTATATATTGTATATATACAATTGTACATGTATAAATATTTTAATTGCCGCTTTCTTGTGCTAATTGATTATTCTTCTCCACCATTTTTTCAATTTCTCCAGTTTCCTTTAACTCTTTTATATGCTTATTAAGCGCCGCTACTAATCTTTTATTTCCTTTAGGAACAGCGATACATAGAGAATCCTCCTTCATACTTTTCAATGGAATATTCGCAATCATTAATTCTGGATTTTTACTCACGTAGGCGTCGGCTACAGTCTTCTCAACAACTAAACCATCTAAAGAACCATTTTTTACCTCTAAGAAAATATTCGGCAGCTTTTCAATCGACACTAATTTAGCATCTGTCATTTGTGATTTTACAATATTTTCTTGAATGGTCCCCTTTTGAGCACCGACTTGCTTATCGGAAAAATGATCAATTGATGTAAATTCATCTTCATGCTGCTTATTGATAACGATTACTTGAGGCGATGTATAATAATCTGTAGTGAAGTCAAAGCTTTCCTCACGTTCACTAGTAACTGAAATTGCTGACACCGCTACATCGGCTTTTCCTTCTTTTGCAGCAGCTAAGACTGCATTAAAACTCATATCTAGCCATTCCACTTTTACACCCATTTTTTTAGCGATAGTTTCCATCATTTCAATATCAGCCCCGACGATTTTATCTTTACCATCCATTGTTGTATGGAATCCGAATGGCGCATAATCTGGTGAAGTGGCTACTTTGATGACTCCATCCTTTTTTATAGTATCTAATTTGTCTTCTTCCTTCTGATTACCGCATGCTGCAAATAAAACTATTAGTACCATACCTAAAACAATCTTCAACCCTTTTTTCATAACCCTTCCCCCATAATCTTTTTTAATAGTATAGCATATAATTTCGTTTTCACTACCTATTTATGTATATTTATTTATTATCAAGGATATTTACGTATAAAAAAAGACGGCTATAGCCGTCTTTTTGAGGATTAAAATTTACGAAAGCGTTGATATCTCTTCTCAATCAATTCTTCTGTTGAGTATTGAGAGAGCTCAGTGAGTTTTTCGATTAAAGATTTTTTCAACATACGAATAATTTTTTCCTCACTTAATTTTTTACCTCTTAGTGTTTCAGGAATCACACGGTCAATCACGTCCAACTCAAGTAATTCTGCAGCGGTAATTTTCATTAACTCAGCAGCTTCGTCAGCACGTTTCCCATCTTTCCAAAGGATTGATGCAAAGCCCTCAGGTGAAAGGATCGCGTAAATACTGTATTCCATCATCCAAACCTCATCAGCCAAAGCTAAAGCTAATGCACCGCCACTTCCACCTTCACCAGTTACGATAGAAATGATTGGAACTTTTAAATCTGACATCTCTAAAAGATTACGGGCGATTGCTTCGCCTTCCCCACGTTCTTCTGCCTCTACGCCGCAAAAGGCTCCTGGAGTATTGACAAAGCAAATAACAGGACGATGGAATTTTTCAGCTTGCTTCATTAATCGTAACGCTTTGCGATAACCTTCAGGATTGGGTTGTCCAAAATTACGATCCATGTTCTCTTTCAGGTTGGCTCCTTTTTGAATACCAATAATTGTGACTGGTTTTCCAGCCAAATTAGCAATACCCCCAACAATTGCAGGATCATCTCCAAAATGGCGATCACCATGGAGCTCTTGAAAGTCAGTGAAAATTTTTTCGAAATAGTCTAGGCTAGTCAAACGCTCTTGATGTCTGGCCAACTTAACAATTTCTCCAGCAGTTAGACTCATTCTTCACACCAGCCCTTCTGTTGATGAAATGCCAATAATTGCGATAAACGATCTTTCAACATCATTCTTGGAACAATTTGATCAATAAATCCATGCTGTAAAAGAAACTCAGCTTTTTGAAAATCGTCTGGTAGCTGTTGACGTATCGTTTGTTCAATTACCCGTCGTCCAGCAAATCCAACTAAGGTTTGCGGTTCGGCTAAAATAACATCGCCCTCCATTGCAAAGCTGGCAGTAACTCCTCCAGTAGTTGGATCTGTTAAAACAGTAATATAAAGCAGTCCCGCGTTACTATGACGCTTAACAGCTGCAGAAATCTTGGCCATCTGCATCAATGAGAAGATTCCTTCTTGCATTCGAGCACCACCTGAGGCAGTGAAAAGAACAACAGGTAACTCTTCATCTACCGCCTTTTCAAAAAGCCGAGTGATTTTTTCACCTACAACAGTACCCATACTTCCCATAATGAAATTGGCATCCATCACACCAATGGCCACTATTTGTCCATTGATTGTTGCTTTTCCTGTCAGTACAGCTTCATCCAAGCCTGTTTTTTCCTTCATTGACTCTATTTTTTTTAAATACTCCGGAAAATCGATCGGATTTCTTTGTTCTAGTTGGTTGTCCCAGTCAATAAAACTTTTTTCATCAATCGTCAGAGCCAATCGTTCCCAAGCACTTATTCGGAAGCTATAGCCGCAATGAGGACAAACTTTTTCAGTACCAATTTCTTTTTTATACAAGGTACGTTTACAGTTTGGACATTTGGCCCACATATCATCCGGTACAGTTGGTTTCGTTGTTGGTACACTGTCGCGGTTAGGATTGATTCGAATGTAGTTTTTTTTCTTGTTAAAAAGTCCCACCTATATTCCTCCTACTCGCTTTGCTGCCACTCAGGTAAAAATGTTTTTTGCAAGAAGCTTGTATCATAATCACCAAATAAAACACTTGGATGACTGATTAAATCCATCTGAAATTCAACGTTAGTAATTACACCATCAGAAACGAATTCGCCTAAAGCACGCTGCATCTTCATTAGTGCATCAAAACGATCTTCACCATGAACGATGATCTTCGCAATCATTGAATCATAATATGGTGGAATTGTCACACCGCTATACATCGCGCTATCTACTCTCAGTCCTAGCCCTCCGCTAGGCAAAAGAAGTGTTTTAATCTTACCAGGAGATGGCGCAAAGTTAAATGCTGGATTTTCAGCATTTATTCGACATTCAATCGAGTGTCCATGAAACTTCACGTCTGACTGCTTCAACCCCAATGGCTCTCCCGCAGCGATTTTGATCTGTTTCTTCACAATATCAATGCCTGTAATCATCTCAGTAATTGGATGTTCCACTTGAATTCGAGTATTCATTTCCATGAAGTAGAAATTTCCCTCTTCATCTCGAAGAAATTCAATTGTTCCAGCACTTTCGTAATTTACAGCCTTTCCAGCTTTAACGGCAATATCACCGAGCATCTTACGATTTTCTTCACCAATAACGACAGAAGGAGCTTCTTCTAAGACTTTTTGATTATTTCGTTGCAACGAACAATCACGTTCTCCTAAATGAATCACATGACCTTGCTGATCTCCCAAGATTTGAACTTCAATATGCCGAGCTGGATAAATAATTTTTTCCATATACATGGCATCATCACCAAAGGCTGCTTTAGCCTCTGATTTGGCCGACAAGAAATTTTTTTCAAGTTCATTTTTCGTAGGAACTTTACGAATTCCTTTTCCACCGCCGCCAGCAGCAGCCTTCAACATAACCGGATATCCGATTTTATCTGCTAATTTCTCTGCTTCTTCCAGTGTGTCGATGGCTCCGTCACTACCAGGAATTACAGGGACACCTGCTTTTTGCATCAACTGGCGCGCATGAATTTTATTTCCCATCGCATCAATAGTTTTTTCGCTTGGTCCGATGAATTTAATGTTGCATTCGGCACACATTGTCGCAAATAAGCTATTTTCAGATAAGAAACCGAACCCTGGGTGGATGGCTTCGGCGTTCGTCACGATCGCTGCGCTTAGAATTTCCTGCATATTTAGATAGGACTCACTAGAACGAGCTGGTCCGATACAAATCGCTTCATCTGCCATCTCGGTGTGCAACGCTTCTTTATCCGCTTCCGAATAAACCGCAACTGTCTGAATTCCTAATTCACGACAGGCACGGATAATTCGTACAGCGATTTCGCCACGATTGGCGATTAATATTTTTGAAAACATAGACATCTATCCAATCATAAAAGTCAGTTCTGCTTCGGCTACTTTTTTGCCATCGACATAGGCGATGCCTTTTCCACAACCTGCTGAAGAACGAACTTTTGTTAATTCTACTTCTAAAACTAAGGTATCTCCTGGAACAACTTTCTTACGGAATTTTGCTTTATCGATTCCACCGAAATAAGCCGTTTTCCCTTTGAATTCATCTATTGATAACAAAGCAACTGCTCCGGCTTGAGCCATTGCTTCGACGATCAGCACGCCAGGCATTACTGGTTCGTGAGGAAAATGTCCTTGAAAGAACGGTTCATTAACAGAAACGTTTTTCTTTGCTTTGATACTTTTTCCTGGTTCCAATTCCTCTACGCGATCAATCAATAACATTGGGTAGCGATGCGGAATAATTTCTTTGATTTCTTCGATCGTTAACATGTAGTTCTCCTCCTAACTAATACGAAACAATGGTTGTCCATATTCAACAACATCTTCATTTTCCACCAAAATCTCAGTGATAGTTCCATCGAAATCACTTGTGATTTCATTCAACAGCTTCATCGCTTCAATGATGCAGACTGTTTCCCCTTGTTTTACAGTATCCCCCACTGATTTATAGGCTTCTTGTTCTGGCGACGGCTGTAAATAAACGATCCCAACGATAGGGGAAGTGATTACCTGACCAGTCCCTTTACTTTCAGCAACAGGTGTAGACTCTGCTTCCAAGTTCGAAGCTGCTGGTGTATTCGATACTACGGGTGCAACTTCAGTAACCTGCTCGGTTTGAACTGGTGCTGCTGTTTGACGACTCGTTTGATTTTTATTCATGTATAATTCAAAACTGCCTTCCCGTAAATCAAACTCGGTTAGGTTAGAATCATTAAATTGATTCAGCAGTTCTTTGACTTCATTGATCTCCATTTTTAGTCCTCCCAGCGTTTCAAACAGATCACAGCGTTGTGACCGCCAAAACCTAGAGAATTACTTACGGCGTAATTTACCGTTGTTTCTTTTGCTTCGTTCACAACAACATTTGTCTTAACTTCTGGATCTAATTCTTGAATATTTGCGGTTGGCGGAATAAATTGGTGCTGGAGTGCCATCAATGAAGCAACTGCTTCAACACCGCCAGCTCCACCTAATAAATGTCCCGTCAATGATTTAGTGCTGCTGACATATGCATTGTCAGTTAAGGCTGTCGCAATTGCCTTACTTTCAGCCACATCATTAGGTGGGGTACTTGTCCCGTGAGCATTTACATAGTTTACTTCTTCTGGTTGAATTCCTGCTTCTTTAATTGCTGCCGTGATCGCTCTTGCGGCACCGTCGCCATCAGGAGTAGGTGAAGTCATATGGTACGCATCACATGTGGCTCCATAACCTACAACTTCGCCTAAGATAGTTGCACCACGTTTTTGAGCATGCTCCAATGATTCTAAGACTAAAACACCTGCTCCCTCGCCCATTACAAAACCATTTCGATCTTTATCGAAGGGGATTGATGCACGATTTGGATCTTCTGAAGTACTTAATGCTGTTAATGCCGCAAAACCGGCGATACCGATTTTATTGATACAGGATTCAGCTCCCCCAGCTATGATCACATCAGAATAGCCATGCTTAATATTACGGAATGCTTCACCGATTGAATGTGTTCCACTGGCACACGCAGTTACAGTACTAGTACAAATACCTTTCGCACCAATCCGTAAGGCGACATTTCCTGCTGCCATATTAGCAATTGCTAACGGAACAAACATCGGAGATACTCGTGCCGGACCCTTTGCATCCATTTTCAAGACCTGATCCTGGATCGTTCCTAAACCGCCGACACCGGAACCGATCATCACCCCGAAACGTTCCATATCTTCTTCTTCAGTGTTAATCCCGCTCATTTCCATCGCTTCAAGCGCTGAATAAATGGCATACAACGAGTAGGTTTCCATTCGTTTAGTATCTTTTTTAACAAAATATTTTTCTAAAGGTAAATCTTTGACTTCACCTGCTAAAGTGACACCTGTTTCACTGGCATCAAAGCGCGTGATTGGACCGAACCCATGATTTCCTTCTTTTAAATTATTTAAAAATGTTTCTTCATTATTACCAATTGGTGAGACAACACCAAAGCCTGTAATTACGACACGATTCATTTTATTCCGTCCTTTCTTTACATGACCATTCCGCCATCAACATTCAGTACCTGACCGGTGATGTAACTGTTTTGTGCTAGAAATAGAGCCGCTTTTGCTACATCATCTACACTACCAAAACATTTTAAGGGAATTTGACCTTCCATTTGTTCTTTGACTTTATCATTCAGTTCATCTGTCATATCTGTTTTGATAAACCCTGGAGCAATCGCATTGCAGGTAATTCCTCGCGGAGCTACCTCTCTTGCTACTGCTTTAGTAAAGCCAATTACGCCTGCTTTACTTGCTGCGTAATTGCTTTGACCGACATTTCCAATCAAACCAACAACACTGGAAAGATTAATAATGACTCCCGCACGTTTTTTCATCATTTTTTTCAAAACCTGCTGAGTCATATTGAAGGTACCCTTTAGGTTAATATCCATAACTGCATCGAAATCTTCCGGCTTCATCCGTAAAAGTAACTGATCTCTTGTGATTCCTGCATTGTTGACTAGAATATCAATCGAACCTAAGCACTCCTCACATTCCTTGATCATGTTTCCTGCTTCTTCAAAAGAGCTGATATCTCCACAAATGCTGCTGCATTTCACTCCGAAACTTTCGATTTCCGCAATTTTGTCTGCAGGGATGGCTTTGCGACCATTCAATACAATGTTCGCACCAGCTTCAGCAAATGCCTTAGCAATCCCCCAGCCGATCCCACGACTGCTGCCGGTAATGAATACTGTTTTATTCGTTAGTTCCATTCGAACCTCCTAAAAAGCTGATTGTGTCTGCCAATGTTTTTACATCTTCTACACGACTAGTCGCAAGTGACCGATCAATTTTCTTAATAAAACCAGTCAGCGTTTTTCCAGGACCAACCTCAATCAAACGTTCAATACCAAGTTCTTTTAACGTTAAAACACTATCGCTAAAACGAACCGGTGACATCACCTGTTTTGTTAATAAGGAAATGATTTCATCCTGAGGCATGATCTCCGCAGTAGTATTTGAGATAACTGGTACTTGCATCTCGCTAAATGAGATTGTTTGTAACACTTCGTTCAACCGTTTGCTAGCTGGTTCCAATAATGCTGTGTGGAAAGGACCGCTAACATTCAATGGAATCATTCGCTTTGTTCCAGCAGCTTGCAATAATTCTTCCGCTTTTTCAACTGCAGCAGTTTCGCCGCCAATCACAATTTGTTGCGGAGTATTATAGTTTGCTGGTGAAACAATTCCGATGGCAGAGGCCTGTTTGCAGCATTCTTCAACCACTTCTGCCTCAGTATTCATGACAGCTACCATCTTGCCACTGCCAGTAGGTGCTGCTTCACTCATGAATTGCCCACGTTTATGAACCAGTCTTACTGCATCACTGAATTTTAATGCTTCAGAAGCAACCAAAGCAGTGTACTCCCCTAGACTTAGTCCTGCTACTGCATCCGCTCGAAAACCTTTATCGATTAACACACGCAAAAAAGCGGTGCTGACTGTTAAAATTGCTGGCTGAGTATATTTCGTCTCATTTAATTGATCGTTTTCTTCGAAGCATAAGTCTTCCATTGAAAAGCCCAGTAAATCACTAGCTTCTTCAAATGTTTCTTTTACGATTTTCTCCTGCTGGTATAACTCTTTGCCCATTCCGACATATTGAGCGCCCTGCCCACTGAACAAGAATGCTGTTTTCATGATCGTCTCCTAATAGCAGGAAAGGCCAGGCCTTACGCCTAGCCTTTTCCCGAAATTTTATTAATTAAGCGTTTTGTTGTTTTTCAACGTATTCAACTAAATCTTTCACAGTTGTAATGCCATCTTCAGTTTCGATTTTCACATCAAACTCGTCTTCGATTTCGTTGATAATTTGGAATAGATCCAAGCTGTCTGCTTCAAGATCTTCTTGGATATTTGTTTCTAATTTTACTTCTTCTTTTTCTACTCCTAGTTCTTCTACGATAATGTCTTGGATTTTTTCGAATGTCATAAGTTGTTTCCTCCGATAATTTTAAGTTTTTAGTTTTATATTTTTAACAAACTTATAGCTGAATCAGCAGGTTGCCCCATGCTAGTCCACCGCCATAGCCTGTCAATACCACTTTTTGATTGCTGTTTAATGATAAAATATTAGCTTCAACAAGTTCATCCAATAAAATAGGAATACTTGCTGCCGAAGTGTTCCCATAATTCATTAGGTTCATCGGAAACTTCTCAATTGGCTCGTTCATTTTGCGAGCGATTTTTTCAATGATTCGTTTATTGGCTTGATGCAGAAGATAATAGTCAACTGTCTCCTCACCAATAAATTCTTTCAAACTTTTGGTTACGTCATTTAGGGCGAAGTTCCAGATCCCACGGCCGTCCATTGATAAAGCCGTACTAGTCTCTGCCTCTTCATGGAAGATATTACTATTTTTGCGATAACCGGAAGTTAATGCATTGGCACGCTCACCATCCGCTCGCAGCATTTGCTTCATTATAGAAGGCTCTTCATTTGCCTCAAGCAAAACACCCGCGGCGCCATCTCCAAACAGAACAGCCGATGAACGATCTTGCCAATCTAGAAGCTTCGAAGTCTTCTCTCCACCGATAACGATTCCCCGCTTCATTCCACTGCGAACGAAATTTTCAGCGGTTGCTAATGCATAAACAAATCCAGCACAGGCAGCCGTTACATCAAATGCCATCGCTTGTTTTGCTCCAAGTTGTCCTTGAACCTGACAAGCCACAGAAGGTGATGTGTAGTCTGGTGACATTGTAGCGACAATAATAAAATCCAAATCCATTGGGTCTATTGCTGCCTTATCAACCAGTTTTTTCGCTACCTGAAAGCACATGTCCGAAGTATTCTCCACTTCTGCGATGTGGCGCTGCTTGATCCCAGTTCGTGATTGAATCCACTCATCTGAGGTATCCATCCATTCTGCCAAGTCATCATTCGTCACTACTTTTTCAGGTAAATAACGCGCAGTTGCAATTATTTTTCCGAAGCTCATACTCATTTGATCTCCTCTAAGTAACTATATAGATTTACTAGCGCCTTCAAGAAAACCTCTTGCTCTTCTGCATTCAAATCCTTGATGGCACTTTTGACCATTTCATGATGAAAATGCTGATGAACTCGAAAGACTAAGCGTCCTTTTTTTGTCAAACCTAGTTTAACCACACGACGATCATCCTCACTGCGGATTCGCTCTACATAGCCCTTTTTCACTAAACGATTGATTGATGTCGTCAAGGTCCCAACTGTTACCAATAATTCCCTGGCAACTTCTGTGGTCGTTTTCTTTTTGTACATCCCGATTGCATCAATGGTGTGCATTTCTGTAATCGTCAAATCGCTGAATTGTGATTTTTTTAGTTCGTTTTCTTCAATCGACAGAACATCGTTGAAAATTGAAACTAAATAGGTATTTAATTCTTCCCAGTTTCTTTCCATGTCCTCACCTAATTAGTTTGATTATCAAATCATTTGATGTTCAAACTATATCTTATTTTATTTCTGAATGCAACAATATTTTTCCAATTAACCAAAAATTAATGATTAAATCGAGGAGGATTTGACTGATCTACTTTTTAATTTACTTTGATAACCAAAGGAATTTTCCATATAAAAAAAAGCGGGAATCCCGCTTTTTTTATACATTTCGATGCATTGGAATGTTGTTGTTATTTGGATGAACCAATAAATATTGGATAACATCAATATTGCTAGCTTGAAAAGATGCCGCGCAAGCCTGTAGATACAGATCCCACATTCGATAAAAAGCTTCATCTTTTTGCGCAATGACTTTCTCTTCTACATTGTGGAAGTTTTTCGTCCAATGTTCAAGAGTTAATTGATAATCACGACGGAGACTCTCAAGGTCAATTAGCTGCAGATCATTTTCAGTAATGTGACCAACTAATTCAGTTACACCTGGAATATAGCCTCCCGGAAAAATGTATTGGTTGATCCAAGCATTTTTCGCTCCGCCTTGTTGACGACTAATTCCATGAATCAATGCAGTTCCACTTGGCGCCAAATGATTTTCAACAACCTTAAAATATTCCTGAAGGTTTTCTGCCCCAACGTGTTCGAACATACCAACACTTGTAATGTGATCAAAAGTCCCTTTTAGATCCCGATAATCCATCAATTCAACAGATACCGTATCTTCAAGCTTCTCTTTTTTAATAATTTCTTGAATATGTTGATATTGCTCTTCACTCAATGTGATTCCTTTAGCCTTGACCTTATATTCTTTTGCGGCAATCAAAATCAATGTTCCCCAACCACACCCGATATCTAAAAGTGTGTCTCCAGGTTGAATGAACAATTTGTTCAAAATGTGATGCACTTTGTTAATTTGAGCTTGCTCCAATGTATCCTCTGGTGTTTCGAAATAGGCACAGGAATAAGTTAGAGTACGATCCAACCACATCTCATAGAAATCATTTCCCAAATCATAATGGCTATGAATATCGTGAGCTGATTGTTTTTTTGTGTGTTTTTCTTTCGGCATCCATTTTTTGAAATTATTATTATGGAAAAATCCGTTGGCTTGGTTATACACATCGTAAATTAAAGCCTGTAAATCACCTTTGATTTCAATTTTCTTTTCCATGTACGCTTCTCCAAGTGCCAAAGAAGCGTTGTTAATTAATTCTTTTACTGGGATTTTTTCATTAAAAATAATCTTGAAAACTACTTCTCCCTCGGAATTTCCATACTCTTTAGTAGAACCATCCCAAAAAGTTACTTGAGTTTTTTGTGAAAAAGATGGTTTAAATAATTGATTGTATACTTCTTTATCTAACATAACATTGCCTCCCTCATCATATCTTCCGACTAAATCTTAATTAGTTCAAAAGATTTGCCCTTGGTTGGCGAAAAAAATAGGAAATCCTCATAAAAATATCATCAAAAATTATATGAAACCCTTTTTTTAAAAAGAAAGGCACAAAAAAAACGGGTTTCCCCGTTTTATTGAATCAAATCATAAATTTCCATCGCAACGATGTCGATGTTATCAAATTGATAAGATTGTTTGCTGTCGCTTTCAGTTAGCTCAAATGTTTCTGTCGTATTATCATAAGTTACAGTACATTTTTCCACGCCCTCTTTTTCAAAACGACGCAATTGTACTTCATTATCAGTCGATTCAGTCATTGCTTCTAAGCGTTTAATAATGGCAACTAATTGTGAATGTTTCATCTAGATGCCCCCCTTCTTCTCAATTCTGTCTTATTGTATCAAATCCGACCGTATCTTGCATTGATTTTCATCAATTAATTTATGATTTTTTTACTAAATCTAACTTAAGATTGTTCCCACCACAATTTAATTAAAGCTTGTGTTCCATCATTCTCAAATCCTTGTTCCGCTAACTGTTCGTATAGCTCCGTAGCCAATTTTGTCGCAGGTAGATGAAGCTGCATTTTTTCTGCTTCGTCTAGGGCAATTTTCAAGTCTTTTATAAAGTGCTTAACGAAAAAGCCAGGAGAGTAATCTGCTTTTAAAATGCGTGGCGCGTAATTTGTCATTGACCAGTTTTGCGCTGCACCGCCTCCTAACGTTTCTAAGACCTTTGGTACATCTAGATTCGCCGCTTTTGCATAAACAAGCATCTCAGTCATTCCAGTCATGGTTCCAGCAATCATAATTTGATTGGCCATTTTTGTATGTTGTCCTGCACCGGCTTTGCCTTGCAACGAATAACTTTTACCCATAATTTCAAATAGTGGTAGCACTTGCTCATAGGCTGTTTGATCACCGCCAACCATAATAGTTAAAGTTCCGTTTTGCGCACCAAGATCTCCTCCTGATACTGGCGCATCCAAAGCGGCGGCACCTTTTTCCTTAGCTGTCTCATAAATTCTTTCCGCTAAAGTTGGGGTAGATGTTGTTAGATCCACAAGAATCTTATTTTTTACCTCTGTCGAATATATACTGCTTTTCCCAAAATAAATTTCTTCAACATCACTTGGATACCCAACCATAGAAAAAATAATATCGCTCGTAGCAGTTACCTCTGCTGGTGTTGGCTGCCACATGGCTCCATGTTCAACTAGGTCATCTGTCTTGCTTTTCGTACGATTATATACGGACACTTCATGCCCTGCAGAAAGAAAATGCTTCACGATGGATTTTCCCATCACGCCTGTTCCGATAAAACCTATTCTCATGTTATTACCTCCTAATAAAAAAATAATCCACCTCCAGTATACATGAAGAGATGGATTTCAGCTTTATTTATCTTCACCATTTCGAAGTGAGTTAATCCGTATGCGCATTTTTTGAACGGTTCGAGCGGGAGTGCTCGTCTCTGTGTGATTTTCAGCATAATAGATCAACATTTCTTGATAGAATTTAAGAATTTCATCGCCAAAACGCTCAGCCGATATTTCAACTAACTTGTTCTTTTGAATGATTGGATCAATTGGAATCTGCTGCTGCACGTATCGAACAAAGCTCTCGCTAAAGTCTTCATTTCGTTCGAAGGTAATTCCTAAAGACTCATCATTTAGTAGTTGCGTGAGATAGTCATTTCCCTCTACGACACATTGTGTCCCCGAAGCAATCGCTTCAGCGTAAGTCAGGCCTTGTGTCTCCGAAGTCGAAGCACTAACAAAATAATCTGCTGCATGATAATAGTAGGCAACTTCTTCATGAGGGACTTCTCCTGTAAATTGAACATAATCCTCAATTTCTAATTCACGAGCTATTGCTTCTAAGTCTTCTCGATAGGGTCCTTTACCAACAATGACCAAACGAGCATTCGGATAGCTCATAAGTACCTCTGGGAACTGTTGGACGATGACATGAATGTTCTTTTCATAAGAAATTCTGCTTAATGACAAAATCATCAACTCATCAGGCTGTATTCCGAGTGTTGTTCTTAATTTCTCTGTGTCCTCTTTTGTAATATCTGAGCGAACAAAATGTTTCACGTCGATCCCTGTCGGAATGATCCGCATTGGAATATCTACTTCATAACGCTTCAATGTATCAACTACCCGTTTACTTGGACAAACAACTCCCGTCGAATGATTGACAAACATTTTTATAAAATGCTTTACATGCGTCGGGCGAACAACTTTTCCATTGGCAATATAATGGAGGTAATCCTCATACATCGTGTGATACGTATGAACGACAGGTATCCGTAAACGATTCGCTACCATTTTCCCTAAAAAACCAGCACCAAACTCTGTATGTGTATGAATGATTTCTAATTCCAATTCTTTCGCTACTTGATAAGCGAACCATATTCCCCTTACCACGATTCGACGATCCTTGAAGGATACAAAAGGAACGCTAGGCATACGTACGATATCTTTTTCAAACTCATCCGCATCTGGGTCAGTCGTTGTAAAAATGTAAACCTCATGCCCTTGTTGCTCAAGTTCATTTTTTAATGTTCTGATCGATGTTGCTACCCCGCTGACCTGGGGGAAATAAGTATCTGTAAAAAAGCCGATCCGCACGACTATTCCTCCAAACTATTTTGTGACTTTTGCATACACTTGATAATCATAGGGCAAACCTAAGACCTCTTGATACACAGATTTTAACTCAGCACCGATTTGTGTGATACTTTTTTCCTGAGCTGTTTTAAAGCCTGCCATCGAAAGATTCGGTAACCGTCGATTCACCAACTGTTGAATTAACTCTTCAAACTCCTGATTATTGGTCCCCATATAGCAGTTTTCACGATTTGTTAACCATCCATCATAAACAGGAATATCTCTTAATAATACTTGTTGTTGACTTGCTAAGGCCTCCAATACGACAATACCTTCTGTTTCTTCATAAGAAGGAAAAAAGAATAGATCTGCACCAGAATAAGCTCCCTCTATGAGATCTCCATTGATATAACCTGGAAAAATCACGTTTTTAGGATGTGCTTTTTTAACAAGGCGCCGGATATTCGCAGGGATCGAAAGCATTGGCACATCGCCAAACCAAATGAAGGTATAGTCTGGCATTTTTTCTGCAAGCTCGACAAAATCAAGAATCCCCTTGCGCTCAAAAAATAAACCTACACATATGATCACCTTTTGTGTTTTTGATAAATTAAAATGATTCCGAAAAGCCGCCTCTTTATGCTCATCTGGATAATACCTTTTCAAATCAATACCGTTTGAAATCGCTGCAATCGGTTGTTTTAATCCATAACTGCGAAGTAACTTCTTTGAATAAGGCGTAGGAGTGATCAGGTGATCTGCCTGTTCATACAAAGAGACTAGCCATTTTTTTACCAAAGGAGCAAGTTGGTTTGAGCCTACAAATGAATTACGGAAATCTTCCTCTGTCGAGTGTGCATGAAAGACCACTTTTTTACCGAGCCTTTTTGCTTTTCTAACTAATTGAAGGCTCTTCAGTCCATACGTATTAATATGTAATATATCATAATCAGTCGCACTTGGGTCAAGAGTATAATCAATTCCCATTGATGCCAATGCTCTTTTTTGATGGCTTAAGGCACGTCCAATTCCTGATTTACCAATAACATTCTGACCTTCAAAGTAAAGTAATATTTTCATATGCAGCCTCCTTAAAAACAAATCAATTATATCACAAGCACTTGATTTTTATCTCAACCTATAGTCTGATTTTACTCCTTCTTCATCATTTTAGCTTTTTTCCATTTTATATTTTATAACAAGAAAAAAGACCGCTGTCCGAAAAGACAACGGTCTTAAAATAAAAATCTATTTTACGTATTCTTTTACTAGTTCTTCGACTTCTTCCATTGTGTCGCACTCTTTCAACGCTTTTTCAGCCAATTCAGCCATGTCAGTCGTTGTTAGACGCTTCATCAAGCTACGAGTTCTAAGGATTGATGTCGCACTCATAGAGAATTCATCTAATCCCATACCCATTAGCAATGGAACGGCTGTTTGATCACCAGCCATTTCGCCACACATACCAGCCCATTTACCTTCAGCATGTGCTGCATCAATGACGTTTTTAATCAAACGTAAGATTGATGGGTTATATGGTTGATACAGGTATGAAACGCGTTCGTTCATACGGTCAGCAGCCATTGTGTATTGAATCAAGTCGTTTGTTCCGATACTAAAGAAGTCAACTTCTTTTGCAAACTTGTCAGCTAAAACAGCTGCGGCAGGAATCTCGATCATGATTCCGACTTGAATCGTATCAGAAACCTTCACGCCTTCGTTAACAAGCTTTTCTTTTTCTTCGTTGAACATTTTCTTCGCCGCACGGAACTCTTTTAATGTTGCAACCATTGGGAACATGATGCGTAAATTGCCATGAACTGAAGCGCGTAACAATGCACGTAACTGTGTACGGAACATATCGTCGCCTAATTCAGATAAACTGATACGCAATGCACGATAACCCAAGAATGGATTCATTTCGTGAGGTAATGTTAAGTATGGTAACTCTTTGTCTCCACCGATGTCCATTGTACGAACAACAACTGGTTTGTCACCCATGCCTTCTAAAACGGCTTTATAAGCTTCAAACTGATCGTCTTCCGTAGGGAAATCTGAAGAGTCCATATATAGGAATTCCGTACGGTATAAACCAATTGCCTCAGCGCCATTGTTATGAACGCCTTCAAGGTCTTTTGGTGTACCGATGTTCGCCGCTAATTCAAAATGCTTGCCATCAGCAGTAACTGTTTCAGCATCTTTTAATTTTTCCCATTCAGCCTTTTGAGTTGCATAAGCTTCGCCAGCTTTTTTGTATTCAGCTGCTTGTTCGTCTGTTGGGTTCACAATTGTTTCACCAGTAATTCCGTTAACTGCAAGAACATCGCCTTCTTTAGCTTTAGAAGTGATTTCTTTCGTACCAACGATTGCTGGGATTTCCAATGAACGAGCCATGATTGCTGAGTGAGACGTACGTCCGCCGATATCAGTAACAAAGGCTTTTACGAAGTTCTTGTCCAATTGCGCAGTATCACTTGGTGTTAAGTCATGTGCTACAACAATTACTTCTTCATCAATCATTGATGGATCTGGTAGAGATACACCTAATAAATGTGCCATTACACGTTTTGTAACGTCACGAATATCTGCTGCACGTTCTTGCATATAAGCGTTATCATCCATCGCTTCGAACATGCCAATATACATATCAGTAACTTCTTTAAGTGAGCTTTCAGCATTCACTTTATTATCTTGAATGTGTTGTTTGATTTGACCAATCATTTCTGGATCTGAAAGAACCATTAAATGAGCATCAAAAACTTGTGCTTCTTCTTCACCTAAGCTTTTCGCTGCTTTATCCCGAATTTTTTCTAGTTCAGCAGAAGAAGCCGCCAAAGCGTCATCAAGACGCTTTTCTTCGGCAGCAGTATCTTCTACATTATTTTGCTTGAAAGATAAATCCGGTTGTACTAGCAGATAAGCTTTCGCAACGGCTACACCGTCACTTGCGGCAATACCTTTTAGTAATTCAACCATTATTCAGATAATCCTTCCTTTTTCATTGTTTCAACAATTGCTTCCATTGCTTCTTTTTCGTCAGCACCTTCAGCAGAGATAACAACGTCAGAACCTTGGCCAACACCTAGAGACATAACTCCCATGATTGATTTAAGGTTAACTGATTTTCCTTTATACTCTAAGTTAATATCAGAGTTAAATTTGCTTGCAGCTTGCACCAATAAAGTTGCGGGACGTGCATGAATCCCTGTTTCTGCTACTACGTGAAAATCTTTTTTTTCCATATTGACCGTTCTCCTTTATAAAAAAAATGTTTTTTTATGTTAGGGCTTTAATGATAACATCCATCATTTTGAGCCCTTCATTTTCTTAGATTACCATTTTTTTGCGGTGGATACAACAATTTTAGTCGATTTATTCATACGAAATGTATGCCCTTTCTTAAAATATCTGACTAGACCGTTTAACTTCCTTATCCCGCTTGCTTTCATTTTTTTTACATAACAATACTACATAGTAAAAAATTCAGATTTTGTTCTTTTTAGCACTCGACTACTTCGATTGCTAAAAAACGAAACAAAGTGTTTGCTTTTATCTGAAATCTCGTTATAATTGTTTTTAAGGTCAGTGAAAGTCAAACAACTGACCAGCGTATCTTTTTACGAGACTCGCTTACTCGATGTACAATGGAAGAAACAATCAACTATTGAAAGGGTGAAAAAAATGCTTTGCCAAAATTGTCATGAAAATGAAGCAACGATTCATTTATATGCAAATGTCAATGGTCAACGAAAGCAATTAGATTATTGCCAAAGTTGCTATCAAAAATTGAAGAATCAAGCTGGAGGTGCGCCCCAAATGGCAGGAAATGATCCTTTTGGTTTTGGAAGTTTAGATGATTTGTTCCGCTCAATGTCTCAACAAATGCAACAAAGACAAGGCGCTGCAGATCAAACACCACCAACACAATTCGGTGGCGGAAATGGAATTAACAATCAACCCCCTCGCGGAAATGGCGGCGGTGGCTTATTAGATGAATATGGAATTAACATTACTGGTCAAGCGCGTGAAGGAAATATTGATCCAGTCGTTGGACGGGACGATGAAATTCAACGTGTGATCGAAATTTTGAATCGCCGAACAAAGAACAACCCTGTTCTTATTGGTGAACCTGGTGTAGGTAAAACAGCCGTAGTTGAAGGCTTAGCGCAAAAGATCGTAGATGGCGATGTTCCACAAAAATTAATGGATAAAGAAGTTATCCGGTTAGATGTCGCTTCTCTTGTTCAAGGCACTGGTATTCGCGGTCAATTTGAAGAAAGAATGCAAAAGCTGATTGAAGAAATTCGACAAGCTGAAAATATCATTCTCTTCATTGATGAAGTTCACGAAATCGTTGGTGCAGGTGCTGCTGGAGACGGCAACATGGATGCTGGAAATATTTTAAAACCAGCATTAGCTCGTGGTGAGCTGCAAATGGTCGGTGCGACAACCTTGAATGAGTATCGCATTATTGAAAAGGACGCAGCTTTAGAACGTCGGATGCAGCCTGTTCGTGTTGAAGAACCTTCTGTTCAAGAAACGATCGAGATTTTAAAGGGACTGCAACCTCGCTATGAAGATTACCATCATGTAAAATATACAGATGAAGCGATCAAAGCAGCGGCGGAGCTTTCAAACCGTTATATCCAAGACCGTTTCTTACCTGACAAAGCAATTGATTTGTTAGATGAAACAGGTTCAAAGAAAAACTTAACGATTCAGATTGTGGATCCAAAAACGATTGATAAAAAATTAGCAGAGGCTGAGCAACAAAAATCTCAGGCTTCACAAGAAGAAGACTTTGAAAAAGCAGCCTACTACCGTGATCAAATTAATAAGCTGCAAAAAATGAAAGAACGTCAGTTAACAGATGAAGAAACACCTGTCATCTCTGAAAAAGATATGGAAAAAATCGTTGAAAAACGGACAGGTATTCCTGTTGGCGAATTAAAGGAAAAAGAACAGACACAATTGAAAAACTTAGCTGTTGATTTAAAACAGCATGTAATTGGTCAAGATGAAGCAGTAGACAAAGTTGCTAAAGCTATCCGCCGCAACCGTGTTGGTTTGAATAAGAAGAACCGTCCAATCGGCTCCTTCCTATTTGTTGGACCAACTGGAGTCGGTAAAACAGAATTGGCACGTCAATTAGCAGAAGAATTATTCGGTTCAAGTGATTCAATGATTCGCTTTGATATGAGTGAATATATGGAAAAACATAGTGTTTCTAAATTGATCGGTTCTCCTCCAGGTTACGTTGGTTATGAGGAAGCTGGACAATTGACTGAACAAGTCCGCCGTCATCCTTATAGCTTGATTTTATTGGATGAAATTGAAAAGGCACACCCAGATGTGCTTCATATGTTCCTACAAATTCTTGACGATGGCCGCTTGACGGATTCTCAAGGTCGGACAGTCAGCTTCAAAGACACAATTATCATTATGACTAGTAACGCTGGGACTGGCAAGATTGAAGCAAATGTCGGTTTTGGTGCAGCTAGAGAAGGCGTCACTCGCTCTGTCTTAGGTCAGTTAAAAGATTTCTTTGCACCTGAATTCTTGAACCGTTTTGACGGAATTGTTGAATTCAGCTCATTATCAAAAGAAAACTTGATGAAGATTGTTTCACTGATGTTGGAAGATGTGAACGAAATGTTAGCTTCACAAAAGCTTCACATCGATGTTCCTGATAATGTGAAAGAAAAATTGGTTGATTTGGGATATGATCCTGCCATGGGCGCTCGACCTCTTCGTCGAACGATCCAGGAAAATATTGAAGACGGCATCGCTGAATTCTATCTAGATCATCCAACGATTACTGATCTTAAGGCTAAACTTGATAAAGAAGACCATATTGTTATCACGTCAAAGCCTGAACGTCTAGCAAAAGAAGACAAAAACTAATGACTTTAGGATTCTCGTATAAAACGAGAATCCTTTTTTTTATCAAATTGTACAAATTTTCTAATTAATATGAGCAACCTCCTTCTTTTTTCTTAATCTTTCTTATATAATTACATTATGAAGTAAGGTTAAGGAAGAAGGTGTTTCGGGATGAAACTTATTAATGTGACAAATAGTCATTCTCAATTGGTTTATAATCAGCTGGAGAACACTGATGCAAATATGATTAAAGTTTATACGATCGGCAACACGACGGTCATCTACACGGATGCCTATAAACATGCGGAGATTGTTTTAAAAAACGACAATCGAAACATCCTGCCATCGGAAGTTGATTTTGTACATAAGTATTTCAAACGAAAATTAGACGAAGGTATTTACGATTTTTCCAATATTTCTTATTTGGAATCTCCCGGTCTGATTGAAATGTCGATAACAAAAAAATAGCTGAAGCTGAGCCGACCCCCAAAAGTTAGACCAAAATCTAACTCTTGGAGGTCGGTATTTTTATGGCTAAATATAGTTTTGAATTCAAATTGAAAGTAGTTCAAGAATACTTAGATGGGAAAGGTGGTTATAGCTATTTAGCAAAGATACATTCGGTTAAGGATAGGAAACAAATACTAGATTGGGTGAATTCCTACCGGGAATTTGGCGAAGAAGGTCTTCTCAGAAAACGTAAAAATGCGAATTATTCTGTTCAATTTAAGTTGGATGCGATAGAGTTATATCAAACTAGTGAGCTGTCTTATCGTGAAATTGCCAATGTACTTAAAATGAATAATCCGTCTCTCATTGCCAGTTGGATGAGAAAATTTCGGGATGATGGTATCGATGGACTCACAAAAACGAAAGGACGTCCATCTACCTTGGCTGAGAAAAAAGAACAGAAAAAGAAGCGTTCAATTGAGTCAACACCGGAAGAACGAGACCGTATTAAAGAATTAGAAAAACAAGTGCGTTCCCTTCAGATTGAGAATGCCTTTTTAAAAGAGCTGAGGAAGCTGCGAAAACAGGAAGCCCAACAAAGACGAACGAATCAATCGCACGAATCATCAACAGCCTCCGAGGATCATTCAAATTAGTTGAGCTTCTTGAGACGTTAAACTTTCCTAAAGCGACGTTTATGTACTGGCAAAAACGATTTGACAGAGACAATCCCGATCAAGGAATCGAAGCCGAAATGCTTCGTATTCGTAAAGAACATAAAAATTATGGCTGTTTACGAATGACGAATGAACTAAAAAATCGCGGATTTCATGTCAATAAAAAGAAAGTTCAACGTTTGATTCGAAAGCTAGGGATCGAAGTCCGTTCCTACACACGTAAATCACGTCGCTATAATTCTTATCGAGGAAAGATTGGAAAAGTGGCGAAAAACCGGATTCGTCGTCATTTTTATACGAGTATTTGTCATCAAAAAATTACGACAGATACAACAGAATTCAAGTATTTTGAAATAGATACCAAAGGCGTGATCCGACAAAGAAAGTTATACCTAGACCCGTTCATGGACATGTATAATAGCGAGATTCTTTCGTACCGCATTTCAGAAAAGCCGAATGCCTTGGCAATTATGGAAGGTTTAGAAGAAGCCATCGCGATCACGGCTGATTGCCCCTATCGTCGCACCTTCCATTCGGATCAAGGGTGGGCTTATCAAATGAAGTCCTATCGGCAAAAACTAAAGAAACAGAAAATCTTTCAAAGTATGTCTCGCAAAGGAAATTGTTTAGATAATTCAATCATGGAGAACTTCTTCAGTCTTCTAAAACAAGAAATCTTTCATGGGGAAACCTATCACAGTTTTGATGAACTAAAAACGGCGATCGATGACTATATCTATTACTACAACAATCACCGGATGAAACAGAAATTGAATTGGAGAAGCCCTGTTCAATTTCGAAAAGCTGCACAGAAAGCGGCATAATTGTCATGTTAACAAACAAAAAATGGAGTAGATTTCTCTACTCCGAAATAAGTCTAACTTTTTGGGGTCACTTCAAGCTTAAAGGCTTCAGCTATTTTTTTTATTAATTTTTTTAGCGATTGCAGGTATTTGAATAATACCAATGAACAGAAGAATCTCGATCCATTGAATCACAGGAACGCCTGCTCCGGTATAAATCATCATAAACAAATCTTTCCGTTCTGGTGCCCATGAACAGAACCAGGAAACCCCTATTAGGAAGATTAAGTAAGATAATCCTATACCTACTATGATCAACAGCAGCCCCCTAAAGATTTTTAACTGTGCTTTTGAAAAAAGACTGCCAATGAGAATGATCACTAAGCCGAATCCACAGATGACTAACCAAATCGGAGTCAGGTCACGATAAACTTGAATGATTCGATTAGATATTTTTGCTGTTCTTACCAGTTTAACGGGGTTTGAATCTGGATTATTAATATCTTGCCAGTTTCCTGAAAAAGAATGATTTAATAATTTTTCTGCCTTAACCACATCTTCCTTTGGTCCCAGCGTAGCATCTGCCCCTTGACCGTACTCTTTATAGAAAACAGTATAATCAAATCCGCTTTTCATGAATTCGCCTACTAAGGGCAGATCCTTTCTTAATTTCCCGTCCCCGGTTGCGGTGAGATAGATTTCTTTTTTCTTTTTCAATTGACCTTTTTCATAAGCCTTCGATAATTCTGAATCAACTTTCTGCCAAAATTCTTCCGTCTTTTTGCCATCCTTATAGTAGCCCGCTTGCGCTGCGGCATCTCTAAGAGCCCAGAAAATAATATCTCCAGCGATATCTTCACCGCCGCTCCAAGGACTTCCCTTATAAATCCAATCGATATTTTTAGCAATGGATTTAAAGGTAGGAGAAACAGCCTCAGCTTTTTCTAAAGCCTTCTTTGAGACCCAAACTCTGCTATTGGTTTCATTAAGCTTTGTTCCATCATCCATTCGAATCAACTGTTTTGAAACATTGCCAAATGCGCCACCCGTTCGATCATTGACTATAGATATTCCATAATGTTCCTGATTCATCTGCTTCAATCCTTTGGTCATGGAAAAAAGCATGACAAAGGGCAATATACATAATAGTAGCTTAATCAGCTGCTTCTTCGTGAAAAAAAACTTTTTTATAGACTCTCGAAACGTCTTCAGCTTAAAATTCGAATCATTTTCAAAGATGACTGATCCAGAGATAACCAACAGTCCTACTAACAATAAGGGGAATAACCATAGTGAATCTTCACGTATATACCAATAAAATGGAAAAATTAAGGATAAACCGATACTCCACGGAACAAACGACCTTAGGCTTTCGTTTCTTCTGAAATATAATCCTACAAGACAAGCAATGACCAATATCACTGCTGGAACTACCAAGGTATTTCGATAAATTCGTGTGCTATATTCACTCGTCAGAGTAACTGGGGAATACAAAAAGAATGCATAGATAAACGTTAAAAGCCATCGATTTTTTACTAATGGGCGCAGAGCAATTGCAGCGATCCCACTTGCTAAAACATTAAAGAAGCCTAAAAAAACTCCATAAGGTAAATGAAGTTTATTCGCCCACACCATAAAAAACGAGTAAGAAATCCCTTTAGATAAAGTTTTCGTCGAATAGTCACCCAACCAATTCCCTTTAAGCATTTCTTCGCTATACCGTATGAACAACTGATCATCATAACCGGCAAATAAGTTGATGAAATAGGGAGCTTTGGCGTTCAGCACTAGACGAAAGACTGTCAAACTAAGCAAAACAACTAACAAGATCAAGTTAGCTGGCTGTTTAATTTTTTTTAACCTTTTTTCTGTGCGGCTAATTTGTTTTTGCATCAAAGGTCCCTTTCCTCACTTTTTTACATCAAGCTCTTTAATTCTACATCTGGATATTTATCAGCAAACCAACGCATCGCGAATTGGTTTTCAAATAAGAACAAGGGCTGATCGAACCGATCTTTTGCCAGAATGTTTCGGCTGGAACTCATTCGTTCATCCAGCTGCTCAGGGTTGATCCAACGTGCAATTTTATTTCCCATCGGTGTCATTACGACCTCAGCGTTGTATTCATTCAGCATCCGGTGCTGGAAGACCTCAAACTGCAACTGACCAACAGCTCCGATGATATATTCATCCGTTAAGTAGGTCTTGTATAATTGAATCGCGCCCTCTTGAACCAGCTGATAGATACCTTTGTGGAAGGATTTTTGCTTCATTACATTTTTTGCAGTTACTTTCATGAATAGCTCTGGCGTAAATGAAGGCAGCTCTTCATATGCGACTTTCAATTTTCCTTCATAGAGAGTGTCCCCGATTTGATAGTTTCCTGTATCGTAGACACCAATAATATCCCCAGCTACAGCCTCTTCCACGTTTTCTCGAGCGTCAGCCATAAACTGCGTTACGTTGCTCAGCTTCATCTTCTTTCCGGTCCGTCCAAGCATAACATCCATCCCGCGTTCAAAAGTACCCGAGCAAACGCGAACAAAAGCGATCCTATCACGATGATTTGGATTCATATTTGCTTGGATTTTGAAGACAAAACCTGAAAACTCTTCTTCATAAGGAGAAACGGCTTCTCCTTCTTCCGTTTTATGTGCATGAGGTTTTGGCGCTAAATCAACAAAGCTTTCTAAAAAAGTTTCCACTCCAAAGTTTGTTAACGCAGATCCGAAGAAGACCGGAGTTTGATCGCCTCGTTCGATTTTTTCAAGATTGAACTGATCGCCTGCTTCTCGCACCAATTCCACTTCTCCTAGAACATCCTCGTAAATAGATTTCTCTTTTAAAGGATGTGGACCAGCGATTTCACCATTGGTCAGCTTCACAAAGCGTTCTCCTTCGTATTGCTCAGGGCGATAAAACTCAATCCGTTCATTGTAGATATCATAGATACCTTCCAACCCTTTCCCCATACCAATCGGCCAATTCATTGGATAAGATTCGATATCCAATAATTCCTCTAGTTCTTCTAATAGCTCTAACGGTTCACGACCATCACGGTCCAATTTATTGATAAATGTAAAAATTGGAATTCCACGGCGTTTTACAACTTGAAAAAGCTTTTTCGTTTGTGCTTCTATCCCCTTAGCGCTGTCGATAACCATGACTGCACTATCTACTGCCATCAGTGTACGATAAGTATCTTCCGAGAAGTCTTCGTGCCCTGGTGTATCTAAAATATTTACTCGTTTTCCGTCAAAATCAAACTGCATAACAGAACTCGTTACTGAGATACCACGTTGCTTCTCAATATCCATCCAGTCAGATTTTGCAAAGTTGCCTGTTTTCTTTCCTTTTACTGTTCCAGCCTGACGGATCGCTCCACCAAATAACAAAAGCTGTTCAGTGATCGTCGTTTTCCCCGCATCCGGATGGGAAATAATCGCAAAGGTTCGGCGACTGTCTACTTGTTGTTTTAAATTAGGATTGTTCATTTTATTGCTCCATTCATATATCTAGTATCTTTCAAATTCCAACCCAATCAGTATAGCATGGATTTTAGTCTATTGGAAAGTTGAATCGCTTTGATTTTCATATAGATTTTCCATTGAACTCAGTCGTCAATTTTGCTTCTTTTTCGATAAGTGATACACAAGTATAAAAGCAAAAAGAAAACACTCTGCTAAGCAGAATGTTTTCTGATTTGGTGTATTAACGACGCGGCTCGTCATCATCGAAATCTTTGGTAAACAGTCGGCGTTCTTCTTCTGGTTCAGCATTTTCATGCTCTTCAGGATGAAAAATTGCTCGCAGAGTTAAAACACGCGACCCTTCCATTTCCTCAGAGATCAACGTTAAGTCGTCCACATCGAAGGAAAGCTTTTCACCTTCATCAGGAATTGTTCCTAAGGCGGTGATCAAATAGCCTGCCATTGTATCGACATCGCTCATATGCAGATTTAATCCGAATTCTTCATTAAACTCGTCAATCAGCATTTTCCCGTTGATCAGATACTCGTTGTCTCCGACCTTTTCATAAAGCTTCTCAATTTCATCTGACTCATCGTCGATTTCACCAACGATTTCTTCTAGTAAGTCCTCTAACGTTACGAGCCCAACCATACCGCCGTATTCATCCAAAAGGATTGACATTTGGTTTTGCGTTTTCTTCAATTCATATAGCAGATCATCGATGAAGATCGTTTCTGGAACAAACAAAGGTTCTTGTAAGATCTTTTGCAAAACGACATTTTCAAAGCCGAATTGACGGGCAGCCTTTAATAAGGTTTTTGTGTGTAGGATTCCTACAACCTTATCTTTGTCCTCGTCATAGACTGGAATTCTTGAATAGCTTTCATTTAAAATCTCATCGATATTTTCTAATACTGGATCATTGATATCAATCATGAAGGAATCTGTCCTAGGAACCATTACTTCCCGCGCAACTTTTGTGTCTAATGAGAAAACACCTTGCAGCATTTCAATCTCATCATTGTCTAAGACACCTTCATTTTCTAGCATATAACGCATTTCGTCACGAGTCATTTTCGTATCTTCATCATCAAACGTCATTGGAGTAATTTTTGCCAATAAGTTTGTTGATGCTGTTAACAACCAGACGAAAGGTTTTGTGATTATTCCTAATTTACGAACAACACCCGAAGTAAATTGTGCCACCTCTTCGGTCTTGGTCATGGCAATTCGTTTGGGATATAATTCTCCAAATACAATCGAAACATAGGTCAATAAAAGCATGACGATCGCAGCAGCGATTGGTCGTGCCGCTGAGCCGCCGCCTAATAACGGTGCTAAGCGAGCAGATAAACTATCCGCCAAGGATGCCCCTGACAAGATGTTGACTAAAGTAATCCCCACTTGAATCGTGGACAAGAAATTATTCGGGCTTTGAATAACCTCCAATAATTTTTTTGATTTCAGGTTTCCTTCTTCTGCTTTTTGTTCTACTCGGTTTTTATTGACCGACACCACCGCAATTTCAGCCGCAGCTAAAAATCCGTTGATTAACGTCAAAATTACTAATAAACCTAGTTGTAATAATAACGACTGACTATCGGGGTCAGCATTCATAATTGCATTCGCTCCTTAATTTAAAGTGTAAAAAAAGTGGCACAAAGGCCACGATAAAATCGTATCACATCACTTGTTTTTATGCAATCATTTCCGAGCGAAGAGCTCTTGGCTAATTTAAAAACTCTTGTTCACGCTCTTCCTGCTTGCTTTGCTTCACTATTTTCACGATAAATATCACCACAGTACGCAAAATAGCATAAACCGGCACACCAAGAAAAACGCCTAAAATTCCGGAAAGATTTCCAGCAACCAACAGGATCAAAATAATTGTCAGTGGATGGATATTCAATGATTTACCAATTATATTCGGATAAATCACATTCCCATCGACCTGCTGTACAATCAAGACAATAAGGATACATAATAATGCTTTAGTCGGCGAATCAAAAAAGGTATAGATCAACGCCGGGGCTAGTCCTAAATAAGGTCCTAAATAAGGAATCAAATTCGTCAAGCCTGCAATCACTCCGAATAGAAAGGCATAGTCAACACCAATCAGGAGATAACCTAAAAAGGTGAAGGTTCCTACAAACAAACATTCAATTGCCTGTCCGCTGATATAGTCAGACAACGTTTTATTAAGCTGCTGTAGAAGCCCCTTAATATTGTCACGCTGCTTCTCTGGGAAAAGGCGCTCGATATTTGGCACAAGCTTCTCGCCGTCCTTCAACATGTAAAATAGAATGAACGGGACTGTAACTAATAACAAGACTACTGTCGTGATCTTGCCAATAAGTGATCCAAGCCCATTTGTCACACTAGTAAGTGATTGCTGAATAATGCTGCCAGCTGATACATCCAGGTTGCTGATATATTTATCAACATCCAGCTCTTTAAAGAGTGGGAAACGGGTGGCATTGTCCGCAGCCTGCTGCAGCCAATCCTGCATATTGCTGATAAATCCTGGAATATTTTTTGCCAAAGAAACCAGCTGCTCCACTAAATTAGGGATTACACTCATGAAAATCAACACGATCATACCGATCAATAAAATAAATATCAAAGCGATCGCCAATAGACGCTTCACGCCCATTTTCATCAATAGATTGACTAATGGATTTAATAAATAATACAAAAAGCCGGCGATCAAGATCGGTGCAAACAACGTGGTGAAGAATGTCCCAATCGGTTGAAAGACAAAATCAATTTTTGATGAAACAAAAATTAACGTGGTGATGACCAGAAGTTCCACTGACCAAAACATTAATTTTGAATTTTTAATTTTCTCAAACATCCATCTACTCCTTTTTCTAGATTTAGTTTATAGTATACATCATGTGGAGAAAAATCCCCTTGAGGAAGGTGTCATTATGAAAATTTTAATCACTAAGGATACAATGAGCGACATTTATCTCGACGCCGTTCGAATCCGTCAAAAAGTTTTTGTGCAAGAACAAGGCGTCCCTGCTAATCTAGAAATCGACGAAAATGAAGCCTATTCCGTTCATTTTGTTCTTTATACAGTGGAAGAAAAGCCCGCCGCGACTGTTCGCCTATTGCCCCTGGACGACCAAACATTTAAGTTACAGCGCATGGCTGTTTTGAAGGAATATCGTGGAAAGAAACTTGGTGCTGAGATTATTGCCGAGGCAGAGAGCTTCGCAAAGCAACAGGGATTTAAAACAATCGAATTAGGCGCACAATTAACCGCAGAGGCCTTTTATCAAAAATTGGGCTATGTTGCCTATGGCGAGATCTTTCAGGATGCTGGAATCGATCATGTGCATATGAAAAAAGAGTTGTAAGAAACTTTCACATTGAAATTTTTTATTCAAAAAAGAGGCGTACAAACTACTCATTAACAGTTTTCTACCTTTTATGATAGTAGTTTCAAGCCTCTTTTTTCATTAACTAATATAGTATTGGGAGATGACAATAGAAATTTATTTTTTATTAATCTGAATAGTTGTGTCTACTAAATTCGTTTTTGTTATTGGATCATAGATACCTATATTTACACTCTCAATATCTTGAGGTCGAATATTTCCTATTGGTGAAGAAAAAATATACTTATCATCAACTTTCAATTGGTTATTCAATGATGTATCAGCATTGAACATTGTGATGACATTTTTTGTGGCTTCTCTTTTCCAATTAACATGAATAAATAGTACATCTTCAGTTGAATATTTTTTTACAAGATTGTTATCAAAAATCAAGTTAATACTATAGTTATTAATATTGCGTTCATCAGGGAAAATATTCACAGCTTTTAATTTACTTCCTTCACCGAAGGATCTATTTAATGGAGTTTGTTTAGTATTAATTAATTTATCACTGCTATAATCAAAGCTGAAATCTTTATTGAACTTAACAATACTAGTGGCTGCATCGATACCATAATACGAATTGAGATCACCTTGAAACATGTCAATGCTATCAGAAGGATTGTATAACTTCCCGACGTAATAATTTGGAATGTATATAGTCTTCTGATTACTTTCTTTTCCCTCCAGAATAGCTTGCTCCCTTACTTCAAACTGTCCATGTAGCGAAACTACACTTTTAGTAGCATAGTAATAGGTGAAAATAAATGGGATACAAAGTAATGCAATCAAATATGTTGTACTTCTCTTATAAACTAAGACTTTATCGTATAGTAAGTCATTGGCAAAGAAAGCAATCGAAATCAGAAACAAGACTAATGCACCATTTAGCGATCGAAGAGCTACTGGAAAGACATATGAACCACCAAAAGCAGCATTAGCAATAATTGCTGAGAAGAAAAATATCAAACTATAAATAAGATTGTTTTTTTGCGGATATTGTTTTCTTAAAAAGTAAATAAAACCAAGAAGTATAAATACAACAAACACCCATGAAAAACTTTTAAACGTTTCAATAAACCAAGGAGAAGAAAAATAATTCCAAAGCCTATGAAATAAAGATTGCTCGCGGGAAATTTGAAATGCTGAATGTTGCAATCTTTCATGTTGTCCAGGAGATAAAAGTAAACTTAGAGTTCCTATAACTGAAAAGGGAAAAGCAATTAAAAATACTTTTTTCTCTTTCTCTATTAATAAAAAAACTAGTAAAAGCAAAATGACAACGATAGAAGTATTCTCATTAGAATTTCCTGCTAGTAATCCCAAAATTGGAATTACAAAAAAAGGAGCCACTGATAAAGTTCAATAACAAAAATTGTCGAAAGAGAATGCAGGCATTTTCTTTCGACAATTTTTTCTTTTAGATAGTGATTCGTTGTCCAGATATCTTTATAATTAGAAGTATCTAGGGGGCGATTTCATGCTTAAACAAATGGTTCAAACCAAACTTAGTCCATATAGTGATCTTTATGATTTACTCATCCCAGCCGATCATATTTTGCGTCGGTTCAATGAGTTAGTTGACTTTTCTTTTGTCTACAAGGAACTAGAAAATAAATATTGTTTAAACGATGGTCGCAATGCCTATGATCCGATTAAGTTATTCAAATATTTGATGTTAAAAGCGATGTTTCCCGCGTCTGATGTGGATCTCGTTGCTCGCAGTAAAACAGACATGGCCTACAAATATTTTCTTGGCTTGGCTCCAGAAGACGAGGTCATTGATCCAAGTCTACTGACGAAATTCAGACGACAACGCTTGAACGATTCAAATTTACTAGATCTCTTATTGAACAAAACCGTTCAGCTCGCGATCGAAAAAGAGATTATCAAAAGCAAAGGAATTATCGTAGATGCCACACATACCGCTTCTAGATTTAATAAAAAATCCGCAATAGAGCTCTTACGTTCTTATTCAAAAAAGGTGCGCAAAGCGATTTATACAGTAAAACCTGAAGCGAAACAGATCATGCCTGAAAAAAATCAAAAAAACGAGTACCAAGCAGAAAAAGACTATGTAAAGACGCTCTTAAAAGCAATTGAGGAACATCCAGAATGGTCCGTCATACCTGCAGTCGCGGAGTCAGTCAATCAGTTAAAAGAAACGGTTGAAGATTGCCAAGAATATGAAGTCTATTCTCACGATACGTCCGCAAAGGTTGGACATAAAACCGCAGAAACAGAATTTTTCGGCTATAAAACCCATCTGGCTATCACCGAAGAACGAATTATCGCAGCCGCAAGTGTGACTGGTGGGGATGTTGGAGACGGCCCATATTTAAAAGAATTAGTTGAAAAATCACGTGCGAACGGAATTGATGTGAAGGAAGTTATCGGTGATACAGCGTATTCAGGAAAAGCCAACTTACTTTTTACAGCAGAAGAAAAAATTAAACTTTATTCAAAACTTCATCCAGTGATTTCAAATGGCACACGAGATCCCGAACAGGAGTGGGAATATAATAAGGACGCTGGAATGTACGTCTGTCCCAATGGACAATTGGCCTTTCGAAAAGCTGTTCAAGGAAAGAAAAATCAAGGAGAAAACCAACGATTGACCTTCTATTTTGATGTAAAAAAGTGCCAAGCTTGTCCATTGAATGAGGACTGTTATAAAGAAGGGGCAAAAAGTAAAACGTACAGTGTGACGATTCAATCCCAAGCACATAGCGACCAACAGACATTTCAGGAAACGGAAGCGTTCCAAAAACGTTACCGTATGCGTTATATGATTGAAGGAAAGAATAGTGAAATCAAAAACAGACATGGCTACAATGTTTCTTGGTCTAAAGACATTGAGGGCATGATGCTTCAAGGAGCCAGTACGCTCTTTGTCACTAATTTAAAACGAATCGTTAAGCTGATTGATGAAAAAGCGGAAGAAAAATAATAAAGAACGCCCGATGATCAACTTTGTAGGCTGATCATCGGGCTTTTTCCGTTCATTAATCTGAGTTTTTGTAGAAACTAGGGTACTTTATCAGTGGCTCCCAAAAAAATGCCAAGCTTTTAATTTTTTCCCTTTGAGGAAAAAAATTAATGCTATGAAAGAAACTATAAAAAAATTTGTTAAAAGATAGTTTGTGAATCCAACTGTCCAAAAAGAAGTTTGTCCTAAATTAGGATTGGCAATCCAATAAAGCAAAAATACAATAATAAAATTGTTTGAGTTCCAATTTAATTTATTTGCAAAAATTGAAGGTAATTGAGAAATTAGCGCTATCAAAGCCACCCAAATTCCTGCTTTTATTATGATATAAATTATTGAAGGAAGTTGAAGTAATATTAGCGAGGCGAAATCTGCAACCAACCGACCGGACCAATTCATATATCGCCAATGCATATCAGACCAATCTGAATTATTCACGACATAAATAAAATCGTCACTTGAAACAGGTGTAAAAAATAGAGGCAGTATTATAAGAATAAATGCAATACTCAAGCATAAAATAACTTCCGCTTCACCACTGAACTTAAATTTAAATTTAGATTTCGATTTGTTTCTACTTCTTTTTATTTGTTCCAAAATATAATCTCCTAATCTCTGATGATCTTTATCCAGTTTAACAAAGAAATGTATGAAAACCAATTGACTGAATGAAATAAAGCTTAAATAATCAAAATACTAGATATTCTATAGTTCGACATAAATTTGTAAAGTAATACTATCCCTATAACTCTCCCACAAAAAAGGCTATACCATCTTTTTGGTACAGCCTTTTCTTTCTACTTTCGCGACAATTGCTTATAACGATCATACCAAATATCAATATAGCCTTGGGAAAAAGGCCCCTTTTCATTGTTAATCCAGTCCACTAAGATTTTGACATTTTCCTTGAGGATATAATCAATTTCTTTAGAGTAATGCATCTGCTGACTATGGGCTTCGTATTCATCAACGTCTAATAGACGTTTCTCCCCATCCGGAAAAACTTTGACATCTAAATCATAATCAATGTACTTCAGTGCCTCGTCATCTAATACATAAGGTGATGCTAGATTACAATAATAAGAAACTCCCTTCTCTCGAATCATTGCTATTATGTTGAACCAGTATTTTTGATGAAAATAAACGATCGCTGGTTCGCGAGTGACCCATCTTCTGCCATCTGATTCTGTAACCAACGTGTGGTCATTCAAGCCGATCAGAGAACACTCACTTGTTTTTAATACCATGGTATCACGCCACGTTCGATGCAAACTGCCGTCGTGTTTGTAACTTTTGATCGTTACAAACTCTCCTTCTTTTGGAACTCCCATAGCTACCCTTCCCTCAGCGAAAGAAAATTTCGCATTTGTTTGGGTGTTATCACACCGACATCAGAATTATTATAGCAATAAAATGAAAGATTGCCTACTAATCTTTGTCGTCTGCTAAATTATTTTCAAAAACTTCCAACATTTTTTGCTGTGGTTTTGGAAAAACATAGTTTTCAAAGTCATTGGGTTTCACCCATTGACCTTCTATCGTTAGAGCTGCCGTACTCCGCCCATAAAAAACTAGAATATGCCAACGTAAATGACTGAAGACATGCTTAACCTCGCCAAGAACCTTTTTCTGCCATACGACTGCCTGTTCTGGAAAAAAGTCGGGACTATCTTCTGCCACTAAGCTACTGGAAAACAAATCCCAAGCGCTTGGATCATATTGCTCCTGCAATTCTTTAAATCGCGCAGCAGTTACCTCTTCTAATGGGAATAACCACATGTTTGCTAATAACCCTGTTTCTGGTCTCTGCTGAAGAAATAATTCTTGATGCTTGTTCTCAATAATTCCAGCCACGTAATAGACGTCTTTGGGTTTCAATTTTTTAGACTTTACAGGAAAGTCTGTCTGTCTATTTTCACGATAAGCTTGACAATAACTTTGAATCGGACAGCTCTCACATTGGGGGCTTGTTGGTGTACAGATACTGGAGCCTAAATCCATCATCGCTTGATTAAAATCTCCTGGCTGATCCTGACTGATGATTTTCCGCATTGCCTCATCAAAGGGTTTACGGCTGCTGGCTTTTGCAATATCAGCTTCGATACAAAACAAGCGGCTGACGACACGCATCACATTCCCGTCAATGGCAGGCTCAGGAATTTCAAAAGCGATACTGCTTATGGCTCCAGCCGTATAAGGGCCAATTCCCTTTAACGAACGAATCTCCTCAACTGTGGAGGGAAACTCTCCATTGAACTCCTCCATAATCTGCTTTGCTGCGGCCTGAATATTTCGTGCTCGAGAATAATAGCCCAAGCCTTCCCAGACTTTCAGTAGCTTATCTTCTGGTGCGTTAGCAAGATCCTGAATCGTTGGAAATTGCTCCATAAAGCGGTAAAAGTAATCAATCACTGTATCAACGCGGGTTTGCTGCAGCATGATCTCCGAAATCCAAATGCGATAGGGATCGTGATTATAACGCCAAGGAAGGTTTCGCTTTTCCCGCTGATACCAAGTAAGAAAAGCATCCTGAAAACTTGTTACCTCTTCCTCTGTCCATTCTTCCCAAGCCTTAGCCTTATTCATCCTCTTCCTCTTTTCCACGAATAAAGGCATCAATTTGATCTAATTGAAACCCTTTTTGATACAAGCTTTGTTTAACCTTCTGCCGTCGTTTCGCTGGTTCAAAGCGTTGATTTTTACGCCATAATTTTTCACCCTGCAATTCCAGTGCATCATTTTCCTGCTCTTCAATCTCAGAAAAATCAATCTCTGCCAGAACTCGTTTACTGATATCACTACTGAATCCTTTTGTCATCAACAACTGCTGCAGCTTTTGCTGAACTTCACGTTGACTGTTATGATGAAATTTTCTCAAAGCCTTCTGCGCAGTATGCAATGCTACCTGATATTGCTCATCGCCTTCGTAAAGATAAAGAGCCTGTTGGATATCGCTATCCTTCACTCCTTTTTGTTTTAACTTCTGCTGCAGCACTCGAGGACCTTTGTCCCCTAAACGCATCTGTGTTCGAATAAAACTTTCACTGTAAACAAGATCATTTAGCAAATCCATCTCTTTAAGGCGATCAACAATTTTTTGGCGATCTGTGCTCTCAATTTCATTGTCCTTTAGATAGGTCCGAATCTCTTTTTCTGTTCGTAACTGATAACTTAAATAGTTCAGGGCCATTTGATAGCCCATGTCTTCTTTGCCTTCTTGCTTAATTTCATTTAAAGTTTTCTCCTCTAACTCTTGTCCTTTCAAGAGTCGATGACGCACAACGGTATCTTCAGATAATCGCAGCTTCTCACCATTAGAGAATTCCACTTTATAAAAAGGTCCGCGCCCTTGGCTAATTTTTACTACTGTTAACATCCTTTATCCCTCCCATTCGAATCAATACCTCTACTTTAATAAACGCTCTCACGTTCTCAAATTCTCCATCAATTATTGCCTTAGCAAAAATTAATTCTATCATAGATGATCAACCAATCGATAAAAATATGCTAAAATGAACTGCGCTGAACAATTGAAAATATTTTTAAGAAAGAGGCTGACTATGGCTGTTCAATTGAAAACAAATCAAACACTAAACTTAAAAATCAAACGTCTAGGAATTAATGGTGAAGGAATCGCTTATTATAAACGTTTGATTATCTTTGTCACTGGTTCTTTACCCGGTGAAACGGTTGTTGCACGAATCACAAAAGCAACACCACGCTTTGCTGAAGCCCACCTAGTTAAAGTTACGAAAAAAAGTCCTGATCGCATCACCCCGCCTTGTCCTGTTTATGAAGAATGCGGGGGCTGCCAACTACAGCACTTGGCTTATCATAAGCAGTTAGATTTCAAAAAAGATTTGCTTCGGCAAGCTCTGGAAAAATTTAAACCTGATGGTTATCAAAACTTTGAGCTCCGCGATACGATCGGAATGGAGGAGCCTTGGCATTATAGAAACAAGGCACAATTTCAATTGCGCAAAAACAAAAAGACCAAGCAAGTAGAAGCTGGTCTGTATCAAGCGGAATCTCATCAATTAGTTTCCATCAAGGATTGTCTCGTTCAGGAGCCGACGACACAGAAAGTCATCAATACTGTTGTAAATCTATTAACAAAATATGATATGCCCATTTATGATGAGCATTCAAATTCAGGAATCATGCGAACATTAATGGTTCGGATTGGCATTGAAACTGGGGAAGTACAGCTAGTTTTGATTACTAAAACAAAAAAATTACCGCAAGGAAATGCCTTGATCCGAGAAATCACCCATCGTTTGCCGGAAGTTGTTTCTATTATGCAAAACATTCAGGACAAAAAAACTTCGGTTATCATGGGCGATGAAACCATCCACCTCTGGGGCAAGGAGGTCATTAATGAAAAGATCAATGAGGTAAGCTTTGAGCTTTCTCCTCGTGCCTTCTTCCAGTTAAACCCTCAGCAGACGAAGATTCTTTATCAAGAAGCGATTCACGCGTTAGATTTAACGACACCAAAAACTGTTATAGATGCTTATTGCGGTGTAGGTACGATCGGCCTTTCCTTAGCAAAGCAAGCCAAAGAAGTTCGTGGCATGGATATCATTCCTCAGGCGATCGATGACGCCAAGAAAAATGCGGCAGCAATGAATCTGACCAATACTCATTATGAAGTCGGAACCGCTGAGAGCCTGTTGCCAAAATGGTTGAAAGATGGCTTTTCGCCGGATGCAATTGTAGTTGACCCTCCAAGGACGGGCTTAGATACTCAATTGCTAAAAGCCATTGAACAATCTCCTAGTCCGCAAATGGTCTATATTTCCTGCAATGTCTCAACGTTAGCGCGTGATCTTGTGAGCCTTACCAAAATTTATCGTGTCGAATATCTTCAATCTGTAGACATGTTTCCGCAGACAGCACGCTGCGAAGTCGTAGTAAAGCTTACCAGAAAATAAAAAAAAGGGCGTGACCGCAATTGGTCACGCCTATTTAATAGCCGGCTGCTGGCTCTCCATAAGCCGCATTTGGATCAGTGGCACCACCATAGCCTTGATCCGTTTGGTTTGGATCTGTATAACCAGGATCACTATAGCCTTGATCGTTCTGAGTGGTATCTCCATACTGCGGATACCCGTTGTTCGCACTTGATGAATCCCCATAAACACCGCTATTGTCGTAATTATTAGGATTGTCATAACCTGGTGCATACTGACTCGTATCTTCACTGGCTTTTCCATCTGAATCATCGTAAAACAAGCTGTCTGCATCAGCTTCTTTCAAATTAGGCAATGTATCGGCGGTCGGCAAGCCCAGCTGCTTCTTCAAAGTGTTCTGAATGTCTAACAGTTCGTTGGTTCCTAAAATCTGATAATAGATTTCGTCGATTATCTGACTCTTACCTACTAGTTGTTTTTGCTTGATGGTATCAAAAGCTGATAGATAATTTGTTCCAATATCCATCATGTCGTCCCAATCCAAATCCGTCTTCATATTCTTTTCAACGGCCTTCAAAATCTTCTTATAGTTTCCGACACCGTTAATAGACATCGCTTTTCGTAAAATCTTTGTTACAACCTCACGTTGACGTCTTTGACGACCTACATCGCCTTCTGGATCTTCATAACGCATCCGAGCATAAGCCAAACCTTTTTCTCCGTCTAATGTTTGTTTTCCTTTAGCCACGTGAATGCCATCTAAAGTAAAGTCAATTTTATTATTGACTTCTATACCGCCCACAGCGTCGATTAGATCCTTCAACCCACGCATATTGATAGAAACATAATGATCCAGAGGTATATCTAAGAGTGTCTCAATGGTATCCATCGACATCTCTACGCCGCCGAAAGCATAAGCATGATTTAACTTATCATTTGTTCCATATCCAACAATCTTCGTTAAAATATCTCGGTCAAGACTGACAATCGTTGATTTCTTCTGCTTCGGATTGATAGTAACCACCATCATACTGTCCGACCGCCCTTGATCCGAACGACCAAGATCCCCAGTATCAACTCCCGCAAGCAAAATTGAAAAAGGTTCTGCATTGTCGATATTTGGCTTGTCGCCCTCTCGTTTTAAACTCGTTCGTTTAACAGTTTGTCGAATGCTGTCTACCATTTTACTGGCATCATTTGTTACTTGAACAGCATAGTAGGTAATCCCACCTATAAATAAATTTAGTAGGACCAAGAATCCTACGACAACTTTTTTCCAACGGCTCATAGCACACCTCTATCAACGATTTTTTACGTTTTATTTTCTCATAGATCAGCCATCGGTTCAACCACAGCCGAAAAATAATTAATTTTATATAATGGAAACTTAAAAAGTATTAACTACTCGGTTCCCTTTAAATTCGATTTATACCATAAAAATATGAAGATTTTTGGAAGGGTACAAAAATAAACGCAAAAAAAAGAAAGACTAGCAGAACTAATCTTTCTTTAAAATCGTAGTTGATTATTTAGCTGCTGCTAAATTTTCATTTGCTTGATCCCAGTTTATAACATCCCAGAATGCTGCAATGTAGTCTGGACGTACATTTTTATATTTTAAGTAGTACGCATGTTCCCAAACATCCAAACCAATAATTGGTGTCTTGCCGTCCGTCAATGGGCTATCTTGATTGGCGGTTGATGTAATTTCTAATTTGCCGTTGTTCAATACTAACCATGCCCAACCAGAACCAAAACGTCCTGTTGCCGCTGTCTTGAATTCTTCCTTCATTTTCTCAAAGCTGCCGAAAGCTTGATCAATTGCTTCTTTGATCGCACCTGTTGGTTCACCGCCAGCATTAGGCGCCATGATTTTCCAGAAGAAGCTGTGGTTCGCGTGTCCGCCGCCATTATTACGTACCGCTGTACGAATGTCTTCAGGAACTTCATTCAAGTTCGTCACTAATTCTTCGATTGATTGTTCGCCTAATTCTGGATATTTTTCAATCGCAGCATTCAAGTTGGTTACATAAGTGTTGTGGTGCTTGTCATGATGCAGGTGCATCGTTTCAACATCGATATAAGGTTCTAACGCGTCGTAGCCATAAGGTAAATCTGGTAAAGTATAAGCCATTGTTCAATTCCTCCTTAAAATATCTTACATATTGACTGTATCAAACAATGCAGGGTTCTTCAATAGATATGCCTATCGTGACGAAGAATTCGTTTTCTCGTCTTCGATAATCTCGACTTTTTTGAAAATAAATACTTTACTGAATACATAGTTTGCTACAACGACGACGATTTGCGTAATGATTTTGGCGATTAAATTGCCTGTATGCAGCATATCGATAAATAAATACATGCAGGCCATATCCATGCCAAAGGACAGCACACGATAAAAGATGAATTTACCAAACTCCCATGCTAAAGCTGTAAAGTTTTCCGTTTTTGACTGGAATACCCATAATTTATTCGTGACAAAAGCAAATAGCACCGAACAAATCCACGAAATGGCGTTCGACACTGGCCAACTTAGGTGAAAAGCCTGGTAAGCGAGAGCAAAGGTTACAATATTAACAACGGTAGCTAGCCCGCCAAAAAATAAATAAATGAATACTTCCCAAAGCTTTTTTTCTTCCAAATAGTTTCTAAACATATAATAGATTTTCATGATTGCTCACTTTCTTATTCTTCTCTACTTAATGTAAGATAGCGAAGCTTGAAATAATAGTCAATTCTTTCTTGCATTCTTTTTACATTTTTACAGATCGCCTTGTTATTTCAAGCCTACTTCGCTACAATGGCTCTTGTATAAAAAGATTGGAGCGATCACATGACCTTTCGTCAATTAATCAAAGGATCTCTTTTTCGTTTTGAAGATCTAAAATCAGCAAAGGACACGCCCTTTTGGAAGTCCATTGTCTATCTATTAGGCTTGAGTCTGCTGCTGGCGATTCCAAGTGTTTATCAAGCACTTCAAGTGATGAATCAAATCAAAGCGGATAGTTTAGAAATCGTTGAAAAGATTCCCGATTTCAAAATTGAAAATGGCGAGATTAAGACAGCGAAGCCGGAAAAAGGATTCATCTATCAGACTGATTCGATCATTCTGACCTTTGACCCTGACGGCAAGCGTTCACAGCAGGATGTCGAAAAGGACTTAGTCGGAAATTATTTTAGTGTTGGATTACTGAAGGATCAAGCATTACTTGTATTGCCAGATTACGGCGGTGTCAGCTCGGCAATGTTCGGAGACAACGTGCTGAAATTCTCCTATAAACAGGAGCCACTAAAAAGCATGACCGGCGACAAGCTTAGAGCTGGTTTGGAAGACTTGGAAATGCCGATTTGGACACCGCTCGTGATGTTATTGGCAGGACTTTACCCTTCCTTTATCAATTTATTTGTTACGTTAGTATTTGCTGGTATCGCAGGAATGATCGTTGCTAAACTACGCTTAAGACGAATCACTTTCTTTGAATGTTTTAAGACCATCATTTTCTGTGCAACAATTCCGGTGATTCTAGCAACCATTATCCTATTGTTCCAACCAAATTTTGATTCAAGTCTGTTAATTACCTTTATCAGTTTATTTGTCTTTTTCCGCGTAACACACTATTTTCCTAGAATCGAATTACCCACCAAATAACTGCTTACGATTCCGTAAGCAGTTTTTTTTCATTATTTTTGTTAAAATGAATGCGAGATTTCAAGTAAAAATGAAATGAGGAATTCCTATGTCACAACCAATTATTTACTTACAGCGCGAATTTCGCGAAGAATTTATTGAAAAGATTCAAACCATTGCTCCTGATTATCAGATAAAAACCTCGCTTAACGAGGAAGAACTGCAAGAGGTAGAAATTTCTGTCGGCTGGTCAAAGAAGTATAGCGAAGCATTGCTCCAGTCCCCACAGTTAAAATGGGTTCAATCAATTTCTGCAGGTGTCGATTATTTGCCGCTAGATGAATTTTCTAACCAAGAAATACTATTGTCAAATGGCAGCGGCATCCATGCCCTCTCTATCAGTGAACATATTATTGGTGTTCTACTCAGCTATTATCGTGGCTTAACACAAGCTGTCAAAGCTCAAGAACAAAGAGACTGGGTCCAAGATACCATTCATTACGACCAGTTAGCTGGAAAAAACTTATTAGTCGTTGGTACGGGTCACATCGGTCAACAATTGTCAAAATCTATTCACAGCCTAGGTATCAAGGTTTATGGAATCAATACCACTGGTCATCCAGTTGAAGGATTCATTGAGACCTACTCCATCAAGAATTTGGCAAAGATTGTCCCTGAAATGGACATTGTGGTAGGAATCTTACCTGGAACACAGGAGACCTATCATATTTTCAACAGTGATATTTTCGAAAAGATGAAAAAATCTGCTGTATTTATAAATGTTGGTCGAGGAGATACCGTTCATACCAAAGAATTGATAACCGCATTAGAAGAAAAACAGTTCGCCTTTGCGGCTCTTGATGTCTTTGAAGAGGAACCTTTACCAAAAGAAAGTCCATTATGGGGCCTTGACAATCTATTGATCACTCCTCATATCTCAGGTATGACTGTCGATTTCCAAAATAAATTTATGAAAATCTTCTTGGCTAATCTAAAGTCTTATGTAGAGAATAAAGAATTGTCGGTGAATCAGGTAGAGTTGGAGCGGGGGTATTAAAAAAACAGGTATTATTCTCAGAAGCTGAGACTAATACCTGCTTTTGCTGTGTTCTGAGTTAGGCTTACTGCTCCAACTTTTTTTCAGTCTCTTTAACAATATAAACCGGCCGTTTTTTCGTCTCCATAAAAATCTTCCCGATATACTTGCCAATAATACCGATACAAAGTAGCTGAACCCCACCGATGAATAAAATAATCGTCACCAATGAAGGCCAACCAGAAGTTGGATCACCAAAAATTAATGCACGTACTATGATAAAGAGCATTGCAATCACAGCAGCCACACAAGAAAATGCTCCAACAAAAGACGCTATATTTAATGGTGCATCAGAAAAATTAACTATCCCATCAATTGAATAGTTAAATAGTTTCCAAAATGACCAAGAAGTCTCTCCCACTGCACGTTCGCGGTTTTCGAAAGAGATATATTCCGTTTTGAAGCCTACCCAGCTAAATAATCCTTTTGAGAAACGGTTATATTCAGTAAGTTCAAGAATCGCATCCACCATCTGACGAGTCATCAATCGATAGTCTCGAGCACCATCTACCATTTCAGTATCACTTATCCGATTTATTAGTTGATAGAATTTTTTTGCGAAGAAACTTCTAATAGGCGGCTCTCCTTTTCGATCTGCTCGTCTTGTGCCTACACAGTCTATGTCTGTTGTCTCAATCATTTCAACCATTTGCGGTAATAATTCCGGAGGATCTTGTAAATCCACATCCATTACTGTAACTAAATCTCCCTTAGACGCTTGCAGTCCGGCGTATAAAGCAGCCTCTTTCCCAAAGTTTCTCGAAAAAGAAATGTAGCGAACAGTTTTATGCTTTCGGGCTAATTCTCGAAGAACCTCTAGCGTTCCATCCTTCGAACCATCGTTAATAAAAATATATTCAAAATCATGAGCTATTTTTTTTTTCGTTTTTTCCATTTCTGCAAAAAAAAGAGGAATAGCCTCCTCTTCATTAAAGCAAGGAACAATTACTGATATCATTCGAGTCACTCCTAAACTTGATTAAAATCGTACTTAGGTTCATCTAGTTCAGAATCGTAATCCACTACTAAATTGTATCCCTTGAAAAACCATTCATCTGATTCTTCGATGTAGAAAAGTTGATCGGCTACCTTAGTTTCTACAAGTGGACTTTCTGGAATATCCACGGACATCCCAACAGAAAAACCATCATGAACCTGTGTTTTTCCATATACTTTTCCATAGAATTTAATACCTTGGCCTTCTGCTAATTCAAGTTCTCGTTTGAACCATTCTTGCGCTTGAGGCGTTATCGTTAATTTCATGCTGAAACCCACCTATCCATTCATTTTCTCATCTAAATAATCCACATCTTCATCTCGTCCAATTACTACTAAGTGATCATTTTTCTGTACGACCTCTTCAGCAGGGGGTGTTACGATTGGATCTTGATTATCCCGTCGAATCGCTACGACATTCAAACCAAATCGTTGACGAAAATCGAGTTCATCCAATGTTTTTCCATAAAACTTGCGATTGGTCACATTGATTTCCGCTAAGGAAAATTCATCTGAAAGTTCAAGATAATCTAAAATATTCTTTGAAACTAGATTGTGTGCAATTCGTTGGCCCATATCTCGTTCAGGATGAACAACCCGATCTGCACCGATTTTCTCCAGCACACGAGCATGATACTCATTTTGAGCTTTTGCCAAAATATTAGGCACACCCATTTCCTTGACCATTAAGGTTACCAAAATACTCGCTTGGATATCCTCACCGATCGCCACGATCACATGATCAAAATTTCGGATACCAAGAGAACGAAGCGTCATCTCATCTTGTGCGTTCGCAACTACCGCATGGGTCGCGATATTCATATACTCATTTACTCGGTCTTCACTGCTATCAATAGCCAAAACTTCTTGACCCGATTCAACCAATGTGCGACAAATACTTCCGCCAAATCTTCCTAAACCAATAATGACAAAACTTTGTTTCATGCTTTCTCCTTAACTATTCGAAAATTTTTATTTGATCGATGCTCGTTAAAACTTACATGTCTTAGTATAACAAAGAGCGGGTCAATAAAACAGAGAATGACTCTCTATTTTATCAACCCGTGTTTAAAGGCATAGATCGCAGCTTGTGTGCGATCTTCAACTTCTAATTTTGCTAAAATATTGGAAACATGTGTCTTCACTGTTTTCAACGTAATGAATAATTCATCCGCAATTTCTTGATTACTCATCCCTTGTGCAATCAGTAATAGAATTTCCTGTTCACGGTTTGTCAACTCTTCGTGGAGAACATGACGATTACGATTAGATAGTTGTTCCATCATTTTGGTGGTTACTTCAGGCTCTAAAACGCGTTCGCCATTATAGGTCTTACGGATAGCATTGGCGATTTCATGAGCTGTCGACGTTTTAAGCAAATACCCAGATGCTCCAGCTTCGATAGCTGGATAGACCTTTTCATCATCAATAAAACTAGTTACAATCAAAATCTTGGCTTCGGGCCAATCTTTCAATATTTTCTTCGTTGACTCGATGCCGTCCATTACTTCCATGACCAAGTCCATCAAAATCACATCAGGTCGAAGGTCCATCGCCTTTTCATAGCCTTCCTCGCCGTTTTCAGCTTCCCCTACCACTTCGACATCTGATTGGATCGATAGGTAAGAAGAAACGCCTAATCGAACCATTTCATGATCATCAACTAATAATACTCGTATCATCCTTTGCCTCCTAATTCCTATTAATGTATTCTTCTACTCTGCTTGATTTTCTAATGACTTATCCGCTACAGCACTTGTATCAGCGACCACAGGAACCTTGATCTCGATGCTTGTTCCTTGTCCTTTAAAACTAATGATCTTCGTTGAACCACCGACACCGGCGATACGTTCACGTATATTACGAAGACCGTAGCTACCTGCATGCTCATCTTTTGATTCAAAGCCAACACCATCATCTATTACGCGCAACAAAATGTTCTGCCCGACTATTTTTAAATATACTTCGAGTTCATTCGCTTTTGCATGGCGTAGTGTATTGGAAAGTAATTCTTGTACCACTCGAAATAATTGATCTTCAATGCTAGCAGAAACACAAATATCCTGTACATCCCATTTTAACTGAATTTGAATTTTTGTCTGCAGCTCTTTTAATAATTGCTCGATTCCTTGTCGTAAACTTTTTCCTTCTAAACTAATCGGACGCAAATGCAGCAACAACGCACGCATTTCTGATTGAGCCGCATTGATAATATCCGCAACCATCGCTAATTGCTTCTTATAGGGCTCTAATTCTTCAGAATGTTGCGACTGTTCATTTAACGCGGACATCATCATCATAGCCGCAAACAGCTGCTGAGAGACCGAATCATGCAGCTCTCGTGCTAAGCGATGACGTTCCTCTTCTAAAATCTTTTCCTTGGTCGTTCCGTCTACCATTTGTGGCTGACTACTTAATTGCTGCAACTCTCGTGACATGCTGACCAGCTTCTCTTTGATTCGCTTGATATCATGATCCACTAAAAGCATTTCTTTATTTTGTGAGATAGCCACATCTAATGAAGGCTGATCGTAATTACCTGATGCAAGACTTTGTAATTTCCCTTCAATTTTCCCAAGTTGACGTTTTTCTATAAAGGTGACTAAAAAGTAGACCACCGCACTTACGGTCAAAGCGATCACAATTATGTGTACAAACAAGGGAATATAGAAAATTCGTGCAATAAACAATTGTGCAAACAATTGCTTTTTCCCAATAGCGTACATATACAAAAAGAGAGTCGTGAGAATCAGTAAAAAGGAAATCAGGCCAGAATACAAGGAAACTTGTAAACGGGAATATTTTCCCATCATACGCGAATCACCTCGACATCCCCCACTAAGGTATTCGTGATGACTTTTAATCTGCGGGGACTTTCATCATAATCTTCGCTATACATTTTTATCGTTTCATTGCGCAATACTTGCGTCTCTTCATCAAATTCAACCTTGCCATATAGAGTCGCATGTTCAAAAAGAATGCCAATCCCATAAGGCACCAGAATGCGTGTTCGACCAAAGCCTTTACGGACAATCACGATACTGTCCTCTTTTGGCAATAAGGTATTTCCTAAATCAACAATGGTGTCGCCAGCTAGGATCGCCACATTGATGTCGTCCCATTCAAAGACCTGTGTACCAATTCGATCATTGCCAATCCAGCTTTGTTTTTTTCGTTCTCCATTGTGGCTAGTCGGATCCGTCGTCTCAACCATCACAATACTTTTCTTATTCTTCAGAGAATGATTCGGTATTGAAATACCTGCAATTTCAAAGCCCTTCAAACCAAGGAATATGACAGCAAAAATCAACATCAACCAAGTCGCGGGACTATTTACTAGACAGATGATCAGAATCACTGAGCCTAAGATCAATTGGAATTTACTTCGGCGATGTTTGCGCAATGCCCAATATATATTCAGTACTCCGAAGAGTAACATGATCAACATCGCAGGATTTGAAGATAGTTGCCATAATAAGAAAATTGCAAGTAAGGCTTCAATTACAATGAAAAAGCGCCATGGACTTTTCATTTTATCTTTCCTCCCAACTTTTATTTATACCTTATTCTACTTTTTTTACACTCGGAATACTATCGGTCTAAGGTCGCAACCTCTTTCACATCCGAACATAAAAGAAAAGAGGCGACAAGCGCCTCTTTCATGCATTTCTAGTTTTGTTTCACATTTGTGATCTTAACTTCCATGTTTCCGCCCGGTGTCGCAATCGTCACAACGTCTCCAACACTTTTACCAATCAGCGCTTGAGCAATTGGTGAGTCATTTGAGATTTTTCCAGTTAACGGATCTGCTTCCGCTTTTCCGACAATCGTGTACTCTTCTTCTTCATCATCGGGCAGTTCTACAAAAGTCACTGTTTTTCCGATTGATATCTCGTCAGAATCTACATTCTCGTTATCAATGATTTGTGCGAAACGGATCATATTTTCTAAAGTGCTGATACGGCCTTCAACAAAGGCTTGTTCGTCCTTCGCAGATTCGTACTCAGAGTTTTCTGATAGATCGCCAAAGCTACGGGCGATCTTAATTCGTTCAATGATTTCTCCACGTTTTACTGTTTTCAATTCTTCTAATTCCTGCTCTAGCTTTTCTTTTCCTTCTAGAGTCATCGGATATGTTTTTTCTACCATTTTTCTTCTCCTTCAATCAACTAAATTACGAAAGGTAATCTTTTATAGATTTAATCCACAAAAGATTACCACGTAATTACTGTATTGTAAATTGTTTATTTCTCTTTATTGACATATTTTTCGACTAATTCCATATGCTCTTCATACGTCTTCGCATAATAGACTTTTCCTGTTGAAATGTCTGCAACAAAGTAATAGTAATCATTCTTTGTTGGATCAAGGACTGCTTGAATTGCTTCTTGACTCGGGTTATCGAACGGTCCAGGTCCATAACCAGTATTCGTATAAAGGTTATACGGCGAATCTACTTCTGTATCCTTGATAGTTACAACTTCTTTGTGTTCACCTAACGCATAAAGAATGGAAATATCTGACTGTAAAGGCATTTGAGCTTCGATCCGATTAAAGAAGACCTGTGCAATCTTCTTACGATCAGACTGCGTAACTCCTTCTTTTTCAACTAGTGAAGCTAAGGTCATTACTTCTTGGACATTTAACCCTTTTTCCTTAATTTGACTATAATAAGGCGTCAGGATTTGATTGGTTGTATCAACCATTTGCGTCACTAAGTCTTCCAGACTCCTGTTTTTATGCACATTATAAGTCGCAGGGAATAGATACCCTTCTAGACGATAACGAACATCCTTGGCATTACCAGCATCTGTTAGTAAGTCTGGATACTGTGCCTTCAACTGATCAAAGAATTTCTCATCCTTCATTACCTTGATAAAATCTTCTTTCTTGAAGTCGGTCTTCTTCGCAACTAAACTTGCGATTTTATCAACATCATAGCCTTCAGGAACTGTTAATTTAGAAGCGTCATCCAATGGTTCAGCACTTCCACCTTGCTGCAGCTCTTTACTAATTTGATCCAAAGTCATATTTGGTGAAAATTGATAATACCCTGCTTGGAAATTGGTCAAATTTTTGAATTTCGTGTAAAAGTTGAAGACCATCCCATCTCGAATGACGTCACCATCTTCTAATATATCCCCGATTTGACGGTTAGAAGACCCGCTAGGAACTTCTACTTGGACTAATTTTTTATCATTTTTATCTAGTGGCTTCAATCCAGCGCTCACGTAATTGTATCCTGAGATTGCTAGAATGCCCGCGACGATCAAAATACCAATCGTCAATATATATACTATCTTTCGGACGACTCGATCCTCTTTGCGACGTTCTGCTCGTTTCAAGTTGCTCTCCTCACTTAAATCCCCATCAAATTCCTCATCCATTTGACGTAATTCTTCAAATTTCTCGCCAATTCGCTGGAAAATTGATGGTTCTTCTTCCACATGCTCATTCGTAAGAAATTCTTTTTCACTTTCTGCTTTCGGTTCCTTTTTTGATGGAACTGCTGCCACAGATTTTCTTGAATCGTTAGAATGCGTGGTTGATTTTTTATTCTGAATTTTAGAAGATTTCTTTTCTTCTTCAATAGCTTTCTTTTTCTCAGCCTTAATTCGTTTGTTTTCTTTTCGTTCTTCAGACTTTGAAATAGAATCACTATCCGAAACCTTTTTTTTCGGAACCGCTTCTGTTTTTGGCTCTTTTGGTGACTCCTCTTTTTTTATTTCCTTTTCAGATGATTCAGACTTCTGCTCAGAGGCGGTTGTATCCTTCTTATCTCGTCTATTACCAAATAAACGCTCATAGGACGAAGCCAAATCGTCATCGTCGTTTGCATCTTTTTTTACTTTCGAAGATTCCGGTCTCGTGTGCGTTTTCTTTGTTGCGTCAGCTTCACGATTTTTTCGACCTTCTTCTAAAGCCCGCATAATCTGCTCTTTAAAAGATCCTTCTTCTGAGTGTTGGTTTTGATCCTCAGACAAAAACAACTCCTCCTTACTTCATGTCATAACTTAAACCATTATACATGAAATGAAAGAGGAGTGAAATGTAAAATTTATTTAGTTAAGGAAATTATATTTTTTTCTTATGAAGATCTTCTTCGTATAATCGATACAAGTTTAACTCATATTCTTTTTTTGTATTTGTTACAACCGTGTCTAAGATCAATCCGGTAATTAACAACAGTAAAGAAAACACCATTAATCCTGTCGCTAAAACCGAAGACGGAATCTTCGTGATAAAACCAGTGCGGATAAATTCATTAATCACTGGCACTCCAAAAACAAGTCCGAACAAAAAGAAAATTAAACTAAATACCGAGAAAAACAATAAGGGTTTGTAATCTTTGAACATCTTTAATATCGTCAATAGAACCTTCATTCCATCTGAATAGGTATCTAATTTGGATTCACTGCCTTCTGGTCTGTCACGATAATCAATCGGTATTTCCACTAACTTAAAACGTTTATCTAACGCATGAATGGTAAATTCTGTTTCAATTTGAAAACCAGAACTCATTACTGGAAAACTTTTTACAAACATCCGATTAAAACCACGATACCCAGTCATCACATCTTTAATGTTTGCCTGGTACAAACGATTGATCGAATTCTTTACTAAATTATTCCCAAAATCATGGAAAGCTCGTTTATTCTCATTAAAATATGTGCCATTTGATAAACGATCCCCAATGACCATATCTGCTCTTTCCTCTCTCAAAGCTGTAATCAGCTCTTGAGCGTACTCAGCCGGATACGTGTCATCACCATCCACCATTAAATAGTAGTCAGCTTCTATATCAAAAAACATTTGGCGAATAACATTCCCCTTGCCTTGCCGCGGTTCTTTTTTAACAATGGCTCCTTCATTCAAAGCTATCTCATACGTATTATCCGTAGAATTATTGTCATAGACATAAATATCCGCTTCAGGTAATTCCCTTTGAAAATCATTGATCACCTTCTTTATCGTAAGTGATTCATTATAGCAAGGGATGAGGATGGCTATTTTTTCATTGTTCATGTTTACTCTCCTAACTTCACAACTATCTACCATAATACCAAAAAAAAGTCGGATATGCTCCGACTTTTTAAATCAATTCTTCTGAAACTAAATATTTTTTCATACCTTCTTGAACACTAAAATTAGGATTATATCCTAAACCCTTTAGTCTAGAGATATCAGCAACTGAATCCTTAATATCGCCGTCCCTTTCAGATTCATGTTTCAGTGCCAACTTAATGCCTAATGTTTCATCTATGACCTCAATCAACTCATTCAATGTAATCGCGTTTCCTGTACCAACGTTAAATTGCTTCCCAAGAGACTCTTCTTTGCTCGCCACAAGTAACAGAGCTTGGATTACATCCTCAATGAACACAAAATCTCGAGATTGCGAACCATCACCAAATAATGTGAAGTGTGTATCCTCACCCTTTTGAATTTTCTTATAGCGATCAACCAAAATTGAAATGACACCACTGTAAGGAGATTCTGGATTCTGATTTGGTCCATATACATTAAAAAAGCGCACCGCACTCGTCTTAACACCATAAAGATGGTTATAGTCCAGCACATATTGTTCCGCAGCAAATTTGTCTACCGCGTAAGGAGTCAAAGGTCGAATAACGGATTCCTCATGCTTAGGTAATGTAGGTTCATCTCCGTAAACTGCTGCCGATGAACTGAAAACCAGTCGCTTCAAATCTTTTTGATATTTTCTAATTAGTTCTAACAACATCAAAACACTCTCAAAGTTAATTTGATGCGTTTCAACTGGGCGTTCAACTGAATCCGCTACACTTGCAATTGCTGCCAAATGAAAAATGTAATCAAATTGATTGCTTGAAAAAATATCTTCCATTAATTTTTTATCAGTAACGGAACCTTTGATAAAATTGAGATTTGAATTGTCATCTAAGTTTTCTTGTTTTCCCATAGACAAATCATCAACTACGATTACTGAATTTTCCTTAGATAAATGATTTGCTAAAGTTGAGCCGATGAAGCCGGCGCCACCTGTAATTAGATAGTTATACGCCATATAATATCCTCTCCTATCTCACTTTTTTCATAATCCATTCTCTGGAACTTCGAATAATATCATTTTTCGAGTATCTAAAGTAAATTAATGTTATGAGTAAATAGAGAATAACGCCAATCCCTATTTTGACTAAAAGTCTAACAAATATTGATAATCCTCCCAAAGTCAAACTGTTTAGAATAACCATCATTACTATTCCAGATATAAAAAATACAATAAATGGACTAATGAATATTTTAAACGATATTTCTTTTCGAGCAGCAAAAATTTGGTAAACTGCAAGAACACTTTCAGATAGAAAGGTTGCGATAGTCGCCCCAAGTAATCCCAATGGCTTAACCAGCAATAAGTTCACTACAATACTAGTCAATGCTCCGAGTAGTACTGATACCACAAATGGTCTATCTTTAGATTGTGGTATCAGGTATTGAGTTCTAATAACATTTCCTAAAGCATAAAAAGGAAGATATAAAGCCAAACCATTTAGTACCAAAATGCTTGCATTAAAATCTTTTCCATAAAACAATGGTACAAAGTCTTTTGAAACTCCCAATATCCCAAAAGCAAAAGCTATGGAAAGAAATAAAGCAAAAATTACAGAGTAATTAAGATATTTAGTCGCTTCTGCCTTTGAGTCTTTTCTCTCATAAATCGCAGACATTTGAGGCAACATTACTGTTCCTAATGCAGCAATTATACCTTTAGGCATTGATAAAACTTGGCTACCTGCATTGTAAAAACCGACATCTTTTATGCTGCTTAAATTCCCTAAAAATACTGAGGTAAAACTAGTATAAATAGTTGCTGAAACAATAGGAATAAACAGAATTGCTGATGGCTTAAAGTGTTTTGTCACTTCAGATAGCTTAATTCTTTTATAAAAAATATAGTTTTTAACTTGAAACCAAGTGATTATAAATCCTGCAATCGCACTACCATTCATGATTAAGGTATATAGCCAAAGATCATTTTGGTTTTTTACAAGCAGGAAAATAAAAATCAATGTTGATAGCTTGACTAAAATATTTCTAACAATGACGATATTAAATTGCTGTATTCCATAGAAAAACCAATTAATATCTAGCATATAGCTAACAATAAGAAACACTTGTAGCAAAGCAATTTCTTGATATTGTTGAGCAAAATTAAAAACATAAACTAGATAAAGAAGTATACAAACTATTCCACTAAATAATTGTATCCCAAAAATTTCAAAAAAAAGTATACTTCGTCTTTCAATATCTTCTCCAACTTTGGCAATAGATCGATTTCCGTAATGGTCAACACCTAGTTTAACTACTAAAGCAAAATAAATTGCAATTGAATAAGTATAATTATAAATTCCAATCTTTTCTGCGCCCAGAATACGGGCAATATATGGCATTGTCAACAACGGAAAAATAATTGAAAAGACTTGATAAAATGCATTTGAGAAAAAGTTTTTGGCAATATTTTTCATGCTATACCTCATCTCCTAAATCCACAACCGTTTTTACAAGAAAATGACTATACGTTCCTGGATTATATCGAACGTCTTTATAAGTTAGCTTATGAATATTTGTCAACTTACACAAATTCGAAAATTCATTTTCTTCATACTTCTCATTTAATCGAAATTGAAGGAGATGAGAATTGCCATTGGTTTGTCGAGGGACATTTTCCCACTCATTTGGAAAACTTCTAATTACCATGCTAAAAAAAAGATGAAAAAGATAGTAGTTAATTAAAACATTATGCTCTTTCCAGTATTCTAATAACAATCTTCTTGTTTCAGTGATAATGGGATTGTTCTTTTTGGAAGATATAAACCAACTTGAGATTAAGATTGGAGCTTCTTTACTATCGTTAAAAGTTGTTCTGAATGCAAATAAATCTGCTTCATTGATATAATCTTCTATGGGAGCAGTTAGAAAAACTGTTGCATCAATCCAAACTCCTCCAAAACTAGTTAATAGATCCGCACGAACAATATCAGAAAATTGCGCATTAGAAATTATTCCTTGCTTCCATTTAGTTAGAATATAATCTGGTAAATTGATAAAATTATCAAGATTATTTTCATCTAAAAAAATAATTTCTTTCCCTTTACAGTTTTTTTTAACAGAGTTTAGACATGCACGAACTACTTCTGGCGATTGTTCAATACCCTGTAACCAACAAATCCAGATATAATTACTAGTATTCATTTCTTCTTTTTTGTACTGTGGTTCGTATCTCTTACTTAAATACTTGTATGCGTTAAATGCTCGCCTATCTGCATCCAAAGATTTGGAATATTTAATTCTCGGCCGATACACTATTGCTCCAAGATGCAATTTCTCAATTAGTTTCAGTAGTTCCATTATTTTCAAACCTATCTTATAAAATTTTAATTACTCATTTCTATAATAATTCGATCGCCTAGTTCTTTACTGGCTTCGCCTGATTCAAAAACTTCATATTCCTGATTAAATTTTTCAATTGAAGTAGAATAATCAAATTCGTTAAAGGTTTCTATTTGATTAACAAGTTGATTCATGCTTTTTGAAACTGGAAATGGTAAATTATCTAATTCTAATACTAATCCACGATTTTCCATATATTTCTCATAGTCATAAGCATATAAAAAGCACTTCTTTTTTGAGATTAACATTTCACCAAAAATAGATGAATAATCCGTAATTAATATTTCTAATGCGCAAAGTAATTCTTGAGTATCAGGATAGTCATTGGCATTTATAATGTAATCCACACTTGTTAATTCATGAATTAACGCAGCGTGTCTCAGAATATCATTGGGATGTAACCTCAAGAGTATAACTATTTCAAACTTAAATTTAGCTTCAATGTTCTCCTTAAGCTTTTTAAGACTTTTTGAATCAATCTCAAGACTACCATCTTCTCTAAAAGTAGGAGCATAAAGCAAAATTTTTTTATTTTTGTCAATTCCATAATACATATATACTTTTTCAATTGTTGAAACATCATTTTTTACAATAATATCGTTCTTGGGTATGCCATTTCTGTAAAACTCTCCAGAGTACCAAAACGTATACTGTAAATTTTTAAATAATTTTGAATGTTCGAAGACTAAGAGGTCACACATTTTAGAATCTTTTTTTGCTACTCTAACATATCTTTTGCTAAGAGCTTGCTCAATATCGTGTTCAATTCGTTTTAGTCCAAACCCAGCATGCCAAGTTTGAAGATAGAATTGACTCTTTCGTTTTCTAGGGTAAAAGTTTTTCCGACAATTATCGATCCAAATTTTCGCGGTATGTAATTCTAACAAGGCTTTCAAAGAATTGTTCTTAATTAAACGAATTTCATTTGGAAACTCACTATGCTTATTTTGTATAATCTCTGGTTTGCAAAGCCAGACTATATCTAAATCAGAATAATTTTTTAACAAATAGTCAACAATATATTTTGGATTTTCTCCATATGCCTTACCCCAAAAATTTGAAACAACTATTTTATTCTTTTTAACAGGAAAAAAGAGAAGAAGTGGATAACACAAATAGAATATGGAATAATCGATGATTCTAAGAAAAACTACTCTAACTATCTTTAGTTTCGATCTCAAAAAAACACTTCTTTCTTAAGCAACACTATGTTTAGAATTTTTTTTAGGAAAATATTGATAAACCAATTGCCCTAATAATAACCAGAAAAGAAACGCTCCAATTTTATTCACTAAAATAATCTCGGACGACAAAATTGCATTAATACTAATTGCTGCAATGATTAAAACATCATAAAAATAAACTGTCTTATATAGATTTTTATCTAAAAAAACGGCTTTTATGGCTATAAAAGCTTTGTTTAAATAGAAAGAAAAGAAGGTGATAAATCCAATAGCTCCCGTGCCAGCAAGCGTATGAACAACAAAACTATGAAGAGATAAACCTGTTTTTGCAACATATGTTTCCGGCAGAAAAGCTTTCGCATAACTCACTATACCTTCACGCGATGGACCAACACCAAACAAGATATTTTGCTTAAACATTAAAAATCCTGCTTTCCAAATGCCAAAACGACCATTGGATAGATCATCAGAATCAGATACATCATTCCTAGTCAAATTAACTGGCTTTTCTTTTTTGAGAATATTGACATTGTTATTCTCAGTTCTCATTTTTAAGCTTTCAATAAAATCCGGAATCAATGTAAGCCCCTGTTTAAGCACATTCAGAATAAAGAAAATAATACCAGTTAATATAGTAGAAACAATCAAACTTATTAACAAACTAAAAGGCACAGATTTCCCCTTTTTAACTAAGTATTGGTTTAATAAAGTAAAACCAGCAATAAATACAATTGCTAAAGTCTCCACTAACCCGGTCCTTGAACCAGACAATAGAATGAAACTAAGGCAGAAAAAGCTATTAATATAAAGAAAAATACGTAAAAGTCTGCTTTTAATTTGCTTTTGGAATAAAAACATAAAAGAGAATATTATTGATACCAAACAAATCGTGGACGCAAAGTTTGGGTCAGAAAAAACACCAAATAATCTATTTTCAAGAAATCCAAGTCTTAACGGATGAAATCTATTTGGCAATTTTACACTATACTGCATTTGAAAAACGAACATTACATTTGAAATGGTTACCATTACAAACCAAATCGAGATTAGAAGCTTAGCAAACGTTTCTACTATAATTTCAGAATATTTCCTATTGTGACTAAACTCATATATTACAAGCAAGTATATACTTTCATTTAATAGTATTTTGATGTTTGACCCAATACTATAACGATAATTTAGTAAACTCGAAATTCCCATGATAATTAAAAATAAGAATAGGAGAATATTGTAAGAAAATTTCTTTGTTTTAATCATCTGAATTAAATCATACAGAATGAAAAGTACTCCAATTATACCTGCTGGTACAACCAGAATCGTATTCAAAATTTTCGGTATAAAATCGTACGGTCCAAATTCCTTCAAAATCAGTATCGTTCCAAAATAAAGAACATAAAAAGAACGAAATCGTTCGAAGTATGAGTGAATTTTTATATCTGCAATCATGAAAAAAGCTCCTCTTTCAATATCTCAATTGTCTTTTCTAAAGATTCTTCAAATTCAAATTTCGGTGTCCAACCAAGATTTTTTATTTTTGTATCATCCAATAATGCCAAAGTAGCTGTTGAAAATCCTTTTTTTTCAATTTCATCTGGCAAATCAAATACGACTTTCGTCTTCGAGTAATTTGCAATACTCTCTGCAAATTGTTTTAGTGTTACATCGCTATTTAGTCCTTTAATATTATATGCTTCGCCCTTAACACCTTTGCTTATCAATGCTAATAGAGCAGAAACGACATCTCCAACATAACTATAGGAAAATAATTGGTCTCCTTTACTTTTTAGGATGACATTCTGTTTATTTACCCCATTAAAAATAAATTGAGTGGAGGCTTTCGAATCATCTTTAGAAACAGTTGGTCCAAACACTCGGCTTATACGGGCAATAACGATATCTAAATCATATTTAGATATATAGGCCTGGCATAAAGCCTCACTAGTTCTTTTGGCTTCACTATAACCAGCTCTTAAAGTGTTGCAGTCAATATACCCCATGTAACTTTCATCGAAATATTTGACATCATGCCTATTCTCACCATAAATTTCCACACTAGAAAAGAAAATGGTTTTTTCAACTTTTTTCTCACGAGCAAATTCTAAAATATTCTGGGTACCAATAATATTTGTAGTAATCGTTCCTATTGGATCTGTTGCATAAGCCTTAGGGTGAGTATTACTGGCAGCCTGCAGGATATAATCACATTCTAAATCATTAGGAATTTTTTTGTTAATATCAATTTCTACTATATTAAAATAAGCATCTTCAATGTAACTAGGAAAAATCTTTAATAATTTATCTCTGCTTCTGCCAACACCGATTACAGTATTTTCTAACCCGTATATCTTATTAGCATGCATTAACACATCAATAAAAAAGCGTCCAATTAATCCAGATGCTCCCAAAATTAAAAAACGTTTATTTTTGACATTTAAACTAGCTAAATCTTTAGAGATTGTTGAAATATCATCCATGTATAATCTGTTGGATTGAAGCAAAACTTGTTCATCTCCTAATCATTCATTTTAAGATAAGCTTTAAACAGCTCTAGATCGTCTGTTGTAGTTAACTTAATATTTTTGTCTGACCCTGCAGCAAAATAAAGCGTTTCACCTAATTCAACCATCATCGTGTTAGTGTAAGAAGAATCAGTCATACCGATTTTTTCTTCCACAGCTCTATTATAGGAAGCTAACAATTTATCATATTTATAAGCCTGTGGTGTTGAAACTCTTCTAATAGTATTTCTATCAATGTAAGATGTTGTCGTTTCTTCAGTATCTTTGATAAAAATTTGTTCATTATACGGCAAAGAAGTTACGGCATTTCCATATTCCTGACATTTAACGATTACGTCAGACAATACTATTTCGTCAACTAAAGGTCGAATACCATCGTGTATGATGATCGTATCATCATTTTCAGAATAGTCTTTTAAAAATTGAACACCTTTATTTATAGACTCTTGTCCTATACTTCCTCCCTCAATAATCCATTCAACTTTTTTTAGTCCAAATTCTTTTATATATCCCTTGAGAGTCTCTTCCCAACCAGATTTACAAACTACTAAAATTCTATCTACTAACGGGTGATGTTCAAAAGATTCCAACGTATAAATAATAATCGGCTTATTATTTATCATAATGAATTGTTTAGGTATAGATTGGCCCATTCGTTTTCCTACTCCACCAGCGATAATTACTGCAGTTATCATATAATTCAGCTCCTATTATTTTTTTATAATTCGTTTATATAAAACGGAATACAAATTTGAATTAAGTAGGTACAAATATAATGCAATCCTTTTAGCAAAGGAAACTTCCCTATTACCTTTGACTTCTTTCAGCAAGCTTTTGATTTCCATTTTCGAAATGTCGTAGTATTTTTTTCTCTCAGGATTTTCTCTTTTGGTAAGACCAATTTTGAATCCTGTAGATAAGTAGCCATCTATTAATCTCGCATTAGCCAAGTCTAAATATTGTGGAAACTCAATTTTTATACTTTTTAAAAGAATTTTCCTTTGTGTAACATTATCATATTGTTTAGGATTAAAATCCTGATAAACAATGCTACTACTATTCTGAAAATAAAATATTCCTGCAAAATCTAGAATATCAATAGTTTTAGCTGCTTTAAAAGCATGATAAACTGGCACCATATCTTCATACAATTTTCCTTCAGGGAACTCGATACCATCAAAAATAGCTTTTTTAAAAACTTTATTCCATGCATAGAAATCCACTGCTTTGCTCTTGAAGAGCAATTTGATAGCTTCAGTATTGTTACAGCGTGCCTGTTTTTTCTCAATTAATTCAATAGATTCCTCTTCTGTCTTACCTTTTTTTAAGCCAAAACATATGATGTCCGGATCATTTTTTTGGAAATCTTTCATTACTTTATCAATACATCCAGGTAGATAATAATCATCACTATCTAAAAATGCTATAAGGTTACCAGTAGCTTTTTTCAACCCAAAGTTTCTCGCAGAAGACAATCCACCATTTTCCTTATGATAACAGTATATCTTATCTGATTTCTTCGATAATCCCTTACAAATCACTCCACTATTATCAGTGGATCCGTCATCAATTAGCAATACTTCTATATTTTTGTATTTATTTTCAAACAAACTTTGAACAGCTCTTTCAATAGTAGTTTCAACATTATAAACTGGAACCACTATTGAAAGCTTCATTTTATTTTCTGAGTTTTCTTTCATATACTTGTCCCCTGATTTTATTGGGCAGAAGGCTCACAATAATATGAGCAGAGCAAGAAACTAAATAATCTGTCAATGACCCTAATCCAGAACGATAAATAGCTTTTCGTCCCTTTAAACCATTAACAAAATAATTCTTACCACCTCTACGCGCATACATATCTTCACCAGTCCTTGCATATACGAGTGATTCTTGTATATTTTTTCCTTTGAAACCTGCTCTTAACAGCCTTACCCAAAGGTAATAATCTTCAAATCCCATCATTGGTTGATAATTTCCAACTTCTAAAACTGCATCTTTTTTAAACATAACAGTCATATGATTAAAAGGATTACGTCTTTTTGAAAAATCTCGAATTTTTTCATTCGTTTCTGGTACTATTCTTCTACCAACAATGCTTTCAGGAGAGTCATAAAATTCATCTATATTAGATCCAACAATTGTTAACTCAGGATCATTACTAAATTCTGAATACTGTTTTTCAATCCTATCTGGAAGCATAATATCATCGGTGTCCATTCGAGCAATCAAGTCAAACTTACAGACTTCAACACCTATAGCCAAAGCCTTTCCTAATCCAACATTAGTATCCAATGGAACAACCTTTAACACTTCTAAATTACTTTTCTTGAAATCAATGATTACATTTTGTAGTTCGGTTGTGATGGGACCATCTAAAATTAAAACAATCTCTTTTACCTTGACAGTTTGATCAAGAGCACTTTTCAGTGACTGCCTAAAGTATTCAGGTTTTTCCTTTATATATACAGACATCAGTAAACTAACATCAGCACTTCGCAAAAAGAACACTCCTTCTATTTATAGATTTTCTCTTCTGGAAAATCTATTTTATCTAACGATGTACATACCTCTTCTTCTAAACCTTGTGAAGATACTTTATCAAAGAGGATCTTAATAGTTTGAAGCAATATTTTTAAATCTAGCATAAAAGAATATTTTTTAATGTACAGCAAATCGAATTTCAACTTACTATTATAGTCAGAGGCATATTTCCCGTAAACTTGAGCATACCCAGTGATTCCAGCACGAACATTGTGTCGCAAGTAATAGTAAGGATTTTCCTCATTGAACTGTGTAACAAAGAAAGGTCGCTCAGGACGCGGGCCAATGATCGACATATCTCCTTTTAGAACATTGATCAATTGTGGCAGCTCATCAAAACGAACAGCACGAATGAATTTACCAACAGGTGTTACCCGTGCATCATTGCTTTTCGCCAAAACAGGTCCAGATTTGGACTCAGCAGTTGCACTCATTGAGCGAAATTTATAGATGGGAAATTCTTTCTGATCTTGTGTGATTCTAATCTGTTTATAAATGATTGGCCCTGGAGAAGTTGCTTTCACCAAAATAGCAGTAATCAACATAAAAGGCGAAGCAATCACTAACAAAATCACCGATACAACAATATCGAAAAGACGTTTCAACATGGCATCTTCTGATGGAATTCTAAAGCCCGAAGATTCAATAATACTTTCATCTTCGAAGTTCATAATATTGGGATTGATAGTTACCAAATTCTCAAAAGTGGTATTTAAGAAGAGTTTCTTTTCCGCCTTAGTAACTAACTGGTAAACTTTTATCTTTTCAGATTCTTCGATTTCTGATGCTAAATAGACAATATCCACATCATCAATGATTTTACTCAAATTATCAGAAAAGCGATCCAATACGACAGACTGTACCTTATGTTTATTATTTTTTTGTGAGCTAAAATTCTGAATTGCTGGTGCAACGTCTTTTTCAAAACCAAGAATCGTTACCTTTTTATCTGAACTCAATCTCATATAAGCTTTATAAATAATTGTTCGATAGATAATCAATAAAATTGTTCCTAATAAAAAAGAAATTAGGATAACTGTCCTTGGAAAAGCAAACCATCGTCCAGCGAAAGTAATAATCATAACACCCAAAGACATTAAAAATTGCCCAATAACTGTAACAAAAATAATATCACTGACTATTCTGTTATAAAAAACATAGGTCCCGAGCAAGACATTCAATATGATGAAGAAAACTGAAATAAATAATGCAGAACTCTCAAAGGTTTGAAAGTTTCTTATTGGGATGACCCCGTCAAACTTTAGCCAAAAACTAAAATAGACAGAGAGGTTATAAACGATCACATCCATCAAAATAATAAAAATTCGACGGGCGGCGCTCCATTCGCCACTTTTATTCATACAAACACTCCTAATCCACGAAATAATCCATTACACATCTTACCATATAGCCAAAAAAAAGAGTAGCTTTCCTAAGAAAAGTAATGAAAAAGAAAAGAACAAAAAGGCGATCAAATTTATCTATTCGATCACCTCTATCAAGATAGTATTACTAATTAAAGAAAAATAGATATGCCCTCTACATAACTCCAATAATTGATTGAGAATTCTGATCTCAAACCTTTAGAAAACTGGATACATATTAAAATTTGAATAAGCCTCAATAACAAAGCTTCGTCAACATCCAGTAAAGGAAGATTATGTTTTATCAATATCAAGTTATTTATTTCATATGGTATTTTAAAATAAATGAATTTCATTTTTTATGAATGTCCTTATTTCCGAAGCGATGAACTGCATTAAATATGCTAGTAACATTGTAGCTATAATGACTGAACATGCATACAACAAACGGTTTCCAATAAAAATTGTTTCGCTGCGAAATAGTTGAATAAATAATCCTTGGTACAAATATAGCTCAAAAGAGAAATTTTTTAATAGATAATATATTGGACTTTTAAAGGTTACTTTATAGCTAAAAAGGGCTACTAAAGCAACAAAAAAAAGAACTGAAAGTGACCGGATAAGTGGATGGTAAAATATTTCATCCGTATATAAGAAAAAACTAAATAACACTGCCAAGAATCCTAATGATACTCGATACCGTTTAAAGAAAAAGTTAGTAATATCGTACTCTTTTGCTCCCCAAATGACTCCCAAAGGAAAACAAAAAACAGCAGTAAATCGTTTTCCTTTCCTAATAAAGCACTAACGAAAAATGCAACATACAGATACATAATCATTATAGTAAACCAGCCATTTCCAACAAATGGATTTCCGTTTACTAGTGAGTACATTGCTGTAAAAAAGTTTAGTTCGCCAATCAGGTTTCGGTAAATAAAGTAAACAACCATCGCTAATAAAAATGGAATAAAAATACTCATGCCCTTTTTCTTGAAAAAAGTATCTAGATAGGAACGAGCTTTTTGTTTATATTGTTTGATTAATCCATATCCAGAGACAAAGAAAAATAATCCTACAGCTAATCTACCTGCAATTATCAACCTAGAGGATAAAAAAGAATCTGGATAGTCTCTAAGAATTTGCGACAAATGATGTAAAATCACAAAAAAAACAGCTATAATTTGCAAATTCGTCGTAGTTTCAACTGACAAGCTTTGATTTAAATAATCTGAATTTGCTGTAACAGTTGATATAATAAAAAAAATAATGATTAAAAAAATAAAATCCATTTTTCCAACACCCCTCATCCTAATATCTACATTGTAGCAAAAAGTACGAACTAATATAAGGATGTATCATTATAAAAAAGCGACACAAAAATCGCGTCGCTTTTCCTATTCAACTGATATAAAAACTAGAATTACTATAATAATCAAATTGCACTACCAAAAGAGAAATCAGCTATTTTAATTATTTAACCTTTACTCTCATTCAATTGTTTTTTTAGAAGCCCATTTTGCAGCATACTGTTTACCAGCGACTAAATCGTATTGAATCAACATATAATCACTTAACAGTTCCTTTTGTTTTTCTGAAAGATCAGTATTGTTGAATGTTTCATTTTTTGAATTAACAAATATTTTCTTATCATTATCTTTACTATTGCCATTTGAATCTGGATCATTTGTTGTTGCAGGAATTTCCTTTATAACTTCAGTTAATAATGCATAATATGGGGTTACCTTTATATTTGCTTGCTCCAGAGCTAAAGCAGGAAATGAATACGGCGAAACTAACTGATGAGAATTGTCATTGTGTTTATTTTGTATATACGAATTGTTATATACAAAATAATCCGTCTCTCTATATATCAGCGGATTTTTTTTTATTTCTTCTGTATTATAGATACTAGGAAAATGATCTCCGTACCACACTAAGGTAATAGGTTTTTCAATCTTATCAAGTTCCGCAATAAAATTATCTAACGCAATATCCGAATAATTTAACCCTTTCAAATAAGTTTTCATAGCAGAGTTATTAGCTTCAGGAATAGCTGCTCCACTAAAATCAAAATCATATTCTTCATAATAGTCATTATAAAGTGTATGATTTTGCATTGTTGAAAGTTGAATAAATTGAGTTTTATTATCGTTGTCATTAATTACATCCAATGTTTCCTTATATGCCGACTCATCCGAAACATAGGGGTTTTTACCAATCTTATCTGTGTATTTTAACCCATCAGGACTTTCAAGATAATGGAAACTGTTAAAACCAAATTTTTCAAAAACATCAATACGATTATAAAATGAGCCCAAATATGGGTGTATGGCTACTGCTGTGTCAAAAAGATTCAAAATACTTGGAGCCACATCTTGTTTAATAACTAGTTGCGTATAAGGGCTAGGCAAGGTTGCATCTAAGTTGCTCAAGTCCAAGCCTGTAAGTGTTTGCCACTCTACATTTGCAGTACCACCTCCATAGGCTGAGGATAGCATCAATCCCGAGGTTGTTTCCTTCGAAAGGTTCCTAACAAATGGTATTGGATCCTGTTTTAGAGACATATTCGGTAATCTTGATGGATCGCTAAAGCTCTCACTTAATACAAAAATTATCGTTTGATCTTTAGACCAATCGTTCCTAGTTTCATTAATTTTTTGCGCACTAATATTATACTTATTCATGATTTTTTCTAAATTTTCTTTGGTGTACCCTTCTGGTTCAGCCATTGCTTTTCCGACAATATTATTTATAAACTGAACTATTGGACCGTTAACTGAAGCCCCCCATCTTTGATTATAGAACATACGATTAATTTTAAATAATTGAAAGACTACATTGGAAGGCGAATTTGGTTGATTAACCCACAAAAGTCCCGATAGAAGAACACTAATTAATAAAATGCTAGTAATTCTTTTTTTATTGTCTATTTTCAAATTATATATTTTACTAGCACGTCGTTGAATTAACAATGTCGACATCGCTAACACGATTAAAACTGCCATAGCGATGAAAATGACTATAGGACTAACCATACCTAATATCTCATCAAGATTGGAAATAAAAACTAAATCAGATGGTAATATGGGTTCTCTTCTAAGCTGAATTTTTAAATAATTAGAGACAGTAACAAGAAGCTCAATAGTTAGAGTAAAACTAAAAGCGTACCAAAAACGTTTAGTAATCAGGAAAATTAATAGGAAAAAAAGCATAATTATAATTAAGTTCAAAACTAACTGTGTTTGTCGAAGTGTAAAAGTTACTAAAGCCGTTCTGATTAACGATTTTATATCCTTTTCTTCTGAAAATAGCAGCATTTGCATAGCAGTGAACAAGTAGAAAAATAGTCCAGAATAAATTAATTTTCTTCTTTCATATACCCATTGCTTAATTTTAAATAGACGATTAATTAATTGATCCCAATCAGAAATTTCTCTTTTCATTTTTATTTTTTTTAAAACAGGTATTTTAAAGAGCATAACCATAATTACAGAAATTATGGTAGAGAGAAATAGGTAAAGAAGGACTACAAAAATAATTCTTATTACCCAATCTAATGCAGAATCTGGAAATGCCTCTTTGTATTTTTTCGAGATATAATTAGTCATCGGTTGCCAATGAATTAATATTTGAGAAACAACTAAATAAGTAGAAATGTTTTTAAATATAGCTTTGAAAACATTAAATCGTTCCTCTAAAGTATGAAAAAAGATAAAACAGTTTAGTGAAAAAAATGCAGAAAAAAACGACCAAGGCACACTGAATCGAGTTGCGGTACTAACATCCTTATGAACAATCAATGAAACGTTAGTCATCAACAACACTAAAAAAGCAATAACAAATCCGCTAAAAATCAATTTCAGAAAAACATTTCGATATTTATCTATAATTTTATAGCGTTGTATTCCATATCCGACTATGAACAAATAAGCAATCCACAAGATACCTTTTCCCTCGGAGAAACCAAACAAATCTTTCCCAAATAGTGTTGGACAGATGACGAAAAGAATTGAAACTAAGATAAGCATATTCTTCATTTGAGAATTAGAAAGTTTATCTAATTTAGTTACAAGAAAAGAACTGAGTAGAAAAATAAGCATAAATGAAACTGCAAAGCCAAACATATTTTGACTTATGGGAAAGAATATTTTCCAGTAATCGCTCAAGTTAAGAGATTTACAAAATATATTGATTGCAAACGTAAGTATTAGATAAATCAAGTAGAACTTTGGTAATAGCTGTAATGGTTTCTTTTCTCTAATTTCATTCGCATGATATCCTAGGTATAGAGCTAAAAGGTTGCCTCCAATTGCAGTAAGCCCTACCAAAATATTATATATATAAAATCTTTTTGGATTTTGCGCATATTCAGGAATTACTGTAACTGAAACAAGGACATGTTGCATGATCATTAATATAGTTGCCATGCCAATTGTTAATATTCCATACTTATTACTTTTTGTAACTTTCATATAATTACACCCACCTTTCAAGAAGATGACTTCATACCAATACTAGATATGAAGTCATTTTTGTCTAAAAATAAATTACAAAATTCGATATCTAATATATCGAAAGCTACTCCCCCAACCTCACCGAAAAATCTCCGCCAACCCGTGTCAAATTCGGATTATAATACGGATCATTCTCAATATAGCCTGACCAAGTGTCTTCCATATACTTGGTTTCTTTTTCAAATCGTGCTTGTTTTTCTGGTGTGTTTTCGTAGCCTCGAGACTGAGATTCGAAGTGGTACAATTCTGCTCCGTGGAGCCACACATTGTTTTGGCCTTTCTCGTATTCTTTCAGGCATAAATCAACATCGTTGAAGGCCACAGTCAGCTCTTCGTTGAATCCGCCGATTTCAGCAAAGTCTTTGGCGCGAATCATTAAGCAAGCTGCTGTAACGGCTAAATAATCAACATTTATTTCCAATTTCCCGAAATAGCCGAAGTCTCCTCTTGGGAAAGTATGATGCCCATGACCGGCCGCCCCACCCATTCCTAAGATAACTCCTGCATGTTGAATTGTATTATTTGGATAATACAATTTTGCACCAACACAGCCGATTCGTTCGAATTGCGCGAAGGATACCATTTTTGTCATCCATTCTGGTGTGATCACTTCAGTATCATTGTTTAAGAATAGCAAATATTTTCCTTTAGCAACCTTCGCAGCTAGATTATTGATACGTGAATAGTTAAAAGGAATATCAATTGATTCCACAACAAAACGTTTGCCCAGTTGTTTTTGATAATCGGCATAGAGTTCCTGCATCTCAGGCCGATCACTGCCGTTATCTGCCATCACAATTTCGTAGTTCGAATAGGTCGTCTTTTCAATAATTGAATCGATACAGCGTTTCACATCGTCGTTGCCGTTGCGTGTAGGAATAATCACGCTGACTAGATCTTCGGAAAGGACTTTGTAGTCTACATCGTATAGTCCATTTCCTGCTGCATGATTCACAGTCGCTTGAATTCCTCGACGGGTGATCGCGTCTTGCACTGCTTTTAATCCAGCATCGAAGGCATAGCTCTTCGTTGATTGATCGGCAGCGGTCGAGCTTGGTAAAATACGCCAGTAGTATAGAATTTGCGGAATGTGCGCGATTCGATCAGCGGATGTTTGTTCAGTGAAGCGTAGGACTAGGTCGTAATCCTGTGAACCTTCGTAGCCTACACGGAAGCCGCCGATTTTTTCCATGATTGAACGGCGATAGACACCGAGATGGGAAATATAATTTGTTCCCAACAATAAATCAGGTGACCAGTCGGGTTTGAAGGCTGGATCAAACCGTTTGCCAGCCATATCGATCTTGTCTTCATCACTATAAATCAAGTCTAAATCAGCATTTTCGTTTAATCGCTTCGCTACTTCATACAAGGCAATCGGTGCTAACTCATCATCATTATCTAATAAAGCAACGAATTCACCTGTCGCGATTTCTAAAGCCGAATTTGTCGCCTTAGAGATGTGCCCATTTTCTAAACGGAAAACAATTTTGATTCTTGAGTCTTGTGCCGCATATTTTTCTAGTAGCGGTCTTACTGCGGCGTCTGTAGAATGATCGTCTGCCATGCACAGCTCCCAATTTGGATAGAATTGGTTCTGAACGGATTCGATACATTTGGCTAACCATTTTTCTTCCACATTATAGACGGGCATTAAAATAGAAATTACAGGTTGATAGCTGAAGTCCTGGATTTCTGCTTTGATTGAAGCGATATCCCAATTTTCATTTTCAGCAATCCACTGTTGGTAGCTTTCATCGGATTGTTTGTCCTGCTCCAACTTGATTCGACGTAGCGTACTTTTTAACCCATTGCGTTTTAGATAGCCCAAGCCTTTACGTGCTTTCCCATACAAAGATTGGAGTTGAGACGGCTGCTTCGGCTCTTTCGCGATATTTTCGTTTGGGATAAAAGCTTGCGTCTGTTTTCCCGCTTCAAATTGGAACTCGATGGACACTTGTTCTGCCGGGTCTTTGACTTCGACCTTAAGGTTAAAACCCATTTGCAGACTGGCACTGGTTTTATGTGCGGCAGCTACATCTGAGCGAGAATACCATTCGATTTTCTGGCTAGTTGTATTTCCAGCAAGTACTTCAACCGTTGGTACCTTTTTCGAAACTAGATCCAAAGCCCAGCCAGTGATCTCTAACTGCTTTGTTTCTGGATGAAAACTGCATTGATCAATGCAAACTTGTTCATTTTTTGCCATCGGATTAGCCTCCTATGCTGAATTGATTTGGATTGATCAATGGATCGTTCAATTCTTCAGAATATTTATTAGTCAAAGCCTCGTAGGCCTCTTTTTTTACATAAAAATGATTTTCGCCAGGATAACGAACTTCAAAGTACGGATCAAAAATCAGTTTCTTATTTCCTTGCGCTAAGCGAATAGAAAAATCGATTCCCTTAATTGCTGCTGGCAAGTTTAGATCAAAACCGCCTAATGCCAAAAAGTCTTCCTTGCGAAGAATCAATGCATCTTCTGTTGCCGTGTAGATCTCACGCGGCAGCGCTGGACGAAAATAGGTTCCGATCGTCTTATTAGAGAGTCCCTGCTGTTCATAAACAATCCGCTCATTCGCAGGATCTATAATGACACCGCAATTCAAAATCGCGTCATCTTTGCTGATGACTTTACCGGCAACCGCGCCTGTATGTGGTAAACGAACAAAGTTCATCGCTTCTTTTAGCCAAGTGTTTTGTGTTGGTGCTAGGTCTTCTGCTAAAAAGACTAAAAATTCACCTGCTGCTTCATCAGCCAATTCATTTTCGTTCTTGCCTGTCAAGCTTCGGACACGCTCATCTGTTGCTTTAGCAGTATTTGTCAGAATTTCAAAATCGTTCCATTCTGTTGCAAGCAGCGATTCCAGCTGTTTCTCCCTTAATTGTCCGTTTACTATGATGGAAACTTTGGGTTCTCTTTCATACTTAAAATCAATTTTGTAGGCGCCATAATTTTTAGTCATAGTAACCACACCATCAAGTTGACGCCGGTCAAGTGCTGCCTGTACCGCATTCTGTCCAGCGACATAAGCATATTCTTTACTTTGAGGATCCATCGCTACAGAGGTTTCGATGGTGCGCCAATGATAAAGAATATTTGGAATATGATAGATTTTTTTAGCCGCTTCGGTAGCTCGTAAGACAAAGTCGTAGTCTTGACTGCCGTTAAACTCTGTTCTCAGACCGCCAACAGTTTCTACGATAGAACGCTTCACCACTACAAAATGAGTAATATAGTTATGCCCCAATAGCAGAGTTTCATTCCAATTCGGTTTGAAAAATGGATCGAAGCGTTTGCCGCTCATGGATAATTTATCTTCATCTGTATAAATAAACTCTCGTTGTTGATCTTCATTTAATGCTTTCACTACGGCTAATAATGCTGTGTCCGCTAAAATATCATCATTGTCTAAAAAGCCAATGTAATCGCCAGTAGCAATCTCGATCGCTGAGTTTGTCGCTTCTGAAATGTGTCCGTTCTTTTCTCGCAGCACGATTCTTACTCGCTCATCCGCTGCTGACAGCTCCTGCAGTAACGGTTTAATATGCGCTTTTGGTGACGCATCATCCGCTAAACATAGCTCCCAGTTTGGATAAACTTGATACGTCAACGATTTCACGCATGCTCGCAGCCATTTTTCGTCTACATTATAGACAGGGACCACTAACGAAATTTTCGGTTGGAACGCTAATTCTTTTGATACTTCGATTAATTGCGTGCGTGTAGGTTCTTCGATCTTAGTCATCCACTCTTCATAGTCAGCACTTTGCTGTTTTGAACGTTGATAGTTTTTCACCGCACCAGAAAAGCCATTGCGCCGAATAGAACCAAGTAAGTGTCGAATTTTTCTTGTGACTGGTGTCGTAGCAGCTTTTGCTTGTTTCGCGACAATTGGATAAACCTGATCTTGATCATCTATTACCAGCAGTTTAATCTCTTCTAATATTTGCAGCTCTTTAATGGTTAAAATAAAACCGAATTTTTCTGTTGAATCCACGCCGAAGACTTCGTTCACGTCCGGACGATAGATCGCGTTAACCTGTACCTGATTCATTGAGTAAGCCAGTAAATAATCTAACGGCAGATGTGTCTTTTCTGAAAAGCCCCAGCCTTTGATAATCGCTTCGTTCTCATTCTCATTATTTTCAATTGACTCAATCGTCAGTTTGATTCCTTTGAGCTCCTCGTTGGCTTCCACAAAAGGAATATTCTTCAATTGGTATTGATACTGATCAAAATAGTTTAACTTCAACGTCAACAAACGATTTTTGGCTTTCTCATTTGCGACATCTTCCATTACTTTCACTTCAGAAGGGAAGAATTCTTCTTCATTTAATACGTTGACATTCACGGTATATTCTTTTCCTGCTACTTTCGAACCGTCAATTACTACATAAGGTTCTTCGGTAATATCTGGAAACATTAAAAGATCCTCTTGATACCAAGAAGCATTGGTTTCTTCGATCTCTAGTAATTTATTGTCAACGACGACAGACAATTGAATCGCAGCGGGAACTTTCCCAATTACGATTCGTAATTTTTCTGTATTCGCTGGTGCGTGATGAGTCGTTGTTTTGTTTTCATCTGTCTGATTATTAAAAATATACGGCTCTATTTCAAACTTTCCACCAATCAAATAAGCTAGCTGCATCTGCTTATTATAGTTAGAGTTGATTGGTTCCACTCGTTCAGGCTCTTCTACAGGCTCTTTACGCAAGGCATAAAAATATTGGTAGACTTCACCAAAGGGACGATTTTTAAAATCATAGCGCACCATTTGCGGCAATTCCTCATAGCTTGCCGGCAGTTCATTTTGTCCTACCTGGGAATACGTGAAATCTTCTCGACGAATCGACAACCCAATCCGCTCAAACAACTCTTCAAATCCATGCTGGGTATAAAAACTATTATGCGTTTGGTCTAAGAGGCCATATTGCTTCCAGCCTAATTTATTATTGAAAAGGTCAATCAGCACGGAGTTATGCGCCAAATTTGGGAAAGTTAACAAAATTTCCCCATTTGGTGCTAAAAACTTACTTGCCTCTTGAAGTGCCTTTTCTGAATCCGTTAAATGCTCTAATACATCAGCAAATATAATGAAATCAAACTTTTTACCTGAAAAGTGATCGTTCCATTTATATTCTTCGATGTTTCCTAAAAAGCCGTCCTGGGCAAAGCCCATGACGTGCTTAAATAAGACCGGATCAAATTCAACGATCGCTACTTCACATTTTTTTTCATTGATTAAATATTGGGTCATGCGCCCATTTCCGGGACCAAATTCTAAAACAGCAGAGCCATCCGTAATCTGACTGATGATTTTCCCCACACTTGTATGTTCCTCAAGCGACAAATCAAAATCATACTTCATAATTAAATCGTATCCTTCCACTTATGATCCAAAACAACGATGCCTTCGCCGACATATTTACCAGAGATAAACATTGTCAGATATCTTGTTTTGTACACTAACGGCACCGTTGCATTTTCTTCAAAAAGGGCGACATCGAAATAATACTCGCCACCTAGAAGTGCCATTTTTTCATATTCTAAATAGAAGACATTCTCTCCCTTTTTCCAAGGAATGGATTCTTCATCTAATAACGTATTCAAGCCACATACATAATTATTGTCTACCGTTCGGATCGCCACGCCAAGTACTGGCTTCTTAATTGAATCGTCTTTGACATTGTATGTTACCTTAACTACAACTTTGCTATCTTGCTCAACGATCTCTAATGGCTGCAAATCACCATCCAATAATTCTGCAGATTTTACTTCTACAATGTCATAGGCAGAAAAGTCTTCTGAACTAGAATTGTCTCGATCGACTGTCTTCAATGATTTCTTCTTCAAGAAATTTTCATAGGTCTCAGTAATTTCCATCGTTTCACCTTCTGCTTCGACCACACCATTCTTCAACCAATACACACGGTCACAGAAACGGCGAACGGCATTCACATCATGAGAAACGAATAGGATCGTCTTACCTGCATTGCGTAATTCCGTAAATTTTTCCATACATTTTAATTGGAATTCCAAGTCACCGACGGCCAACGCTTCATCGACAATCAAAATATCAGGATCCACATTGATAGCTACAGCGAAAGCTAGGCGCACGAACATCCCGCTAGAATACGTTTTTACCGGCTGATACAAATGATCGCCAATATCTGCGAAGTTGATAATATCATCTACTTTGTCTTGCATTTCTTCGCGTGAAAAACCTAAAACCATCCCGTTTAGAAAAATATTTTCGTAGCCGCTGTATTCAGGATTGAATCCTGATCCCAGCTCTAACAAAGCTGCAATATTCCCTTCAATCTTGACCTCACCTTCTGATGGAGTTAATACTCCTGTGATGATTTTTAAGATCGTTGATTTCCCTGAACCATTTTCACCGATGAAACCAATCATTTCACCTTTTTTTACTTCCACGTTGACATCATTCAAGGCATAAAAAACCTCATGGTACGTTTTTCTTGTCGGACTCAATGCTTCCTTTAAACGGTCGGAAGGCTTTTTATACATATCATATTTTTTCGTTAAGTGGTTGATCTCAATTACTGTTTCAGTCATTTAGCTTTATCTCCTTATAAAACATCAGAAAAATGTGGTTTCAAGCGTTTGAACACGATGCTTCCAACCACTAGTAAAATCAAAGTTACGACCCAGAAATAGATCGTCAGCAAAGGCTTCTCCCAAAACCATTGCTCGCCAAAGAAGGCGTCTCGATATCCTTGGACCACATAGAACATTGGATTGAATTTTAAAATAAATTGAATCGTTGGATGTGCCGCAAATTGATTGATGCTCCATAGGACAGGTGTCCCCCACATCAAGGCTTGCATGATCACACCAATAAACTGATTAATATCTGGGAAGAACGGTTGGATCGAAGAAGTGATCCACGTCAATCCCGTTAAAAACATCATCATAGCAAAAAGGTAATAAAACATCTGAAGAATGTGCAATCCTGGTGTGACATGATTAAATACGCCTACGATAAAAGCAATGATTATAAAAAACACATGCATATACAACGCAGAAAAGAGTTTTACAGATGGTAAAATACGAATATTAAATACCACTTTTTTTACTAAATAGCTATATTCTCGAAAAACATTCGTCGCGGACCCAAGGACCTCCGAAAAGTACATCCATGGAACCAAACCGGTTAACAGGAAGACAATAAAAGGATATTTTCCATCCGTCATAGCTGCTTTAAAGCCGACGCCGAAAACAAACCAGTAAGTCACTACCATCACTAACGGATTGGCGAAGGCCCAAAAGATCCCAAGAGCCGATCCAGCATAACGTGCCTTAAAATCATTAACGGAAAATTGTTTTAGTAAGGTGCGGTTTTGAAAAATCTCTTTAAAAAAACTCAGTAAGTCTTTGAACATTTTTATTCCTCTCATCTAACGCTTGATTTATTATTTCTACAGTTGATTAACGTTATTATTCTACAGAAAGATATATGTAAAAGCAAGATTATTAAGAAAAGCTTCGTTAAATCCAACTACTTCTGGAAAGCTTATTTTTACTTATTCAGCAAACACTATCTACACAGGAAGTTTTAGCATTCGACGTGTCCCTAGTCAGAAGCTTTTGAGAATCCATGATACGACAAATAGCCCGCCAAATTAGCGAGCTAAAATTTCTCTTAAGTTTTGACTTTATTGATTATTTTCTATACACCAACGTTGGATTTTTAACATGTCATCTCAAATTATTACTTCGCTACTCTCGCTTTCGAAGGCGATCCAGTAATCGCTTTCGTTTTTTCTTAGGCGGATCTAACGAAACTGCTGGAAGCTCTGCAGGATCAGCCAGATTTTCTTTAAGCTTTTCTGTCAAAATAAGTTTTACAGGCCTTTCACTCTCATCGAATTGAATATTTTCCAATTCATACTCGTTAGGCATGCAAGCAACTACTAAGGCAAAAACCTGCTCTTGAGTTATTTTTAAAGGATTCACTTCCACAGGCAGTTCGATCTTTTGAACCAACACACCAGGCTCTGGTCTTTCCTCCCAAACAACAAAGTCTTGAGAAGTGCCAGCATCCCCAAATTCCACTACTGATTCTTCAGAAGCTGTCACATTTTGCTCGGCTTCTTCCGTTTTATTATTTATATTAGATGATCGAGTAACTCCTGCATCAGTATTGTTATTAAAAATCTCTGTCTCAATGGTTTCGATCAAGGTCGCGTGCTTGACCTTTTTAAATAAGCCGACTCCTTTTTTTTCAAATAGGTTCAGCTTGGTTAATTTCGTTAAGGACGCTTTTATTTCCTCCCCAGTCTTCGTAGGGTCAAAGTGTTTGATTCGTAAATGCTGGGATTTCCCATCGCTATTTTCAAATTCTGCATCTAATGTGAACATCGCTTTCTTCCTCTCTAATTTTTTCGTGTTTTTCTAACTTTTTCTATCGTCATGATTTCACTAATCTCGCCAATGGCTCTTTAACAATTTGTGAATAAAGCGCTTTTATTTTTTCAGTAATAAAATTTTTCGCTGGAAATAATTTCAGAGATAACAGACGCCATTCTTTTTTATCGAAGTATTCTGCAAAATAATGATAAAAACGTCGCATCGTAGCCGATGAACGCGTGTGTAAGAAAATGTACTGCACTAAATCCTTCAGCAGCAGCGAGAAGTCCCCTTCACACAGTTCATCTCTTACCTACAGTACTAATAATAATTGAATCGTCCCATTACCGTCATGAGTTTCTTTGAAATAATTGTTTACTCGCTTTTCCAGTGTCCCTCTTTTTAGCTGGAACAGCTGTTGGCGATTTAATCCGTAATCTTCCATGGTCTCCTCCTTTTCCTTTTTAATAATTACTTTCACCTGAGAGCTCTACACAACTAAAATAAGCCTTTTTTAACGAGGCTTTCAACCCTTATTATTTATTTGGAATTAAGATAATGAAATACCTTGTACAAACGGACTGTTTCCAACGGCTTTCGTTTCATTAAATAATGATAAAAATCAAAATTCTCATTTTAAATGATTTAAATGGCATTTTTCTAATTTAACAATACGTTTCCTTTAGGTTCATAGCAAAAGAGCGTTTCTATTAAACTTGTTTCAAAACAAATTCAATAGAAACGCTCTATTTTTTCACTATCCTCTGCGGCTTTTCCGAGTGGTTGGACTTATTTCAAACTCTTCCTCTTCTCTCGGACCGAATACATTCACCGAATAATCAAGTGGTTCTTCATATACCGGATTCTTTTGCCAAGCCAGACCTAGCAAACAGAAGGTGATTGGGATCCAATAAGGAGCCATCAATGTATCTTCCATCGTTGATTGCAAAAGTACTGCAAAAAAGGCGATAACAAAACTTAATTGTGCTGTCTGGGTCTCCTCCTTAATAAGGATCAGCCAAACATTGTATAAGATAAAGAGACTCATTAATACTAGTCCGACTAAACCAAATTGCCCCAGCGTGGCATTGTAGCTATTGTGATTGCCTAAGATTTGCTGCCCACGCTGAAAAGTAAACGGCGGCATTCCTACCCAAAACTGCTCTTTAACTTTAAACAAAGTATCATAGAAATGCTTCCAAATATCTTCCCGTCCAGTAAACAAATCAATATTACTAGAATTTGCTAGAAACAACGACAAGGGAAAAATGCCGATCAGAAAAATACTATAGCCAATTCCATAGGCCCATTTCGCTTTTTCTTTTAAAAAGTTGGGCCACAAATCGAAAAAGACGAAAACGACTACTGCGATAAAGGCCGCTTGGGATTGAACTACCCAAGTACAAGCTAATGCGGCAAAGTATACAGGGTATTTCAGCAGCTTGGCCCACGTCCATTCTAACGATTGTAAGAGCGTCGCTGTTAAGAAACTAGAGCACATGACACTGCTCCCGATTGTATTGGTATTAATCCAAATTTCCTGAAGCTTATTGCTTTTATCCCAAATGCTGATACCGGCTGCCGGCTCAGGAATCTCTGTAAAAATTCGAAAGGCGGTAATTAGTAAAACCATTGCTGTCAATCCAGCAAAGACTATCCTCAATCCTTTTGTAAAACGAACTAATTTGAAATCCAGCACCACAAAAATTATCAGTGCGATCGTAATGTCCTGTAAAAAGCCGGCTTCTCTCAACCCATCAAACTGACGGAAAAAGAGGACTGAAAGAACCGCTACTCCGATCCAAATGAGGTCGTCGAGCTTTATACGATAAAAATTTAATACTAAAACGACCGTTGCTCCTATCGGCATGTAACGGTTCATACTGGCATAAATGTTAAACATTCCTTGTGTGCCTATGCCCTTCGTCCAAAGGAAAAAGCATAACAGTGTCATTCCAATCAGAATACAGGCACTAATGAGGTTCAATAGATCTGACGCACCTTTTTTGATTTCTACCATTTTTTTCCTCCGAACTTTAATTAGTTGATGTACCCGTCTTCAGCAGGCGCTGGTTGAGGGATCTCTTGGTAATTGTCCGTTCCACCGATCGGGTCTACATTTGCTGCTGCTTCTGCCTGCGCTTCATCTGAAGTAAAACTCAAGCGATAAATCGTCCATTTATCCTTATCAGGACCATATACTGGTTCAAACTGTGCGTAATTCAATGGATTGTAGTCCTCTAATGGACGCTTGCTGATTACGTATTTGATTCCAAGCTTTTCAGCATCTGTGAAATTAAGAGTGACTGTAAAATTATCAGGACGATCTAAACGAAAATCTGTTTTTCCTTTATCAATAAAAGCCCGAACATGCGCATAGCGATTATAGATTTCTTCATTCTTATGCTTTGGATCAATCTTATGCCATAACTTCATATCTGGATAGAAACGAACTGAGTTGATCGTCTTGACTCCCAAGGCTGGAGTAAAGTTATACAGATTATCCTCCGAAAGCCACAATGCATCTGGATCTTCTTTTTTTATCTTGACGATTTCTTCTGCTAGTGTCTTCTTATCAATCGCGCCTGTTCCATGAACGATTGGATTCACTGTAATTCCTGAGACCAATACTAAGATCGTCATTGCTAGTATAAAGAACTTCTTTAGTTTGAACAATAGCGCAAACATGATTAGCGCAAACACTACTAGGGTCATGAAAATTTCAAAGTTATTGAAATACAGTCCCATAATAGAAGATGTCACGGAATGGGTAGCTAAAATCATGACTAAACCTAGGAAAATCAGTTTTATCCACCAAGGAATTTTTGTGTATTCCCAGATAAAATTGATCATCCATAAGGACAAGAGAACCGCACCAAACCCTAAGGTTACTAAACTACGGGTACTGGTAACGTAGGTCAGCATTAAAGCCTTCGCGATCCCATGACTATAACCAAAATACGTCCAGCCGAAAATGAAGCAGCAGAATAATCCTAATATTGCTCCCATATATTTTTCTTCTTTCCCTCGTTTACAGAAGAAAATAAAGGGAGATAAAAGAACGGTTAACGGAAGAAAATTGAAATATGAAGCAACTTCTCCATTATTTGTTCCATGGAAATTGAAATTATCAAATGGAATCTTCCAGTTCGTTAAAAATAAGAAGAAATCAGAAGGCGGACGCCCCCCACCTTCAGCTTCTCGATGCCCCGGATAAATTGTGTTAAGCGTCGCATCAATCGCCTCTTTTGACGTATTATAAAAATGTAAAAGAACAAACCCGATAATTCCAAGTCCACCAATAATAATCGGTAAGTCCCATGCATCCAACACCAGTTCTTTCCTAAAATGAATCAACGTCCCAAACAACCAAAAAAGAATCAGGTAAGCTAACGGTACCTGATGAGCTGGGTATAGAACTAAAACAAATCCAATCCCATTAATAACGATCAAGCTCATCATCAGTAGCCGCATCAATACATTCCTATGCTTCGCAATATAGTAATGGCTGGCCACCATAATTGCCAAGGTGAAAAACATCAAATCGCCTACGTGCTGCATGAACCACCATTGAATCGAAGGCGAAAAAGTGATCCAAAATGCCCCAAGCAAAGACAAGTATTTGTTTCGTTTCGTTAAGATCATCACCATTTCAAAGCTTAGTAAAAGCATTGCGATGATCTTAAAGCCCCAATAAAAAGACAGTCCGCGTTCCTTTCCTAAAAAGAAAAACCCCCAGTTAAAAGGCTTGCCGATCACCGTTAAATCCTTTACCGGTGAATTGTAGGCAATAATCATGTTTTGCCCTTCTTTGCCATACTGTTTATTCACAACTGGGTAATCACTTTCAGCCTGTGAAAAATAAAAAGGGGTTTGAACCATCCACTCGTCCGAACGAACTTCTCGATTTTCGCCAAATATCACATCAGTTTTCTTATCATCACTACGCTCTGAAACGATCTTATCCCAAGAGCCGATTGAACTTCCATTTAAATTCAATACTACAATTACTATTAAAAAAAGAAGCCCAATTATATAGCGGAAATGAATAATCTGATCCACGAGCCACACAAAAGGATTGGTTCTCGTTCTTTCATCTGGTATTTCCCTAGTTCGCTTTTGTGCCCTTGTGTCCATTTCTTCCTCCTGAGAATAAAAATTTAAATGTCATTTTTCCATAATTGAATTTTCCTGTTAACACCTGTTTGCATCCACGAAGTAATAATTGTCTGCGATAGCGTGAAAACAATTGTGTTGCATATAAAGAATAATAGCATTTTTCAGCCTGAATAATTGCCTGATAGCGAGAAAAATTCATATAATTTGTATAATCTAAGACAGATAGTTGATGTTGCAGTGTTTGCGAGAGAATTTTTATTTGCTTTTTTTCTATAAAAATCCGCCAGCTCACCCAATGATCCAAATAATCTAAAGGAAATTCTTCGTTATAGCCGTCAATTTCTTTTAAAAAGCATTTCCTAAGTGCAGTGGCAGAATTTATCACCATGATATCTCGAGAATATAAGTGAGCCTTTTTAGGTAGTTCAGTATGTAATGGCCGCAGGGTATCGCTACGGACAGGTGATATCTGCTGTTCCCCGTCTTTGATAACTGGAGCTATAGCTACCACTGACGGTGGCTGTTTAGAAGCCTCTTTGACTAATTCTTCTAAATAGGTCTGTGTAAGTATAGTATCTTGATCCAAAGTTAGTAACCATTCGCTAGTTGGATCCCCCTGTTTTAGTACATGATTATAAGCCTTTGCCAGACCAACGTTTTGTGAACTGTGATAATAATGAAAACGTTCTTCTAATCCCTGAGGCTTATTTTCTTGTGGACTATTGTCAAAAATTGTCACTTGTTTTATTTCAGGAAAACTATGAGAAGTGAGAAGCTTGTTCAAGCTATTGATCGTTGACGATTCGTAAACCGTCATATTGTATAACACCACCACTATTTCGAACAAACTTCACACCACCTTTTTTATTGTTTTGCTTCCAATTCTAAAAAGCTTGCTAGGGCTTCTTGCCACGTTGGAATCTCAAATCCTAATGCCTTCGCTTTGCTCAAATCCATAATAGAATACTGTGGACGTGTTGCCTTCTGCGGATACTCCTCAGAAGTAACAGGCGCTACTTCTACATCTGTATCTTTTAAGATTTCTTTGGCAAAATCATACCAAGAACAACTATTTTCATTAGATAAATGATACACACCATATGGTGCCTTTTCTTCAACTACAAAAGTCATAAATTCAGCTAAGGTCCGAGTCCAAGTAGGACGTCCGAATTGATCATTTACAACAGTTAATCGATCATGCGTTTTAGCTAAATTTTGCATCGTATAGATGAAGTTGTGGCCATAAATACCAAATACCCAAGAAGTACGAATGATATAGTAATCATCCATGATTTCTTGAACAGCCTGTTCTCCTAAAAGCTTAGTCCGGCCATATTCACTCAATGGATTGGTTGCATCGTCTACTTGATACATCCCCTCTTTTTTCTTTCCATCAAAAACGTAATCCGTACTAATATAGATCAGCGTTGAGCCGGCAGCTTTGGCTGCTTCAGCAACATTTCGCGTACCTTCCACATTGATTTTTTCATCAAGCTCTTTGCCTTCATCTTCCGCTTTATCAACGGCAGTGTATGCCGCACAATGATAGATGATTTCTGGCTTCATCTCAGTAATAAAGCTATATGTCGCTTCTTTATCAGTAATGTCCAGTTGATCTGCGTCTGTTGAAACGTACTCGATTTTCTTTTCGTCTAACAAATGACGAAGCTCAGTTCCTAATTGTCCATGTCCACCTGTAAGTAAGATCATTTCTATCGACTCCTTGTAAATTATTTAATTGATTCCTTAAAAACAGAACTGACAGCTTGTTCTATTTTAGGTATTGATTTTTCTAAAAACAAAAAGATCAGTCTTATCCTCACTGTCATTCTGCTAAACCGTTTCTTTGCAAAGCATAACTGACAAAAAGACAGGTTGCACCTGCCTCATTTAATTGGTATTATTGGCCGTTTTTCGCGTAGTTGCTTTCAACAGCTTCTTTTTCAGCACGCCACCAAGCTTCATTTTCCGTGTACCACTTAATGGTATCTTTCAGACCTGAACGGAAGTTAGTAAACTTTGGCTCCCAGCCCAATTCCTCCCGCAGCTTCGTAGAATCAATCGCATAACGCAAATCGTGTCCTGCACGATCCTTTACATGATCATAGGCATCTTTTGGTTGGCCCATTTCTCCTAAAATAAGCTCCATTACGGTCTTATTATCTTCTTCGCCATCGGCACCGATTAAATAGGTTTCACCGATTTTTCCTTTAGTCAGGATCAACCAAACAGCGGAAGAATGGTCATTGGTATGAATCCAGTCACGCACATTTTTCCCATCGCCATATAGCTTTGGACGAATCCCGCTTAAAACATTCGTGATTTGACGTGGAATAAACTTCTCTATATGTTGATAAGGACCATAATTATTGGAGCAATTTGAAATAGTCGCTTGCAGGCCAAATGAACGGACCCACGCTTTGACTAATAAATCAGAACCTGCCTTTGTCGATGAGTATGGGCTTGAAGGATTATAAGGCGTTTCATCCGTGAATTTCTCGCCCGCTCCTTCACCATGACCTGGTAAATCTTCTCTTAAAGGAAGATCGCCATACACCTCATCTGTTGAAACATGGTGGTAACGAACATTGTTTTTACGGCATGCTTCAATCAATGTATAGGTACCAATAATGTTCGTTTGTACGAATGGAAATGGGTCTTTTAATGAGTTATCGTTATGTGATTCCGCCGCGTAATGAACAACAGCATCTGTAGTTTGCACTAAACGTTCCACTAGTTCTGCATCAGCAATATCACCGACAACTAATTCTACCCGATCCTTTGGCAGACCAGCCAAATTTTCTTTGTTCCCTGCATAAGTCAGCTTATCTAAAACTGTTACATGAACTTCTGGATGATTGTTTACAACATAATGTACGAAGTTTGATCCGATAAATCCTGCTCCGCCAGTTACAATAATATTTTTCATCTGTACGTTACTCCTATTTGGTATTAAAATACTCATTTCCCACTATCGGAAAATGGATTTGATTTTCAACACGTTTCTTGCCCTTTTTCTATAAAGACTGTTCTTAAATTTCACCATATACAAAAGGATTTTCAGACTCAAATTCCTTTAAGGTCGGTTGTTTCGCATCTTTTTCTGAGGTAATAGCTTTTTCAATGTCAATTGGCCAATCAATGGCTAGATCTGGATCAGCGAATGAAATCCCGCCATCTGCTTCTGCATCATAGTAATTATCACATTTATACATAAAGTTAACATTCGGTGTTAATGTTACAAAGCCATGAGCAAACCCGCGAGGAACCAGTAATTGACGATGGTTGTGCTCTGAAAGGATGTAGCCCTCCCATTTTCCATAGGTTGGACTTCCTTTACGAATATCCACGATCACATCAAGTACCGCACCTGTTACTACACGAATCAATTTAGTTTGCGCTGATTTGCCTTTTTGAAAATGCAACCCACGCAGGACGCCTGGTTGTGTCGATAGTGAGTGATTGTCTTGAATGAAATCAAAATCAATGCCTGCGGCTTTGAAATCCTCAACTGAATAACTTTCAGTGAAGAACCCGCGATGATCACCAAACACAGCCGGTTCAATGATTTTAACATCTGTTAAATTTGTTTCAGTTACTTTAATTTTCCCCATATCTATTCCTCTTCTGCTAAACGTAATAAGTATTGTCCATATTGATTTTTCTTCAACGGTTGAGCTAGTTCAACTAATTGTTCTTTAGTGATGTAGCCCATGCGATAAGAAATTTCTTCTAAACAAGCTACCTTCAAGTTTTGACGCTTTTCGATCGTCGAAATAAAGGTAGAAGCCTCTAATAGAGATTCATGCGTTCCAGTGTCTAACCATGCAAAGCCACGGCTCATCACCTCTACTGATAACTTATTACGTTTCAAGTACTCTTTATTTACATCTGTGATTTCCAATTCACCACGTTCGGATGGTTGAATGTTTTTCGCAATCTCAACTACATCATTGTCGTAGAAATATAAGCCCGTTACTGCATAATGTGATTTTGGCTTTTCAGGTTTTTCTTCAATAGAAACAGCCTGCATATCACCATCGAATTCTACCACACCAAAACGTTCTGGATCATTCACATGATAGCCGAATACAGTTGCGCCTTCAGTTTTCTTCGCTGCCCGCTGCAGCATGCGTGAAAGGCCATCGCCGTAATAAATGTTATCTCCTAAAACAAGACAGACACTATCGTCACCAATGAATTCTTCACCGATAATAAACGCTTGAGCCAAGCCGTCCGGACTTTCTTGCACTGCATACTCGATATGGATTCCTAATTCATGGCCATCACCAAAAAGATTTTCAAACCGTGGTGTGTCCTGTGGTGTTGAGATAATCAAAATTTCATTGATTCCCGCCAACATCAATGTAGACATTGGATAGTAGATCATTGGTTTGTCATAAACTGGCATTAATTGTTTCGAAGTTGCTTTGGTTAGAGGGTATAAACGAGTACCGCTGCCCCCTGCTAGAATGATTCCTTTCATACTTACGCTCCTTTTTTTTACATACGAACACATTATACCTGATGTTGGGTACTAGAAAAATCGTTTTGCTACTTTTTTTTAATTTCTTTTATTCTTTTTCTAACTAATTGCAAGGCATTCCAACGCCATTTGAATTGTTGGATCCGAGAAGCAGTTGTTTTAATCTCTGAGGCATTCAAACCATGACGACGATAATAAACCAATTGCTCTGGAATAAAAACCACACCGTGATAATAATCCGCCAAAAGTCCAATCCACATGTCATGCATGGGAACACCTTCAGGGATCGGCAGGATAATTCCCTTCAATTCTGACCGAAAGGCCATTCCTGCACCAATATAGCTGCTTTTTACGATGTTATGCCAAAAACCAGAATGTGTATGACGCATCGCTTGATAGGAAGGAACCAAAACCTCAAGATCATTATCCACGATAACTAAGTCAGAGATCACGACCGTTGTTTTAGTTTTTTCGAAATAAGGCAATGTTTTTTTCACTTTATCTGCATGCCAAATGTCATCCTGATCGCTTAAAAAAATAATCGGATGGCTGCTTTGCTGGATGGCGTTGGCAAAGTTTGCGATTAATCCTTTCCCATCATTTCGAAAAAGCTTCACTCGGGGATCCTTCGCTTTTAACTCTAATAAAAATTCCCACGTACCATCTGTTGAATGGTCGTCGGAAATAATCAACTCATCATGTTCTGAAAGCTGCGGGAATATGCTGTTCAATTGTTCTTCAATAAAATGGCGACCGTTGTATGTTGCCATACACACAGAGATTCGCATCTTGGACTGCTTTTGCATTCCCTACCTCCAAAATTAAAAGAATTGCCAGCCCCACTTTTGAAAATATTTTCTCATGGACTGTAAAAAAATAAAAAATAGCTTGCGGCTTTTCACTGCCCCGCGCTCATATAAATGAACAACGGAAAATTGTGGGCTATATACCGCTTGATATCCTGCTTGTTCCATTTTTCGACATAAGTCATTATCTTCGAAATACATAAAATAGCGTTCATCAAAGCCATTGATTTCATTAAACTTATCTATATCTACTACCATGAAACTGCCGGAAATCATTCGAACGAAACTATCTCGATCATCTGGCAGATCACGACATTCAAACTTGGCTAACCGTTTGGCAAACAGTCTTTTAACAAGTTTAAACGGGATGAAACGCAGCATATAATCAAAAACGTTTAATTGATTGCGTATTAAATATTGGGTCGTGCCATCTTCGTTTAAAATCTTTGGTGCTAAAAGCCCGCACTTTGGTTGTGCCGCCAAATGAATTGCCATCTCTCTTAGATGATTTTCAGAGAGAATAATATCTGGGTTAAAAATAATGCCGTACCCAGAAGAACCTAATAAATTAGCATTATGTCCAAAACCAAAGCCCTTATTCTCTTCATAAAAATTGATGGTAATAAACGGATAAGCCAGATACTTCCTCAATCTTTCTCGATACTCTGATTCTGAGGCATTATCAAAAAGCTTGATTTGGATTGTTTGATCCTCCCCTAAGGTCTCAATCAATGAATCCAAGCTTAGAAAAATTTTGTCACTGTTGTGGGTCACGATGCTGACAGTCACATTAATATCATTCCTATTCATAACGGACGACAACACTCATTTCTTCAAATATTTTTGCAGTACCTGTGAGCGGTACTCTTTATTCCCGAAAAAGCGGAAACTCTTCGTGATAAAGCTGTATTTTTCACTAATTAATCCAATCAGCTCTAGCAAGAAGGTTAAGGCAAAAGTCATAGCAACAATTAAAACAATCGTACCTACACGACTAGTATAATTCAACAGTAACGCGGAGAATGAGAACAACACGGCGATAGCATAAATCGTTAGAACTGCACCACGATGAGTAAAGCCTAGATTTAATAACCGATGATGCAGGTGCTGCTTATCTGCAACAGAAATCGGCATATTTTTCGCTTTCCGTCGAACCATAGCAAAGAACGTATCCGTTACTGGTACACCTAAAATGACCAATGGCGTAATCAAGGAGATGAATGTTACATTTTTCAATCCCTGCAAAGTCAGTACAGACATCATAAAGCCTAAAAACAACGCGCCAGTATCCCCTAAATAAATCTTAGCAGGATGAAAATTATATGGAAAGAAGCCCATGATACTAGCAACTAAACAAAAAATAGCTAAGGAAATATAGACAGTGGATGAATGAAGGAAAAAGTAACCGATCACACCAATCGTTGTCAAACTTATAATAGATACACCTGAAGCCAAACCATCTAAACCATCAATCAAATTCAACGCATTCGTAATGCCGAAAATCCAAAAAATGGTCGCTGGTAAACTTAGCCAGTCTAAATTGATTCGCCCGAATAACGGTGCAGTGAAGAAATCAAAACGAATTTCTGCAACGTAATAAATGACTAACGCGGCCAGTAAAATGCCAACACTTTTTTGTTTAGGCGACAATTCAAACTTATCATCCAGCAATCCAGTAATGATAATAATTAACCCACCTAACAGAATCTTACTTATATAATCAAATGGAATCGCCTCACGAAACAGAATCAATGATGAAATAGCAAAAGTAATAAAAATCGGTAATCCACCAGCACTAGGCATCGGCACTTGATTCATTCGGCGCGCATTCGGATTATCAACCAATCCTGTCTGAACCGAAATTATTTTAAAAATCGGGGTCAAAATCAATGCAATCAAAAAAGTTAAAAAATACTTGATGATTAATCCGAATGATACTAACATATTGCCACCTGCCTTTTTACTAAAAATATTATATAAGATTCCTTGCTCTTTACAAGGTTCTCCTAGAATCTTTCAAAAATCTTGAGATTATTTTTTCTTTTTAATGAAACGATCTTTTAATTTGTTAAACCATTTGTTGACCCGATTTGATCCTTCGGTAACTTCCTGACCCGTATGGTATTCTTCAATCGCCACATTTAACACGCCGCCCAAAATAATGATCGTCGCGGCAAAATTCAGCCAGAACATTAATACAATGAAACTTCCGATGATTTGATAACCAGAAACGCGCTGAGCGAAGGTTTGCGCATAAATGCTGAAACCTTGTGCTAAAACAATCCAACCAACTGTCGCAAAAATAGTTCCAGGAAGTGCATACTTGACTCGTACATGAGCATTCGGAATAACGATATAAAGTCCGCCTAAAATAACTAACAGCCCAATCAAGGTCACTGGCCAGCGTAAAGCTAGAAATGTATCAATAATATCTGGAGAAAAACGTAATAATTGCTGTAACGCATCTAGAATGACCTGTCCAGCACTGAAAAACAGCGCGACGGCGATGATTGCCATCATCAAAACCCCGACGATTCCTACCGATACAATTCGACTGATCACGAAGTTTCCGCGGTCTTCAACACCATAAGCACGATTTAAAGCTGTTTGAAGCGCATTGATTCCTCGACTGGAGGACCACAATGCTGCTAAAACTGAGATCGACAGCATTCCGCCGGAAGTGTTCTCCAGCAGACCCGTAATCGCCGGCTTTAGAAAGCTAAAAACATTTGGCGGAATCGCCTCACTCAAATAAGGCAAGACTGTTTCTGGTGTAATATTAAAATATGGCAGCAAGTTTCCCACAATGATCAATATTGGAAAAAAGGACAGCAACAAATAATAGGCGACTACCACAGAGCGGTCGCCTATTTCTGTTTCTGCTACATGTTTTTGGATCGATTGGATAAAATCCATTAGTTTTTTATTTTTTTTAATTTTATCTATTGGTCCCATAAAGTCCTCGTCGTTCTAATATGTTCCTTCTTCACCTTGTGAAGTCAAAATTTGTGGCCCTTCTTTCGTGATCGCCAATGTGTGCTCATACTGTGCACACCAGCCGCCATCGCGTGTGTAAGCCGTCCAGCCGTTTGGATCCATCTTCATTTGCCATACACCTGTATTAATCATCGGTTCGATGGTAATAACCATGCCTTCTTTTAGACGAAGGCCTTTTCCGGCAACTCCATAATGAGGGATCGCGGGCTCTTCATGAATGGTTGGCCCAATGCCATGCCCAACAAAATCACGCACAACTGAGAAGCCTTCCCCTTCAGCGTAGGTTTGAATCGCATGACCAATATCCCCGATACGATTTCCAATTTGTGCTTGTTCAATCCCTAAGTACATCGCTTTTTTTGTTACATCCATTAGTCGTTGAATTTCAGGCGAAACGTCTCCGACTGCATAAGACCAGCAAGAATCAGACATCGCACCTTTGTATTCCACGCACATATCAACTTTGATCAGATCGCCATTTTTCAATGGTTTCTTTCTTGGAAAACCATGACAAATTTCATCATTGATGCTGCAGCAGGTCGCATATTCATACCCCTCAAAACCAATTTGTGCCGCTACACCACCGTGACTTTCAATAAAGTTTCTAACAAAATTTTCAATATCCATACTAGTAATTCCAGGTTTTATAAAATCCCGTAGATGACGATGGACATCAGCCAGCAGTTCGCCTGATTCGTTCATCATTTCTATTTCGCGGGGTGATTTCAATGTAATCATGTTCTCGTCTCCTTATATCTTATCGTTTACTTTTTATCTCTAGTTTTCTTGGTGAAAATATTTTTTATCGTTCATCAAGCATAGTCTGTGAAAAGCTGGACGAACATCCTTTTTCATCTTGTCCATTTTAACATAACCCTATAAAGCGAACAAATGGTTAGAGAGGAGTGATTTCCTTTTGATTTTTATTTTGATATAATGACCATAAATTTAGCTTAAAGCTAAGGATGTCCATTCGACTTTTTGCCGTTCATTAAGTAATTTTTTCAAAAGATGAATACTTGAACGCAAAGGTCGTATGAGCTACGACATTCAAAAAATAAGGAGGAAATTTTTTTGACATTAGCAAAAATCGTATATGCCAGCATGACTGGAAATACCGAAGAAATCGCCGACATCGTCGCAGAAGCCTTCGAAAATCTAGATCTTGACGTTGAAATCGATGAATGTACACAAGTCGACGCAGAGGATTTTGAAGATGCGGATATTTGTGTCGTTGCCACATATACCTACGGTGAAGGGGATCTGCCTGATGAAATCGTAGACTTTTATGAAGAACTACAAGAATTAGATCTAAGCGGAAAAATCTTTGGTGTTTGCGGCTCTGGGGATACTTTCTATGATCAATACTGCAAATCCGTTGATGATTTTGATGCTGCCTTCGCAAAAACCGGGGCAACTCGTGGTGCGGACAGTGTAAAAGTTGAGATGGCTGCTGAAGAGGAAGACATTGAAAACTTGGAAGCTTTTGCAAAAAAAATCGTTGAAGCTGCTTCCTAATTAATCGAACAAGATGTGCCAGTAATGTCTGGTGCATCTTTTTTTGAACACATTTTCTTTTACGAAAATCTAAGAAATGCTAAGATGGAACTAACGAAATGGAGGGATTCAAATGGTTTTACCTAATTTTGAGACGCTTTTAAATAAATACGCACATTTGATTACAAAAGTTGGTGTTAACGTACAAAAGGATGATACCGTGGTTGTCTATGCCAGCGTAGAACAAGCATCATTGGCCCGTCTAGTGACGAAAGAGGCCTATCAATTAGGCGCTGCAGAAGTCATCGTCCAATGGAATGATGACGAGGTTCAGCGAGAATTTTTAAGTCATGCAGCAGAGGATCGTATCAATGAAGTCCCACCCTACAAGGTTGATGAAGCCAACACTTTTGCCGAAAAGCGCGTGACTCGTATCAGTATTGTTTCTCAAAATCCAGATGCTTTATTAGGGGTTGATACCACCCGTGTCGCAGCCTATCAAGCAGCAAGAGGAAAAGCACTGCAGGCTGTAATGGAGGCAACTCAATCCAATAAATTACGTTGGACTGTCGTAGCGGCTTCAAGTCCAGCTTGGGCAGAAAAAGTATTCCCTGAACTTGCTTCAAGTGAAGAACAAGTTGATAGACTTTGGAAAGAAATTTTCAAAACAACCCGCATCTATACAGACGATCCGGTCAAGGCTTGGGAAGAGCATGACGCAACGATGCGAAAACAAGCAGAGCGTTTAAATAAAGAACAGTTTTATGCTCTTCACTACACAGCTCCAGGGACTGATATTGTTATAGGACTGCCTGAGAACCACGTTTGGGAAGGCGCCGGCAGTTTTGCTGCGGACGGCAATGAGTTTATGGCGAATATGCCGACTGAAGAAGTATTCACCGCACCTGACCGGAATCGTGTTGACGGCTATATTACCAGTACTAAACCGTTAAGTTACGCCGGAACAACACTAAATGAAATGAAGTTTACATTTAAAGATGGTAAGGTTGTGGAATTTTCTGCTAAAGAAGGCACGGATGTTTTGGCATCGCTGTTAGATATTGACGAAGGCGCTAAACATTTAGGTGAAGTTGCCTTGGTCCCTGATCCTTCACCAATCTCTCAATCAGGAATCACGTTCTTCAATACGCTTTTTGATGAAAATGCTTCGAATCATTTAGCTCTTGGTGCTGCTTACCCTTTCAGTGTTGAGGGTGGTACTGAAATGAATAAAACCCAACTTGCTGAGGCCGGTCTAAACAGCAGCCAAACCCATGTTGATTTTATGGTGGGTTCCGCGGAAATGAACATCGACGGTATTCGTAAAGACGGTTCAAAAGTTCCAATTTTTAGAAATGGTGATTGGGCTTAATTACAAAAAATCCACTTAGAAATAATTTTCTAAGTGGATTTTTACTACGTTCTCGACTGGAATCGAACCAGCGACCTATCGCTTAGGAGGCGATCGCTCTATCCTACTGAGCTACGAGAACATGCCTATCCTATTGTAGCGATTTTAACTTATTTTATCAAGGTGGCTAACTTAAATTTAAGGAAGCTAAGCTAAAAAAAGGAAAAAAACTGCGAGTCGCCAATTACTAATAGATGAATTTTTCTCAAATAAGAATTCAAAAAAGCGCATATGAACGATACTCCTAAAAAAATAAAAAAAGGAAAAAGACTTATTTTCGTCTTTTCCCTTTTTTGTTTTTGCTTTTTTTCTTTTTGGGTTCACTCTGTCGTGTGGGTTCTTCCGTTAAAAGCTCCCCTCCAAATAAATAGATTGGTGCAAGCTTCACTTCTAGTTTCTTCGCGATTTTTGTTAAATCAGATTTTTCTTGTGGTGTCACCAGAGAAATTACAACACCGCTATTCCCCATTCGACCAACGCGTCCAGCACGATGCAGATAGCTTTCTTCACTTAAAGGAACATCCGCATTGATTACAAATGGCAATGCTTCAATATCTAAGCCGCGACTTGCCAAATCTGTCGTCAACAGACCTAGTGCCTGATGTTTTTTGAATTGTTCAATCGCATTTTTACGAGATAGCTTTGATTGGTCAGATGCCAAACTTGCGACAGGTAACTCATGATACAATAATTTCTCTTCGGCACTTCCCATGTCATTCAATTGATTGAAGAAAATCATCCCCCAAAAGGCTGGCAGATTTAGTAAACGTCGTAATTGATCGACTTTCTTTCGATCACTAGTTTCTAAATAGAAATGCTGTACAGCCCCTTGACTCTTATCCTCTTTTGAAACATCCACAACAAGTAACTCCGACTCAAATTGATTCAGCTCTTCTAATACAGCATCGGCTGTGGCAGAAAAATACAAATGCTGTGCTTCATTATCACTTGCTTTCAAAATTTTTTGAATGAGCTGAAGGCTCTGTCCTTGGATCAGCTGATCCACTTCATCGAAGACCAAGGTTTGAATGTGAGCTGCCTTAATTTTTTTTGCTGTAATTAATTCCAATACACGTCCAGGTGTACCAATCAATAATTCTGGTTTTTTCTTTAAGGCTTCCTGTTGACGTTTTACGTTTGCTCCGCCAATCAAAGCCTGTACTTTCATCCCAGAACCTGCCAGCCACTTGCGTGCAACCTCAACTACCTGCATAGCTAACTCTTGAGAAGAAGTCAGAACTAAAACTTGGCTAGCCTTTCCTGCTTCCAATCGATTAAGTAACGGTAATAAGTACGCGAGGGTCTTCCCGCTTCCAGTCGGTGCAATTCCAACAAGATTTTCTCCCTCGCTAATAGGAGCATAGACTTTTTCTTGGATCAAAGCAGGTTTTTTAAAGCCTGCTTCATCCCAGTTTTTCTTTAAAAATGGTACAAACTCTTGATTATCCATAATTTCCTCTATTTCTTATCAGCATCAAAAACAATGCCTGCACTTTTTCGCATATCATAAATTACTTGGTTCACATTACGGGCTAATTCCACCCATTCTTCATAATCCGTCCCAAGTTTGCGGTCAGTAGGGTTTAGAATGACCTGCGCAAACACGTTAGCTTCTTCAACCATCGGATTTTCTAATTGGTGAACGTTCAGTTTTTCTCTTCGCTGATGATCACGATCATGAAAAACAGCTTCGCTAATCGAATTCACCGCATTCATAACTAACGTTCCATTCGTTAAATAGATTTCTGACTGTTGGAAGCTGTCTCCAATTTTGCCTGTTCGAATCGTCACATCAAAGTTCTCATAACGTAAAATACCGGTGCCCATTCCGTCAACGCCTGTCGAAAGCTTTTGTCCAAAATAAATACTTTCCTTAGGCATTCCGAACCAAGCCAGTGCCGCATAAATCGGATAAACGCCTAAATCAGCTAACGCGCCTCCAGAAAAGTGTGGTGAAAAGATATTCGGTTCTTGTCCATCCAACACTTGATCGTAGCGAGAAGAATACTTCATAAAACTAAAGTCCGCACCGATAATACGATCTTTGTAAGGAAGAAAGTCTGCCACTGTTTTAAAAGATTGCTCATGGATATTACGAGCCGCTTCAAAGAAAAAGACTCTTTTTTGATTTGCTAACTCGATAATTTCATCCATCTCTTGCGGTGTTGAGAAGGCTGGTTTTTCAACAATCACATTTTTCCCTGCAAGGATGCCTTGCTTTGCCTGTTCAAAATGCAGACTATTTGGTGAAGCAATATACACAGTGTTCAAATGTTCAATGTCAAAGAATGTCTTAAGATCCGTGGCATACTCTACGTCGCCATATTTTTCACCAAATTTTTGCGCTGTTTCAAGTCGTCGTGAATAAACAGCCGCCAGTTGATACTGTCCTGTCTCATGCGCAGCTTGAACAAATTGGTCCGTGATCCAATTCGTTCCAATAATCCCTAAATTAATCATGCTTGTTTCCTCCCTATTTTTGAGTCTTTCAATTTTCTTGCTTTGAAAAATCCGTATAATTTTACTTTTGATAACTTATTAACCCCTGTGTACTCACGAATTAGGATCAATAAATGCTTGCTCTAAATCAAATGGAACCGCCTGTTTGATTGAAATCGTTTCTTGATCCACGTCACAATTATACGCTAAAACTTGAACTCCGTCTCCTTCAGCCATTTCTACCGCCTCATAAAGCTTCGGCTGCATCACACGATGAATTGTCGCCGCTTGAATGTTCGGAAACTGGACAATGAATAATAGATAGCAATGATACCCCATGGCTTGCGCCAGACGCAACTCTTCTACGTGCTTCAGACCTCGTAATGTTGGCGCATCAGGAAACGCACCGATCCCATAATTTTCAAGGGTTAATCCCTTCACCTCAACAAACCCTTTTTCCTGAAGGTCCGTTTCAAAATAAATATCAAATTTTGACCGTTCAAACGTATACTCCCGTTTTAAATAATTAATTGTCCCCTTTAATCCAGGCAACGTAATCTTTCCAGATAAAACTCCCTCAGCTGCCAAAGCATTAGGGATTTGTGAGTCAATATTGATCCACATCTCTCCCTTTTTGACTGCGATCAAATCATAAGCCGTTTTCCGTTTCTCTGACGGCTGATGGTTCACCGCTACTAGAGCGTTCGGAACAAGTAGTTCTTTACTACGCCCAGTATTTTTTACGTGGGTGACAATTTCTTCGCCTGAATCAAATAGGCGGCAGCGAGCAATAAACCGATTGCTCCTTTCAATAAAAATAGCTAAGTGAATGGCAGAATACTTCATTTTTTATCAAAATCCTTCTAAAAAAAGTTAAATAGTCCTTAAGGCTGATGGTAAGATGACAGACTTTATTATATAGTATAACAAAGCCCGTGTGAAAGTATTCTTGTACAACTTTTTCAAGTGTTTTCAGAGAACTAGAGATTAGCTAGAACGATCTCAAATCAGGATTCTGGCTTAAAAATTATTCAGCAATTTTTTATTGGTATTCGTAAGGTTGAGAAAGGAGTTTTTTGATGAGATTGAAATGGCCCGTCTTCCTCAGTGCGACATCTCTCGGTGTAGCTGCAGTGAGTTCAAAATTTGTCCGCAAACGTGAGGCGAAGGACCTTAATAGCAGGTATGTCGGTTCTTGGGAGTTCACTCATCCAAAAGAACACAAACATCATACCATAACGATTTACCCTGACTTATCGATTATTTTAGATGGCACAGCCATCATCTACCAACTGATTGAATTGAGTGAACAAAAATTAGCGATTCAAGATCAATATGGCTATCATTTATTGATTAAAACAAAAAATGGTACGCCAGACACTCTCTATGATGAATTAGATGACGTGTCCTTTCCTATCGTCCCTGTAAAAAAATAAAAAAGATGCCTAATGGCATCTCAGACTGTAGACAAAAGACGACCCAAACTCGTAGTTCGAGTTTGGGTCGTCTTTTTATATGTTTCCTTTCGAAATTCAGAGCAAAAAAAATAAAGGCTCTTTGCCTTTCCATAGCCACGTGGCCAGTTTCTTCAAATTCATTGCAGCAAACACTAGCATCGTATGCGTCGCGACTTTTTCCAAGCCTCGATACTTGGTCCAACGCATCCCATGCTTCTCTTTTGCATCTGCAAATATTCGCTCGATCGTTTCTTTTCTCTTTTTGTAAATCTCTTTATTCAAATCTGTCAGGCGAAGCTGCTCAATTTCATCCATCAAATTCGCCCAAACGTGTCGTGTGATCACTTTTTGATGATTTTTACTTTTCGTGCAGCTTCTTAGCAACGGGCAACTTATGCATTTTTTCGGATTTGATTTGTATTCTCGATAGCCCTCTCGGTTGACTGTAGAAAATTTTAACATTTGATCGTTAGGACAAAGATAGCAATCGTGACACTCATCATAGACAAATTCCTTTTTTGGTAACAACCCTTTCTTTCCTCTCGGGCGTGAGTAGGGTAAAATTGGCCGAAGTTTCCAGTGTGTCAAAAAGTGAACAAACTTCGGGGTCTTATAGCCAGCATCCGCAACCACTCGTTTGATTTCTGGAAAAAGTCTCTTCGATTGTTTGACGAGTTGGAACGCGACTTGACTGTCATGGATATTTCCGGGAGTCACGATCGTGCTAAGAACAAATCCGTTGTCATCGCAGGATGTATGGGCAGAATAAGCAAACTGTTTTTCTCGTTCGCCTTTGACGTAGTAGCCACTTTCTGGATCGGCCTTACTTATTTTTCTTTCTTTCAGCTCCACTTCCTTTTCTAAGTCCAAAGTAAAAGGGCGTTTTCCCGCTTCGATTCGTTGACGATTGATTTCATCTTCTAATTCATCTTGATAGGCTTTCGCTTCGTCATGAGTCATTTCCTTCGTGAACTTATGTTTATTGGCATTGGCTTTGATGTGCGTCGAATCAAGGTATAAGTTATCTTCTGTCACAAAGCCTGCTTTGACTGCTTGTCCCAAAATATAAGCAAAAATGTCTTCAAACAACGTGGTTTCTCGAAACCTCCGGACATAATTTTTACCAAAAGTGGAAAAATGCGGGATGTCTTCTTCGAAGGAAAATCCTAAAAACCAACGATAAGCGACATTGGTATCGACTTCCTTAATTGTTTGTCGCATGGAGCGAATCCCAAAGAGGTATTGGATAAACACTAATTTGATAAGAATAACGGGGTCAATGCTTGGTCGTCCTAAAGTTGAATAAGTCTCTTCAACAATTGGATAAATGAACTCAAAATCAATCGCCGCATCAATCTTTCGAACAAGGTGATCATGAGGAACCAGATCGTCAATCGTGAGCATCGCGAATTGGTTTCTACCATTCGTATTGTTTTTGGACATCATAAACTATCCCTCCTGTATTCGGTTTCATAAATCCATTATAAAAGAAAAAACTGTAGACAGCATCCATAAAATGGACTTTGTCTACAGTCTGAGATGCCTAATGGCATCTTTTTGGCTCTATAATATCTAGTGTTGGTGACACCTTCTGTTGCCAACACTTTTTCTTTTTTTAATAAACGCAAACAGACACCTTGAAATCCTTTAGAATAAAGTCGACGAAAACCATTCAAAGGAGTGTTTCAAGATGTCCTATTCAGAGTTTACCAAAGAGTTACTAGATATTCTAGACCTAAATCTTACCTTTCATGAGAATGCCTTTCGCAAAGAGCGAATCAAGGACGAGACCTGTTTTGTTTTTGATGGCACATTAACCTATCGACCAGAGGAATGCTTTCATTGCCGCTATGAAAATGATCAAACAATCATTAAATGGGGCTGGAAGAAAGTCTCTATCCTATTAAATGACGTCAGTAATTACAAGACGATTCTGCGGATAAACAAGCAACGCTTTAAGTGTAAACACTGTGGAAAAACTTTTTTAGCCGAAGATTCGGTTAGTGATCGTCGCTGCTCCATTGCCCGCAGAGTCAAACAAGCCGTTCTCGAACTATTAAGTGAGCCTCTTTCAATGTCCTTGATCGCACGCATGAAACACGTTTCTCCAACAACGGTTATTCGGATCCTTCGCAGCCTTCGGCCCAAAACCATTTCTTTGAGCCAGCCACTGCCAGAAGTGTTGTGTTTTGATGAATTCAAATCAGTGAAAAATGTCTCGGGTGCTATGAGCTTTGTCATGATGGATGGCAAAACCCATCAACTGATCGATATTGTGGAAAATCGTCAACTCGATCCTTTACGCGACTATTTCTTGCGTTATCCCAGAAAGGTACGGGAACAAGTACGTCTAGTGGTTTCAGATTTCTATACACCCTATCGTACATTGGTGAAAGATTGTTTTCCGAATGCCCGAATCGTCGCCGATCGCTTTCATATCAGTCAACACATTGGCCGAGCATTTACCAACCACCGAATTCAGATAATGAAGTCCTTTAGAAAAGGCGACAGTCGATCAAAACATTTAAAGAAATACTGGAAACTGCTTCAGAAGAATGCGTGGGAATTGAAGGGGAGACACCGCTACTGGCGACCTTCTTTTCGGGCACATCTAACGGAAGCAGAAATCGTCGATCGCCTGTTGTCTTACGATGACTCCCTAAAGCAAGGATACGAAGTCTACCAACACTTTCTGTCCGCTATCAGAAGACGAGATGTTCCTGATTTCACGAAACTTTTAAAGGAAAATTACAAAGAGTTACCAGAACACTACCAACCAGTGATTACGACCTTCAAAAAGTACCAAACAGAAATCAAACGCGCGTTGCGGGTTCCCTATTCCAACGAGCCACTGGAATGTTTGAACAACCATATCAAAGTACTAAAACGAATGGCCTATGGCTTTAGAAACTTCCAAAATTACCGAGAACGAATCTTTTTGTATCGCGGAAAGTATTTCAAGAAAACCACCCAAATGAACAAGACCAGAACGACAACACGGCTAGACAGAAGAGCTGCCTAGCCGTGTGAATGACTTGATTATTCTATTGAATTTCTTCACCAACACTCATTGACGAAGAGCCTCTTTTTTTATTGATGAATCAAAGACCGTAAGATCTGATCCACGTTTTCTGCAGCTTTACGTCCTTCACGAATTCCCCAGATCACAAGACTAGGGCCCCTTCTAGCATCGCCTGCCACATATACTTTTTCATTATTTGTTGTATAGTCTTCATAAATCTCATGAACATCGAAGGCGTCCAATAGATTTTTCTCTGCACCTGTAAAGCCCATCGCCAGCAATACTAAATCTGCCTTCAGGGTTTTCTCCGTACCCTTGATTGGCTGGAAGCGTGCATCGACCTGAGTCGTTTCAATCGCAATTACCTGTCCTCGTTCCGCACCGATAAAGGACGTTGTGGAGGTACTATAAGTCGTTAGCGCATCATTTTTCAACGCTCCCTCTTCTTGGCCATACCCTTGGCGATTGATCATAGAATATTCTGGCCAAGGATTATCAGGTGTTCGGTTTGAAGGTAGCTGAGGCGTGATTTCCAGCTGTTTGACAGAAGCAGCACCTTGACGAATTGCTGATCCGATACAGTCATTTCCTGTGTCTCCACCGCCAATAACGATCACATGCTTGCCTGCTAACTTCTGATCCGTTACTTTCTTTCCTTGCTGTAAAACAGTTTTCGTGCATTCCGTTAAATAATCTACCGCAAACTGAATGCCATGCAGTTCACGTCCTTTGATCTTTAAGTCTCGAGGCACGCCGGCACCGCTGGCAATAATGACACGATCATAATCTTTTTGCAAGTCAGGGGCACTAATATCTGTTCCAACCTCGGTATTTAAAACAAAGGTGATTCCGACTTCCTTCATTACATCAATTCGACGCTGAACGATTTCTTTATCCAACTTCATATTGGGAATCCCATACATCAACAAGCCGCCGGCACGGTCACTACGTTCATAAACCGTTACTTGATGGCCCAGCTGATTTAAGCGCCACGCGGCTGAAAGTCCAGCCGGACCAGAGCCAATGATCGCTACTTTAAAATCTGTCCGTTCATCCGGCAGCCCATCTGCTTTGACCCAATCATTTTCAAAGGCATGATCGATAATGAAGCGTTCATTATCATGGATCGCCACGCCAGAACCGTTCAATCCTTCTGTACAAGATTTTTCACATGGCGCAGGACATACTCGACCTGTCATCTCTGGTAGTGGGTTAGTCTTTGCCAATCGATCAAAGGCGTTCTTAAAATCGCCACGAAAAACAAAATCATTCCATTCAGGAATCAGATTATCGTTAGGACAACCTGATACTGCACGCTTGCCGCCATAAAAAATTCCTGTATGACAAAATGGAATTCCGCAATTCATACAACGAGCCGCTTGTTCTTTCCGCTCCTCTACACTGAGGGGTGTTTGTAATTCTTCCCAATCCTGAATACGTTCTTCGACTGGACGATAAGGATTGTCCTTTCGGGGGTATTTTAAAAATCCAAATGGATCTGCCATCCTAGCCACGCTCCTTTCCAGCCGGTACCGTTTGTTCGCCGATCACTTCGATGAAGGCTTTCTCAATTAATTCGTCACCTTTTAGACCTGTTTTCGCTAATTCCTCTGTTACTCGAATCATTTCGTGGTATTCTCTTGGGTACACTTTGACAAAATGTTTTTGAGCATTTTCCCAATCATTCAATAATTCTGCTGCCTTCAATGAATCTGTATAAGCAAGATGCTTCTCAATCATTTCCTTCAAGACCGCATCATCGCCAGCTTCACCTAATTTGAAAAGATCTACCATCTCTAAGTTACATTTATCGGCAAAAGTCCCTGTCGGATCATAAACATAGGCCACCCCGCCAGACATTCCCGCAGCAAAGTTTCGACCAGTTGGCCCTAAGATGACCGCAACTCCGCCAGTCATATACTCACAGCCATGATCACCGACGCCTTCGACGACCACATTCGCCCCGCTATTACGGACACAGAAACGTTCGCCTGCTTTCCCTCGGAAGTATCCTTCTCCGCGATTTGCACCGAAGCAGACCACATTCCCAACGATTGGTGAATTTTCTACATCGTAAGCTGCATCCTTTGGCGGTACGATAATTACACGACCGCCGCTAAGACCTTTCGCCACGTAGTCATTTCCTTCACCGATAAGCTTTAATTCCATGCCTTGGGTGATGAACGAGCCGAAGCTTTGACCCGCAATACCAGTATAAGTGTATTTGATCTGACCAGGCGTCAACTGGTAGTTTCCAAATCGCTCAGCGATCCAGCCGCCCATTCGTGCGCCAACTGTTCGATTGACATTATTGATTGGATAAGTCATCGCTACTTGCTCCCCATTTTTGATGGCTCCCTCAGCAAAATGATCCAATTCAGGCCATTCACGTTTTTCTTTGAACGGATCTTCTGTTTTCCGTTCAATACCAACGCTTGTCGATAGAATTCTTGAGAAGTCTAACGATTTTGCCTTACCCTTCGCAATAAAGCGCGGCGCTAAAACTTCTGTGTGACCGATCATTTCATCGATGCTTCTGAAGCCTAATTCCGCCATAATTTCGCGTAAATCTTCCGCGATGAAATACATCATATTCACTAAGTGTTCCGGTTTACCCACAAAGAATTTCCGCAATGCCGGATTTTGTGTCGCTACCCCCACTGGACAGGTGTTCAAACTACAAACACGCATCATCACACAACCGATCGCCACTAAAGCTAACGAAGCAAAGCTGTATTCTTCAGCTCCTAATAAGATCGCCATCGCCACATCGCGGCCCGTCATTAATTTGCCATCAGTTTCTAGTGTCATCCGCTGACGTAAATTGTTCATAGCTAATGTTTGGTGTGCCTCAGCAACACCCATTTCCCATGGCAGTCCTGCATCACGTATCGAATTACGCGGTGAAGCGCCTGTTCCGCCATCATAGCCAGAGATTACGACAACATCTGCTCCAGCTTTAACTACACCTGTCGCAATGGTCCCAACCCCTGTGCTTGAAACCAGCTTGACATTAATTTTCGCATACGGATTGATTGCCTTCAGGTCATAGATCAGCTGAGCCAAATCTTCAATCGAATAGATATCATGATGCGGCGGTGGGGAAATCAATCGCACACCTGGTGTAGATCCGCGAATTTCTGCTACCCAAGGGAAAACTTTATTGCCAGGTAATTGCCCGCCTTCTCCTGGTTTTGCTCCCTGCGCCATTTTGATCTGCAATTCTTCGGCACTCATCAGATATTCCGCATTTACACCGAAACGACCCGAAGCGACCTGCTTGATTTTACTGTTGAAATTCTTACCATCTGCTTGCGGTTTGAATCGTTTACGATTTTCTCCACCTTCACCGCTGTTGGATTTCGCGCCAATACTGTTCATGGCTTCAGCGATACATTGATGAGCTTCCTCACTTAACGACCCATAAGACATAGCTCCTACTTTGAAGCGTTTCACGATTTTACTAGCAGGCTCTACCTCAGAAAGTTTCACTGCCGGACGGTCCTTTTTAAATTCCCAAAGCGCTCGTAAATTTGTTGGTTCGTCTAAGGCCTCCTGATTCATTTGTTCAACATAATGTTTGAATAATTGATAATCCCCTGCTCGAACGGCTTGTTGGAAATTATAAATTGTCTTCGGATTGAATAAATGATGTTCGCCATCCGCCTTGTATTGGAAGCTTCCTCCTGAAGCCAACAAATCATTTTGTTGTGGACCATAGGCTAGAGAATGACGCTGCAAATACTCTTCTTCAATTTGATAAAGCGACAATCCGCCGATACGGCTGGCAGTCCCAGTAAAGTATTTATCTGTTACTGGCTGACTGATTCCTACAACTTCAAACAACTGCGCACCATGATAACCAGCAATGGTCGAAATACCCATGCGGGACATCACCTTCACGATCCCTTTTTCAGCAGCTTTACGATAATTTTCCAGACCGTTTTCAATGTTAAAGTCAGTTAACGTCGCATACGCACCATAAGGATGGATACCGCTAGCACCATATCCAATTAAAGTGGCAAAATGATGAACCTCACAAACTTCCGCAGAGTCAACAACCAAACTTGCCAAAGATGCTTTTCCTTTACGGACCAAATGATTATGCAACCCTGATACAGCTAATAGAATAGGCATCGCCATTTTTTCTTGAACAGCCCCACGATCACTTAAAATCAAGATCGTAGCGCCCTTATCAATCGCAGATTCAGCCTCTTTAAACATCTGTTCTAAGCCATCTTCTAAAGCATTTCTATTCCCGATAGGATACAGTGTTGAAATGGTTACGGCTTTTTGCTCTTTAGTATTTAACTGAGCGATTTTTAGAAAATCAGCGCTGCTGAGAACTGGGCTCTTAATTTTTAGTTTTTGACAGTTATGAGCATCGTCTACCCGAATATCGCCGTCACGTCCTAAGAACATCTCTGTTCCGATAACCAATTGTTCACGGATCGCGTCAATCGGCGGATTCGTCACTTGAGCAAACTGCTGCTTGAAGTACGTAAACAATGATTGCGGCTTGTCACTCAAAACAGCTAACGGAGAATCATACCCCATAGAAAGTACCGGCTCTTCTCCCTTCCCTGCCATTTGCAGCAAGGCTCCGCGAATAATTTCATCTGTATAGCCGTTCAGCTTCCACATTCTTTGCAATTCTTTGCCCGTAACTGCGGCTTCTTGAACTTCTGTTTCAGCAAGCTGAGAAAGCTCAATACGATTTTCAGCTAACCATTCTTTGTAGGTATGAGCCTTTGCATATTTTTCTTTGATCTCTTGATTGCGGTAAAATTTCCCATTGATGGTATCAACTAAGATCATATTCGCAGGTCCTAACACACCTTTTTCAATCACATTAGAAGGAGCAAAATCCACGACACCTGATTCAGATGCTACCTGAACAAAGCCATCCTTTGTTATAGAATAGCGAGATGGTCGTAACCCGTTCCGGTCCAACGTCGCACCAACCATTTCCCCATCCGTGAAACATAAGGCCGCCGGTCCATCCCAAGGCGCCATAAAGCTGGCATTGTATTCTTGGAAGGCGGTCATTTCTTCGCCTAATCCTGCTTCTTCCGACCAAGCCTCTGGTACCATCATCATTAAAGCGTGAGGAATATCACGTCCATTACGATACAAATACTCCATACAATTTTCTAGCTTTGCAGAGTCAGAATCCTCTTCGTTATATACTTCGATGCCATGACTCTTCATCCAGTTTTCTGATCCACGCAGGGTATTGATCTCCCCATTATGAGCTAAGAAACGGAATGGCTGAGCACGATCCCAACTTGGGAATGTATTAGTTGAAAAGCGAGAATGAACGACTGCGATGCTGGCTGCAAAATCCTCATCCTGCAAGTCATCATAAAAAATACCAACCTGATAAGCATGCAGCATTCCTTTATAAACAATCGTTTTACTAGATAAGCTGCAAATCGCCATTTCTCCTGCGTGATATGTTTTCTCCAATTTACGACGCAAGCGATACAACCGATCCTCAAAATCTCGATCTGTCTGTACTTCCAGCGGACGTTTTATGAATAATTGCACAAAGCTAGGCATCACTTTTTGGGCACCAGGGCCACAATTTTCATACTGGAACGGTACGTCTCGCTGCCAAAGGACCAAATAACCAGCAGCTTCAATTTCTTTTACAAGCGCCTGCTGCAAGCCATTCTTATGTTCTTCTTCTGCAGGTAAAAAGAACATACCTACTGCGTACTGTCCACGATCAGGCAAACATACACCTGCCGTTTTTGCTTCACGTTGAAAGAATTTATCTGGAATCGTCGCTAATATTCCTGCCCCATCACCAGTTTCTGGTTCTGCACCAGTTCCGCCGCGGTGGTTCATTCGTTCTAACATTGTTAGTGCATGCTTCACTAATTGATGTGAAGCTGTACCTTCCATCTGAGCAATAAAGCCCATACCACATGCATCCTTCTCAAAAGAGGGATCATACATGGTCGGGGCCGCTGTTACTTGTTGCTTTGTCATTGACATCAATCCTTTAAATAGTTTGACAATTCTCATTTATTTTTAATATACTACCTTTTTTTAAAAAGATAGGCAAGTGTTCTTAGAAATTTTTTTTAATTACCTGTGTTATTACGGCTCTGAGACTTAAAAAAGAAAAGACCAATCAAATGGAAAAAATAAAAAATATTTGGTAAACTTAATCTGATATGCTTCGTTACGAAAGGATGAACATCAATGACACCGAATCGCGAAGATTACTTAAAATTAATATTAGAATTAGGTGGCGACAAAGAAAAAGTTAGCAATAAAAAAATCGTTGCAGGTTTGTCCATTTCTGGTGCTTCTGTCAGTGAGATGATTAATAAACTAGTTAAAGAAGGCTTAGTTGAACACTCTCCTTATCAAGGTGTTCAATTGACACTTGCAGGTTTGGAAAAAGCGAGCACGCTCGTTCGTAAACATCGATTATGGGAAGTTTTTCTAGTCGATCATCTTGGCTATTCGTGGAATGAAGTCCATGATGAAGCAGAAGTATTAGAGCATGTGACCTCCTCACAATTGGAACAGAAATTGGATAATTACTTGAGCCATCCAACCTTTTGTCCTCATGGCGGAATGATTCCGCAGCAGGATCAAACCGTCCACGAAGAAGACCGCCAAACACTGACAAATTATCCAGTCGGTACGAAAATACGTATTGCCCGTGTTTTGGATGAAAAAGAGCTGCTTGACTATTTGATGGATCTCGGCGTAAAAATCCATGAAGAATACGAAATTTCAACGATCGCGGCCTATGAAGGTCCAATTACTTTACAAAATGACCAAAAAGAGGTTTCAATTAGTTACAAAGCAGCGTCAACAATTTTTGTTGATTCATTATAGAATGAGTCCCCGTCCACCCTTTGCAGTTTTGACAACGCAAATGATAAAAATAAGCTCTGCTCTTTTGGATGGTAGATGCTCTAAAAATGAATACATTATTAGGAACTAGGAGTGAATCATATGGAACAAGCAGCATTATTCACCATCTTCGGCGGTACAGGTGATTTAGCAAAGAGAAAGCTTTACCCTTCATTATTTCGTTTATATAAAAAAGGAAATTTAGCAAAGCATTTCGCCGTCATTGGTACGGCTAGAAGACCTTGGAGCGATGAGCATTATCGCGAAATTGTGCGTGATACGATCAAAGATATTGCCCTTACTGATGAAGAGGCACAAGAATTTTCTAATCACTTTTTCTACCTTTCACATGATGTGAATGATACAGAACATTATGATCAATTAAAGGATTTAGCGGATGAATTAGATGAAAAGTATGGTTTAGAGGGCAACCGTCTATATTACTTAGCCATGGCACCTCAATTTTTTGGTACAATCGTTAACCATTTGAAGTCGCAAGAAATTTTAACCACCACAGGGTATAACCGATTAGTGATCGAGAAACCGTTCGGCTTTGACTACGATTCTGCGAATGAACTGAATAATCAGATCCGAAAAGTTTTCCCCGAACAAGATATTTTCCGAATTGATCATTATTTAGGAAAAGAAATGATTCAAAATATTTCCGTGATTCGTTTTGGGAATAATATCTTTGAATCCCTTTGGAATAACCGATATATCGAAAATGTACAGATTACCTTTTCCGAAGCCCTTGGTGTAGAAGACCGCGGTGGCTACTATGAACATAGTGGTGCATTAAAAGATATGGTTCAAAATCATATCCTGCAAGTCGTTGCTCTACTAGCAATGGAAGTCCCAACTTCTTTCTCTAACAAATCTATTCGTGAGGAAAAAGTAAAAGTTTTGCAAGCCATTCGTCGCTACAACTCAGAAGAAGTGTTACAAAATTTTGTCCGCGGCCAATATGACGCGGGTACGTTAGATGATAAACAATTCGTCGCCTACCATGATGAACCAAATGTCTCAAAAGATTCTTTAATGGAAACGTTTGTCGCTGGTAAATTTTTAATTGACAACTTCCGTTGGTCAGGTGTTCCTTTTTATGTTCGAACTGGCAAACGGATGACAGAAAAAGGCACCCGCATCAATATTGTCTTTAAACAGGTTCCCGTCAATGTCTTTAATTTTGAACAAGCAGAAGTCGATGGAGAAGAGTTACCACAAAATATTTTAACCATTTATATCCAACCAACAGAAGGCTTCTCCTTAACCTTAAATGGAAAGAAAATTGGACAAGGCTTCAATACTGAACCAGTAAAATTGGATTTCCGTCAGAGTGCCGAGGTCACTGAAAATAGTCCTGAAGCCTATGAAAAATTACTATTAGATGCATTAAACGGCGACAGCACTAACTTCTCTCACTGGGATGAAGTAGCAAACTCATGGGAGATTGTTGATCGCATTCGTACTACCTGGGATCAGACTACACCAGGATTTCCAAACTATGCTGCTGGAACTATGGGACCACAATGTGCCTTTGATCTCTTAGCTAAAAATGGTCACGAATGGGCGTGGCAGCCGGATCAATGGTATCGTGAACGTGGAAAATTAGAATAATTCAAAAAAAGCTTACGGCTAAAACCGTAAGCTTTTTTCTACGTCAAGAAACCCGTGTGACGCAAATCAACACGGGTTTCTTCTATTATAAAGGGTTATTCCAATCCTTCAGCTACTGCCTCAGGATAATTTTCTTCAACGATATGCGCACATGAAGCACATAAATTTGGAAGTTTTTCATCTTCACCAACTGTCGTACGTACTTGACGACAACGATCACACACTTCCCCTTCAGCTTTTTCAACTAAGATCGCGACATCTTCAAATGTCATGGCATTTTCAGGTGCTGCTTCTTTTGAAATACTGAATGAATCTGGCGATACGATCAATAACTGTGCAAGGTCCGCATCTAGTGCTGTTAATAGAGCACCTACTTGTTCATTTGGATAGATGGTCACCTTCGCTTCTAGAGACTTACCGATAATTTTCTCATTACGGGCCTCTTCTAAAGCCTTCAAGACGTTGTCGCGGAAATCCATAAAGGCCTTCCATGTATCTAACAATTCAGCTTGATTAGGGTATTCATCATAGCTTGGTAATTCTGCTAACTGAACATACTCCTCTTCTTCTTTCAAATAGCTCCAGATTTCTTCCGTTGTGTGAGGGATGATCGGCGTCAATAATTTTGTTAATGCAACTGCCGCTTGATAAAAGACTGTCTGCATACAACGGCGTTCATAACTGTCTTCCGCTTGAATATAAACAACATCCTTCGCGAAATCCAAATAGAACGAAGACAAATCAACCGTTAAGAAATTCACGACTGTTTTGTAAATTTGAGTAAAGTCGTATGCTTCATAACCATCTTCACGAACAGTTTTAATCACTTGATTCAAACGAACTAACAAGTATTTATCCACTGAACGTAAATCATCATAGGCTACTGCGTGTTTTGTTGGTTCAAAATCACTCGTATTCGCTAATAAAAAACGCATAGTATTACGGATTTTACGATAAACTTCCGATACTTGATTCAAGATATCCATTGATACTCGAACATCCGCTTCATAGTCCACACTGCTGACCCATAGACGCAAGATATCTGCACCCATTTGCTTGATTACTTTATCCGGTACGATTGTATTTCCTAGAGATTTACTCATTTTTCGGCCTTCACCATCTAAAGTAAACCCTTGAGAAAGAACTGACTTGTATGGAGCAACGCCATTAATAGCTACACTAGTCGTAATACTTGAGTTGAACCAGCCACGATACTGGTCAGAACCTTCCAAATACATGTCAGCTGGGAATGTTAAGTTATCACGTTGACGTAACACCGCTTCGTGAGAAGATCCTGAATCGAACCACACATCCATAATATCTGTTTCTTTTGTAAATTCTCCGTTTGGTGAACTTGGGTGAGTAAAGCCTTCTGGCAATAAATCCTTCGCTTCACGTTCAAACCAAATGTTAGAACCATACTCAGCGAAAAGCTGTGCCACATGTTCTGTTGTTTCCGGTGTGATGATTGCCTCACCGTCTTCACCATAGAAGATTGGCAATGGAACTCCCCATGCACGTTGACGAGAAATGACCCAATCCCCACGGTCACGAATCATATTGTACAAACGAGTTTTTCCCCATGGGATGATCCAATCAACTTTTTCAATTTCATCTAAGATATCTTGACGGAATTTATCAATAGAAGCAAACCATTGAGGCGTTGCACGATAAATGATTGGTTTCTTTGTACGCCAGTCATGAGGATAACTATGCGTAAAGAATTCTAATTTCAATAAAGCCCCATTTTTTTCTAACAGTTCTGTGACCATTGGATTGACCTTGTCATAAAAGACTCCTTCAAATCCAGGCGCATCAGCAGTCATAACACCGCGATCATCAACGGGGGAAATGATGTCTTTACGATATTTCTTCCAGGCAAAATAATCATCTTCCCCATGTCCAGGCGCTGTATGAACCAGTCCAGTACCGGCATCTAATGTGACGTGATCGCCTAAGATGACTAGAGATTCTCGATCATAAAATGGATGTTGCGCAGTCATATACTCTAAGTCTTTTCCGTTAACTTCTTTAATAACCTTAGGATCTGTCCAATCCAACTCCTCAGCAACATTTGCCAATAAGTCTTTCGCAACAACAAATTTTCTCCCATCTGCTTCCACCACCACGTAAGTATACGCTGGGTTTGCAGAAATTCCTTGGTTAGCTGGTAAAGTCCATGGAGTCGTTGTCCAGATAATAAATGAAGTATCTGTATCCAGAATTCCTTTACCATCCTTAACCTTAAATGCAACAAAAATAGAAGGCGATTTAACATCCTTGTATTCAACTTCCGCTTCGGCCAATGATGACTCGCTAGATGGTGACCAATAGATTGGTTTTAATCCTTTATAAATGTAGCCTTTTTCTGCCATTTTACCGAACACACGAATTTCAGCTGCCTCGTAATCAGGAGTAAGAGTGATGTAAGGATTGTCCCACTCACCAGCGATCCCTAACCGTTTGAAATCATCTCGCTGCTTATCCACTTGTGATAGCGCATATTCCTCACATTTTTTTCGATACTCAGCCATCGTCATTTCTTTTCGTTTGATTCCTTTATTAGCAAGAACTTGTTCGATTGGCAATCCATGTGTATCCCAGCCCGGTACATAAGGTGCACGAAAACCTGACATTGATTTTGAGCGCACGATGATATCTTTACTAATTTTATTTAGTGCATGTCCAATATGGATGTTTCCATTAGCATATGGAGGGCCATCGTGGAGAACAAAGGTTGGTTTTCCTTCATTTAATTTTTGACGCTTTTCGTAAATTTTATTTTCTTCCCATTCTTTTTCCCATTGTCCTTCACGATTTGGCAAATTGCCACGCATCGGGAACCCAGTTTTACCTAGTTGAAGGGTCTCTTTTGTCTTCACTATCAATCGTCTCCTTTTTCTATTTTAAGGTACTACTCAAGATTGAATAGTCCTTGATAAATCAAAAGTTTAAAAACACAAAAAAACAAGCTTGTCCGCAAAGGGACGAGCTTGTCGTGGTACCACCCAAAATTTGAAACCAAAAAGTTTCCTCTAATCATTGTTAACGGAATGACCCGTCGATTGCTACTAATATTTCACAACCGCATGATCTAGAGGATCTTTCTAATTAGAGGGTCTGCCGAACTTCCACTATCATCGGCTCGCTAAAAGAATCTAATCAGCTTTTCTATTCTAGATTAGCTTAGTTTTCGTCTGATTTAATTAATTCAGGAATGTCAATCGTTAATCCCATATCTTCTTCAGGTTCAGGAGTAATAATTGGTTCATCTGAGTCTACTGCAACCACATCATCGTTGTCAAGTTCATTAGCTAAAACTTCTTTCAGAACTTCATGTCCATCTCCCACATAGGAAGACATTGGTTTTAGGACTTCTTCCCAATCACCACTGCGCGCTTGATCGATTTGTGTTTCTAACAGCAACAATAATTGTTGATGGAAAACACGCGTTTTCTTTTTCAAGTCATTTGTTTCCGCAGCTAATTGACGAGCTTTAGAAGTAGCATCAGTTAGAATTTCTTTTGCTTTGTCTTCGGCAGTTGTCGTCAACAAGTTAGCCTTTTGCATTGCATTAGAAATCAGTTCATCTGCACGGTTTTGAGCAGATGTGACAATTACTTCAGATTCCTTGCTTGCAGAAGATTTAACCTTATCAGCGGTATCTTGTGCTACAACGATTGATTGGTTCAACGCTTCCTTCAATTCATTGAAGTACTCTAATTTTTCCTCTGAATGCTTCAATGCTTTTTCTAATTCACGATTTTTGGCGATACTGTCTTCATAATCGCGAACGATCATATCTAAGAAGTCATCGACCTCATCTTGGTTATAGCCACGCATTTTCGTGGAGAAATTCTTATTTTGAATATCTAATGGAGTTAATGCCATTTTTTTGTTCACCTCATAAATTTTATTTTCGCAAAACGCCTAAACGCAAACGAAATTTCTCTTTCTTTGTTTTTCCCTCTAATCCTTGAATCTGAATTCGACCAAATCCCCGGACTGAAACGACATCTAATAAATCTAGCAAATAATCTGGGCGTTCATTTACTGACCAGTTGACTTTCACCTTGCCGGCTTCTACTAACTGTTTTGAACGCTGACGCGATATATTGTAGACGGTTGAAATAATTGCATCCAGTCGCAGAGAAGTTGCTGTAGTAGTTTCTTCTAACCAGCTATCTTTAGGAATAATAATGTCTGTGTAAGGCCGTTCCTCTAAATGAACTGTCACACGACCAATTTTTGTTACTTGACTAACGATATAGCTAGCAGATTCTTTTGCTAAAAAGATTTGCCAACGATCACCGTCAGAAATAATATCCCCAAAATAATCACGCTTAATTCCCGCATTCATCAACGTCCCCAGAATCTTTCCATGAGAAAGTTCAGTGAACTTTTGCGGATAATTGATCTCAATCATCACCAGTTCAAAATCATCGATCTGCGGCTCGTAATAATCAGGATAAATCATGCAGCGACAACGTTCTGCATCTTCATAACCGCCATAAAAAGAAAATTTTAATTCGCTATTTTCACGAATCAATGTTTCTAAAATATACGCCTGACGAGGATCTAAAAAATTCGTCAAATAAGGAGCGTACTGGCTTTCAACTTGTTCTAGCCAATCGCCAACACTGTCAACAAATGGATGCTCTTCTGGTCTAAAATGTTGATAGACATTCGCATTCATAGTGCCACCTCCTTAATAAATAATATTTATCAGAATTCTTTGTAATACCCCCATTGCAAAATTTAACGCTAAAATCGCAGCCATCACTGAAAAATCAATCCCGCCAAATTGTAATGGCAACCGTCGAAACAAATTAAGAAACGGCTCACAAATTCGGCCTAAAAGCTGACCAAATCTAGATTGGTAGGCTCCTGGGAACCATGACATCAACGCATAAACAACTAAAAGTATCGTATAGAGATAAACTAAACGATTTAAATAGTAAAAAAGTGTAATAAGTAGATTCAAATAAGCGGCTCCTTTACATTCCTAATCCATAAATATCATCATCAACCATTGAGCTCAATGCAGTATTCGTAATTTCAACATTTGTCGGCGTACATAAGAACATCTCATTGCCAACACGCTTAATATCGCCATCAATCATAAATACCGCGCCCGTTAGAAAATCAACCACACGTCTTGCCTTCATCTCATCTAAAGATTGAAAATTAATTAGAACCACTTCGCCTTGTCCAACACGTTTGGCGATTGTCATCGCTTCATTATAGGCTCTTGGTTCAACCACTGAGATGCGGTCTTTTTTCTTTTCTTCCATTCTTGGAGCAAGTCGTTGTGCCCGACTGTTATTGTTTGGCATAGACACGACTTTTTCACTTTTCTTAGGCATACTTTCTGCTTTTTTCATCACAGCCTCTGCCCGTCGATTCGTAGGAGTTTCAACAACTGGTTGTTGTACTCGCTCCTGTACTTTTTGCTGTACTCTTTCTTTTGGTCTTTCTTGCTTTTGGTATGTTGAACGTGCCGTTACGCGTTCTTTTTTAGGCGCGCTTTGTGGGCGGCTAACCTGCTTCTTTGGGGCAGGTGCTGCTACTTCTTCATACATGTCATCATCTGCTAAACCAAAAAAATCAGTGATCTTTGCTAGACTAATTCCCATTAACTTTACCTAACCTTTCCTAAATAATGCCGTTCCAATTCGAACAAATGTGGCGCCTTCTTCAATTGCCGTTTTGAAGTCTTGGCTCATTCCCATACTCAATTCTGTGCATGGGGCGTATTGCAAGTTTAGTTTTTTCACACTTTCTTGAAGATCTTTCAAGGTTGAAAAAATTGTTCGAACTTCCTGCTCACTCGCTTCATAAGGAGCCATGGTCATCAAACCAATCACTCGTATCTTATCCAACCCTGCTATTTCCTGAATAAAAGAATGAAGCTCTGCTGGGTTGAGCCCATGCTTCGATTCTTCACCAGAAACATTTATCTCAATAAAACAATCTATTTGATGTTCCGCACGTTTTTGAATTTCTTGTGCTAAACGCAAACTGTCCAGTGCATGAAAATAATCAATTTCATTTATAATCAATTTTACCTTGCGACGCTGTAAATTACCAATAAGATGCCATTTAATCTGCTGATGTTGTGAAAGACTTTGCTTTTTCTCTAGTAATTTATCTACCCTATTTTCCGCTAAATCCAAAATTCCCAACTCAACGAGTTCACTTGCTGTTTTGGAGTCGACACTCTTGGTCACCGCAACCATTGTAACATCCTTTGGGTTACGTGAAACAAGAGCACACGACTCCTGAATTTCTTGCTCGATTTTATGCAAGTTTTCAGCGATCATGTGCTCTCCCCCTTTTATTTTCTACGGCGAAAGAATGGTGGTGTATCTAGTTCTTCGTCTTTTTCAGGTTTTACTTCTTCACGATTGAAGGTTTCGAATTCTTTCTTTTCGATGTTATCAAATTGTGTTTCTTCAACCTTCGGGCGGATATTTTCTTCTTTACGAATATCCCATTCGCCAAATGCAGATTGCCCTTCATTATTTCTTGAAGGTTCGATATCTAAATTTTGCTTTTGTGGAACTGATTGGATTTGACTAGCACGTTGTGTGTTACGTGTAGCCTTACGCTCCTTTTTTGTTGGGTCAATTCCTGTCGCAATTACTGTCACGCGAATTTCATCGCCTAATTCTTCGCTGATTGATGTACCTAAAATAATATTTACATCGCCTGTAGCTGCACTAGCAACGATGTCAGAAGCATCTTGTGCCTCAAATAGCGTCATATCTAAACCGCCAGTAATATTTAACAATACTTGTTCTGCACCATCAATAGATGTTTCTAATAATGGAGAAGAAATAGCTTTTTTCGTCGCTTCGACAACACGATCTTCACCGCTAGCAACACCAATACCCATCAAAGCAGTACCTTGATTAGCCATAACTGTTTTCACATCAGCGAAGTCCAAGTTGACATAGCCAGGAGCTGTAATCAAATCAGAAATCCCTTGCACTCCTTGACGTAAAACATTGTCTGCTTCACGGAAGGCCTCAAGCATTGGCGTTTTCTTATCAACAACTTCAAGTAAACGATTGTTTGAAATGATTAATAGTGTATCAACGTTTTCTTTAAGCAATGAAATGCCTTCTGCGGCAAAACGTCCGCGTTTTGGTCCTTCAAAGCTAAATGGACGAGTAACGACTCCTACTGTTAATGCACCTAAATCTTTAGCGATTTTCGCAACAATCGGTGCTGCACCAGTACCAGTTCCCCCACCCATTCCGGCAGTAATAAAGACCATGTCAGCACCTTCTAATGCATCACGGATTGCTTGTTCACTTTCTTCTGCTGATTTTTGACCAACTTCAGGCTGTGAACCAGCACCTAAACCGCGTGTATATTTAGGGCCTAATTGAATAACTGTTTCTGCTTTTGAATTTTTAAGAGCTTGTACATCAGTGTTTGACGCGATAAATTCAACGCCTTTGACGTTTTCCTCGATCATACGGTTGATGGCATTGCCACCGCCACCGCCAACACCGATAACTTTAATAACTGCACCTTCGTTAATATTGTTATCTATTGAGAATTCCATATTTTCTATTCCTCCTACAAATTAGTCAAAAATATTAGAGAAGAAGTCTTTAATCTTCCCGGTTACTTTTTCTTCATTTTTTGGTTTTGATTCTTCTTCGTAATCATTTGAAGCTTCGTAATCGTCATACACAGGTGCCGTCGAGACAGCGCTCGTTTGAGGTGAAGCAGATAAAGAAACTTTTTCACCGGTCACAGCTGATTTTGCCAAATGATATACATCGCTTAATTCAGCTGAATAATTAACGATACTAATGACATTTGTAAAGACTGGATTTCTCAAGCCCATTTGGTTTGGTACATGCAGTTTCACTGTCGTTCCAAAAATATCTTCAGCTAAGTCAACTACGCCTGGCAAGCTTGCAGCACCACCAGTTAACACGACTCCACCTGGTAAGTCAAGCGCTTCGATTTCATCTAAAGCTTCTTTTGCTTTGCGGAATATTTGTTCTAAACGTGCTTCAATGATTTCAGCTAAATAGCGCTCATCGACTTTAATCGGATCTGTTTTACCAATCACATCTACAGGGAAATCTTCATCCGCTGATGTACGGCTTGGGTAAGCATCTCCATAGTTAATTTTTAATCCTTCCGCATTGTTAAATGACGTGTTCAAAACAATCGAGATATCTTTAGTAACAAATTCTCCACCTTCTTGATCCACGTGGGTGAATTTTAATTGTTTATCATGCATAACGGCCGTTGTTGTTTGTCCGCCACCCATGTCAATAACAATCGTACCAAAATCTTTTTCTCCATCAGATAATGTAGATTCTGTCAGAGCCAAAGATGTAATTACTGTCTCAGCAACAGACAAGCCCGCTTTTTCAACACATTTGGTAATGTTATGAATGATTGTCTTAGGACCAGTAAATACTAATCCGAACATCTCAAGACGTACACCGATCATACCGCGTGGATCTTTAATTCCTTCAAAACCATCAACGGTAAACTCTTGAGGCAATAGTGCAACTATTTGTCTTTCAGGAGGAACCGAACGAACCATTGCTGCTGAAGCGACATTACGAACATCTTCATCCATAATCTCTTTAGACTCATTATTCACAGCGATCATACCTTGGCAAGGCTCAACTTCTAATAAGTTGGCAGGTAATCCTACACTGACACTTTTAATCTGAATCCCAGCTTTTTCCTCGGCCTGTTTTACTGCTCGTTGAATCGCCTGTACTGTTTTATCAATATCTACGATAATCCCACGATTGATTCCTTCTGATTTTGCGTTTCCAACACCAATGATATTCATTTGGCTATCGATGTACTCGGCTACAACAACTTTTATCGATGTTGTCCCGATATCAAGGCCTACATACATTCCTGCTTTTGCCATGAATGGGATTCCCTCCTATTTTCAAATAAATGCTTTATTCAGATTTAATATTTTAAGTTACTGTTAAGCATGAAATATAATTTTTTGCAAGTAATTCACTGCCTTCAATTTTAACACATTTTGCCTAGAATGAAAAAGAAGATTCAACATTTTCTTGTAATAAATTTAATCATTTCCAACTGGCGTTTCAGATTGTTCTGTCGAGCCTTGCGTTGAATCCTCAGTAGCTGAATTTTCAGTGTACGGATAGCTATATATTCCAGCTTCCATGTCAACTACGCCTTTAATCTCTTTATCGCTCATTTCTTTAGCAATTTGAGGGTAGTATTTCATTTTATCTCCTAGATCGTCGATACTAACCAACACTTTATTCCCATCATTCATGAAAATTTCCAGTAACTCTTTGTTTTCACTTGTCGGAGCATACTTTATCTGAGATATTCCTTGTTTTACTTCTTCAGATAACTTTTTATATCCTTCAAGAACTTTCAATATTCGTTTTGATCCAGTGAAGTTCTCCAAAATTGGCAGCTCTCCATCGCTTTTTTCAACTTCGACTGGAATAATCTTTCCATTCGAAATTACAGGTGAGTATTTCCCATCACTTTCTAAATAGGCGACCTCTGGATACTCTTTCACTTTCACTTCAAAATGATTGAAGCCATCGATGTGAACTTCCGCATCCTCAATCTGAAGTTCTTGCTTTTTCAAATTTTTCACATTGTCACTACGATCAAAATATTGACTCCAAAGATTATCTCCAACTGAAAAATTGAGTTCTTTTTTGATTATCTCTGCCGAAATTTTTTCATTCCCAGTAATGCTTACTCCACCTAACTTACCTAAGGGTGAAATGTAATATAATAATAGTATCGCCGGGATTAAAAATAATCCAATTAAAATGGAAGATCTTCGAACGAGACGACGATTTCGTTCATGTTTAATATTGGGGAGACGCTCTAAGAACGAACCGTTTTTTGGACCTTTGGCAGAATCTGGTGCTTCTTTTTCTTCTGTATCTTCCAGATCCTCATCAATAGTCGGTGGATCATCCATATCTGCTGCTTCTCTTTTTTCATCGGCGGGTTCACTAGTATTTGTGTTTTCAGCTGACGATTCAGAAGATTTCGGCGGTGTTTCAGGTTCGCCCTTCTCGAGCGCTTTTTGCTTTAAATACTCCATGTTTGCTAGTTGCCACGGAGTCAAATTCTCTTGTTTTGTTTTTTCTTCTTTTTCTTTATTTTCTTCTGGAAACTCTTCACGACTAATGATCCTCACCTCCAATAATTATTTAACGATCTCGTTTACCAATGACCACATGCGTTCAGCTGCGTCAGGAATTCCTTCTTGACGAGAAGCTTTTGCCATTATTTCTCTTTTTTCATTGTTACTCATGATTTCATCTACCGCTTCAACAAGATTTTCACCTGTTAAATTAGCATCTGCAATCATTTTAACAGCACCCGCGTTTACCAAACTCTGTGCGTTTTTTGTTTGGTGGTCATTGGTAACATATGGACTCGGGATTAGGATGGCTGGTAGTCCCAATGCAGTAAACTCTGCTATGGATGTTGCTCCAGCTCTACCTATCAATAAGTCTACATTTGCCATAACATCCGTCATATTTTTTATATAAGGTTGAAGCGACAAGTTGCGACTGATTTTTTCTACATCAATTTTTTCAGAAATCTCGTTATAATAACGGTCTCCAGAAGCGTATAATACCTGATAATCTTTTTGCGAGAATTTGGGTAACGCCTGTATGACTGCTTGGTTTATTTTAAGCGCACCCTGGCTGCCGCCAAAAATTAATACTGTTGGGGTATCTGGCAACAATTTGTATTGTTCCAATACGTCTGATTTTCCACTAGTGACTACTTCTTGCGCTCGAGGATTTCCCACTAATGCAGTCTTATTTTCCGGAAAATATTGAGCAGCATCAGGAAAACAGATGCCCACCTTATCAGCAAAACGGCTCAAAAATTTATTTGTAATACCCGGTACGCTATTTTGCTCGTGAACGATCGTCGGAATTTTCATTCTTGCTGCGGCATAAACAACCGATCCAGAAACATATCCACCTGTACCAATCACAACATCTGGCTTAAATTCTCGCAATATTTCCTTCGAGCGTTTGATACTTTCTAGAAAGAGCTGTACGGTTTTTAAATTATCAAACGAAAGTTTCCGTTTAAATCCTTGAATTTTAATTGTCTTAAAAGAGATGCCTGTTTCAGGCACGATTTTATTTTCCAAACCTCGATGCGTCCCTACATATAGAAATTCAGAATCAGGTTGGATTTTTTGTACGTAACGGATAAATGCCAGAGCTGGATAGATATGTCCACCAGTGCCACCGCCTGTAACAAGTATTCTCATTTCATTTCCCTACTTTTCTAGTTGTTTCACAGCATGCATAAATTTATCTCCGCGTATTTCAAAGTTTGGGTATTGATCCCAGCTTGCATTTGCAGGAGATAATAAAATGCTATCGCCATCTTCACTCTGTTCATAGGCCAAAGGAACAGCCGTTTCAACATTAGAGGTCAAAATAACTGTCTGAATCCCTGCTCTTCTTGCAGTATCAGCCAGTTTGTCCTTCGTTTCGCCAAAAAGAATCACTGCTTTGACACCTTCTAATGACGGAATCAGCTCATCAAATTCATTTCCACGATCCAAGCCGCCCGCCAGTAAAATTAAACGATCATTATCAAAGCCACTTAGCGCCATTTCGGTTGCTAAGCTGTTTGTTGCCTTTGAATCATTGTAAAACTTGCGTCCATTGATCGTATCCACGTATTGTGTTCGATGAGGAACACCATGAAAATTACTTAACGCTTTACGAATTCCTTCATTAGAAATACCTTTTAATTTTGCTACTGCAATTGCTGCCAAAGCATTCTCAATATTATGAGCGCCAGGTACACCTAAATCAGAAGCAGCCATAATCTTTTCTTTTTTGAAACACAGCTGTCCATCTGATAGGTAAGCCCCGTTATCTAACTTTTCTATTGTAGAAAAAGGAACAATTTGTGCCCCAGTTTGTGTGCTCAACTCTTGTAATTCTGTTGAATTCCAGTTTAAAACTAAATAATCATCTGCGGTCATGTTTTGTTGGATTGCCCATTTAGCTGCTACGTAATTTTCACGCGTTTTATGATAATCTAAATGCGCTTCATAAATATTGGTAATAACTGCTATTTGTGGCTTAAAGCTTTTAATTCCCATCAATTGAAAACTCGACAATTCCATAATGATGTCGTCATCTGCTGTAGCCTTAGAAGCTACTTCACTAGCAGGAAAACCAATATTCCCAGCTAAGTGTGCTTTACCAGTCTTTCTCTCTTGATTCAATAATAGACCGATCATGGTAGTTGTTGTCGTTTTCCCATTCGTTCCGGTAATACCAACGATAGGACATTCTGCGACTTGATAAGCCAACTCCACTTCGGTCAAAATTGGAATATGCAATTCTTCGGCTTTCGCCACTAAGGGATTATCATAAGGAATACCAGGATTTTTTACCATTAATGAAAAATCTTCATCTAGTAATTCGATTGGATGGTGACCTGTAATCACTCGTACACCCTGCTCCAACAGTCCTTGTGCTTCAGGGTTTTCTTCGAAAGGTTTTCCATCGTTTACCGTAACAAGTGCGCCCAAGTCGTTTAATAACTTGGCCGCACTAAATCCACTCTTCGCTAATCCTAACACTAATACCTTTTCGTTTTCATATTGTTTGATTTGTTTCATTTCCTAGTCATCTCCTACAGTACGATCAATAAAACAATAATAGATGCAATCAGTCCGATTGCCCAAAATACAGTATCTACTTTCCATTCGGACCAACCTGACATCTCAAAATGATGATGCAACGGTGACATCTTAAAAACACGTTTCCCTGTCATTTTAAAGGAAGTAACTTGAATAATCACGCTTGCTGTTTCAAAAATATATACCAGACCGACTAATAGCAGCGTCCATTCTTGATGTAGAACAATTGAAACAGCTGCCAACAATCCGCCTAAAGCAAGAGAACCGACATCTCCCATAAAAATTTTCGCAGGTTTTCTATTGTAAGGAAAGAAACCGACTAATCCACCCATTACAGCTAGACACACGATTAAAACTTCATATTGTTGTTGGTTCCAAGCAATAATACCGTATGTTGCAAATGAGATTGTTCCTAGGCCTGAAACTAGCCCGTCGATTCCATCAGTTAGATTTACTGCATTTGAGAAACCAACCAACCAAAAAATCACGAAAAGTCCATAGACAATATTTAAGGGTAAATCGATGCCAAAGAAATTCAACGTATTTGGATAACCTTCCATTCGGTAGATTAAATAGAAGACTATCGCAACAACAACTTGCGCAATGAATTTCTGCTTTGAAGTTAATCCTTCATTTTGCTTCTTAGCTAATTTGATAAAATCGTCCAGAAATCCGATGATTCCATAAAGTAATAATACGAAAACCAGAATTAATAACGAGGTTGTCATTTGCTGCGTCCAAAGACTAAACCAGATTGATGTAATCACTGCAGCGGCTAGAAAACCTAAACCACCCATCGTTGGTGTGCCAGCTTTTGTATTATGCCATTTTGGCCCTTCATCACGAATTTCTTGTCCTTGTTTCTTCATCCTAAAATAGCCAATAATAAATGGCATGCCTGCAACAGTAATTGCGAAACTACTGGCAAAAGCGATAAATAGTTGTGCCGGTTGCATTTTTTTCTCTCCAGTCTAACCTAACGTAATTTTCAATTTCTTCTTCGATATTTCCGAATAGGGAGCAATATTTTGTTTCGCACAGTAGCCGTCCCCTTTAAATGTGACATCAATATCCAGCAAATTAGTCAATTTCAAAATATCTGCTTTAGACCAGCCACGAACATCAGGCATCTCTTTCTTGCCGTCTGTCAACAAAATAAGATGTTCATTTGCCATTACCTTTTCACCTGGTTTGGCAGACTGCTGTACAACCTTATCTCCATCGCCAACTACTACAGCTGTCAGTCCACGTTTATTGGCATCTGCTGCAGCTTTTGATGTTGAAAGATTACGATAATCTTCAACAGTAACCTTAGTATTACTTTCTTCCTCTGAAGAATCAGATTCATTATTTTGGAATTCCATTGCACGACTCAATAAAGGATTAGCGATGTCTCCCAAAATACCTGCCTTATTTTCCTGCGGCTGCTTCATTGTTAAATATAAAATGTATTCTGGATCCTCTGAAGGAAGCATCAACGCAATTGAATAAATATAGTTTGTATCACCTGTCAAATATCTACCATTCTCAGCAATTTGAGCGGTCCCTGTTTTAGCAGAAATATGATATCCGGGTACTTTATATTGATCATAAGCAGAACCGTAATTTTCACTTTCTACGGTATCACGCATGTATTCACGCACCTTTTGTGCGGTCTCAGCCGTAATTGGTTCACCTACGACTTCTGGCTTTGTAATAATTTCTTTACCTGTATTAGGGTTAGCTATTTTTTCAACATAATGGGGTTGCAGCATTTTCCCGTCATTTGCAACAGCAGTAAAGCCGCGCATCATTTGAAAATTCGTTACCCCAATAGCTTGTCCATATGAACTCATCGCCTGGTCAACGATATTACTCGTCGGCAGAGTTCCTTTTGATTCACCAGGCAAACCAGAATAAGTACTTTGACCAAATCCAAAGCGTTTCACGTATTCAGGCCAACGATCCCCAAGTTTTTCTTCCAACTTCACCATTCCGACATTACTAGACCAAGATAACGCTTGGCGCATTGTTAATATTCCTTTTTTGCCTAAGTCCCAGTCATTAATGGTCGCATCAGCCACTTGGATCTTTCCAGAAACGTAGCTTTCATTTTCATTAAAGACGCCTTCGTTAACGGCTGCGGCAGTGGTAAAAACCTTCATAGTTGATCCTGGCTCATAGCTATCTTCTACTAAGAAGTTTCGCCATGCGTCAGATTCTCCGAGCCCTTCCTTAGTCTCTGGGTTGAATGTTGGTCGTTGAGACATTGCTAGAATATCCCCTGTTTTCGCCTGCATCAGCATAGCCGTCATCTCTGTAGGATTGGCTTCTGAATTCACTTTGTCCAATAACGTTTCTAAATAGCTTTGTAAGCCTGCGTCTAAAGTAGTATAGATATCTTCTCCGTCGACTGCTTTCTTTTCTTCTGCAACACTACCAGGAATTGGGCGTTGGTTTTCGTCCTTTTGATAAACTACTTTTCCATCTTTCCCTTTTAAAACATCGTCGTAAGCTGCTTCGACACCCATCATCCCAACTAAATTTTCATTTTTATCTGGTTGAGCATAACCTATGAAGTGAGAAGCAAAATTTCCATTCGGATACATTCGATCAGTGTGATCGGTGAAATATAGTCCTTTGATTTTAGCTTTCTTCATCGCATCTTCGATATTTTGTTTGGTCTCCTCGGAAATGTTTTTTCCCTTATTGCCAAACTCAACTTGGTAATACTTACTTGTCCCGTCACTATTTATGCCGCTCTTTAATGTTTTCAAAGCTGTTTTTTCTTTAATTCCTAAATACTTATGTAATATAGAAGCTAATTCATCAAAGTTTTTCTCTTGGGCGTAAAGTTTATCTTTTCCTGAAACATAGCTTTCCGAAAGAATTGCATAAACGGAATAAGAGGTAGCATCTTCTGCTATAACCTCACCGTTACGATCATAAATCGTCCCTCGTTTAGCCTTAACAACTTCACCACCATGATAAAGCTCTTCCGTCTTAGCTTTTAATGATGTTCCTGCTACATGTCCACCTGCCACCACATAAATCATGCGAACGGCAAATAAAAAGAACAATCCAATACTCGTAGCAAACAAAATAACGCCTACTTTTTTGCGATTGTTCATCGGAGTCAAATTCTTTTTTCGGATTTTTCTTCTTAGCCTTTTAAAGCTCATTTACTTCACTTTCCTTAAATTCGCGTCATTGATAGAAAGACCCGCTTTTTCCGCAACTTCTTTCAAACGATCAGATCGAGACAATTCACTTTTTTCTTGTTGTAATTGCGTCGCCGTTTTTTCTTTCGCATCAATATCGGTTTGAATACTAGTAATTTCATTTTGTGTTTTGCTGATTTCATTACGATAATTTACCATCACGATTGACAGCCCAATTAACATCACTAAGAAAGCTAACACGGCAAATTTTTCTACTCGTGTAATTTTCTTTAAACGATCTCCTGGAGAAACGAAGACTTTGAAAGAATCTGGCGTTTGTTGAATCTCATTTTGCTGAGAATCAAATTGAAATGGTTGTTTATTTTTTAATTCTGCCATAATTCCTATCCTTTCTTCACTTTCTCAGCGATCCGCAATTTTGCACTTCTCGCACGATTGTTCTCATTTAATTCCTCTTCTGAAGGAATAATTGGTTTTCGATTAACTAATTTTAGCATTGGCTGAAATTCTTCCGGTACCATTGGTAAGCCAGGTGGCATATCCTTAGGTGTGCTAAATTCTTTAAACATGGTCTTCACGATTCGGTCTTCTAATGAATGAAACGTAATTACACTGACTCTTCCGTTAACAGATAGCATATCAATCGCTTGTTCCAAAGAACTCTCAATTGCTCCTAGCTCATCATTCACAGCAATCCGAACAGCTTGGAAAACCCTTTTTGCAGGATGACCGCCTTTTCGTCTTGCCGGAGCTGGAATAGCTTCCTTAATTATATCAACGAGCTCGCCTGTAGTTTCTATTGGCTTTTCTTCACGTTTGCGTTCAATCAAACGTGCGATTTGTTTAGAGAATTTTTCTTCTCCGTAACGAAAGAAGATTTTTACTAATTCATGGTAAGAGTAATCATTTACAACTTGATAGGCACTCAAGGGAGCATCCTGATCCATCCGCATATCCAATGGAGCATCTTGATGGTAACTAAACCCACGTTCAGCCTCATCTAGTTGCGGAGAGGAAACGCCCAAATCATATAAAATCCCATCGACTTCTGTCACGCCTAAATAATTCAGTTCTTCTTTTAGATCTCTGAAATTAGCTTTAATAAAAGTCACTTGCTTTTTTTCGACATATTTTGTCAAACGAATTTTCGCGTTATTAATCGCTTTTTGATCTTGATCAAAAGCATAAAGATGTCCATCTGCGTTTAACTGGCTTAATAAGTACTCACTGTGACCAGCACCGCCTAATGTACAATCAACATAAATACCGTCTGGTTTGATTGCTAGACCATCAACTGTCTCGCGAAGCAAAACGGTTGTATGTTGAAAGTCTGTCATTGATAATCCTCTTCTCTAAAATCCAAAATCGACCATTGTCTCTGCAATGTCGTCGAAACTAGCTTCTGTTTCTTTTGTAAAATCATTCCAACGAGCTTGATCCCAAATTTCAATGCGATTGGCTACACCAATGATGACGCATTCTTTTTCCAAAGAAGCGTGACTACGCAAAGATGCCGGTATATTGATCCGACCTTGTTTATCAATCTCACACTCGGTAGCAGCAGAGTAAAAGAAACGAACAAATGCACGCGCATCTTTCTTTGAAAGCGGCATTTCATTTAGCTTTGTTTCTAATTGGTTCCACTCGGCTAAATGGTAACCGAACAAACACCCATCCATACCTCGGGTAACAACAAACTTCTCGCCTAACTGTTCACGTAATTTTGATGGGACGATCAATCGACCTTTTGCATCAATATTGTGTTGAAATTCACCCATGAACATCTAGACTTCACCCCTTTTTACCACCGCATGAGATTAGTCTACCACAATCCCCCACAATCTACCACACTTTACAAAAAACAAAAATAACAGTTTCTTGACCTTTTCTAACCATATTGTTTTATCGGGAAATACGTAGGTAATAAAGAGTTTTTTTAAAGTTTTTTTCATTTATAAGGCATTAATAATACTTGCAATAATCAAAATAAAATAGACCAAAACTGATAATAAAAACGTTAAGCGCCAAAACATTTTGAAAAATCGACCATACATGATTTCACGATAGCGATAGGCTTGGAAAACGACGACGCTAATACCCAGTAATAGAATGGATAGCAAAAAATATGGTAAAATTGAAAACGTACTGATACTTTTTGATATTTCGTGCATTCCAACGATTAAAAATGGTACAGTAATATCTGGCGTTTTCAAATTGAAGCGTTGTTTTAATTTAAAAGTTGTTACGATATAATCAGACGCTAAAAAGACGATAATCGGGAAAATGTACCATAACAACAAAATTGGTGAAAATGATGCCAACAAATACAGTCCTTCCTCTTCTAACTACTACCTTCACTATACTGCATTATCGTTACATTCGTGTTTCAATTCATTTAAAATATAAAGGATTTAGCAAGTTTTAACAATTGAATTCGCAACATTGACGCGAAAAGATTTCTTAGTATTTTTTAAAAGTTTTTTCAGTTATTTGCGGAGTTTCAAGAAATGAAGTATGATGAATTTGAGATTTTTTTGAGGATGGTGACGGCATGAATAACAAAAAATCTACTAGTACTTTTTCTAAAGTTACCAAGGTTGTTATTTGGACCATGTTAATTTTAACAATCGGTTCATTGGTTTTGAGTAGTCTACTAAGTATTATGTAAGCAAATAGCCGGAGCATGAGCTCCGGCTATTTTTTTGCTAATTGCAATAATTCTTTTGCATGCTTGACAGTTAAATCTGTAATCTCTGCTCCTGCTAACATACGAGCAATTTCGTCAATACGATCCCTTTCAGTTAACTCCTCTACCTTAGTTAAAGTCCTTCCATCAACTATCTCTTTACGAATAAATAGTTGATGATCAGCTTTAGCGGCTACTTGAGGTAAATGAGTGATACATAAGGCCTGTGAATTCAGACCAATTTGATAAATCTTGTCTGCAATCGCTTGGGCGACTCGCCCACTCACTCCAGTATCTACTTCATCAAAAACAATACTCGTTAATCCCTGAGTTTTTGAGAAAATGGTCTTTAAAGCCAACATGACTCGAGAAATTTCTCCTCCTGATGCCACTTTAACTAGAGGCTTCAATGGCTCTCCAGGATTAGTCGTTATGTAAAACTCTACCTCATCTACTCCCTCTGCATTAAAAGAGCTCTCTTTAAAACTCACTTCAAACCGAGCATTCTCCATGTACAAATCCTTCAGTTCATTTTGGATTGCTGATTCTAATTTTTTCGCCATCTTTTTTCGCGCCGCTTGTAGCATCTCAGCTAAGTGTTGTAATTCATTTTCTTTTTCATATAGTTCTTTTTCTAATCTTTCCAATTTGTCTCCAGAGAAATCTGAATCCAAAAGTTCTTCACTAATCTGATCATAATAGTTTAGAATGATCTCGATCGAATCTCCATACTTTCTTTTCAGTTGATGAATTAGTTCAAGCCTTTCATTAACTATATCCAAGCGCTCCTCATCTAACTCTAGCAAATCTAATTGACGCCCGATTTCACTGACCGCATCTTGCAAAAGATAGTAGGCACTATGAACATTATCAGATATGCCTTCATAGTCAGTATCTAAAGAAGCTATTGTTTGAAGTTCCTGACTAGCTGAACCTATCGCATCTAAAGAGTTTGTTTCTTCATTTGTCATAGCTTGGTAACTATAAGAAAGACTATCTACTATTTTCTGATAGTTCGTAAGTTTCTCCCGCTCTTCCATCAGTTTTTCTTCTTCACCAATAGATAGCTCTGCATTTCCAATTTCTTCTTGTTGAAAAGTTAGCATATCTATTCTTTGAACAAAAGATTGTTCATTTTGTTTAAATTTTCTAACTTGATTCATTAAAGTTATATAGCTATGATATGCGGTCTGATACCTAATTTTTTTCTCTTGAAAAGCCGAGTCACCAAAACTATCTAAAAGACGGAGATGCGATTCTGGATGCATCAATTCCTGGTGGTCGTTTTGGCCTTGAATGTCTACTAAGAATTGACCAATTCTTCGTAAGTTCGCCAAAGTAACAATTCTTCCGTTCACTCGTGAGACACTTTTTCCTGAGATATTCAAATCTCTTTGAACAATCAATCCTGCCTCATCTACTTCAATTCCAAGTTCTTCCATTAGTAGACTGAACTCATGTTGCTTAGGTAAATCAAAAAGCCCCTCAACTAAACATTTATCACTACCTTGACGAATATATTCGATGGATGAACGAGCTCCAGCTAACAAGCTAACTGCGTCAATAATAATTGATTTTCCAGCGCCTGTTTCGCCAGTTAGAGCTGTCATTCCATCAGTAAATCCTAAATGCAACGAAGAAATGATCGCAAAATTTTTGATTGTTAGCTCTTGCAACATTTTCATATTCTCCTTTTAATGAGACTTACTAATTATTCTGGCTTTTTTCAACGATATCTTGTTTTATATATTTTGCATCGTCTTCTGTTCTTGCAATCATCAAAACACTATCATCATCATTCAAGGTCGTAAATAAATTTTTCATGAATTGTTTTTCTAATAGATTTGCACAGGCAGACGCATTTCCCGGAAGTGTTTTAACACTGATAAATTTCTCCATTTGATCAATAGAAACCATGGCATCTTTTAACAAATCAGCCAGTTTTTCATTCACGTCTTCCTGTTCTTGAAGGGGCATACTGTATCGATACCCACCATTCGGAGAAGGTACCTTAATGAGTTTCATTTCTTTGATATCACGTGAAATTGTTGCTTGAGTTACTTTCACACCTTCTCGCGCAAGAACTGTTACAAATTCCTCCTGCTTCCTCACATCATACTCGCTCAATAACTTAGTAATAATGCGATGGCGCTCGTCTTTTCGCATTTCTTTTCCTCCTGATTATTTATCTAATTGCTGATGAGCCTCTGCTACAACCATTTCCAAATCAATTTCTGATTTTAAACAACCTGTTTCAGGTACTTTTTTCAAATGAGCCAAAAACTCAATGTTTCCTTCCCCGCCAGTAATAGGAGAAAAAGTCAGTTCTTCTACATTAAAACCATGCGCTATTGCAAAATCAGTAATTTCCTTTAACACCATCAAATGTGTTTTTGGGTCCTTAACAATTCCCTTTTTCCCTACAAATTCTCTTCCCGCTTCAAATTGTGGTTTAATCAACGCGACCACGTCTCCGTTATCCATCAAAATTTCATGTAAGGGAGGTAAAATCAGCTTTAAAGAGATAAAGGAAACATCAATTGTTGCAAAATTTGGTTGTCCCTTCTCAAAATCTGCTAACTTAGAATAACGGAAATTCGTCCGTTCCATGACAACTACTCGCTCATCCTGACGTAGTTTCCAAGCCAATTGATTATAGCCAACATCTAAGGCATAGCTTAACAAAGCACCGTTTTGCAATGCAACATCCGTGAATCCGCCTGTAGAAGATCCTATGTCCAACAGAATTTTTTGATCAATATCTACATCAAAATTTTTTAGAGCCTTTTCTAATTTTAATCCACCACGAGAAACATACGCTAAGCTTTGCCCTTTTACTTGTAAAACTGTCTCAATTGAAATTTTTTCACCAGGTTTGTCCAGTCGTTCATTTTTTTGATCATATACTAAACCAGCCATCACGCCGCGTTTAGCCTTTTCTCTGGTTTCAAAAAGTCCTTGATTAAAAGCCAACACGTCGACACGTTCTTTTTTCATGATATCTCCTATTTCTTATAATAGATTTAACTTCATCCAACACATTATTTCTTAAGAGCAAAGAGCGCTAGTAAATCTTCGAAAATTTCAGGCTGAACTTCTGCCACTTTTGATAATTGTTGGATTGTATCTTCAGCCTGACTTAACTCGTCAACCAGAGACTGCATAGCCCCTTCAACTCCCAATAATGCTGGGTATGTGCTTTTATCTGATTTTTCGTCCTGACCGACTTGCTTTCCTAATTCTTCTGTTGAACTCACAATATCCAATAAATCATCCCGAATTTGAAAAGCCAAACCAATATGCCCACCAAGTTTTTTTAGAAGTTCAAGCACATACTCCGTTTGATTCGCAAGGATCCCTCCAGCTACGAAAGCATAAGTCAACAAAGCACCTGTTTTCCCACGATGAATTATCTTTAATTCGTCTAATGAAACATGCTGCTTTTCTGCCGCCATATCTCCCGCTTGTCCTGCAACCATGCCTCCAGTCCCAGCAGCCTTTGCTAATAACTGGATCAACAAGACAGTTTCAGTGGAGTCTAAAATAGTTTCACTGAGCAGTTGAAACGCACCCGTTAAAAGACCATCCCCTGCTAAAATTGCTAATGCTTCACCGAAAATTTTATGATTCGTCGGTTTCCCACGTCGTAAATCATCATCGTCCATTGCTGGAAGATCATCATGGATTAATGAATAGGTGTGAATCATTTCTAATGCTCCCGCAGTCTGGTAAACGGGCAAAGACAACTCTTTTTGAAAAGCTTTTACTGTCGCTAATACTATTAACGGACGAATCCTTTTCCCCCCCGCATTAATTGAATAAAGCATACTTTCCTTTAACTCTTCATGTGTTGTGTAGGTGTTGATAAAATCAATTATTTCTTTTTCAACTTTAGGTAGCTCTTCAGCAGAAAGCTGCTGTAACATTAGGCTTCCTCCTCACCTGTAAAAGGCACTTCTTCATCTTCACTCATCATCTTGGTTAATGTCTTTTCTGCTTTCGTTAAAGTATCCTGACATTGCTTGCTTAAAACCATACCTTTTTGAAATGCTTCAAGTGCTTCTTCTAATGGCACATCGCCACGTTCTAATTGTGACACAATATTTTCTAGTTGAGTAATTGATTCTTCAAAGGTTGTATTTTCCATTATTTTTTCCCTTCCTCAATTTCTAAGATTGATGCCTTTACATTTCCATCAACAAAATGCACGACCATTTCTTTTTCTTTTAAATTCTTAACAGAACGAATTACTTGGTCATCTTGGGTCGTATATGTAAACCCTCGTCCCATCGTTTTTAGTGGACTTAATAAATCAAGAGACATAACTGCCTGCTGTAATCTACGCTGTTGAGCTTCTATATATCCCTGCATTTGCTGCTGTAGCCGTTCCTGTAAATATGTCATTTGCTGTTGCGCTTGTTTCAAACGATTGATAGGATTGGCTTGGGCCAAGCGACTACTGTACTGCATCAATTCGCGTTCTCGCTGATTGACTAAAACAGTCATATTTTGTTGCAATTGTTGCACTAATCGATCCAATCGCACACTTTGCGCTTCGTATAATCGTGCAGGCTGTCTAAAGATATAGGATTGCTGCAAACGTTCAAAACGGTCTTTTTTTCGTTGTAATTGATGCATAAAGGCCTGTTCTAAACGTGCTTGTTTCTCTTTAACTCGTAAAATTTCTTCCGATAAAACAGGTACCGCTAATTCTGCAGCTGCTGTTGGCGTTGCTGCTCGGACATCTGCAACTAAATCAGCGATCGTCGTATCCGTTTCGTGCCCGACTGAAGAGATGACGGGAATCGGAGATGCTGCAATTGCTCGAGCGACAATCTCTTCATTAAAAGGCCAAAGATCTTCAATCGATCCCCCACCTCGACCAATAATCATAGTATCAAAATTCAACTTCTCGGCCTTTTTGATATTTGAGACAATATCTGCAGCAGCTTTATCTCCCTGCACCAATGTGGGAAATAAAACCAGTTGCACAATGGGATATCGGCGTTTTACTGTTGTAATAATATCTCTGATCACTGCGCCACTAGGACTAGTGATTACAGCGATTCGTTTCGGAAAGCGAGGCAATGACTTTTTGGGGAGAGAAAACAATCCTTCTTTATCCAATTTCTCTCGCAATTCTGCTAATGCTTGATAGAGCGCACCGACACCGTCAGGCTCCATATGATCTATATAAATCTGATAGTTGCCACTAGCTTCATACAATGCCACGCGACCTACCACTAATACTTTCATACCTTCTTTTGGCGTAAACCTCAGCTTTTGAAACGCTCCTTTAAACATAATAGCACTTATTTTGGAACGTTCATCCTTTAAACTAAAGTATTGATGACTGTTTGCTCGCATACGGAAATTTGATATCTCTCCGGTCAAATAGACCCGCTCTAAATAGGGGTCTACATCGAACTTCCGTTTAATATACTTGTTTAAAGCACTGACGGTTAAATATTCTTGTGCCATTTAAACACCTCTTTGTTATTCGTGATTCAGTACTTGTCGCTCACAACATTCGACTGTTTGCTGCATTAACATAGTGATGGTCATGGGGCCTACTCCCCCAGGAACCGGGGTAATGTAGCTAGCGATCGGTTCGACTTCATCCAACTTCACATCACCTATTAGTTTTCCATCTTCATTTCGATTCATTCCAACATCAATGACAACTGCTCCTGGCTTAACAAATTCTTTTGTAACGAAATGGCCTTTGCCGATTGCTACAACTAAAATATCCGCCTTACTAGCTACTTTTGCCAAATCTTTCGTTTTTGAATGGGTTAATGTGACTGTTGCATCCGCCTCTAATAATAAAATCGCCATTGGTTTACCCACAATATTGCTTCGACCTATCACTACTGCCTGTTTACCTGCCAAAGGGATATCATATTCTTCAAACATTTTCATAATGCCATAAGGAGTACAAGGAATCGTATGGGGCATTCCAGCAAATAATCTTCCCATATTCATTGGATGGAACCCATCAACGTCCTTTAAAGGATTAATTGCCAGTAAAACCTTTTCTTCATCAATATGATCTGGCAAAGGTAACTGAACTAATATTCCATGAAATTCATCTGATTGATTAAATTGTTCGATTTCTCTAATCAGCTCAGTTTCAGTAATACTTTCAGGATAACGTTTTACCTCTGAATGGATACCAATTTTCTTAGCAGCCCGTTCTTTATTTCTTACATAGATCTGGCTAGCTGGGTTTTCTCCGACCAATAAGACAACCAATCCAGGATAAATTTCTTTTTCTGCCAACGTATTCACTTGCTTTGCTGTTTCTTTTTGAAGTTTTTCTGCCAATTTTTTACCATCGATAATTTGCGCCATATTAATCCCCACTTCTTTTTCTGTATAGTTTAAATGAAGCTGGGAAAAATAGCTTTATTAGCTATTTGCCCCAGCTTCATCGATCTCTTTCATTACATTAGATAAGATACCATTGACAAACTTTCTTGACTGGTCGTCACTGAAAGTTTTGGCTAACTCGATTGCTTCGTTTAAAACTACTCGATTGGGTACTTGCGTGTTGTACAACATTTCATAGATTCCTAGTCGCAAAATAATCAAATCCATTTTTGCAATTCGTTGAATCGTCCAGTTAGAACGCAGGTGTTTTTTAATAATTTCATCCAGTTCTGTTTGATGATCGACAACTCCACCAACTAATTCATCCAGATAGATGGGAACAAATGCTTCTTCGTCATCACTGACAAATTCTTGTTGATCAATACTTAAAGCATGGTTGATCGCATCTTTTTTAGTTAACTCTTGATTAAAATCTAAGGGAAATAATGCCTGCAATGCTTTTTCCCGAATCTCGTGACGTGACAATTCTTTACTCATTATTTTCCTCTTCATCATTAAATAATTCTTCTAGAGTCGGTTGTTCCAATTTTTCCGCAACTACACCAACAACATGAATGTTTACTTCACTTAAAGCTAAATCAGTCATGAACAATACTTGCTGTTTTACACGTTCCTGCATTGCCATCGCTACTTTTGGTACAGAAGTTCCATAATCGAAGTAAGAATAGATATCGACTTTTAAACCATCTTCGTCGTTTTTAAGATAAACGCCTTTACCGTGTGCTGATTTACCAAGCAATTCAGTGACATTGCTAGCTAAGGAACCACGCATGCCATAGACACCATCAACTTTTGAGGCTGCAATTCCGATAATTACTTCGATTACTTCTGGCGCAATAATAATCTCACCAAGTTCTGGGCTTTCGCCTAAAACTAAATTTTTTTCATCTGCCATCTTACTCTCTCCTTATTCCTCCAAATATCCTTATTTCTCTAAAGAAAAATAAGGCCGTTACTGATATCGTATATCATCTAACAGAATATACATAATTAATTTAATTTAAAAATCTCTATTCATAAGAAATTAAATATTAATGACGTTTCTAAATCTTCAACTAATCAAAATAGAACAGCAAAAACGATTATGCTCGAGAAACATAACTGCCATCTTGTGTATTAACAATCAGCTTATCTCCTTGGTTTACGAAGAATGGTACATTTACTGTCAAGCCAGTTTCCATTACAGCGGGTTTTGAACCACCTGATGATGTATCACCCTTGATATTGGGCTCCGTTTCTGCAACCTCTAGAGTAACAGTATTAGGAAGGTCTACCCCTAATACCTCATTACCATACATAATAACAGTAAGTTCAGTGTTTTCTAACACGTAGAGCATTTCTTCTGCCACTTGTTGTTTGGGCATCTCAATTTGTTCATAGCTCTGCATATCCATGAAAACATAGTTATCTCCGTCATCATAAAGGTATTGCATTTTTTTATTATCAATTTGAGCTTTTGCTACTTTTTCACCTGCACGGAACGTTTTTTCTTGAACTGCTCCAGTACGTAAATTTTTAAGTTTTGAACGAACGAAGGCCGCACCTTTACCTGGTTTTACATGTTGAAAGTCAACTACGCGCCAAATGCCGCCATCCACCTCGATAGTCAAACCAGTTTTAAAATCGTTTACTGAAATCATGATACTTCCTCCTAATTCACTAAAAGATAATCAAAAGAAGTGATTATCTACCTATTACCCCATCTTTACAGATTTGGTTCTAGTTTATCATTTCTTGTTTACTTACGCTACCACTACTCTGTTTAGGTCATTCGTTTTTAATGAAACTATTTCTTAACAAAAAACACAGCCTTGTTTCCACTAAGTTTTTTACAAGGGATACAAAAAGCAAAAAGTTTATAAAATAATCAGTTCTTTTGATGATTGAGTTAAGATTCGATTGCCCTCAGCTAAAATCACTAGATCATCTTCTATTCGCACACCACCTAAACCAGCTATGTAAATACCTGGTTCATCCGTGATAACATTGCCCACCGTTAAGGGCTCTTCATTGGAACGGCTAATATTTGGTCCTTCGTGAATGTCCAAGCCAATACCATGTCCAGTAGAATGTCCGAAAGCTTCACCATATCCAGCTTCCGTAATAATGTTCCGAGCGACGACATCCAATTGTGCACCAGTTACACCAACTTGTGCTGCAGCTAGAACGTTTAATTGCGCATCTAATACAATTTGATAAATATCTTTTAACTCTTGACCAGGGTCACCTATCGCAAAAGTTCGTGTAATGTCTGACACGTAACCTTGATATACACAGCCAAAATCAAGTGTAATTAAATCTCCCTGCTCGATCATTTTTTCACTGGCTACACCGTGGGGTAAAGCGGAACGTACACCACTTGCAACAATCGTATCAAACGATGTTCCTGTTGCACCAAGTGAACGCATGAAGAAATCTAGCTGGTTAGCCACCTCAATCTCTGTCATTCCAGGGCGAATCATTTTTAAAACATGCTCAAAACCTTCATCAGCAATGGCACATGCTTTTTCAATAATGGCGATTTCACCGGCGTCTTTCTGCTCTCTTAATTTTTCAATTAGTCCACTTGCAGGAGCCAATTCAGCATCTATCGCTTCTTCAAAAATTGAATACTCCGCATAAGTGATATACGAATCTTCAAACCCAAGAACATTGACTCCCTCACTTTCCATCAGTTTGAGTATCTCACTTGTAATGTCCCCTTGATGTTGAAGGATCGTCATTCCTTGGACTTGTTCGCTCGCTTGTTCAGTATAACGAAAATCGGTAATAAAAAAAGCGTTGTTCAATGTGATAAATGCTAAACCAGCAGTTCCAGTAAAATTCGTTAGGTAACGAAGATTAGCTGGACTTGTTACTAAGTATGCATCTATTACTTCTTTTTTCATCAGTGCACGTAATTTTTCAATTCGTTTTATCATTCTTATCACCCATTATCCATTATAACAAAGAGTGTCAAAAAGCTGAACGAACACGTCTAGAAAAACAATAGAAGCTTCACAAAAAAACAGAAGCCGAAAATCGACTTCTGTTAATTCATGATCATCGTCTTCCAGTGAAGAAAGAAACGACTGCTACAACTACGACAGCTCCTAGAATAGAAGGAACTAACGCCATTCCTGCTAAATGAGGACCCCAGTGACCAAAAATCGCTTGACCTATATAGGAACCGGCTAAACCAGCGATAATATTAAAGAGACAACCCATCTGCTTTCCACGTCCTGAAAGGCTGCCACCTATCGCTCCAATGACAGCACCTACTATTAATGTCCAAATCATCATTACCCCTCCATTCTTGATACTAAATCCAGTTTAATTTTTAATATTTGGTTATTGTCAATAGCCTAATATTAGTTTCATAAAAAAGTTTCGCAGTTGTGAAACTAAACAAAACGTTGATATAAAAACTTTTTCGTAATTGTAAGCGGCTAAATTGATTGATAAAAACGCTTTTTTATCTCTGCCTGTGAATAACTTTTTTATTTCAACAAATCCGTTCGTAGTTTTATGCTGTTTTTACACCAATTCACTCTATCTAAATAATATGGAAAATCACCATTTAAGGAAAAAGTATCGGGCTCTGGTACATTGATTTTATTCATCCTTGCACTACCTTTTGCTAAATAACCTGTACCCATTTTCAACATGTCTTTTAAATTAAGATTACTATCGGAATACTCTTTGACCGTACCATAATTATTAGTGATAGATGATAAACGAGGACGCACTGTTTTTCGCTTCATCAATCGAATGATGTCTTCTTGCCGTTCAAAAACATCCATTCGACCATCTTCATCAATTTGATAACTGATATAAGCATCAATTTCCTCTAGTGTCATTCGTTGTTTTCCTTTTGTAAACCGTTGACCATTTTTTAAAGCAACAAAGTTTTTATAAACTGTCACTGGCATTTTACCATCTTCTTCAAGTCCCACTTCTTTCACACCAAGTAGGCTGTCTTCTTTTTTTAAAATCAAATATTTTTTTACTTCTATAGAAAAAGCGAGTGAAAAATAGGCTAAAAATTTTTCAATCGTCACTTGAGTATACAACTCACCCAGTGTCACTTTTTTAATTTTTATTTCTGGAGAAATCCGCAACAAACTGTTTACTCCGCTAGTTAAGTCATAGACAAAAAAACTTGAACAAGTTTGGTCATCAAATACAAATAAAACTTTCATTACGATCTTCCTCTCTAAAACAAGTTTATTAAAGATAAAAAGAAAAAACATCCGCCGCAAGTCTGAAAGTTATTCTTTTTCATGCTATTTATCTAAATAATGATACAATAAACAAGAATTAAAAACGAAACCTTTCACACAAAAGGAGCATGTCATGAATACAATTAGTTACGTTGTTTTAGCTATGCTTGTTCGGTCACCTCTAACTGGCTATGAATTAAAGCGTTTTTTGAATCTTTTTTGGGAGGCGCATCATAGTCAGATTTACCCGACATTGAAAGAATTACGCAAACAAGGGTTTATCGAAATTATTGATATTCCTGACGGAAAACGTAAAGTCTATGATATTACTGCATCGGGAAAAAAATTAGTAAAGGAATGGGTACTTATTAAAAGTCCTACACCGTCTCAAAAGGATGAGTTCTTGGCAAAAATCTTTACTATATCCGCATTAGATCGTGACACTGCTAAATTTTTGATTATGGAACGCAAACAACTCTTCAACGAGCAATTAAATGAGTACTCAAAAGTACTGAACAATTTGAACGATCTCACTGGAGAAGAGTATAAAAAAAATTTTGGAAGAGAATTAATTGTTGAACGAAAGATTCGTTTATGCAAGGAAGAACTCTATTGGTGCGAATGGGCAGAAGAAAGAATTGAAGAGTATTTTACTGAATAATCATGTTAACACAGCTTTTAAAGTAAAGCTGTGTTTTTTTATCATAAATTATATGTAAATTTATTTATGTAAATATTGACACAAATAAATATTATGATTAAACTATTGAATGGAAAGTGGTGACCTAATGGAAAATTTAAATGAAAACTTAGTAACGGAAAAAGAAAATGGCAAAGCTGCGTATGTCGTCGCATTTGCTTGCATGATCGCTTTTATGGGAATCGGGTTAGTGGATCCCATTTTGAACTCGATCGCCAAATCTTTACAAGCTACACCTGCTCAAACAACGCTCTTGTTTACTAGTTATATGATGGTAACGGGAATTGTTATGCTATTTACTGGTTTTGTTTCTAGCCGAATCGGTATGAAGAAAACCTTAATGTTAGGACTATTTATTATTATCGTTTTTGCTCTTTTTGCTGGATTATCTAATACAATCAATGCTTTAATCTACTTTAGAGCTGGTTGGGGATTAGGAAACGCGTTATTTATTTCAACCGCGTTATCCGCAATCGTTAGTGTTTTAATCGGTCAAACAGAAAAATCAATCATGCTTTATGAAGCTGCAATGGGATTAGGGATGTCAATTGGACCACTTGTTGGCGGTTCACTCGGTTCTGTCTCTTGGCGATTGCCTTTTGCTGGTGTATCCATTCTGATGCTGATCTCCTTTTTATCAATATCAATCATGTTTAAAGAGCCTAAGGATAGTACCAAAGAAAAAATTGATTTTTTTGCCGGTGCTAAAGCTTTAAAAAATCATAAATTACGCTCTATCGGTTTGATTGCCTTACTATATAATTTTGGCTTTTTTACTTTACTCGCGTATGCCCCTTTCTTGATGCCTAACTTTTCAGAAATGGAAATTGGCATGACCTTTTTTGGGTGGGGAATTTTGTTAGCAATTTCCTCAATTTTCCTAGCAACACGATTTGAAAGAAAAATTGGCACCTTCTATACTTTGATGATTGGTTTTATTGGATTTGTCATTTGCTTGCTGTTAATGGGGATTAATGCGGATCAGCCGACACTTGTTGCAGCGGCATTAATCGCAGCGGGCTTCTTCCAAGGAATCATTAATACGCTGATGACTACTATCGCGATGGAAATTCCAGGTATCAAACGTAACATTGCTTCCTCTACTTATAGCTTTGTTCGTTTCTTCGGTGGTTCATTAGCACCGTTTGTCGCAGGAATGATCGGCACAAAGTTCGGGGGCAACTACACTTTCTATTTTGCCAGTGCTATGGTCCTGATTGGAATTATATTGGTTAAAGTTCATTCACAATACTTTGAAACAGTAGAAGAGGAAGAAAGCGAAGAGAATCTATAAAAGACTAAAGGGAACCTATCGAGGGTTCCCTTTAGTCTTTTATAGATTATTTGAATTTCATTTTCAAAGCTTAACACATTATTTTAATCTAAATAAATTGCAGCCTCTTTGTCTAAAAGCACTGTCAAATTAGGATGCAGGCGCAAAACTGATGCCGGCACATCCTCTGTTATTGGTCCTTCTAAAGCTTGTTTAATAATAGCTGCCTTCTTTTCACCACTAGCAATTAACACTAATTCTTTCGCCCCTAGAACCGTTTGAGTACCAAATGTGACCATCTCTTTTCCTGGTGTATAAGGCGTCATCCCATCGATTAGCTTGTACATCTCATCTGCAGGATCAATAGGGACACGATACACCCCATAATCAAAGGACATAAATTCTGGCATATTCCCACAAAAGTGACCATCATTACCAATTCCCATCAATACAAGATCTAAACCGCCATCCTCAGCAATTTTCCGATCGTAAATCTGATAGTTCTCTGCGTCTAAAACTTCAATGTTCTCATCTTTAATTCCTAGCGGGTGATATAGCTCTTCTTGTAGGGCTTGCATTGTCAACCCGTATTTTTGATTCATCAAAGTGATTTCATCAAAATTATAAAAATGTGCCAAGCTCTTATCAAAGTCCACTTGCTTTAACCGATCAGCCAAGATCTCATAAGCACGCTTAGGAGAAGAACCTGCAGTTAACGCCAAGTTCACACGGCGATTCTCCGCCCATTTCATTAAAACAATATCTGCCGTAAGTTGGCTTAATGTCTCATAATTTTCTGTTACTATTAATCTCAATTCAATACCTGCCTTCTTTAAAGAATAGTAGAAAATGAAAAGAGTCTCCAATTAAGTAAGAAATCAATTTGGAACCTTTTCTTTTACTGGCATCTTCAAAATACAATTTTGCGGGCAAGCCTCTATACAGTCGCCGCAATTAATACAAATATCTGGATCAATTACTGCTACATTATTTTCCATTTTAATGGCTTTTTGTGGACAAGCTTTCACACAACGATTGCAGGTGATACAACCAACATCGCAAATTTTTCGGACACTGCCGCCTTTATCTTGATTCGAACAAGAAACGATTGATGTATTTTCTGCTGGCAGCATTTTTATCAAATTTTTAGGGCATGCGTTAATACATTTCAAGCAACCAACACATTTGTCTGGGTCTACCTTTGCAATCCCATCAATAATATGAAGCGCATCGTATTCGCAAACTGCCGCGCAGTCACCAAATCCCATACACCCAAATCGACAATCCTGCGGTCCACCAAAAATTTGATTCGCTCCATAGCAAGTAGTCGTCCCAGTATAATCCATTTTGCTATTTGTAAACTCACAAGTTCCATTACATCGGACAAATGCCGCAATTTTTTGTACATCGTCAACTTCGACACCTAGAATCTCTGATAATGCTTGGCGTGTTGACGCTCCTCCAGGGGTACAATTAGTGGCCCCTGCATTCCCCTCTGCCATTGCTTTTGCATATCCATCACAGCCAGAAAAACCACAAGCACCGCAATTGATTCCGGGTAGAGCACCTCGTAAAGCTTCTTCTTTTTCATCAACCGGCTTATGAAAAATGATCGTGGCGAGCGAAAGAATGACCCCTGCGATCAATCCCATACCGCTGACAATGCCAATGGGTATCATGATTTCTGTCATTTTTTCTCCCCCCTTAACGGAATAATCCTTCTGCCAAACCGGCAAAACCAAGAAATGATAATGAAACAATAGCCGCAGCAATCAATGTTATGGGTAACCCTTGCAAAGAATCTGGAATATCATTTCCTTCAAGTCGTCCACGTACACCAGCAAAGATAACCATAGCAACTAAAAATCCGACACCCGCCGCAAAGGAATTGACCATTGATTGTATGAACGAATAATTTTTAGAAAAATTCAGAATCGTTACACCTAATACCGCACAGTTTGTGGTGATTAAAGGTAAATAGATGCCTAATGCATTGTAAAGTGAAGTCATGTAGCGTTTCATCACAACCTCTACTAGCTGCACCAATGCGGCAATTGTTAAAATAAAAACGATTGTCTGTAAATAATCCAAACCCAACGGAATCAATAGAGAAGCATATATTGGATACGTCACTAATGTTGCTAATACCATAACGAAGGTTACCGCCAATGACATGCCGACCGCCGTATCTAATTTCTTAGACACTCCTAAAAATGGACAAATACCTAAAAACTGCGATAACACAAAATTATCGGTCAAAATCCCTGCTACTAAAATCGTTACAAAAATCTGCATTACTGATCACCAGCCTTTTCATCACAAACTGTCGTACAGGCTTCAGCGATGGGACATGCTGTACAATCGATTTCTTTTGTTTTGCGATCACTTAATTTATTCGCCACCATAACCAGCATTCCAAAAACGAAAAATCCACCTGGCGGCAAGAGCATGATTGTCATCGGCGGAACCACTCCTGCAGTAATCGGCATCCCAAACAAGGTACCACTGCCAAACAATTCGCGAATTCCTCCCATACAAAGAAGCGCCATCGTGAATCCGACTCCCATACCCAAGCCATCTAATGCTGAATGAAGTACTGTGTGGTCTTTGGCATAAGCTTCTGCCCGCCCTAGGATAATACAGTTCACTACGATTAAAGGTAAATAGATTCCCAACGTTGCATCTAAGGCGGGAGCCAACGCCTTTACTACTAATTGAACCACCGTCACAAAGCCCGCGATAATGGTAATGAATGCTGGAATACGGACACGGTTAGGAATTACTTTACGTAAGAGAGAAATTACGACATTGGAGCCTAAAAGAACTACTGTCGCTGCAATCCCCATTCCTATACCGTTAATAGCAGATGTGGTAACTGCCAATGTTGGACAAGTCCCTAACATGAGACGCAGGACAGGATTTTCCTTGATTAAGCCTTTACTAAAAATAGCTGATGCTTTTTCTTTTTCCACTAGTTCTCCCTCCTATTTCTCTGACTTAGTCACTTGCTCAAACAACGCAAGTGCTTCTTTGACCGATGTGGCTACAGCATTAGAAGATTTGGTTGCTCCTGTGACTGCTTCGACTTGGTTTTTACTCGAAGGAGAATTCTTGACAACTTCTAGCGTCTCATTAAGTCCAGAAAATTGATCCGCAAATTCTTTTTTTGTGACGTTCTGTCCGAGTCCAGGGGTTTCATTCGAAGCGTCTAAAACATTTACCCCGACAATTTTTCCATTCTCAACAGCACTCATAACACTTACATCACTACCATAGCCATATGACTTAGTCACAAAGAGATACCCCAAAACCTTACCTGAGGAGTCCAGTGCCTTATAGCCTTGATTTTCTCCAGTCACTTTAATTTCTTGAAAATCATCTGCTTTAATCAACTGACTCATAACACTTTGCGTCTGCTCCCATTCTTGCTTTGCAATACGCTCCTTGAACATAGCCCGTGTTCCTGCGACAGCAAAAGTGATGACTAGACAAATGATAAATAAACAAAGCGCATCAGTAAAAATTACTTTAGAACCTGATCGTTTCATTTTACCTTCGCCCCCTCACCAAAGACCTTAGGAATAGTTAGATTCTCAATATGAGGGACAAGGATATTCATCAATAAAATTGCATAGGAAACACCCTCAGGCAATGCAGCGAAGAAACGGATCAAAACAGTGATAACTCCACATCCGACTCCAAAAATAATTTTGCCATTTCTTGTAATTGGAGATGTTGTATAATCAGTCGCCATGAAAATAGCTCCTAGTAATAATCCCCCAGACATCATTTGATACAAAGGATCCCCACCTAATATAGTAGAAAAAATAACTACGGTACCAATAAAGCAGAGAGGAATAATTGGCGAAATCACTTTTCGAACAACTAAATAAGCCCCTCCGATCAAAAGAGCCAATGCACATGTCTCTCCCAAACTTCCTGCTCGAACTCCTAGAAACATATTAAGTAGTGAAGGAATAGGCTGTCCGGTCTGAGAAGCTGAAAAGTAGGTTGCCGACGAAATGACGTCTGGTTGAAACATGTAATAGTTCAATGGTGGCTGCCAAGTGCTCATCTGTGAAGCAAAAGACATCATCAAGATGATACGGGCAGTAATTGCTGGATTTACGAAATTCTGTCCAATCCCTCCAAAGAATTCTTTTACGATTACAATTGCGATCACACCACCTAGAATGGCCATCCAAAAGGGCAGCGTTACGGGTAGATTCAATGCTAACAGTATTCCTGTAACAACCGCTGTCAAATTGTGTATTGTGTCTGGACGTTTCAGAATCTTTCTCGTTACATACTCACTGATGACACAAGCACCAACCGTTACTATAATCAAAATAAGAGCACGAAAACCAAAAATAATTGTCGACGCGATGACTGCTGGAATTAAAGCAATAATCACATCTAACATAATACTGCGACTACTCCGTCCACAGTGAAGGTGCGGCGAGATGGATACAGGTAATTTGTTCATTGAGCAGCCTCCCTTTCTAACTGTTTTGCTCGTTTCATGGATTGAACAAGTCTACGTCCCGCAGGACAAACAAATGCGCAACAACCGCATTCCATACAGGCCGATACATTCAGATTCTTCAAGCCTACTACATCATTATTTCGTGTGCAGCGTTCAATCTGTACAGGTAACAATGACATTGGGCAAGCTTCTACACAACGACCACAACGGATACATGGAGATTCTTCCGGTAAGCTTTGCTCGGCTGATAAAATTGTGATGGCATTCGTTTGCTTAGTAATTGGTAATTCTGTAGAAAACTGTGCCATTCCCATCATAGGTCCGCCTAAAATAATCTTACTCGGCTCATCGATCAATCCACCACAGAACTTTATAACCTCACCAATTGGTGTACCGACTGGAACTACAACGTTTTTTGGCTGCGCAACATTTCCATCAACTGTTATTCTTTTATGGGTCAGTGGCATCCCAATCTCAATGTATCTTTGTAAAAGCGAGACTGTCGAGATATTCGTAATCAAGCACCCTACCTCAGATGGCAGCTTGCCTGGTGGAATTTTTCTACCAGTTGTTGCATATACCAACATTTTTTCCGCCCCTTGAGGATATAAAGAAGGAATCTCCATCACATCAATCCGTGGATCAAGATCTGCTAACTCATTCAAATGCTCCCGTAGCTTTTTCAACCCTTTCGGTTTATTACTTTCAATTCCTATCACCCCGTGAGCAATATTCAAGTAAGTCATCAACGCTTGCATTCCTGCGATAATTCGTTCCGGATACTCCAAGCTTTCGCGATAGTCAGATGTAATAAATGGTTCACACTCTGCTCCATTTATCACCAATGTATCAATTGGTGTATCTTCTTTGACATTCAACTTCACATGCAATGGAAATCCCGCTCCGCCGATCCCTACAATACCGCTGTCTCGTGCGGCCTTCAGTAAATCTTCCTTAGAATTAATCTTAATCGGTGTTGGATCTGGGAACTCTACTGGTAACCCATCACTTGCAATATGAATAGCCTCACACAGTTGACCGTTCGCCATTAGAATGGGTTTGATCCCTTTTACCTTGCCAGAAACAGAAGCATGGATTGGTGCTGAAACAAAAGCCTCTGAGTCACCAATAACTTGCCCAACTGTAACAGTGTCCCCCTTTTTTACCGTCGGTGTACAAACACCTCCAATATGTTGTTGCATTGGAATAGTTACAATTTTCGGCGGTTCCATAAAAACGCTTTCATATTCTGCCGTGTTTTTATTGTGGGGAACCTTAACGCCTCCTTTAAACTTTGCGATAGCCTTAGTTATTGTATCCATAGACAAACCTCCCTTGTAATTCGAAAATAATCTGTAACTCAATTATCATTTTATACTCATGATTTTTCAATGAAAATGAGCACAATCTTAATTCAAAAATGTATCCCCGCAAAACAAATTAACCTGGAATAACAGATTACTATCCACTTTCAACCATCTTTGATAAAACCTTGAGAAATTTTTTCACAAATTTTTTTACCAATAATTTAGCTTTCTTCTGTATATTACTATATTTATGATAGCACAGTGAAAAACAAATGTAATTAGTTTTCACAAACTCAGCAAAAAAAATACCTAGTGCTCAACTAGATATTTTTCGGGTTCGTCATTTATGGTGTATTAGATAATGTCCATTGTAAAATAGTTTGATAACTACCAGATCGTCTCTGTGTATTTTTAGGCACAAAAAGCTCAAATTGGTTCAAAGGGATTTCTACATATCCTGAAGCTGTGGTGTTACTTAAAGACATCAGTGTTACCTGATTATCAGGAGTTACCTGAACCTTTTGATTAGATAATCCAGAATAGTTAGAAAAATTCGTATTTAATGAACCTAAAGAAATACCTAGCTGGGCATTGTTCAAATTATTTTGCCCATTGTTCCAATTACTAGCCTGACTTACCTTTAGCTGCCAAGCTTTCGCGATTGTTCGAGTATCCTCTATTCGAATCATTCCTGTTTGAATCGGATTGCTACTGTTGCCACCAATATAGGCTTTCCATGTTTCATCAGCTACCGTTTGGATCGGATGAATTCCGAAGTTTAAATTTGTAGGCAGCAAATCACTTTTCATTGTCAGTGAACCAGCTGAGAAATAAATATTCGTATTACCACCAAAGTTACTCAATAACTGAATAACGATATCATCACTTTGAATGATTCCACCACGAATACTTGCCCTGTAATCTTGTGCTAAACCTATTGGACTAGAAACAAATGTTGGAATTGAAACGTTCGTGGCTCCTAAGAGTGAAGCCGAAACAAGATTTGTACTAATCGTCGAATCTGGATTTTCTAAAGAAGCTATTAAACTATTCACACTAGATAATACAGAGGTAAGAATAGTCCCTACTAATCCTAACGGCAACGTATCTAAAATATTTTTTAAATCCTTCAGTCGTGTAGCTAATGTACTGCTTAATATTGGTAATAGTCCTTGACTGATATTAACGCCTAGTAAAGTAGAAGAAAGCTGTTCGGTTGAAATTGGAATATTATGAGTACCAAAATCTTCATTCTTAAGATTGGTAATTGCTTGATTGATACTCGTAATCGTTGGCCGCAAAGTAGGAAGCAAATTAAGAACGGAAATTAAGCTATTCAATAAATCCAACAATCCCCCAACAGGCAAATCAGCCGCCGGAATCGTTACTGCAGTTGTCACAGACGCTGCTCCATTCGGTACGACTTTGCTTGATAGTTCTGTTGGAACCGAAATCAACGCGTATTTTTTCCCGGTTTTTATCAATCCTACACCTGTAGTTGTCCCATTAATAGTAAAGGTCACTGGTTTTTGACTCACATTTAGATAGGGTGTTGCTGCTGTCGTTCCACTGTCATTATTTATTTGAGTATTCCCAAATAAATCAACAGATACCGCACTGACAATTATGTTAGAGCTTGTCAAGAAAAGGAAAAAAACTAAACTAATGAACCAAATTATCCGAAATAAATAATACCTTTTTTTCTTCATCCTCTCTCCTCCTTGTGCTAGTTCACTTTTGAGTCTGTCAATAATTTCCTCCAAAAGAAAATAATCGAAAATCATCTATTTTTTCATCCAAAGTACATGATTACCGCTTTCAAACACATGATTTTCTCAATAAATATACCGATATAACACGGGTTCTCACTACTAATTAAACAGATAAATCTCTTGTCTAGAAACTTTTATGCTCACCTGTAAAGACAGTCCGAGCAATTTTATACCACTTTTAGAGATTCTGGCTATATAATCACCGCATAAGTTTCACACCCTTTTCTGCGCAGAAAAGAGCTAGTTTTGCCGCTTGCATAATATTGAGAAAGGAGGAGAGAATTGAAGAAGCAAATAGTGATCATCCTGTGGTTACTGTTGTTCTTTGGCGCTCTTTCTCCATTGGCTGAAGCTGCAGTAACCGACGGAAAAGTTCAATATTATTACGAAAGTAGTACGTCTACCAGCACTAGTCATTCATCCAGTAGCACGACAAAAGCTTCAGCATCTTTACACTCAGAATCCGGCAGCACAACTAAAAGCCAAACAACGACTTCAACCAATCTTCAAAGTGGAAGCATGCATTCAAAAATTGCACATTTTCTAAAAACAAATGATCAAAAAAATATTTTTTTAATCGTCATTGGATTTTTGATTCTTGCGATTGCCTTTTTAGGAATAAGAATTACTCATAATAGGAGGAAAAAATAATGAAAAAACAATTTGCTTTGCTGATTGCTGGGCTCTTTGCTGGCAGCCTGTTTGCTTTTTCAAATACTGCCCAAGCAGTAGATACCACTGGGACCGTTGATTATACCGATGGTGGCATCACCTTTGACCCACAAGTCCCAGGAAATGCTAGTGCTTCATTACCAAAGAACTTAAATTTTGGTTCTCATGCCATCCAGACAACCAAGGATGAAATATGGACCGCAACATCAGATGGTGTACAAACATCACCCGCCACTACAGGACAAATTGCAGTTAGTGATAACCGTGGTGGAACTTCAACTGGTTGGTCGGTGAAGGTTAATCAACCTACCCAATTCACAGCAAACTCAAATACTCTGACAGGTGCAGCTCTGAGCTTTACGGTAGGAACATTAACTAATAATGTGAATTCCGCACCAACTGGAACCCGTATTGCCAATGGCGCAAAAACAACAATGCTTGTTAATCAGTCCGTTTCCGTTCTAACCGCACAAGCGAATGAAGGCGTCGGTGAAACTGCGTTGCCGATTTCTAAGTTTGAGTTGGATGTTCCGAAAGATACAGCCAAACAACAAGCACAATACCAGACAACATTAGTTTGGACATTCTCAGCGACACCTAGCTAAAAAAAACTAGGATGGAGTTCCACCAATAGTCTCGTCTACTGAGAAGACGGCTACAGGCTATTCGGTCCTGGCTCCATCCTTTAAAATATACAAAGGGGAAAAGTAAATTGAGAGAGACTCTTCCATTACGCGGAAAATACAATTGAAGTAAGGAGATAGAAAATGCTGAAGAATCATATAAGCTTAGTAGCACGAGGCCTGTTCCTCATTTTCGCTTTTTCATTTTTACCAATTGTCGCTCATGGAGAGTCATTGGATACCTTCGATGCGGTGATCCACCCTTCGGAGCATCAAATTGATAAAAATCAGCTTTATTATGATTTGCAGTATCAACCAGATGAAGCTGAACGTCTGACGGTTACTTTGACCAATCGGACAGATCAGTCAATTAAGTTGAAAGCATCATTTAATCGAGCTATTACAAATAGTTTGGGCGTTATTGAATATTCAGGGATGAATATGGATGAGAGCCATTTTGGACCCAATATTACCGACTATGTGAAGCTTAGTGATAAAGAAATCAACTTAGCGGCAAACCAATCAAAGGATGTTTATCTAGATGTAAAGATGCCTTCAAAAGAATTTGAAGGTGTCTTAGCTGGCGGCTTGTATATCGAGCAAATATCTGATACAAAAGTCGATGGAAATATCAAAAACGTTTTTTCACGAGAAATTGCTGTGTTGCTTCAAAACACCACTGACGAGATAAGCCCAGAGTTAAAGATCATCAATGCACAGGCTATACAAGCCAATAGTCGTAACGCAATAAATGTAACTGTAGACAATCAAAAGGCAACCTACGTTAAAGATGTGACAATAAACTATCAAGTCGAAAAAGACGGTAAAACCATTGTTAAAGATAAAAAAGAACAGTTATCATTGGCACCAAGTTCTAGCATGCCCTTTTTGATTCAGATGAACAATACAGAGTTTTCACCTGGTGCTTATACAGTCAAGATGACTATCAGCTCTGGAGGTCAGAAATGGACAGGCACACCAACATTCACTGTCAATCAAGAGAAAGCAAAAGAGTACAACAAAAAGGATGTCTCAATCGAAGATAAATCGACAAATCCTTGGATCTGGATCGGACTTACAGTGATTATCGTGTTATTAGCTATCGTGATAGTAATGTATAATCGAAATAGAAACTTGAAGAAAAAATAAATGGACAATAATTGTTTAGATTCGGTGCTTCGTAATTGAAGCATCGTTTTTTTGTGCGACTCAATAGTTTGAACGCTTGACTAAACGTAAGAAACAAAATACTATAAAGTATAGTAGTCTCTTAAATATCACTCGTGTATATAGTATAAAAATCCAAGGAGGAGAAGTTATCATGCGGACAATAGATTTGATTGTTCTAGGGGTTTTAAAAAAGGAAGATCTTAGTGCCTACGATATTCAAAAATTGATTGAATATCAGAATATTTCTCAATGGGTAAAGGTCAGTACGCCAACCATCTACAAAAAAATGTTACAGCTTGAAAAACAAGGATATGTCAAAAGTAGGTTGATGAAAAATGGTAAGATGCCTGAAAAGACTATCTACTCATTAACAGCAAAAGGCCAAACAGAATTTGAAAAGTTGATGCTGGGAATCGCTGCACGTCCGATCAATATTTACTTGGATTTTAATGCGGTCATTTTAAACTTAGACAGCCTAGCTCCTACTGATCAAAGAGCATGCATCAGTATCATCGAAGCCAATGTAAAGAAAATGAAGGTGGAAATGGACAATCAGTGGGTAAACTCCCAGAATTCAACTGTCATTCCAGAAACTGGAAAAGTCGTTATACGACAACAGTTTTATTTATTTGAAGCAATCGAGAAATGGATTGAAGAAATTAAAAAAGGATTCTAATAAGATGCTGTTGAAAGGTGATTCTCATGCTAAATAATGAAAGCATTTCTCAAAGTACTTTACCTAAAATAAACGCAGATTCTATCATCATGAGACCCCATGAGCTGTTACTTCCATACATAGCAAATTATACTTTTACCAATCCTAGTAAAATGTCTACAAAGCAAACAATTTTGCCCACAATCAGTTCAACTTTGGTTTGTACCTTTCAAAATGGGAAATTTACAGCTGGTTTGCGAGGTGTGAATACCCGTTCAACGATGATTGCTGATTATGCACGTCAATTTGATTTTATGTTTCTTGTTGAATTTCATGCTGCAGGGTTATATCCATTCTTACAAATTGATCAAAATTACCTAGCGGATGATGGGTTTCTTTTTAATGACTTAAACCGTAGTTTGTCCCAACAAATCGCTGAAGGTTATTTCACAGCTAAAGACATTCTCTCCTTGACAAATAAATTGGACCACATTTTCTTAACACATCTGACTAACAAACAAATCAACCCCACCTTCTCGATTGCCTTTGAAAAGCTGCTTAAATGCAAAGGCGATATTCGCGTAAAGGACTTGGCTAGTGAAACATATTATAGTGAAAAGCAATTGAACCGCTTGTTTATGAAATATGCCGGCGCACAAATAAAAACGTGTTCACGAATTATTCGGATGAAAAACGCAACACATCTGTTACAGGAAAGTCAACGAATTAGTCGCTTGTTCGAACAAACAGGTCATTATGATGACGCTCATTTTCTACGTGATTTTAGCGACATTTATGGTATCACTCCAAAAAAATACTTAGAGAATATGTCTGTTTTTTACAATGACCCCTATAAATTGTGAGCGTATACTCTTGTTTAAATAAATCAACAAGAAAAGGTGGTCGATCCTATGTTTACGCCCTATATCCGTTTTAATGGCAATTGTGAAGAAGCTTTTTTATGGTATGCGCAAGTTTTCAACGGAAAAGTACAACACTTATCCAGATACAGCGATAGCTCTCCTAATTCAGACATTTTCTCAACTGATAAGCTGAACGGTAAAGTAATGCATGCCAGACTAACCATTACAGATTTTAATGGGCTTACTGGTGGCGATTATCTAGAGTCCATTGAAAAAAATGGCAACATTTCAATTCAGGCACATCTACCTGAAGAAGCTTTTGCCAGAAAAGTTTTTTCAGAGTTATCAAGTAAAGGAACTATCATAGCAGAAATTGTTGAAAATCCTCCACCAGATGATCGCAGCATCAGTGGCTGTGTCCAAGACAAATATGGGGTTACCTGGATTGTCTCTGCGATGAAAACTGTTTGATTGAAAGAAAGTCCATGGATAGTATAATGGGCTTTCTTTTTTTGCACCAAATTGACCTATTAGGTAAAGGGTGATAGAATGGTGTTGACCTATTAGGTAAAGGAGTAGAATTTATGACCGATTTTAATACCAACGACCCGAAGATTCAAAGAATTATAAATGCGGCGTTAAAAGAATTTTCTCTGAGAGGCTATGATGATGCCTCTACTAATCGAATTGCCAAAGCGGCTGGACTATCTAAACCATTGATGTTTCATTATGTAAAAAGTAAAGAGGATCTGTTTTGGCTACTTGTAGATTATTGTCAAAAAACAATTGATGAAGACTACTTAAAACAAATGGATTTTCAAGAAAAAGATCTTTTTAAACGGTTACGTCAGTCTTATGTCCTACAGATTGAACTAATGAAAAAAAATCCATGGATTATTGATTTTTCTAATAAAACATTCGAGTCAAAATCAGAAACAATCAACGCCAAACTAACTGATCGTTCCAAACAGGATTGTTTCCATTGTAAAAATGCTTTATTCGAGCAAATTGATGAATCAAAATTTCGATCTGAGCTCACAGTTGATCAATACAAACAATTGATTTATTGGGGAAATATCGGGTTTACGACTGAAGTTTTAGCTGAATTGAAAAATGTGAAGTATGAAGCTATTGATTATCAGGAAATCACCGACAAATTGATACAATATCTTGAAAATCTCAGCAGGATTTTCTATCAATAAAAATTGAGAGGTGCTTGATGAGAAGAAAACTATATTTAATTGGCAGCTTCCTATTTTTATCAATTGTCGGCTTTACTCAAGCAACAAAGAATTTCTCCCAGCAGAAAGAGGGATTTACAATGACACAATCAAAAATTTCCATTGCTTTTCCTTTACGTGGCGAATGGTTCACAGAAACAAGCCCGGCTGATCGTGTCCCAAGTCATGGAACCAATCATTTTGGACTGCGTTACGCTTTTGATTTCATTCAAAAAGATCGGAAAGGTGCCTCTCATACAGGTGGAGCAGCTGATTATATTTTCAAAGGCATTCCTTTAGATAACTATTATTGTTTTGGTCAATCGGTGTTTGCCCCATTTGACGGAGAAGTAATTAGTGTAAAAGATAATACGCTCGATGGCGAAATGGCTTCCTGGATTCACGATCAAACCACAGCGATTCGCCACTCCCTCTTTTTTAACCCAGAACGAGATGGTTTTGAAGCAATCGCTGGTAATTATGTCATCATCAAACAATCTGAGGGGATTTATGCAGCCTTTTGCCATTTGCAAAAGGAATCAATTGCCGTCACAGAAGGCGAATTCATTCAACAGAACGCTTATCTCGGTAATGTTGGACACTCTGGTAATTCTACTGAGCCTCATCTACATTTTCAACTGATGGATTCATCTACGATCGAATTAGCAAAGGGGCTTCCCTTCGTATTTAAAGCGTATGAAAAGTATGATGGGCAATCATGGATACCCGTTACTAATGAAATTCCCGCTGTCGGCGAACGAATTCGCTTCTTAGACTAACTCAGAAAGCAACTTTGATGCAGAAATATTTATTTAATGCAGTCTATTATACGAGTACAATTAGATCACTATTGAACAAGCCGAAAAAAGAACTTCCAGCGATTCGCGTGTTTTATTTTTTCTTTCCTTTGAAAAATAGCGTAAAATAATTCTATATTCGTAAGGTAAGGAGGAACAGAATGGAAGAATTGGAGAACTACAGTATTAGAATCGATATTCCTGAAGTAGAAGAGTATCTTGCTTTACGCAAAATTTGCGGTCTATCGGATCGAGGGATAGAAGCCAGTAAAACGGGGTTGAGTAATAGCGTCTACTCTGTCATTATTCGACGAAATAAGGACCAAAAGCTAGCTGGAATGGGGCGGCTGATCGGCGATGGCGGTACAGCTTATCAAATCGTTGATATCGCTGTTCTTCCTACTGAACAGGGAAAAGGATTAGCAAAGACAATCATGCAACTTCTAATGACTTATATCGAAAGTGAAATTGACCCTCAGGCTTATGTGAATCTGATTGCCGATCGTCCTGCTGATAACCTTTATAAGCAGTTTGGTTTCGTTGAAACAGCACCAGAAAGTCTAGGAATGTATTTGAAAAGATAAAAAAAAGGACTCCTTTTTCAGGAATCCTTTTTATTTTGTAAATACCACAAATCCTGGTAATTCTGGATGATCGACAATTAGCCCCTCTTGAACCGAACGTGCACCCCAAAAAATCAGCAAATCTCCTGCTGCCATGAAAATATTGAAAGCGGAAAGTAAAATTAGTTCGGTATTCGGAAATATCAGTGAGAGGAGAAAACTGCCCCCGCCTAATATAATAACTGGTGCCAATACACCAATTTTATACGCTTTTACTTCTAAAGCTTCTTTGCAGTGACAATACGGCATGAACTCTTTGAGATTGAATCCAAAGGTTATACTTTCCATTTTATTCTTCGCATAGTGTGCCCAAGCCAAGCCATGAATCAGCTCATGAATGAAAATGGATAAGATGAATGAAAAAAGAAATCTAAGAAAATTGATTTCCCAAAGTGGTGTGGCCTCCGCCCCCCAGCGCCAAAAGAATCCCACAACAACCACGATGATAAATGGTACCGGTAACAACAGACCTTGCGTGCCAGCTTCCTTTGCTGAGAATGTTTTGTCTTTTTTATGAAAGTGTTTTTCTTTCATCTCCTGACAGATCGCATCAAATCGTTCATATTTCTTATCCTTTTTCCGCCTTTTCCTTGTCTCCATAACTATTCCCCCATTCCCATGTTCCACATAGATCTACCCTTTAATTTTTTAACTTGCCCTTTCCATCATGATATAGGCAGGACTCTGCTACGTCAAAATCTAAATTCATAAGAAATTCTTCATCAATGAGTTTTTAGGTGAATAAAAAACAGCTAAAAACTCTTTCTTTCAAGAATTTAGCTGCTTTTATATCTAATTTTTTTCTGATGTGCTCTTTCAAACAGAAAATCTACTTTCCTAGAAAATGGCTTTCGTGAACAAAGATTGTGTACATGAAGAGAGGAAGCCACAACTTTATCATATTCTTATTTTTCCTTGAATTCCTGCTGACATTCTTCTCAAAAACTAATAAGGTTAGGTCGAAAGGTTAGATGACAACAAAAGAAATTGAACGGCTGTCTACAACTCTATATAAAAACCATTCTCCCCTCACTTATATTATACCTGTTTATGTGCTATTTCACGTTTTCGTTTTTTTGATAGTTTAACAAATTATTGGGAATAGTCAAAAGAAGCCATCGAAAGAACCGATGACCTCTAAAAAACGCTTGTTTTTATCGTAGCTTCTGATTAATTTTCTCAATTTCTCGTTTGTATTTCAAATAGTAAAAAATCCAAATTGCAAAAAAGATAAAGAAGAAGGACGTCGAAGCTGATAAAATGACCTGCCACTTAAAAGGAAACCATTGATTTATTGCCGCTGCAACAATGAAGGCGAGAAAACTTCCCCCCATATGAATCAAGGTTTGTGCTAAAATCGGTAGTTTCTTCACATTATATATCATGCTTAACAGACCAATGACAACAGAAAGCAAAACAAAGCTTGCGACAATTTTTCTTACTTCGCTATCTGCAAAAATATAGGCAAAGAGCATACAAAGGGTACTGCCAATTCCGATTGATTGTATTAATAGCTTTATTGTTTTTTTCATTTTTAGTTCCTCCTTTAAATACCTAAATGTTGTTTCAACTGATCAACAAAACGTCTGGAAACAGTGATTCTCTGCCCATTTTTCAAATAAGCGTATAAGCTGCCGGAAAAAGCAACCTCTAGTTTTTTGATTTCTTTCGTATTCACTATTGCAGATTTAGAAACCTGTAAAAATTGCTCTTTAGGAAGCTCTTCTTTTAGCGCCGCCAGTGATTTCCGATAGGAATAGTTTTCGTCTGCTGTATACAAAGTCATGACCTTATTGAAGACTTCCAAATAAATAATTTCTGATTTGTTTAGCAAGACAAACCCCTCTTTCATTTTGACCACTAATTGATTTTCTTGATAATCCTCTAATCGCTCTACAATTTGAGCTCCTATCTCTTCCTCGTCTGCACGGATTCGGACTTCCGGCTCTATCCAGTTCTTCCCAATCTCCATATGAATCTTCAACCCTTTTAACATGTGCCACCCCCGTCTGTATCTCTATAGTAAGTCATTTGCTTTCTAGAAAATAGACCTTTTCCCTTTCCGGTGTAATAGGTGTCCTATCCGGTACCAGCTCGTTTGATTACTATGAGAACAAAAAAACCAGAGACCTAAAAAGGTTTCTGGTTATTCCTTATTCCTGAACCATCTCTACACCCGCTGGATCAGTTGTGTAATCAAACTGGCTTTCTGTCTCTGTTTGTTCTTCTCTTAAATCAAGTACCAGCTGATGTTCCTGTAGCGCTGAAATTTTTTCTGTGATTAACAGTAATAGCTGCTTCACACTTTCTTCAGTGTTGACCTTATTCTCTACAATTGCTTGGCATAGATATTCGATTTGATGGCTTTGCTCAAACAACTCTAAGTAGCTTTCCACCGAATGATCCGCTTCACTAATAAGCTGCCAATCAGTATCATGATAATACGTGTTGTACATCAAAAAATCTAAACGATACACTGCTAAAACAAATAAATCTCGTACTTTTTTGTTTTCTCTCAATAGCTTCGCTAGTTCTGTTGAACCATTCGCTATTTCGCCGCCCAACTCCACTAAAACAGTGTAATTATTTTCGTACTCTTTTCTCAATTTCGTAAACAGCCGTGTCGTTTTAGCAACTTCCTTCTGCTTTTCGCGATATTTCAAAAATTGGAACATCAATAATGCTGCTAAAAATGAAAAGAAGCAACCAAAGAAAGCTGTTGACGCATTAACAAATGTCTTAATGATGTCGATGTTTTCGCTGAATAGCTCTTTGTTGAAATAGATAAAGCCTATACTCGTCACCGCGATTACTTCGCCCACCAATAAAACTACCAAAGAAACAATCACTAATTTTTGCTTTTCTGAAATCATTTTTCACCATACATTCAAGTTGAATGCTTCTCCTTATATTTTTTTAGTCAAATTTAGAAAAATAAGTCCTCTCGCCTCCTCATTTCACTTATTAAACATTTTAAACACGATAAAATACTATTTTCTAAATTAAACACCCTATAAATAACTATTTGGTAATAAAAAATACTATTTATGCGTTTGTAATCGTGCCTTATTATAGCATTTTTCAAATATTTATTAAACCCCTTCAAACACTTTGACTAAAAAAGTTCATTTAGAAAAAACTCGAAACGTTCCAGCAAAACGTTTCGAGCACCCGTCTTATTCAACTAAACCTTCAACTTGAGGAAGCCCAATTCCTGCTGTATAGACTTCGATTAGGCCTGATGGCAGTTCAAGATCCTCCGTATGACCTTTGACGTTCATATGAATGGTGTCTTCTTTTTCTGCCAGAATTTTTTCTTTGAAATCTGGATCAGACAGTGCAGCGACCCCCATTGAAGCAATATCTCCATAATTCAGAGCATCTAATGCTTCATCAGCAGAACGAATCGTCCCTGAGATAACTACGGGGACTCTACTCGCGACAAAATTCTTAATTACTAAACTGACTGGTTTTGTATAGTCACCTTTTTGCGGCATCGCTTTATAGGCATCTTTGCCAAAATTCCCCCCTGCTGCAGAAGAAAGATCAAGGAAATCGATGTCTTGCTCTAATAACTTATCTATTAGCTTCAACGAATCATCTAAATCGTAGCCAACCATTTCACCATGAATCTCTTCAGGAGAGATACGATATCCAACAATCGCATCTGGATTTTCCGCCCGAGCGACTTTTAATACTTCCTTCGTTACTTCAATGGCGAAATTCATGCGCTTCTCGAAGGTCCCACCCCAATAATCCTCTCGCTGATTCGAATAGCTAGAGAAAAACTGCTGGATCAAATAATGATTTGCCCCATGGATCTCTACCCCGTCAAAGCCCGCTTTTAATAAACGCTGTGCGGCTAGACCAAAATCTTTTACTACTTGCCAAACCTCATCTTCGGTCAATTCTGTCACCTTGTATTGCAAGAAAGGAAATTCAATCGCACTTGGCGCATAGGCCTTACCCGTCACGTAACAACCATAACCACCTTCACGTCCTGGATGCTGAATCTGACCGATGGCTTTACTGCCGTTGCTCTTCATTGCCGCAGCTAGTTTACAGTAAGCTTCGATTGCTTCATCATTGTAAAGTGCCAATTGTTTCGGATGTCCTTGGATATTTTCTTGAACTGTGATCGCTCCAGTCAAAAGCAAATCTGCAAATTTACTGCGCCGTTCAAAGTACTTAATATCTTCCTCGGTTGGTCTGCCTGTTGCTGGATCCGCCGCAAAAACTACCATCGGACACATCGCAAAACGATTTGCCAAACGTCCACCGTGTTTCAAATCAATTGGTTCAAATAGTGGTGCATATTTTTCCTTCATTTCAAGTCCTCCTTCATAATCTAAACTCGTGCATGCGTTGTATACCAGCCGCCGTCGATCGTGATAGTCGCACCAGTGATAAAGCTGGCTTTTTGTGAAGCTAGAAAGGCAAATAATTTTGCTGGTTCCCAGTCTTCTCCGATTCGACGACTAGGGATTGCCTTCAAAGCAGCTTCCGTGCCCAACATCTCCCACGCTTGATCTGGCATCAAATTTGTGCGAATCAATCCCGGACAAACCGCATTTACCCGAATAAAAGTATTGTCACCCTCGTCAATTTCTGTCACTGCTTTTGGTCGTCCAAACATATCCGCTGGATTATTGTTTAATAGTGCTGCTGCACTTTGTCGCGTATAATTCAATAATGCTGCCTTCAAGACATTATAAGGAACCGAATCCCCAATCATGAAAGACGCTACCGAAGCAGTATGGGTAATACTCGGATTATCTGACTTGCGCAAAAGCGGTACACAATACTTGGTACACATTGCCGCATGCAAGACATACAGCTGAAATGCTCGTTCAAATTCCTCCGAATCCACCTCTTCAACCGTACCTACGATCGCCGAACCCGCATTACAAATCAAACTGTCCAGTTTACCAAATTTTTCCTTCGCAAAATCCACAGCCGCTTTGATCTGCTCCTCATCCGTTACATCACATTTAAATGGCAAAAAATTCTCGCCTAACTCCTTCGTCCGACTAAAATTCCGTCCAATCCCAATCACCTTTGCTCCCTGATCCAGAAACTCCTTCGTTGTCGCCAAACCGATGCCAGAAGTCGCGCCAGTAATCATTACAATATAATCATTTAACATGTTGAATCCTCCTTCTACCTCATTTTAAGGAATTCATTTTTTTCAAAAATGAGTTTTATTTTCGTCACGCATACCATTCCACTAAACATTTATCTTTGAAGCAAACTGCGTAAAGTAGAACTGGCATCTACCTCATTTTAAGGAATTCATTTTTTTCAAAAATGAATTTTATTTTCATCACGCATACCATTCCACTAAACATTTATCTTTGAAGCAAACTGCGTAAAGTGGAACTGGCATCTACCTCATTTTAAAGAATTCATTTTTTTCAAAAATGAGTCTTATTTTCGTTACGAAAACCATTCCACTAAACAGTCACATTTAAAATGAACTGCGAAAAGTGGAACTGGCTTAATTACTGACTGTCATCAAGCCGCCGTCAATCAACACATCGGCACCATTGATGTACTGTGCATCCGTTGAGGCTAGAAACGCAATCAGATCCGCTACTTCTTCTGGTTTCCCTGTTCGTCCACAAGTAACCTTCGCCATCTGATCGTACATCGCTAACACAGCATTTTCTTCCATGTTGACACCCTCACGCTGAAATATCGGTGTTTGAATAAAACCTGGCGACACACTATTGCAACGCACGCCAATAAAGCCCTGGGCTTGCTGTTTGGTATACAGCACCACGGCGTTTTTCGCTAAATTATATAGAGGATTTTCAGAGCTGACAGTTCGACTGGCTGCAGAAGCAGTGTTGATGATACTTGCGTTGTTTTTCGGAGCATTTAATAAAAGAGGATACAATTCTTTGGCAAACAACATAGGCGCCCGTAACAAAAGACTGAAGCAACGATCAAATTGATCGACTGTGACATCGCGAATCGTTGTATTCTCACCAAAACCTGCATTGTTCACAAATACATCCAACTCATTGTCAAAAGTGTCTTTGATAAATTCGCACGTCTTTACGATTTCATCAGCGTTTCGTACATCACAGGTACAAGGAATAAACTGATCGCCTAACTCCTTCGTTTTGCTAAAATTCCGTCCGATCCCAATCACTGTCGCGCCCTCCCTGATAAACAGTCGAGCCGTAGCTAGACCGATACCAGAAGTCGCACCAGTAATCACAACTTTGTAATCTTGGAACATCGTTCTACCTCCCTTTTCCAAAGCAAAAAGACTTCAAATGAAAATAGGACAACTGAATTTGTTCAATTGAGAGATTCTTTATGGATTTAAGTTGCGGGCAGGTTGTCTTGGTGAATCGAATAAAAAAGAGGAATACTACACTAATACAATGATATCATTATTCGAGACAGTTAGAAAACGGATTCATGAGAAAATATGATTTTTAGCAAGTCTCTTAAACTTGTTAACTTGTGAAAAATCGTGTCTTGACATTCAATTTGGACTACGATACGGTTAATTAAAGAGTTTTTATTTAAGATAGGAGAATGATACTTTGGATGACGAGGACTCGTTGTGTATTAAAAAAGAAGAATTTGTGATTGATACTAGTAATCCCAAAGTGCGCTGTCTGCAAACAGGGTGCTTTTTTGCATTAGGGGAGAACTATAAGGAGGAAGCTTTTTGGATAACTTGAGCATAATGATTGTAGTACTGGGTATATTATTAGCTTTGTCAGCGTTTTTTTCTTCAAGTGAAACGGCCTATTCTTCATTGAATCGCATTCGAATCACTAAATTGGCAGAGGATGGTAATAATAAGGCAAGGACTGTTTTGGACTTGTTTCATAATTTCGATCGCCTCTTGTCAGCAATTCTTATCGGAAACAATATCGTAAATATCGCAAGTTCTTCTATTGCGACTGTTCTATTTGTCCGCTATTTTGGTAACGTCGGTGTGACGCTATCGACGGTTGTAATGACGATTCTAGTTTTAACTTTTGGTGAGATATTTCCTAAGACATTGGCAAAAGAATCCCCTGAGACTTTCGCACTTTCAGTTGCTCGACCACTAAAAATTTTGATGACCATTTTTTATCCGTTGACACTCTTTTTTTCTATCCTAAAAGTTGGATTAATGAAACTATTACCAAACAAAGAAGCAACTCCTTCCATTACCGAAGATGAATTGTTGATCCTTGTGGAGGAAGCAGCACAAGAGGGATCGATTGATGAGGATGATGAACTTCTGATTAAGAGTGTGGTAGCATTTAATGATTTGGAAGTACAAAAAATTTTTGTACCCCGCACAGATATCATTTCCATTAACAGTAAAAAAAGTACAGAAGAAATAGCAGAAATTTTTGAATCTTCCGGTTTATCTCGCCTCCCCTATTGTCAAGATAGTATCGATGATGTGAAGGGTGTAGTAAATCAAAAGGATTTTTATTACCATGTACGAAAAGGCGAAAAAAAATTAGAAGAAATTGTCAAACCTATCAGCTTTGTGCCGAAGAGCATGAAGATTTCAGAGCTGATGAAGAAATTTCAAGCCGATCAAATCCATATCGCTATCATTATTGATGAATACGGTGGAACTGCCGGCCTCGTCACGCTAGAAGATATTATTGAAGAATTGGTCGGAGAAATCTGGGATGAATATGATAGTAAAGAACTGGATTATTACAAACTAGCAGATGGCAGCTTCTTAGTAAATGGTCGTTCAGACTTCGAGTGCTTAGAGGAGCTTTTCAATATTTCTAATACAACGAATTCTACAACGGTCGCAGGTTATATTTTAGCTTCAATCGAACGAATCCCCATACAAGGCGAAACGATTCAGATAGATGGTTTGATGATGACTATTTCGAAGATGCGGAATCGCAGGATTGAAGAAGTAGTGGTTGAGCCGGTTGTTGAGGGTGAATAAATAGACCATCTAAATTATTTTATACAAGGTCGATAAAACAAAAACAGATCGTTTAGTTTTGACTCATACATTGAATAAGTCTCGTCACGAAATAAGGTGACGAGACTTATTTTCTGTGTCCAAATCTTTTCATATTTTGTCTCAAGCAAAATTTTCTATTAAAAAAGCTAGAAACCTCACACATCAAGGTTTCTAGCTTATAAACAGATATTACCCCACAGACCCTTCCATTTGATGATTCAAGTTTTAATAACCATCAGAACAGTTGAAAACCAATGATTCTTGACGCTTTCTAAACTCAATTAAATCAATGGTAATCAGTAAAAATCAACGATATGGCATTCACTGTGGCATTCATTTTTATCCTTTTGAGGAGCTATTTCAAAAATCAAACTTTAATTCAGACATTCAAAAAAAATCGGTTATTGCTTATTTAACCCAGCTTCTTTTTCCCTTAATAGCTCAACTTTATTTATGACTAGTTTTAAAAGTTGTTTTATATTTTCTATTTCTGCAACTTCTTTCTTTAAGATTAAATCTAAAAGTATTTTGATTTGGTTACTCTCTTCAAACATCTCAACATAACTATCTACTTTACTATCGACCTCTTTTAAAGTTCTCCAATCAAAAGAACCAAAATACGAGTTAAACATAGTAAAACGCAATTTGTAAATAGTTATTATGAATTGTTCTCTTTGTTTTCCACCACTCTTGATATACTCAGCCATTTTATCGGGATCGCATTTAATGACTTCGGTCAATTCAGACAGTATTAAAAAATTTTTTTCATATTCACTCTTAAGCTTATCGAAAATTAAACCTAATTCTACAAGTTCTTTTTTCTTATCTCTGTTTTTCTGAAATAAAAACATTAATAAGGCGGTTAAAAACGAGAAAAAGGAGCCAAAAAAAGCGGTTGATGCTTTTATATATGTTTCGATTATATCAATATTTTCATTAAAAAATGGCTTATTAAAATGAATTAGAAATATTCCAGAAAGAGCAAATATTTCTCCTAAAGTAGCAACAAGCAAGACTACTATTATCAACTTCTGTTTGTCAGAAAACATTTTCCATCTATACATTAGAATTAAACGCTAATCTTTCTAAATTTTTTTCTAGCGAATCGTTTATAGGTTCCTCTCTCAATAACTCTGCAGCTTTTTTCAATAATAGCTCTCCTCTAGAAGAATCTTCATTTAAGCAAGCTTCGGTCTTATAAGAAGAGCTTTTTTCAAAAAAAATATCTTTACTTAACTCTACTTTTAAATCCTCATTCAGAACAAACAAGAGTGATATTTCATTATCAGCATTAACTTTTTCAAAATTATATTCTTCCCCGCAATCTTTACAGTAAAGCCTATTATTGGAAATATCTTTTTCTTGAAAAATATTAATACAGTCATCATTTTCACAAATAAATTTGAATCGTAGAGAAAAAATTCCGTCATCTCCAGTTAGTGCTAGAAAGAATTTGATAACTTGTTCAACAGGTTTCCTGTATTTATAAGAAAATCTATATGGACTCATATACTTGCTATGAATAGCTAATTCATCACTAAGATAACCTCTTAAAAGAGGATAATACTCTTCAAAAGGATAATTATTACTCAACCAAATGCTATCATTGTAAATTGCCTGCAATACGGTAAAGAACATATTCTTCAGCCCTTTCTCTTTCTCTAGCTCTACTATTACTTACCTTCAATTCTTTGTTAACATAGTGATAGATACATAGAGACCCTCTTGCATACTTATAATCAACTAATACGAAAATTGTATTTGTTACATTTGCTGGTGTTATTTCATCATCAAAGTTATCAGGATTAAATCTCCAAAACATTGATAATCCATCTAGTTCTTCATATTCTGAAACTACATCCTTCAAATTCCAAAAAATTTTTGATTTATACACGGGATCTCGATCATCACTTCTGTTACTAGATTTAGTAATTCTTGGATCTACAAAACTAAAACCAAAAATATATCCTCCGTGATTAATAAAAACTCTATTATCTATTTCAATAGCAGAATCTTGATATTTCAATATCATTGCTCTATTAATAAATTCATCAGGATTAGCCAGCCTTAATTCCTCAGTCAGAAATTGGCGTATTGATTCTGTATATTGTTGCTCTTCAAAAGGAGCACCTTGATTATCACTAATCGTTTGCTTAATTAATTCCAATGCCCTAGCTGATTCTTCAGTAAATAATAAATACATAGCTTTTTTAGCCGCTGTCTCAGGAATATCCCTAAAAACGATTTGTAAACCCAAACTATTTAGAGTATTAATAATTTCATTTTTCAACTCACTAAACTTCATTTCTGAATCAAGTTTTGAAAAAACATTCTGTTTATACGCAAATGATAGAATATTATTATTAAAATCCAGTTTGCATGCAACCAGAAATCTCTTTCTATCTCTATTTACAGGAGTAGTGTATACGCCAAATTGTAGCAAAATTTTTAAAGTGTTTCCTGCAAAACGAATCGAAACAATAGGTTCGTCATCATCAAGATCATTATAAAGCTTATTATCGATAAATTCATTGAACTCAGGATTTTCAGATATAACTCTGTGTACTTCATCAATGTTCTGATCCCCAACTACCATATGATAGTGCATAGTTGTTTCGGGATAAACAGAAAATAAAAAATCAAAGAGACTACTCTCAATAATATCCGATGCATTAGCATCTTCGTCTAAGTAATTATTAAGTATTCTCCTTATTGCTCTTTGTTTAATTTCTCCATCTAAAACTTGCTCTTCATATTTTGTTTCAAAACCTGCGACATTTACACATAGATAATCATAAATTTGATTGACATATAAATTATTAAGAATAGAAATATCATACCCCATGACTTTGCTCCTCTTCCTCAAAAAAATTAATTTAAGAATTCTTATTTTTCGCTCGTATGCAATTACGTTTGTTATCATTCAAAATTATACCAATATTTGCCTTCTTTATATATAAAAATCGCAAATTAAAATACAATTGAAAATCAATTTTACTGTAAAAGGTCCTCATACCTAACATTCAGAATTATTCTTATACTTTTCAATTGTTCCAACTTTACGTGCTGCCGTCCACCTTCTATTTTTACAAGCGTTTCTCTAGTAATATCAACATTATTGAGCTGCAACATTTTAACTAACTCAGTTTGACCAATACCCTTTTCTTTCCTAATCCGTCTGATATTGCTACCGATTACATTATTCTGATCAATTATTTTTTCTTCTTTCAAGATTAACACACCTTATGGACTAAAATAAGTCCTTTTTCTTGTTAATCTTAGAGAGAAATCATGATACAATGGGACTAGTTCTAGTCCACAAGGAGGTTACTCATGAATATTTCAAAAACCTTGATTTTTGAAAATAGGGCGCAATATCTTAAAGCTATTATCATCAAAATTTTTTTGTCTCTTTTAGTGGCAAAACTATTTACTTACCAGGGCACTTTTCTAGACACAGTATTTCTCAATTATTTTGCTTTCAGCATGTTTTACTTTTCATTGAGGATTGCGAAAAACTACCTTATCGCAGTAATTCTATTATTAGGAATATGTATAGCAATTATGCTGACTAATGAGTATCTCCACAATGAATACTCTGTAGAAGCGAGTAATTTATTTTTTATGGTATTTGCTCTATTTCCTTTTATCTATGATCTTTTCATCATACTTTGGGTCACTATAAAAAAAATAAAACTCAGCCAATCTTAAACTGGCTGAGTTTTCACTTTATCTGTAATCTCATTAATAAACTGATTCATATTTTTCCAATATAGTAGAGTTTTTTCAAGCTCTTCTTTACTAAAATTAAATAGATCAACAGAGAGCATTTCTCCTAAAGTTGAAAGAAGAGTAGAGTATAAATTTGAGCTAGTTCTATCAATTCCATTATTCAAAATGTAATTCAAAAGTCTATTGTAAATCCCATATGAAAATTCATTGATGATTTCAATTTTTGCTGTTAATTCGTAATCAATTCTATATTCCATCTTTTCACCTTCAAATAGTATATTTGTCTAATATGTCCTTAAATTCGAACCAATCATCATCAGTAAACTCGTATCCATACTTTTGAGATATAGTCTTCAATTTCTCCGCAAATATAAAAATTTCATTCCAAAACGAAATTAATAGAGATTCTTCCAATTTAAAAAAATGTCCGTCATATAACCAATCCCAAGTAAAATCAGAAACCTCTTTTTCTTGCTCTTTTGAAGATTCAATAAAACCAATAATGTATACAATATCATTATTGATTCTCTCAAATATTTCTTCGTAAATCAATTCTTTCGGAATTTTCATTTCTGAATTTTTCATCGAATTTATTAAATTGGTTGTTGTTTTCAAATCTAGCTTATCACTCGTGAAATTAAACTTCATTTTAGTCAATCTTCTATACTCGTGATTCATTAGATCATAAATCGAATTTAGTTTAGATTTTATCTGATCGATTTCCATATCCGTATAAAAACCATCGACATTTATTCTTCTGACAACGTTGTTTATATTGTGACCGATATAATTAATCTCTTTGGCCAATCCCCTATAAACACTCATGTCAATATTCAATCTAAAATAAGTTCTGGCACTGTCTACAAGAAAAGCTGTGGTTGAATTAAATCCTAGTTTCTTTGCTTTGTTAATTATGAATGCTTTATCTTCCTCAGTAACTCTCAATTCAATTTTTTCTGTTTTATTTGCCATAAATTCACCTCAAAAGTTCTAGCAGCTGCGACACAAAAAGTTGTAGAATTTCTACCAAGTAAAAACATGTTTTTTGGCGTTTGTCATGACAAACCCGATGCTTGCCTTTCCCTTAAACCAAATAAAAAAGGTCAGCCAAACACCTTAATTGACTAACCTTTTTCACTCACTTTAAATCACCATAAACAAATTTTTTTCTTTCCTCTTCCATTTCTTTTTTTGAAGAGTAATTTTGTTTAAACTCAAAAAAAATATCCTTCATCTCCAATAAATTATTACTATACAACATTTCAACTTCTGTGAATCCCACATCTCTTACCATACAATAAGCGTTTTCCCAAAAAGTAATCATTATCTTATTCCAATAGGCTTCTAAATTGGCAATTGGTTTTTCTTTCAAATTTGCTTCTTTCATTTTTAAGATAAATCTAATTGCTGTCTTTTCAATTTCTTCTCCCCAAATATCACCATAAATTTTTACTGCACTATTTGCAGTACTTAATTTCTTTTCCACAAATATTTTTGATTTGAAAATAATGTTTAGATATTTTTTTGCTTCGAAATATGAACCAAATAACAAAAAAATTTGAATCGTTTTTTTTGTCAAAAATTCTCTATTATATGATTTCAAAATATCATCTGTATCGATTGATGCGTCGATAGTATTTATAAAATCAGTATTAGTTATATTAGTATTAGTAGAGACGGATTTTTCAGGCTCCCGATTACCGGAAACCGGAAAATCCACTTCCGGTGTTAATAAACTTGGATCATCGGTAACTATCCAAGTATAACCACTGAATTTTCCATTTTCCCTATCAGTAAAGCCACATATATATCCTGCTTTTCTCAGTTCATTCCACCCGCTATTGAAGCTGTCTTTTTTATCAGTAGAATGCTTCATGACTTCACTTTTATATATTTTCCAATCAGATGGTAAGCTTGCCAAATAAGTTAAGATTCCTCTTGCCTTCCATGAAAGTTTCTCATCTCTGACAGCCTGATTTCTTATTTGAGTAAAATTTTTACCTGAAAAATTCGTATATATTTTTTGCTCCATGCTATCTCCTCACACTGTAAGTTAATAGAACACTTGAAAAAGTTACATTTTGAATTGCAATCATTTACTTTAGTGATAAAATGAAATCTGGAATAGTGTTCTAACTCTCTATTTCATTGAGGACTTGATGTTGATCCGCCAAGATTACGCATCAAGTCCTCCTCTTTGTTTTGAAAGCATAAACTTTGTTACTTCCCTTTTAGAATAAAATTTCCTTCCTCCCATTGTAATTATTGGCATTCCTTCTCTTACATAGATTTTCAATGTATTTGGGCTTACTCCCAACCAATCAGACATCTCTTTTTGATTCAAGAAATCTTTATCCATTCCAACATTTTGAACCGCTTTAGAGATAGATTCTTGCGCCAATGAAAAAATATACTGCTGCAACTCTTTAGACTGTTTATCGTCTAACAAAACTTGAAAACCTGACATTTCAATTCCTCCTTTTTGAAATAGCTCCTCTCAAAATAAGTTGATGTTCGCTACAACTTATTTCTAAATACAATATATTACTCTATGAGTATCATGTCAACGAAAAGTTGCAGCTCGCTACAATAAAAACTTTATTAATAATTCATTTTCGACTATACTTATATTTAAAAGAGGTGAGTATACTATATGACTGATATTGATAGTATAGCTGTTGGAAAACGAATTAAAGAAATTAGGAGTACCCTTTTTTTTAAAAAAATCTCGATGAAAGACTTTGGGGCACTCTTAGACCCTCCCGCAGATAAGACCTTGGTATCGAAATGGGAAAACGGTGTGTATGTACCAAATAACGTAAGATTAAAGCAAATTGCGGATCTGGCAAATACAACAATTGAGTATTTATTATTTGGAATTATCGAGGAAAAAACTGGGTACGGTGAACGAATTAGAAAGATTCGAGAAGACGAGTTGAATATGACGAAAGCCGAGTTCGGTAAAAGTTTTATACCACCTGTATCAGAGCAAATTGTCGATAAATGGGAAAACGAATCTTTATTACCTTCTTTCTTACAACTCAAAGTTATGGCACAAGATGGGCATAATTCTCCAAAAGAAATATTGTTCGGCGAGAGAAGATATAAAAATGCGGCTAATCCTTATGCCAGTTTAGATGATACTGAGGAGAAACTTGAAAATTCAACTTTAAATCAGCTTGAAAGAGCTGATTCTGATTATCTTTTCAAACATTTTAATCAACTTAGACTTTGTCAAATAGAAAATAAGACTGCGTTCAATGAATTATCCAGCATCATTAATAGTTTGCATTATGCATACTACGAAGAAAACTTGAATACAGACAGAATAAATGAAATTGAATCCGAAGTAATTGAGAGTGTTACAAATTTTTTTGATAGCATAAAGCCATAAAAATACCTCACACTAAATATACCTTGATTGATTTTTGAAATAGCTCCTCAAAAGGTAATCAAGGAGGAACTTAAATGGCTTCATTTACACAATACAAATTAGCAAGTGGTAAAAAGAAATGGAGATTTCAAGCATATCTCGGAACTGATCCAGATACTGGAGAACGAGTTAAAACAACTCGAAGAGGATTTGATTCAAAGAAAGAAGCTCAAATATCATTGGCTCAACTACAAGCAGAATTTGAGAAGAATAGTCGTAAACTAATTTCAGAGGAAATGATTACTTTCAGAGAGTTATATGATCTCTGGCTTGTTCAATACCGTTTAAAAGTAAAACCTTCAACTGTTGCTACCTCAAAGCGTTTTATTGAAGGTTATGCACTAGAATACTTTGGAAGATTGAAACTCGACAAGATTACTGTTCGCTATTGTCAAAAGATCGTTAATATATGGCATGAAAAGTATAAACAATATCACTATTTTCGCAAAGTAGTTGGTCAGGTGCTGCAATTTGGTGTGCAAATGGAAGTAATCGATAGTAATCCAATGAGAAAGACGATATTACCTCGCAAGAAAGAAGTTGAATCATTTCCAAACTTCTACACTAAAAAGCAGCTAGAGACGTTTTTTGAGTGCTTAGAGGAGCATATTGAGCTATCTGGGCGTACAAGCACCAAACTACTCGCATTCTTTCGTCTGTTGGCTTTTACAGGCATGAGAAAGTCTGAAGTTCTAGCCTTGCAATGGAAAGACGTAAATCTCTTCAATCAAGAGCTGACGATTGGAAAAACTCTAGCTACTGATGAATTTGATCAAATAGTTGTTCAAGAACCTAAAACAGCGAGTTCTCAACGTACTATTAGACTTGATCGAAAAACAGTAAAAATTCTTGAACAGTGGCGTGTTAATCAAAAAGAATGTTACTTGAAATTTGGATATAATACATCAAGTGTAGATCAATTTCTGTTCACAAATAAGTTCAATGCTCTTTATTATCCTCAAGCTCCTAATGACTGGCTTTATAACATACTCGAAAAATATGAGCTGCCAAAGATTACATTACATGGTTTTCGTCATACTCATGCTAGTCTGTTGTTTGAATCCGGCGCAAGCATAAAAGAAGTTCAGGAACGATTAGGTCATAAAGATGTCAAAACTACTATGAATATTTACGCTCATGTCACTCCTGAAAAGATTAAGGAGACTGGCGAACGGTTCGCAAAATACGTTAATTTTTGACGAATGGCATTCAATATGGCATTCACTTATCTCTGAATACAAAATAAAAAGCCCCGAAACGTTATCTTATCAACGTTTCGGGAACTTATAAAATATCTATCCCACAGACCCTTCCATCTCATACTGAATCAGACGGTTAAGTTCCACAGCGTATTCCATTGGTAATTCTTTGGTGAATGGTTCAACGAATCCCATCACGATCATCTCTGTCGCTTCTTGTTCAGAGATACCACGACTCATTAGATAGTACAATTGTTCTTCGGAGATTTTTGAAACCTTCGCTTCGTGTTCTAAAGATACATTTCCATTTAGGATCTCGTTATACGGAATCGTATCGGAGCTTGATTGATCATCCATGATAATCGTATCGCACTCGATGTGGCTGAATGAGCCAGCACTGTTTCGACCGAAGCGGACGGTTCCACGGTAATCTACTGCGCCGCCGTCTTTGGCGATGGATTTTGAAACAATCGAGCTGGATGTATTTGGTGCATTATGGATCATCCGGGCACCGTTATCTAAAACGATGTTCTTGCCGGCTACAGCGATCGATAACATTGTGCCGCGAGCGCCTTTTCCTTCCATGTAAACACTTGGGTATTTCATGGTTACTTTTGAGCCTAAGTTGCCGTCGACCCATTCCATTGTCGCGTTTTCTTGAGCTTGTCCACGTTTAGTTTCCAAGCTATAAACATTGTTTGACCAGTTTTGGATCGTTGTATAACGGCAGTAGCCGTCTTTTTTAACGAAAACTTCTACGACTGCGGCATGTAAGCTGTCAGAAGAATACGTTGGAGCCGTACAGCCTTCGACATAGTTGATGCTGGCACCTTCGTCGACGATGATCAGTGTACGTTCGAATTGTCCGGTATTTGCCGAGTTGATACGGAAGTACGACTGGATCGGAATATCGGTTTTCACACCTTTTGGCACGTAGATAAAAGTTCCGCCAGACCAAGCAGCTGAGTTTAACGCAGCCAATTTATTGTCTGATGGTGGTACTAATGTGCCGAAGTATTCCTTGAACAATTCAGGATACTCCTTCAAAGCTGAATCGGTATCTGTAAAGACGATCCCTAATTTGGTGAACTCGTCCTTCATGTTGTGGTACACCACTTCTGATTCGTATTGGGCAGAGGCACCAGCCAAATAAGCACGTTCTGCTTCTGGAATCCCTAACCGTTCAAAGGTCGTCTTGATTTCTTCTGGCACATCATCCCAATCGCGAGCTGGCTTATCGCTTGAACGAATGAAGTAGTTAATTTTATCGTAATCCAATTCGGACAAATCAGGTCCGTAATTGGGCATATCTAATTTTCTGAATGTTTCTAAGGATTTCAAACGGAAATCCAACATCCAATCCGGTTCTCCTTTTGCGCGGGAGATTTCGCGAATGACTTCTTCTGACAGACCTTCACCCGTCGTAAAGACTGGTTCAATATCATCGTGGAAGCCAAATTGATATTCCTCTTGCATTTCAGGTACACTCATGTATTCCCGCTCCTTATTCGTTTTAATGTATTCATTTTCTGACTAAAAAAAAGATTAGTCGTTCACTCATTTATTCTTTATGAAATTGCCCTTCGCGAGCTTTTCCTTGTTCGCTAGTCAAAGCTTTGCCTAGTGCCTTCCAAGCCAAGGTTGAGCATTTGATTCGAGCTGGGAATTTTGCAACACCGCTAAGCATCGCTGCATCTCCTAAGGCTTCTTCATCTTTTTCAGGAATCTCATTTCCTTGAACCATTTGAGCAAAAATCACTGCTAGATGTTCGGCTTCTGAAACGGGCTTGCCAATCACCGCATCTGTCATCATGGATGCACTTGCAGTGGAAATTGAGCAGCCGCTCCCAGAAAAGGCAATGTCTGTAATGACGTCGTCCTTGACGATCAATTCAAGTTCGATCACATCGCCGCAAGTCGGATTGTTCATCTCGATCGTTTGCGTAGAATCACTTAGCTTCCCGCGATGGTGTGGATGAGAGGAATGGTCCAAGATTACTTGCCGGTATAAATTATCTAATTTAGATAGCGCCATCTTTGAAAAACTCCTTCGTCGCCTTGATTGCTTCGATCAAACGGTCCGCATCTTCTTTCGTATTATAAAAATAGAAGCTAGCCCGTGCCGTCGCTGGCAGATTTAAATAGTTCATTAACGGTTGTGCACAATGGTGTCCTGCACGTACAGCGACACCTTCCATATCTAGAGCAGTCGCCACATCATGGGGATGGATGCCTTCCAAATTGAAAGCAACCACACCAGTATGATGTTCAGGATCTTGCGGTCCGTAAATGGTGATACCGCCGATCGCTTGTAATTTAGGTAAAACGTAGGCAACCAGTTCTTGCTCATAACGATGAATATTCTCCATACCAATCTCATTCAAGTAATCGATTGCTCCGCCTAGAGCGATTGCTCCAGCAATGTTCGGAGTACCAGCTTCAAATTTCCATGGCAGCTCTTTCCATGAACTATCGTAAAGATTGACAAAATCTATCATTTCACCGCCGAATTCGACCGGCTCCATTTGTTCTAACAATTGACGTTTGCCATATAATACACCGATTCCAGTCGGCCCGCACATTTTATGCCCGCTAAAGGCGAAAAAGTCTGCATCCAACGCTTGTACATCAACTATCATATGCGGTGCTGCTTGGGCACCATCTACGATCATCACAGCGTCGTTCTCATGAGCCATCTCTGCCAATTCTTTAATTGGATTGATGACACCAAGAACATTTGATACATAGGCCAATGAAACAATCGCTGTTTTTTCATTGATCATCTCTTTTGCGGCAGTCATATCAATGAAACCTTCGTCGGTCAGTGGTAGGTAGCGTAATGTCGCCCCCTTCCGTGCCGCTAACTGTTGCCATGGGATAATATTGGAATGATGCTCCATGTAAGAAATAACGATCTCGTCACCTTCCTTAATGAAGGCATCCCCATAACTTCGTGCTAACCAATTTAACCCGGTGGTCGTACCTCGAGTAAACAACACCTCAGATGTTTCTTTAGCGTTGATAAATGCCCGAACTTTTTCTCGACTATTCTCATAATCTTCCGTCGCCCGTTCGGCTAAAGTATGGACCCCGCGATGTACATTGGCATTATCATGTTCGTAGTAATGACGCAGGACGTCTAAGACTTGCGTCGGCTTTTGTGTGGTTGCTGCATTGTCTAAATAAACAAGTGGTTCATCATTTACTTCTTGGAAAAGAATCGGAAAATCTTTTCTAATCGTAGAAAAATCCCTCATTATTTACTCAACTTCCCTTCGATCGTTGCGATCAATTGCTCTTGGGTGGCTTTCACTGGAATAGCAGTAATAACAGGTCCTAAAAATCCGCGAATGACTAAGCGTTCTGCTGCTGCTTTTTCTAATCCGCGACTCATTAGATAAAACAACTCGTCAGGGTCTACTCGTCCAACACTGGCCGCGTGCCCAGCAGTTACTTCATTTTCATCAATCAAAAGAATTGGATTGGCATCTCCGCGAGATTTCTCTGACAGCATCAATACGCGACTTTCTTGTTGTGCATCGGCACCCTTTGCTCCTTTTAAGATATGACCGATTCCATTGAAGGTCAAGGTCGATTTCTCTAAAATAACTCCATGCTGCAAAATGTGTCCAATCGTGTGAGGCGCTTTGTTCGTCACTCGAGTATCAATTCCTTGAATTTGCTTACCGTCACTGATAGCTACGATCTTGACTTCTGAATGAGAACCTTCGCCGACTAAATCAGAGTCAAAGTCTGCGATCACATTGCCATCATTCATGATCCCAATTGCCCATTCAATCATCGAATCACGCATCAAGTAGCCACGACGATTCATATAAGTAGCAATATTGGCGCCTAAGGAATCTACCGCTGAGAATTTCACACGTGCGCCGGGTTTCGTGATTACTTCGACTACGACATTCCCAGACAGCTTCTTCGCTGCTTCTCCTTGTGATTCAAAGCGCTCCAAATATGAAAACTCACTGTTGTCTTCCGCCACAACCAAGACATGCTTGAAGAAATGCGCATCGTCATCCCCATTGTGCAAGAAAAGACTTTCGATTGGCTCTTCGATCACAACATTTTTCGGTACATATAAGAAAATTCCATTATTCATAAAAGCTGCATGCAGTGCCGTCAATGAATTTTCTTCAACTGGTACAGCCTTTTGCATGTAGTATTCTTTGACTAAATCAGGATGCTCTTGCATCGCTGTCAGTAGGTCAGTGAAGATTACTCCTTGCTCGGCAAGCTTTGGTGAAATTTGTTCAAAAACAGTCGTTTCACCAGCTTGTACGATCATTGGATTGTCTTTCATTTGATCAAAGCTAGGAATCGTACCCACTGCTTCTTGGTGTTCTGGTTTTACATTGTAAAGGTTCCAACGAGCAAATTTCACTTTTTCAATCACAGGCAAAGGCAGTTCATCAATTTTATTCAACGCATTAACACGCAAGTCAGTCATCCATTGAGGTTCGCCCCATTCGGCTGAAAAAGTTTTAACGGCCTCAAGATATTCTGTCCATTTTTTCATCTATCTTGCCCTCCTAAACTTCTTCTTTGTAATCGATACCTAATTCAGCAGAAATCCCTGCATAGCCTTCAGCTTCTAAACGTTTCGCTAATTCTGCATCGCCAGTCAAGACTACTCGTCCATCCATCATAATATGCACCACATCAGGTACGATGTAGTTCAATAGACGTTGATAATGGGTAATGATCAACGCACCGAACTCTTCGCCACGCATTTCGTTAATTCCTTTAGCTACGACTTTCAAGGCGTCGATATCTAGACCAGAATCGATTTCATCTAAGATCGCAAAGGTTGGTTCGATCATTAATAACTGTAAAATTTCGTTCCGTTTCTTTTCCCCACCAGAGAAGCCTTCGTTCAAATAGCGTTCAGCCATTTCTTCAGGCATATTCAGCAATTCCATTTTTTTATCTAATTTTTTCAAGAATTGCATAACGGAGATTTTGTCGTCTTCTTCACGGCGAGCATTCATCGCTGCACGCATGAACTCTGCGTTACTGATTCCTGGAATCTCACTTGGGTATTGCATCGCTAAAAATAGCCCTAAGCGTGCGCGCTCATCTACCTCTAAATCTAAAATATTTTTCCCATCGAAAAGGATTTCCCCTTTTGTAACTTCGTAGTTTGGGTTCCCCATGATTGCCGCTGATAAGGTAGATTTACCTGTACCGTTTGGTCCCATGATGGCGTGGATTTCTCCCGTTTTCATCACAAGGTTTACACCTTTTAAAATCTCTTTATCTTCAATGGCAACGTGTAAGTCTTTGATTTCTAAAACTGACATGAATGTACCTCCAAAATTTTTTTCTCGTTCTCACATATTTTAGACTAAATGAGAATGGAATACAAACTGATTCACCAATTTTCTTTTAAAAAAGAGCCTTTTATTTAGAATAATTATAAATTTGTTCACCCTAAAGGATGTTCCTCTGGCTCTTGGAAAAGCTTTTCCAAAAACGCAGCCTCCGTTAATTTTTCAGTCGGTTCTTTATAATGGAAGAAAGCAGGTTTTTGATCATAAAAGATTTCCTCCATTAGCTTGGCCTGATCGACTTCATCAAACAGACCCGTTGGGAAATAATACTCATCATCCGCTAGGCTATGGTAGAACAAACTGCTGCCGCACTTTTTAAAGGAACCTCGTTCTGCCCATTCCGATGATTGAAAACGATGCAGCTGCTCCTTTCCGGTAAAAGTAAAATCCTTCGGCGTTACTCCTGCCAATGACATAAATGGCCCGCCAAAAAACTTTTGACACATGTGACAATGACAGATGGTGATTTCTTCTGAAATTTGAGGAATGGTGATATGCACTTCCCCACAAAGGCACTGACCTTGAACTTTCATGCTTCTCCTCCTTTACTTTCTAAAATACAAATAATAAAAAAACTATATTGTTTCTAAAACATCTCTTTTCTTATAGTTTATCAATAATACAATCTTTATGAACATCCTTTTTGTAAAACAATAAAAATCTATTGCAAAAAAACACTGAAAAATAGCTCTCAGTGTTTTTGCGAGATTAGTATAAGCATTTGATATGGTGGTGATTTAATCTACTCATCTTCTCTGCGGATAAAGGTTTCTCAGTAATCAGATAATCGATCTCATGACAGGCGATCGCTTGATACATATATTTGTGATCCAATTTATCATCCGTTGCCAAAACGACCAAATGATTGGCCTGTCTTCGGAAGGCTTTTTTAATCAGTGCTTCTCCTTCATGTGTCTCAGTCACGCCATGCTCAAAATCTAAGCCTCGACAACCAATAAAGGCAATATCTGCATTATAAGTTAATATGTCATTGTATGCTTTTGATCCATTAATTGTCGCTCGCTTTGGCACAATTGAACCGCCTAAAACCGATACGTGAGCTGTAGTGAACTCGCTTAGCATGGCTGCCGTAAGAACCCCATTAGTAATAACCTGTAGACCATCAAACTTACTTAAATTCTTGATTAAATGTAAGCTAGTAGTACTAGAATCTAAAAAAATAACCATATCATCCTTTACCAAAGTCTCCGCGACATCTGCGATATATTGTTTATTGTCTTCTTCATTCAAGCGAGTTACTTTCATTAAATATGGAACATCGATTTTTTTATTGTCAATAATCATCGCACCGCCACGTGTCCGCCTGATCAGCCCACTTTCTTCAAGCAAGACAAGATCTCTTTTTACAGTAGCTTCACTATAATTGACAAGCTCAATCAAATCAGTGACCGTTGCAAACTGATGTACTTTTAAATAATTGACAATTTGTTGTTGTCGATCCTCAATTGCACTTAGCATCTTTCTCCCCCTATTCTTTTCTATAACTGATTATAACTTTTATAAAGGAAAAGAAGACAGCCCTTCCAAAAAAATTGAAAGTTCTGTCTTTTGATTAGTATAATCCAGCTTTTCCGATCGTGTTAAGCACGCCTAATTTATGTTTTACCACTTCTTTCACTTTCTCATTCGCCTCAGGATATACATCGCCTGGCTCGTACATCTCAGGATTATTCGTCAAAATAGCTCTTAAAGCCTCAAAGAAGACGCTTTTCAGATCTGAGCTTAGATTGACTTTTGCTACACCATATTTCACAGCTTCGCTAACCTCAGAATCAGGATTTCCAGAACCACCATGCAAAACAAAAGGAATATCGATACGTTGATTTAACTCTTTTAATAGATCAATGTTCAACTTAGGAGGCATATCTTTCGGGTACAACCCATGTGCAGTTCCAATTGCTACAGCTAAGGTGTCAATTCCTGTTTCTTTCACAAATTCTTCTGCTTGATTCGGATCAGTATAGATGATATTCGCCGTTCCCCCTTCTGCCGAACCATTATTCCCAATAGTTCCTAATTCTGCTTCAACGGAAACATTTACATCATGTGCCAATTTTACAACTTCCTTTGTTAAACTCATATTGTCTTCAAAAGTCTGTGTTGAAGCATCAATCATCACAGATGTATACCCATTACGAATTGCCCGCATAACGTCTTTCACTGAACCACCATGATCCATATGAATGACCACCGGAACTTTGCTATTGTGGGCATATTCTTTAGCCGCCGCAACAAACTCATCATTTAGGTAGGCAATTTCATCAGGATGGATTTCTAAAATTACTGGTGCATTTTGTTTTTCGACCTCTTCCATAATCGCCTTCATCATATCGTAACTGCAAATATTAAACGCAGGAACCGCAAACTGGTTTTCTTTTGCTACTTTCAATAAATCCTTCATTGTATATAACATTACATTTTCACCTCATTAATCATTTTATTATTCTCAACAGTTACAGGTTTTTTCAATAAACCAACTGCTACTGCTGTTACTAACGTACCTGCGACAATCGCCAGAAGATACATCGGCAAATTGTTCATTACATTTGGAATTAACATCACCCAAATGCCGCCATGTGGAGCCATCGAAGTAACACCGACTGCCATGGAGATTCCCGCAGCAGTTGCTGAGCCAAGCATTAGGCTAGGGATTACACGAATTGGATCGGCGACTGCAAAGGGAATCGCACCTTCAGTAATATAAGAAGCACCTAAAATCCAACATGATTGTCCTGAAGTCCGTTCTTCTTTCGTGAACTTATTTTTGAATAAAATCGTTGCCAACGCTAATCCTAATGGCGGTGTCATGCCTGCTGCCATGCAAGCAGCTATTGGCGCATTGACACCAGCGGACATCAAGCCTATCGAAAAAGTTGAGATCGATTTATTTATCGGCCCACCCATATCTGCCGCCATCATGATACCGATCAATAAGCCAAACATTAGACCTGAAGTATTACCCAGTCCATTTAACCAGCTAGTCAAAGCGTCTAGTACCCATGCGATCGGCTTATCAATTAAGAAAACCATCGCTAATCCAATAACTAAGATAGAAACCAAGGGAACAACGATTAATTGATAAATTGCTGCAAATCGCTGCTTGATATTAATTCTATTCGCTAAAAGATCCGTCATATACCCTGCTAATAGACCTCCGATCATCCCACCTAAAAACCCAGAGCCTCCATTTGCCGCCAACAAACCTGCAACAATTCCTGGGGCAAAACCTGCCTTTCCAGCGATTGAACTAGCAATACCTGCTCCTAAAGCGGGTACCATCATTGCAAAGGCCGTTCCTCCGCCGATCGTAGATAACGCACCTGCGAGTGCATTGTAATCATCAGACTTTGGATCCGATGCCGTAATTCCAAAGGCAAAGCTTAGTGCTATGATTATTCCGCCCGCAATGACAAATGGCAGCATATAATTGACGCCGTTCATAAAATGATTATAGATTCCACTCTTTTGTTCTTGTGAGCCACTTTTCTTATCTAAAGAAACTTTAATCGTTCCAATATCTTCTAAAGCCTCTTCAATCACTTTCTCTGGCTCTTTTATCGCTCGTCCGGTAGAAACTCGCTTGATCTTTCTCCCAGCAAATCGACTAGTATCTATATCTTTATCCACTGCTAATATAATCGCATCTGCTTCTTCAATTTCACTAGGGGTAAGTACATTTTCAGTTTTTGCTCCTTGGGTTTCAAACTTAGCTTCATGACCCAAATTTTTCGCTGTAACCTCTAGTTTTTCAGCAGACATATACGTGTGTGCAATCCCTGTAGGACAAGCTGTTATTCCAATGATTTTCATGATGATTCCTCCTTACTCATTATCTCTAATACTTCCATTGGGCTTCCAGCATTTTTCAGCTGGGTTCGAAATGATTCATCCATTAGCTTTCGTGACAACTTACTCAAAATTTCTAAATGAATATCTGCAGTTTTTTGCGGTACCAAAATAGCAAAAACACATTCAATATTTCTTCCATCCAAACCTTCATAGTCGGAAATTTTTCCAGTATGTGCAAAGCAAATTGTAGGCTGTAAAACAGCTTTACTTTTGGCATGCGGAATTCCAAAACCATCCTCTATTCCAGTAGATGTCTCTTCTTCTCTTCGATACAAATCTTTGATCACTTTTTTTGCTTTTGAGACACGTTGCTCTTCTTCCAATAATTGTCCAAGTTTCTCAAACAACTCTTTTTTTGATCGAATTGATTCATCAAAAATAATCAAATCGTTCACCATCAAATCAATCAACTTCATCATATAACCTACCTTTATAACTAGGATAGCGCTTTCCCGTTTATGGTGATAACTATAGCATCGCTATCTAAACCGTTCAATATTTTGACTGTTTTTCGGGTTAAAAGTCTTTTAACGATAAAACAGCTCACATAAAATGATCCAAATCGATCATCCTATGTGAGCTGTTTCAACAACCAAAAAACCTCAATACATTTGTACTGAGGTTCAAAAAATATCTTATTCATTTACCGGTTTTACAGAGCCATCCCATTTTTCTAAGATCCAGTCTTGTACATCTTTTTCGTGTAAGACTTTGACTAATTTCTTGACGCGAGCATCGTCTTTGTCTTCCGTACGAACAGCAAGAATATTTGCATATGGTGATGTGTCTTTTTCAAGCAACACAGCATCTTTTACTGGGTTCAACCCTGCACCATAAGCAAAGTTAGCATTGATTGCTACTAAATCACCTTCGTCATTGCTGTAGGTTGTCGCTAGCAAAGCAGGATCAATCGAGTGGTCAAATTTCAATTTCTTAGGATTTTCAGCGATGTCATCAAACGTGGCTGTTTCTAAATCTACTCCATCTTTTACTTTAACTAGTCCAGCATCTTGTAAAATGGTGATAATACGACCCCAGTCAGATTCAGAACTTGATGTAATTATCGTCGCACCATCTTTTAAGTCCTTGATATCTTTGATCTTCTTAGAATATAAGCCCATTGGTTCGATATGGATCGCACCGGCATCGGTGAATTTGTAATCATTTTCTTTTACGGCTTTCTCAAAGAAAGGCTTGTGTTGGAAATAATTGGCATCGATATCCTTATCGGCTAATGCCTTATTTGGTAATACATAATCATCGAATTTTTTAATTTCTAAATTCACGCCTTCTTTTTCAAGTAACGGTTTTACATGTTCTAAAATTTCAGCGTGAGGTGTTGGAGAAGCTCCTACAACTAATGTATCACTTTTTTCTTTACTGCTGCTGTCTGATGAACCTGAATCCCCATTTCCACAAGCTGCTAATCCTACCGTTAATAAAGCTACTGCCACAAAACCTAAAATTTTCTTTTTCATTGTTCGTTCCCCCTAATAGTTTTAATCAGTTTATATTTTCAAAGAGATAATTTTTTGTTTCTCTTGTTTTAATTGTTACCGTTTATCTGTTCGTTTTGTCAAGAAATCGCCAATCCCTTGAACAATGAATACGATAATGAGGATAATCACCGTCGCTACTAAAGTAACCGTGTAATTTCCCCGTTGATACCCTTCCTGCCAAGCTAGTGCTCCGAGTCCGCCCGCTCCTATCGCCCCAGCCATTGCGGTGAATCCAATCATGGATACCGATGTGACCGTTAGTCCTGAAATCAATGCGGGCAAGCTTTCCGGAATTAACACCTTGTAAATAGTTTGAAAATAGCTTGCTCCCATAGCATCCGCCGCTTCTAAAACTCCTGAATCCACTTCACGAAAAGCAATTTCGACTAATCGCGCATAAAATGGTGCTGCTGATAAAACCAAGGCTGGAATCGCAGCTTTGGCTCCTAACATTGTTCCTACCAAAGCTTTGGTAAACGGAATGATCAACACCATTAGGATCATAAAAGGCGTGGATCGGAAAATGTTGCTAAGAATAGACACCAATCCATACAAGATACTGCGGGCTGCTGAATGCTTTCTTCCTAATGAATATAGCAGTAAACCTAACAGCAATCCTAGAACAAAAACAATCAGCATGGAAACAATGGTCATAAACAATGTATCATTGATCGCTTCTTTTAAGGTATCCCAAGACACCTGTTGAAAATTTAGATACGTTTCTGAAAAGCTCTTATCCACGATGCAGCACCTCCACTCCAACTTGTTGAGTCTCAATAAAGTTGATGGCTTCTTCGATTTTATCGGTGTCTCCTGTAAATTGAACCGTCAGTGTGCCAAAAGAATTTCCAGTTACACGTTCGATATTTCCATAGACGATACTAATATTAATTGGAAACTTGCGTATCGCCTGAGAAACGACCGGTTCATTGGCATTGTCTTCTAAGAAGTGCAAAGTCGCTAACGTGCCTTTAGGATTTTCTTTAATAAATTCTTTCAATAACTCAGATGGGTCTGCTTTTGGCTCAAGATCCTGTTGAACAAAAATCTTGGTCACTTCCTGTTGTGGATGGCGGAAAACTTCTCGAACAGAGCCTTCCTCTACGATTTTTCCTAATTCCATCACAGCTACCTTGTTACAGATTTTACGAATCACATTCATTTCATGTGTGATCAACACAATTGTCAACCCAAGCTGTTTATTGATATTTGCTAATAGCTCTAAAACTTCTTCCGTTGTCTGGGGGTCTAGTGCACTTGTCGCCTCATCACAAAGCAAGATGTCTGGATCATTGGCTAAAGCTCGTGCGATACCGACTCTTTGTTTTTGTCCACCAGATAATTGAGAAGGGTAAGCATCCCCTCTTCCATCAAGCCCCACAAGACTCAATAATTCTTCTGCTTTCTTCTTTCGTTGATCTTTGGCTACACCTGCCAGCTCTAATGGTAATTGAATATTTTCGATGACCGTTCGTGACCATAATAGATTGAAATGCTGGAAAATCATTCCAACTTTTTTCCGAAATGTTCTTAAAGCAGGTCCCTGCAATGTAGCCACGTCTTCACCATTTACTAGAACTTGTCCAGCTGTTGGTGTCTCTAATCCGTTCAGCAATCGAACCAGTGTGCTCTTTCCAGCACCCGAATAACCTACGATGCCGTAAACATCCTTTTCTTCGATCGCTAAATTGATTCCATTGACTGCGTGGATTGGTCCCGTTTTGCCGGTAAAACTTTTCCCTACTTGATTTAACTCAATCAATGCCATGTTTCTCTTACTCCCTTTCACATATCCAACTTGCGGATAACTATTCATCACAGATACCCTAGATAGGATCAGTCCGGCCACAGCTGGCTCGGAACTTACGAAATTCATTTCTTCTAAAACCACAAAAAAACTTCCGCCCTAAAAAAATGTACGAATGTACACTTAGGACGAAAGTTTGACTTCCGTGTTACCACCTAAAATTCGTTCTGACCTTACGATCACAACCTCTGCCAGTACTTGTTTTCCACGTATACTGAGGTGCTGTAACGGGCACTCCCGTGATAGACTTGGCACCTGCTTCGTCCATCCTGCTCAAAGACCATTTTCCATCTCATTTCCGTAACTCCTTTTCAGCATACTGGAGCTCTCTTTGTACTTTAATCAGATGTACTTTTCTTTTCATCGCTTTCTCATGTGTATGAAAGGATTATATCAAGGAGATTTTATCCTGTCAAACATCAAATGAAAATTTCTTTATAAGTTTTCAAACTCGTCAACATCAACCTCACGTAATGACAAGATCCAGGCATCTAATTCTTCTTTTACATTCAGCGCGGCCGGATCAGCCAAAACTTTTTCACTAACTGAGGAAACAACACCTGTTAATGGGCTTTTGAATTCTTGAACAGCTTTTTCAGCTTCAATCTCCAATAAAGGCTCTCCAGCCTTAACCGTTTGACCAATTTTTGGTAAAGAAATGAACGTCACCTCGCCAAGCGTTTCTGCCATCTCTGCTGTTAATCCCATACAAAAATCTTTATCATTGTGCAAGATCCATAGACCTTCATTTTTTTTCAAGTAACTCATTTATTTAAAACGCTCCTTCGTAAGTTGTTTCTTTAAAACCATTTAATAAAAATTGATCCTCTTTGATTAACAACGGGCGCTTTACTAGCATCCCATCGCTTGCTAATAAATCACTAGCTTCCTTAACGGATAATTCAGCCATCTTATCCTTCAATCCAAGCTCACGATATTTCATGCCGCTTGTATTAAAAAATCTTCTTACAGGCAGATCACTAGCTGTGAGCCACTTTTCAAAAGTATCAGCTGAAGGTGTCTCTTGAACCAAGTCAATCGTTTCATAATCAATTCCCGCTTGATCCAGCCAAGCTTTTGCTTTACGACAGGTTGAACATTTAGGATACCAATAAAATTTAAGCACTGCGTGTCCTCCTAATAGGTTTCTTATTCGCACTTTGATAGCGCATCGATAAAATTAAGCCAATCCCGATCATATTTCCTAAGATCGATGATCCTCCTTGACTGATAAATGGTAGTGGAATCCCTGTTAATGGCAGTAATCCAATATTTGCCCCAATATTTTCAAAAACATGAAACAGCATCATCATGATAATTCCTGAAGCGATATAAGCATAAAATTCATTATTCATGTCAAAGCATAACCGAATCATTCGATAAATCAAAATAAAATAGAGCAAAATAACAAAGGCCCCGCCAATAAAACCAAAATTTTCTCCGATTACAGTGAAAATCATATCGGATTCACGTACTGGCACATAGACATGACTAACATTATAGCCCGTTCCAAACATTCCACCAGAACCAATCGCCATCAATGAACGAGCCAATTGATAACTTTTCCCCTGAGGATCATGAAAAGGCTCTAGCCACGAGTCAATTCGGGCAAATTGATAATTCTTAAAACCAATATGAGTAAGCAGTTCTCGTCCAGAATCCGTCGTTACTAAAAAGATCAAGGTACCGCCTACAACTACTGCTAACACAATCGCCGGAACTAAAATCAACCAAGATATTCCCGACATCAGAAACATTCCTGAAAAAATGGCTAAGAAAACCAACATCGTTCCAAAATCCTTTTGTGCCAAAATCAACCCAAGCACTGGGAGGGTCACTAGCAACATCTTACCAATTAAAAAGACATCAGACTTTAACGAATGCAGTTTATTCGTTACGTTGTGTTTGGTAATAATCAATGCCATCATTAAAATATAGGCGATTTTCATTAATTCCGATGGCTGGAATGTAAATGTACCAAACTTGAACCAGTTTTTTGAACCTGTTGAAGCAGCCAATGCAGGATCGTAATATTTTAATAATGCCAACATAACGGCCAAACCAATAACATATAAAAATGGCGTCAGACGCCACAGGAGCTTTGCATCTAAATGAATGATAATTACAACGGCTAATGCTCCAACTACATACCAAATCGCCTGCATCGCAAGCCCACGAAAAACATTGGGATCTCTGATAGTATCATGAGTCAACGCTACATATAGTGACAGCATCCCGATCAAACATAATAAAAATACGGGTAAAATGACGCCATAATCAATCCGGCTATCATCATTATTCTTTTTTAGTCTATCCATCGTTCATCTCTTTTCCACCAGTATACTCGCTCTATTATAGACGCTTCTTTGCCTAAAGAAAAGCAAGCATCGCTGACTTTGCAAAATCTTTATTCTTCTTTCGTCTCTTGTTGTAAATAAGAAATCAGTCCCCATATTCCCAACTGTAAAATGCTGAACATCAAGACAAATTGAATTTTTTCGACCGACCAATTGCCAATTAATAATTTCAAAACAGTCACAGGATGAACCACCAATTCGATAGAATGCACCCGATCAAATCGACCAATATAAATTGCGATACTAGAAAGGAGCGCTAATACAGTTACACTACTCACTTTTTGTTTTTTACTGAGTTGAATAGTTGAAAATAATTTGAATACCTGAGCCATGCCAATAAAAACCATCAAGACGATCGGTAATGCTAATAAAAGATACGACCACCATCCTTGAGAGTCCATTAAAAAATGCCCGCCTGGTTGATAAATCCTTAAAGCAGCCAAGTGAAATAAATCTGTCATTAAATACGGAATGTTTGGGAAAAACAAAAGCCACAGAGGGACAAAAATCCATCGCCAAGAATCCTTTATCTGAATAAACAGCTGCGCAAAAAGAATGGGTAACCACGCTAAAAAAACATTCAATCCCATAAATGAAAAGGTTTGTTGTCCAAAATGCATAAATAAAATATAGACCCACACGGCTAAATGAAACATATAATTTTTCTTCATACTTCTCCTTAAAAAATTCTATACTTTAACGGTACCATAGAATTTACAAAAACAGTTTGAAATCTTTTTGAATTTCTTTCCCGTAATAATAAAAAGCCGCCACTATCAAAGAGTTAACTTTGACATGACGACTTGAAGTAGTGCCAGCTGCAGGATTCGAACCTGTGACCTACGCGTTACGAGTGCGTTGCTCTACCAACTGAGCTAAGCTGGCATTTCGTACAAGAGAAATTATAAAAAACTTCTGCGAAAAAGTAAAGTAAGATTCTTCTCAAAAAGCGATTACATGAAAAAAACTTGAAAATATGCTAAAATTAGGTATGTGATAAAAGGAGGCGTTCGAAATAGATGGCTACATTTGGTAAAATAGAGGCACACGTTGATCCTTCCGAAGCTGGGAAAAAGTTTCCCGTAAAGACACACGTCATGTTCACTATTCGCGGTCAATCTCAAACTGGGGTGGTCGCTAAACAATTGAAAAACGCAGCAGTCATTGAAATTGATGAGAAGCAAGACAATGAAGACTTAATTACTCATTCCAATGGCGTTGTCGTCGTCAATTATAAACAAATGAAAAAGATTTAGATCCTCAATTGCAACAGGCAGTACGGAGACTTCCGTGCTGCTTTTTTTATCTAGTCTTCACATTCATACAGCAAAAATAAAAAACGCGAAAGCAGGAAATTCCTGCCTTCGCGTTTGTACTTATTTTGTTCCGAATAAACGGTCACCTGCGTCTCCTAGACCAGGAACGATATAGCCTTGATCGTTCAATTGATCGTCTAACGCTGCGGTGTATATGTCAACATCTGGGTGTGCTTCCTGTAATGCTTTAACGCCTTCAGGTGCAGCCACTAAACAAACAAATTTCATGTTTGAAGCCCCACGTTTTTTCAATGAGTCAATCGCCATGATTGCTGATCCACCTGTCGCTAACATTGGATCAACGATAAATAATTGACGACTGTCGATATCTTCTGGCATTTTGAAGAAGTATTCATGTGGTTCCAACGTTTCTTCGTCACGGAACATGCCAATATGCCCAACTTTTGCAGCAGGAATCAATTCTAAGATACCATCTACCATGCCGATACCCGCACGTAGAATCGGTACGATCGCAACTTTTTTACCAGATAAAGTTTTTTGAGTAGACAACGTGATAGGTGTTTCGATCTCGATATCTTCTAATGGCATATCCCGTGAAACTTCATACGCCATCAACATCGCGATTTCATTTACTACTTCACGAAATACCTTCGTTCCACAGTTTTTATCACGAATAATCGTTAACTTGTGTTGGATCAATGGATGATCAATTACTTGAAACTTGCCCATAATAAATTGCTCCTTATTCATTTTAATAGAATCATTTTTCATGCCTTCTATCATTTCTCTAAGGTATAGATAGAATTAAATCTACTAGCTAGAGAACCTGATATCCTGCACTCTGCATTTCTCCTAATTATAAGACAACTGCTATAAGAAAACTAGTCTAATGTGCATGAATCGGATGAGAATCTGTTAATTCTAAAACGGCTTTGCGAATCTCTGATAGTTTTTCCTCGTCCCCTTTTGAACGCAGGGTTTCAATGATTAATTCAGCGACCTGCTTTGCATCCTTTTCTTCAAAACCACGACTAGTAATCGCTGGTGTCCCAATTCTGATCCCACTCGTTTCTTTGAAGCTTTTTGATTCAAATGGAATAGAATTCTTATTTACGGTGATCTGCACACTATCCAACAATTCTTCCGCTTCGCGTCCAGTAACATCAAAACCTGTAACTTCAAGCAGTAACAAATGGTTGTCGCTCGCTCCAGAAATCACCCGTGTTTCAGGTGATTGGTTAAAGACTTTGACCATTGCTTGGGCATTTTTTAGAACCTGTTCACTATATTCTTTAAACTCTGGTGCTAGCGCTTCTTTAAAGGCAACAGCTTTTCCTGCGATTACATGTTCTAATGGGCCGCCTTGCAATCCAGGGAACACTGCGCTATTAATTTTTTTCGCTAAATCCGCATCATTTGTTAAGATCAATCCGCCACGAGGCCCACGTAAAGTTTTATGAGTTGTTGACGTTACTACATCTGCATAAGGTACTGGGTTGGGATGTAGACCTGTTGCGACTAATCCAGCAATGTGTGCCATATCAACCATTAATTTCGCATCCACTTCATCAGCGATTTCTCTGAAGCGCGCAAAGTCGATGGTACGGCTATACGCACTCGCACCTGCTACGATTAATTTAGGTTGATGTTTCCGTGCCAAAATACGAACAACTTCATAGTCGATCGTTTCTGTATGAGGATCCACGCCATAGCTGACAAAATTATAGAGCTTTCCACTGACATTCACAGGTGAACCATGTGTCAAATGTCCTCCAGCGGATAAATCCATTCCTAAAACGGTATCTCCCGGTTGGATCAATGAGAAATATGCTGCTTGGTTGGCTTGAGAGCCTGAATGAGCCTGTACATTTGCAAATTTTGCATCAAATAATTCCTTCGCACGATCAATTGCCAAATTTTCAACAACATCGACAAATTCACAACCGCCATAGTAACGGCGACCAGGATAGCCTTCCGCATATTTATTTGTTAAGACGCTCCCCTGTGCCATTTGTACCGCTTCTGACACGATATTCTCTGAAGCAATCAGCTCAATATTTTGTTCTTGACGCTCCGCTTCATTTTCAATTGCTCCCCATAGTTCGGGATCTAGTGCTTTGTAATCCATCCCAACGCCACCTTTCAATTTTCTGATTTAAGTATACGAAAGTTTCAACAGATAATCGAATCTTTTGTTTACTTTTCGCTAAAATAATTTTGAGCTGCCGCTTTCTTCAAACGATTCATATAGGCCAATCCTAAGTGATCTTCAGGAAAAACCTCAGCAAAGATAACATCGGACTTTTTAGCCTCATCCAAGGCACGTAAGCCACTAAACAATCCTCGAGTAGCCGCCTCAATGGTGTCCTCTTCAAAAACAAAACGATCCGCTGAAGTGTATTTGTTAGCAGTCGTTGGTGTCACCAACAAACCAACTTTTTTATCCTTCGCTTCAGCCCACTCCATCGCCTTTTGCCAATCTTGAGGTTTGATCATTAAAACAGATGTCTCAGGCGAATAATGTTTATATTTCATTCCAGGTGCCTTTGGTGTTTCGCTTTCCTTAACCAAGTGCTTATCCAATGGCACTTCTACGCCTAAAACTTCTTGCAAGGCTTCTTGTGTCACTGCTCCAGGTCGTAAAATTGTTGGCTGGTCTCCGCTTAAATCTAAGACTGTCGACTCTACACCGATTTCTGTCGCTCCATCGTCTAAAATCCCGGAAATTTTTCCACTAAGATCATGGTAAACATGTAAAGCAGTCGTTGGACTTGGCTTCCCTGACGTATTTGCACTTGGTCCTACTAGTGGCGCTCCTGTTTTTTCAATTAAAAATAATGTTTTTTTATTATCTGGCATTCTGAAGGCTGCTGTGGATAACCCTCCCGTAACAACAGGACTCAAACTCCCCGTTTTGATCTTAAAAATCAAGGTTAATGGTCCTGGCCAAAAATGTTTGATGATTGTTTCAGTTAACGGGTGATAGCTCTCAACAAACTCTTCTGTCATCGAAAAGTTCGCCACATGAACAATTAATGGATTATCACTAGGACGCCCCTTAACTGCAAATACTTGCTTCACCGATTCGGCTAGAAGCGCATTAGCACCGAGTCCATAGACCGTCTCTGTCGGGAAAGCCACCAACTCTCCATTGCGCAATAACGCTGCCGCTTCCTCTATTTGATCTGATTGAAATATTTTCGTTTCCACAGCTTCTCCACAGCTCCTTTTTCTAACTTTCCTTATTTAAATACTTTCTTTTTCTACTTATCCCCGAGGTGTGGATAATCAAGTTGTCAAGTGTGCATAACCATGTTGATAACTTTTTTTCGCTCGTAAATCCCGTCAATTCAATGTTCTTTTATTATTTTGTTTGATAAAAATAATTTTACGCAATCACGACCATACGATCATTTCCAGACATATCTTGGTGAATACTTACCTTTTTTTCGGGGAAGGCCGTTTGAAAAATTTCCTTTACCGCTATTCCTTGACGAAACCCAATCTCTAAAAAAATCATGCCATCTATTTTTAGATGATCACGACTTTCCAAAGCGATCTTTTGGTAAATAGCTAGCCCATCCTTCTCAGCAAAAAGCGCCGTTTTGGGTTCATAAGTTCGTACACTTTCATCCATTAAATCCCACTCGTCTTGACTGATGTAAGGAGGATTGCTGATAATGACATCGTATTTTTCAGAAGTTCCCGATAAAACATCACTTTTCTTAAAATCAATAACTGCCTGCAGCGTCTCCGCATTTTCTTTTGCTACTTTTAGCGCAGCTGCGGATATATCAACAGCGGTTACCTGCCACATTGGACGCGCCAACTTTAAACTTATTGCAATTGCTCCCGTACCTGTCCCAATGTCAATAACGTTTTTAGACTCACGATCGTTATTCATGGATAAGCACAAAGCCACCAGTTCTTCTGTCTCTGGTCGTGGAATCAATGTATCTTTGGTGACTTTAAAACGATGATCAAAAAAATATTCATAGCCCAGCAAGTACTGAGGAGGAATGTTCTCCATCAGTCTGGCTAAATCTTTTTTTATCATTGCTTCATCCGAAGAGGAGATTTCCTCCCGCATGTGAAGCAGCCATTGTGTTTTATTCCAATTTTTGCGGGCTAAAAATAGGTATTCGATCGCATAGCCCTCTTTGCCAGAAGCTTCTAAAAAAGAAGAAGCCCCTGACAGGACTTCTACATAAGTTTTAGCCATTTTGCATCTCTTCCAGCTTCGTGGTTTGATCATACATAATTAAGGCATCAATAATCTCATCCAGCTTACCTGCTAGGATCTGATCTAATTTTTGAATGGTTAGGCCGATACGATGATCCGTCACACGATTTTGTGGAAAGTTATACGTACGGATACGTTCGGAACGATCTCCAGTACCGACAGCTGATTTACGGCTTGCATCATATTCACTTTGTGCTTCTTGTTGAATCTTATCATAGACACGAGCACGTAAAATCTTCATTGCTTTTTCTCGGTTTTTGATTTGAGAACGTTCATCCTGCATAGCGACAACGATCCCCGTTGGAATATGGGTTAAACGAACGGCCGACGCTGTCTTATTGACGTGCTGTCCACCAGCACCTGATGCGTGATAAATATCTGTCCGAATATCCTTATCGGCGATATCAATTTCAACTTCCTCTGCTTCCGGCATCACCACGACAGTCGCAGTCGATGTATGAATACGTCCTTGAGATTCCGTTGATGGAACACGTTGCACACGATGCGCGCCGCTTTCGTATTTCAGTTTTGAAAAGACGCTGTCGCCTGTAATCATCATGATGACTTCCTTGTACCCGCCGATTCCAGTTACATTGGCCTCCATGACCTCTGTTTTCCAGCCTTGGCTTTCAGCATACTTCTGATACATGTTGAAAAGATCCCCAGCAAATAACGCTGCTTCGTCACCACCAGCGGCTCCGCGAATTTCCATAATGATATTTTTATCATCGTTCGGGTCTTTTGGTAATAGCAGAATCTTGATCTCATCTTCTAAAACTTCTTTTTCTTTTTTTAAGTCTGACAGCTCTTCTTTTGCCATCTCAGCCATTTCAGCATCTAAGTTCTCACCTAGTAACTCCTCAGCATCACTGATTCCCTCCACCACTTTTTTATAGCGGCGGTAAGTTTCTACTGTATCGCGCGTATTGGCTTCTTCTTTTGAAAGCTGCATGAAACGCTGGGTATCACTGATGACTTCTGGGTCACTCAATAATTCACCTAGCTCTTCATAACGATCTTCAATTGCTTGCAGTTGATCGTACATGGATTAGTTCTCCTCCTTAATTTCTGGATGTAAATAATGTTTGCGGCAAACTGGGTAATAGGCTTCATTGCCCCCAATTTGGACCTGATCGCCTTCGTAAACTGGGCGACCATCAATATAATGCAGATTCATCGTTGCCTTTTTATGACAAAACCAACAAATCGTTTTTAATTCTTCTAATTTATCCGCATACAGCAGTAAATATTTCGATCCTTCGAACATCTCATTACGAAAATCATTTTTCAAGCCAAAGGCCATAACCGGGACATCTAAATCATCCACGACTTGTGCCAATTGCAGGACATGTTCTTTTGATAAAAATTGAGATTCATCAATCAAGACACAATAAGGTTTGTAATCGAGACTTTTGATGAATTCAAAAATATTGGTTTCAGAAAAAATCGGTACTGCTGGGCGACTTAAGCCGATCCGACTAGAGATGTTCCCCACCCCTTCGCGTGTATCTAAGCCACTGGTCATCAGTACTACCGGTTTATTTTGTTCTTCATAATTATGGGCGACTTTCAATATCTCGATCGTCTTCCCGCTATTCATTGCACCGTATTTAAAAAAAAGCTGGGCCATTTCATGTCACCTTTCCCTTTTGTTCCTATCGTATTATAGCGGAAAAGCTGGATTATTTACAGTAATAATTTTCATTAAGTAATCTCTTAGAAGAATCCTTGCTGATTTTCCAGAAAGTCACAGGCGATCTTTTTAGGATTATAAGCCTTCAGTGCTATACTTTTTAATAGTAATTATTTTTTATTAATACAAACTATAGGAGGCTTTTTCATGGAACAATCGGACAAAAAGAAACGGCGCAGTTTTCCTTCCGCGTACACAGTCATCATCATTGTATTGATTATGGTTCAGGCACTAACCTTTTTCATCCCTTCTGGAAAATACAGTACCCTGACCTATGACAGCGGAAAAGACCAATTCGCCATCACCAATGCACAAGACAAAACAGTCATGGAGCCAGCAACGCAAAAAACATTAGACAAATATGATATTCATATCAAAGTCGACAAGTTTCGCGACGGAACAATCTACCGGCCTGCAGCAATTCCAAATTCTTACGAGCAAATCAAAAAACCAAAACGTGGGATAACAGGAACCATCACTCAGTTTTTACGTTCTCAAGTTCAAGGGATTACTGAAAGCGTCGATATCATGATCTTTATTCTAATTTTGGGCGGCGTCATCGGCATCGTCAATGCCACCGGAGCAATGGATGCTGGCATGATGCGCCTTTCAGAGAAGCTCAAAGGAAAACAAAAATGGCTGATCGTAATCGTCACTACGTTAATCGCAATTGGTGGAACAACTTTTGGACTAGCGGAAGAAACCATCGCTTTTTATCCAATCTTGATTCCGATCTTCTTATTAGCAGGTTATGATACCTTAACGGCTGTCGCCACGATCTACTTAGGGACGGCCATCGGGACAATGAGCTCCACCATTAATCCATTCTCCACGGTTATTGCATCGAATGCCGCGGGGATCAGCTTTACTGATGGCATGCCCTTACGTATTTTGATGTGGATCGCCGCTGTCGGTATTTCGATTCTCTACACGATTCGTTATGCCGAAAAAGTACGCTTGAACCCCGCAGCTTCTTTAGTCGCTGAACAGGCAGTGAGTGATCGCGAACGCTTTTTAGGTGGACAGGATCGTGAAAAAAACGCTGATTTTACCAGACGTCAAAAATTTTCATTGATCGTTTTTGCCCTAGGTTTTGTAGTTATGATCTATGGTGTCCAGCAGTTAGGTTGGTATTTTACTGAGATCGCTGTAGTCTTTTTAGCGGTAACCTATGTCTTAGCTTTTGTCTCCGGCTTAGGGGAGAAAAAATTCATCGACAGTTTTGTTACAGGTGCGGCTGATCTTCTTGGTGTTGCTTTAATCGTCGGTTTGGCACGTTCTGTCGGTATCGTGATGGAAAATAGCTTCATCAGCGATACAATCATGAATTTCTTTAGCAACGCAATTAGTGGCATGAACAACGTTATCTTCATTTGGTTTATGTTTCTTGTTTACATTATCTTAGGCTTCTTCATCCAGTCTTCCTCTGGGCTAGCCGTATTATCAATGCCGATCATGGCGCCTTTAGCGGATGTTGTCGGAATTGATCGTGCATTGATTGTAGATGCCTACAATTGGGGCCAAGGCTTGATTGGATTGGTAGCACCAACGGGGTTGATTCTTGTTTCTCTATCTGTAGTCAACGTTGGGTTTGATAAGTGGATCAAGTTTGTTACCAAGCTATTAATCACGATTATTGTTTTGATCCTCGCCTTCCTAGCCATTGGTGTATTGATCTCTTAGTAAAAATCCTGGATCTTAAACGGATCCAGGATTTTTTGATGCTAAATATTTTTGATGCCACTTGCCATCAACTTGCCGGGTCCCCTCTTTGAAGAAAACTTCTTCCGTTCCTGCTTCATTGGCGGTTTGATAGTACCATTTTTTCCAGCGTAAAAAATCAAGCTGTGTTTGTAAATCATAGATTTTTTTCTCCAATGCTGCTTCTTGCTCGATCATAAATGCATACCGCTGTGGCAATGTCTCGTCGCCTTCTACACACCAGTCCATGAATTTCGCGATTTCCTTAACAGGAATTCCTGAGCGTTTCAAACAGTCGATTACTTCTATATAGCCCAGATCGTCTTCAGTAAATTCTCTACGACCAGCATTATTCTTCTTTACAAAAGGTAATAACCCTGCTTTATCATAGTATCTTAGGGTATCCTGAGAGATCCCATACATTTTAGTAATATCACCAATCAAAAATTTTTTCATTTTCCATACTTCCTTCTTGACCTGGAGTTAACTCCAAGTAGTAGAGTAAGTCTATCATAATTTTGAAAGAAGGCAATTTTAATGGAAAAATCTTTAATCGTCATTACAGGTGCAAGTTCTGGCTTTGGTGCAGAAATCGCTAAACTTTTTAATCAGGCAGGTAACCCACTGCTTTTACTCGGTCGTCGGACTGAAAAAATCGAGGCTCTACCGTTAAATTTTGACAACGTCATGGTTGAACGGGTTGATGTTACTGACTACCAAGTCTTTGAAGCAAGCATCAAAAAAGCCGAAGCAGCTTTTGGACCTGTCGATCTTCTAGTCAATAATGCTGGGGTCATGTTGTTAGGAAATGTCTTGACTCAAGATCCTAAAGAATGGCAAACCATGATGAACACGAACGTAATGGGTGTGTTAAATGGGATGCAGATCGTTCTACCTGGTATGAAAGAGCGCAAACACGGAACGGTCATTAATATGTCTTCACTTGCCGGAAAGAAAACTTTCACTAATCACGCGGCCTATGTTGCTTCAAAATTTGGCGTTCATGGTTTGAGCGAAACGATTCGAGAAGAATTATCTGGTGACAATGTCCGTGTTTCATTAGTTGCTCCAGGCGCTGCTGAAACAGAATTATTAACCCATGTCACCGATCAAGGGGCTTTAACTGACTATCAAGCTTGGAAAGAAGGCATGGGCGGTATCACACTTAACCCTGTCCACGTAGCTGAAAGCGTCAAATTTATTTATGATATGCCTCAAGAGGTCACTATTCGTGAAATTGACATCGCTGCAACTGCACAAGATAATTAACAGACATGAACACCTTCCTTACTCCTGCCAAATCGGTGGGAGTTTTTTTTATTGAAGCATGCTATACTGTCTCTATTGTTAAAATTTCGAATAGATGATTTAAGGAGTGCCCCATGAAGTTTGATCGACGAATAAGTTTTCTCAAAAAGAGTTGGAAAAAAATCAATAATCGTTTTTCTTCGATTCAGATCATTGTCTTCTATTATTTGGCCATGACAGTTCTTTCATTGATTTTATTTAGCTTGCCTTTTTTTCGTGAACCCGGTTCTCACGTGTCTTTTTTGGATATGCTTTTCATGGCGATTTCAACCATATCGGTCACAGGGTTAACGACCTTTGATATTAACTCGGTCTTCAATGACGCTGGCATCCTTATGCTGGAGGTTTTATTCCATATCGGCGGATTAGGAATCATGATGATCACTACCTTCTTTTTTATTGTTTCTAAGCGTCGAATCACCTTAAAACAGCGACAGCTGATTATGACGGATATGAACCAGCCTCGACTCAGCGGCATCGTCAATTTAATTCGTATTACTTTTACGATGCTGCTAGCAATCGAGGTTATATTCGGAACGATCTTCTCTATTTATTTCTATTTGGCTGGATACTATCATAAACTCTCAGAAGCCATCTTCTTTGGCTTTTATCAGGCGATTTCGGCAGTGACAAACTCTGGCTTTGATGTCACCGGCGAATCGATTATCCCTTTTTCTCATGACGTGTTCTTTATCGTAACGATTATGGTATTAATTTTTATCGGCGGCATCGGCTTCCCAGTCTTGATGGATTTTCATGGATGGATTTATCATAAAAAATCTAAGTCACGGATTCCGTTTCGTTTTAGTCTATTTTCAAAAATTGCGTTACTGGCATTCTTCGTGCTGTTTATCGGAGGAACTGTAGCCATTTGGCTGCTGGAAAAAGACCACAACTTCTCCAATATGAATTTATTTGATCAGTGGTTGAACTCTTCCTTCTACTCGATGACCACACGTAACGCCGGCCTACAGATTCACGATCTGAATCTCTTCCAAAATACGACATTGATCATTTTCTCCTTATTGATGTTTATTGGCTGTTCACCAAGTTCTGTCGGTGGAGGAATTCGGACGACGACAATTGCAATTATTGGATTGTACCTCTATTCCTTCTTAAAAAATGAAAATGATATTAATATCTTCGGGCGGAAAATCGCGCAGGAGGATGTTCGGAAATCGGTGGTGGTCTTTATGCTCTCTGCAGGCATGTGTCTCTTTAGTATCCTATTTTTGACCGCAACAGAAGATCACTCGCTTATCTCAATCATAGTAGAGGTTACTTCAGCATTTGGAACGACGGGCCTCTCCTTAGGGATCACCGATGATCTTTCCAACACAGGCAAGATCATGATCGCTATTTTAATGTTCATTGGTCGTGTGGGTATGCTGTATACATTGATGCTATTCGTTCCGAAAGAAACACAAGACTTAGGCTATGAATTTCCAGAAGAAAAGATTATTATTGGCTAGGAGCAAAAACTTGCTCCAGCCTTTTTTTGTATGTGGTATTCTACACTTTGATGAAGCAAATGAATGATAAACAAAATATCTTTCAAGAAGGATACTGCTGTAATCATTAAGAAAAAGGAAAGCTATTTAAACTTTTTTTTCAAATATGATAAGATGAATTAAATTTGTTACAGACATGGAGGATGTGTAATGGGGTTACGAAGTCAACTGGCAATCTCGGCCGGCAAGACCGCCCAATGGGTATTAAAAACGTTCTTTAAAGGAGGATCCAGTTATCCGGGTCAGCTTGCTTTAAAGATGGATCCGAAAATTTTAGATACATTAGTCAAAGACTATAAAGTCGTCGTTGTTACGGGAACCAATGGAAAAACGTTGACGACCGCTTTAACAGTAAATATTTTGAAGCAGGAATTTGATTACGTACTGACGAATCCAACGGGGGCTAATATGGTTCAAGGGATCGTTTCTACCTTCTTAAACGCGAAGGGAAAAAAAGGCGGAAAGAAAATCGCTGTTTTAGAAATCGATGAGGCCAGTTTGAGCAAGGTGACAGAATACATCAAGCCTGAACTGTTCTTATTCACAAATATTTTCCGTGATCAGATGGATCGCTACGGTGAAATCTATACAACGTATAAATTAATCGTGGATGGTGCTGCAAAATCACCGAATGCGCCGATTTTGTGCAATGGGGACTCTCCCATCTTTAATTCATTGGAAACAGTTAATCCAAGAAAATATTATGGCTTTGATCATCTGCCTGATAAGGATCAAGATGCGCACTATAATACAGATGGGTTGCTTTGTCCGAAATGTCAGCACATTTTAAAATATAAAATGATTACCTATGCCAATCTTGGAAAATATTATTGTCCAAACTGCGGGTTTCATCGACCAGAATTAGATTACAAATTGACTGAGATGAAGGCAATGGATAATAAATCTTCAGAATTTATCATTGACGGGCAGGATTATAAAATCGAAGTCGGTGGTATGTACAATGTCTATAATGCCCTCGCCGCAACTGCTGTAGCTGAATATTACGGTGTGTCAAAAGAAAAAATCAAACGTGGTCTCGGATATGATGAAAAAGTCTTCGGACGGCAAGAAGAATTTGAGATCGAGGGTAAAAAATGTACACTGGTCTTGGTAAAAAATCCTGTGGGTCTGAATCAAGTTATTGATATGATTGGTTTAGCACCGTATCCTTTCTCATTAGTATCGCTTTTGAACGCCAACTATGCTGACGGAATTGATATTAGTTGGATCTGGGACGGCAATCATGAAGCATTTGCTGAGATGGACATTCCCGCAGTGATTGCTGGAGGCGACCGTCATACTGACATGGCTCTTCGCTTAAAAGTCGCAGGCATTCCTGAGGATAAATTGACCGAGACAGAAAGCTTGACGGATGTCATCGAAAAGATCAAACTATTGCCGACGGAACACGTGTATATCCTAGCGACCTACACTGCCGTCTTACAATTACGTAAAGAATTAGCCCAAAAAGGCTACATTGATGGAGGTATGGATCGTGGCTAACTATGAATTGAACTTAGCACATTTATACGGAAATTTATTAAATACCTATGGTGATAACGGAAACCTTCTAACCTTGAATTATTACGCGAAACAAATGGGCATCGAGCTTCACTCAGAAATCGTAAGTATTTATCAAGACTTCGATCCTGATAAGTATGATTTTGTTTTTATTGGCGGCGGTCAAGATTATGAGCAGGTGATCGTATCCAAAGATATTCAGGATAAAAAAGAAGATTTAATCAAGTACATCGAAAACGATGGGGTCATCCTATCGATTTGCGGAGGCTATCAATTATTAGGACACTATTACATTGGTGCAAATGGTGAAAAAATCGATGGGATCGGGGCCCTGGATCATTACACATTAAGCCAAGACAACCACCGCTTTATCGGTGATATTGAGATCCACAATGAAGAGTTCGGTGAGACCTATTACGGATTTGAAAACCATAACGGACGGACATTTTTAGGAGAAGGCGAACGACCTCTAGGCACGATTGTCAAAGGAAATGGCAATAACGGCGAAGATCAAGGAGAAGGCGTCATTTACAAAAATGTTTATGGCTCTTATTTCCACGGACCGATCTTAGCCCGTAATAAATCTTTAGCTGTGCGTTTACTCCACACCGCATTAAAAAATAAATATGGCGAAGACGTCATACTTCCAGAATTACCATAAAAAATGACCATCAGCTTCTCGCTGATGGTCATTTTTTTCTTTATTTCGTTCCTGGCGTTGATGCGATTATCTTCATCTCGCCTTCAACTTTCCATTCTGTGATTTGAGCTGGTAGAATACAGCTTGTTCCAGGCTTCATTTCATAGCTTTGACCGTCAACGATCAAGTTTCCATAGCCTTCAACAACGGTTACTAGTGTATAGTCGCCCTCTTTTTTAAGAGAAAGCTCACCAATAACATCCCATTCATAAACGTTAAAGAAATCTGTTTTTAGGTAAGTGATCACTGATGAGGTTCCTTTTTTACTTTCAGAAACCTCTAGTTCAGGACTAATTGCAGGAACTGTTGTGACATCAATAGATTGTTGGATGTGTAACTCACGGGTATTCCCTTGATCATCTTTGCGATCGTAGTCATAAACACGATAAGTTGTATCCGAACTTTGTTGCGTTTCTAAAATCATGATTCCTTTACCGATCGCATGGATCGTTCCGCTTGGTACGTAGAAGAAATCTCCTTGTTTAACAGGGACACGGCGCAATAAATCATCCCAACGTTCTTCTTTGATCATTGCTGCCAACTCTTCACGTGTGGTTGCGTTGTGTCCGTAGACAATTTCCGAACCTGGTTTTGCATTAATAATGTACCAGCATTCTGTCTTTCCTAATTCACCTTCATGTTCTAACCCATAGCTGTCATCAGGATGAACTTGGACCGATAAATCATCCTCCGCATCTAAAATTTTCGTCAACAATGGAAAGACATCCCCTTCAGCGTTTCCGAATAATTCACGATGTTCGCTCCAAAGATCACTAATCTTCCAGCCTTTATATGGGCCATTTTCTACAATACTAACGCCATGAGGATGTCCGCTGATCGCCCAATCTTCTCCAATTTTATCGTTAGGAATATCAAAGCCAAAAACGGTGTGTAATTGATTACCGCCCCAAATTTTTTCTTGAAAAACTGGTTTTAAAAATAATGGTTCCATGATTCTTGCTCCTTTTTATTCGATTTATTTTCAAGTCTAATACTACTCACCTAGTCCAATATCATTCGATTGGGTTCTCTTTTCTCATTACTTTTGATAGTTTTTCATCCGCTCATTTAAGTAGCAGTTCAAAATCTCATCGCGGTGAGTAATATAGCTTTCTCGATGATCTTCTAAGTGTACACGGTTGGATAGAAAAATGAAGGCAGATTTTTTTATGATGTCCAGCATCAAAAAAGTCCCTGTATACCCTGTATGAAAAAGTAATGGTGTTTGATCCAATGGACTGAATTTCAAGTCCCACCCAATTGAACGTTTTCCTTTTTTGTTTGGTGTCTGATCGTTAAGTAAAGCTAAAATTGTCTTGTCATGCAAATAAATAATATCGCTAACACGTCCAAGATTCAAATACATTTTTGCAAATTTACTTAAATCTTTCACATTCGTAAAAAGACCTGCATTGCCGGCATGCTCAGCCAAGACTCGAGCTTTTGGATCATGCGTTACGCCTTTCAAAATTGTCCCGTTAGGAAGCTTTTCTGTCGGAACGATTTTATCCTCTAACGACTGTGGCAAAAAGATACTCTCTAACAGACCAAGCGGCTGTAAAACTTCCTCCTTGAATACTTCGATAACGTCTTTTTGATAAAGCTCTTCAATCAAAAAGCCTAGCAAAATCGTTCCCGCATCTGTATATTGAACCACTTCTCCAAGTTTGTCCCCTGGTTGAAGAGTTAGATAGGCCCCACGTAGTTCTTGCGCATCCAACTGGTCACGATTCGGTATATAGGTCTGGATATTCGATGTATGGGTCAGCAAATGTCGAATGGTAATCGTTTCATTTTGAAATTCTGGTAATAGTTCGTGCAGCGATTGGTCCCAAGAGACTTTCCCTTCTTCTTTGAGCTTTAGCATCACCGTCGTCGTACAGACCACTTTTGTTAAAGAGGCGACATCAAAAAGAAAATCTTCCTGCATGGCAAGCTTTGTTGGTTCGATTTGTGCAAATCCGTAGACTTCTTCTTCCTCTTGCTCGCCTTCGATAAAACGAAGGACTGCACCAGGAAAAACACCGTCTCTCATTTTTTCTTCAATTAAATGACGTGTTTCAGGATACATGACCGTCCTCCTTAAAAATATTACCCAAAAAAGTATAGCATAAAATAAAATTTGAAAGCTTCGGACAATTAAAAAAAGATTTTATTTTTAGCCAGCAGCCATATATAGAAAAAAACCGCGATTTCTCGCGGCTTTTATTATTTCAATACGAACCACCATTCGATGCCTGCTGCATCGTAAAGGGTAATCAGTGATTTTTTCTTATCACAAAAATAGTCTAACTGTTCTTCAGCCAAGTGCTGACGCAGTTCTGACAATGTCTCCTTCGAGACTTTAAATTGTAGGAAATCTAAACCTAAAACTTTGTCTGTTGGTAAATCAATTGTCCCACCAGTAGCTGCTGTTAACCCTACATTAAAATCGCCCCTGTTCAAAAGAGAGGCTTCATCGCTCTCATCATGCACCTTCAATCCCAGAATATCTTCTAAGAATGATTGCTGCTTCTTCAAGTCACTCACATTTAAGTGAACCTTGTCAAAATAAGCACCATGAATTTTTTCCCGCTTTGTAGCCTTGGTTAACAATTCGGTAAAATCGATTTCGATCGGTTCCGAAGTTGAACGTTCCTTGCTAGGAGCATAGAAAATTTCAATCTCATTTCCTTCAGGGTCTTCAAAGAGCAAGCCCTTTTCATCATCCGCCTGCAAGGCAGATTTGACTGGATAGTTTTCTTTTTCTGCTCGATAATAAACGTTCGCTAATTCTTCTACATTAGGCACAACTAGTGAAAAGCGGTGCATCTTTTTTATTTCTCCACGATGTTCATCTGCCCGTGGGCTTTCTTCCAACCAAAGCAATTCGCTGGCTGGATCTTTATATCCTAGAATTGCCAATTCATTTTCTTCCCGCAATAAATGTAAGCCAATAATATCACGATAGAAGTGAATCAATCCGTCACGATCTCGTACTCGAATAGCGATCGTTTTTAAATTAAGTTTCCCTAAATGAAAATTTCCCATTATTCTCTTCCCTCCGTCACTACCATTTTAACGATGCGATCGGTTTCGCGCAAGCAATATCATTTTATAAATAATTTTAAACTCTGGGAAAATTTTTCACTGTTCTTCTACCAAAGAATAAATGATTTTCTATGAATGCAAGAAAAATGCTTATCAATATTTTCTCTAAATAAAAATTTTTTGAATGTTTTCTTTACTTTTCATCAAATTCCAGTAAAATGACTATGATAACACTTGTAATAAGACAATAAATATATTAGAGTTGAAATCAATCTTAAGAAAGAAAAGGCTGTTGAGAAAAATGAATTACTCAGTAACAACAAAAGAATTTATGATGCTTGCCGCGAAAGAACCCTTGGATGTTTTGGACTTGAGAGACCCTGATTTAAATGATTCCTTTGAGCTATCAGAAGGATCAAATGTCACCCGTATTCCGCTAACCCAATTGCCTAATCGTTTAAGCCAACTTGACAAAGGTAAAACGTATTACCTGTTCACTCAATTTGGTGGTCGTTCAAAAACGATGGCGCAATTTTTAAGAAATGAAGGCTACCAAGTAGTAAATGTGATTGGTGGAACTTCTGCGTATAAACAATATCTAGCAAGTTAACAAAAAATGTTTTTAATGTTTGCATTGAGCAAATAAATTGTCTGTTTTAGATATATTGTGTACGATTCGTTTGTAATTAAATTTAAGGAGTGCTAGTTTTGGCAAATGTTTTAGTAGTGAATGCGCATCCGTTAGCCGCAGAAGACTCACAAACTGTAACTGTTTTGGACACTTTCATTAAGGCCCATCAAGAAAGTCATCCTGAAGATGTTTTCACCATGTTAGATTTGTATTATACAGATATCCCCGAAATTGACGGCGACCTGCTATCGGCTTGGAAATCGCTGCAAAAAGGTGCTGATTTTACAGAATTAAGTAACGTTCAACAAGAAAAAGTTCGTGTTTTCAATGAATTTACTGATCAATTTTTAGCTAGTGAAAAAATCGTCATCGCCAATGCTTTATGGAATCTAAATATTCCAACAAGATTAAAAGCATGGTTTGACACAATCAACGTCGCAGGTAAAACCTTCAAATATACGGCAGAAGGTCCAACCGGATTGATTACAGATAAAAAAGCTCTTCACATACAATCAAGTGGCGGTACATATAACGGTCAAGATTTCTCTGCACAATACGTTAAAGGAATTTTGAATTTTATCGGTATCTCTGAATTTGATTCCATTTATATTGAAGGTGCAGACTATGATCCATCGAGAGCACCTGAAATTATGGAAGCGGCTAAAGAAAAAGCCAAAGCATTGGCTGCTCAATTTTAGCAAACCCATGCTTTGAAACACAAAAAATCCTGTCGATTACTCGTCGACAGGATTTTTTTCTTCGTCCTCATAAAGGTTTGAAACTCCTTTGTACCATTCAAATACATGAATAGCGATAACCTTCGCCACGGCGTAAAAGGGAATCCCTAAGATCACACCAGCGATACCAAAGATTTTCCCAGCTGTTAACAATACAAACATGATTGTTACTGGATGAATTTCTAATTGATTCCCCAAGACCAATGGTGAAACGATTCGACCTTCGATTGTTTGCTCAATCGCAAAAACAATAATCACTTTAATCAACATAATCGGACCAGTAACAATCGCAATGAACACGACTGGTACCATGGCCAAAAACGAACCCAAATACGGAATCAAATTCAAAAATCCTGCTAAGATTCCTAATGTGATAGCATAATTCATTCCTACTAAAGAGAATCCAATAATGAACATTACCGCCACTGCGAAAGCCACAGTCAACTGTCCGCGAATATACGAAGCCAACTGGGAATTCATTTCAGTCATCACTCTCAGTGTTGGTTTGCGTGTCTTTGTCGGTAGAAACTTAAGGATATATGGTGCTAACTGATCGCCATCCTTTAATAGGAAAAACAAGATGATCGGCGCGGTGATCAACGCAATCACCACGGTTGCAAGAGTCGACACAACGCTTCCTAAGCCCTGTAGCGTCACACGAGAAATATTTTGAGCAGTCTCTGTTAAGGATTCCAATATTTTCTGCAGACTATTATCAATATGCTGCTGAAATGGCTGGAAGGCTGGATCTTTGAAGATCTCACTTATCTTGTCACTAATCGTATCAAAATATCCTGGCAAGCTTCTCATCATTGAGCCCACTTGTTCCCGAATCTGAGGAATAATAACCACGATCCCCCAAATGATTAATGCCACAACGGCAATAAATAGTAACACGATCCCTATCGTTCGCTTGATGCCCTTTCTCTCTAAAAAATTGACAACTGGATTCATTAAATAATAAAGAATCCCCGCAATTACCATCGGCAAGCCTACGATAGCAAAAAATTGTCCAACAGGCTCAAACAGATAGGATACTTTTGTAAAGACCAACGCAATCAACAGCAGCAACAATACGATGATCAGTGCCACAACCACTTGACTGTTTAAGAACCATTTCCAAAACCAAGAGGTCTTCTGCGTTAATTTCTTTTTATCCACTCACTCACGCTCCTACTGATAACTGATTTTCATTCCGACTTCCAATTTAGGAAGCTTTTCCGGGGTAACATATATCCCGTTTGGAATCGCGCCAACTTCTTCTTGAAAGAAAACAGTCGCATGTCCAATTTCATTTAGATTTTCATTCGCTAATGGTCCTACCCCATTTATTTGATAGCTTTGATCGCCAAAAATAAGTTGTCCGCCTTTTTTTAGCTCAACCAATTCTTCATTAATTTTCTTTTGAACGATCGAAACATCCAACAAGTCTGGCGTGATGCTCTCACCAAAAAGAACTAGAATGTTTTCATCGTTAATCGCATGTTTTCCAATTTGAGTAATTTCTGTCACTGTCATATGTCACGCTCTTTTCTTGTTTATTTTTCAATTATATCACAAAGTTAGCGCTATCCAAGTGGGAATAAACTTGCTAAAATGGACATAGAATGAAGGAGGTTTTTTAATGATTCACACGATTACTTTAGGCACATACACACGACGCATTAGTCAAGGTATTTATCAAATTGAGTTAGATACTGCGAAGGAGACATTAAACAACTTAACATTAGTAACAGAAGAAACCAGCCCTACCTACCTTACGAAGAGTAAGCAGCAGACCCTATATTCTGTGACCAGTCGCGAGGGAAAAGGCGGACTTTCCAGTTATGATTCTCAAAATAAATTTTTGAATGCAGCCACAGAAGAAGGCGCTGCACCTTGCTATGTTGCGGTAGACGAAGCCCGTCAATTAGTATACGGCGCAAATTACCATAAAGGTGCATTGAACACATATAAAATTCAACCTGACGGTTCACTTGAAGCAGCAGCGTCTCTTTTCCATAAGGAACCAACAGGCCCTCATAAAAATCAAGACAAGGCGCATACCCACTACACAGATTTGACACCGGATCAACGTCTAGCTGTGTGTGATCTAGGTACTGACCGTGTCTATACGTATGATGTTACTGAAGCTGGTGAGGTTGAAGAAGTTGCTGTTTACGTTGCGGAGCCTGGAACGGGACCGCGTCATTTGGTATTCCATCCTAATAAAGCTATTGCCTATCTTTTTGGTGAATTGGACAGCAGTGTTAGTGTCTTGTCCTACGATGAAACTGACGGCAGCTTTACTCAAAAACAAAAAGTTTCCACCTTACCACAAGATTTTGATGGTGAAAATGGTGGAGCAGCTATTCGTGTTTCTAATGATGGACGGTTCTTATACGCATCAAATCGTGGTCACAACTCTATTGCAGCCTTCGCAATCGCAGAGGATGGCTTAAGCGTTGAGACTATCCAAATCATTTCTACTGAAGGTGATTTCCCTAGAGATTTTGCTTTGAGCCCAGATGGTGCTTATGTTGTCGCAGCAAATCAGAACAGCGACAATCTTACTCTTTACCGTCGCGATAAAGAGAACGGTTTATTGACAATGATTCAAAAGGATGTTTTTGCTCCGGAAGCTGTTTGTGTGTATTTCGGGTAGAAAGGAAATGATTATGGACAAAGAAGCAGTGATTGAACGATTAAAAAAAGATCTGGATCTGCCTAATTTTAAAGGGCGGTTAGAAGAGAAAGAGTATACTGAAGAGGAGTATCAAAAAGTCAAGAACGACCTAAATGATTACTTCGAAAACTATGTAAGAAATATTGAGAATTAATATTTTAAAAAAGGCTGACCAAAGTGAGTTTCACTTAGTGGTCAGCCTTCTTTTTATTTAATGAATAAAATCGTTTCGATTATCTAGTAAAATATTCGCTACGTACATCAGCAGACAAGCATTCTTACTGACTCAATGATTATCTTCACATCAGATAAACTGCTAAAAGCAGAACTCGCAGCTAACTCATTTTAAAGGATTCATTTTTGAAGACCGCAAAAATGAGTTTTGCTTCGTCACGCCTATCATCCAACTAAACTTCTTGTTCCAAGACTCCTTAAAAAAATAATCCCACTCATACTTTAATAAACTGTGAAAAGTTGGACTGACAGCTAACTCTTTTCGATGAAATCATTTTTCGAGGACCACAAAAATGATTCTGATTTTCGTTTCGCATACGATTCTGCTAAACTACACAAATTCTTATAGTCTTAAAAACTCAATGATTATCATTCACATCAGATAAACTGCTAAAAGCAGAACTCGCAGCTATCTCTTTTTAAAGAATTCATTTTTGAAGACCGCAAAAATGAGTTTTACTTCGTCACGCATATCATCCAACTAAACTTCTTGTTCCAAGACTCCTTAAAAAAAATAATTCCACTCATACTTTAACAAACTGTGAAAAGTTGGAATGACAAAAAAAGCACCGATCGGCAAATCGGTGCTAAAGGAGTATTACCTAAATGCAATGAAAAAGAAAAGGTTGTTATTGGTTATGAATTAATCATACCTGATCTTTCCCTATTTGTATTTAAAATAACGTTATAAAAAAATTAGAAAACCTTTGTTCTATTTGAATTTTGACTTGTTACCTATTTCAATAACAAATTCGTGATTTTTTGAATTGTTTTGTAGATCGTATCCGTTGCAGCATCTTGTTTTTTTTCAGCTGCATTAAAGGCTTCCTCATTTACTTCCGGTAATAGGCTGTCTGTCATTTCTTGGCAGCCAGCGACATATTGAATATAGGCTTTTTCGAAGCTTTTATGATTTCCCATCACTTTTGCTGGTGCTTTCAGCAGACCTATTTTTTCTAAATTTAATTGGTAAAATTGTGTTCCTTCTTTAAAAAGTTCGTGGATTTCAGATAAACGTTCTTGATCAAAATCAGCTATTTTCTTTTCATCTAAAGCCGTACGTATTTCCTCATAGCTTGGGTGTAGACGTTCTCCCATTTTTTCTGTATTTTGGACAATTTCATTAATTTCTCTAGCGTAAAACCCTGTATTAGGTCGCATTCATTTCTTCCTACTTTCTATCTTTTGATACTTTCATTTTACCGATTTTCGATCAAGATGCAAAGCTGCCTAGAAAATATTAAGAAATGACTTCATTTTTACTTTAAATGATGATACCGTTAAAGGAACAATTATTTCTTAGGAGGCATGTTTATGGATAAGATCATTCGAAAATGGCGGCTAGAGGATGCGAAAGATTTAGCGGGAATGTTAAGCAATAAGAAAATTCAAGACAACTTACACGATGGCCTTCCTTATCCTTACACTGAGAAAGACGCACAAGCATTTATTCAAGACATGCTAGCGGCTGACTCAACCAAAACTTTTGCATTTGCGATAATTAACGATGAAAACAAAGCCATCGGCAGTATTGGTGCTTTTCGATGTGAGAACATCCATCGTCAAACGGCTGAGATGGGCTATTATTTAGCAGAAGAGTACTGGGGCAAAGGAATTGCTACGGAAGCTGTGAAACAGCTGGCAGATCATGTATTTAATCAAACGGACATCATGCGTATTTTCGCCGAACCCTTTTCAACAAACAGAGGCTCTTGTCGCGTATTAGAAAAAAGCGGTTTTCAATTTGAGGGAACGTTAAGAAAGAATGCCGTCAAAAACGGTGAAATCAAAGACATGCAGATGTATGCCTTAATCAAATAAAAAACCTTCGCATCTCGGTTAATTGATCGAAATGCGAAGGTTTCTTTTTTACTTATCTTTTTGTGCTCCTCGTTGGAAAGCTTTTACGATTTCAACGATTGGAATAATCGCAAAGGATGCACCGATGACGATGCCCCATTGATAAAGATCAAGATGAGCTACTCGGAAGATATCATTCAATCCAGGAACGACGATGATCACCATCATCAATACAAAGGAAAGTAAGATCGCCCAGTTGAAGCTCTTGTTGCGGAAAGGTCCTACTTTAAATAAGGATTGATGAACTGATTTCACGTTAAAAGCGTGGAATAGCTGCATCAGACCTAACGTAGCAAAGGCCATTGTCAACGCATCTGAATGAATCTCTCCATAGCTGGTATGAACGGGCCATTGAATTGCGGACCAGTAAACAAACAATACAGTAGCGGCTTCTAAGATTCCTTGATAGATAATACTAGAGAAGACCCCGCCTGAGAACAGGTTCGAACTGCGGCCACGAGGTTTGTGCTGCATCAAATCTTTTTCAGCTGGTTCCATACCTAAAGCAATTGCTGGGAATGTGTCAGTTACCAAGTTGATCCATAACAAGTGGATAGGTAACAAGGTGTCCCAACCAAGCAATGTAGCGATAAACAAGGTCAACACTTCACCCAAGTTGGCAGCCAATAAATATTGAACTGCTTTTTGGATATTTGAGAAGACCTTTCGTCCTTCTTCAACAGCGACTACGATTGTGGCAAAGTTATCATCCGCAAGGACCATATCAGAAGCACCCTTAGAAACTTCTGTCCCTGTGATTCCCATACCGATACCAATATCTGCCTGTTTCAAGGCAGGAGCATCATTGACACCATCACCGGTCATGGCAACGACTTTTCCTTCTTTTTGCCACGCTTTGACGATTCGAACTTTATGCTCCGGAGAAACACGGGCATAAACGGAATAATGTTCAACTTTTTGAGCAAACTCTTCATCAGTCATTTCATTTAGTTGAGCACCCGTCAGTACGGAGTCGTCATCGCCTTTTTCAATGATCCCTAAACGAGCAGCAATAGCTTCCGCTGTATCTTTGTGGTCCCCTGTGATCATGATTGGGCGGACCCCAGCTTCTTTCGCTACACGTACAGCTTCAGCTGCTTCCGCACGTTCTGGGTCGATCATGCCGACTAGCCCAGCAAAAATCAGATCATTTTCAATGATTTCAGATTCCAGTTCAACAGGAATTTGATCAACATACTTGTAAGCCATTCCTAAGACACGCAAAGCTTGCTGCGCCATGTCTTTATTATTGGCTAAAATATCTTGTTTTTCCTTGTCCGTCATTGGTACAACTTGACCATTTAACAGAATTTGTGTTGCACGATCCAATAAAACATCCGGTGCTCCTTTAACAGCCACCAGTATCTTTCCGTCTTTTTCTTCGTGTAAAGTACTCATCAATTTACGATCAGAGTCGAAAGGTAATTCACCAACACGAGGTTCCTCGGCTACCTTTTCACGAACATCAAAATGATTATTCAACCCAAATTGGACAAGCGCCGTTTCAGTCGGATCACCAATCAAACTGCCATCTTGAGCGATTTTAGTATCATTCGCATAGTTCATGACCTTCATCGCCATACTGTCACTAGGAACTTCGCCGTTTGCTTCATACTGATGATTATCAACATATAATTTTTCAACAGTCATTTGATTCAAGGTCAACGTCCCTGTTTTATCTGAAGCGATAATATCTGTTGAACCCAAAGTTTCAACTGCTGGTAATTTACGAATGACAGAATTACGTTTAGCCATTACTTGTGTTCCTAAAGCAAGGATGATTGTAACGATCGCAGGTAATCCTTCTGGGATCGCCGCAACGGCTAATGAGATCGACGTCAATAGCATATCGACCCATGAAGTGTTGTTAAAGACTGTTCCTACGAAAAACATCACTACCGCAATGATAATAATTGCAAACGTCAAGAATTTACCTAATTGATTCAAGTTATTCTTAAGCGGTGTTTCAGTTTCGTCCGCTTGTGCCAACATTCCAGCGATTTTTCCTACTTCGGTATTCATTCCGGTGTTGACAACGACACCTTTACCACGACCATAGGTGACGTTACTATTTGAGTAAGCCATATTCACACGATCACCAATGCCGACTTCGCCTTCATCGATCACGATGAGCTCTTTTTCAACGGGGACAGATTCACCAGTTAAGGCCGCTTCTTCAATCTTTAATGAGGCAACCTCAATCAAACGCAGATCTGCTGGTACCACATCTCCGGCTTCCAACATAACTATATCCCCAGGAACAAGATCTGTTGATTTTACTGAACTTGTGTGTCCATCCCGTAAGACATTTGCATTCGGTGTTGACATTTCACGCAACGCTTCAATCGCTTGTTCCGCCTTAGATTCTTGTACCACACCCATTACGGCATTAATAATAACAACAGCTAGAATAATGATCGAGTCGACTACCTCATGTGAGACGACCGCGGAAATAACTGCTGCAAATAGTAAAACAATGATCATTAAGTCCTTGAATTGCTCCAAGAAGCGGGCGAGCATACTTTTCTTTTCACCCTCTTCTAGTTCATTCAAACCATATTCATTCAGGCGTTTTTCTGCTTCTGCAGATGTCAGCCCTTCTTCTGTTGTTTGAACTTCTGCTAAAACCTGTTCTTTTTCTTCCGAATAAAAAGGCTTTATCAGTTGTTGTTTTTTCTCCTCTGACATTCTTATCCTCCTTAATATAGTGTTCCTTTCGGGAGTAAAAAAAATAGACTTGTGTATGCGAAAAGACACATACATAAGTCTCACTATTTAAGACAACACCAGAAAAATATTTTTTTCTTGCTGGTGGCGTTGCCACAGCTTGCGCTGCTAGTTACTCCCTCATGAATACAAAACGAATTATAGCATGAGAAAAGGCGGGAATACAATCACTACTTTTAAAATAATCGATTGTAAGAGCTTCCACTAGAGACTTTTGGTCCAAAAATCTTCAGCTGTTCCTTGTTCCATGCCCATTATAAACTTTTCCCGTATATCTGGGTAGTTTTTAGCAAGGTTCGTCACCAAGTTTTTTATTTCTTCACGCTTTGTTTTCTTATCCACAGGACAAGGATTAAAAATGACTGGTAATTCTTCACGTTTCACAAGTCGAATGATTTGTTTTTCTTCAAGATAGATCATGGGCCGGATTAGGGTCACGTTTGTCTTGGTCAGATAACTTTTTGGTTCAAAGCTGTTCATTCGTCCGTGAAACAAAAAGTTCATAAAGTATGTTTCGATTGCATCATCAACGTGATGACCTAATGCTACTTTTTGACAGCCTAACTCACTGGCTCGATTATACAAAATCCCTCTGCGAAGCTTTGCGCACAAGGAACAAGGTGATTTTTCTTCTCGGATATCAAAAACAACTTTTGCGATATTCGTAGGCACAATTTCTAGTGAATAACCCAAACTTTCCACAAACTCCTTCATAGGGGTGATATCACAGCCATCAAACCCCATATCAAGAGAAATTGGAATCAATTCAAAGTCAAAACCTAAACGCCCTTGTCTCCGAATTCGATCCAATAAATAAAGTAAGGTGGTACTATCCTTCCCACCGCTCATGCCAATCGCCACTTTATCGCCAGGTTCGATCATCTGGTGATTCAAGATAGCGCGACGCAAAGGATTGTAATAGCTTTGATTGTCTTTCTTTTTAAATCCCATACTTACTCCTTTAGCTCTTTACTCAAAAAAATTTTGTTTTAAACTATACTGCTTGCCAGCAGTGATATCATACTGGATCATTTGATAGTCTTGATACAACTTTTCTTGCTTCTTATTTAAACGAGCTTCTTTGAACCATTGCCCGCTTTGATAATACATGCCCTTTTCAAAGGCCGGCAGCTCCTTTTGTAAAGAGACTAATAGGGTTTGAAACCCGGTCATTTGAATTCTTCCCTGCTGAAAAAGATCCGCCGCAAAATAAAATGGACTCGTTGTAACCTGCTGATTATTTAGCTGATGGCGATTGTCATACATTAAGAATTCTGTCTCGTGCAATAAATGCCCTTGATTTTCTTCTTGTACTTCATCAGAGTAAATGCCCGGTAAATGATCGCCCCAAAAAACAACCAGTGTTCGTTCAGGCAGTTCATCCAATCTTTCTAAGAAGGCCTTCAATGCCTCGCTGCTATACGCAATGTCCTGCAGATAGCTTCTTACTGCTAAACTGTTGTCTCCTTGAACGACATAGGGCAGCTCATCGTATTTATTTTCGTAGGGCATATGCGTCTGCATCGTTACCAGATGTAAAAATTGCGGTTTATTCTTTTTTTCCAATTGATCAAAAATTTCTCGGTAAGCAGCTTCGTCGGAAATGTAAGGATTGTTTTCGATCTTATCCGTATGTTTCATCGTACTTTCATCTAGGAATTGGTCAAAGCCAAACGTTTGATAGACGTCCTTCCGCTTGTACATGGATGTATTGTAGGGATGAATCGCAGTGGTTTCATAGCCACGTTTTTTTAAGGTACTCACTAATGAAGGAAACATTTGAAATTCTGGAACTAACATTGTATAGGGGGTCGTCATCTGCGCGTTAAAGAGCTCCATAGAAAATCCGGTCAACGCCTCAAACTCAATATTAGCGGTCCCGCCCCCATAATTCTGCGACAACATTTGTCCGCTATATGTTTTGTCTGCGACTGCTCGATAATCCTGTAATGGATCTCCTCCGTACACTTCTAAGCCCTTTAAGCGCGCTGGATCAGAAAAGCTCTCACTCATGACATAAACGATGTTAGGTTTTTCAGTATCCTCTTCATTTTGCTTCGCTTCATAGGTTTTCGTAACTTTTTTTACAGCCGCTTCTGAATAATTCTCTGGCTTTTCCATCGCATCTACTGGCAGATTGTATAAGAAACCGCCCATAAATCCTGTATTATAGTAATTCATTTTTTGACTGTAGGGAATCCATAAGGCGGTTTTATTATACGCCTTTCGCAATAAATTCCCTTGTTGGTTAAACCCACCGATATATAGCAGCAGCATACTCGTTAAAAGAAAAAATCCCAATCGAATCCACTGTTTTTTCTTCTTCAGCTTTAAACTTTTCTTTATGCTGAAGATGACTAAAACTACACCGGCTGTTAGTAGCAACAAAAATAGAAGGAATATTGGCACTCCAACCATATCCCGAATCATTCCAAATTCTGTGATCATTTTAAGATCATCGGGATAAATGGGTTCCATTCGATACTTCATTTTCAGATAATTGGCTATTCCAACACCAATCACTGCTAATGTATAAAATATGCTGCCTGCTTTTAATGAACCTAAAAAACTACTAAGCCATCCGTAAAAAATCAGTAAGACAAAACAACCTAAAAAGAATTTTTCGGTATGCCAAGAAAAGGCGAATTTAAAGGCTAAATCAAATGAGAAATCATTCTGAGTCAGCTGAAAAAAAAGATTTGAAACAAGAATCAAACCAAGCACACCTATTCCCTTTAGAAATTGGCGCCATGGAAGTTTTCGAAATTTTTGCATAGCTCTCTCCTATTCATGAACACCTAAATATTTTAGCGAGAAAACTATGGAAAGTAAAGAATACCTATACATCTCTCCCTTAAACAGATAGTTATTTAAAATTTGACACTTTGAAAGATTCTACTCTCTATTTTTTTGTATAAGTCAAAAAAACCTAGTGAAGCTTGTTCTCCACTAGGTCTTAGTCATCGTTTATTTCCAAAAGTCATCAAAAATAGTGATTGGTAAATGACGTTTGTGCTGGGTCTTGTTCCACCAATTTTCAATGGTTTCCTGCGCTTTTGAATCAATCTCTTTTCCTTCTAGATAATCATCGATATCATCATAAGTCACGCCCAACGCTACTTCGTCCGCAATCAAAGGTTTCCCGTCTTCTAAGTCGGCAGTAGGCACCTTCATATATAAGGCTTCCTCCGCTCCAAGTTCTTTCAACAACATTTTTCCTTGTCGTTTATTCAAACGGAACAACGGTAAAATGTCTGCCCCGCCATCACCGAATTTTGTAAAGAAGCCTGTAATGTTTTCAGCGGCATGATCCGTTCCGATAACCGCCCCTTGATTATCTCCAGCAATCCCATATTGAGTAATCATTCGTTGACGCGCTTTGATATTGCCCTTGTTGAAATCACTGATGGAAACACCCGCTTCTTCTAAAGCGGCTACTTCTGCATCAACGGCTCCTTTGATATTCACGCTTAGACTAACATCTGGTTGAATAAACGCTAGCGCTCTTTTCGCGTCTGCTTCGTCGGCTTGGGCGCCATAAGGCAAACGTACAGCGATAAACTTGTAGTTTTCATCGCCTGTCTCTTGACGCATTTCTTCCATCGTAAGTTGTGCTAAACGACCGGCCAATGAAGAGTCTTGCCCACCGCTGATCCCTAAGACAAATGTTTTTAAAAATGGGTATTTTTTTAAGTAAGCTTTTAAGAATTCAACGCTCTTACGAATTTCTTCTTTCGGGTCGATGGTTGGCTTGGTTCCTAATTCATTAATAATGTCTTCTTGCAACGTCATAAAACGTCCACTCCTTTAATCTTCTTGTTCTGTTTGTACCACAGATTTACGTACTTGGTCCATAATTTTGTTCTTATGATTCCAACACTCCGTAGAAAGATCGACTGGATATTTTTGCGGATTCAAGTCACGTTTGTATTCTTCCCATAACGAATCAAGGCTTTCTTTCGCCGTTTGCTTCACCGTTTCTAAATCAGGAAGTTCATAGATTCGTTTTCCATCTACAAAGATATCTTTGAGAACCGGACGTGCTTCAAAATTTTTCACTGTTTTATTGATATACGGATAGACTGGATGGAACATATAGATTTCTTTTTCTTCTCGTGGATCTTCGTCCCATAGCGTTACATAGTCACCTTCTGATTTCCCATCAGATTTACGTGTAATTCGCCAAACCTGTTTTTTCCCAGGCGTCGTTACTTTTTCTGCATTACTGGAAAGTTTAATGGTATCTACCATTTCTCCCTTTTCATTTTCAATTGAAACCAATTTGAAAACTGCACCTAACGCTGGTTGATCATAGGCTGTAATTAACTTTGTACCAACACCCCAAACATCGATTTTCGCGTGCTGCATCTTCAAGTTTAAGATGGTACTTTCATCTAGATCATTTGAAGCATAAATTTTTGCATCAGGAAATCCCGCTTCATCTAATTGTTGGCGCACCCGTTTTGAGATATAAGCCATATCCCCGCTATCGATTCGGACACCTAAGAAATTGATCTTATCGCCCATTTCCCGTGCTACTCTAATCGCGCTTGGCACTCCTGATTTGATCGTGTCATACGTATCGACTAAGAAGACACAGTCTCGATGTGTTTCTGCATATGCCTTAAACCCGTCATAGTCGTTACCATAGGACTGAATCAATGAATGAGCATGCGTTCCACTATCTGGAATACCGAAAATCTTTCCAGCTCGTACATTACTGGTAGCATCTGCACCGCCAATATAAGCTGCTCGTGTACCCCAGAGTGCAGCGTCTAATTCTTGCGCACGTCGTGTACCGAATTCCAATAATGGGTCTTCACCGATAACTGATTTGATTCGAGCGGCTTTGGTCGCGATCAAGGTTTGAAAGTTCACAATATTTAAAAGTGCCGTTTCAACTAGCTGGCATTGTAATAAAGGCCCTTCTACTTGAATAATCGGTTCGTTACTAAATACCAGTTCGCCTTCTATGGCAGAACGAACAGTACAAGTAAACTCGAATTCCCGCAAATAATTAATAAAATCTGCTGGATATTCCTCTACCTCCGACAGATAGGCTAGATCGCTCTCACTGAATGATAGTTTCTCCAAGTACTTAACTAGACGCTCTAATCCAGCAAAGATGACATAACCGTTATCAAACGGCATATTACGGAAGTAACACTCAAAGACGGCATGAAGATCCGCTCGACCTGTCTCCCAATAAGTTTTCATCATATTGATCTGATAAAGGTCCGTATGAAGTGTCAAACTGTCATCTTCGTACAACTTTTTCATAGTCATGCTCCTCATTTTGTTTTTAGTAGTTTAAACTATTTCTCTCATTATATCACAAGAGTTCTGAGGGAGTAGCTTTTGCTCTCTGCTAATCCGTGAATTTTTTATCATAGATCGTTTATTTGATAAAAAAAGAAAGACACGCGGTCTTTCTTTCATCAATTATTCTGTTGGTACTTTGTACTCTATTGCTATGATGTCCTTATAGGCTTCTTTAGGGCGCAAACCAGCTTCCATGATTTGCTTTTTATAGCCTACATTCACGGTTACATCTTCACGGTCCACCTTCAATAGTCGGTGAATGATTGTGTCGACCTCTTGATGACTGATCTTTCGTTTGCGATTTAACAATAGCAAATCAATCGTATCAAATCGGTCAGCATAAATGATTTTTGTGCGATCATACGCATATAATTTAAGAAGCTTCACAGCTTGGCGCTTATCAAAAAAGTATTTCGTTAGATTAGGATATAGTGTTTCCAAGTTAACATTGCTATTTAATGGGGTCTCAATTAATTTCATTCAACAATCTCCTATTCTATTTATTTTAGTCGAAATGACTAACTTTAATTCTTAACATTGACTATTTTACCATAACGATCGATCGTTTTTTTAAGGAATAAAAAAAATTTACAAAAAAGAAAAAAATCCTGAGACAGCCGCCTCAGGATTACTTTTTACTGCATGACATATTCTACTTGTACTGTTTTTTGAACACTTTCCGCGGCCAGTTTACCAGAAGTCAATGCCCAAGCATTATTTGCCCCTGACGGAGAGTCGCTTCCCATTACGCCGCCCACTAATTCACCTGCTGCGTAAAGCCCTTCAATCGCTTGATCGTTGCGATTCAAGACCTGTAACTGTCCGTTTGCGACTAGACCACCCATCGTTGTCGCAAAACGCGGTTTTTGTTCAATCATATAATAAGGACCTTCGCCAACTTTTTCTTGTAAAAACTCCAATTGACGACCAAAATCTTCATCCTTTTGTTTTTCCACCCAGCCATTATATCGAGCCACGGTGTCTACTAGACTATCATGTTCCATTCCCGCTTTTTCAGCTAGCTCTGTTAACGTGTCCGCTCGGAAGATTTGTGGGGTCTCTTCTTCGTTTTCGATCCAACGTTCCAAATCTTCTCTTGTAATACCGCCTTCTTCTACGGCTTCAGTAAAGATTTCGAAGCGTTCAGCATCCATCAATAGGAATAACATTTGCGGATCTTGCTGTAAGAGCACTTCTAGAATTTTCTTATTGCTGGCACGTTCATTGATTACCCGTTTTCCAGCAGTATTTACTAGCAATCCGTTCCGTTTCAACACTTCAATGTTCCCGCCGATAGTTGATTTTGCATATCCTTGGGAAACTTCCACACCATTCGGGTAAATCTTTCCATACTCCATCATACGTGTCGCCGCGTTCAACTCTGGTGTTGTAGTCATTAATATGCCATCACCTGTAGAGGACTTGGTCCCATAAAAGAGAATATTATTCAATTCAGAGCTCAACAGGTTCGGATTGTTCCCATAGCCGCCAGTTGTAAGAATGACTGCTGGCGCATGGATATTGTGCCGCTTACCAGTATCTTCAACAGCCGTTAAGCCAGTCACTTTGCCGTTGCCATCCGTTAGCAATTGTTCTGCTTTTGTTTGCAGATAAATCGTTACATTGCTTCTTTCCAATGCCTTTCTAGCACTAGCAGCAAACCCATGTCCACCATCTTCATATGCCAACTCACGATTCTTACGATATTCTGCTAAAGTATGCAGCCCGTTTTTCATATCGTATTCGACACCCATATATTCGTGAACCCAATCAGTCGTTTCACCAACATTTTCAGCTAAAGTGGATAAAAGCTCAGGGACATTTAAGCCACTACCATTAGCTAAGAAATCTTCTATCATACATTCCGCTGTGTCATCACAAACGCCTGCTGCCGCTTGCAGCTTGGAGCCCATAACCACTTGATTCCCGCCACTGATAGAGATTGCTCCACCAACAAAGCTTAATTTTTCTAACAGAATCGTTTTTAAGCCCATCTGATCTGCTCTTAACGCCGCAGAAATCCCTGCTGCCCCAGAACCAACAATTACTACGTCTGCTTCTTCTTCTACAACCTCTTTGGACCATTGAACCGTTGGTTTTGGTCGAGCCTTCAACACTTCTGAACTAGCTCCAGCCATTTCTACTGCTTCAGCCACGCCGTCAATCAATCCCTGGCTAGATGCAGAAGCTCCAGAGATTACGTCCACATTCAGTGTTTGACCGTCTATGATTTGTTGTGGCAAGCGAATGAACACCTGATCGGATAACCCTTCTGATTCATTGCTTTGATCTGCTTCGATTTTTTCAATCCGTTCTTCTGAAAAGGTCACATTCATCGCAAGCTCGCTATTGTGGCCTTTCGCCTCAACCGTATAAGTACCAGGTTTGAAGGTCAGTTTCACTTTTTGTAGTTCTTTCAATCGTTCATGTTTCCGTTTCTCTTCTTCTGGATCAATAACCATATAGGCCATGAAATCCCATAGAGGAGTCGGAATTAATAATTTTCTTTGGGCATTTACATGGGCATAATCGATAACCTCTACACCGTCTTTGATCATGTTTACCCAGTTTGGTTCAATCAGGAAGCCTTTGCCGACTGCTAATAGATCATAGCCTAATTTCAACGCATCTTCCGCGTCTGCTCGTTGGAGGATAGACCCCACACCCATGATCGGAATCTGTGCCAACGCAGGTGAGCGTTGCGCTAAATATTTCGTAATCAGCGGTTCCGGATCGTCGGAATCAACGATAGATGGACGTGTGTAAGCACCCATAGAAAAATGGAAATAATCTGGATGCAACTCTGCAAGCGTATTCAATAAAAACATCGTATCTTCAAAATGGATGCCCGGCTCTTCTAACTCTTCTGGTGAAAAGCGATAACCGATGATAAAGTTTTCTGCCTTTTGTTCTTCTACTACTCGTTGCACTTCTTTCATGACCTCTAAGGGGAATTTCGCCCGTTTTTCACGACTGCCGCCCCATTGGTCTTCTCTTCGATTTGAATGAGGAGAAAAGAATTGCTGTAAAATGAAGGTGTTGGCTCCATGAATCTCCACACCGTCAAAACCAGCTTCGATTGCACGGCGTGTGGCATCGCCAAACATCGTAATCATTTCTAAGATTTGTTCCTCTGTCATTTCACGAGGGACAGGAGCATTGGGACGCAAAGCTGCGACTGGACTTGCAGAAATGGGTGTTGCGCCACCATTGATCTCCGGCCAAGCCATCCGACCAGCGTGATAAATCTGCATGATCGCCTTTGAACCCTTTGATTTAATAGCTGTTGCCAATTCTGTCAAACCAGCAACTTTTTTATCTGTATCAACACCTAATGCGCCGGGAAATCCGCGTCCTTTGTCTTCCACAAAGCAGCTTTCAACAATAACTGCCGCCGCATCCCCAGAGCGAAACGCGTAATAATCAATGATTTGCTGTGTGATCTCTCCATCATAAAAGGCCGATTGCGTCGTCATTGGCGACATAAACAAACGATTCTTAAAACTTGCTCCGGATGCTAATGGAATCTCATCAAATAAATTTCTTAACATATGGTTCTCCTTTCAAAATGAACGCCTACTCATCAAAAAGCTCTCGTTATGTAACAAAATTCACATGTGCGGTCAAATGATTAACAAAGGATTTTTTACTCTATTCTTCCTTCGTACCTGCTACTTCATTTACATTAGATTTTTTCTTGATAATTTATGAACAAGGAAGTATATTTCCTTCTTACGCTCATTGTAAGAAATTTGATTGATAAATTCCAATAGTTTATTTACATACAATCTATAAATACTATTTATGATTGTGAAACGGCTCTCCATTCTTTTGTGAACACAAAAAGACCGTGACAAAAGTCACGGTCTTCGTCTTTTAAGCAACGAGTAATTATAGAAGAACTTCTACCTTACATCATGCCGCCCATCATTGAAGGGTCCATTGCTGGAGCAGCTGCTGCGCCACCTTCAACTGGTTTGTCAGCAACAACGGCTTCAGTAGTTAATAATAATGCTGAAACAGATGCTGCGTTTTGTAAAGCTGAACGAGTAACCTTCGTTGGGTCAACGATACCCGCATCAATCATATTTACATATTCGCCAGAAGCAGCGTTGAATCCAGTGCCACGGTCAGCATTTTTCAGTTTATCAATGATTACTGATCCTTCGAAACCAGCATTTTCAGCAATTTGACGAACAGGTTCTTCTAAAGCACGTACAACAATCTTGATCCCTGTCGCTACATCGCCTTCAGCATCTAAATCAGACACTTTCTTGATCACGTTTACTAAGGCTGTACCACCACCAGAAACGATGCCTTCTTCAACAGCGGCACGCGTAGAGTTCAACGCGTCTTCAATACGTAGTTTCAATTCTTTCAATTCCGTTTCAGTAGCTGCACCAACTTTAACTACAGCTACTCCGCCAGCAAGCTTAGCCAAGCGTTCTTGTAATTTTTCACGATCAAAATCAGAAGTTGTTTCACCAATTTGGCGTTTGATCATTTCAACACGGTCAGTCAAAGCGGCTTTATCGCCAGCACCTTCAACAATTGTTGTATTGTCTTTATCAACGACAACTTTACCAGCAGTACCTAAGTTTTCGATTGTTGCTTCTTTAAGATCTAAGCCTAGGTCTTCTGTGATCACTGTTGCACCAGTTAAAATGGCGATATCTTCAAGCATTGCTTTACGGCGATCCCCAAAACCAGGTGCTTTAACAGCAACAACGTTAAAGGTACCACGGATTTTGTTTAATACTAATGTTGGTAATGCTTCACCATCTACATCATCAGCGATGATTAATAATGAACGAGATTGTTGTAGGACTTGTTCTAACAATGGCAAGATATCTTGAATGTTCGAAATTTTCTTGTCAGTAATCAAGATGTATGGATTCTCTAAAGCAGCTTCCATCTTATCATTGTCTGTTACCATGTATTGAGACAAGTAGCCGCGATCAAATTGCATTCCTTCAACGACATCTAATTCTGTATCGATCCCTTTTGATTCTTCAATAGTAATAACACCGTCGTTGCCAACTTTTTCCATTGCTTCAGCAATCAGTTTACCAACTTCTTCACTACCTGAAGAAACTGCCGCAACTTGTGCGATCGCATCTTTTGAATCTACTTCTTTAGAAATGCTGTGTAGTTCTTCAACTGCCGCTTTTGTAGCCAATTCAATCCCGCGACGAATGCCCATTGGGTTCGCACCAGCAGTAACGTTTTTCAAGCCTTCACGAACGATTGCTTGTGTAAGAACTGTTGCAGTCGTTGTTCCATCACCAGCGATATCGTTTGTTTTAGAAGCAACTTCAGAAACAAGTTTTGCGCCCATGTTTTCAAAATGATCATCTAATTCGATGTCTTTTGCGATGGTCACACCGTCATTCGTAATTAATGGTGAACCATAAGATTTCTCTAAAACAACATTACGTCCTTTTGGCCCTAATGTTACTTTTACTGTATCTGCTAATTTGTCTACACCGCGAAGCATTGCTGCACGTGCATCTTCAGAAAATTTAATATCTTTTGCCATGATTCTTTCACCTCATTATTTTTTATTCAACGATTGCCATAATATCTTTTGCAGCGATAATTAAATATTCACTGCCTTCATATTTCACTTCTGTACCAGCATATTTTTCAAACATTACCATATCACCAACAGCTACTGGCATTGGACTTTTTTGACCATTTTCCAGCACATTGCCTTCACCGACAGCCACAACTTTCGCTGTTTGTGGTTTCTCTTTTGCTGCAGAAGCTAAGACTAGGCCTCCAACTGTTTTTTCTTCTTCTTGAGTAACTTCAAGAATGACGCGATCACCTAATGGTTTTAACACAATAGATCCCTCCAACTAGTAATGATTTTTCAAATCGTTAGCACTCGATAACTAAGAGTGCTAACTCACAATTCTTATAATACCATTTTTGTTTCTTTTTGCAAGTCCTTCGTTTGCCTTTTTCTGATTTTTTATCTGGGAGGTTTTTCCTCAAAATGTGTTATACTTGGGAACAATAACTGTTTAGAAAGGAAAAACAATGAGCGAAAAAAAATATAGCTTTATAACCATCTTTACTTACGGATTGGTTCTGTTTTCTCCCATTGCTTTTTTACGTGTCTTTCAAGCAAATCCATCACAGATCATCCAATTGACGACACTGGCTTACTTTCTCGGTGCCGCATTAATGGTATTTTATCGTTTGAAATCACGTGTATTCGAGCTGGAGAAACAACAAAAGAATTTTTTGATTACTCTTTTGATAGGAATCGTTGGCATTCCTGCATCATTACTCTTGCAAATGGTTCTCTTACAAATTGAACAACGCTTCCTTGGACAATCGCTTTCTTCACAAAATACGCAAAATATCGTCCAATTGATTATGAACAATATGATTTTTATTTTAGCGACAACGTTCGCTGGACCAATTATGGAGGAATTTGTTTTCCGTCGCGCCATCTTTGGCGCATTAGAAAAGCGATTTGGTTTCTTCTTCCCTGCACTGTTGAGTTCGGCGCTATTCGCCTTTGCCCACAATGATGGTCATTACCTGCTATACGCCGGATTGGGCTTCTTGTTTTGCGGCATGTATCGCTATAGTGGACGTATTTGGACATCTATGATTACTCATGTAGGCATGAATCTCTTAGTGATTCTTACTCAATTAGCCCTTCAATCCTCGTAATGGATGATTCGAATTCTTTGCTATTTTATAAAAACCTCCTTAGACTAAAGGCAACACATAGTCTAAGGAGGTTTTTTAATGAAAATAGCCATTATCGGTGCCACCGGAAATGCAGGTTCTTTAATTTTAAACGAAGCGTTGAGTCGTGACCTAGCTGTTACTGCCATCGTAAGGCATCCAGAAAAGCTAAAGGTAAAGGTTCCAATTTTAGTGAAAGACTTATTCGAGCTTACTAAGAAGGATGTCGCATTTTTTGATGTAGTGATTGACGCTTTTCGTCCACCTAACGGTCAGGAGGAGCTTCATCAAACTTCTCTAAAACATCTCAGCACTATTTTACAAGGAACGGATACTCGCTTGATCGTTGTCGGCGGCGCCTCTTCTTTGTTTATCGATGAGAAGCACCGCATGATTGATGTCTCTGATCCTAAAGCTGTTTATTATCCAACCGCTTATAACATGTATCAAGCATTTATGGATTTAAGAGCTGCTCAGCAGTTGAATTGGACCTACATAAGTCCAGCGGCAAACTTTGTGCCAAACGGTGTACGCACCGGTCATTATCAAATCAGTGATGACCATTTACAAAAGAACGATGAAGGAAAAAGCGAGATCAGCATGGCTGATTACGCGATCGCAGTAATTGACGAAGTCATCGAACCTAGACATCTCAATCAGCACTTTAGCGTGTACAGTTGAGTCTTCTCAAAAAAATGGCAAGCCTGCTAAGACAGACTTGCCATTTTTTAAATTGCGAATAATTCCGTTGCACTATCAGGATCGGTATCAAAAATTTGAAATTGATGATTTACCCCAAGATCATAACGAGTCAATGTTTCCTCCATCGTCATATGGGCCAACTCTTTCATATTATTTTCCTTACTCAAGTGTCCCAAATAAATCCGTTTGGTCCGATCGCCAAGAATATCCGTCATGACTAAGGCACCATCATCATTGGATAAATGTCCTCGGTCACCTAGAATTCGCTGCTTCAAGCTCCAAGGATAGGCCCCCATCCGCAACATCTCTAAGTCATGATTGCTTTCAACTAAGTACGCATCTGCATCGCGAATCGTTCCGCGGACATGTTCACTCGCATAGCCAGTATCCGTCAGCATCACAAATGAATGACCATCTTTGTAGAAGCGGTAAAATTGTGGTGCCGCCGCATCATGTGAAACGCCAAAACTTTCGATATCTAAATCCCCAAAAGTTAAAACCTTTCCCATTTCAAAAATGTGCTTTTGCTCAACGTCTACTTTTCCAATCAAAGGAGACATTGCCTCCCAGGTCTTCTCGTTCGCATACACCGGCAGCTTATATTTTCGTGCAAGAACGCCGACGCCGTGAATATGGTCGCGGTGTTCATGGGTGACTAAAATCGCATCTAGATCCTCAGGTTTTCGATCGACCTCTGCTAATAGCGAAGTGATTTTTTTTCCACTCAATCCAGCATCAACCAGAATTCTTTTTTGCGGACTTTCTAAATACAATGAATTTCCAGTACTTCCGCTTGCTAAAATGCTGATATTGAAGGCATTATTCATCTCTAACATGAGCAATTGGTCCTCTCTTTTAAAACTGTCCTCAGTATACAACCCTTTTTATGGATTTTCCACCTTTGGAACTAAATTGTTTGTAATCACTTGATTATTCAACGCATTGACTTTCTCAATCTGCGTCGTCTTATCTGATGTCTTTATTCTGACAAACCAGACGGGGACATAGACATTCTTCTCTCGGACTTCGAGGGTTCGAAAATACCCTAGATAGATGTTCGTAATCGTTGATTTACTAGGAATATTATTATTGATATACAGTGTATTCAGAATTTCTTTTTCAGAATAAAGTGTCATCTTTTCACGCAGCGGCTCAATCTCTTTTAACCGCGTCTGAGTGTACTTCGAAACCTGCTCCTGATCATCATTTTTAACAATATCTAGCGTCACTCGAGACGTTTCATCAATAAAAGGAATCCCTTCATAGGTCTGTGCACCTACAATTTTTCCTAATTCATTGTCCTTTTTAGAGATGTCTGGCAGATAAGTGTATTCTTCGCCATCTACAATGAATTGTTTATCCTTCATAAGACGTCTGAAGCTGCTGGTCGCTTTTTTTAAATCAAAATCTGTGTCTCCAGTTGGCGTACTGCTTAAAACCTTATCAGAAATATCCCAAATTCCTGAAATCGTCGAACCGGCGCCTCCATTCACTAATGACTCGAACGTATCTTGCTCGGCACTTAAATAGTACCCCTCTTTATGATCATCCGTTACCTCATCCGTAACACTGATATCATCATTTTCGAGTCGCTGCAGGATGTCTTCTCTTTGATTAGAATTTGTGACTAAGCTTTGTTCATGCTGATTATTCCAATAAATACTAAAAAGGAAAATATTCAACCCGATAAAGACGAGAAAAAAGATCCATTCAATTTTTCTAAAATCCAATTAGCTCGCCTCCATTTCTAGGTTCCCTTGCATCAACTGATTCGCAGGATACCAAGTGTTGTCATATTTGACGAACCATTCTGGAGTTAAAGCTACTAATTTATTTACACCATCGATATCTTGCCATGTATAACCAATAATAAAGCTTTGTATTTTTGTTAAATCTATCCCGACCGCCGCTAAATTATTTTCAATTTCAAGGGTACTAGGTAATTCAACCTCTTCATCAGAAGGGATCGGTACCTGAACCGTATCCACACTCGTTTCAATTTTAATTTGCGGAGTGGCAGCATTAGGTTGATGCTCTATCTTTACGCTCATTTTCCCTTTCGAAGTTTGGCTGAAGATCGGATATCCTTCCACAAAAATCCGGTAATTTACTTGTCCATCATGATGATCGAAATAGCGTAAGTTCCCGACGGCTGTCCCTAACCGACTCACATAGTTAAAGCTTTGACTATAGATGCTTTCCTTTGCTAAGTCTTCTGGCAGTTCACCCGTAAATGTTACCAAGCGCTTTTGTTCGTCCATGATTAGTTCCTCATGGCCGCTTGAAAATGATCGCGCCCCATTTTCTTCTTCCTCTCCTTTTGCTTGATCAGGATTTTGGAAGAAGGCATTTCTAAAGAGAGAATAAGATTGGGTCGTCAAAATGTAACTGTATTTTTTTAAACGAACCCGTTCCTTGGTTCGCAGCAAACGAGGAACCAATGGATTTTCATCAGACATTGGTAGATACTTTCCCTGATTTTTTTGATAGATGGTTTCTAGACCAGAAAAATCTCCTGACATTGTCGCTTCATAAACAGTGTCCTTACTGTAATTCAAAAAACGAATCTTCTTCTTTGAAAAATCGATTTGAATTTTTGAAAAGGTAATACTATCTGCTTCCTTCAAAGAGTTCAAATTGATAGGCATATCAAAAACCTTGATATACTCAGTTAAAGAAAAACCGCCCTCATAGTTCAGCTCGATGCCACTGTCTAACCCATAATAGTTTTTGATCTCTTCTTCGCCTTGAGCGATTTCCTGCAACTGCCCAAAGGTACTCTCTGTTAAACGCGCTTGCGTGGTAGCTAATAAATTCTCACTGCTCGTTTGAAATTTCCCGTCGGACAAGTCCCAAATACCTCGTATAGGTAAAAAAGCATCGGTGGCTTTCGCATAATTTTGGTCGTTCTTTACTGTCTGTTTGCTTGTATTAATATCTGCTGTTTTAGAAGTAGGGCTAAGCCATATAGCGTACGTTAAGACGAGGCTGAGTAGTATCAGAGCAAAAAGTGCTACACGGATGATTCTTTCTGATAGTTTCATTCCCAGATATCCTCCTCATAAGGTTCATAAGGTAAAGAAATATAAAATGTAGATCCCTTACCTTCAACACTTTCGACCCAAATTTGACCTTGATGGGCCTTCATCACTTCTTTAGAGATGGCCAAACCTAGTCCTGTACCGCCTTGTTGACGCGCCCGTGCTTTATCTACGCGATAAAAACGTTCAAATACTTTTTCTAGGTCCTTCTTAGGTATGCCCAACCCTTCGTCAGAAATACTTAGTACCACATTGTTATGTGTTTCCATTAAGTGAACTTCGATTTTTCCGCCGTCAGGTGAATATTTGATTGCATTATTCATGACATTGTCAATTACTTGCATAATCTTGTCCGTATCGATTTCCACCCATAAATCGCGCTCGGTGAACTCACGGACGATGCGGTAATTTTTCTCTTGGCTATTCACCATCATATCGAAACGATCCAGGATATAATCAACCAGCTCATTGAAATTCACCAGCTCAAGATCCATTTGCTGCGCGCCTGAATCCATACGTGAGAGATTCAATAAATCATTGATCATACGAATCATACGGTCGGTTTCCCCAAGCGTCACATGGATAAATTCTGGTGCCACTGTTTTGTCTTGCCAAGCACCTTCTTCTAATGCTTCTAAATAACTGCGAACGCTGGTTAACGGTGTCCGTAATTCATGAGAAACATTGGATACGAACTGGCGTCGTTCCTCAGCGGTTTTCTCTTGCTCTGTAACATCGTGGAGTACGACAACCAAGCCACTGATAAATCCTGACTCTCGCCGAATCATAGCGAAATCAGATCGTAAGGTCATGTTTCCTTCATCAGAATCTGGTTTTGAGCGAGTAATCAAAATTTCTTCTGGTGTTTCTAATAATTTTCTCAAAGTATATTGCTCTTCTAAATCAAGCAAGGAGAGAATGGATTGACCGATCGCCTCTTCATTCGTCGTATCTAATAAGGAGAGCGCCATCTCATTAATGGTGATGACTTTCCCACGTCGATCAGTAGCTATAACACCATCTGTCATATGCGTTAAGACGCTATCCAGTCGATTCCGTTCAGCCTCCATTGTATCTTGAGCATCTTCGATTCGATCAGACAGCTTGTTGAAGGTTTCCGCAAGCTGACTCAATTCATCGTGTCCTTGAACGTCTACTTTTTCAGAATAATCCCCCTGAGCGATTCGCACTGCCTGCTTTTGCATCTCTTTGATCGGTTTTGTGATTGATCGCGCGACAAGTAATGCGACAACGATCGAAATCAATCCTGCGATCAACGAAGCGGTAAAGAAGATCAAAGCGGTATTACTGATTTCGGTATATTTTTGTTCAATGTCACTCTTAACATAAAGAGCCCCGATCACAGCCGAATCGCCGGTCGGGGACTGAATAGGTTGGACATTGATATATACCCGCTTATTATTGTCATCAAGTGTTACATATTGTTTCATTGAAAAATCATCAATATCACTGTACTCGTTCTTTTTACCAACGATCGTATCTTTTTGACCTACATCATTGGTAGCTACAACGATCCCTTTATCATCTACTACCCACATTTCACCAATGTCAGCGGCGGTATTATTTTCGAGAATACGCTGCAGCTGATCTGCTTCGTTGTCGCTATCCTCTGCCATTGTCGCTCCCAGAGTCGTGCTTAACAACGACACACGCTGATTCATGTCTTTGGTAAAGCTATTGATGGTTGATTTTTCAAGTCCTCTAATAAAGTAAGCACCGATAATCTCAATCGAAATCAGCAAAATCAAAATAAATGAAAAGGCAATCTTGAAATTGACCGATCGATAAAAACGGACTTTCTTTTCCATACTTACTCCTGTTCAGGGTTTCGTAGATAATAACCTACGCCACGTCTTGTTACTAAATAGGTTGGATGACTAGGATTGTCTTCGATTTTTTCACGCAGACGTCGCACCGTTACATCCACTGTTCGGACATCGCCAAAATAATCATAGCCCCAAACAGTTTGTAATAAATGCTCCCGCGTCATCACTTGACCAATATGTTTTGCTAAATAATGCAGCAATTCAAATTCGCGATGGGTTAATTCGATTGTATCTCCATGTTTGGTTACCATGTAAGCATCTGGATGGATCGTTAAGTCACCGATCGTCAAATCACTTTGCGCTGTCTGTTCTTCTTCCTTAGGCGCTTGGCCTCCACGGCGTAAATTTGCTTTTACGCGAGCGACTAATTCGCGATTAGAGAACGGTTTCGTCACATAATCATCCGCGCCTAATTCCAACCCTAAGACCTTATCAATCTCAGAATCTTTCGCCGTAACCATAATAATCGGCATTTCATGGGTCTTGCGTACTTCACGAGCCACTTCTAAACCGTCTTTTTTAGGCAACATCAAATCTAATAAAATTAAATCTGGGTTTACTTCTTCGACTTTTTCTAAGGCTTCTTCACCATCATAAGCAGTAAAGACTTCATAGCCTTCTTTGGTTAAATTGAATTTCACGATGTCCGAAATCGGTTTTTCATCGTCAACTACTAGAATTTTTTTCACTAAGAGTCACCTCATACCTTCATAGGATTGTATGTACGCCTTACCATTATACAATAATTTCAATACTGTTTCACCTTTTCAAACAGACGACGTTTTTTTACAACTGTTACTTAAGAAAAAATGAAAAAAGAGACAAACTGAGTTCATCTCCTTCTTTCTATGCATACATTCTTTTTGAGAGCCTGTGAGCCGTCTACATACGTTCACTTTATTCTCTTGAATTCTGTTGACATTTAATCAAGCACTTGGCAAACAACCCCTAAGGAGCCAGGGCCAGTATGAACGGATAACGCCGGAGAGACTTTCCCAAAATAAATATTTTCGGCTGTTGGGAATAGCTCGTGCAGTCGTTCGCGAATTTTTTCAGCCGTTTCTAGAGCATCCGCCTGGGTTACCGCTAAGTTGAAGCGCTTATGGTTGCCTACGTGCTCCTTCACTAGTTGAATGGTTTTGTCGATGCTCTTATTCAGCCCGCGTACTTTCGCTACCGTGTAGTAAATACCATCTGAATTGCACGAAATGATTGGCTTCAATTTCAGTGCGCTTCCTAGTAAAGAGGAAACTAAGCCAATTCGTCCACCTTTTTGCAAATATTCCAACGTATCCACATTGAAAAAGATTTTAGTCTTCGGAATTTTACTTTCTACTTCAGTAATAATTTCCGTAAATGATTTTCCTTCTTTAACTAAGTCGCCAGCGTAAATCGCTAAAATACCAGCGCCGATCCCCACATTTTTGGTATCAATTGATTGGAATGTTAGCCCTTCATAATGCTCTCCCAGCACTCTCAACGCATTATAAGTACCGCTTAGACCGCTAGAAATCGTCACAATTATTACATGGGTATATCCTTGAGACTTAATTTCATCAAAGACTTTATGAATCAGTTCCCCATCGGGTAAAGATGTCGTCGGCAATTCTTTTTTAATTAATGGGAAAATCGTATCAGAGCTGATATCAATCCCATCTCTATATTCTCGATCACTAAAAATAATCCGTAACGGAACCATAAAAAAGGGCCCATTATCAATTACTTCCTTTGGCACATCCGTCCCAGAGTCAACTAGGATTGCAATTTTCTCACTCATCAACTTCGCCTTCTTTCTCTTTATCCAACTGAATAATCTTCTCAGCCAACATCTTCTGTGTAAATGACGCGACAGCGCTTTCCATCGCTAAATAATAAAAATCTTTGCTGCTGCGAGTCAAATTCACCTCTTCACCTAAAACAATCTTTGCTACTTGCAGCAATGCTTCCTCCTGCACTTTGCAAAAACTATTGTAGGCATCTTTTGGTTCATTAATCGCCAGCTGCATGCGAATCAGTTCATTGATATCTGGAATCGCAAGTACTTGTTTCAATAAAGTGATCGCAATTAAATACGCTAGATGGTTGCGGTTATATCTTTTTTTCACAGGTGGTGGTATTAATTTATGTTTAACATAGTTGTTGACCATCGCACTAGATAAGAGCTGATGCTTTTCATCTTCCATCAACGGCGATAGGTAGCGGTCAACAAGAGTGATGACTTGATCCATATATAATTCTAGTTCAGGTAACTCTTCCCACCTAGGCAAGCGTACTTCTTTCAATTCTTCTGCCCAAGTTCTGAGTTTCGTTTCTTCCATTTTTCACACTCCTCTCAACGATAGTTTATCAAAATTACGGTAATTATACAATATAGTTTTGAAAACTAGATAATTGAAGCGCTTTTTAGATAAATTTTTTTAGTTTTGTTCTTGCTTTTTTATTTTTCCAGTGCTAACATATGAAAGTACTTTGTTTGGGCCGTTAGCTCAGTTGGTAGAGCAGCTGACTCTTAATCAGCGGGTCGCGGGTTCGAGCCCCTCACGGCCCATTGGGTGCCAAACCCACGTCACCAGTGCATTCTTGGCTACTTCGGTAGTTTAGAAAAGAATGTACGTGGTGACTTTTTTGTTTTTCAAAAAATTTTCTAAATAAATGCTAAACATTATTTTATTGACTGAATCTATTTCCCCAATAACTCCAAGTTCAATTCCTGCTCGTGTTCAAAGCAATGCCTCTCAAGCGTAATTAACCCCACAAAACGAAAATCTTAAAACAGATAAATCAAGTTTTTTTCACGAAGAATCATTGGAACTGTATTCTTCTTTCTTTCAGGTCTTACTCTTTTAGAAAGACGATTTCGCATTTAATATAGGATTGTAACTCAATCAAACCAGCCGCTTAAATCCTTTAACAAGGGTTTAGGCGGCTGGTTTTTTGGAGCGAAAAGAGAGAAAAACGGTGAATTATTCTTTTTTTGTATTTTGTCCCATAAAAAACTTTTTTTGATTCTTTCATTTTATATCTTTACAAAAATATTTCTTATGTTACAATTGTGTTACAGAAATATTAAGGAGTGATTTAGATGAAAAAAATGGTTGTTTTTAGTTTGTTGGTATTAAACTTCCCCTTTGTTGCATTCGCAGATTCTTCCGATAGTGTCCCTGACCAGACCGTAAGTTCCAGTCAAGAGCAATTCGTTGACCAAGTTTCAGAAATAGGAACCGGTGATCAACTCCCTACTACCACTTCTCAAGCTTCTACAGAAGAAACAGTTACAAAACAAGCTGCAGCAACCAATAGCACTGCTGCCGAAGAAACAGAAAAAAGCGAAGTAGCAAAAGATACCCCAACGACTGAAACAGCCACTGTTGAGAAAAAACAGGATGAAACAGTACAAACGTCTGAAATAGAAAAGAAGAAAGTTGATACCATCACACCTCAAAAAGCTGCTGCAAAAACGTCAGAATCCCCAGCAGCATTGGAAGAAAGTCTTAATAAAGAGTGGACAGCTGAAAAAATCCGTGAGAATTTAACTGGGACAGATTACGGAATCGATCAAAATGAACTTAAGGGCTACAGCGATCAAGAACTAACCAATGCCTTTAAACTATTCAACCGTTATAACTTCGATATTACTGGCATGGATCTAGGTAGCTATGTACGAGTTCTACGTATGATTTATAAAGATAAGGAAGTTTCTTGGACAGAAGTTGAAAAAGCATTAGTGTTTAATCCCCATAACTTTCAAACTACTGTTGAATTAGCTAAAAATATAGATCAGTTACAACATTATCTTCGTGTGCTTCATCCTGGTATTCAACATTTTTCAAATGAAGAAATGCTTCATATCTTGAATCACCTTAGTGGCGCTGAAGATCAATTAAGTGCTGCAAATGGACTATTTGCAGGTCTTGTTCGTTGGCTTTACGACTCTCAACCAGGAAATGCACCTATCGAAAACGGCGCACCTATTCAAAACATAGATACAACTACGCAGCCAATCGTTGAAAATCTCACAACGAATCCTACTAGCGTTGTTAAGAATAATGCACAAGCTACTACTCAAAAAGAATACCCAAAAACTGGTGAACGTCGGACTGACTCACTAACGATTATGGGAATCATTGTATTCTTCCTTGCAGGTTTAGTTCTCCTGAAACGACGTGCTCAATTGAAATAGAGCAAATAAACTTGCCTTCTTTACCAATATTAAGTGATTTCTATTTTTCATTTAGCAAACTAAACTATTCCACAAGTGAAAACGAGTACGCATGTGCTCGTTTTTTTTGCTTTTTAAAGGCTCGCTGAATAAACCCTATGGGCAAAAAAGCACATCGCTATCTCCTTCCAGACAATAGTTTCTTGACTTTCCTTTCCCATTTTCTTTTCTCTCGTCCCTGATCAATTTCCTCTTGCGTTTTGCCATGACGTCTTTCAAAGCTTTTGGGCTTATGTGCCGTTGCGGCTGAATCATTTGGTGGCAGCTCCCAAGGCAGCGGGTACTTCGCATCGATTTGATCAGCGAGCTCCTGATAATTCAGCTTACGTTTTTTATTTTCATTCGAAGGTTCAGTTGATGTCGTGTTCTGCGCAGGCTGTTCTTTTTTCTCAGAAGCTGGACATTTTTCATCCGATGATTCCATTTCGGTCAGTTCTTCTTGTTCTGGTTGACTCGCTTCATGCTGCGTATCAATACAGGTTTTTACACTCTTGAATTTCACATATTCCGCAAAACGACGAACGCCACCCGCTTGGAAGATAGTCAAGGTCGTCAAAATATCCAATATTTCCGCCGTTTCTCTTTCTTGTCCGGTCGGGACCTGTTTCGTATCACGTAATGTCCAAGTATATCTTTTCCCGTTGCCATCTTTAAAAATCGTCGCAAGATCAAATTGAAACGCTGTCTTCTCGAAGGTCTCAGCGGCTCTCTTTATCAATAATTTTCTATAAGAACGAGCTTGCTTAGTCAGCTCTTGATACTCTTCTTCGCTCTTGAACAGACGTTGGATAACCGTCTGCCATTCTTCTTCACCTACAAAATAATCGCGGAAATAGGCGCAATGACGACGCAAGGTATCATTAGGTGCAGCAGTCAGAAAAATCTCACGAATCAGCTCTGGGAACAGGTAGGCAAAATCCCCCACAGAAAGTGCGTCACGAACCAAAATAGCCACTGCCGCCTCTACGATCTCCGCCGCATTTTTTGTTTGTTCATAGCGCTGAGTCACGCGTTTTTCCAAGCTCTTTCTCAACATACCAAAAATTTGTCGCTGCCCTAACAATGCTTCCTTCATTCGTTTCATCCTCCGTCCGTTGTTTTTGATTCCTTTGTAGTAATGATTCTTATGTAACCGTTCACAAAAATATTTTACACATAAAATAACCTTGAAGTAAATAGGCTTTATGAAGTATTCACTAATGTTAATTTATTTAAACCTTTTGGATAGTGACTTCCATTGTTCATTAGTTACATTGAAAGTCATATTAATAGCTTTAATAAATAACTATTTGGAGATTTTCGTTAGCGAGAAACAGATAGACGGAATCTTTATGTATTTTTTTAAAATAAATAGAATTATTTTATCTAGTAAAAGATGACGATCTTCTATATATAGGAAGACTTATTAAAAATCGATCTTCTCGATAAAAAGTCGTGTTCCATGGTTAGGTATCAAAACTATTGCGAGTGCTTTAAAAAATCTAAGCTAAAAAAAGCCAAAGCAGGCTAACCATCTGCTTTGACTTTCCTTTTTATACGGCCACTGCTTTCTCATTTTTCAAATGCTGCAGCTTCTTTTTATAATATGCAACTTCATCTTCAGAAGAATAAATGAAGTGACCAGGTGCGATTTCACGCAAATTTCTTGCTTTGCCGTCGTGAGGTTCGGTTTGATATTTTATTCGACGTCGTTGACGCTCATGATCAGGATCTGGCATCGGGATGGCTGATAACAGGCTTTCAGTATATGGATGCACCCCAAAATGATAAATCTCATCACTGCTTCCAACTTCTAATAGATGGCCGTTATTCATGACTCCAATACGATCACTAATATGTTTGACCATTGAAAGATCATGGGCGATAAACAAGTATGTCAAGTTGTGTTCCTTTTGCAAATCCTGTAGTAAGTTCACGACCTGAGCTTGGATCGAAACGTCTAAGGCAGAGATAGGTTCGTCACAAATGATGAAGCGCGGACGAACAGCTAACGCGCGGGCAATCCCAATTCGCTGACGCTGACCGCCAGAAAATTCGTGGGGATAGCGTGTGCCGTGACTGGGATTCAAGCCGACTGTTTCTAATAAATCATTGACTATTTTATCTCGTTCCTTCGGCGTTTTCGCTAAATTATTGACGTCAATTCCTTCAGCAATGATATCTTTAACCTTCATCCGTGGATTCAACGACGCGTATGGATCTTGGAAAATCATTTGTACATCGCGGCGAAAGGCGGTCAAATCCGCTTTCCCATGAATTTTCGTTACGTCTTTCCCATCAAATAGAATTTCACCATCCGTTTGTTGATTCAAACGAATAATTGTTCGTCCCGTGGTAGATTTCCCACTACCAGACTCACCTACTAATCCAAAGGTCTCCCCTTCATTAATATAAAAGCTTACATCATTAACGGCACGAACTTCATTTTTGCTGCCGGTATTAAAATACTGTTTTAAATTATTTACTTCTAATAATCGCTTTTCCATCCTAATCCTCCATTTTCTCGCTAAAAATTAAGCGGAATATTGGTTTTGCTTTTTGCGAAAAATATCCCAACGCCGTTGAATCTCGACTGGAGGAGTCACTGCTGGTGCTTGCGGAGCCAATAACCAAGTTGCAGCCTTATGCGTCTCTGAAAGCTCAAAGAACGGCGGCTCCATTTCTGCATCAATCTTCAACGCGAACTCATTACGCGGGTAAAAGGCATCGCCCGTTGGCGGGTCCAATAAATCTGGAGGAGAACCCGGAATAGCATACAAACGGTCACTTTCGCTTTCTAGTGTTGGCATGGACCCAAGCAATCCCCATGTGTAAGGATGTTGCGGATTATAGAAAATCTCTTCCGCTGTACCAACCTCCACAATCTTCCCTGCATACATGACAGCTACTCGGTCGGCAACGTTGGCAACTACACCCAGATCATGGGTAATAAAAATAATTGAGGTTTCGATTTTTTCTTGAATTTCTTTTAGCAGCTCTAAAATCTGTGCCTGAATCGTTACATCAAGGGCTGTTGTCGGTTCGTCGGCAATCAGGATTTCAGGATTACAGATTAAGGCAATGGCAATCACAATCCGTTGACGTTGTCCCCCAGAAAACTGATGGGGATAGTTTTTCAACCGTTTTTCTGCGTCTGGAATTCCAACTAAGTTCAATAAATCCAAAGCAGCTTTCAAGCTTTCATTTTTAGAAACATTCTTGTGCTTGCGTAAAGACTCTGCCACTTGCTTACCAATTGTCATGGTAGGATCTAGGGATGTCATAGGATCCTGAAAGATCATTGCGATCTCACGTCCGCGAATTTTCTGCATTTCTTTTTCAGATTTATCAACAATGTCTTGCCCTTTAAATAAAATATGCCCCTCATCAATGTTGGCGTTACTTGAAAGCAAGCGCATGATCGTACGGGTAGTAACGGATTTTCCGCTGCCGGATTCTCCTACGATCGCTAAGGTCTCCCCTTTATTCAACTCAAAATCCACTCCACGAATCGCACGGACCTTTCCGGCGTACGTATCGAATGAAATATTCAAATTCTTCACTTCTAAAATTTTTTCCATAGATTGTCACTCTTTCATTTTCGGATCGAATGCGTCACGTAGACCATCGGCTAACAGATTGAAACAGATCATGATCAGCGAAATAGTAACCGCTGGAATCCATAACAAGTATGGCAAATACAGGAATGTTTTATAGCCATCATTTAACAACGTTCCTAGTGAAGCGGCTGGCGGTGTTAACCCTAGACCAATAAAGCTTAGGAAGGCTTCAAAGAAAATAGCTGTTGGAATGCTGAACATCATTTGAATAATAATCACGCTGGAGATATTCGGAATGATGTGCTTGAAAGCAATCTTCCATTTCGACTCGCCCAGGGTCATCCCCGCTAGAACGTATTCTTGATCCTTCAGCTTGAGGGTCTGGGCACGAACGATTCGGGCCATGGGTATCCAGTTCGTAATAGCCATCGCTGCTACAATTGAAAAAATCCCCGGTTCAAAAACAACCAGCATTAAAATCATGACTACTAGATTGGGGATTCCAGAAAGAATCTCCAAGAAACGCTGCATCGCATTATCGACTTTTCCACCTAGCATTCCAGAAATCAAACCATAGGCAACACCGATCGTGATATCGAATAAAGCTGCGATAAAAGCGATCAATAATGAAATTCTTGTTCCCATAAATAAACGACTCAACACATCGCGTCCCAAACCATCCGTTCCCAACAGATAATTCACGTTATTAGGAACATCTGCTTGTGCATATTTATCAACCAATTCACCAGCCACCATTGTTTTTCCATTTAGGCCGTCAATGTTCAAACCAGGAACTCGAGGCGGTAAATTAATATAATCAACATTTTGTTTGCTTGGGTCTTGTGGCGAAACAAAGATCGTCACAATGGAGACGACAATAATTATAGCCAGTAGGATCATTGAAATGACTGCCGCCTTATTTTTCTTTAAGCGACGCCAAGAGTCTTGTAGAAAATTCAACGAAGGTGTCGCAATTTCTTCGCGTTCCTTTTCGGTATTTTTTTGTAAGGGTTGAAATTCATCAGCGGGAATATCAACGATTGAAGGATATTTCATTTCCATTAGCTCTTACTCCCTTCTGATAGACGAATACGCGGATCAACTAAACCATAAAGAAGATCGACGACCAGAATAACAAAGACTAGCATAAACGAGTAAAGAATCGTTACAGCCATGATCGTTGGATAATCATTGGTCATAATTGATTTTACAAATTGCTCTCCGATACCAGGTATAGCGAAAATATTCTCGACCACTAACGATCCTGTCATTAACGCAACAGCTAATGGTCCTAATAATGTCATCAAGGGGATCAAACTATTTCTCAATCCGTGTCTGAAGGCAATTTCCCATCTACTCAATCCTTTAGCTCGTGCAAGCTCCACATAATCACTATGAAGAACCTCTACCATTTCTGTTCGAATAAAGCGAGCGGAATCAGCTAAAGGCGACATCGCTAATGCCAATGTCGGTAATATGGTGTAAGCAAACCCTTCCCATTTTGCGATCGGCAAGATACGTAATTTCATAGCAAAAATGTATTGTAGCAAAACGGCAAAAACAAAGTTGGGAATCGAGCGACCTAAAATCGCGACTAAAGTAGATGCCGTATCTGCCCATGAGTTTTGTTTCATCGCGGAAATCGTTCCTAAGATGATCCCGACAAAAGTACCAAATACGATTGCCTGCAACCCTAATTGCAAGGAAGGTCCGATGCGCCCTGCTAATAAAGCAGCAACGGCTTGATTTTTGAATTGGAAAGAAATACCAAAGTTTCCTTGTACTAGGTTGGATAGATAAATTCCGTACTGCACGATAACGGGTTTGTCTAGCCCCACCTGCTTATTCAGCATCGCAATCGTTTCAGGACTCAATCGTTCTTGATTGGTATAAGGTGTCCCTGGTAATAATTGCATCAAGAAAAATGTGATGGTGGCAATCAACCATAAAGTAATCAACATGAAAAAGACACGCTTTAAAAAATATTTCAAATAACTGCCCATGAGGTGCCTCCTAATTCATTTTAATGTATTCATTTTTTACAAAAAATGAGTTTTATTTTCATCACGTATATCATTCCACTAATCTGCTAAAGCAGGAAGGGGAACTGACATCCTAATTCATTTTTTAGCAAAAACGAGCGTTGTTTTTAGCTCGTATATCATTCTGTTCTATTTCAGAAAAAGCTTTTAATGATTCGTTCTTAAATTTTGACTTCTACTTTTGTTTTGGTTTAGAGTAGGAAGAACGTATGAATCATATTTATTAAAAGAGTGTTACTCATCAATTATTGGAGTGTATGTATGAAAAATAAATTATTTCCCATTGGAATCGGCAGCGGCTTGATTGTGCTTATTGTGATCTACTCGCTTATTCAAGGGTCGCTTTCTTTATTGATTCTATCTAACCGATTTTTTTTAACTGGATTGCCTTTTTTGATCGTTGGCATCCTGCTTTGGATTTTTTCTTCAGGCTTCTTCGATCATTTTCAGCATTCGATGCATCAAGCGTTTGGCAGAAAACAAAAGAAAAAATCAGAATTTCAGCCTCTCTCCCATGTTGGACAGGGACGATATTCTTTTTGGTTGATCATTGCAGCCATTTTGATCGGTTCTTCAATCATTTGTGCATTGCTGACAATGATTTAAAAGGAAGTTGGAACGAGGTTCGTTCCAACTTCTTTTTTTGTCTAATTATTCCTCTACATAAGTCCATTTGTAGTCCCAAGAAGCGCCAGCTGGATGGTGAACAATTCCTTTGACCTTCTCGTTAACTAAATGTGCTTCGGATAATTGATAAAGCGGTGCGACACCAGATTCTTTAGAGATGATCTCATTGGCTTTTTGTAAATCATCCCAACGAGCTTCCTCATCGCTAGCATCTTTATTCCCTGAATCTTCAACTGCCTTGTCGTATTCCTCATTGCTCCAGCGACCGCGGTTATATGAGTTTCCTGTTACGAACAAGTCAGTAAAGCTTGATGGGTCCGCATAGTCTGCACCCCAGCCGCCTAGTAAAACATCAAAGTCCCCAGCATTTGAACGATCCAAACGAACTGAAAATGGTACAGGGGTTGGTTTCACTGTGATTCCTGGTAGTGTTTCTTCCAAGGCACTTTGCATATATTCAATGACTTTCTTAGAGGAATCAGTATCTGAAGCCATTAATTCAAACGATAGCTTGTCAATCTTCAATTCCTTCTTCGCTTTGTCCCAATACTCTTTCGCCTTTTCCTTATCGTAAGGAGCTAAATTGCCTGCTTCTTTGGCAAAATCCTCATCTGTTTTCGGATTTTTTGACATACCTGATGGGACTAACCCCGTCGAAACGACTGATCCATCTCCTAAAACTTGGTTGACTAAGGATTTCCGGTTGATCGCGTAAGAGATTGCTTTACGTAAGTTCTCGTTTCTAAATGGTGAATCTTCTTTTCGTTGATTGTATTCAAGATAGCTGGTACGAGCTTCTTTGAAGGATTTGTATGCTGGATCATTCGCATTTTGTTGTGCCAACTCACCAGATAGGATCACATCGTCTGCTTCGCCATCTTTGAATAAATTCAAGGATGTAGAAGATTCTTTTACTACATTGACTTTTACTTTAGATAATTTCACTTCGTCTTTATCCCAGTAAGTATCATTTTTCTTATATTCCCACTCAGTATCTGTTCCGGGACCATCAAAGCCTTCTAATGTGAAAGGTCCATTGTATACAGATTTATCACTCTTAGTGGCATACTCTTTTCCATTTGCTTCTACCACTTTTTGATTTTGTGGAAAGAAGGATGGAAATGCCAATAGGTAATCAAAATACGGTGTAGGCTTGGCCAACTTGATTTCTAACTCATGATCATTCACTGCTTTGATTCCTAGTTCTTCAGGAGCTTTTTTACCGGCAGAAATATCCGCCGCATTTTCCACTGGTTCGAAAAGATACGCGTATTCTGAGGCTGTCTCTGGTTTGACTGTACGTTGCCATCCAAAGACATAATCTTTAGCTGTTACAGGATCACCGTTTGACCATTTTGCATCTTCTCTTAACTTCACTGTATAGGTCTTACCATCGTCGCTAACCTTAACTTTTTCACTAGCACCTGCTGGCTGCGGTTTATTGTCCTTATCCAAACGATAGATACCTTCATAAACATTATTAAGTGCAGTAAAACTAATTGTATCTGTCGCTACAGATAAGTCGGCTGTCGGCATTTCCTGTTGAACCACTAAATTGAATGTGCCGTTGTCTTTTGCTTTTGCGCTTGACCTGCTCTCATCAGTTGAAGCACTGCTGCCGCCATAACACCCCGCCAAAGCGAGCCCGCAAACCGCGATAATACCGTAAGCTAATTTGTTCCTCATATCTTTTTCCCCTTTTGATTCAATTTTCAGAATAATTATGAAGTTCTGAATATGTCGAGTAGTTTAATCATTTGTTTTTAATAAATCAACACATATGCTCTAATAATCTTTTTACTTTTTTGAAAAAAACCTAAGAAAACTTGTGAATCCAACAATTTCCCTATTAAAATTTTTTTATTCTAATAAAAACACCTTAAATATTTGTTCAAAGCCCGTTTTTCTCACATATTCATGGTAGAAACTAGCAGTTGTTCGTGCTAGTTAAAAACTGCTCAAAGTTTTCCCTTTTAGAATTTCATCAAATGAATTTTTAATCCCTTATCTATTTATTAAAAATATTTCTCATCTTTTTTTCATAATCGTATTGACTTTTCTTTTCTTTTTTTATACGATGTATACAACAATTTTTAAAAAATTCTGACAATAAACGGGTGGTTGCCATGATGAAATCAAATAGGTCTTTCAACGCAACTTTATTATTATAGCTGGGACTTTCTGAAAAATATTTCATAAAGTCCCTATTCGCATTGCATCGGAGAAGAAAATGGTTCTTTTCCGATGGAGTGCTTTTTTTATACCCGTTTTTGAATGAAGGAGGAGTAAAAATGAGAAAGATTCAATTTTTTGACACCACATTAAGAGATGGTGAACAAACACCAGGAGTAAATTTTAATACGAAAGAAAAAATTCAAATCGCGCTTCAATTAGAAAAATGGGGGGTTGATGTCATCGAGGCGGGATTTCCCATCGCCTCCCCCGGCGACTTTGAAGCAGTACAAAATATCGCCCGTCAAGTAAAGACGATGACTGTGACCGGATTGGCACGTTGTCAGAAAAAAGATATCGATAGAGCCTATGAAGCATTAAAAGACGCGGTCGATCCTCAAATTCACGTTTTCTTAGCTACAAGTGACGTTCACATGCAATACAAGCTGAAAATGTCGAGAGAAGAAGTTCTTTCTTCTATTAAAGAGCACGTCAGCTATGCACGAAGCTTGTTTAAGAAAGTACAGTTTTCTCCGGAAGATGCTTCGAGAACAGAAAAAGGCTTCCTATTAGAAGCGGTACAAACCGCTATTGATGCTGGCGCTACGATCATCAATGTACCGGATACCGTTGGCTATTCAAATCCCACGGAATATGGCGCGATCTTTAAATCATTGATTGAAAATATCCACAGCGATCAAGAAATCACCTTCTCCTCTCATTGTCACGATGATCTGGGTATGGCGACGGCAAATGCGCTGGCAGCGATCGAAAATGGGGCAAATCGTGTGGAGGGTGCCATCAATGGCATCGGTGAGCGAGCAGGCAATACCGCATTAGAAGAGGTCGCTTTGGCGTTAGCCATTCGTAAAGACTTCTATCAATGCGAGTCCTCTATTGTATTAAATGAAACAAAACGAACCAGCGAATTGGTTTCACGCCTTTCAGGCATTCCAGTTCCAAAAAATAAAGCGATTATTGGTGACAATGCCTACGCTCATGAATCAGGCATCCATCAAGACGGCGTATTGAAGAATCCCGAAACCTACGAAATTATTACCCCGACTCTTGTCGGCGTGAATCAAAATTCTCTGCCGCTTGGAAAATTATCAGGGCGCCATGCATTCAATGCGAAGCTGGAGGAGCTGGGTTATGAATTAAATGATGCCGACAGCAAAGAGGCCTTCAAACGATTCAAAGCCTTAGCCGATAAGAAAAAGCAAATTACTGACAAAGATTTGATCGCACTGCTTGCGGATCAATATAGAGAAGAAACGGAGAAATACAAGCTGACAGACGTTCAGGTTCAATACAGCTCAAATGGTTATCAAGGCGCTATCGTCTCAATCATCGATGAAGAGGATGAAGTAAAAGTTGCCTCTCAAATTGGCTCAGGCAGCATTCAGGCGATTTATAACACCATCGATGAACTGTTTCAGCAAGATCCTGAGTTGACGGACTATGAGATTCAGGCGTTGACCGGCGGTGAGGATGCTCAGGCTGAAGTTCGCGTGACCCTTTTGGATAGAGAAACGAAAGAGGAGTTTCGCGGCATTGGTGTCGATTTCGATGTGCTGCACGCATCAGCAAAAGCTTACGTACAAGCGAGCAATCACTTAAAACAAAGAAACTAACCCAATTATTGATTCACTAGTCAATTAGAAATGAGATATGGATAGGAGCAGACACATGAATAAAAAAATTGTTGTATTAGCCGGTGACGGCATCGGGCCAGAGATTATGGAAAGCGGCTTAAAGGTTTTAAACGCTGTAGAGAAAACATGCAGCAGCACATTCCAACTAGAAAAATTTCCTTTTGGAGGGGCTGGAATTGATGAAGCCGGTGCTTCACTCCCTGAAGAGACATTAGCTGCTTGTCAGGGAGCCGATGCGATCCTATTAGGTGCCATCGGTGGGCCAAAATGGGAGAAAATGACGGACACGCCAGAAAAAGGCTTGCTTGCACTTAGAAAATCATTGAATCTATTTGCGAATATTCGCCCTGTTTCCGTCTCTTCCGCCCTACGACACCTTTCTCCTTTAAAACCGGAGATTATTGAAGGAACCGATCTGATTATCGTAAGAGAGCTAAGCAGCGGCATCTACTTTGGCGAACCGCGGGAGTTAAATGAAACAATGGCCTTCGACACTGCTCGATATCACAAAAATGAGATTGAACGGATTCTCCACGCTGCATTCAAAATTGCTCAAGGTCGCAGTAAAAAAGTGACCTCCGTTGATAAGGCGAATGTTTTAGCTTCTAGTAAACTATGGCGAGCAACCGCTGAAGAAGTAGCGAAAGATTATCCAGACTGTCAGTTAGAACATCAATATGTGGATTCTGCGGCAATGAAGCTGATTCAAAATCCCAAGGCTTTTGATGTGATCGTCACTGAGAATCTCTTCGGTGATATTTTGAGCGACGAGGCTTCTGTTCTACCAGGTTCGCTAGGAGTGCTTCCAAGTGCGAGCCATAGTGATGGTGGGCCATCTCTTTATGAACCTATTCACGGCTCGGCTCCAGACATTGCAGGAAAAGGAATCGCAAACCCGATCTCAATGATCTTATCCGTAGCAATGATGTTACGCCAGTCCTTCCAAGAAGAGCAGGCCGCTCAGGCAATTGAAGCGGCGTGTGACACAGTCTTATCAAAGGGACTTTTCACACACGACCTAGGTGGTCAAGCTTCTACGGATGAATTTACCGATGCCGTCCTTCAGGAACTAACAGTATAGCCCTTTATATAGAAGAAAAAAGCTAAGAGTTCTCTGACTAACTAATTATTAACGAATAAGGAGCGGAAAATATGGGAAAAACACTATTTGACAAACTATGGGATCGCCACGTCGTCCACGGCGAAGAAGGCGCCCCGCAATTGCTTTATATTGATTTGCATTTGATCCATGAGGTGACATCTCCACAGGCCTTTGCGGGAATTCGTGAAGCGGGGCGAACACTGCGCCATCCTGAGCGGACCTTTGCTACGATGGATCATAATACACCGACGGTCGATATCTATAACTTTACTGACCTAGTCGCAAAAAAACAGATTGATACACTTAGACAGAACTGCGAAGAATTTGGCGTTCAGCTTTGTGATAACGGAAGTGATCGCCAAGGGATCGTCCACATGGTCGGTCCAGAAACCGGATTGACTCAGCCTGGCAAGACCATTGTCTGCGGTGATTCACACACAGCGACACATGGAGCTTTTGGAGCGCTGTCTTTCGGTATCGGTACGAGTGAAGTCGAACACGTCTTCGCCACTCAGACCTTGTGGCAAAATAAACCGAAAAATATGGGCATAAAGATTACTGGGCAGTTGCCGAAGGGCGTTTATGCGAAGGATATCATTTTGGCCCTCATTGCTAAGTACGGGACAGACTTTGGTGTCGGCTACGGAGCGGAATTCTATGGGGAAGCCATCCAAAGTCTATCAATGGAAGAACGTATGACCATCTGTAACATGGCTATCGAAGGCGGGGCAAAAATTGGCTTGATTGCTCCTGATGACAAAACCTTTGATTATGTAGCTGGTCGTGAATATGCACCGAAGGATATGGCTGCTGCTGTCCAAGACTGGAAAGAATTGTACACAGATGACGATGCCGCCTACGATAAAGAATTGACACTAGATGTCAGCGAATTAGTCCCTTTCGTAACGTGGGGAACGAATCCTGAAATGGGGGTGCCTTTTGATGGCACCTTCCCTGAGATTACCTCACCGGATCTACAAAAAGCTTATGACTATATGGATTTGAAGCCAGGGCAAACCCCTGCAGATATCCCAGTCGGATATGTCTTTATTGGGTCATGCACAAATGGTCGGCTCTCAGATCTTAAGGAAGCCGCAAAAATAGTACAGGGCAAAAAAGTGCATGATAGTGTTACTGCTATCGTGGTCCCTGGCTCACGCCCTGTTCGTAAAGCCGCCGAAGAAATCGGACTGGACAAAATTTTCAAAGAGGCAGGCTTTGAGTGGCGCGAACCTGGCTGTTCGATGTGTCTCGGTATGAATCCAGACCGCGTACCAGCCGGGGTACACTGTGCTTCAACATCCAATCGAAATTTCCAAGGCCGGCAAGGAAAAGATGCCCGCACACATCTTTGCAGTCCTGTCATGGCTGCACTAGCCGCCATTCATGGAAACTTTGTTGATAGCCGTAAGGAGGTCATCTAATGGAAAAATTTACGATCTATACTGGAAAAACGGTTCCCTTGATGAACGATAATATTGATACCGATCAAATCATTCCAAAGGGCTTTTTGAAGCAAGTTGATAAGTCCGGCTTCGGGAAACATCTCTTTGATGAGTGGCGCTTTTTAGAAGACGGCTCACCCAATCCCGAATTCATTTTGAATACACCTGAACGAAAAGAAGCGACGATCTTGATTTCAGGAGAAAACTTCGGCTCAGGTTCTTCGCGGGAGCATGCGGCTTGGGCAATTCAGGATTACGGCTTCAAAGCAGTCATTGCCGGAAGCTACAGCGACATCTTTTATATGAATGCCTTGAAGAATGGGCTATTGCCGATCCGACTGGATCAAGAGGTAAGAGAGATTTTGAGCCAACTGCCTGCCGATCAGTCGATCACTATCGATTTGCCAAAACAAGAAGTCCAAACGCCAGAGGCTAATTATGCCTTCCAGATCGATCCAACATGGAAAGATAAATTGATTAAAGGACTGGATGATATCAGCATCACCCTTCAACATGAAGATGAGATTGAGAAATACGAGAAGCAGATGCCAACGTACGAATAAATAATCCAGTCTTTAGCCTATTCTCGTCTGAAATGTTTATACTGGCATTCGCTTAAAAAAAATCGCGTAAAACTTTCACTTTGGAAAGTTTTACGCGATTTTCTTTTATTTAATTCACAACCTGTTCTTGTACATATTGCGCATAAAGCGGATGAGAGGCAATCAACTCAGCGTGAGTCCCGTGACCAGTCACCTGGCCTTTTTCGATAAAGTAGATATGATCAGCATCCACAATCGTTGATAGCCGGTGAGCGATCACCAAGGTTGTCCGACCTTCCATCAACTGATCCAAGGCTCGTTGAACCTTTTCTTCCGATTGTGAGTCCAAGCTGGCTGTCGCTTCATCCAGCATCAGGATTTTAGGGTCCCGTAAGAAGGCTCGAGCAATAGCGATCCGTTGTTTTTGTCCACCGGATAATTTCACTCCACGTTCGCCTAATTCTGTCTCCAACTGCTCTGGGAACTCACGAACAAATTGATCGGCATAAGCCAATTCCAGACCATGCCATAACTCTTCTTCGGTAAGTGTTCGATCGAGTCCATACTGCAAATTCTCACGAATGCTTCCTGCAAACACCGCGCTGTCTTGAGAAACATAGCCAATCTGTGAACGCCAATTGGTTAAGTTAAGCTGTTCGATCGCTTCATCGCCAATTTTTACTGTTCCTTCTGTTGGTTGATAGAAACGTTCCAACAAGGCAAAGATCGTAGATTTCCCTCCCCCGCTCGGTCCAGCAAAAGCAATCACTGTATTTGGTTTCGCTTCAAAGGAAACCTTTTTCAAAATGGGACGATCCGTTACATAATGGAAGGAAAGATTTTCTGCCTTGATCGTTTTACCTGAAACATCCACCGTTTTGCCTGTTTCAATAGGCTCTAGATCCGTTTTTAGTATTTGTTCAATCCGTTCAGTCGCTCCCATTGCTTTTTGCACTTGAGAAAAGAACATCGCGAAGCTGGCAGCCGGCATCATAATGTTAAACAGATACAACAAGAAAGCAACCAATTGTCCGCTTGTTAACGTTCCAGCCTGAACACGAACCGCTCCATACCCTAGGATACCAACGAATAAGCCCAACATAACGGTCGTGATGATTGGCTGCAGCATCGCCTCGACCTTTGCATCCTTGATTCCTAAGCTAAAGATCTTATTGATAAAGGAGCCGCCACTAGTCTTCTCAAACTTTTCTCCGTTACTCGCTTTGATTAAACGAATCTCAGAAAGCTTTTCGCTAGCTTCGGCATTAAAATCAGCCGTCGCGGCTTGAAGTTGACGTCCTAAGCGCGACATAATTCGTCCAATCGGCATCATGATCAACGCCATGATCGGAACCGCTAAAAACATCATCGCCGCCATTTTCCAATCCATTACAAACAAGATGATCATTGATCCAACTAGCTGGATCGCTCCAGTAATGAAGTTCGGAAATTGCGTCGCGACTAAATCCTTTATTACTGTTGTATCATTTACTAGTCGGGAACTGCTTTCTCCAGATTTATGATCATCATAATAACCGACAGGCATTTGCAGCAGATGACTCCATAATTTCTCCCGCAGCGTTTTAACAGCACTTTCCCCGACATAACGCAACAGAAAACTCCCGATCGCGCCAAAGGCCAGCTGTGCGACAAAAGCCAAAACTAATACGATCAGCATTGTTTTATCAATCTTTGCAAGCTTGCTTGTATCAATCAAGCCCTTTGTTAACTGCGGTACGATTAAGCTAGCCCCGCTTGTTAACAAACTTAGAAATAAACCAATAGCAAACAGTGCTTTTTTAGGATTGACACTCAAGATCAATCGTAAAAAATCCTTCAATTTGTAATTACTCTTTTTTCCACCTTCAATAGTTTCATCAGGTGCCATACTCATATCCCGATCCATCGTTTGTTCCTCCTGCTTCATAGCAGCTTTCCGCCTACTTTTTTTAGAAATCTTCCCATTCAGTATCTTTCTCGTCTTTTTCTTTAGCTCCTTCATTAAAGCAGTCTCGATTTCCCCAAAAATCCCGACGAAAATCATGCTTGAAGTCGCGAGAAAACTCTCTTGAAGCATTGCGCATCTCTCGTTGCATTTGATTCCGCATCCGATGCTGTTCTTCTCGCGAAAGCTGCTGCCAATCCTCTTGCCAATTTTCAGCAAATTGATCCCGCATCGCTTGCATCTGACGCAGACGATCCATTGGGTCAACAAACCGTCCAGCCTGTTTCTGAAACTCTTCTTGCCAGCCAGCAGAAATTTTTTGCAGATACTCACTGAAGTGTTCCTGTTCTTTCTCTGATAAGCCTACAAAGAACGCTTCGCTCCTATCTTCATCGGCATGACTCACCTTCTGAGCCTTTTGCTTTCCTTTTTCCGTTAAAAAGACGCGTTTGATCCGTTTGTCATGCTCGGCTTCTTCACGTATGACATCACCGTTTTTTTCCATTTTCTTCATTAATTCTGCCAGTGAGCTGGGACGAATATCTAGAATCTCAGCCAATTGACTTTGTATCAATCCATCTTCCTTAGCCAAAATCGCCAAAACACGTTGCTGACCAGTTAGTTTCTGCCTTTTACTCATAAAGGCATTACTGGCAGAACTGATAAAGCGTAATTGACGCATCAAATCCTTCGTAAACTCACTCATGACAAAAATCCCCCTACCTTATTTATAGTAGCTACTGTCTTCTCTTCAATAAAGTTCGGTACCGAACTTTATTTCGATTGCTATTATAGTTCGGTACCGAACTATTGTCAACAACTTTGCTATTTTTTTCTTTCAAAAAAAAGAAAAGTGACCAAAAGGTTGATTTCATCAACTTTTAATCACCCTTTACTGTTAAAAAAAGACCCGATGATCATCATCGAGTCCAAAGCTTTAGTGCTTATGTTGTTCTTCTTTCACGGGACAGCTGCCGTCACAGTCTTCACAAGAGCTGCCATTTTTGATTCGCCGATAGACAATGGCACCGGCACCGCCAAAGATCAATATACTTAATACTATAGTTGCCATTCTTTCACCTCTTTGATTTCCTCAATGGTAATTGTTGGTGTTCGCTTAACTGGTTTTCTAACGATGAAATAAATCATCCCTACAAGTACAATCGCTGCTAAAATCAAACCAACTCCGATTTCGCCATTTTCAAAAATCACATGTCCAAATTGATAAATGATAAAGCTTACAGCATAGGCTAAGCCGCATTGATAGCCAATCGCACGCCATGTCCATTTGATGTCCCCCATTTCACGATGGATCGCGCCGATCGCAGCAAAACAAGGTGCACATAACAAGTTGAATACTAAGAAGGAATAGCCGGCGATTGGTGTATATGCCGCTTGCAGAGATTTCCAAATTTCTACGCCATCCTCAGCGACTTCTGCGTGACGATATAAAATCCCAAAGGTCCCAATAACATTTTCCTTCGCGACCAAACCAGTGATCGCCGCAACTGCCCCGCGCCAGTCTCCCCAACCTAATGGAGCGAACAATGGTGCAATCAAGCCGCCCAATGCAGCTAAGATACTATCGTTTTCATTGACCGCTTGCAATGAGAAGTTATAACTTGAGATAAACCAAATAATAATACTTGAAACAAAAATGATTGTTCCCGCACGTTTTACAAAGGCTTTACTGTGGTCATACGTATAACGAACCGTATTCCCAATTCTAGGCATATGATATAAAGGAAGCTCCATGATAAAAGGAACCGGATCTCCAGAAAAAAGCTTGGTTTTCTTTAAGGCAATGCCAGATAATACGATCGCTCCCATCCCGACAAAGTACGCGGAGGGCGCTACCCAACTGCTGTTAGGAAAGAAGGCACCCGCAACTAAAGCGATAATCGGCAGTTTCGCCGAACATGGCATAAAGGTCGTTAACATCGCGGTCATCCGACGATCCTTTTCGCTTTCGATCGTACGACTCGCCATTACTCCAGGTACCCCACAGCCTGTAGCGATCAGCATCGGAATGAAAGACTTCCCTGACAATCCAAATTTACGAAAAATCCGGTCCATCACAAAGGCGATACGAGACATATACCCGCAATCCTCCAACAGTGCTAAGCACAGGAAAAGGACCATTAATTGTGGAAGGAACCCTAAGACGGCACCTACACCTGCGATAATTCCATCTAAAATCAGGCTCTGCATCCATTCGGCAACATTCCAAGATTGCAGCGTTGAGCTCACAAAATTAGGAACAATATCGCCAAATAAATGATCATTTACCCAATCCGTTCCCATAGCACCGACTGTCTGGATCGCGATATAGTAAATCAGCCACATCACTAAAGCAAAAATCGGCAAGGCTAAGAAACGATTGGTTACGACGCGATCAATCTTATCTGAAATGGAAAGCTTGAATTGGTCTTCATCCACCACACAGAGTGTTTTCAAATGTGTAATAAAATTATAGCGTTCATTTATGACTAGGCTTTCCGCATCTTCACCAAAAATCTTTTCAGTGATCTTAATGATTTCATCAATTTCTTTTTGTTGGATTGAACTAAGATCCAAGGCTTTTTGCGCACGTTCATCTCGTTCAAATAGTTTTAAACTGTACCAACGGCTATATTGCGCCTGCGCCGTACTTCCAAGCACTGCTTCAATCTCATTAATCGCTGCTTCCAAACGATTGTCGTAATGGGGAAAATTGATTTCTTCCACACCTTTTTTAATAAGATGCACTGCTTCATTAACTGCCTTATCTAAGCCCCAATTCTTCAACGCACTGACCCCCACTACGGGCACACCTAGAGCATAAGCCAATTTCTCTAGATTGATCTGTTTTCCACTTTTTTTGATAATGTCCATCATGTTTACTGCAACGACCACAGGAATTCCCGTTTCGATCAATTGCGTCGTTAAATAAAGATTCCGTTCTAGATTCGTCCCATCGATAATGTTGACGATAGCATCAGGAGTACCCGAAAGTAAGTAATCACGGGCAACAACTTCTTCTGGAGAATAGGGAGAAAGGGAGTAGATCCCAGGCAGATCATCAATGATCACTTCGGAATCCTTCTTGTAGATTCCTTCTTTTCGCTCGACCGTAACTCCTGGCCAGTTTCCTACAAACTGATTGGTTCCTGTCAGAACGTTGAAGGTACTTGTTTTCCCACTGTTAGGATTTCCCGCTAAAGCAATATGTGTCTTTGCCATCTATTCCGCCTCCTTAGATACGACCACCATCTCTGATTCGCTTTTCCGTAAACTTAATTCATATCCTCGGACCCGCAGCTCAATCGGATCACCTAGAGGCGCCAGCTTCACAACTTTCACCTGAGTTCCCTTAGTCAAGCCCATATCCATCAAGCGTCGTTTGACTGCTCCTGTACCATGGACATTGACCACAATTCCTTGTTCACCCGCATTTAGTTGATCCAATGAGACCCAAGTTTCTTGGTCTTCCGTTAGGTTCTTCACATGTATCTGCTTTAATAAAGACTGAGACAAAGCCAGTCGCGTATTATGTAATAAAACGATTCCATTCTCGCCAGAGTGATTCACGACGGCAACTTTTGAACCGACGATCATCCCCAAATCCTGCAATCGATGCTTTGTATCATTTTCTAAAGTCATTTCGTCAATTTGAACAACCTGATTCAATGAAACATCTGCCAAAGTTGTCATACACTTCTCCACCTTACTGTTCGACTTCTAAATCTAATTAATAATGAGAATCTTTCTCACTAAGAATAGCTTCATTTCATGGCAAAGTCAATAAATGGTCGAAGAATTTCTCTATTTTTTGAGCAATTTGTTTGACAATCTCTGTTTTATTTGTTTTATTTTTCTTTTTTTCGTTATTAAAAAAACTTTTTTGCCGTAAAAAAACATCCCAGAACAGTTTTTTGAATTCTGTAAAGGGATTTTTCTTTGAAACCGTCCGTTTTCAATGTTTTTGCAAAAAACACAAAGAGTAGTATACCAATGTTTCACCACCACAATATATGGTATCAAACGATTGACTTTTTCCCTACATCTTTTATACTAGTAATTGTAGAAATCAAGGGAGGTCGTCTTATGGTAAAAGTATATTCAAAAAACAATTGTATGCAATGCAAAATGACAAAACGTTATTTAACTGAGAATCAAATTTCATTCGAAGAGGTCAACATCGACAATGAACCCGAAGCTCTAGGTTTTCTAAAAGATCAAGGTTTCCAAAGTGTCCCAGTTATTTTCGGTGGACAACAAGCCATTATCGGTTTCCGTCCAGATCAATTGAAAGCATTAGCGTAATTTAAGAGGTCGCACCTGAAGCGGCTAGCTTCAAGAAAGAAGAGGGATTATCCAAAAGTAGCTTTTCATACTTTAGGGATAGTTCGGCTTATTTCTTAAGAAACTGCTTCTAGAGCACCGTTTTTCGAAACTTTGCGATCCATGATTGCAAAGTTTTCTTCTTTATTATAGATAGAAAAGGAAAGATGTGACGAGATGAGTTTAAAGGACCTAGGTGAAGTATCTTACTTCAAATTAAACAATGAGATCAATCGTCCAGTAAATGGACAGATTCCACTAAATAAAGACAAAGAAGCCTTGGCTGCTTTTTTCAAAGAAAATGTAGAACCAAATACCCATACATTTTCTTCTGTACAAGAAAAAATAGACTATTTAATAGAAGAAGACTTTTTAGAAGCAGAATTTATCGCGAAATATACCCCTGCTTTTATTGAGAAGCTCTTCAATTACTTAGCTGACCAAAACTTTACATTCAAATCATTTATGGCAGCTTATAAATTTTACTCACAATATGCCTTGAAAAACAATGCAGGCACTGAGTATTTAGAAAGCTACGAAGACCGTGTTGCCTTCAACGCCTTGTATTTTGCTGATGGCGATGAACAATTGGCTTTGTCTTTAGCAGATGAAATGATTCATCAACGGTATCAACCAGCTACCCCTTCTTTTTTAAATGCAGGTCGTAAGCGTCGCGGAGAACTTGTTTCTTGTTTCTTGATTCAAGTAACAGATGACATGAACAGTATCGGCCGTTCGATTAACTCAGCTCTGCAATTATCACGTATCGGTGGCGGTGTAGGAATTAACCTATCGAACTTACGTGAAGCCGGCTCCCCGATTAAAGGCTATGACGGCGCGGCAAGTGGTGTGGTTCCAGTGATGAAGCTGTTCGAAGATAGTTTCTCTTACTCTAACCAGCTAGGGCAGCGTCAAGGTGCAGGTGTGGTTTACTTAGACGTCTTCCACCCAGATATTGAAATGTTCTTATCAGCCAAAAAAGAAAACGCCGATGAAAAAATCCGTGTGAAGACTCTTTCACTTGGTGTGACTGTACCGGATAAGTTTTACGAAATGGCTCGTAAAAATGAAGATATGTATTTATTCAGTCCTTATGGTATCGAACGCGAATACGGCGTGCCTTATTCCTATGTGGATATCACCAAGGAATACGACAACTTAGTCGCAAACCCAAACATTCGCAAGAAAAAAATTCGTGCCCGTGATTTGGAAAATGAACTTTCTAAATTGCAGCAAGAATCCGGCTACCCTTATATCATCAATATTGATACGGCAAACCGTGCCAATCCGATTGATGGAAAAATTGTTATGAGTAATCTATGTTCCGAAATTTTACAGGTTCAAACACCTTCTACTATTAACGGGCGTCAAGAATACGATGTACTTGGTACAGACATTTCATGTAATCTTGGTTCGACGAATATTGTTAATTTGATGGAAAGTCCTGACTTTGGTCAATCCGTTCGTACAATGGTACGAGCATTAACCTTTGTTACCGATGAATCTGACATTGATGTCGTCCCTTCTATTCAAAATGGAAATAAATTGAATCATACGATTGGTTTAGGGGCGATGGGCTTACACAGCTTCTTCGCAAAACACTTGATGGAATATGGTTCAGAAGAATCCATCGACTTTACTAATATCTACTTCACTTTGTTAAATTATTGGACATTGATGGAAAGCAACGAGCTTGCGAAAGAACGTAAGACAGTCTTCCATAACTTCGAAAAATCAGCCTATGCAGACGGTTCTTACTTTGATAAGTATACAACAGGTGAATTTTTACCAAAAACAGATAAAGTCAAAGAAATCTTCAAAGATATTTTCATTCCTACCGCTGAAGATTGGCAAGCGCTAAAAGAAGCTGTCCAAAAAGACGGACTTTATCACCAAAACCGTTTAGCGGTTGCTCCAAATGGCTCCATTTCTTATATCAATGACACAAGTGCCAGCTTGCACCCAATCACTCGTTTGATTGAAGAACGTCAAGAGAAGAAAATCGGCAAGATCTATTATCCAGCTCCTTACTTGAATAATGATACTTTGCCTTACTATACTTCTGCTTATGACATGGATATGCGAAAAGTCATTGATGTATATGCGACGGCTCAACAACATATTGATCAAGGAATGAGTCTGACCTTATTCATGCGTTCTGAAATTCCTGAAGGCTTGTATGAATGGAAAACAGAAAGCAAACAAACCACCCGTGATTTGAATATTTTGCGTAACTACGCGTTTTATAAAGGCTGTAAATCAATTTATTACGTTCGGACCTTTACAGATGATGCAGAAGAAATCGGCTCCAACCAATGTGAAAGCTGCGTAATCTAATCATTATTGTTACCTCTCGCGCTGCTCGCACGAGAGGTAATACTGTGAGAAATACATTAATACGAACTAGGGGGAAATTTCATGGCAGAAACTTATTATGAAGCCATTAACTGGAATGAGATCGAAGACGTCATCGACAAATCGACTTGGGAAAAATTAACAGAACAATTTTGGTTAGACACTCGAATTCCTTTGTCTAACGACCTAGATGATTGGCGCAAACTATCTCCATTAGAAAGAACCGTCGTCGGACATGTTTTTGGCGGGTTAACATTGCTTGATACCGTGCAATCAGAAAGCGGAATGGATCAACTTCGCGAGGATGTACGCACTCCTCATGAAGAAGCTGTTCTGAATAATATCCAATTCATGGAGTCTGTTCACGCGAAAAGTTATTCTTCTATCTTCAGTACATTGAACACCAAAGCCGAGATCGAAGAAATTTTTGAATGGACAAATACAAATCAATACCTGCAAAAAAAAGCCGAAAGAATCAATGAAATCTATAAAACTGGAACACCCTTGGAAAAGAAAATCGCTAGTGTGTTTCTAGAGACCTTCTTATTTTATTCTGGTTTTTATACCCCTCTTTACTATTTAGGGAATAATAAATTGGCTAACGTAGCTGAGATTATTAAATTAATCATTCGTGATGAATCCGTACATGGAACCTACATTGGTTATAAATTCCAAAGAGGATTCAATGAGCAAACCGAAGAAGAACAAGAACGTTTGAAAGAATGGATGTATGATTTACTGTATGAATTGTACGAAAATGAAGAGCGTTACACTGAAGAGCTCTATGATGAGATCGGATGGAGTGAAGAAGTAAAAACTTTCTTACGTTACAATGCCAATAAAGCTTTGATGAATCTTGGAATGGACCCGCTTTTCCCAGATACAGCAGATGATGTGAATCCAATTGTCATGAATGGTATTTCAACAGGAACTAGCAACCATGATTTCTTCTCACAAGTTGGGAATGGCTACTTGCTTGGTCAAGTTGAAGCAATGAATGATGATGACTATTTGATTGGTTTAGAATAAAAAAAATCTGTCAGCGAAAATGGTAGGCTCCCCCTTAACTAGGACTTAATTATTTCTTTGTCTTAGTTAGGGATAGCCTATCCAAACGCGCTGACAGATTTTTTGTTTATTCTGAGGCTTGAATACGTTTGATGACCGCTTCTTTATTAACAAGTGTCGTAGTCGCATAGGTCAAAATCAATTGGACAATGACAACTAATAGCACCATCAGTAAGACTTGAATTAATGGGTACTGATATACCTTTATTTGCATCAACCCATTATCTTTGGCATATAGAAAGACTAAGTACCCTAAGATACTGCCGATCCCCACTCCTGACAAGAGAATTCCTCCTGCATACACGAAGCCTTCCATTTGAAGCATTCGCTTCATTTGGCGATCGGACATACCAATGGCTTGCATCACACCCAATTCTTTTTTCCGACTTAAGATGCTGTCGATCGTGGTATTAATCAAATTCATGATCCCAACAATCGCTAAGACCAGCATAATCGCATACCCTGCGCCAGTCATCATCTGCATAGAACCTTTCCACTGTTCCAAAATCTCTTTGTAGCTTTGCAAACGGAACATGTCATTCTCTTTCGCCAACTCTTCAATTGCGGGTTGCATCGCTGCTGCTTTGCCCTTTGCTGCTTTGATATTCACATAATAGGTCAAATTATTTTTTGACATTTTCTTCAAGGCTTCATTACTCATCAAGAAATTGTCATAATTGCTGATCGCTTGTGTAAAGTCTCCACCTGCGATGACTGTCATTTCTTTTTCATAGGTACGATTGCCATCAAATATCTTAAAGGTCAACGTATCTCCAATTTTGATTTCTGGATAATTAGCCAATAAATAGCCTGTTACAATTACTTTATCTCCAGAATTCAATTCCTCATAGGTCGCGCTGCCAACTGAAATATCCTTTTTGAGCTGACCCATTTGTTCTTCCGTAATGCCTCCGATGGATAGCCCCATAGGCTTATCTGTTCCTATTTCCTTAATGCTGGGGATTTCACCTGTAATTGATTGGAACGCTTCGACTTTTTCTACTCCATCGATGGCTTTTATTCTATGGATCATCTCATTATTCAAAGGATTATTTTGTTGAATTGCTGTCCATTCTCGTTCTGGACGCATCTTGTCTCCACTGACAGAAGCAATACTCAAACGATAATCTGCGGCGATCGTGTCGCGTGCAATCTGTTGAGGATTCATACAGCTAAAAACAGTTGAGACGACAACAAACAAAATTCCGATCATTCCTAAGGAAAAGATGGTAATTAGCGTGCGCTTTTTGTTCCTAGATAGATTTGCATGGGCTAAACGGTTTAAATTGAGATTGATGAACCCTTTTCGCTGTTTTTTCTTCCCTTGTGTTTGCCCAGTATAACGCATCGCTTCAATTGGCATAATCTTACTCGCTTGACGCATTGGTTTTAAAGAAGCGAGTAATACAGTTATTACTGTGATCGCGATGGTCATTCCAATGATCCATGGAAGTATTAACGAAACTTCTCCGTTATCTAGCACTTCACGCATCACTTCCATTATCGCAACCTCATTTTCTATTGTGGACATCATTTGAACAAAAACAAACTTTACAGTAGCAGTTCCGATCAGCAGGCCAATGGGAATCGCGATGCCAGCGACGATCAAGTTTTCTTTTAAAATGATTTGACGGATTTGCTTTTTGGTTGCTCCTAGAGCGGCCAGTTTGCCAAACTCCTGAACTTTATTGATTAAGGATACATAGTAGATACTGTAAATCGTTAAGGCTCCAGCAATCAAGATAATCCCTACAATAATCGCCATTCCCGTATAAAAAGCCGGATCAACATAATTCGCAAATAGATAGTCGCTATTCTCAACAATATTATCCTCGATCACGTCAAAGTTTTTTCCGATTTCCTTTACCCGTTCTTTAATGGCATCTGTGGAAGTCGCAGCCTCCTCTGATAAACGAATCATCATTCGATAACTTCGTTGATTTTTTGGGATCGTTTCTTGCATTAACTCCTTTGAGACAAGCATCGAAAAAATTTTTCTGCCAGCTTGATTTTTACCATCAGGAGAAAACCCTGTCAGACGAAACGTTCTTGTTTGTTCCAGACCTAATCCTTCTTCTTCAAGAAATTGTACAGGGATAGAAATATCGTCACCAATCTTAGCATTGGGATAGCCAAGTTCCTTCAATGCGTTTTTAGAGAGAACTGCATCATTTGCTTTTCTAGGCGCATGCCCACTGACAAATGTTTGCTTTGTTAATTTTTGTGCCTCGGCATCTAAATAACTGATCAAGATATAGTTATCTTCTGATAAAATTGATTCTCCCACATCTTGACGCAACCCATATTCGCCAATCGCTTCGTGTTGAGCAATTTTCTCCATATTTTCTTCAGAAACACTACGATACATTGCATGCCAAGTCGGATAGACCTTATTGACGGCCGCATTTTGAACATTCACAACACCTAATCCGATTGACGTGATCAGAAAAACCAACACACTGGTCAAAATAATCGCGATCCCTGATAGCAAATTCTTTCCTTTATGGTATTTGGTATTGGCAACAGCTACCGTATTGGTCATCTTCATTTAAATCACCCGCCCATCTTCAAGGTGGACGATATAATCAGCCGTTTGCGCGATCCCTTCATCATGCGTAATCATAATCAAGGTTTGACCAAATTTTTCAACAGATTTCTTTAGTAGTGACATCACTTCTAATTCTGTCTTCGTATCGAGATTTCCTGTCGGTTCATCCGCTAGAATAATTGCTGGTTCCGATGCAATCGCCCGAGCAATTGCCACACGCTGCTGTTGTCCTCCAGAAAGCATGCTAGGCAAAGCTTTTTTTCGATCATTGAGCCCGATGGTCGTTAATAATTCTTCGATGAACGCTGTATTGACCTTTCGATTGTCTAATCCAATGGGTAAAACGACATTTTCCCATACGTTCAAGGAGGGGATCAAATTATAATTTTGGAAGATGAAGCCAATTTTTTGTCGACGAAAGACGGCCAATTGTTCATCTTTCATTCGGAAAACATTTTTTCCATCAACAATAACTTGTCCTGAAGCTGGATGATCCAATCCGCCGATCAGGTTTAGGAGCGTGCTTTTCCCAGAACCTGATTTACCAACAATTGCTACAAAATCGCCCTTTCCTATCTCCAAATCAATATGATCAACCGCCTTTACGATTGCATTTCCATCATCATAATGTTTTACTAAGTCTCTAATTTTTAAGATCATTTTTTACGCCCTCTTTCCTTTTTCTCATTTCTATACTCTTAGTATAAAAAAGAACCCTTGCAGGATTCTTTCAGCGAACATAACAAATTTGTAAGAAACATCAAAAGAGGTCTTTGATCATTCATAAATCCAAATGAGGAGTTAATCTAGTGGCAACGTCAATTGAAAATTCGAACCATTCGGATGACGTGGCTTCACCATGACTGTCCCCCCTTGACCTTCAATGATCTTGCGTGTGAGATACAGTCCGACACCAGACCCTTCGACAGCAGAACTATTGCAACCACGGTAAAAGCGCTGATAAATCTTATTTTGCTCTTCTTTTGAAATTCCCGGTCCTTCATCTTTAATCTCTACTAAAACATACGTCACTAATGACGATGCTTGTATTTTGACTGTCGTTTTTTCAGGCGAATACTTAACCGCATTTTCTAAAACATTTCCCAAAGCTTCTAGTGTCCATTTTTTATCAACCCACACCCAAAAGTCTTCCAGCAGCTCTACTTCCACTTCGATTTCTTTTTCGATCGCCTTCATGATGACACCATTCACCGCTTGATTGATCAACTGCTGCAAGGATAATTTCTCTGGCTTCAATTGAATCAGATCTGTTTCTAGCTGCGAAATTTTGGATAAACCATCTAGCATCAGATTAAGCTTGTTGATTTGGACTTCGGCTTGTTCCGCAAAATTTTGCCGTTCAGCTGCTTCATACTGATCTGAAAGTGCGATATCTAGGCTTAATTTCAATGATGCTACGGGGGTTTTTAGTTGATGAGTGATATCTGTAATGCTGGATTTCAAGTTCCCTTCTTCACGTTGGCTTCGTTGCAGCATCAATTCATTATAGGCAGTTGCTTCTTGATATTCTTCTGTTTTTACCTCTAGCTGATCATAAATTTTTCGTTTTTGACGAATCAGCCAAAAGAAAAGGACCGATAATACAGACCAAAAAACAAGAAATAATGCTAGATTTCGGATAAAATAGGTCTGTAAAATATGTGATAGATTCATTTTTCCTAATAACCCATATTTTTCTTCCAATTCTTTTCCTTCAATTACCAACTCAGCCGTTTTCGACGCATCAAAATTTTCAATCAGCTTCGCTTCAGAAAAAGATGCTTCCTTATTTAGTCTAGCTAGAGTGGCCTGCTGATTCTCCTGCAGGTCGGAATAGAGTTTCATATTATGCAGGATAAAGACAATCAAACAGCTCACAGTCAGTAAAATATAGAGAAGAATTATTTTTTTTGAACGTCGTTGATCCATAGATAGCCCACTCCCCGAACTGTTTTGATCCGCTCTTTACCTACCTTTTGCCGCAGCCGACTGATGTTGACCGAAACTGTATTAGTATCAACATATTCTCCTTTAGTATCCCATATTTGGTTCAACAGCTGATCCGAAGACAAAATCTGTTTCGGATTCTCCATAAAGAAGATTAACAATTGAATTTCTGTCTTGCTTAAAGGGAGTAGCTCGCCATGTAATTTGACCTTCATTTCTGTTAAAGAGACAGATAACTCTCCCGAAAGCAATTCTTGTCCTTGATTACTAGCGACACGCTTCATCATCGCTTGTACCTTAGAAACTAAGACCATTAAACTAAAAGGCTTTGTCATATAATCATCCGCTCCATGAACATAGCCCGTCACAATATCATGCTCTTGATTGTAAGAAGTCAGCATCAAGATCAACACGTTCGACTGTTCTCGAATCTTTTGACAAAAATCTAAGCCGCTGCCATCTGGCAAAGAAAGGTCGCTGATGATTAGATCAACATCATTTTGCTGAAAGGTCTGTTCTGCTGAAGCAATATCTAAACATGCCAAAACCTCATACCCTTCTCTGGTTAGGCATAGCTGAATCCCATTATTTAAGTTTAGATCATCCTCTAACAAAAGAATTTTTCCCATTTTTTCCTCCTAGAAACTTTACATACTTTCACTCTATCAATGAACGAAGGCTCTGACAACACTACTTTAATGAAAAAGAGGACAAAATCATTTTTCAATGATTTCATCCTCTTTTTTAAACATTGATCATTCGAAGTTTGGTGATGTTCTTATACATTGAAAGATCCTCAATCACATCTGTGTAATTCATCCCTCGCGGCAGATCAATCGTATAAACATTCGTATAAATACGGTAGTCATCCATAAAATCGACATCGAAGTCGACATCCTCCACTTCGATTTTCTTACTTTCAAAATAATTCATGATAAATTCTTTGGTCGCCTCACGGTGGATGTAACGAATCTCCAATTTCTTGATGGCATTGATTTTAATGATCCGTTTAACGACTGTTAATGCTAGCATGATCCCAACAAAGCTGCAGATAGCGATAGTATAATACCCCATTCCAATCGCGATCCCTAATCCAGCACCTGCCCAGATCGAGGCCGCAGTCGTTAGTCCCTTAACTGACCGATTGCTGACCATGATCGTACCCGCTCCTAAAAAACCGATCCCGCTGACAACCTGGGCAATCAATCGCGCTTCATCCGCTCGAACGACACCGACAAACTCCGGTTTTGCCGCAGCATAGCGCAAGGCTTGATCCGCGATCTCTACTTGGATCAGAGCGATGATCGTCGCCCCCATACAAACCAAGATGTGTGTACGAATTCCTGCAGGTCGATTCTTGTATTCTCGTTCAATACCGATGGCGCCACCCATAATCATAGCTAAAAACAGCCGCAGCATAATTTCATAAACTGATAATTTTAAATCCATTTGTGCACCACCTCAATTTCTATATCTCTTCACTTCCAGTATAGCACGGTCAATAAAAAAGAGAGTCTCTCAGCCTTTTAATAAGCGTAACTCCTCCGCTGTCAATGGACGATAGCTGCCTTTCGCTAGATCATCCGGTAAAGTCACTTCACCCATTCGAATTCTTTTTAAGTACGTCACTTCTTTTCCGCAATATTTCACCATACGTTTTACCTGATGAAATTTACCTTCGTGAAGAATGATCCGAACCTTGGATGAATGCTCTGCAACTTCATCAATGAACAATTCTGCTGGCAGCGTTAATTCTCCATCCAATGGAATCCCCGTAGCGAATTGCTGTTGATCTTCCACTGTCATCCTTCCGCTAACTTCAGCGAAATACTCTTTTTCTACATGTTTTTTTGGTGACAACAATTCATGGGCCAGCTTTCCATCATTTGTGATCAGCAAAAGTCCCTCTGTATCTTTGTCCAATCGCCCCACTGGGAACAAGTCCTTGCGATAATCCTTTGGCGAAAATACATCCATGACTGTTCGGTCACGCGCATCCTCCGTCGCACTCACTACTCCCGCTGGTTTATGTAATAAATAGTAGTAATACTCTTGATAATGCAGCTCCTCACCATCAAACTCTATCCGATCCTTTTCAGGATCTACTTGCCTTTTATCTGATTTCTCTTTTTGCTGATTTACTGAAATTTGTCCTTTTTTAATCAGCTGTTTTACTTCCTTGCGGCTACCTAAACCCACCTCAGCCAAAAATTTATCTAAACGCATCCTGCTTTTTTCCTCCGGTTAACTTTTCTATTTTTCACTATAGCCAAAGGAAAGAAAAGAAGCAAGCCCAGCCACATTTGCGACTGAGCTTTTGATTACTTTGTTAATTGATCGATGTCACCATTTTTCAAATACGGAATCCCCCATTGAATTTTTTCATACGGCCAATCCCACCATTGAAGCTGCTGTAATTTTTGAATCGTAGATGGATCAAATCGCTGCTTCAGTTCCTTCGCCGGTACTCCGCCAACCACCGTGTACGCCGGCACATCCTTTGTGACTAAGGCACGCGCGCCAATAATTGCTCCGTCACCAATCCGAACGCCTGACAGAATGGTTGCCTCATAACCAATCCACACATCATTTCCAATGATGATATCCCCTTTATTGTCCCAAGCCGAAGTGACTTCCTGTTTATCCAACTGCCATTCCTCATAAAATAGAGGAAATGTATAAGTTGATAACGCCGATTGGCGATGATTCGCACTGTTGAAAATAAAGGTGGCGCCACAGGCTATCGAACAAAACTTTCCAATGACCAACTGATCATAATTGATGGGATAGTGATACAACACATTGTTCTCCTCAAACTGACGGGGATCATTGCGAAAATCGTTATAGATTGTATAATCTCCGACAGAAATAGTCGGTCGCGTAATCGCTGCATTCAAATAAATCGTCTCATTATCGTTGCTTCTAGGGTAAAGCTTTTTAACTGGAATAGTTTTTTCACTCCTTAATGGTAATCATTTTTCTATTAGACAACTATTCCAGTTTAAACAATGCACCTTCTCATCAAATCACTCTCCTAATCATTCTTTCTCTTAAAACCAGTATAGCACCCTTCTATTCTTAAATAAAAAAAGTACCAAGGAAATTTTCCCTGGCACTAAACGACTGCTTCTTATAATTTGCTTGCTGCGTCTTCGTCAATGATGACCGTTACATCCGCATGGTTTTGTAATACACTTGCAGGTACATCCGTTGTTACTTCGCCATCAATCATGTTTTTGATTGCATCCGCTTTGTCTGCACCGAAAGCCATCAATAAGATCTTTTTGCTTTGCATAATTGAACCGATCCCCATTGATAAAGCATGCGTTGGTACGTCTTCAACTTTATCAAAGTTTCGTTTGTTCGCTTCGATCGTTGATTCAGTTAATTCAACAACATGAGTCGTTACGTCAAATGGTGTACCAGGTTCGTTGAATCCGATGTGAGCATTGCGTCCAATACCTAGTACTTGCAAATCGATTGGATGATCAGCGATTACACCGTCATAACGTTTGCATTCAGCTTCTAAATCTTCTGCCTTCCCATTTGGTACGAATGTTTCTTTAAATGGTTTTTTGTTGAATAGTTGATCATTCATGAAGTAACGATAGCTTTGTACATCGTCGCCTGCTAATCCAACATATTCATCTAAGTTTACAGAAGTCATTTCTGAAAAGTCTAAATCACTAGAAGTCATTTCTTTATATAAAGTTTCAGGGGTACTACCAGTTGCTAGACCTAATACTTTTACGCCGTTTTCCATTCCATCTTTGATGATTTCAAATGCTTTTTTTCCGCCTTCGTTGGCATCTTTCACGCGAATTACTTTCATGGGTAAACGCTCCTTTATCAATTTGGTATACACCAATTTTAACACCCTTTTATCGAATTTGCAACAACAAAGTCTAGACCAAAATATGAAGTTTTTCTTACGATGTCCCATCAAAAAAAGCTGAAGAAGCTTCACGCACTCCTTCAGCTAACTCAGCTATTTTCCTGATAAGAACAACCCAATTTGGGCGATCACAGCACTTCCTAAGTAAGTCCCGATAAAAACAAAGACAGCGACAATCGCAACTTTCCAAGAGGTCTTTCGCAGATCCATCAAACTATCTGCCACTGATAATCCAGCGAAAGCTAAAATCGGTGTCGTAATGGACAAGAAATCAACCCCAGCAATTGCTTGGACAAAGAAATCAGACAACAAGCAGAAAAACAATGACGTTAGAGATACCCAGCCCAAGATTGGAAAATCAGCTAAAACCTTAATATTGGTTTTCTTTACTAACGTTGAGATGAAGACGCCAATCATTGAAAATGCCCATAAGACTACTAACCCTTGAATGGTATTGAAGGTTATCGGTGTAGACTCTGGATTTTTTATTAATTTGATCCCTTGGGTAAATAAGATCAGTGAAATACTCAATAATAAGACCAGTGAAATTTTGATATACTCGTTAGACTGTTTCTTTTCCACGGCGTGCTCCTCCTGTCATTAGGTTATACATGAAACGTTGCAATGGCACCGCAATGAAGACCATCGTGTATGTGCCCAGGAAGCTGGTCAGCAATTGACTTGCCGCTGCATAAGCAGCAATGGTCGTTTCATTTTCAGGCATTAATGCGATCAGTGAAGAAGAGGCTGCGGTCATCATACTTGCAGAACCTACTCCTGAGCTCATCGCCAACGCGCGGTAATCAAAGCCTAATCCAGCCATAATCGGCGCAAAGATACTGAAGAAGATCGATCCGAATAAAGTCCCGATTAGATAGAGGGACAGTACCCCGCGACCTTCTGCCGAATCCAATGTATATTTTTCTGAAATATACGCCAATTCACCTTCACGTCCTAAACCTAAAGTCGCTCCGATTGCTTCACGGCGTAATCCTAGCATCAATGCGACGGGTAACCCAATAAGTACCGTTCCGACATTCCCCAACTCCTGAAATAGAAAAACCCAGCCCACTGTTAAAATTTCTTTCAACCTTGGTGCCACATCGGCGCCATAGCGAGCCATTAGCGGCAGCATGATGTATAATAAATACTTTGCAGAAAATTGAATATTGCTCTTTGAATAAATCTTTGCGATAAGACCTTTACGTATCATTGGTAAGCCAAACAACATCGCTAGTAAAACAGAAAATACTAATGGCAACACGGTGATCGTAGTACTTCCTAACGAGATGAATTGCATCCCAATCATTTCCGCAACCGTTACAACAACAACCACAAAACCAATTAACCAAACCAACTGCTTTTTCATACATTCCCTCCAATTGAATCAATCAATTCTTTATATTCCTTAAATGAACGGCGATATAATTTCGACTCGTCCAAATGACCGGACATTTCTGATAAAACTTCTGCTAAAAATTCAGGAAACGTTTCTAGCACAAATGCTGGATCAATCATTTTGAAATCATCTCCATGAATCGTTCCTTCAAATCCTCCGTAGCTGATTTGGATACAAGGCATCATAAATGCCAAATCACCAATATCACCCGCTGCTGCGATTCCTCCACGGTCATCAATGATATCTGGAATCTTATCAAACTTCGCAAATGCTCGCTCCACAAAACTATTCAGATATCGATCCTGGACAAACGGCAGATAGCCCATCTCTGTTTCGATGGTTACTTCTCCTTCTAGCGCATAAGCACTTCCTTGAGCCGCGCGATCTAATTTGCGAGCAACCTCTGGCAGATATTCCAATGTTTTGCAGCGTAAATCCGTTCCAACCGTAATATGATTTGGAATCACATTTGTGGACATGTCACTGCCCATTACGATTGGATTAACACGGATGGATTCTGTATCTTTAAATTGCTGACGACTCAATCCAATTGCGGTATTGAACAAGGTCGACATGCTATACGCATTGATTCCTGAAAACGGATCAAAACCCGCATGAACTGCCTTGCCCGAAAAATGATATCTCTTATACAAGAAGCCCGCCAGATCACAATTGACTTCAATAGTAGGACGTTCGAATACTTCCCCAATCGCATGAACACAAACACCAAAGTCCACATCATCAAAGATCCCTAAGGACATCGCTTCTGGTTTCCCACCTAAAAATTGAATTTTTCCAGCCGCGCGTAGTTCTTTTCGATAATCAAGATCTAAATATTCCTCCGCAGGAACAAAAATAAAGCACAAATTAAAATCAAGTTCTTTATAGTTCTGGGTCTTTACATAATGATCATACAAGGATAAAGCAATCGCGACTTGGGTAAAGTGCCCACAGTTATGAGCAGCTCCCGTTTCTGGATCCGCTTGAAAATGTGTCGGCGCATAAACAGCATCCAGCTCTGCGATGAAGGCCATCGTCTTCTTCTTATCTGTAGATAAAAAAGTTTTGATTCCAGTTTCAGAAAATTTAGAAAATTCAATCTGTGGATTGATCCGTTTCAATTCATTAATGACCTTCTCCGAGGTGCGATATTCCTTGTAGCCTAATTCTGGATGTAAAAATAAATCGTCAGTGAACCCCTTCAACTCTTGATAATAATCAGCAAACGTCGTCATTTAACTCCCCCTTATTTTGAAAAAAAGAATCGATAGATGAAAAGAAATTTCATATTTAAAAGCATTCAAATCCTCTATTTTTCTTAATTTACCCGAAAAAAATCGTGCAAAATTCTGTATTCCTCATTTTATATGTGAAATTGAATTTCCCGACTTTTTCTATAATATCGTTTTAACAAGAAAGAATCAAGCGGTTTTTGTTTAAAACACGAACTATTTTCGCACATAACACAAAAAATGTTTCTAAATAATGTTTTCTCTTTTTAATTTAAGGATACATGACAAAGAATAGTCTTTCACTTTTTTCTCTATGTTTGTTCATAATTAATAAAAGCCGAAACGTTTATTATAATTTTTGAAATAAAATTTCGTCACTAAGTAAAGACTATTTTCTAACTCTATTATTTTTTCACAAAAAAATCCCAACACAAATTTTTATTTTGTGCTGGGAAATAGATTTTTATTTTTGATATTTTGCGGCGATTTCCGCAATCAACTCATCATCCTGCAAATCTGTCACTTGCTGGATCACTTCCGCAACAGATTTCTCTTTTAGATAGCCTTGCAGTTCAACACTTTGTTCATCGTTGGGATCATCATAATTTAGGATCATCACTACAACATCCACCAAATTGGTGTAAGCCAACCCCCGTTCCTTTAATTCGCGAATTGGACGAATAAAGCGTTCATCAAAGCCTAACTTGCGAATAGGTGTCCGTGCGACACGACTAATGCTATCAGAAATATACTTGTTTTCAAAACGACTAACGATTTTATCTATATAAGCTGAGTGCTTTTCTTGATCGAATTGCCACTTATCAATCAATAGACTCCCCGTTTCTCCAAGAACCGCACGGAGCTTGTCTAGTACCCGTTGATCCGCAATCGCTTCATCAATCGTTTTGTAGCCCTCATAGGCACCTGTATAAGCAACTGTCGCGTGGCCTGTATTAACAGAAAACAATTTCCGTTCAATATACGGTTCTAAATCTTCTACATATTCCACACCTTCAAGACGCAACTCTTTGTTTTTACTTTGTGTAGCATCAATCACCCATTCGCTAAATGGTTCAACAGATACAAACAAAGGATCTTCATGATGTTGGATCGGCACAATGCGATCAACTGCTGCATTAGGAAAACCGATGTATGTTTCTACATATTCCTTGTCTTCATCAGATAAAAAAGCTTGGACTTTTTCCAATAAGAATTGACTGCCGCCAATCATATTTTCGCATGCCACCACATCTAATGGAGCCTTATTTCCTTCGCTGCGTCGTTTTTGAATTCCTTTTGCGATTAATTCCGCAATAAAAGGTAAGATATTAGGGCCAATCGCCGTTGTCACAATGTCCGCTTTACTTACTGAATCAATCACGGCTTCTGGGTTCGTTTGATTGTTTAGCCCATCCACATTTGAAACGTGGATTTCTTTTTGACTTTCATCCGCTAATTGGATCGTATATTCATTTCTTTCATTCAAAGCATTGATGATTGTTTCATTAATATCAACAAAATCAATGGAAAACCCATTTTTTGCCAATATTTCTCCAATAAATCCACGACCAATATTTCCTGCGCCAAAATGTGTTGCTTGCATCCTATTCTACCTCCTGAAGATAGCTGATAACTTCTTCTTTTGTTTTTGCATCTGCTAATTTCACGACATTTTCTACATCTGAACAGAAAATCGCGATCTTCTGTAAGATATCCAAATGTTCATTTTCAATCCCAGCGATGCCAAACAGGACCATCGCTACATCTTCCGTATCATCTTTTCCAAAATGTACACCTGTGGGAACCTGAATGACTGAAATACCGCTCTTTTTAACGAAGCGCTTCGCTTCATCGGTTCCATGAGGAATCGCGATAAAGTTTCCCATATAGACAGAAACCAATTCATTTCTTTCAATCATCGCATCCACATAGCCTTCTTCTACACAACCTGCATCGACCAGAAGCTGCCCGCTGGCGCGAATTGCCTCTTCCCTGTTTGCATATTCTTGATCTAATAAAATCATTTCTGGCTGTAATTCCATTTTCAATTCCCTCCGATTTTTAGTATCGTTAGTTTTCCCGAATCTCTTTAACAAACAAAGAGCTTAACAATTGATAAATAATCTCTTTGTTGCCAAATTTGTAGATTTCAGTATTCAGATCACTTTCGATCACTGAGCTGCTGATTTTTCCTAATAAGCTTTGGTGGCTTTCCGGCATTGGATCAGGTGCTAATAACAGCAAGACCCGTGTTAGTTCAATACTCTTTTTGTCCATTCCTTGAATCAAGAATTTCTGATCCAAGTCATAGATTGTAAACAACGGTTCCTTGACATGAGCATCCGCACAATGGAACAACGCAAAGTTCGTATTTGGAACACCAATTGGTGCCACTAAATAGCGCTTAATTACTTTATCCGTAACTATCTGAGCATCTGAAACGATCGTGCCTTGCAGCTGCTGGATGATTTCCTCCAACGTAAGTTCAATCGTTTCCTGTGCATGGATTGGCTTCACATCAAAATTCTGCAACAGATTATTGGCGATTCGCATCGTTTCATAAATCTCATCAAAGGCTTCACTTGGCTCTTGTTCCGGTTCATCAATTATTTCACTGACCTTGTCAGGATGCAGTGTTTGAATATATTCCTTGATTTCTTTAATCTCATCATCTAATAAAAGAGGTGAAATCACCTTGTAGGGCAAATTAAAGCCCGGTAAAAATACCGTTGCCAGAATCAAATCATAACTTTTATAGTCTAATTGATTCATTTCAGAAATCTTTGCAACCTGTACTTTCTCAATTTCATTCAGATACTTATGGATGCGACTCTCTAAAATACGTGCCGTACCAATACCGCTAGAACATAGGACTAATGCGGATAAAGCCCGCCCGTTTGGATGCCGTTCCAAAGATGTCGCAAAATGAATCACCACATACCCCAGCTCATCCGCAGTAAATTGATGATCCGGAAAAACAACCGCCAATTCTTTGATGATCGCTGTCGTCAACGCTTGGTACTTGTCGCGAATTTTCTGTAGTAACGGGTTATTCGCTCCTTGAATAACCGTTAGATTCCGCTTCAAAGCCGCAGACATATGAGCAGATAGATCATTAAAAAGCTGCTCATCCTTGCGAAAATCAATCTCAGTTGCTTCAGAAACTAAACGAATCAATTCTTTAATCTTGTAGGAAAGCTCGACGTCAAAACTATCGATAAAAATATTTTGCGGCTTCTTATAATTCACACCCTCCAGTTGGAAAGCAAAGAAGCGAACCTCCTGGGGCGGAATCGATTTTTTGATCGTTGTGGCGACTTTAATCATGATCTGACTCGCAATCTGCATGCTTTCTGGTTTGGCTTTATTCTCCTGCTCGACTTCGACAAATCGATCTTGACCCATTCGATCAATAGAGAGTGCTAACAAAATCAAGACCCGCTGCAATTGATTGTCCGTCACCTGTTCAAAAGCTTGTTGAGAGACCTGCTCGAAGATGGTTCGTGATAGTAGCAAGCTCGACTGACTTAGTAAATTCAAGAAAAAATTGTCCGTCGTCTTTTTTTCTTCATCTAAAGAATCAATGAAGTGGAAAAAATCAAACTCGCTAACACCGTTATAAATCAAATTGCTCAATAACTGGCGACGCTGTTTTTCCCGCCCAACGATCCGAATTCCTCGCCCCTTTAACCGTTGCAGCTCTAACCGATAATCGGTCAAACTCGTTTCGATTGCTGCTAAATCAGAAGTAATCGTGGCCGGACTTACTTTAAAATCAATCGCCAGCCCTTCAATCGTGGTTTCTTCCTCCATCAATAGCAACGAACAAACAATCGCACTCTGACGTTGCACATTATCGGTAAACAGTTCCGCCTGTTTCTCTTCCAATTGCTGTTGCAAGCGCTCCAGATTTACTGTCTCCCCAACGATACGATAGCCTTCGCCTCGTGGCTTGATGATCTGAATGTCCTGTGATTTGATGGTTTTCTCAATGCTTGAGATCTCACGGTAAACCGTTCGCTTGCTGACCTGTAAAATGTCTTGCAATTCCTCCGGTGTAATGCCGTTAGGATAATCTAATAAAAGGGAAAGTATCTTTTTTTCGCGAATCGAAAAATACACAATATCTCCTCCAATAATTTCAAAAGGGTAAAAGCAGTGAGAATCCCCACTGCTTTAAGAGTAATACGATTCTAGATAAAAGACTACTTATTTCCTTAAGTTTTGAATGACTTTATCGTATTTTTCCGAAGCGACCAAATCTGACAACGGTACATGAGTAGCGCTTGGCGCTTGTTGCTCAGCTTTGATTGTTTCATCATTATTAGTAATGATGAAAGCGTTTGTTTCATCTTTTAGTGAGCTTATCGGTTCAACTGTTACCGGATACGCTAATTGATTGTCCTTCAATAATTTTTTCAGGATCGTCGCTCCCATATTTGCTGAGCCCTTCACTTGATCATAACCAAAGATAATGTGATCGACTTTCGAGTAGTCTGCTAATCCTTCTACCACATCATCTGTCAGCGGCTTTTTTTCATTGTCACCTGCAGTTGGTTCAGTAGACAGGCGTTCAACGATTTCATCGTAACGCGGAGAGTTCATGAAGTTTTCCACTTGAACAAAGGTTGCACTTGGTGCCTTTTGTGAAGCCCGTTCATGCAATTCTTCTTGAGTGACAATCAAAGCATTTGGATCGTCTGTTAAGTTATTAATTGCTGAGTTTGAAACTGGCAATCCCAAACCCGCTTTCTTCACTTTATCGCGCAATACCGAAGCCCCCATCGCGCTTGAGCCCATCCCCGCATCACAAGCAAAGATGATCTTGTTGATGTTACCAAACATTTCTTGGTTGTCAGCTTTCACTGCGGTTTGACCTTTTGATTGTGCTTTTGCATCTGCAACTGCTGCTTGAGTTGCTGCCAAATCATCTTCTTCGTTGTGATCCGACTTGATAATAATCATAGCGACTAAGAATGAAACAGCACACCCTACAACGATCCCAGCTAGGTTAGCAAAAATCGCATCTGGCGGTGTCATAGCCATTACAGCAATGATTGATCCTGGAGAAGCAGCAGCACGCAGCCCTGCACCTAACAATTGGAAAGTAAAGGTTCCGGCAACCCCACCAGCCATAACAGCTAGGAATAAAAGGGGTTTCATCATGACATATGGGAAGTAGATTTCGTGAATCCCACCTAAGAACTGAATAATGATTGCTCCTGGAGCAGAAGATTTCGCTGCACCTTTACCAAATAATGTAAAGGCTAATAAGATCCCTAAACCTGGTCCAGGGTTAGCTTCTAATAAGAATAGAACAGATTTTCCAGCTTCTGCTGCCTGCTCGATCCCAAGTGGCGTTAAAATACCATGGTTGATTGCATTGTTCAGGAATAAAATCTTCGCTGGTTCAATAAAGATGTTTGCTAGTGGTAACAAATGCATATTAATAATTGATTCAACACCGGCTGCCATCAAATTGGTTAACGAGCCAACGACTGGCCCAATCGCATAATACCCAATAATTGCTAAAGCAAATCCAATCAAACCAGAAGAAAAGTTATTCACTAACATTTCAAATCCAGCTTTGATCTTTTCTTGGAAAGCGTCATCAAATTTCTTGATGCACCAGCCGCCTAGAGGGCCCATCATCATTGCACCGATAAACATTGGCACATCTGATCCTACGATAACCCCCATCGCTGCGATCGCCCCTACTACCGCACCACGTTGTCCATGTACCATGCTGCCGCCTGTATAAGCGATTAATAATGGCAATAAGAATTTCAGCATTGGATCAACTAGTGACGCTAGCTGCTCATTTGGAATATATCCATCTGGAATAAATAAGGCAGTGATAACACCCCAGGCAATAAAGCCGCCAATATTGGGCATGACCATTCCCGACAAGTGACTTCCGAGACGCTGGACTTTTGCTTTAAGTCCACCCTTTTGTCCAGTAGCTTGCATTTCCATTTTCTTTTCCTCCTTAAGAAATAAGATAAAATGATTTCGTTTACATATTTATCATATCCTCTGAGGTATCCGCTTTCAATCAAATCTAGATAGAGCTTTGGCACAGAAGTTTGTGACAAAATTAAAAAGCCGTCTATCACAGAGATAAACGACTTTTACTTATTTATGAAGTTTATTTCGAACACCACGTTTAATGACATCAAAAAAGCCAAGTGATCGAACCATGTGGTCAGGATCCACATATTCACGAATTGCTCGTAAAACCTTTTTTGGTTCTTTTGAAGCAAAAGAATATGTCCCATTCTTTTTCGTTTGGATTGCGTAACGAGGAATCCATTTCCCTTTAAAAACGACAGAAGCAATAACGTAGTCTACCTCTTCCCAAGGGATTTGAACAAATTTTCTGGCATCACGATTGTTGAAAAATTCAAATCCTTTGTCACCAATCATAATTTTTCCATAATCAGCCACACCTAAGTACGAGGTAGCATCGATTGTCAAATCGATCTTCGTATTGATTGATTGAACCATTAGACCTACTCCATTTCCATATATGTATCTATTAAATCATTATACGTATTTTACTCTTATTAAGCAAAAAATGCTCGGGCAAGCCCGAGCATTTCAATGATTGACTTTCTTACATAATACCTAATACGTGTAAGCCAACACCTACTACGAACAAACCAAGAATGATAACGATTGGAGAAACTTTTTTCTTCAATAACCACATGCAAAGTAATGTCAATAGTAATGCAGCAAGACCAGGAATCAATGAATCTAAGTTATCTTGTAAAGTAGTTACTTTTGAACTATCTAGTGCAAGACCTGAAGCTTGTTGAGATAAAGCTTCTTTAATTCCTTGAGCACCAGCAGGCAATTTGTCCCACTCAATGTAAGCACCTTTATCTAACTTAACAGTAGATACAACCGGAGTGAACTTCACATTTACCCAACGCTGTACCAGTGCTCCTAAAACGAACATCCCTAAAATAGATGCACCTTTAGTAACTTTTTGTAATAATCCACCTGAAAGGTCGTCAGTGATTTTAGAACCAGCACGGTAGCCGAATTCTTGTGTATACCACATAAATGCCCAACGAATAATATTCCAAGCAAGGAAGAAGATGATTGGTCCTAAGATATTTCCAGCTAGAGCTAGAGAAGCTCCTAAGGCACCTAACATCGGACGTACAGTAAACCAGAATACTGGGTCACCAACACCGGCTAAAGGTCCCATCATACCAACCTTAACCCCTTGAATCGCTACGTCATCAACTGGCGCACCATTTGCTCGTTCTTCTTCAAGTGCTAATGTAACCCCGATGATTGGTGATGCGATATATGGGTGAGTATTAAAGAATTCCAAGTGACGTTGCATTGCTGCTGTACGGTCTTCTTTAGTTTTGTATAATTTTTTGATAGCTGGTAACATTGCGAAACACCAACCACCATTTTGCATACGTTCGTAGTTCCATGATCCTTGAATGAAGGTAGAACGCCATGCAACGGCTAAACGATCTTTTTTACTTAATTCGATTTTTTCTGCCATTTTATTTCTCCTCCTTCAAGTTTAATAATCATTCAAAATGTCGCCTAGTGGGTCTCCAGTATTGCCTCCGCCACCATTAGATGAACCACCTGAGCTTTCTTGTAGGTTCAAGTAAATCAAAGCGAATGCAACAGCGATAACACCAAGTGCGATCAATGTCAATTCTGATAGAGCTGCAATGGCAAAACCAATTGCGAAGAAAGGCCATACTTCTTTTGTAGCCATCATGTTGATAACCATTGCGTAACCAACGGCAACAACCATACCACCACCGATAGCCATACCATCAGTTAACCATGCAGGCATAGATTCTAAGAATCCACGTACAGTGTCAGCAGGAATTACTAGTAATGCTGCAGAAGGGATCGCAATACGAACACCTTGCATACATACCGCAATGATATGCCACATTTCAACTTTACGCATTTCGCCTTTTTCAGCCGCAGCATCCATAAAGTGAACGATTGGCACAGCCAAAGTACGAACGATCATTGTTAAGAACAATCCAGCAACAGCTAGAGGAACAGCAATCGCGATAGCTGAAGAAACACCTTTAACTCCTTGACCACCTAAAACTAAAATAATTGCAGATGCAACAGATGCTAATGCAGCATCCGGTGCTACGGCAGCCCCGATGTTTGCCCAACCTAAGGCGATCATTTGAAGCGAACCACCTAAAACGATTCCTGCTTCTAAATTACCGGTTACTAAACCAATTAATGTACATGCTACTAGCGGTTGGTGGAATTGGAATTCATCCAAGATCCCTTCCATACCAGCTAGAAAGGCAACGATTACTACTAATACCATTGAAATACCAGACATTATAAGCCCTCCTATTTAAGTTAATTTTGTTGCTTAAGCGTTTTTCAATTCATTTTTTGCTTTGTTAAGGATTTCATCCATGTTGTCTTTAGAATCATTTGGTACTTTACGTACATCAAATTTGATTCCTTTCGCTTTCAATTTCTCGAAAGTATCAACATCATCTTGACCCATTGACAATACTTTACTTACTACGACTTTCCCAACTGAGTGAGCCATTGAACCAACGTTAACTTCTTTAATATCAACGCCACCTTCAACTGCACGTAGAACATCTTGAGGGTTTTCAAAAAGTAACAACGCTTTCGTATTTCCGAAACGAGGATCTTTTGAAATTTCGATCATTTTATCAACAGGAATAACATTTGCCTTAACACCTGGAGGCGCTGCTTGCTCGATCAATCTCTTACGTAGATCATCTTTTGCAACGGCATCTGAAACAACGATGATCCGACTAGGACCTGTTGTTTTAGTCCATGCTGTAGCAACCTGTCCGTGTAGTAGACGAGAATCTACACGAGCTAATACGAACTTGATATGTCCATCTCCAAGTACAGTTCCTTCTGGAATCGCACCTGTTGGTTGATTGCTTGCTTCCGCAACTGGTGCAGCTTCTGCTGGTTCTAATTCCTCTGGGCGAATTCTAACGCCTTCTTTAGCTGTCCCAGAAATGTGAGCAGCGATTTCATGCGCAGTTTCCATTGAGAAACGTGAAGCATAAGCTTCAATAACCATTGGTAAGTTCATACCGGCAACAATTGCCCATGTGTCTTTGTGTTCTTCAAACAAGCTGTTGGCTTGGTTGAAAGGAGTTCCACCCCAAAGATCGACTAAGAATAAAACTTGGTCTTGGTTTTCGAAAGAGGCAATTGCTTCTTTCATTTTTGCCTTAACATCATCGGGTCCTTCACTTGGCATCAAAGTTACTGCTTTGACATTTTCTTGTTCTCCAAAGATCATCGCTCCGGATTGCAAGATACCATTAGCGAATTCACCATGACTGGCAATGATAATTCCTACCATCTTCATACCTCCTACTATTATTGTTACAGCTCAAAAATATAAATAAGTTCTTAAAAAACCTGTAACCAAAATTAATTTACTGCAGCATCTTCTCTTTTTTGATCAATTGCATCAGATCTGTCTTCCGGTCTGTCGGTACTTGTCGAATTTCTAATTCAATACCTGCTTCTGTCAACTGAATAAATGAATTTACGTCGTTACCATCCACAGAAATAAAATTCGTGATCATTTTTTTGCCTTCGCAAAATCGCATACCACCAATATTGACCGTTTTCAAATCAACACCTGCCTCAACGACCTCTACCACATCTTGCGGGGAAGCAAACAATAGCATGATTTTCATTCCATCAAACAATTGATCTTGATACACTTCAATCAGTTTCCTTTTTGTGACGACATTGGACTTGATTCCCGGCGGTGCGGCTTGCTTCAGGAGGAACTTACGCAACTCATCGTTCGCAACTTCATCGCTAACTACTAAGATGCGTTCGATCCCTGTCGCTTTAGACCAAACTGTCGCTACCTGACCGTGAATCAAACGATCATCGATACGAGTGAGTCGAATATCCATTACCATCCCACCACCTCCTGCTACTACAAGGCTCAGATGCTAAAAGACTTGTGCTACATTTTCTTGAGTACACTAACACACAGGCACTCACTTATAATAAAGCAAGTACCGTGCCAAAATACACTAGCAAGAAATTCTTTAGTTATCTCTTTTTATAACGATACACAAAAAGGGATACAGTATACTGTATCCCTTTTTGTGTATTATTTATACTCTAATTTCTTCATTGTTCTTAAGCAATTGATAAATATAATAGCGTTCAGAAGTCGGGATTGTAATACGGAGCTGACTCTCCAATTCATTTAACCCGCGATTCATCACGACGTTATCCGTTACATTTTGATACATTCGCTTAGACTCGTCATCTACTTTCAACGGCTGCTGCAAGATTCCTCGTTCGATTGTTCCCGCCATATGCATCACAAAGTTCACCATTAAGGCGTAATCCGATGAATCTCCGCTACTATCAATGACTGTTTGGGCTAATCGCCACAATGGGTCAATCAATTTATAAGGATTGATAAACGTGTAGCTTTCTTCCATAAATTTGGTACACAATTCTCTTGCCTTGGTTTCATCTAAAATGACTTCTTCCTGTTCCGACAAATCATTCTCTAGTAACAATTCATCAAGAATTTGATCCGCCTTTTGATTGATGAATTTTTCCATTGGAATATATGGTGCTCCAACTTTAGGGTCCATAATTCCCGTCGTTGCTAGTATTTTGAATTCTTCCTTAAAAGCAGGAACCTTCGATTTAATATCTGCAACGGACAAAGTTAGCACTTCAATGTGTTTTAAGTTGCGTTGCTTCAACGGACGTTCGATGATTTCTTTTAATCGTTGAGCCGTTCCCTCTCCAGAAGCACAAATAGCTAAGATCGCTTGTTTCTCATGTGATTCCTCTTTTTCCTGTGTAACGTGTCCATACCCGCGGAACCCTTGTAGTGACTCATACAATTCATCTACTCCTGAACCTAATACACTGGATTTCCGTGCAGCTTCAATTAATAACGGCGTCGTCACCATATCTAAGGTACATACTTCAATTCCTGTATCTTTTCGAATTTCTTCATTAAAAGTAGCGAGAGAGCCCATGTCAACCATGATCAATACGCCACTGCCTTCATCAATCTGCGTAACTGCTTCCCGCATTTTTTCATAGGCAACTCGCGGATGCATATCTAGCGGCATATCCACAGAGATAATGTTGGAGACATCTAGTAGCTCGCGAACAACTTGAGCCATAGAAGTCGCCGTACTATTTCCATGAGCAGCTACGACTACACCGATTTTACCAGCGGACTGATCTTCCCTTAAGGAAACCAGTAGCACTGTTAAATAATAGTCTTCACTGTCTGGAATGACTACTTGAAATTCTTGTTCGACCAATTGACGAATCTCCTGAGCGACAGCAAATTCTGTTGGATAGTCCTTCGCCATTTCCCGTATGTTAGCGTTGGTCTCCCGAGTTTCTCCTACATGAATTTTTTTCAAGAAAGAAGAAATGTGAAGACTCATCGCATAGATAAAGTTTTGTTGAAAATGCGTTTCTAGGCGTTCGCTTACTAGAACCGCGATTTTATTACTTACATCTATAACATGCTTATCGACAAATTCGGTTAAACGAGTTTCTGTATCAAAGGTAAAGCCATGATCTTTATAAAATGATTTCAAATGAACATTAATGTCGGTTGAAATAAAATGATTGATGGTTTCCTGATCTAGTCCCTCTGTCTTTAGTAATGCCGCTTTATCCCCAATAATATCGTATAAATTATAAGGCAGTTCGTAGGTATCGGTTTTGATCAATTCATCAATCTCATTCGGAGTGACTATCATCTCTGGTTCAAGATAAGGCGATACATCTGTTGTCTTCATTCGATCCGCAGAAAGCTGAACTAACCCAGCTTTTATTCCTTCGGTCAGATCATTCAGTGTGATGTGAATCTCTTCTTGCATCATGTGATTCATAAAACCACGAGCACAGATCAGTTGCACGTTAGATTTCAATTGTCCGACGTTCCCATAAGAAACGCTTCCAAGTAAAGCTTTAACAACATCTTCCGTCAAAGTGATTTTTCGTTGGATCCGATTGGCTTCCATTGCCACCATTACACGGACCAAATCCAATTGCTCCGCAGCAGGACGACTGCTAAAGGCCGGCATTTGAATATTGATCGGGATTCGGCGCACAAATGTATCTAATAAAGCCGAATGGGGATCTTCCGTAGTTGCACCCACGATTCGGACATTGGCAAAACGATTTTTTCCAGTTTCACCTAGACGGCTGTAGGTTCCATGATCCATAAAATAGAAGATCATTTCTTGCCCTTCCGGTGGCAAGCGGTGAATCTCATCTAAAAACAGCATTCCGCCATCAGCCTGCTGGATCAATCCTTCTTTTTCAGTATCCGCACCAGTAAAGGCACCTTTTTCATAACCAAACAGATGACTCATTAATAATTCCGGGTTATTGGCATAGTCCGCACAGTTAAACACAATAAGTTCGCGATCCTCTTCAACCACACCTTCAGTTTGCGCAAATTGAAACATCGCGTGAGCGAAAAACGTCTTACCAGAGCCAGTTGGGCCGGTAATTAAACAGTTCAATCCGCGAGGTGGGTACAAGATCGCGGCTTTGGCCTGCTCAACGGCATTGCGCATACTTCCCGTTGAACCAATGATCTGAGTGAATACATTTCCCTTATTCTGATTCAAAATCTTTTTTTCCGGTGGTTCTACCACAGTGTTTTTTACTTTAGGCGCTTCGGTGTCAAACGACGTTTCCATTGATTGGGTCGAAACAAAATAGCGGACGGGCCTTCCTTCACTTTTACTTAATTGGCCTTCCTTCACAAGAAGATTCAAATCCTTACTGGCATTTGTTCGTTGAATATCCAATGAATCTGCAACATCCTTCGTCGTTACATTTGCATTTTCTGAAACAAAGCGATAAATGCGGTCAATTCGTCGTTCCATATAGTCACCTACTTTATTAGTGTATTCCCTATAATCAATCATCTATAGTTTTTCTTAAAATGTCAAACATTTCGCTGTAAAATAATACACTATATTTTTTAAAAATGAAAGTTTTTGGGAATTTCTCCGGTTTTAGGCTAGCTTTTCTTAATGATTTTTATAATTTCTTAGGAATTCTTTCTTTCCTGACCTTACTGGAAAAAATTTTTCTTCTATTATATAAAGGAATTTCTTTTATTTTTTTCCAGAAGGAAAAAGAAACATGAGTATAACACCAATTCGCAAAAAAAACTGTATTTTTTATCCTCCGACAAATTTTTTCATTATTCCTATTAAAAAAAGCCTAATCTCACATAGAGACAAGACTTTACACATTTTTCTATTGTTAACTTTTCCAAAACGATTTCGAAAACAAAAGTAAAATCGGAAAAATCTCTAATCTTCCTGCCAACATAGCAAATGATAAGGTCCATTTTGACAAATCCGATAGGAAACCGAAATTTCCAGTCGGACCAATCGCTTTAAACCCAGGCCCCACATTGTTTATACAAGTCGCGACCGCAGAAAAGGTTGTTTGAAAATCCATATTTTCCAACGAAAGAAGTAAGAACGCCGCGACAAAAACTAGTAGATACAGTACCAAGTAGGCATGGATATTCCCGATCGTTTTAGGCGCGATTGCTTCACCGCCATATTCCAAGGTTACGACACTTCTTGAATGGATAATCTTTTTAAGTTCCTGCAACGCATTCTTAACAAGAATTTGGATCCGTGAAACCTTTATCCCACCACCGGTTGATCCGGCACAGGCACCAATGAACATCAGCAATAGCAAAATGATCTGAGAAAACATTGGCCATATATCATAATTAGTCGTGGTAAAGCCCGTAGTCGTAATAATTGAAGCGACCTGAAACACTGCGTATCGAAACGCCGACAGCATCGAAGGATATTGTGAGGCAATATTTATCGTGATCAAAAGTGTCGATCCTGCGATAATAGCCAAATACCCACGTAATTCTTCACTCTTCAATACCGGTGCAATTTTTCCAATCAAAAAGAAATAAATCAAATTGAAATTGATCCCAAATAGGATCATAAAGACCGTAATAACTCCCTCGATATAAGGACTGCTATACAAAGCAATCCCGGCATCATCCATCGAGAAGCCGCCAGTCCCAGCCGTAGCAAATGCATTTAAGAGACTATCAAATAGCGGCATTCCACCAAGGAGCAACAAGATCACCTGAACAAGCGTCAATACCGCGTAAATAACATACAGAATTCGAGCCGTAACATGAACCTTTGATACTAATTTACCTACTACCGGTCCAGGCATTTCCGCTTTTAGTATATGCATCGTTCTTCCCGAAGCGATCGGAATAAAGGCCACTGTAAAAACAAGAATCCCCATTCCCCCGATCCAGTGGGTAAAGCTTCGCCAAAACAAACTGGCTCGACTCAACCCGTCTAACGAGGACAAAATAGAAGAACCCGTGGTTGTAAACCCTGAGACAGTTTCAAAAAATGCATCGGTAAACGAGGGGATTTCTCCTGTTAACAGAAAAGGTAGCGAACCAAAAAAAGAAAGAATCACCCAGCTGATTCCTACAATGAAAAAGCCATCCTTCGCATAGATGTTGCGATGCTTAGGCTTTTTGCGACTTAGTAACGTACCGATTAACAGAACGAAAACAGAGACACTAAGATAGGAAAGCGTAGCTTTGTCTTGATAGATCAATGAGACAAGTACTGGTAACAGAAGAAGAATTCCTTCCACCTGAAGTAATTTACCAATTGTAAAAAGAATCATTTTTTTATTCATCGTTTTCTCCTGTTAACTCCTCACCAGATCATTCAAGCAGCAAATTCTGCGATCTGTCGTAATAATGACGAGATGGTCCTTCAATCGGATTTCAGTATCTCCCTTAGGAATCACAAACCCTCGTTCTCGAGAAATTGCAGCGATCAACACATTATTCTTCAATTTCACTTCAGAAACCTTCTTATTCAAGAAGCTAGTATGCGGTGTAACCACAAACTCTAAAGCTTCAATATCGTCATTCACTAAACGATGCAGGGTCCTAACACTGCTGTCATCGTCCTTATTATTCTTCGCTCGCACGAAACGCAGAATATGTCCTGCAATAATATTCTTAGGTGAGATCACACTATCAATATCCAGTTGATTCAACACATTGAGGAAATTGGTTCTTGTCACCTTCGCGACTGTTTTCTTTGCCTTCATCTGTTTTCCATACAAAGAAATCACGATATTTTCTTCATCCAAACCAGTTAAGGCGATTAAAGCATCAATAGATTCAATGCCTTCTTCCAGCAGCACTTCTTCTTCGCTGCCGTCCGACTCAATAATAGTCGCTTCCGGTAGTTTCTGCGAAAGCTCCAGACAGCGTTTAGGATTGTTCTCAATGATCTTCACATGAATTCCATGCTCTGCTAATTGGCGCGCCAAATAAAAGGCAATTCGTCCACCGCCTACGATAATGATTCGTTTTGTCTTTTGCTCAAATAAATTAATATCGTGGCAAAAGCGAACCAGATCACGGTGCTGCCCCATCACATGAATGCGATCTCCCGTTTTAGGAACGAAATTTCCATCTGGAATGATCAACTCTTCTTTACGTCTAACAGCGCAAATCAAAACATTGGTCTTAGAGACCTTATACAAACGATTCAATGGCACATCAATCAAGCGTGCATTTTCCTTAAGTCGGAACTCAGCTAATTCAATTTTTCCACTTACAAAAGTATCCACCTTAAAGGCAGAAGGAAATAATAAGATCCGTCGAATCTCGTTTGCCGCCTCCAGTTCAGGATTAATAATCATCGTCAACCCTAGCTGATCTCGCATAAAGGAGCGTTGTTTTAGATACTCCGGATTCCGTACACGAGCGATAGAATTTTGCGCCCCCATCTTTTTCGCCATCAGACAAGCCAAGATATTCAACTCATCCGATTCAGTTACAGCGATAATGATATCCGCTTCATTTACGCCTGCCTCCATCAAAATATCGAAGGTAGCGCCATTTCCAACAATGCCCAGCGCATCATATTGATTCACAATCGCTTCAACTTTTTCTGCGTGCAAATCGATGACGACCACATCATAATCGTAGTCCTCATCGGATAAATGCTGTGTCAGCGCCTTGCCGACCTTCCCAGCACCTAAAATAATAATTTTCATTCTATCCTCCAGCTAAAAAATGGTATTATAACTACCATTCTAGTCGTTTCCATAACAGAAAACAACGGACATTCAGAAAAAGAATATCCCTAATTTAAGTAAAATTAATAAACATTCGAATAATAATTCTTTGATTGCTTCTCTACTAGAAAAAAAGCTTTTTAAAGGTAGCTTTTCACCTTCAAAAAGCACACAATAAAACACCTGAGACCGCATTTTAGTCTCAGGTGTTAGTCTGTTTCTACATAATTGCTGTAATAAAAGTGATAGCTCCCAGAAAAACGCCGGGCACATTTGCAATAATAATCGGATAATCCTTTTTCTTTTGCATAGATGCATAAATGACCCAAAAAATACAGTTGACCATTGCCACCATCGGCTGAATCGGATTTCCTTTGTTTCCAGCTAAATTGTTCATGATTTGGGGAATATACGAAACATACATCAGCACAGATAACACTGAAGCAATTCGCCCAAAAACTAATATTGTATGATCCTTCTTACTCATAAAAAACACCTCTAACTTCTTTCCATACTAAAATAGTACCGTAAGTCATGAAAAGAAGCGAAAAAAAAGCCCTAACCCTGTTTAACAGGATTAAGACTTCAAGTTTCTTAAGCTTCTTGAGCGACTGGGTATACAGACACTTGTTTTTTGTCGCGACCTTTACGTTCGAAACGTACCACGCCGTCAACTTTAGCAAACAATGTGTCATCGCCACCGATACCTACGTTTACACCAGGGAAAATCTTAGTACCGCGTTGACGGTAAAGAATTGATCCACCAGTAACAATTTGACCATCAGCACGTTTAGCGCCTAAACGTTTTGATTCTGAGTCACGTCCGTTAGATGTAGAACCGCCACCTTTTTTGTGGGCGAATAATTGTAAGTTCATATTCAATAACATGAGCTGCACCTCCTATGATTTAGATTCTGTTTGGACTTCAATGAAATCCAAATACTCAGTTTCGATTGATTGCAAGCCTAGTAACAAATGCTCTAGCAAAATTTGCGAGATATTCATCTGCTCTTGAGTCATGGAATCATCCAGATTCAACGCCACATGAAGATAACCACCTTCATCATCGTTGGTCTCGATGTTCGGAATGACACCTGCTAGTGCATCCAAGCTGTTTACTGTACTGATAGCTAATGCGGAAACCGCCGAACAAACGATATCGCTACCGTATGGACCAGCTTCTGCATGACCAGTTAAAGTAAATTCGCTGATTTGACCTGCTTGATTTCGAGTGAATGTACCTTTGATCAACTTAGGCACCTTCTTTTTTATGCTTTGATTGAGTCAATGACAACTTTAGTGTAAGGTTGACGATGACCTTGTTTACGGTGTGAATGTTTTTTAGGTTTGTATTTGAAAGTAACGACTTTCTTTTGTTTGCCGTGTTTTTCAACAGTTCCTTCAACAGTTGCACCTTCAACGATAGGAGCTCCTACTTTTGTAGATTCGCCGCCTACTAAAACAACTTGGTCGAAGACAACTTTTTCGCCAGCTTCAACGTCTAATTTTTCAATGTAGACTGCTTGACCTTCTTCAACTTTGATTTGTTTACCGCCAGTTTTGATGATTGCGTACATGCTTGTGGCACCTCCTTATATAATATACTTAGACTCGCCATCCCAAGTGACCGAAGTACTTACTAACTTGTTCTGTGCGGTTGTAGCTGTGGGTTCCACAATTACAACATTCATAGTTTACTAAAAAAGATAGGTCAAGTCAATGATTAATTATTGACGTGCGTCCTGCTTTTTTCTACTATTATAAAGATGACAGCCAAAGCAGAAGGTTCCATCTAAGTAAAGCGAGGTGGCAAGAATGGAGTATCCAAAAGAATTGGTGGCGTTAGTAGCTGAACGTTCGAAGGATTTTCAGCTCGAAGGCTTTATTGCAGGTCAAGGTCCGACGCACCCAAAGCTGATGCTGGTGGGAGAAGCACCTGGACGAAAGGAAGTCGTCAATCATATCCCCTTCTCAGGTGCAGCCGGAAAAGAACTGATTCAGGCGATGGCTTCGATCGGACTCACTCGAGAAAATACTTATATTACTAGTGCTGTCAGAAGCCGTCCCTATAAAATAATCGAACGCATAAATAAACGAACCAAAGAAAGTGAAACCGTGTATCCTAATCGTACACCCAATAAAAAAGAGATATTGGCTCACGCACCGATTTTAGATTACGAATTGGTGTCTGTTCAACCAACAATCATTGCGACTTTAGGGAATATCGGTTTGCAGCGACTGCTTGGACCCAAGTGGCAGATCAGTGAAAGCCATGGCAAAATCTATCATGGTCCGGTCTTAGAGCTTAACAATGAACTAAATCAGTATCAACCCTCAAAAGAAGAATACACCGTCGTCCCTCTTTTTCATCCAGCAGCGATTTTTTATAATCGCTCACTCAGTGAAAAAATCAAGGACGATTGGCTAACATTAGGAAAATTACTAGAGAAAGAGGAAATATAATGCGCAATGAAATGATGTACCGCCCAATTATTAATGAAGACATCCTACACTACTTACGCACGGAACAAAAACAATTAACGGGAGCATTAGGAGAATTGGAGGAGCTGGCCCATGAAAATGGCGTGCCGGTGATCCCTCATGAAACGGTGGTCTTCCTTCAATTTCTATTGAAGCAAAAACAGCCGAAAAATGTTTTGGAGATTGGTACGGCGATTGGTTTTTCAGCCAGCTTAATGGCGGAAACTCTTGGAAAAGATGCTAAGATTACTACAATCGATCGTTTTCCAGTCATGATCGAAAAGGCCAAAGCCAATTTTACTAAACTAGGATTAGAAGATCAGGTAACCTTGTTAGAAGGAGATGCAGCGGATTTACTTAGCACGCTTGAGGGGACTTATGACTTCATCTTCATGGATAGTGCAAAATCAAAATACATTACCTTCTTACCTGAATGCTTGCGGCTATTATCAGAGGATGGCGTGTTGATGGTAGATGATATTTTCCAAGCAGGAACGGTATTGCAGCCGATCGAAGAAATCCCTCGAAAAAACCGTTCGATTCATCGGCACCTGAATGAGTTCTTAGAGGAAGTCACAAAATCTCCCGAGCTTACCTCTACTCTATTGCCTTTAGGCGATGGTGTCGCATTGATTTCAAAAAATAAATAATTAATGGCGGAAATTTGAAACTTTTTTGAATTTCCGCCTTTTTACTTGTACCTGAAAAAAATTGGCGTAGACTAAGGAACTGAAATGGAGGAGTTTCCTGTGAAGAACAAAAAAGTAGGAGGCATCATATCAGTCATCTTGGTGTGTATCCTCGGAATCATCTTATTTGAAACAAAAGACCATGTCCATGCATCAAAAAATCCAACGAATCCTCTACCGATTCCAGCACCTGTCATCATGGTACCAGGTACGAATGGCGATGTGGATCGTTTCGATAGTTTAGTTGATTCATTAAAGCAAACAGAAAAAAATGTGGATGAAATAAAAATCACCGTGAACAAAGACGATTCCATCACTTCCTCTGGTCATTTTACCAAAGACACGAAACGGCCAATCATTGCTGTCGCCTTTGAAGATGGCTCAGATCCCTCTCTGCCAAAACAATCACGCTGGTTTCAAAAAGCGCTAGAGTATGCGGAAAAATATTACACCTTCAACACGTACGATTACTTAGGCTATTCAAATGGCGGATTGATCCTAACTGGGTATTTAGAAAATGAACAAAAAAGCAATGACCCCTCTCTCTATCATTTAATTACCTTGGGTACTCCGTATAACGATACCTCTTGGGACTACAATGAAAATAGTACGACCTTCAAAAAGCCAAAAGCTGAGAGTGATCTATTAAAATACTATTTGAAAAATAAGAAGAATATACCTAAGAATATCACGGTCTATAACATCGCAGGGAATGTCGATAATCAAAACTCCGATATGACTGTTCCATTAACAAGTGTGCTTGCTGGACGCATGATCTATGGGGATAGTGAAAAATACAAAGAGATCATCGTGAACGAACAGGCGGATCATGGATCCCTGATTGAAAATCCAAAAACATTGAAGTTAATCAAAGATTATCTTTTTGAATCAGTAAAATAACGAATTAGCATTGACAAGCAAAGGTAGTTTTTCTATAATAGCTATTGTTGCAAAACTACTGTCACAGTAGCTCAGCTGGATAGAGCATCCGCCTTCTAAGCGGACGGTCGGGGGTTCGAATCCCTCCTGTGATGTCTTCAGCCCCTAGAAACGCTGGTTTCTAGGGGCTTTTACTTTGTTGTATACAAAAAACGCTCAGAGAAGCTTCTCCGAGCGAGGATGTCTAAGTTATTCCTTCACAGCTTTTGGTACTACTAATAGTGCACACATTGCTAAACCTAACACGATGAATAGAACGGCTCCCATCACATTGCCTTTCGTCAACATCGCAAAAGCAATCGTTCCGAACAAACTGGCAACGGTCAAAACAATGCCTGATTTTTGGATCCCTGTCAATTTGGCGAAAGAATTTCTAAAACCGATCGTCAATAATAAAGAGCCTACAAATGAAGCGATACCAAAAATAATGTGTCCAATCAAGATAAGATTTTCCATGTTTCCACCTCCCTCAGAACCACTATACTAGAAAGCCTGAAAGAAGACGAAAGTTGTGCTTGAAAATGACGAATAAAAAGTAAAACCCTCGTAGCCGAAAACGCTCTCTTCCATTAAACAATCTGATAACGTAAAATGGTTCGCCGCTTTTCTGGCGCTGTTTTTCTAGCATCGTTTAGGTAAATCTCTCGATGGTGATAACTTTTACGGGTTAAGCCATTTTCTGTTACAAATTGATCCATCTTTTGAAAAGAAGCTGGTTCATCATCAAAAGAACCTAGGTGCAGGATTTGAACACATCTCCCATCTTCAATCGTTTCAAAAGAAAGCTCCTGCAGCATATCATTTGGGTCTTTCTTTTGCACTGCTGCTAAGGAGGTCTCAAACATTTCTTCCGTAATCCAATCGGGTTGACGCAGCATGATTTTGTATTCAAAGCTTTCTTTATCCGTTAGGTCCTGTGTATTTTTAGTACTCCATAGACCTTCTAACGGAAAAATGGCAAACTCAGAGTATTCAAACTGCTCTTGCTGTTCAGGATGTACTTGATAGAATTTCTTATATCCCATCTTGATGCCCCACGCAACGGGATACAGCACACCTACTCGATTTGAAAAATCTTGATGGTTGGGGTTTCCTTCACCTTTGATCGTCAAAAACTTCTGTGGTGGAACAGTTACGATTTCCGCTTTCTTTTTTGCACCGTATAAATATTTTTCTTGTTTTTTCCATTCATATTTCATTTGTTCACCCTCACTTTCAACTTTATCCTCATTATAGCGAGTGAAACCTGCAACCTCGTGTCAGGTTTAATAAATACTTTTTAATTGATCGATTTTTTTGATTAATTGCTCGCGAACTGTGGATGGGGATAAAACCTCCACCAGACTACCAAATGATAGCAAGAAGCTATATAGACTATCGTTAACGGGATATTCGGCAGAAACGAGCAACCGCCCACCTTCCCCTTCTTCTACCTCTTCAAAATTTTCATAGACACGATACGCCAGCTCTGGATCAAAGGCTAATTGAATGGTGAGTCTTTCTGCTGTATAGATTTTTTCAGGCTGAAGGACTTTTTCTGGTGTGACGCGGTCAAACGATTCAGTTGTCCGCTTCAGCTTTTTGATTCGTTTAAGTTTAAAGAGTCGATCCTCCTGTTTTTCACAGCAATAGGCAAATAAATACCACTCTCTTGCTTTAAAAATGAGTTTCAAGGGTTCTACTTTACGATCTGAACTGGATTTCTCTCGACCGAAGTACTGAAAACAAATACGTGTCCTATGAAAAATGGCTTGCTCCAATGCTTGAAACAATTCTTCCTGCTGCGGATGCCAATCGGAAAAATCAATCTCGATCCAATTCGTCGTCTGCTTTTGAAAGACGGCGCCTAATTTTTTTAGCAGCTCTTGATTTCTCTCTTCATTCATTCCGTTAAATCCCTGCAACGCTGTTAAAATATGCCTTTGTTCCTCCTCTGAAATCAGCGAACGATTCAAAACAAACTTTTCAGGAAGAAAAATGCCGCCGCCTTTTCCCTGTGTTGTGTAAACAGGAATGCCTGCAGCGCTTAAAATATCTATATCTCGATAAATCGTTCGAATCGAAACTTCAAACTTCTTTGCTAACTCAGGCGCGGTGGTTTGTCCTTTATCCATTAAATAGTACACCATCTGAAAGAGTCGATACTCTGCCATGCTCCTCACCTCCATCTTTAGTATAGCATCGAAAACCTGCAGCCTGATGTCAGGTTTCATAAAAAAGCACTGCTCAATTTTCTAAGCAGCGCTTACTCCTCTATTACGGTTGCAACAAGACTTTCCCGATACTTTTTCCTGTTTCTAAAAATTCATGGGCTTGTTTTCCTTCTGACAAAGGAAAAACAGTTGGCTCGCTGATTGAAATTTGTCCTTTGGAGAAATAGTTGAAGAGACGTTCACTACGAACCTTGCGCTCTTCATAGCTTGTTAGATAATCCCACAAGTCTCCAGTTAAAATGCTTTTTGATTCTGACATTAAATCGACGGGATCGATTTTAATAGGATCGCCGCCTGCCATACCGAAAAATACAACCTTGCCACGATGTTGGATCAAGTCTAGACTTTGCTGAATGGTTGATCCAACACCGTCATACGCTGTCGCAAATTGCCCTTCGATCGTTTCAACCCACTAGTGTTCACGACTTGGATAAACCTGCTTCACTCCGTGGGATAAGGCCAATGCTTGTTTTTCTGCTGAGGAAGCAGAACCATACACCTCAATGCCATCAGCCACCAGCATTTGAGAAAGAATTTGTCCGACACCGCCACTGATCCCTGTGATAAAAACTTTTTCTCCCGATACATTTTTTCCAAGGTCGTGGGCTAAGAAATCTGCGGTCATCCCCTGAAGACCGATACTTGCGGCCAGCTTACTGTCGATTCCTTCAGGTAAAGGAATCGCTTGTTCACTTGGAACCGCCACATATTCAGCATTTGCCAAAGGGACATCTACAAATAGTACCGTCTCACCAATTTTTTGTTTCGTTACCTTGGCACCGACTTCAACAATAACTCCCGCACCTTCATAGCCGTTAATGTAGGGCGTGTGCTTTTCAATATGGTATTCCCCTCGTCGTCGATAAATATCTGCAAAATTTAAACCGATATACTCTACTTCTACTAATACTTCATGCTCATTAATGACAGGACATGGAAGCTCGCCATATTGCAAAACTTCACTGCCGCCAAAGGTTTCAAAATACAATGCTTTCATGGCAAATACTCCTTAATTTATTTCCTCAAATATACTATGGCTACCCTTTTTCAGCAAAAAATCAGATTGCATTTCGTTCGACGCTCTGATAGATTTTAATCACTATGAGGCAATCATCGAAAGGAGTGTTCTAAATGAAACTAGTTCTCTTACCTCAAGAATTATCTGTTTATCAGGTGTCCGACTTCAGCCAGATATATTTCACCCAACAACCTCTATTTATTGGAAGAACTGATGAAGAAAATTCCATTGTTTCTGCAACAGCTAATGTTCCTTCCGAGACTATCAAACGGGAAGATGGCTGGAGAGCCTTTAAGATTGAAGAGGTTCTGGATTTTAGTTTAGTGGGGATTTTAGCAAAAATTGCCACAGTCTTGGCAGAGGCTGATATCAGTATTTTTGCTGTCTCAACCTTTAATACCGATTATCTTCTAATCAAGATGGAAAAATATGAGGCGGCTGTCTCTGTCTTAACCCAAGCCGGCTATACTGTCTTATAAAAAGTAGTCAGTTCTTCACTTTCCAGCCTTTTATCCGAGAATAAGATAGGTCTTTAGTTGGACGTAACGCTTCCAGTTTTTCCTTATTATGAGAGTGTAGTAATAAATCAAAGACAAAATAAAGTGCAGCGTTCGTTGGTGGACAAACTAGATAATTGGAGGAAATGAAAATGAAGAGAAATGGGTTAGATATTATGGTATTAATTTTGGGAATTGCTTGCGTTGGTTTATTGACGGTGAATCGGTATATTTTCCGACCTGTTTGGAACTCGGAATTTCGCACAGAGCTTAGAGAAACCAAAAACGAAATTAAGGCTGGGTTAACTGATAGTCGCAATGAAATCAAAGAATCCTCTAAAGAAGTGAAAGAGGAACTAAAAGTGAAACGCGACGAACTAAATGACGACATGAAAGAGGCTAAAAATGAAATGAAAGAGGTAAAAGACGAAATGAAGGAAAGCTTGTCTCTCTCTTATTAATAGCGTCATAAAAAGACCTTCGGACGAAGGTCTTTTTATTCGATCTGTTGCTTCAATTTCTGCTTCATCTCTGTTTGGAAAAAAAGCGTGGAAAGAGTCATCAGTATCGCACCGATAAATAGTGTGCTTTTCAAAATATTCATGACTTTCGTATCAGCTAAAAAGCCGATGTACGGCAAATAAAAATGCGGGCGACCAATTAAATTTCGTTTATGAACCAAGCCCATTTCTGCTTTGTCAGTATTATCCCCTTTAACAAAATATCCCTCGATCTTATTATCTACCGCTAATACTCGACGCGTTTTAATTGCCTTCCCTTGATTTTCATAATACGTGATAGTATCTCCGACATGGATCGGTTCTATGACATCTTTTACAAAAACCAATCCATCCTTGTGGTACTCCGGGGCCATCTTGTCATCTGAAATGACATAGGGCGTGACACTCAGCACCTTTGGGATGACAATGGTTAAAACAGCTAATAAAAATAAAAGGAAAATTAGCACACCATAAAAAACAGTTATTTTTTTATTCTTCAACAGACCTTTCCACCTCCCTCAAAAAAGAAGCATCCCCTTATTTATATCATAGCACATTAATCATAGAAATCTATTTTTAAATCTCAAATCAAATAAAAAATCAAATATATTTTGACTAAAAACACTATTATGTTACTATTATTTTATAGTCGAACGGAAATCTCTCTCTTTTCCAAAAACGAAAGGATGTTATTTAATAATAGTGAAGACAAATAAAAACCGTTCTTTCAGATTCCAGTCAAAAAAAGGTGCTATTTTAATAATATTAGTTATTTTAATGCTTGTTTATTTTTGCGGTATCACCTTCACAGAAAAAGTCAAAAGCGCAGATATCCAAAAACTAAACGATCGCTGGACGTTTATGGTGAAGGGGCATTCAGATCAATATATCTTCGGAAAAACCGAACAACGTTTAAAGAATATTCAGCCAAATAGTGCCCTCATTATGCAACAACAGCTGGACATGACGCTGAAAGACCCGCAGATAGTGATCCGTACCAATCATCAATGGGTGTCGGTCTATATTGGTGAAAGGCTTATTTATAGCTATGCGCCAACGAAGCAGCAGAAAGATCCTGGACTTTTGCAATCGGCGATTCACCTACCCAGTAACTATCGAAAAGAAAAATTACGAATCGTCACAAAAACACCCTATGATTATTATGCTGGCATTCCTGCTCAAGTATTTATCGGTGAAGCAGCAGAAGTTGATCGCTACTTTATTCTGCACTCTCTGCCACAACTTCTGCTCTGGATCACCTGTTCTACGCTTATTGTTTTGATGATGATCCTTCTCTTCTTAAAGAGAAAGGGACCGAAGAAAGAGACTGTTCAAACCTTGATCTTGATCGGATTTACTTTTTTTATTGGGCTACAGTCAATTATTTTGAATGTTCCAGCCAGCACGCTATTTGAGCCTAAAACATTGTCGATCCTGTATAACCTGACAGCAATTCTGATCCCAGTCTTTCTGACCAGTTATTATCTTTTGAGAACCAAAAAATATCAACACTATTACTTTTATGGCGTTGGTTCACAGCTATTTCTATTGATTTTTGGTGTTCTGTGCATAATAGCAGGAAGGCTGTCGCTTCCAGTTGCGGTACAAATTTTTAGCGGATTTAACGTTTTTATGACCCTCTATACAGCGGCCATCGCGTTAGCTGAATCGGCAGATCAAAATCGATTTTATGTCATTTGTTCTCCAGGAATTATCATGGCTGCTTTTATTCACTGCTTTTTCTATATCCAGCTCTTCGCTGGAGCGGCGAACTTAACAACTGACTGGCCGTTGATTTTATTTGGCGGACTGATGATTTTGATCAGCGGCTATCATTTCGGCGAAGCGATTCGCTTCATTCGTCGCTACCGTATAAAGCAGCAGGAAGATAAACAGCAATTTATACGAGTGCACGAAAAACAAAATAACCTATTAGTCACCTTTAAACTATTAGCAGAAAAAGAAGCGTATATGAATAAAGAAGCACTCTCCTTAACTTATTTCCTGCAGCAAATGCGGGACTACTATCAAAATGAATTTCGTAAACAAGCTAAATTTTTCTCTTGCCAATTAATCGTAGACCAAGAAAATCAACTGCTAAAAGATGAAAACCTGTATTTACTCATTCAACTATTCGAAAAATTCTTAAACGATTCGAATTTCGGAACCATTGATATTTCAATGAAGCAAGAAAACCAACAGTTAATTATTGAAAGCAGCACAAGTGCGTTTACTCGTCATTCCTTTGATGAATCCGTCGAGGCAATTATACCTGTAAGTTCTCATCAAGAGTTAGAACAAGCAGTGAAGCGATCAAATGGCGATTGGCATTGGCAAAACAAAGAGAAAAAACAGTATTTTAAAATCACCTTAGGGTTATAAAAGAAAATCAGGGCGCCGCTTTATGGAAGAAGCGGTTCCCTGATTTTTTTATCGCTTGATTGTTGCGGTAGAACTTTGAATAAATGAGACTACTTCCTCTTCAGTAAATTGATTACAATCACCCTTTACTGAATGTTTCAAAGCGGAAGCGCCTGTTGCAAATTCAATTGTTTCAATTGGCAAATAATCGTTAATTAGACCATGTAAGATTCCACCAGTAAAAGCATCCCCACCGCCAATTCGGTCCACAATTGGATCAATTAGATGATTTTTTGAGGTGTAGCATTTTCCATTGAGCCACAGTGTTCCCTGTAATTCGTGGACGCAGGTTGAATGAACGCTGCGATTTGTAGAATAAAAGGCCGTTATGTTTGGAAATAGCTCCTGCATTTTTTGATAATAATAGACAATATCCTCTTCAGTTTCTGGAACACCTAATAAATAAATGGCGTCCATTTTTCCAGCTGAACAATAATCCACTAAAGGCAAAACTTTTTTTAGAAAAGCCCCCGCCTCACCTTGGCTCCAAAGACTTTGACGATAGTTACAATCGAAGCTTACTTTGCAACCAGTCTTTTTAGCCGTCTTGGTTAATTCGATGGTCAGTTCTTTCCAATATTCTGAAAGTGCTGGAGTAATACCTGAAATATGAAAAATTTCCACATCGGAAAATAGATCTTGCAGCTTCCATTCCAATTCACTCATCAATGAAAATGTAGAGTATTGCCGATCATAGATGACAGAAGTTGCACGTTGAGCATTCCCTTGCTCCACATAATAAACTCCCATTCTACCTTGCGCTTTTAACAAATAGTCAGTAGCTACTCCGTAACTTCTTAAATGACGCTCAGCTGCTTGACCAAGTCCATTGTCAGCAATCTTACTAGCGAATTGTACTTGATGTCCATAGTTAGCTAAGGAGACAGCAACATTCGCTTCGCCACCACCGTAGTATGCCTCTAATTGTTGCGTATGGTTCAGACGAATCCCTGTTTCGACAGATAGCCGCAACATAATTTCTCCCAAACAGACAATCTTAGCCATTTGCTTCTCTCCGAATCTTTTGCAGCTTTGTCGCATATTGCTGTGCAATTTCCGTTACTTTAGCGAAATCCCCTTCTGCAGCTGGTGCCAACAAATTACCACCCACACCAACCGCTACAACTCCCGCTTCAAACCAAGTTTGCATGTTCTCCAAATTCACACCACCAGTAGGCATGAGGTTTGCATGAGGCAGCGGTGCTTTTACAGCTGAAACAATACTTGGCCCGCTAACACTTCCTGGGAAAAGTTTAATGATATCTACACCATTTTTCAGCGCTTGCTGCATTTCTGTTATAGTCATGCAGCCTGGCAGATAAGGGATTTGATATAGATTGCACAGTTCTGCAGTCTCTTGATCAAAACTTGGACTAACAACAAACTCTGCTCCTGCCATAATTGCTAGCCGAGCGGTTACTGCATCTAAGACTGTTCCCGCACCAATCACTACATCCTGATCTCGGTAATCATTTACCAATTCATGGATAGCTGATTGCGCATTAGGGACTGTAAAAGTAACTTCAATCCCCTTCACCCCCCCGGCAATAATGGCCTGACTAGCTTTGACTGCCTCTACTGGAGTCTTTCCTCTGACAACCGCAATGACCCCGGCCTTTTCTATGCGTGATAAGATTTCTATTCTTTTCATTGATTTCTTCTCCTATCCATTTAGCAAAGCTCTTTCCAATAAGGCACCTGCTTGATGTTGTCCTTCTAAATTTCTTTCTCCTGAGAATTTCAGTACTCGCTCCATGTTGGTAATGACTACAATGATCATTGTTTCCTTGCCTTGACTATGAATATAGTCTAGGTCCATTTGAGCAATTTTTGATTCCGCTGTAACTTTATCGCCAACTTTTACTGATACATTAAAGCCTTTTCCATCTAACGTTACTGTATCGATCCCCATATGAACAAGAACCTCAATGCCATTACCAGTCTTGATTCCAATTGCATGCTTTGAAGGAAAGACGGTTGTCACTGTTCCGCTGACAGGAGCAAAAACGGCACCATCAACTGACTTGATCGCAAATCCATCTCCCATCATTTTTGTTGAAAAGACTTCATCCGGCACATCTTCTAGTGGAACATAACTGCCTCTAGCAACAGAATGTAGATTTACTTCGTTATTAAAGTCATCCTCTTCTGCCTCTTCGACTGGAACGAGCATATACGTGATTACAAAGGAAGAGATCAATGCAATCAAAATTCCCAGAACCGCAAAGATAAAGTATTGACCGATATAGGCCGGCAGACTGAAGATACTTGATAAGATATAACCATAGATACGAACACCGAAAAAGCTGATAAATGCCGATGCAATCGAACTACCGATAGTTGCGGCAATGAAAGCCTTCTTATATTTTGATAAAATCCCGAATAAAGCAGGTTCAGTAATTCCTAGTAAACCAGAAACTGCCGAAGATAGAACCAGTGATTTTTCCTCTTTTGATTTGACCTTCGTATAAATTGCAGCTGTCGCACCTGTAATTGCCATATTCGCCATGAACATCATTGGCATCAGCATATCATAGCCTTGGTTCGCAAAATTTTGCAAAGCGATAGGAGTCATCGCATGATGTAATCCAGTGAAGATCGCTATTGGGCGAATTGCCCCCACCACAACACCAGCCAAAACAGGAGAAATGGAGAATAACCAAGCCACACCAGCCGCTAATAGGTTTCCTAAGTGAATACTGATTGGCCCAATAACTGTCAAAGTAACCAATCCTGCTACGAATAAAGAAATAGTTGGCGTAAACACTGTCCGTAAAACCTGCGGCAGCACCTTATCGACCCAACGATAGATATAACTTAAGGCCAATACTGCAAAGATGATTGGAATTACCGTTCCTGCATAGTTAAAGACAGGTACAGGAATCACACCAAACAGCTTAAAGGCGGAAACAGAGCCTTCAGCGACTGCCGTAGTCATCGTCGGAAATTGTAGTGTGGCAGCGATAGCGACCGATAAATATTGATTTGTTTTGAAAATCCTAGCAGCCGAGGCAGCAACAAAAAATGGCAAGAACGTAAATACCCCACTGGCAATCATATCAATGATTAAGTAGGTATCTGTTTGGTTAGAAATCACATTCAATGCAACTAATCCCGCCATTAGCCCTTTGATCATGCCCGCACCGGCAATCGCTGGAACAATTGGTCCGAATACTCCAGAAACAGTGTCCATGAATAAGGATACTGCTCCTTTTTTCTCTCCATCAGCTTGTTGATTATTCTCATCAAGACCTAACACTTTGACAATTGGTCCAAAATAATCCGCTACATTCGTTCCAATGACTACCTGCAGCTGATCGCTTTGATACTTCGTTCCAACTACTTCAGCTATTTTTTCCAACTCAGCGTAATTAACCTGCTTTTCATCCTTTAAATTGAAACGCAACCTAGTCATACAATGCCAAGCATTATTGATATTCTCTGCACCACCAACATTTTTAATGATTTGCTTTGCTACATCTTCGTGCTTCACTTTTTTTCCTCCTTATTCTTTGAAACTCGACGAAACGTGTTTCCGTTTTCAACAACATAGTAGCATGGTCATACTCCCTTGTAAAACCAGTCCTTTTTTATTAAAAACAAAAGAAATCAGCTTTATATCAACGTTCACATAAAATTTATTTAAAAATTGGACTGTTTTTACATCTCTTTACTCTCTTTTTTTAGTCCAAATTGACAGCCCTATCATCTACATGTTTCAATGAGTTTGCAAATGATTCATATTTACGTACATTGGAGTGAAAAAAATGACACCAACAATCATTACTGATATAAAAAGCTTCGCAATCAAACCGGACCGTCATAATTTATTAGTCGTAAAGGTCGAAACTGATAAAGGGGTATCCGGCGTCGGCTGTGGAACTTTCCAATTTCGGCCATTAGCCGTTCAAACGGTCGTCGAAGAATACTTGAAACCTTTACTTATTGGTAGAGATGCGAACCAAATTGAGGATATCTGGCAAGTGATGAACGTCAACTCTTATTGGCGAAACGGACCGATTACCAACAATGCAATCTCCGGTGTGGACATGGCACTTTGGGATATTAAAGGAAAACTAGCTGACATGCCTTTGTATCAACTGCTAGGTGGTAAAGCACGCACAGCAATTCCGGCTTATACCCACGCTGTCGCAGATAATTTAACCGCTTTGTACGGTGAGATTGACAAATTTCTTGCAGAAGGCTATCGCTACATTCGTTGCCAATTAGGTTTTTACGGCGGTAATCCCAGCAAATTAGAGACCCCCGAAAATCCAATTAACGGCTCTTATTTCGACCAGGAAGAGTATATGCAAACAACGTTAAAAATGTTTGCTAGTATTCAAAAAAAATACGGTCAGCAATTCCAAATGCTGCACGATGTTCATGAACGCTTGCATCCTAATCAAGCCATCAACTTTGCAAAAGCTGCGGAAAAATATAATCTTTTCTTCTTAGAGGATATCTTACCACCAAACCAAAATGAATGGCTTGCGCAATTACGCAGTCAATCTGCGACACCGATTGCGACGGGAGAATTATTCAACAATCCCATGGAATGGAAGGAGTTAGTCCGCAATCGTCAAATCGATTATATGCGCGCACATGTATCTCAAATTGGTGGAATCACTCCTGCATTGAAATTGGCCCATTTCTGTGAAGCCATGGGAATTCGAATCGCCTGGCATACACCATCGGATATCACACCGATTGGTTTAGCAGTCAATACACATTTAAATATTCATTTACACAATGCAGCTATCCAAGAAAATATTGATGTGCCCCAAAATACTCAGAAGCTCTTTGGTAACATTCCAGCACCAGAGCAGGGCTTCTTTTATCCGATCGAACAAAGCGGAATCGGGGTGACCTTCAATGAAGAGATGGCTGCTGAATATCCTGTCGTTTACCGTCCCCATGAATGGACGCAAAGTCGAACACCAGATGGAACAATTGTAACCCCATAAGAAAAAGGTAAAGTCTACTTTCGGACTTTACCTTTTTGTGTTTCACTACATATTTTTAGCATCCATTTCTCTTGTGATGAAATTTCTAATCAATCCTTGAACGATGAATCTCACGATCAAAGGGCCGAATATACGTTACTGAGTAATCGATCGCCACGATGCTACTGTATTCAAAAACCTGTCCATCTTCCAAAATAGCTCGATTTGTAATCTGCATCGCAGGGGTTCCACGCTTACACAAAAGCAGCTTTGACTGCTCCTTTGAAGTGGTGATTGGGTCATAACTGGTAATATAATGGGATATACGAAACCCTTTCTGTTCGACATAATTTTGGATCGAATGCTCAATGACCTCTTGTGACAAATCTGGAAACATTGCTGTTGGCATTTTCGAGATTTCCAACTGTTCAATTTTGTAATTGACAATGCGGATGCGCTCAAAAGTCCACACCTCGTCCCCTTCATCAATTTGGAAAATCTTTTGTTCGTCTAAGGTGGCTGGCGCCTTTTTTAATTCAATCATTTTTGAGTCAATCCGATCGTAAGGAGTACGAGTCAAAGAATTAAAGATCAGTGGATTTTTCACCCATTTCTCATGGACAAAAATTCCAGACCCCTGAACAACGCGGACAATCCCAATCTCTTCTAAATTTTTCACCGCTTGCTGAATGGTAAATCGAGATACGCCATAGATTTGTGCCAGCTTTCGCTGATTTGGTAATTTTCCTTCTTTAAATTCTTCCTGATAAATCTTACTCAATATGTCTTGAACAATGAACTCGCGCTTTTTCATGTAGGGCTCCTTTGTCGGGCTTTTTTCTATTCCTATCTTACCAAAAGAAGCCAAAGTTTTCAGTCGGCTACCACGATTTAATCCGCTTCTTCTTTCTGTGCATGAGCAAAGCTGAGCCTTACTCGAAAAAACTTTCGCCTCACAAAAAAACGACCTTTCTCAAATGGAAAGGTCGCGAGCTTTTAATAGATTAATGATAGGAAATCTTCTTTGGTAATATTGCCAAAGTAATGCGTCAAATCGATTTGATCGATGCTTTCTTCTAGCGCTGTTTTCTCATAGCGTGTACCAATCAATTGATTTTCTACGTCCTTGATCTCACCTAATCCGAAGAAGTCTCCGAAGACTTTCGCTTTTTCGATGACACCATTCGCTACATCTAGACGTACTTCGATTGAACCAATTGGGAAACGTTTTTGCCGCTCCAAGTTAAACTCTGGTGAACGGCCATAGTTCCAATCCCAATTTTTGTAGTACTCATCAGAAATTTGATTGATAGCTTTCCAGTCTTCCTCATTCAGCTCATGAGTCTTTACTTGATCGACACTCTCTACGCCAAAAATTTGCAACAGGATCGCTTGGCGAAATTCTTCTGTTGTCATGTCTTGTTTATCTGCTGGCAAATAATCCTTAATATTTGTCACTCGAGAACGAATCGACTTAATTCCTTTTGATTCGATTTTGTCTTTTTTGACCTTCAAGGCATTGACCACTTCGTCAATGTCGCTATCAAACATCAAGGTTCCATGAGCAAACATCCGGCCATTGGTTGAATACATCGCATTACCGGAGAACTTTTTATCGTCAATTACTAAATCATTCCGACCTTTTAACTGAGCCCCTTCGATCCCCAGCTTATGAAGGGCTTCAACGATTGGTTCCGTTAATTTTTTGAAATCTCTAAAGGAGTTGCCATCATCTGGCATAATGAAGCTGAAATTCAAATTCCCAAGGTCGTGATAAACAGCCCCTCCACCACTTAACCGACGAACAACATGAATCCCTTTTTCATCCACGTATTCTTTGTTGATCTCTTCAATCGTATTTTGATTACGACCGATAATAATGGACGGCTCATTAATATAAAAAAGCAGGATCGGTTCGTCTAATGGCATGTTCTGTAATAGATACGTCTCGATGGCAAGGTTTATTCGTGGATCACGTTCTTTGTCATTTGGTACATATAGCATGTTTCCAACTCCTAGCTCCTGTTAAGGAATAAATTATTTTTAAATCTCAAAAACTTTGTGAGGCTGTGCCAATTCAACTGGAATGCCATTGCTTGTAGCAGCCGCCTGCTGACGTAGTTCTTCTAAATCGCCCTGTTGAGGCAAATGAGTCAACACTAGCTTTTTGACTGCCGCATTTTTGGCAAATGTGCCCGCTTCACCAGCTGTAAAATGTGCTTTATGGTGTTCGTTTCCATCAAATAAGTACGTATCTGCTAAAAACAGATCGGCCTCTTTGGCAAACTCATTGAAGGACTCTAGATAACCAGAATCACCCGTGAAGACAAAGACAGCACCGGTCTTTTCTTCGACAAAGCGCATTGCATAGCAAGGTACCGGATGAATCGTCTTCATAAACGTAACAAGAAACGGTCCAAGTTTCAATTCTTCTGCTTCAAAATAAGCGCGGCCTTCAGTAACGCCTTCCATCGTCAAATCGTTGAAATGAAATTCGTCTTCTGTGTGCCCATAGATCGGCAAAATAGGCTTCGGTGTTTGCGTTGGATAGAGCTGCCAATAATATTGCAATACCCCTAGATCCGCAATATGATCATGATGATAGTGAGTTAAGATCACTGCATCCAAATCCAAGGGATCCAGCTCCTTTTCCAGCTCAACAAGCGTTGAACTGCCAGCGTCTAATAATAAATTAAAGCCATCCGCTTGCAGCAAATAACTAGTCGTTCCTTGTCCTTCGTAAGGATAGGCACCTAAACAACCAAGGACGGTCAATTTCATGCGAATTCCCCCTGATCAATTTTTTCCTGTAACGCTTGATCATAGAATGCCGCACTTGCCGTGTTTACATAGACAGCCACGAAAAGCAGTCCTACGATCAAAGCCACAAAACCTAAGATATACCATCCAATAAAGGATAATTGCAATAAGATATATTTTCCCCAACGATCCTTCAGTAATGACCAAGCACGCTTGATGCAATCGCCCACACTTAAATCTGGATAATCAAATTTTACCCAAACAGCAAATTTGAAAATGATACTGATGATTGTTGTCACGAGTAAGAAAGCCAGTGTCAAAACAACATACAAACTAAGAATGCCGACATTCAACAAGGTAGAGACGTTGTCTACACTGGTCACGCCTCCTGTTGAAATCAGCGAAATGTACACACTGCTGCCCGCCTGCAGTAACAATGGAATAAAGAAAATTGCCGCTAATACATATTGTACGACTTGGGCAATAATATTGATCAGCATCAACGGAACGTAATAGCCCTGTTGAAAGACCACGAAAATTTGCCCTAATTCTGCTCGACCGCCACGCACGACGTACAAGCTGATGTAATAGAGGGCATAGCTGAAAGCAAATAAAACAAAAATGCTCAATAAAAATGAGATTCCTAATTGAAGATTTGTATTGCTGGTCATCGTGGAAACGTTACTGATCGCTCCTGTTAACAATCCAACAATTACGATCAACCCCACGTTGATCCCCCATTGACCATTCAGACGGTCTTTGGCTCTTTGACGATATTCACTTAGACTCATAGATACACTCCTTATTCACGATTCGCGGAAAATTTTTTTCTACGATTTTTTTAATTCTGAGATTTCTTTGGTTAAATGCTGTATTTTACGTTCGACTCGTTTGGCTTCAAGAGCAATTGGAACATTTCCTGGACTGAGCTTCTCAAACAATTTCAACTCTCTTTTTAGATGACTCAGCTCGGTTCGTTTTGTATCGATCTTTGTATTCCTGCTGTTAATACCCCTTATTCAAAGAATAGGAACAAACAAAAAATCCAATGCAACCAATTTAGCGACAGCTTTTAATAATTCTTGATTTCACCAACTGTTTCGTAATCTAAACGTGCAACAACTTCTGTGACTAGTTTTACTGTATTAAAATAATCCTCTTCATGGATGACCGATGTATGTGAATGTAGATAACGAACCGGTACAGTAATCGCTAACGAAGGCACACCATCACGGGTCAAGTGCATTTGTCCAGCATCGGTTCCACCACCAGCGATGACCGTATATTGGAAAGGAATGTTTAACTCTTCCGCCACATCAATCACAAAATCCAATAATTTTTTATGAGGAACCATAGAGGCATCGTAAATCAGGATCTGCGGTCCCTTGCCTAACACAGAGTCCGCTTCTTTCGGCGTCATTCCTGGTGTATCTCCAGCAGTCCCTGTATCCAAAGCAAAAGCGATGTCAGGATTTACGATATGTGAGCTTGTACGAGCCCCCCGCAAACCAACTTCTTCTTGAACGTCGCTGCCGGCGAACAAAACATTATGATGCTCCCGTTTAGATAGATTTTCTAATACCCGTAACGCGACAGCTGTACCAATTCGGTTGTCCCATGCTTTTGCGAGTAAAAATTTAGACTCATTCATTCGTTGGTAGTGAATATACGGCGTCACCATATCTCCAGGACGAATGCCCCATTCTTTTGCTTCTTCCGCACTAGAAGCCCCGATATCAATAAACATATCCTTAATTTCAAACGGTCTTTTACGTGCTTCCGGTGTCAACACGTGAGGTGGCTTAGAACCGATCACCCCATGGATAATCTTTCCTTTACGAGTTTTGATTTCCACTTGTTGCGCCAGCATGACTTGATTCCACCAGCCGCCGATCGTTTGAAATTCTAAAAATCCCTTTTCCGTAATCTTTGTTACCATAAAGCCGACTTCATCCAAATGACCAGAGATAAATACTTTGGGACCTCCGCCGCCTCCGTGTTTCGCGATCACACTGCCTAAACCGTCAAAGAAAATATCATCAGCAAAATCCTGTGCATAGCTTTTGAAAACTTCTCTGACCTCGTCTTCATTTCCCGCGATTCCTCGGGCTGATGTCAGATCGATCAATAATTGTTCTTCCTTTTTCTCCACTCTTACTCCTCCTGCTTTACCTCAAAAATAAAATACTACTTACTAGGATACTCTTCTAAAAAATGAAGAACGACCCTTTTTACCTATAAATCAGTATACCATTGTCAAAAAAATCTGCGTAGTATGTTGTATAATCACTAGGAGGTGATCGAATGGCACGCGTATTAGCAATTGAACTGACCATGATGGTAATGATCGAAAACGACCAAGACGAGGTACTGGTCCAAGACCGGAAGAAAAAGGATTGGCCCGGCTGGACCTTTCCTGGCGGACATGTAGAAAAGGATGAGGGCAGCTATGAGGCAGCCGTTAGAGAAATCGAAGAAGAAACTGGGTTAGTAGTACAGCCACTTTTGCGTGGGACAGCAGAGTGGAATCATTTAGCGAAAGAAACACGTGAGCTGGCTTTTCTTTACACTGCCAAAGTAAAGAAACAAGTAGTGCCTGATGATCTTTTTTGGGTAAAAAAGACAGCATTGACCACACAGCAGCTTGCAGGAACTTTAAATGATCTATTGCCAATCTTTTTTGGTGAAGAACAGCAAATTTACTTTGAAGATTAAAAAAATCAGCGTGCTAGGAAGGACACGCTGATTTTTTAATTAGGCTTGAACTTTTTTCAATGACCAAGTGCCCTTTTCCCGCATCGTGATCAGATGAATCACCCAAAATACAGCGGCAAAGGCTAATAGAACCCCTGATTGGAATAAAAACTTATCTAAAAAGGCCTGATCAAAGCTGACTGTTTTTCCGATCAATTCATTGTTCTGTACAAACCAGTAGGTTGGCGTAAAAGCAGCGATCTTATTCACCGCATCGGGTAAAAATTCACTTGGAACAAATACCCCGCCGACAAAACAGCTTCCCATTATAAAGATATTATTAATCCCGCTGATCGCATCTTCCTTCTGTAAAATACTGGTGATCAAAATAGAGAAACTAACAATCGCGACAAAGAATGATACTGTGTTCAGCAGGAAATACCCCATCACCTGATCCATGCTATTTCTAGTAACTGCTAATACGAAGGCTACAAATAGAAGCCAGCAGCAGACTGAATAGGCCAAGTTGCCTATTGATATTTTGCGAGACAGTTTCCGACGGGAAATGGGTGAACAGCTGTTTCGGCGACTGATTTCCTCCCGATTAAAGGCCAAATTCACTACCGCGTAACCGCTGAAGATTGTCATGAACATTCCATAAGCCAAGAGATTATAAATCTGACCCGTGACATTTCGTTTCTTCTTTTTATGGTAGCTTGAATCGAAATGTACTTTTCCATCTTTGCTCAAGGTTGTTTTTGTTTGCTTTAATAACTCCTTTTGACTTAGCTCTGGCATTTGCTTTTGATACGTCAAAAAGGTATTGAGATAGTTGTTTATCGTTGTGTCCACTAAGGATTGTGAAAAGGTTGCTGGACGGGTCTTGCTTGTTAGCTTCACGTCTTCTCCTTTAGACAATTTTTCTGAGAAATTCTTAGGTATCTCAAGAATATACTCTACTTCATCAAAGTAAAGCGCATCATCCAAACTCTTTTCAGAAGTATCCTTTAATTGAACAATCGTGTGTTGTTTTCCTAAATAATCTACAAAGCCTTTTTCAATAGCAGAATCATCTTTTGAGAGAACGGCAATTTTCGCACCCGTCAATTCTTCTGCGTCTTTAGTTAATTGACCGGCATAAAACATTGTGATAACTACCATAATGATTATCCCTAATGACAGACTCCCCTTATTCTTCTTCAGAATTTGCAGGATCGCTCTATAAGTGGTCATATTGCACCTTCCTCTCAAAAGAATAATTTAATAGGATAAATAAAATACCAACCCCAGCTAGCCACAATAAATTCGTATAAAAGGGATCGAGAGATTGATAATAAAACAGCTGATACAAGCTTTCACTAATTAGATTTACGATATTGATTCGTCCTAGCAATGGAACATGGACATCAATCCAATATTTGATCGATTGTGATCCCATCATTCCTGCTAAAAAGCTCATAATCATGGATATAGAGATCCCAATCGAAATCTTTTGTTGAAAGGCCAGCTTGGATAATGCATTCCCAATCAACGTCCCAAAAGAAATCGCCGTAAATGCACCAAGGGCGCAAACGAGTAGGATACAGTTCCAATGATCCCCAAACTCGACTTGATAAACAAAACGATAAAACATCAAGATCAAGGTCGTCTGAACGAAGAAGAGGACAAAACTTGCCAGCATATTGGCAAAGGACACCAGCAATTTATTCCGTGGAATCAAGCATAGACGCATCCCCTCTGGCGATTGATTGGCTTGTTGATCGTTCGCGTTGCGCAGTCCCCACATAAATCCGTACATGACGGTCATCCCGACTAACGTAAAGAAATAAAAAGATTTCAAGTTGAAGTTTCCAGTACCATTGCCATCTTTTACATAGCTCTTTTGTTCAAGTACCTGATTGAACATTTGTGGCTGTACCGTCCCAGTTGCCATCAACGTTTCAATTTTATCTGTATTTTGTAGATATTGATTCAAAAGTTCCTTTAAAACGGTTTGCTGCGTGCCGCTTTTACTAACAAATAGCTCGATAGTCTCTGCATCAATTTCAAAATAGCCGGCAATCTCATCATCCGACAATTGTGCCTGTGCTTCTTTTTTTGACAGTTCTTTACTCTTAAAGACCACTTCATCATCATCGTCTTTTATTTCCTTTAAAACCGTTTTAAACTGTTCTGCTTTCGTTTCATCTGTAGAGACGATCCCAACCTTCGATGTTTCTAAGGACATCATTTCATCTAAGTTGCCAAAGGCTAGATTGAACAATAATCCTAAAACGACCGGAAAGGCAAAGGTCCAAAAAAGCAGACTACGATTTCTTAATAAGACGCGCAAGCGATAAATAAATAAACGAATAAACATAATCTCCCCCCTAATCCCTTAATTCTTTTCCGGTGATTTCCAAGAAAACATCGTTTAGTGTTGCCTCTTGCGTGTGGATATTGGCGTACATAATTTTTTCTGTTTCAAAATAATTCAAAATTGGCAGCAGTGCCTTTTTCAAATCCTTAGTGGTTATTTTTAGATAGCTCTCATCATAAGTTACTTCCAAAATAGATGGGAATCCCTCAACCGTTGCCACTTGTTCTTCAGTCAATCCTGGAACCTCGATAATTAATTTTTCATTTTCGCGAACCATATTTTTCAGTTGCTCTTTACTGCCCTCAGCGATTACTTGTCCTTGATCAATAATCACAATATGGTTACATAAGATCTCGACTTCTTCCATATAATGAGTTGTATAAACGATTGTCGCTCCTTGACGGTTCAGCTCTTTAATACTATCCAAAATCTTGTTACGACTTTGTGGATCGACAGCGACAGTTGGTTCATCTAAAAAGATCAGCTCTGGTTTATGCACGATCCCACAGGCAATATTCAATCGACGCTTCAAACCGCCGCTTAGCTGTCTAGGATAAAATTTTCGAAATTCTTCTAAACCAACAAGTTGAATGACCTCTTCTACATATTGCTCTCGTTTGCTCTTTTCTTGCACATACAACCCGCAAAAATAATTGATATTGTCCGTAACACTCAGTTCTTCAAAAAGAGCAATCTCTTGAGGCACAACCCCGATTTTTTGTTTGATTCCATATTTTTCTGGTCCCATCTCTTCACCGAAAATTTTGATTGAGCCTCGATCATAAGTCAGCAATGAGAGAACACAATTGATAGTGGTAGATTTTCCGCTCCCATTTGGTCCTAATAGACCCAAAATTTCACCCTTTTTCACGGATAGGTTTAAATGGTTCAAAGCGGTGAAATCACCGTAGCGCTTTACTAAGTTTTCGATTTCAATTAACATTTGAAAAACTCCTTTTCCTTTTCATCTTACATTTACTATAATAAAATTAGAAAATTTATTACAGTGAGTTTCGGCCAATCATAGAATGACAAATGTCATTTTGTGAAGAAGTTTACGTGAAATCATATTTCAGCTAGAAGTTAGGAGAGACAATGAAGCATTTAAATAAATATTGGGCGGATTTTTTCTTCTTTGAAATTATCGGTATCGTCCTCTTGTTTCAGCAGGAGTTCAAACCACAAATGGTCGTCTACCTATTGGCCAGTATTCTCTTAGCCGCACCCGCCCTATTGCTGAAAAAATCATTAGGCCAAGCAATGGGGGTCTTTCCACTATTAATTTTAAGTTTTTTTTGGCCTATGCTGCTCATTTTTTTGCCAGCTAATTTGCGAATCTCCTGGCGAGAAGAAGTCATTTGGAGTTGGGGATTGATTGTATTGGTCATTCCTTTATTCCAAGATGGCTATTCTTCATCTGAGCACCTACTGATTTTTTGTTTAAGCTGCTTTGCTATACTCTTAGCTTGGCGTGGGAAAAAACAGATGGAACTAGAAGAAGCTTTTTTGCAGTTAAAGGATGATAGCTGGGAAAAACAAGAACTTCTAAAACAAAAAAATCAAGAATTGATACAATCACAAGAGACCTTCATCGATCTGGAAATCTCAGAGGAGCGAAATCGAATCGCTCGTGACATCCATGATAACGTCGGGCATTTGCTCTCTAGCGCCATCATTCAATTAGGAGCAATCGAAGCTATCAATCAAGCGGATTCTTTGAAAGAGCCGTTAACTCAATTAAAAGTGACTATTCACACTGGGATGGATAATATTCGCGAAAGTGTTCATGATTTGCATGAAACCTCGCTTTCCTTCAGAAAGGGATTGGACTTTCTTATTGCGGATTTTCAATTCTGTGAAGTGACTATTCGTGGCAATATCCCAGAAAATTTGACTCAAGAGCAGGATCGTACCCTATTAATGGTAATGAAAGAAGCCTTGGCCAATGTTATGAAGCACAGTAACGCGACCAATGTCACTCTTTCATTCAACGAGCTGCCGGCATTTTATCGATTACAGATTCTTGATAATGGAACGTTGGCTAAAAAAAGCGGGAGCGGTATTGGATTGAAAAGTATGCAGCAACGTTTAGAAAAAATCGGCGGTCAGATGCATCTCTCACAAACTCCCAATCATTTTATGATCCATGTCATCCTACCGAAAAATACTCACTCGGCACTCCGAGAAATCAATTGATGTAAGTTAGCCTTTACTTATTAGAATAAAAAATGAAGATTAAGGAGAAGTTGTATGATTCGTGTTGTCGTTGTTGATGATGATCCACTAGTTACAGAATCATTGAGGACTATTTTAGACCTGTCGCAAGAAATACACGTTCTAAATACGGGTAATTCTGCCGCTGAAGCGGTGAACTTATATTTGCAGGAACATCCTGATGTTCTATTAACGGATATTCGTATGGGAGAGAGTACAGGAATAGAGGCTGCAAAAGAAATTTTCAAGCAAGCTCCTGACGCTGTTATATTGTTACTAACAACTTTTTCCGATGATGAATACATCCGCGAAGCCCTACAGATTGGTGTAAAGGGCTATCTGATCAAGCAGGACCTAGCTAGTATCGTCCCCGCAATCAAAGCCGTCTATAATGGACAAACGGTTTTTGGAACAGAAATTGCCGGAAAATTAGCCTCCATCTTAACCAGTCAAGCACCACAAACTCAACCTACTATTGAGTTATCTGAACGAGAAGAAAGTATTTTGATTGCCGTTGCCAATGGAAAAAACAATAAGGAAATTGCCAAAGAACTATTTTTAAGTGAAGGGACGGTCCGAAATAATATCAGCCAGCTATTAGAAAAATTAGAAGTTCGTGACCGTACCCAATTAGCGATTTTCTATTACAAAAATTATCAGCAAAAATAGCCTAAGGAGATATTTTCCTTAGGCGCTTTTTATTATCAAAACGTTACCACAGCAAAGCAAGCCAAGGAAGAAATCCTCAATTGGCTGATGCTATATTTTTATTACCTCTTTTTCTTCTTGCCGCCATTCTTCTTTTTATTTCCACTGTTTATCGGTGACTTATTCTGTCTTTTTTCAATCAGCGATTGAACATAGGCTTCTTTCGGACTGAGGCGCTTATGTTTCTTGGGCTTTTGTGCAACAGTTGTCGCTGATTTCGTGGTTTCGACAGCAGTTGAATCTCCCGCAAAAGAATCACTTTCTAACTTTATAGGTGGATCATTAATTTCTATCAGAGGATCAACAGTTGGATCTTCCAATAGGCTTCGTTCCTTATCCTGCTCTGTAAATACTACTCGAGCATCCGCTAAACGAACCACTTCTGGATGAACCACTTGAACTAAAGCCAATCTTTCTTCTTCACTTAAAGTGGTGGGATTAATCCCTGTGGGCACAACGATTTCGATAGTTTCTGCCGCTTCTTCGGAAGGTTGATCCTCCTCAATTTGCAGCACTTCCATTACTTTTTCTAATGTATCCTTTGTCCCTGGGCGTTCAAAATCAACGAGCTTGACGAAACGGCGCACCCCGTCCTTTGTTTTAAAAATACTTAACGTAGTTAGGATCTCTAAACTTTTAGCTAGCTTGGCCATACTGACCCTCTCATCCGCGTCTCGGATCGTCAAAGTATGCTTCTTCCCGCTGGCATCCTCAAAAAAAGAAACCAAGCGAATTTCTAGATCTGGGTTCTTGCATTCCCCAGTTTTTGGTGTATCTAATACTTTTTTATAAAAACGAGCCACTTCGGTGAATCGTTGGTATTCTTTTTTGTTACTAAATAGTCGACCGATCACGGTTGTCCATTCTCCCTCTGCGGAAAAATAGTCTTTGAAATATACACAATATTTACGTAAAGCGTCATTCGGTTTAGCTGTTATAAATAATTCTCGAACTAAATCATAGCACAAGAAAGAAAAGTCGCTGCATACAATCGCATTCCGCAGCATAACAACTACTAGATACTCGATGACTGAGGCTGTATCCTGTGTGTTTTTGAAATAGGTAAGAATTTTAGCTTCTAATCGTTCCCGTTTCATACTAAATAGTGCTCTCTGAGTTAGTGGCTGTGTCTTTTGGTTGGCTTTCATAATAGGCTCGCTCCTTTTTTTGTATCCGTTTTCTTTTCTTAGAAATTATCATAACGTATTTTCTATAAAAAAATTTTCTTATTTTTTTTGCTAAATCGCGCAAAAAAAACATAACCCAAATTGAGCCGACCCCCAAAAGTTAGACCAAAATCTAACTCTTGGAGGTCGGTATTTTTTATGGCTAAATATAGTTTTGAATTCAAATTGAAAGTCGTTCAAGAATACTTAGATGGGAAAGGAGGTTATAGCTATTTAGCAAAGATACATTCGGTTAAGGATAGGAAACAAATACTAGATTGGGTGAATTCCTACCGGGAATTTGGCGAAGAAGGTCTTCTCAGAAAACGTAAAAATGCGAATTATTCTGTTCAATTTAAGTTGGATGCGATAGAGTTATATCAAACTAGTGAGCTGTCTTATCGTGAAATTGCCAATGTACTTAAAATGAATAATCCGTCTCTCATTGCCAGTTGGATGAGAAAATTTCGGGATGATGGTATCGATGGACTCACAAAAACGAAAGGACGTCCATCTACCTTGGCTGAGAAAAAAGAACAGAAAAAGAAGCGTTCAATTGAGTCAACACCGGAAGAACGAGACCGTATTAAAGAATTAGAAAAACAAGTGCGTTCCCTTCAGATTGAGAATGCCTTTTTAAAAGAGCTGAGGAAGCTGCGAAAACAGGAAGCCCAACAAAGACGAACGAATCAATCGCACGAATCATCAACAGCCTCCGAGGATCATTCAAATTAGTTGAGCTTCTTGAGACGTTAAACTTTCCTAAAGCGACGTTTATGTACTGGCAAAAACGATTTGACAGAGACAATCCCGATCAAGGAATCGAAGCCGAAATGCTTCGTATTCGTAAAGAACATAAAAATTATGGCTGTTTACGAATGACGAATGAACTAAAAAATCGCGGATTTCATGTCAATAAAAAGAAAGTTCAACGTTTGATTCGAAAGCTAGGGATCGAAGTCCGTTCCTACACACGTAAATCACGTCGCTATAATTCTTATCGAGGAAAGATTGGAAAAGTGGCGAAAAACCGGATTCGTCGTCATTTTTATACGAGTATTTGTCATCAAAAAATTACGACAGATACAACAGAATTCAAGTATTTTGAAATAGATACCAAAGGCGTGATCCGACAAAGAAAGTTATACCTAGACCCGTTCATGGACATGTATAATAGCGAGATTCTTTCGTACCGCATTTCAGAAAAGCCGAATGCCTTGGCAATTATGGAAGGTTTAGAAGAAGCCATCGCGATCACGGCTGATTGCCCCTATCGTCGCACCTTCCATTCGGATCAAGGTTGGGCTTATCAAATGAAGTCCTATCGGCAAAAACTAAAGAAACAGAAAATCTTTCAAAGTATGTCTCGCAAAGGAAATTGTTTAGATAATTCAATCATGGAGAACTTCTTCAGTCTTCTAAAACAAGAAATCTTTCATGGGGAAACCTATCACAGTTTTGATGAACTAAAAACGGCGATTGATGACTATATCTATTACTACAACAATCACCGGATGAAACAGAAATTGAATTGGAAAAGCCCTGTTCAATTTCGAAAAGCTGCACAGAAAGCGGCGTAATTGCCATGTTAACAAACAAAAAACGGAGTAGATTTCTCTACTCCGAAATAAGTCTAACTTTTTGGGGTCACTTCAAATAATATGGTATTTTTAAAGAATACGAATTATTTAAAATAACAATATCAAATAATAAAATCACTTTTTAAAAGCGATTATTATTTGTAAAAAAACAGCGTAAAACTATTTTCATCTCAATCATCCATTAATTTTTGTCTGTGAAATTCTTTTTTTCGCCCCAAAAAAATTTTTGGTAAGCTAAAAAAGACAGCATCAGGAACGAGTCGTTTTACCTGATGCTGTCTCATTTTTATTTTATTTCTGTTGGATTCATTTCTTGCCATTCTTTGCTTAAAAAATAAGGATTGTTGATTTTATAATTTTCAGCTTGCGATCTATGATCCTTTAAGAATGGCGCAATTTTCTTATCTGCTGCCAACCAGCCGTTCCATCCTAAGTGAATGGTGTCTTGCATGAAGTATGGCGTGTTTTCTTGTTCTGTATAGTCAGCGATATTATTGAAGCCCTGTGACGTCAATTGATACTTAATCTTGTCAGAGAACTGTTGCAGCATTTCTTTTGAAAGCCCCGTAAATTTCGCCCAGCGTCCATTGACGGGTGGAATAATAAAGAGCGCATCCGCATGTTCCTTGGCTAATTGATCCAAAGCTAGTTGGAAGTCAGAGAACTCTGGCGAGAATCGATAATCCCAATTTTTTTGTGAATCTGCTAAACGGTTCATATGTGGCTTGATTCGTTGGTGGTAGAAACGTTGCTGAATCCCAAATTCATTTCCTTGAGTCGCCCGTTCACCTAACTGATTAGCCAACGTATCCAGCTCATCTTGATTGTATTTTTTCGGTAATGCTTTAACGTTTTTATCAATCTCAGCCTGTTTGCTTAACATACCAATGGTACTGAACAGTTCATCTTCCCGCTCCAGCATGTTTAATTTTAACTTGCTGACAGCGATATCTGATTTGTCAGGCAGTTGTCCATCCATCACTGCATCCAGCATCCGTTCTAGCCGTTCATCTTTTTTTACTACACCGTAATGCGTTAACCGTTGTGCCAAATATTTATCACTTGCTTGTACTTTTTTCAAGTTTAGCAGCCAATTCAACGTTTGCTCGGGAGAATAATACGCATCAAAGTAATCACGTTTTATCCCATGTTTAACAAACCATTGAGGGGAAATGATAAAGACTACTTTCCGATCCTTTAAGTCCTTCCCGAGGGATTGCATCATCATGAATTGGGTGAGTGACTGGGTTCCTGGAGCTCCCATCAAGAATGGCGTATAGCCTCGATCATATTTTTCTGCTAAAACCGACGGATGAAACGGACTGATTCGGCTCAATTCGGAGGAACCAAAAAATGGGACGTATTTATCAGTACTCAGAGCCTCTTTTGTGATACTGTTTCCTCGCAAGACATTTCCCGCCATCGAACTTGAAGCAGCCTTGATCAGCTCCGGATCATTGCTGTTGATTTTAAAGGGGGAAAAAAACAAGAGAATCAATAACATTGCCGCTAAAAGAATCGGCCCAAAGATACCGAAGAGTTTCTTTTTCATTAAGCTTGTAGAACCTTCACTTGTTCAATGATTTTATTGGGTGTATTCCATTGAGCGCGGTCAAACTCTGAAACTGGAACCTGTACGCCTAATTGTCCTTCGATCTCAACCAATAATTGAACGGTTGCTAAAGAGTCCATCAATCCTTCTTCAAACAAATCCACATCGGGATTGTCTCTTACTTCGTCTGTTCCTGTAATATCTTCTAAAATGCTAAATAATGTGTCTTCCATGTTACTCGCTCCATTTCGTTTTTTTTAAGGAAATATAGTTTTTTCTATCGTTACTGTCCTTTATCATGTGGGCTAGCTCATTATAGTTGTCCGAATTTTTTCTAACGCAAAAATTCGAAACGTTTTCGTACGCATACCATCCGGCTAAACAGTTCATGCGATATCCTGCATTGAAACTATTCCGTCAGTTAGAGCTTTAGTTATCTGCTAAAAGCCGGACTGGCAAAAAATAATTTATCCAAGAAGCCTGAGAAGATTAAAAAGCTCAAGCAGACAGCGTTGAAGGTTAAGAAAATCGCCAACGCGTGGGTAAATTTATTGGATGGAATTTGTTTTTTGTGTTTCTTTTTAAAACGCAGCCACGCATCGGTTAAACAGATCAGGGTTGCGTGGTAAATGCCATAGACAATGTAATACCAAGTTAACCCGTGCCAGACACCCATAATCAAGAACAACGCGAAGTAGCCAACATTAGAAGCCACGATGCGACTCTTGAAGGTTTTCTTCTTGATCAAGGTGAACATTAACCGCATATAGATGTAATCACGGAACCAGAAGGACAAGGTCATGTGCCAACGATTCCAGAATTCCTTGATGTTCCAGGATAGGAATGGTTTATTAAAGTTCGGCGGTGTTTCATACCCCATCAGCTTGCTTGTACCGACGGCGAACAGACTATAGCCGGCAAAGTCAAAGAACAGATACATACTATAGACATACATATACCCGACTAAGCCCCATGAGATGCCGCCGTGATGCATCGCAATTCGATCAACAAGGGGCAGGAGCACTTGACCGAAATAATAACCGATCACGAATTTATATAAGAAACCGACAAAAATATCATGGACCCCCGCTCCTAGCAGATCCACATATTTTTCTGGTGCTGGCGGCTCGTTTAAGTCCTTTTCAAATCGACGATAGCGATCAATTGGACCAGATGAGATGGTTGGGAAGAACAGCAAGAACTTGATATAGTTCAACGGACTGTACTCCTTAATCATGCCATCGCGCATTTCCATGATGATCTGAACGGACTTGAATGTCAGATAAGAAATTCCTAAAAAGCCGAAAATCGATGCCTGTCCATCCATAAACGGCGTCACTTTGACCAAAATCAGCGGCAGGATACTTAAAAATACAGCGAAGTAAAAGACCCCCGCTTGATTCTTATTTTTTCGGTAATAGTTATAGCACCATACTAAAATACTTTGAAATATCACATAGCCGATCAACGCTAAGCCTTGGCGATAATCTTTTCCGCCGAAGGAAATGTATAGAAAGAACAACGTAATCAGTGATTGGTACCAGCTGATTCGCTTCCCCCGAATCAACAAACTTAGAATCAACGGCAGCAGTGCCACAATTAGAATAATGAAATAAATCGGTGACGCATAAGGCACCATGTGAGGAATCAGCATCAGCTATTCACCTCGTTCATCAGTCGTTTGCGGTCAATCTTGCCATTGGGTGTCAATGGCAGCTGATCCACATAGACAAATTTTTGTGGGATCATATAGTCCATGACCCCTTCTGCCAATTCTTCTTTGACTGCTTTCGTTAATTGATACGCTTTTTCAAAATCGTTTTCGTTCGCAACAATATAGGCAACTAATTGTTGAACTTTGTGTTCCTGATATTTTGGCACGACGGTCGCTTGCTTCACATAAGAGACTTTTTCTAAATGGTGATCAATGTCTTCCAACTCGATTCGAAACCCATGGAGCTTCACTTGGAAATCGATTCGTCCTTCATATAGAAGCAACCCATCTTTTTCTATACGACCAGCGTCTCCTGTACGGTAGGCGGGTACTCCGTCAATCTCAAAGAAAGCAGCAGCTGTTTTTTCTGGGTTGTTCATGTACCCTTTTGATACACTTGGACCTTTGATAATAATCTCGCCTGCTTCACCCTCTGCGGCTTCCTGATCCCCATCATAAATCAAGACTTCAGTATCTTTCTTGATATAGCCGATCGGTACACGATCGTATCGCGCTAAAACCTCAGCGGTCACTTCGATTTGAGTCATTGCGACAGTTGCTTCGGTTGGGCCGTATGTGTTAAAGATTTTCGCGTTTGGAAAACGTCGCAATAATTCCTCCGCTGTTTTACGAGGAAGCTCCTCCCCGCAGAATTGGAAGATTTTCAATGAAGGAACGTGCGCTCCATCAAAGGTTTTCTCCATCAAACAAATATCCATAAATGAAGGGGTAGATACCCAAACTTCCAGATCTAACTGAGGAAGAAAGCTGAATAATTTTTTGAAATCGTTGATTACAGCTTTTTCCATTGGAACCAACGTCCCTCCACTGCAAAGTGCAGGATAGACACTCATGACAGACAAATCAAATGAATAGGGTGCTTGGGATAAAAAGCGCATGCCGGGTTCAATGCCGAAATCCTTTAGGTCCCAATTCGTAAAGCTCAATAGATTTTTATGACTGATCTGAACGCCTTTTGGTACGCCCGTTGTTCCAGAGGTAAAAATAATGTAGAAGGTCTCCTTGTCTTCAACAGGTACCAACTCTTTTTTTTCGCGGGATGTTACGAATAGCTCCTGAAGTTCCTTTGGTGCAACAACTGGAATAGTCGCAGCAATTTCTTCCGGCCAAGGCTGTACACTCAAGATCATTGCTGGCTGTGCAACGTCTAAAATCAACTGAATCCGATCCAATGGTGTATTCGATTCAATTGGAATGTACGCATGACCGCTCTTAACAGCACCTAGAAAGCTAGCGATCATTTCAAATTCTAATTCACCAAATACAACAATCGGCGCTTTGTCCGTTAGTTGCTCATTCAAGTATTGCGCTAAGTTGTCTGACCATTGCCGCAATGTTTGATAGCTGTATTTTTCTGTTTCTGATTGGTAAGCGATCGCCTCTGGCTTCTCACTTGCCCATTTATCAATCGTTGTAATAATATTTTGCATGATATTCCCCCCGTTCAGTTCAAGAACGACTTATTATTAAAACTCGTTATAGATAAAATTACCGCCTTGGATGCTCTTGTAATGGTATAAGTAAACTAAAATCAAAAGGACCGCAAAGTAGAAAATCGTCTTTCCAATAAAACTTAACCAGTAACGAGCAGCGGGGCGTTTAAAAAATTCCTTCATCCAATCGCCCCCTCCTTTTTTCTTTTGAGCTAATTATAGAACCTTGAAAAAAATCTGCCATTTGTTCCTCTTACATATACCGCTTTCAAACGAACAGTTTTGTCACATGCTTAAAAATCCTTCTACGCAAAAAAAGGATATACCAAAGTAAATTGGTATACCCCGTTGCTTTACCGTTATAAAAGTTTTTTCTGATAGGCACAAGAAGCCCAATAAAACAGCGCATAGACTGCTAACATCAATCCACAGAATAAGTAAACGAACCAATAATCGGTATCTTTGGCTATGTGGGAAATCACCGAGATCGCCAGCATACTATGGACGAGGGCCAAAAAGGCTGGAGTGAAAAATACCACACGATTCTCTCGTTTGATTTCCTGATAGATCGTTTTGTCAGGAATACCCATTTGCCGCAATAGCTGATATTTTTTCCGTTTTTGTTTAAATTCTGAAAGTTGTCGTAAAGTTACCATACTTGCCGTTGATATGATGAACGTCGTCGTTACGAATGTTACTACGAATAAAACGAGCCCCATGCTGCTGCGAGTCGCTCGATACACCTCTTGGTAAGAAGTATATTCCGATCGATAAACGGTAGAGCCATCATTTTTCGCCCCTTCGCCTTCAATGATATCTCCTACCAATTGATGATTCCGCCAAGACAACTCATAGTGAATCGGAAAGCCCCAGTCGCCCTTCAGTTCTTTGTGAATCAGTCTTGCCAATTTTTCTTCTTCTTGCTTTTCTACATCAATGGCTTCGATCGTATAGGAAATCCCCGGTGTGCTATTAAAGACTTCATCAGAAACAACGATCAACCCCGTTCCGTAACGCAAATTCGCGTCTCCAAAAAAATTAGGATAGGTTCCCTGAACCGTCAATTTACGATCTTTTAAATAAATAAATCTACTGTAATGTGCGTATTCCGTTAAGTATCGCTGATAAGAGCTTAAAACGATGGTTGACGTAGGCGTGTTTAAATGAATATTGGGTAAGGTATGATTTATTTTTTGAAACGCTCGATAATCCGAAAGAGAGATCATATCCATTACTTCAGGCTGCGAGTTTGTTCCTTCCCCGGAAATTTCAACGCTTTGTTTCGCCGGAACAGCATTAAACGTTAAGGACTGTTTCTGATAATCTTCAAACCCCTGGAGTTTAGGTGCAATTTTCTTATAGCTTTCTTGCGTGATCATTAAGGAGGTGGGAGCGATCTCGTTTACAGAACGCATTTCTAACGAAACAATTGCCGCCATCCCACCCAGAATCGCTAGCGCCAATCCTAAAGCAACCGTGATCGAGCCTAAAAAGCGCCAATCACTAAACAAGCGCAATTGCCATTCACTGCGGGACAGCATTCCCAGATTCTTGAATAAGCGTTTTGGCCGATAAGAATTGTACCATCTCATAGTAAAGCCGAAGAACAAGTAGCTGCCGATAACACATAGTAAAAAAATAGTCCCCATCAATACAATGTTGCCTCGAATCAAGCCGAGATGGTCACTCGCTTTGCGCGCAAAGATAATATAGCTCAGAGCCATTCCCCAGCCGCCTAGTAAACACAATGCCCCTGTCACACCTAGGAGCTTTTGCCATAAGGGCACCTTCATCGCCTGTATCTTCCGCAAATCAAGCCTCTTTAAGTGAGTGAATTTGTAACCCGAGACTAGCCATAAAATTTGAAAAGAAACAACGGCTAAAATAAACAGTACAACTAACCCTGTCATCATAATCGCATCGGTAGAAAAAAAGAAATGCACTTGCAGCGGCAGATCCATCGCCTTTACTAGAATCATACTGAAAAGCTTCGATAGTAATACCCCAAAACTGATTCCAACGACAAAAGAAAAGATACCAATAAAAAAGATCTCTAAAATAAACCAGAGACAAATCTGATAATAGCTCAACCCATATAAATGGAAGATACTGATATCTTTGCGGCGGTTTTCAATAAAAAAGCGATTGGTACTCGCCATAAAAAAGAGCAGAATCAAGACAACCGCAAAACTCCCGAAGCCTAACATTCCAACAAGCTCAGTATTTTTCCCGGCACTTCGGATTAACGGCTGCTCGTAAGTCATCGCGGTAAAGGAATAAAACACCATGACCGCAAAGATCAAGCTGAAGAAAAAGACTAGGTAGTTTGATAGCTGTTTTTTAAAGCCGCGCCAAATAATTCTAATCAGCATTGGCCTTGCCACCCCCGCCGATCGTTGCCTGCATATCTATCACTTTCTCAAAAAAATCTTTTCGTGACGAACGGCGGACAATCTCAGCAAAAAAACGACCATCCTTGATAAACAGCACACGGTTGCAATAGCTCGCGGTGTAAGGATCATGTGTAACCATTAAGATCGTTGTTTCTTCATGAAGGTTCACATCGTCCAAATAGTTTAAAAATTCCGTCGCAGACTTCGAATCCAACGATCCGGTCGGCTCATCGGCAAACAAAACTAACGGTTTGCTGATTAATGCTCGAGCTGCGGCAGTTCGCTGCTGCTGCCCCACTGAAATTTCTTCTGGATAGCGCGTTAATATCTGTTCGATCCTTAATATTCCTGCCAATCGAAGCACCCGTTCTTCAATCTCGTTGTTCGAAAGTTTGCTGACTGTCAACGGTAAGATGATATTGTCCTTCACCGTCAAGCTGTCAATCAAATTAAAGTCTTGAAAAATGAACCCAAGCTTCTCCCGTCGAAAATCCGTCAATCGACTTTCCCGCATTTGAGTGATGTCTGCGCCAGCGATCTTAACGGATCCCATCGTCGGCAGTAAAATCGTTGAAAGGATATTCATCAAGGTGGTCTTGCCCGCACCGCTTGGCCCCATGATCCCGACAAACTCCCCCTTTTCCACCGTAAAATTCAAATCATTTAAGACAGTCACTTTATTATTTCGTGTGCCGTAGCTTTTGCTAAGGTGCTGCACGTTGATTATTTTTTCCATTCAATCCCTCCTATCTCGGGTTAGAAAAATAATTGATGCCCATTCTGCTTGCCAGACTGCTAAAAACTGGCAAATGCTCTCGATGAAATCTATTTGTAACATCAAATTTTTTTCTTTTATGGTATCATATTTGAGGTGAATTCCTATGTGAAACGACCTTCAATAACCTTACAATTTTTTCACTTTTTAGGAAAAATTATTTTCAGTTATTTTATTTTTCATAGAAGCTTGTCCTTATCAGCTTTCTTTTATCTTTCAGTAAACAAACACACTATATATGGTGTGTTTTTCTTTTTTGGCAAAAAAATAATACTATATATCGTTGCAACGGCATCAAAAATACTATATGATTGATAATGAACTTTAAAGGAAATGGAGTTGTTTATAATGATGGAAATCCACACAAAAGATTCGTTGCTCAACGAATATCAACCGTCGCTAAAAAATATAAAGGTCGTAAAACGTGATGGTCGTCACACAGCATTTGATGACCAAAAAATTTACGATGCCTTAATCAAAGCTGAAACTAAAATCAAAGGATCTGTCGACCCATTGGCTCATGAACGCATTCAGTCAATTGTTGAACGAGTGGATGCTGAAATTTCTGAACGTTTTACTAGCGATATCAAAATTTATGAAATCCAGAACATTGTGGAGCATACATTATTAGAACACAACGAGTATGAATTAGCAGAGGAATATATCAACTATCGTACACGCCGTGACTTCCAACGTAGCAAGGCGACCGATATCAACTTTACAATCGGAAAACTGATCAATAAGGATCAAACGGTTGTCAATGAGAATGCGAATAAAGATAGTGATGTTTTTAACACACAACGCGATTTAACTGCTGGGATTGTTGGCAAATCCATCGGGTTAAAAATGCTGCCGCCTCATGTAGCGAACGCTCATCAAAAAGGCGACATTCATTATCATGATTTAGACTACCATCCATACACACCGATGACGAACTGCTGTTTGATTGACTTCAAAGGCATGTTGAATAACGGCTTCAAAATCGGGAATGCGGAAGTAGAAAGTCCTAAATCCATTCAAACAGCTACCGCTCAAATTTCTCAAATCATCGCCAACGTGGCTTCAAGCCAATACGGCGGCTGTTCAGCGGACCGTACTGACGAGCTATTAGCTCCTTTTGCGCGCCTAAATTATGCTAAACACTTAAAAGATGCCGAGGAATGGATCGATGATCCAGAAAAACAAAAGGCTTTCGCCAAACAAAAAACACGTAAAGACATTTACGATGCGATGCAAAGTTTGGAATACGAAATCAATACCTTGTTCACTTCTAATGGACAAACCCCTTTCACTTCTTTAGGCTTCGGTCTTGGAACTGATTGGTTTGAACGTGAGATCCAAAAAGCAATCCTGCAGATCCGTATCGAAGGCCTAGGCAGTGAAAAACGGACAGCGATCTTCCCTAAATTGATCTTTACTTTACGTCGCGGGACAAACTTAGAACCAAATGATCCAAACTACGACATTAAAGAATTGGCGCTAGAATGTGCTACCAAACGGATGTATCCAGACATCTTGAACTACGATAAATTGATCGAATTAACTGGCAGCTTTAAGGTACCAATGGGCTGTCGCTCATTCCTACAAGGCTGGAAAAATGAACAAGGCGAAGAAGTTAACGCCGGACGGATGAATCTTGGTGTGGTGACCTTGAACTTACCAAGAATCGCTTTAGAATCTGGCGGCAACAAAGAAAAATTCTGGTCGTTACTGGAAGAACGTCTGCAAATTGCCAAAGATGCGTTAGTTTTCCGAATCGATCGCTGTAAAGAAGCGACCCCGGCAAACGCACCGATCCTTTATCAATATGGCGCTTTCGGCAAACGGTTGAAACGCACAGATGCCGTAAATGAATTATTCAAAAATAAACGGGCAACTATTTCTTTAGGTTACATTGGCCTTTATGAGGTCGCTAGCGTCTTTTACGGCGGCGAATGGGAAGAGAACCCAGAAGCAAAAGACTTCACGTTAGACATCATGAAAGACTTAAAAGAACATGCGGATGCTTGGGGCAATGAATACGGCTATCACTTCAGCGTATATTCAACACCTAGCGAGAGCTTAACCGACCGCTTCTGCCGTTTAGATACAGAACGTTTCGGTATTGTGGAGAACATTACAGATAAGGATTACTATACCAATAGTTTCCATTATGATGTTCGTAAAAATCCAACACCATTTGAAAAATTGGACTTTGAAAAGGATTATCCTAAATATTGTTCAGGCGGCTTCATTCACTACTGTGAATACCCTGTTCTGCAGCAAAATCCAAAATCATTGGAAGCTGTTTGGGATTATGGCTATGACCGCATCGCTTATCTAGGAACCAATACACCGATCGATCACTGCTACGAATGTGGCTTCGAAGGCGACTTCAAACCAACAAAACGTGGATTTGAATGCCCACAATGTGGCAATCATGATCCAAAATCATGTGATGTAGTCAAACGAACTTGCGGTTACTTAGGCAACCCACAAGCACGTCCAATGGTACATGGACGTCACGAAGAAATCGCTTCTCGTGTAAAACACATGTAATAATAAAAGAACCAATGAACAGAACTATTTATGACAGGGACGGCGCTCTTTGCCGCTCCCTGTTTTACTTGAAAGGTGAAAAATATGCGTAATCCTAAACCAAAAGAGTGGTTGGCCAGCGAATTAAGTCAACAATACATCGCCGATTACAAGCCCTTCAACTTTGTTGATGGTGAAGGCGTCCGCAACAGTCTTTATGTTAGCGGCTGTCCCTTTGCTTGCGAAGGCTGCTTTAATGCTGCCTCCCAAAATTTTCACTACGGCAAACCCTTCACACAAGAAATAGAAGATCAGCTGATTGCCGATACTGCTCATGATTATGTTCAAGGAGTGACCTTTTTAGGCGGCGAGCCCTTCCTAAATACACAAGTCTGTTTAAAAGTGATTCATCGTCTACGCAGTGAATTTGGTGATACAAAGGATATTTGGTCCTGGAGTGGGTATACTTTTGAAGAACTGCTGCTGGATAGCGAAGACAAGCTTGAAATGTTGAGTAAGATTGATATTCTTGTTGATGGCCGTTTTGAGCTTTCAAAGAAAAACTTGATGCTGCAATTCCGCGGCAGCTCAAATCAGCGCATCATTGATGTTAAAAAATCATTGGCAAAAGGCGAAGTGGTCATCTGGGAAAAGCTTCATGATTCAGAAAAAGCCTTTGAACAAATCAAAAAAAGCGATCTAATTTGATCGCTCTTCCCACAATGGCAATACAATATTTTCATAGGCGACGGGATCTAGATTGGTCAGGGTAATACCGACTAATCGGATCCCTTTTTCTACGCCGCCGATCTCCTCCCAAATCAAGCTTGCTTGAGAAAACAACTCTTCTTTCTTTTCTATGTAGTAAGGCAAAGTAACCCGGCGCGTCACCGTCGTGTAATCCGCATAACGAATCTTAACGACGACCGTTTTCCCATGACGCTGGACTCGTTTTAGCGATCCTTCCACCTTCTCTGCCAGCTGTCTTAATTGACTTAACACTTCGTCCTCTGTTGATAAGGGACGGCCATAGGTATGCTCCTTGCCAACAGATTTTCGCTCACGAGTGATGCTCACTGGCGAATCATGGATGCCTCGCACTTTTCGATATAGAGAATAGCCCATCTTCCCGAATTCTTGAATTAGGAACATTTCACTCTTCTCGTACAAATCCGCGCCCGTAAAAATACCAAGTTCATTCATTTTTGGCACTGTCTTCTTACCTACCCCATGAAACTTTTCAATCGGCAAACGTTTCAGAAAAACGACGGCCTCTTCTGGTGATATCACCGTCATTCCCTTCGGCTTTTGATAATCAGAAGCTAGCTTGGCCAAAAATTTATTGTAGCTGACGCCAGCAGAACAGGTCAGCTGCAGCTCTTGCCAAATATCCTGCTGAATCATGCGGGCAATTTTGATGGCAGAACGCGCATCAATCTTATTTTCTGTCACATCAAGATAGGCTTCATCTATCGAAACAGGTTCGATAATATCCGTATAGCGATGAAAAATTTCTCGTACCTGCTTTGAAACTGCACTGTATTTTGCGTGATCCCCCGGCTTAAAAATCGCCTGCGGACATAATTCATACGCTTTTTGCGCACTCATGGCCGAATGGATACCATAGACCCGCGCCTTGTAATTCGCTGTCGTCACGACCCCTTTGCCGCCGGTATCGGAAGGATGGCGAGCAATCACCAACGGATGCTTCGCCAATTCAGGATCATCCCGTTCCTCCACGGAGGCAAAAAAGGCATCCATATCAATATGAATTATTTTCCTTGATGTATCATTTTTTAATGGAAACACCAACTCAGCCAACCGATTCCCCTCCCTTCAGCGAATCATTCTAGTTCTATTATAAACGAACGTTTGTTCACAGACAATTAATCCTGTTGAACATAAGAGGAAATTAAGCAGAGGTTTAATTTATAATGAATAATTTTCGTACACATCCGATTTTTCTAATCACGCAAGTAAGAAGTAGGTCTGGCAGCTAGCTCCTTTAAAGGCATTCATTTTTCTTGGGAAAAATGAGTTCTATCTTCACTGCGCATACGATTCCACTAATCGTACTAAAAGTACGAAGTGGAACTCGCAGCTACCTCAATTATATGGATGAATTTTTTCTGAAGTAAAAAATTCTTCGCATTTTCATACGCATACCATTTTACGAATCTGCTAAAGCAGGAAGTAAAACTGGCAAAAAAAATAGACAGTGGCGACTGTCTATCGTTCGATCAGATTTACTTTGCGAATCATCAACTTGTCGGCAGAACCCCGTTGGAATTCTTGCGGCTCGCCAAAAATTTCAGCATAGATAACTTTGTTATGTTCGCGACGACGTAGTTGGTAGATAATTTTTCCTGTATCTTCCAACTCTTTCATCATTTCTGTTACCCCACCAAAACCGGTTTTCTTGGTGATAAAGCCGGTCGCTACCATGCGTTCATCTAAGTAACGAGCAGAGATCACTGAGCCCTTAGCCAACGTTGTTCGTAAGGCTGTTGCCAGCTCTTCTAATTCCTCTGGAACAGGAAGCTCTCGCTCTACTGGTTGGTATAAAGTATCACGCAAAGTATTCAATTCTTCCACTAATGCTTCATACTGCTCTTTGGTCAGCATCACACCAGCAATTTTTTCACGATTAAAAATGTAAACACCCGTCTCTGCTTTACGAGCCTGAGCAAAAACGTCCATTGGTGATTTTTTTACTTCTGTAATCGAAGATGTCGGAACATCTAGTTTTCGTAACCCCATTCTGCTCTCCTCCAATTAAATAGTTTCTCAAAAGAAAGAACTAAATTATTTTCATCTGTATACCTGCTGATCACACGTAAAAAATAGTACAAACGTGTGAAATAGAACGGCATCTTCAACATAGTCTTCATCATTATAGCATAACCTTTCTTGAAGAAAAATCTTCATCAAAACATTCCCTAATCAGAGAGTAAAAAAGGCTGAAACTTTTCTTGAATCAGTAGCGACGATTCTAGGTTAGGCGCTGTTGCCAAGGCCGTATAATGACTCACAAAAAGAATGTTCTTTACCGCCAAAGCCAACTCGTCTACACGACAATTGTTCAGTAAAGGGAGTTGCCTCTTCAATTCTTTACTAAGATGGTAATAATTCTCTGAGACAATGCTTTTCTGCCACTTTAAATTGAAAACCGTTAGCGGCAGCCCCTGATGAATTCCAAAAAATAGATCGAACAGCTTCACATAGAAGGTGTTCTCTAATACTTCGTTTTTCCAGTTTATTACTTCCCCGATAATTTTACCAGCCTGTTTGACCTCATGATATAAATTTGTCTGATAACTTTTATGACAGTGATAAAAATCAACAAATATTTGAAAGTGATACCGCATATAATCAAAATAAAAATACGGAGCAAACTTGGATTGCAATTCAAATTTCTCAATAAAGGCTTGGAGACTCTTATCATCTGGAAACAGTTCTTTACTTATAGAGATCATAGGACTCCTCTGATGATATTGCTCCATTTGCTGAAAGATTTCTGCTTCCTCAAAATAATAAAAGTCTCGTAAATAGCGGAGCTGCAATAAGAAGATCAGTCCGCTTTCTCCTAATAAGCCTCCTATTTTGCAATCGGCAGAAAGATTTAAATAGATTAATTGTCGATTGAGTTCTTTCAATTTAGAATAATTAACCGTTTCAGAACCTTGACCCCAAAGAAACTGTCGAAAAAGTTGAAACCGTGGATCTGTCATCAGCAACATTCGATACAGCTCCGAATAGCTTTTTTTATTTTGATAGTTTAGATGCCACTCTCGCTCTTTTATTACATAGCCCTTTTGCTGAAGATCCTTAAGATAGCGCAGTATGGTTCTTCGACTGACCTTTATCTGCTTGGCCATTTCTGTCACTGTGTACATTTCTTCTTTTACTAATCCGATCAATTCCAATTGTCGCTGACATTTTTTTCTTGCTATAAATTGCCAAATCATCCTTCTCGCCCTCTTTTCTATGCATATAATTCCCCTAATTAAAAAATAGCACAAAACGAACGAAAGTTTTTTCTCAACTTTTTTCAAAAAAAAATAGCGTCTGAATAATCAGACGCTTAAAGTCATCGCATTAATAGCTACGATAATCGTACTTAAGGACATAAGAATCGCACCAACCGCTGGACTTAACAAAATTCCTATTGGAGCCAAAACACCTGCTGCAAGTGGAATGGCTAGGATATTATAGCCGGCTCCCCACCATAGATTTTGAATCATTTTTCGATGTGTGTTTTTAGCCAAACGTACAAATTTCAAAATATCCGATAGGTTACTATTGGTTAAAACGACATCTGCAGAATCAATCGCAATATCTGTTCCTGCTCCGATAGCCATCCCGATAGACGCTCTGGCTAAAGCTGGTGCGTCATTGATTCCATCGCCTACCATCATTACCTTTTTACTCTTATCGGTGTAGCTCTTGATAATTTTTTCTTTATCATCCGGCAATAATTCGCTGTAAAACTCTTTGATGCCCAAATACTCGGCCACTGCTTTCGCTGCAGCTTTGTTATCTCCAGTCAGCATTACAGGTTCAATTCCGACATTCCTCAAATTCTTGATGAAATCTTGCGCTTGATCTTTTAGCGTATCTCCCATTGCAAAGAAAGCGATCAATTGATCATCTACTAATAGGAAGGAGATCGTATTTCCTTGTGCTTGATAATCCTTCAGCTTTTCTTGATCAACGCTTAGTTTCCGCTTTTCTACTTCCTTCTGGTTGGCCAAAATCACTTGATGTCCTTCAACCGAGCCGCTTACGCCGATCCCTTTTAAAGTCGACACATCCTGTGCTTGATAAGGTTCGATCTTTTCAGACTTCAAGTAGTTCATGACACCCACCGCTAACGGATGATTGGTTTGACTTTCCAAAGCACCAATGTATTTTAGGACTTCTTCTTTATCCATATCAGTCAGCACTTCCACACCAGTTACTGTAAATTTTCCTTCTGTCAATGTTCCCGTCTTATCAAGGAAGACATAATCCAATTGATTTCCTTGCTCTAAGGCCTGTCGACTTTTCAGCAATAGCCCATTTTTTGCAGCCAAAGAAGTCGAGCGTGCAATAACTAAAGGAATCGCCAACCCTAAAGCATGAGGACAAGCAATAACGAAGACTGTCACCATTCGATCCAAGGCTTCTGGCAGGTCTGCTACGATCAGCCAAGCAATAAACGTTAAAATCCCCGCAGCTAAGGCAACATAAAACAGCCATTTTGCCACTTTATCAGAAATAGATTCTAGTTTTGATTTTTCTTGCTGAGCTTCCTTCACCATCGTCATAACTTTGGCCAAGTAGCCGTCTTCACCGGTTCCTGTTACTTTTACTTGAATGGTTCCGTCACCATTGACTGAACCACCAATAACTTTATCACCGACGTTTTTCTGAACACCTTTCGATTCCCCTGTCACTGCTGACTCATCGACGATTGTGGAGCCATCCATGATTTCTCCATCCGTTGGCATCTTATCTCCGGCGCGAACCAATAACCGGTCGCCAGAATGAATGTCCTGCAGCTTCACTTTTTTCGTCGAACCATCTGCTTCAAGCTTATTGACTTCATCTGGCAGCAATTCTGCTAATTTCTTCAAGGCATTGCTAGCATTCGATACCGCACTCATTTCCACCCAATGCCCTAATAGCATAATGACAATCAAAGTAGCTAGTTCCCAGAAAAAGTCCATTACATGCTCATGAGGGTTTATCTTATTGACAATAAAGGAGTACAAGCTATAAATATAAGCTACGGATATCCCCATCGCGATCAAGGTCATCATAGCAGGACTCTTCATTTTCAATTCCATTTTGGCACCGCTCAAGAAAGGCTGACCGCCATAAATAAAAAGAATCGTGGCTAAAACCAATACGACCCATTCAGATCCAGGAAAAGTAAATTGGAATGGCAGCTGCATCCCCATCATAGGGGATAGCACGATGATGGGGATCGATAAAACAAGCGAGAGCCAAAACTTCTGTTTGAAATTCCCCATATGCATCGAATGATCCATTCCTCCATGATCCATATCCTGATGATCATGTCCACCCATTCCATGATTCATATTGTGATGATCGTGGTCATCCATCCCATGATCCATCTCGTGATGTTCATGCATTGAATGATCCATTCCCATTGATTCATTCATTTGTTTTTGTTCTCCCTGTTTCATCAGAAATCACTCCTACAATTTTTTCTGATTTAAACTAAGCGAGTTTAGCAGTACACTAACCGAACTAAAGGCCATGGCACCACCAGCGATGATCGGATTCAAGAAGCCTAATGCCGCAAAAGGAATACCGATCACATTGTATAAAAACGCCCAGAATAAATTTTGTTTGATTTTTCTTAGTGTTAACTTGGATAAACGAATACTTTTTTCAACCGATAGAAGATCGCTGTTCATTAAGGTAATGTCCGCTGTCTCCATGGCGATATCCGTTCCGCTGCCCATCGCAATCCCGATATCTGCCAAAGCTAGTGCAGGAGCATCATTGATCCCATCTCCTACCATACCTACCGATTCGTTCTTCCCTTGGAGCTCTTTTACAACCTGTGCTTTGTCTTCAGGTAAAACCTCAGCGACAATATCAGACTCTTGAAGTCCAACCTGGGCTCCAATAAAACGAGCTGTCTGAGGATTATCCCCCGTCAGCATTTTTACATTGATTCCAAGCTGATGCAGCGCGTCAATCGCAGCTTTAGAAGAATGTTTGACTTGATCCGTTACTGAAATCATCGCCAGAACGCGTTCCTGATCGGTTAAAAACATGACTGTTTTTCCTTCCTCTTCTAACGCTAGCACACGTTCTTTGGAAAATGAAATATTTCGCTCCTTCAATCCCCGTTTTGACCCGACAAAATAAGAGGTCCCGTCGATTGTTCCAGTCACTCCCTGTCCTGTCAAACTCTCAAAATTTTCAACTGGCAAAAGCTCTGTCTGCTCTTTCCCATACTGATAGATTGCTTTGGCTAAAGGATGTTCAGAGTATTGTTCCAAACTCGTTAAGTAAGCCAAGGCCTGCGGATCAGAAGAGTCAAAATCTGCCACCACAGGTTTTCCCTCAGTAATTGTTCCTGTTTTATCTAAGACAATCGTTGTCAAATGAGCAATTTTCTCCAAGGCACCGCCGCCTTTGATTAAAATACCGGATTTTGCCCCTAAGCCGGTCCCAACCATGATCGCTGTTGGCGTTGCCAGACCTAATGCGCAGGGACAAGCGATTACTAGAACGGAAACACTGTGGACGATCGCTTGTTGCCAATCGCCGGTGAATAAACCCGTAGCAAGCAATGTAAGTAAAGCAATTCCTAAAACTGTTGGAACAAATACCTTTGAGATTTTATCTGCGATTTGTTGGATTGGTGCTTTTTCTCCTTGCGCATCTTCCACCATCCGAATGATTCGTGAAAGGACCGTCATACTACCGACTTGAGTAGCATTAAACTGGATACTGCCTGTCGTGTTAACTGTTCCGCCAAACACCTGATCGTCAATTTGCTTATCCACCGGTAAGCTTTCACCAGTCAGCATACTTTCATCAATCGTCGTTTGACCAGCAACTATTTTTCCATCTACTGGAATCTGTTCCCCCGGCCGTACCCGCAGCAGATCACCTGCCTGCACTGTCTCGATCGGTACCTCTTTTTCTTCGCCGTCAACGATGATCGTTGCCGTCTTCGCCTGTAAACTCATGAGCTGTTTAATCGCATCGCTTGTTTTTGTTTTGGCTTTTTGTTCTAAATACTTTCCTAGCAAAATCAAAGTAATGATCATACCGCTGCTTTCAAAGTATAGATCGGAATTGTATGGATTAAAGAAGCCATTATAAACACTCAAGGCAAAGGCCGCCGTTGTTCCCATCGCTACCAAAACATCCATATTCGGAGCTTTAGTTTTCAAAGCATGATACGCGCCGCGATAAAAACGCATTCCGACACCAAATTGAACGGGTGTTACTAAGATCAACTGAACCCAAGGCAGATGAAGAAAATGAACCCAGCCCGCATGACTTCCTAGCAGCATCGCAATCATAGCGATCATCAGCGGTGCAACTAAAACAGCACTCAAAATCAGATCCCGTTTCATTTTTTTTAGACGCGCCGCTTTTTCCTGCTCAATTTTTTGTTTATGGGCATCGTCAAAAAGAATCGCGCCATAACCAATTGCTTCGACTCGTTGAATTAAGTTTTCTGCCGTCAATGTCTCATCAAATTGAACGGTGGCCTTTTCCGTAGCCAAATTGACATTCGCTTCTAATACACCTTCTGTCGCCTTCAATTCCTTTTCTACTCGAGCAGAACAGTTGGCACAAGTCATACCTGTGATCGCGAATGTTTCTACTGTTGCCTCTGCCAATTAGATCACCTCAGTTTCATACCCTGCTTCGGTCACTGCCGCAGCGATTTGATCTGCTGAAACCTGTGCTTCATCAAATTTTACAACCCCTTGATTTTTCTTTAGGTTGATTTTTACTTTATCGATCCCATCCAATTGATTGATCGCCTTTTCCACGTTCGCTACGCAGTGATTACAGCTCATTCCGTTGATTGCAAATTGTTTTTTCATGATTGTTTCTCTCCTTATAATTGTTTTTTTATTTATGGTGATTGCATTCGCATTGTCCAGGAATGCAATTACATTCGATTTTTTCAACAGTCTTCTTATTTACTAACTGCTCTTTGATCAACGCCACATCTGCATCCGTCAATTCTGCCTCGGCTACAAGCTCAGCAATGGTTTCCCCGATTCTCTTTGCACAGATATGAGAAAACAAATTTTCTGTCGCACTTTTAACTGTCTCGCCTTCGCTAATTGCAGGATAATAAATATATTTTTTTCCTGACTGTTCCGTTCGCACAGCTTCCTTTTTTACTAGGCGACCTAACAAAGTCTTGATTGTCGCAGGCTTCCATTCCATCGTTTGCCCAAGAATAGCAATAATTTCCTGTGCTGTAGTAGACCCCTGTGTCCAAATCACCCGCATGACTTCCCATTCCGAATCACTAATCTTGATTGGTGTAACCGTCATAGTCATAAGTATCACTCCTTTCGTTTACATTTGTAATCCACACTTTTAGTTTACAATTGTAATCGTTCGCCGTCAACCAATAAGACAGCTTTTTTTCAATTATTTTTTATGGAGCACAAAAAAAAGCTTTGCAGCAACGATTGCCACAAAGCCTTTGTATTAATTATTTGATTTTCAAACAACGCATTGCATTCAAAACAGCGATCACAGTTACACCGACATCTGCAAAAACAGCGGCATACATAGTAGCAAAACCTAATGCACCTAGGATCAGGACGAGAATCTTCACACCGATTGCAAAGACAATGTTTTGTTTAACGATTCCCATTGTTTTACGCGCGATACGAATCGCAGTAGGAATTTTCGCCGGCTGATCGTCCATAATAACCACATCTGCCGCTTCAATCGCTGCATCGGAACCAAGTCCACCCATAGCGATCCCAATATCCGCCCGCGCAAGTACTGGTGCATCATTCATGCCATCACCGACAAAAGCTGTTTTTTGTTCACGTTTCAATTCATCTTCTAAATGAAGAACTTTATCTTCCGGTAACAACTCACTATAGACTTGATCGATACCGATTTTCTTGCCGATTGCCTCCGCAATTCCACGGTTGTCCCCAGTCAGCATCACTGTCCGCTTCACACCAAGATTTTTTACTTCAGTCAAAGCAGTCGTCACATGATCCTTCAATTCATCCGCTATGACTAAATGTCCAATGTATTCTTCATCCATTGCGACATAAACGATCGTTCCGATTTCATTAACCGCTTGGAAGGAAATATCATATTTCGCTAATAGCTTTTCATTTCCAACTAAGAAGTGATGTCCTTCAATCTCAACAGAAATACCAAAACCGGCAATTTCTTCCAGTTGGCTAACTGCTGCCAAAGGCTGATCCACATATTTTACGATTGACTGTGCGATAGGGTGGCTTGAACTTTGCTCCGCACTCGCGACATAGCGTAAGAAATCTTTTTGATCAATCGTTGTTTCAACTGTTTGGACTTCAAAGACACCTTTTGTTAAGGTTCCTGTTTTATCAAAAACCAACGTTTCTACATTGGCTAAGGTTTCAATATAATTACTGCCTTTGATCAAGACTCCAGCTTTACTTGCCCCTCCGATCCCACCAAAGAAACTTAATGGAACGGAGATAACCAATGCACAAGGACAAGAAATAACTAAGAAGGTTAAGGCACGATAAACCCAATCATAAAAAGGTTCGCCCGTAACAAGTGGTGGAACCACCGCCAACAAGACTGCCAATCCAACCACGATTGGTGTATAGTAGCGTGCGAAACTGGTAATAAAATTCTCAGCCGGTGCTTTTTTACTGCTGGCATTTTCTACCAAATCTAAAATCTTGCTAACTGTCGATTCGCCAAAGGTGGTTGTGACTTCTACCGTCAATTGCCCACTTTGATTAATGAAGCCACTAAGAATCTGTTCATCAGGATGGATACTGCGGGGAACAGATTCTCCAGTTAAGGCTGACGTATCCAACATGGAGTTTCCTTCCTTCACAATCCCATCCAATGGAACCTTCTCCCCTGGCTTAATCAAAATACGATCACCAACTTTGATAGCTTCTGGGGCAACCTTTTTGATTTCGCCATTTTGAATTAAATTTGCTGAATCAGGACGAATCGCTAATAATGAAGTGATTGATTTTCTTGATTTCGCTACGGCATAATCCTGGAAAAACTCTCCTACTTGATAAAATAGCATCACCGCAACAGCCTCCGGATACTCACCAATCGCAATCGCTCCAACCGTTGCGATCGCCATCAAGAAGTTCTCATCAAAGATCGCTCCATGGAAAATATTCGTAATAGCTGTCTTCAAAACATCATATCCGATCCATAGATACAGAATCAGATAGGCAATCAGCTTCCAAGGCATTGGTGGTGTAAAGATCGCAAGTAAGGCTAAGGCAGCAATTGCCACACCAATCTGAATAATCTTGCCTTTAGAGCTTTCTTCTACCTTTTCGGTTTGGACACTGTTAACTTCAACATCAGGCTCTAATTTATTAACAATCTCTTTTGCCTCATCGCTGATTCGATCAATATCTTTTTCTGGAGCGACAATCGTGAGCTTCGTACTCATAAAATCAACCTGTGCTTTCTCAACCCCAGTAATTTGTTGGACCGAACGTTCAATTTTTGCTGCGCAGTTTGCACAATCTAATCCATCTAATCGATATACTTTTTCCATGAGATACCCTTCTCTCTAATTACATATGAATGTTTCTTCATGTTTATTATATATGAATGATCACTCATGTGTCAAGCATAAAAAGAAAGCTTTTTCAAAAATAATTCAGCTTTAAAACCCTGATATAATAGGGTTTATAAAATAAAATAATTTTTTATGCGAAAAAGTATTGACAACTAGACCATCGGTCGGTATTATAAAGATACAAACAACGACCGACAGTCGGTTTAGAGAAAGGAGTTAGTAAATGCGTATCGTAAAGGAACATGATGAACGAAGAAATGAAATCATCGCAACTGCCGAAGAATTTTTCCTAACAAAAGGATTCAACAAAACTACAATCAATGATATTTTGAAACGAATTGGCATCGCTAAAGGAACCTTCTACCATTACTTCGTTTCTAAAGAGGAAGTTTTAGATGCCGTTATCGGACAAATCATTGACCAAGAAATCCTTCGAGCCAAAGAGATTCAAAAGTCCAATGCTACAGCTTTACAGAAGCTGATCACTTTTCTTTCACAGAATAGTTCAGAAGATACTCGCAAAGAAGAAATCGTCGATAAGTTTCAAATGCCTGAAAACGCACTAATGAAACAACGAGCGCTTGAAGGAACGATCAATCAAGTTTGTCCATTCTTAGCAGAGATTATTGAAGAAGGAAAACAACAAGAAGAATTCAGAACAGACTTTCCACTTGAAAGCATTCAATTTCTTATTGCAGGAATTCAAACCATGTTTGACAACATTGAAAAATTGGCGCCTGAGACAATCCAAAGCCGAGTCATTGCTGCTACCGATCTGATCTATAAAGTCTTAGATATTAATCCAACCGTCTACCCTTATGATGAGACAATGACAGAATTACAAAAAATCTTTATCCCATAGCTCAACAAACACTGTTGAGTTTAACTATTAAACTAATTTAGACCGACAGTCGGTCAAGAAAAGAGGAACCCATCATGAATCACACACAAACAATCAAAACATTAGCTAGCCAAACAAACGAATCGATCCACACCGTTGAATGTATCACAAAAAGTTATGAAAACTATTGCGATAAAAACATCACCCGCTACTCTCGAAAACATTTAACCGACATCGTTGAATTTATCAGTAATGAAACCTTGATACCAGTCGAAACCTGTTCAAAAGTAATGACACAATTCTTTAAGTTAGTAAAAAAAGAACTCAAAGGTAAATTTTTCAAATAAACTATCCCACAATAAAACCATAAAAGGAGAACATTAACATGAAAAAACTAACTATTATTGCATTGACACTGATTACTCTTGGGGCTGCTTCTCAAATCGTTGAGAAGAATATTGACAAAGAAGAAGTGAAAACTGTGGTTACGACTAACCTCAAAAAGCATGACGAAACAGACAGTGACATTGATTTTGGACATGACCACGATGAAGAAAATACTTTCGCTGAAAAAATCGGATTTTAATTAGGAGGAGATTTAACATGAAAAAACTAACTATTATTGCATTGACTTTAATCACTCTTGGGGCTGCTTCTCAAATCGTTGAGAAGACTATTGACAAAGAAGAAGTGAAAACCGTGGTTACGACTAATTTGAAAGAGCAAGACGAAAAGAACGAAGAGCTCTATTTCCAACATGACAACGACGAGAAAGCATCTTTAATAGAAAAAATTGGGTTTTAAACAAAGAAAAAACGCCGAGACTCTTCTCAGCGTTATTTCTTTGTCTTCTATTATGGGTAAATTCGGTTTAATAAACGAGGGAAAGGAATAGCTTCACGCACATGGTCAATACCAGCAATAAATGTTATTGTCCGTTCTAGCCCTAGACCAAAGCCAGAATGTGGTACCGTTCCATATTTACGTAAGTCTAAATACCATGAATATTCTTCTTCGTTTAGACCTGTTTCACGAATTTGTTCTAACAAGTAATCGTAATCCGTCGCACGTTCTGATCCGCCAATGATTTCGCCGTAACCTTCTGGCGCGATCAAATCCGCACAGATGACAACATCCTCACGAGTTGGATGTGGTTTCATGTAGAAGGGCTTGATTGCCTTTGGATAATTCAAAATGAAGACAGGACGATCGAACGAGTTTGCGATAAAGGTTTCATGTGGCGAACCAAAATCTTCTCCCCACTCGATATCATCAAAACCATTTTTCTTCAGCAACTCAATAGCATCATCGTAAGAAATTCGTGGATAAGGAAGTTCGGTGTAATTCTTTAAAATTTCTTTATCCCGACCCAAAACATCTAGTGCGTAGTCACAGTTATCCAGAACATTTTGTACTAAGTAGGCTACATACTGCTCTTGAACTTCTAGACTATCTTCTTGATGCATGAATGCCATTTCAGGCTCAATCATCCAAAATTCGATCAGATGACGACGCGTCTTCGATTTTTCTGCGCGGAAGGTTGGCCCAAATGAGAAAACTTTTCCTAACGCCATAGCCGCTGCTTCCATGTACAATTGGCCACTTTGAGATAAATACGCTTTGTGATCAAAATAATTCGTCTCAAACAAGTCACTAGTTCCTTCAGGAGCAGAACCTGTTAAAATTGGCGGATCAACTTTTACAAATCCATTATTGTTGAAGAATTCGTATGTCGCACGGATCACTTCGTTACGAATTAGCATGATGGCATGTTGTTGTGATGAACGCAACCAAAGATGACGATGGTCCATCAAGAAATCTACCCCATGTTCTTTAGGTGTGATTGGGTAATCATGGCTTTCACCAATGACTTCGATTTCCTTTACCCCTAACTCATACCCAAATTTTGAACGAGTGTCTTCACGGATTTCTCCAGTAACGATGATGGATGTTTCTTGTGTCAATTCTTTGGCTAAATGAAAGACCTCTTCAGATACTTCACTTTTCACAACAACGGCTTGGAAATACGCTGTTCCATCACGTAATTGTAAGAAAGAGATTTTTCCGCTTGAACGTTTATTAGCGACCCAAGCGCCGATTTTTACTGTTTCGCCAACATGATTCTTGGCATCGATGATTTGAATTTGTTCCACAAATGTCTCTCCTAACATATTTATCCCGAAATGATGTTTTTACTTCTTACTATTTTCAATAAAGCGGCGAATCCGCACAACAGCTTCTTCTAAATCCTCCATACTAGCTGAATAACTCATTCGTACACTGTCAGATGATCCAAAACCTTCACCTGTGACTAAGGCAACCTGCTCTTGTTCTAGCAAATCATTGACCCAAGTCGTCACGTTGTCGTAACCACCCATCTCCATCGCTTCCTTGATGTTCGGAAACAGATAGAATGCACCTTGGGGTTTTTTTAGATTAAATCCTGGTAAATCAGCTACCTTTGGATAGATCGTATTTAACCGTTCTTCAAACGCTTGACGCATTTTCTCAGCTGTCTCTTGTTCACCAATCAAAGCCTCTACTGCTGCCACTTGGCTAACGGCCGTTGGATTACTGGTGGCCTGTGACGCAATTGAAGTCATACCACCAATGATTTCTGCATTCCCAATCGCATAACCAATTCGCCAACCGGTCATAGAATAGGTTTTTGATACACCGTTGATGATCACTGTATGATGGAATATCTCGTCAGATAAAGAAGCAATGTGCGGTGCTTCGTTCCCATTATAAACAAGATGATCATAAATATCATCCGCGACAATCAATAGCTCGTGACGGACTGCCCATTCTCCAATTTCACGCAATTCTTCCTCTGTATAAATCATTCCCGTAGGATTTGATGGTGAATTTAGAATAACTGCCTTCGTCTGCTCAGTGCGAGCATCTTCAAGCTGCTCAATCGTGATTTTATAATCATTGTTTAGGTCTCCATTGACAAAGACTGGATTCCCTTGAGCTAATTTGACTTGTTCACCGTAACTCACCCAATAAGGAACTGGGATGATCACTTCATCTCCCGCATCCAAAATCGTTTGAAACAATGTATATAATGCAAATTTTGCACCGCTTGTCACGATAACGTTTTTGGGTTCAATCGTCAAATCATAATTTTTCTTAGTGAAATCAACGATTGCAGACTTCAACTCAGGTGTTCCACCTGCAGCGGTATAAAAACTTACTTTTCCGCTTTTGATCCCGTCAATCGCGGCTTGTTCAATATTCTCCGGTGTTGTAAAATCCGGTTCTCCGACAGTCAAACTAATGACGTCTAATCCTTGGGCTTTCAATTCTTTGGCTTTAGCGGTCGCTGCTAATGTGACGGACGGTTCTAAGTTTGTTACACGCTGTGATAATTTCATAACTGATAACTCCCCTACCAAGATTTTTAGATTTTTTTGATGGCTTTGATCGTCTTGCCGTCATTGAAGGCCAGCAAGTAATAATGAATCGCGCCTTGATCGTCTTTTGCCGTGATTTCCCAAGCTGTTTGATCACGGTAAATGCCCAAATTGGCCTTTTCAAAAACCAAATCTGGGTAATCACTCTCAAAGCGTTTTTCCGCTTGTTGTTCCGTTAGCCCATCCTTTTGATTAAGGACGCGAATTTTTTCACCCGATTTTGGAACAATCACAATGATCGATTCGCCGGTGTTATTTTCACCGGTAACGGTAAAATAAGTCTTTTCTCGGTTAAACCAATAAAATTGATCCACCGTTTTTAAGTCGGCATATTTCTCTGCCATTTGAACAGCTTCTTTTTTGGCCTGGTGCATCGGACGATTTGAACGGATAAAAATCATGGTCGCTGCCACAATAATGATCAATAAAAAAGTCACGATTCCTAATAGCCAGCGATTGAGCTTCTGTTGTCCTGCACTATTCGTATCCAAAATCATACTCCTCTCAGACAAGCTACATTATACCAAAAGAAGGGCGTTCACTCATTAATTCTCTTCACTTTTGTCAGAATTTAAAAATTGATCAGTTTCTGCCAAAATTTCTTCTAGTGGTAATTGTTTGATCGGCAATTCTTTAGGTAACGCCTTCCTCAATTTTTCCCCGTACTTGGCAGTGATGAAGCGCTGATCTAAAAGCAGCATAACTCCCTTGTCATTATCTGATCGAATCAGGCGCCCAAGTGCTTGTCGTAAACGCAAAGCAGCATGGGGAACTGCCTCTTGGAAAAATGGATTTATCCCTTCAGAGGCCAAAAAATCATTGCGAGCCTTAACCTGCAGCCGCTGAGGATTTTCAAAGGGCAAACGGGTAACGATCAAAATCTGCAGAATATCGCCAGGTAAATCAATGCCTTCCCAAAAACTATCCGCTCCAAACAATAGCGCATCCTTGGACAACAAGAAACGTTTTAGCAGCTTTTCTCGACTGCCGCCGATTCCTTGAGCTAATACTTCCCTTCCTTCATTTAATAAAGGGACGCGTACACGTTGATAAACACGATTCAAAATATCATGTGAGGTAAATAATACCAATATCGGGCGTTGCTGATTTTCTGACATTTTTTGAACGACACCGGCGACGTAATTCGCATACTGATCAGGCGATGTTGACTGAACACTGATACTATTAGTTGGTAAGTACAATCGCGCTTGTTTCGCATAATCGTAGGGACTACTGATAATCTTCAATGGCGTATCAGGAATTCCCCAGCGTTTAGCAAAGTAATGACGATCACTCCCGATTTTCAACGTTCCACCTAGATAAAGAATCTGCCGATACCGTTCATACCATTTTGTTTGACTAATCAATGAAGCCTCTAAGTCCTGAACCTGAAACGTTTTTCGTTTAGCATTGAACCAATGAATATATCGAGCATCCCATTTTTCACTGAACGTTTCAAAAGCCACCTGCTGTTGCTCTAGATTCTCTAGTAATGCCTGGAAATCACTCCAATCAGCTTGTTCTTTGATACCAAACGTCTCTTTATGCGTTCTAAAATAACCTTGGATCTGATCACCTAGAGTCAAGGCGTCTTGATACAATCGTCTGATTCGCTGCAATACTTGTTCTCCAGCTAAGGATAACTGATCGATCATATCCTTCGTAATTAAACGTTCATCTTCTGTAGGATACTCATCTTTAAAAATCTGATAAAAATCTGTCAAATCTTCGTTCAATTCTTGGATGACATCTTGAAGTATCTCAAGTACATGCAGTGTCTGATGATCCTTCTGGACTAGGCTTTGCCAAACAGCAAATTGCTGATCATCAAACAATCGATGAAATCCTCGCTGGATCGCCAACAAATTAAACTGCTGGCTGCTGATTTTCTCCAAAACACGGTTCAAATGATGCGCCTCATCAATAATGAGATAGAGACTTTTAGGCAGTTGTGGTTCCTTTCGCTGATCTTCTTGAGCCAAATAGGAATGATTCGTAACAATTAGATTGCTCTGTGCTAGTTTCCTCTGACGATGACGAATGAAGTCCACGTCGTAAAAAGGACTGCTGGAATTCAATGTGTGCGGACCTAAGTGGGAAACATCCTGCCAGAATGGATGCTTCAAACTAGTCATATTCAATTCATCAAAATCCCCTGTTTCAGTCTGGGTCAACCAGACAAGTAGGGCCATCTGGTAAAACGTATACTGTTTTTGCTTGGATTTCTTTTGAAAGCTTTGATAGAAACGCTCTAAATCTATATAGTGTCGACTGCTTTTCATTACTACAGCCTGCAGCGGCTGATCCAATAATCGATTAATCAGCGGTAAATCATGATTTATAATCTGTTCCTGCAGCAGCAAAGAGACCGTACTGACAATGATCGGTTTTTCAGGGGTTGCCAAAAAACTCATTGGCAGTAAATAGCCTAATGTCTTCCCGATCCCTGTCGCCGCTTCTACTAAGATGTTCTTATCCTCTTTTTTATGAAAGAAATCATAGACAAGATTCATTAAGCGAGCCTGTTCTTTTCGAAACTCCAATTCATCCTGGTAAACTTTTTCTTTTGCCTTTCGAGAGCGAGGATACGCCTTTGTTCCAAAGTAATTCTCTGAAAACAGCGGTACGCTTTTTTTTCGCAGAGCGAAACCTTGTACAATAACTAAATCTTTTGATAAGGGTCTAGGATCAGCCTGCATTTCTTTTAAACAATCTTCTAAATAATCCTTCGTTTGAAAAGCCATCTGATCGGCGGTTTCGATAATCTTCTCTAAGGTGACAATCGGCAACTCTTTTATTTTTGATTCTAGGTTCAATAATAGTTGAGCAGTAACATCTGCATCACTATCTGCTTGATGAGGATTTTCATGGACTAAATGCAACTCTTCAGCCAAATCCTTCAGTCGAAAGCTCAATGACGTAGGCATGAATATTTGTGCCAATTCCACCGTATCAATCCCTGGTATTGCTAACGGCGGCATACCGCAACGTTCCAACTCATTACTTAAAAAGGGATAGTCAAAATGGATATTATGGGCGACAAAAACCGTATTCTCCAATAAATTGGTAATCGTCTGAGCGACATCTTCAAAATAGGGCGCCCTTCGAACACGCTGATTCGTAATTCCTGTCAGTGTCTGAATTTGTGGTGGGATAGATTGATCTGGATTAATATCCGTTGAAAAATGGGTAACGATTTTTCCTTCTTCAATCAATACACAACCAAATTGAATGATCCGATCCGTTTTGGGGTCAGTTCCTGTCGTTTCGATATCAACGACTGCATAATTTTTTTTCACACTCACCCCTCCTTCCCCGAACTCGTGCGTTGATTTTATCACTTTCGATGAATAACCTTAATAGACTTCTCATTCGAAAATACACTCTTAAATCAAAGATAATTATTAAGACCTTCCTCACGCATTATATCTGAATAGTACCACTTTCTACAAGAATGATCTTTGTTTAAAACGATTCCAAAGAAATTCTCTATTCAATAAATCTCTATAATCAAAATTTAGGCAAAAAAAAGCCAGATGCTCGCGCATCTGGCATAAAAGTCTACTATAATTAAGCTTTGTTAACGTTTGTAGCTTGAGGTCCACGTTGGCCTTCTTCAACGTCGAAAGTCACTGCTTGACCTTCTTCTAAAGTTTTGAAGCCGTCGCCTTGGATAGCTGAGAAATGTACGAATACGTCATTTCCGTTTTCAGCTGTAATAAATCCGTAGCCTTTTTCTGAGTTGAACCATTTTACTGTACCTTGTTCCATGTTAAACATCCTCCTAGGATAAAAATTAATTTGTAATTACTTGAATGGTGAAATAGGAAAGATGTTGTCTGAAACAAACTTGCCAATATTACCGTACAAAAACTACAATTAGAAGTATAACACATATGAAGCGATAACACTAGGTTATCGCTCAAAAAGTTTTTACTTAATAAATTTGACCTGTTTAAGGATTAATAGCGTAAAATCGCCAATAAGCTTTTCTCATCCGGTGCATCCTTTTGGTCTAGAACAAAGACCTGTCCACCATTTTTGATAACATTGTCGGCAATTTCATTCAACACTTGACGACGGTCATACTCAACGTCTGGGTCCTCTCCAAAGCCGTCCACAAGATTAGAAGTTGCAATAAATAGATGGGAAATTTTTCCTTCTTTTGCGGCTGGCACTATATCAACCAATTGATCAATAAACTTGCGATTAATCAATTTTTGATAGGTTTGCGTCTCTACCTCTGCTAGTTGCTCAGAAAGCTTTTGCGCTTCTTCCTTGATTTCATTGAAGCTAGCCTGAGCTGGTGAACCACTGATTGCTGCTTTATCCGAGTAATAAGAATTTTTCGCAACCTTTTTGAATTGCGTTTGATTTTCTGGTAAAGCAAAAAGATACAGTGGCAGCTGATCAGGATTATCTAGCTCTTTTATAAAATTATCAACTGTTTGGTAATAATTTACCCAGTCAATTTCAACCTCTTCGTCTTTCGTGTTCACTCCATGGTAACTACCCACTTCTCCACCACGAGCAGAAACATTTAGATTGCCGCCTGTCAACTCGTCGCCTAAGGCCGTTACAATATCTTTTGGAGCGTCATCTGGAAGTTCAACCACTTTTACTTCTTTGTTTCGGACAAAGTAAAGTTTCATAGAATCTCTGTTCAATGCCATCAAGTAATACGCATAATTGAATTGGGCATTTTTTATGATCGCTAATAAATAGGGTAAGTCGCTCACATAGTATTGATCATCGACAGAAATGCTCAATCGATGAATATAGCTTTCATTTGCGGTCAAGATCACCGCAACACTTTTCGTACCGCTGCGCCAAAAATCTCCATCAGCGAGTAATTGATCGATTTTTTCTTGGAATGGTTCAAAGCTGTGATCAGTGTATTTCTTCTCAAAGCGTTTTTTCGCTTCTTTAGCAAAGTTTTTAAACATGATTTGATCTTTTTCAACATCTTGATGCGCGTGATGCGTGTTTAACATAAATGTGATAAACGGACCGGTTGCTTCTTCTGAAGTCAATTCAGTTAGTAACTTTTTACTGATATTTGCCATAAATGTACCCTCCTATATTAAATCTTCCAAATCAAGTGTACCATAGCTAGTAAATTCCTTAAAACGAAACGCAACCCTTACATTATGAAATTAACTGAAAAATTTTACTGGAATTTGCATAAGTTTTTTCTAATACATTTCTTAGTAATTAACAAACGGGTATTCATGAATTCATTGACTCTTTGCTTTATCATAAAAACATACCAATTATCCCGAATTGGTTTTTCATACTTACTCCTACCAAGAGTAAATAACAACCTTCATTTCCACCATAGTGACGGCTATGGTGGTTTTTTGCGAGTTCCACTTCTCACTTTTAGCGCGTTAGTGGAATCCTATGCGCACGAAAGTCTTTTGATTTTTTACGTTAGAAAAATTCACTCCTCCCTAATGAACTAGCTGTCAGTCTTACCTTTCACAGTTACTCAAGCCAGTCTGACAAAATAGAATCTCAGACTTTATCTTCGTCTGTAACCTTTAGTTAGATGATAGGCGCAATGAAAATCAAACAAATTTTTGTGCTTTTCAAAAAAATTTGTTTGCGTTTCCAAGTTTTGCTAAACTGAGACTAACAAAACAAAGGAGTACCTTATGAAAACTGCTGAAGAAATGTATCAATTTTGCCAAGACACTGGATTTTTCTCAGGTTCGGATCGCCAATGGGCGGTGAAGCTTTTTTCTGTATTAGAGAAACACTTAGGAGTAGATGAAGAAATCTTGGTTTGCTTTATCGGCCTGCACAATCGAACCTCTCCCACTAAAAATGACGGCTTTTACGCTTATGGTCTAACCAATCAGCGCTTTATCATGGGGCAAAAGAAAATGATTGGCGATGATTTCAAGGTCATTCCATTAGCTAATATGCAGGGACTTCGTTTGTTGAAAGAAACAAGTTTAGATCTTTTGGAAATAACTTCTTTAGAGGGGGCTATCAAGATCGTCTTAACAGAGGAAGAGGCTCCAAAGGTTTTGACTAAATTGGAAGATACTATTCAGCAGATAACGAAAGAAAATAACACTGAGGATTCCTTAAGTAAAGCTGAACAGCTTTTAAAAATGAAAGAATTACTAGATCAAGGAATCTTGACGGAAGAAGAATTTGCTAAGATCAAAAAAGATATTCTCCAATAAAAAATCTGTCCAAGAATAATTCTTGGACAGATTTTTTATTGGATAGCTGCCTTACCCGTTTCCCGTGTACGAATACGGATAGCTTCTTCAATCGGATAAACGAAAATTTTTCCTGTTCCACATTCTTCCGATTGACACGTTTCTAAAATCAAGTCAATCACACGCTCCACATCTTCATCAGCCAAGATGAAACTCACTGAAACCTTAGGCAATAGTGTAGTGATAATTTCTTGTCCTCGAACATGAGTCTTTTGACCTTTTTGTAAGCCGCAGCCTAATACTTGACTGACTGTCATCCCATTTACTTCAATTTCCTGGTCAATCGCCGCTTTTATCGCTTCTAATTTTTCTTGTCTAATAATTGCTTCAACTTTTTTCATCGCATTCGCCTCCTGCTATTTTAAGAATCCATTCCCATAAATGTTGGATAAGCATTCTCATCATGTTCAATTTTATCCAATCCCAGCGCTTCTTCTTGTTGAGAAACTCGAATTGGCATGAATACTCTGATTAAGGAAATAATCAAATAACTGGCTACACCGGCAAAAACTAGTGTAAAGAGCACGCTCTCTATCTGTGCAATAAATAAATGTGTGTCGCCATAAATTAGACCTGTTCTGCCACCAATCGCTGGATCTGCGAAAATCCCCGTTACGATACCACCAAAAATACCGCCAACTCCATGACAACCAAATGCATCTAAAGCATCATCAAAACCTAGTTTCTGTTTGATTACTGAGATAAAGAAGTAGCAAAACGGACTTACCAGAGCACCAATTAATAGACTTGACCAGATAGACACGAAGCCTGCGCCAGGCGTAATTGCAACCAACCCTACGACAGCACCTGTACATGCACCCACCACTGTCGGTTTCCCATTTAAAACTTTCTCAATCAACATCCACGATAGCATTGCACATGCCGCTGCTGTGTTCGTAGTAATCATCGCGTGAATTGCTAATCCGTCTGCGGCTAAAGCTGAGCCGCCATTAAAACCAAACCAGCCAAACCATAAAAGGCCTGTTCCTAAAACAACAAACGGAACATTATGAGGACGATAACCGCCAAGGTGATACTCCCGTCGGCGACCTAAAACGATCGCTAAAACTAAACCTGAAATACCTGAACTGATATGCACCACATTTCCACCGGCAAAATCGATCGATCCGATTTTATCGAGGAAGCCGCCGCCCCAAACCATATGTGCCATAGGGAAGTACACGACCACCAACCAAACAGCAATAAACAAGAAGATTGCAGAAAAACGCATCCGACCAGCAACTGATCCTGTTAAAATTGCTGTGGTAATTAATGCGAACATCATTTGGAAGAAGGCAAATAGCCCTTCTGGAATGCTATTACCTTTCGTCGTAGAAACTCCATTGAAAAACACCTTATCTAAGTTCCCAATAAAATCTCCCCCACCGCTAAATGATAAAGAATACCCAATAGCTACCCAAATTAAGGAAGCTAATCCCATCGTACAGATTACCATCATCATCGTGTTCAAAATGTTTTTCCGCCGTTCTAACCCTCCATAGAAAAAAGCCAGTGCGGGTGTCATAAGAAAGACTAACCCTGAACAAATCAAAATAAATGCAATATTTGCAGCCATCAAATCACTCCATTTCTCTTTATGTTAAGTATTCTAACATCAATCCTGGATAAAAAAAGAGTTTTTTCTCATTTTTTTCACTTTTATCTAATTTAATAACTTCTCATGTCATAAAACTTAACATAAAAAGAGCAGAAGGAACCTTCTGCTCTTACAACTCATGATATTCTTTGTATACATCTTGTTTCTTTAGCCCCTGTCGTTTCGCTACTATTTTAATTGCTTCTTTAGAAGACGTTCCATCCAAAATCAACGCTTCGACCTGCTCTTTCAAGGTTCCTTCAAAGACTTCCTCTTCTTCCGCATCCGTTGCACCAGAGACTAGTAAGCAACATTCGCCCTTCAAGGCATGTTCAGACAAGTAGTCGATTACTTCTTCGGCTGTTCCTCTTAAATACTCTTCGTAAAGTTTGGTTAATTCACGACAAATGACTACTTCACGATTACCGAGAATTTCTAATAGATTTTTCAGTGTCTCTTTGATTCGATGGGGGGACTCATAAAAAATCAGCGTTACCTTTTGTTTTTTTAATTCCTCTAGTTCTCTCTTTTGAATGCTTCTCTTTCGTTGCAAAAAGCCATAAAAAAGGAAAGGCTGCGGCATTAACCCAGAGGCAATGAGGGCTGTCATCCCAGCAGTTGCACCCGGTAAAGCGACAACAGGAATATTTTCTTCAATGCAAGCAACAACGAGTTCATGTCCTGGATCACTAATTGAGGGCATTCCCGCATCACTTACTTGAGCAATTGAGTTCCCTTCTTTTAAAAAATTCATCAATTCAGGGATACGCTCATTATAATTATGTTCATGCAAACTTTTTTGCGGCACTTTTACTTCGAAATGATTTAATAGCTTTTGTGTATTACGCGTATCCTCACTAGCAATCAAATCCACTGTTTGTAATGTCTTAACAGCGCGAAAAGTCATGTCCTCCAAGTTACCGATTGGTGTAGGAACTAAATACAGTGTACCTGTCTGCTGCGCAAAGCTTTTTTGAATCTTCACGGTCATTCTCCTTTTTTCGCTTTTATACAAATTAATGTAGGTATATCTAAACAGTCATAAAGAAAAAGCGGGTGTGACTAAGCAACGTCATACCCACTAATATTGAATAAAAAGCGATTTTGAAGCAATTTACTTCAGAAACGATTTTCTATTTATTTTTGTTTGCTCTCACGATAGATGACATCTAAACAAAATGCGCATGGCTCATCCTGTTCTCGACGTGATCCGTAGAGCAAATTGCATACATGGAATCCGTCTTCGTAAATCTTTTCAAGATTTAAACGAGATTCTGAAAGCTCCTGGCGCTCATCTAAGACAGGCGAGTTCTTTTCATCAATCTCGCGAATTCGTTCCCGCAAGCGTTCATTTTCCATTTCCAATGTCGCGTTCTTCTCAACAAGATCAAGCAAGGTTTCTTTCATAGATACCAAATCTTCAAGATTTTTATTCATCTCTTGCTCTAATTGATTTAAGCCATCGTACAAGGAACGTCGATCCATCATGATACATCACCTGCTTCAACCAGTTCTTGATAATCAAAATCTACTGTCGCATCGCGACCGAACAGCCGTACTTTTACTACCTTACTCAGTAGATTCAAGCCGATGACTTTCCCACGTCCTTCAGGTGTATTGATTTCTTTACCATAATCAGGCATTTCCTTTTTTGCTGCCTCGTATTCGCCGTTTTCATATTTCAAACAGCACATTAACCGGCCACAAAGTCCAGAAATTTTCGTTGGATTCAACGATAACCCTTGATCCTTAGCCATTTTAATCGAAACTGGAATGAAATCCCCTAAAAACGTCGAACAACACAATGGCCGCCCACAAGGTCCGATTCCTCCAAGAATTTTCGCCTCGTCGCGTACACCAATTTGTCGCAGTTCAATCCGTGTGCGGAAAACACCTGCTAGATCTTTTACTAATTCGCGGAAATCGATCCGCCCATCAGCCGTAAAATAGAAAATCATTTTACTGCGATCAAAAGTATATTCTACTTGGATCAGCTTCATTTCTAGCTCATGGGCACGAATCTTTTCCTTCGCGACTTTAAAAGCTGCTTCTGCATCAGCTTCATTTTGAGCTACCTTTTTTAATTCCTTATCAGATGCTTTATGTAAAATCGTCTTTAAATCATCCGATAAATCCTTTTTTGCTATCTCTATTTTTGGAATTGCCACTGTCGCAATCTGGTGCGCCTGCTGCGACTCGACCAAGACTTTATCATTATAAAAATATTCATTTTTCCCCGATGCGTAATAATAAATATGACCGGCATCACGAAAACGAACACCCACAACTTCAACCATGGTTCTCCCTACTCTCTTAAATAACGCTAAGCAAACACAATGCGCAACGTTATTTGTTCTGCGATATTTTGGAATGATACGTTCGCTTCTAGTTTTCGACTGGCTGACAAAACTTCTTCCAACAGATAATTGTACGTCTTTAGAGCTGTTTGATTTTGTTTCATCACTTGATTACGTTTTTCTTTAACGAAATACGCTAACATTTCAAAGGCAAACTGCTGTTGCGTTTTGTCCTTGAATGTCTTTACCAATTTCTTTTGAACATAGATAAACGCTTGCGGATCATTTTTTTCGAGATAATTAAACCATTGAATAACAACATCTCTAGATTCATTAAACCATTCATCTTTTGAGATTTCAACAGCTTTTCCGTAACTATTTGTTAAATTTGCTAATAGTTTCGCGGTTTTCGCAGGGATTTGTTCAGATTCCAAACGTGATTGTAGTCGTTCTGTGGACAACGCCTGAAAATGAATGGTTTGACAACGCGAACGAATTGTTGGGAGTATTTTTCCTAGTGATTGAGTTTCCAAAATAATCATAAAGTTCGCAGGTGGTTCTTCTAAGAACTTCAATAGGCTGTTCGCTGAGTTTGAATTCATTTTTTCAGCCTGGTGGATAATCACGACTTTTTTCGCAGATTCAAAGCCGCTTTTAGCCAGTTCACTTTGCAATGCACGAATTTGATCAACCTTGATAGACTGACCATCAGGTTCAATTTCTACTACATCGGGATGATCTTTACTAGTAATTCGCAGACAATTATTACATTTTTCGCAAGGCATTTCATTTTGTAAATTTAAGCAAAACATATGCTTGGCAAACCATAGCGCCAGCTCCGCTTTACCGGTCCCTTGATCGCCCTCAAAAAGATAAGCATGGGCCAAACGCCCATGCTCAAAACTATTTTGTAATTGACGAAAAACAATTGGCTGAATTGACTGCAGTCTTTGTGCTTCTTCCATTTTAATACTGGTGAAAGCCTTCGACAGGCAAGACAAAGACTGTCGCACCGCCGACTTCAACTTCAACAGGATAAGGGACCTGTCCATCTAGGGAAATATCCAATGTCACTGGTGTCGTGACGTATTGTGTACGCGCTTGACATGTTTCTTTGATCAACGCCAATGTATCTTCTACTCGTTCGTCTTCAATCCCGATAATGAATGTACTGTTACCCGCTTTTAAAAAGCCACCAGTAGAAGATAGTTTTGTTGCTCGAATGTTGGCATCAATAAATTCATTGGCTAAGCGGTTAGAATCCTTGTCTTGAACAATCGCTAAAATAAGTTTCATAGTTTACACCTCTCATGATTGGAAATAGTCTGGACAACGTGTCAACAATTCGTAAAAACAATCTCTCACGACTTCATCTAAACGTTTCCGAGCATCGATTTTTATGATCCGATCTGGATTTGCATCCGCTAATTTTAAATAAGCATGTCGGACCCTCTGATGAAATTGTAACCCTTCCGAGTCCAAACGGTCAATTTGATTGGTTCGGTTCTTCATGATTCGTTGTAATCCAGTGTCTGAATCAACATCTAAATACAGCGTGATATCAGGGATTGTTCCTTCAATAGCAAATTCATTGATCTTGGCAACTTCTTCTATGCCGATCCCTCTGCCTGCACCTTGATAGGCTAACGAGCTGTCAACAAAGCGGTCGCATAAAACGATTTTATCTTCATCCAGTGCGGGCCATACTTTTTCTACTAGATGCTGACGGCGCGCTGCTGCATAAAGCAACGCCTCTGTTCGATCATCCATTCGGTCATTACTTGGGTCAAGGATCACGTGACGAATTTTTTCAGCGATCGGGATGCCTCCAGGTTCTCTCGTTTTGACAATTGATCGTTTCGCCGTCAATTGTAATTTTGGATAAAGTTCATTCAGTACACTCGTTTTTCCTGCACCGTCTGGCCCTTCAATCGTAATAAATAATCCGTTCACTTTTTTTATCCCCCAAATAATTTTGATCTTCTGTCTCTTTTTCAAAAAGACACCGCAATATATTTATAGTTCGCGGCGTCCTTCCACTGCTTTTAACAACGTGATTTCATCTGCATACTCGATATCACTGCCGACTGATAACCCATGAGCTAATCGTGTTACTTTGATTCCAGCAGGCTTAATTAAACGTGATAGATACATAGCTGTCGCTTCGCCTTCGGTGGTAGCATTTGTCGCTATGATCACTTCTTTGACCTCATCATCATGAAGCCGTTTGATTAATGGCGCGATATTAATATCTTCTGGTCCTGTCCCTTCCATGGGGGATAGCACCCCATGAAGCACATGATATAGACCGTGATATTCACGTACTTTTTCCATTGACATAACATCTTTAGGTTCTTCTACAACTAAGATCGTGCTGCGATCACGAGTCGTATCCGAACAAATCTCGCATGGATCTTCCTCGGTAATATTTCCACAAATACTGCAGAAACGCAAATCTCGTTTCACACTGATTAATGAGCGTGCAAACTCGTTGACCGATTCATCCTTCATATCAATCGTAAAAAAAGCTAAGCGCGTCGCGGTCTTCTGTCCGATTCCCGGAAGCTTCATATAGCTTTCAATCAGCTTTGCAATTGGTTCTGGATATTGCATTCTGTCCTTCCTCTCTGAACAAAGTCGCTTACATTCCAGGAAGTCCCTTTGTGTATTTCCCCATTGTTTGATCAGTTTCCTTTGTGATCTTAGTAATCGCATCATTAACCGCTAAAACGATCATGTCTTGCAGCATCTCAGGGTCTTCCGGATCAATCAACTCAGGATTGATGTTCATTGATTTCATCGTTTTATCTCCAGTGAACGTCACTGTTACTAAATCATTGGTCGCGCTGCCTGTAAATTCTTTCGCATTCAACTCATCTTGAGCCTTTACCATTTCTTTTTGCATTTTTTGCATTTGTTTCATCATGCCTTGCATATTTCCCATTCCGCGCATCATTTTATCTATTCGCTCCTTCTTCGTGTTTAACTTAATTTACGATTCATTTTTAACATGCTATTTACTATCTTTACGAAAACCGTGTCCGTCTCTAGTCATCCTTAATTGTTACAAGTTCACCAAAGAGGCTTTTGGCTTGTTCTACGACTTCATTTGTTTCTTCCGGTATCAGACTGATCTCTTCTTCAGTATCATTTGATTCCGCCGCTACTGGACGGTCATGATGCTGACTGACAAACGCTTTTCTTAGACTTGGCCAGCTCTCCCGAGTAATGAAGACAAAGTCCGGGGTATAATCTTTGACCATCATACTCAAACTGTTCTGCATATTCAAGCGCAGTTCCTCGCTACTGTCCGCTCTCTGACAAACAATCTCATAATCAAAAGCGACTAGTAATAAGCCCGGACCAGCAGCCATCGGTTCACTAGCTTTTAGCATCGCACGCTGCGTCACAGGTAAAGCCATCAATAGATCTTCCCAAACATTTTTTACATTCATCAAATGATCTTTCGTTGCTTCACTCAGTACCTGATAAACTCGCTCAGTTGGTACGCGATAGCTGGTAGTTGTTTTCTTCGGCGTTACTTTCCGCTCTTCTTTTTCAACTGTTGGATTGGCTTTTAATTGCTGCAAGTCATTCTGTAATTGCTGCAATTGACTTTTCAATGCTACTAATTCTGATTGATCCGTTGGGTTTGTCACAGTTGGTGCCGCTGAACTCATCGGCTGTTCTATTGATAGAGCACCCTCAGTCGTTTGCGGTGTTGCCAATTTAACAGTGGCCACTTCCAAATAGACATTGGCGTGGTTTGTAAAGCGAATTTCGTTTTGTGTTTCGCTTAAAAGCTTAATCATCACATATAGACGTTCAGAAGGTGTCGATTCCGCTAGTTGTTTGAACGTATCTGTTAAGTAAGCAGCACGGTTCTCCAGAAGCTTGGGGGCTTGCTGATAAATCAACAGATCTCGACAATACAATAGTAAGTCTTCTGTCAATCGACGAGCCTCTTTTCCCTCAGACAGGATGCCCTCTAAGACCTCCAGTGCCCCGCTGACATCCTGATGTAGACAAGCTCCGATGAAGCTATCCATCATTTCAGTCGTCAGGCTGCCAGTCACAGCCAAAGCATCTTCCAAAGTAATGGTTTCATTACTAAAGGAGATTGCTTGGTCTAAGATACTCAAAGCATCCCGCATACCGCCTTCTGCCGCACGGGCGATCACGGATAAGGCCTGCTCTTCATAGGGTTGATTACTTTGTTCCAGAATATAGGCCATCCGCCCAATGATTGCTTGAACATCGATTCGCTTGAAGTCAAATCGTTGGGTTCTTGAGATAATCGTTGCAGGAATCTTATGAGGCTCTGTCGTCGCTAATACGAAAATCACATGTTCTTTAGGCTCTTCCAGCGTTTTTAGCAACGCGTTAAAGGCACCTGTCGAAAGCATGTGGACTTCATCAACAATATAAACTTTATAGTTAGCCGCAGTTGGCGCGTAATTCGCGCGATCACGAATAAAGCGGATCTCTTCCACACCATTATTGCTTGCAGCATCAATTTCAATCACATCTTCTTGCCGTCCTTCAGTAATAGAACGACACATCTCACATTCGTTGCAAGGCTCACCATCAACACTGTTGGGACAATTGATGGCTTTGGCAAAAATTTTCGCCGCACTAGTCTTCCCTGTTCCGCGTGGGCCGGTAAATAAATAGGCGTGGGAAGTTTTCTGCTGCTGGATCGCATTTTTCAGTGTCTTTGTGATTGCCTCTTGTCCGACTAAATCATCAAAACGCTGCGACCGCCAAACGCGGTAAAGTGCTTGATACGCCATAATTTTCCTCTTTTCTTTCAAAATCACTGCTTTTTATTATACGTGATTTTGTACAAAAAAACTATAGAAACCAATTGTTCGCTTCAATTGTTTAACGTCTTTTAATCTGTCCGGTTGCATCCTTTCTGTTTCGAAAAAACCCTGTGGTATAATAGAAAAAACGTTTTTATGGAGGGATATTCATGGGACTATTTAAAGCAGCAACTAGCAGTATTGGCGGAGGCCTTGCTGATCAGTGGCTAGAAATTATTGAACCAGCCAATATGGGACAGTCTACGGTCATGTCAAAAGGCGTCGCCGTAAGAAAAGATGACAAACGCGGCAGCAATAAAAAAGGAACCAGTGACGTGATTACAGATGGCTCTGTTATTCACGTTTATCCAAATATGATGATGCTTCTTGTCGATGGCGGAAAAATCATCGACTATACTGCTGAAGAAGGCTATTACACGGTGGAGAACAATTCTGCTCCTTCAATGTTTAATGGCTCATTAAAGGAAGCTGTTGCTGAAACCTTTAGCCGTTTCAAATTTGGCGGTGTGACACCACAGAAACAACAAGTATTCTATATAAATCTGCAAGAAATTAAAGGCATCAAATTCGGAACTAGTACACCTTTGAATTATTTTGATAATTTCTACAATGCGGAGCTATTCTTGCGAGCACACGGAACGTACTCGATTAAAGTAACAGACCCAATTCTATTTTTCGCTAATGCCATTCCACGAAACATGGACCAAGTGGACATCAGCGATATCAATGAACAATATCTGCAAGAATTTCTAACTGGGCTACAAGCGGCAATTAATCAAATGTCCGCGGATGGTCAACGTATTTCTTATGTACCGTCAAAAAGTATGGAGCTAAGTAAATACTTATCTGACGTACTGGATGACAGTTGGAAGGAACTGCGTGGCATGGAGATTGTATCTGTCGCTGTCGCCAGCATCTCTTACACAGATGATTCCACAAAATTGATCAATATGCGGAATGAGGGCGCTATGCTAGGAGACCCAAATGTTCGTGAAGGCTATGTTCAAGGCTCAGTCGCCCGAGGTATGGAAGCTGCTGGTAAAAATGACGCAGGAGCCGCTACAGGCTTCTTCGGAATGGGGATGGGGATGAATGCTGGCGGTGACTTCCTTAACCAAGCATCGCAGAGTAACAATCAGCAAATACACCAGAACCAACAAGCACAACAAAAATCTGCAGGCGATCAATGGACTTGTCCAAAATGCGGAGAAGAAAATACTGGTAAATTCTGCAGCAACTGCGGCGAACCGAAACCTGCTCCAGCTACAGCAGCAAAGATTCAAATGAAATGCAGTGAATGCGGAGAAGTTGTTGATCTAAGCAATGGTGTGCCAAAATTCTGTCCTCATTGCGGCAAACCCTTTAAAGCTGTTCCATTAGACTAAAACTACCACTATCTACAGGAGGGCTTGTACATGGCAGACGTATTAACACATCACTGTCCCAACTGTGGCGGACCTTTGACGTTTAATCCCACTGATCAAAAATTCCACTGTGATTATTGTCTGAGTATTTTTACTGTAGCAGATATTGAAAAATTTGAAGCGAAGAATCCTGATACGACCGTAGAAGCTTCTTCTGAGCCGACAAGCTCTACTGAAACAACTGATAGCGACATGGATCTTTTTCTCTGTCCCAGTTGCGGTGCTCAAATTGTTACGGATCATACTACTGCCGCCACCTATTGCTACTTTTGTCATAACCCCGTTGTCTTGTCGGGACGTTTGACTGGTGAATTTTTACCAAATAAAGTATTGCCTTTCAAAATTGATCGCAAAAAAGCGGTCGCTGATTTTTTGGCATGGACTCAGAAAAAACGGTTCGTACCGAAAGATTTCTTTAACGAGCAACAGATTGAGAAGATGACGGGTGTCTATTTTCCTTATTGGGTCGTAGATGCTGAAACCTCTGGAAATTTGACTGGCAAAGGAACTTCTCTGCGTGTATGGATCGTTGGTGAGATCGAATATACCGAAACGAAAGTTTATCAGATTTTTCGTAAAGGAAAAGCAAAAATCAAGCATCTGACTAAGAACGCGCTGAAGAAAAATATACAGCAAAAAATGGTTGAAGGCGTCCAGCCATTCCCAATTGATCAAGCTGTAGACTTTCACACAGAGTACCTATCAGGTTTTCAAGCGGAAAAACGAGATATAGAAATCCAAGATCTTGCTGAGCAGATAAACCATGAATTGAAGGACTACACGGAAGATTTACTGCGTGATACCGTTTCTGGTTATACTACGTTCACACCAAGTAATAAATCCGTTGATGTTGAAAAGCAAGATAATCATTATATGCTGCTACCTGTTTGGCTGGTAACGTATCAAAATGCCTCTGATAAAACGTATTACTATGCCATGAACGGACAAACAGGGAAAGTCAGCGGCGTGCTGCCAATCAGTAACAAACGCTTAGGCCTGTTTTCTGGTGGGATATTCGCGACTGTTCTGATAATCGCAATGATTGTGGGGTATTATTTGCTATGAAAAAACTCCTTTTACTCTTAGGCTTTCTCGCACTGTTCAATCCGTTAAGAACTTTTGCTGCCTCAGATACAGTAGAGGATCAAGCAAACCTGCTGTCTCCAGAAGAACGAACAGAGCTATCGAAGCAAGCAGATGCCATCAATAAAGAAATCAAAGGCGAAGTCTTTATCCTAACAACAACGACTAATTCCGAAGAACCTCGAAAGTACGCTAATGATCAATTAATGGATCGGGTTGGAAAAAATAATAATGGCGCGTTGCTTTTATTGGATATGAATCAACGGGAAATTTATCTATCAACATCAGGGAATATGATCGATTTTATTACTGATAAGCGAAGAGATCAGCTTCTAGATGATGTGACCGCTGCGATGAAGGATGGCAATTACTACCAAGCCAGTGCCGCTTACCTATCTAATGCTAAAGATTTTGTTGATGCCGGTGTCCCTGGCGGTTCCTATCGAAAAGATGAAAAAACTGGTAAAATCACTTATTACAAATCAATCACCCCTGTTGAACTTACAATTGGTGTGATCATTGCAGCAGTGGCGGCAATTGGATTCTTCGTCTCTGTGCGCTTACGTTATCAACTAAAGACTGGAACCTATCACTACCCTTACCGTCAAAATGCCCAATTGGATCTAACTGAACGCCAAGATCAATTGGTTAACTCCTTTGTCACTACTCGTCGAATTCCAAAGCCTTCCAATAACAACGGAGGCGGAGGTGGCGGCAGCACGACAAATTCCAGTGGAGGCGGAACCTTTGGCGGAGGCGGACGCAGCTTTTAAACAAATAAAATAAAAAATGTTATCATCTGACACTAGAGTCTTTCAGAATTAATGAAAAACTCTAGTGTTTTCATGTATTTTCTTGAATTCACCCTATGATTTTGCTAAACTTTTATGGTTAATAGAAGTAAAGGAGCCCACCAATGAATAAAAAGAAAAGATTCCCCTTTGTTTTGGTCGTCCTGGTACTTTTTTTCCAAAGCCTCATAGGAATCTCCGCCCGAGCAGCTGACGACTTTTCTGTCAATGCTAATGCGGGGTACGCCATTGACGCTGACTCAGGAAAAGTTTTTTTCAACCAAGACGGTGATACTCCCAAAGGCATTGCTTCCATCACTAAAACGATCACGGCATACCTCGTTTTAGACGCAATTAAACAACAAAAAATTACCTGGGAGCAAGAAGTACCGATTTCAGAATATGCTGAAAAACTGAGCACAGTTCCTGATTTATCCAATGTTACGTTAGTCCGTGGTCAAAAATACACGGTCAAGGATCTTTTTGAGGCTATGATCGTTCAATCAGCAAATGCCTGTGCGGTGGCTTTGGCTGAATTAATTGCTGGCAATGAGCATACATTCGTCAACCAAATGCGCGAGCAGCTTGTGAAATGGGATATTAAAGATGCGACTATCATTAATTCTTCTGGCTTAAGTAATGTCTACCTCGGTGAACATATGTATCCAGGAACGCAGGAAAACGATGAGAATTTGATGTCTGCTCGTGATGTAGCCATTGTTGCGCAGCATTTGATCAAAGATTTCCCTGAAGTCTTAGAAACTTCAAAAATCAAAGAAAAAACTTTCGCTCCCAATACCTCTCAGCCAGATGAAATGAAGAATTGGAACGTCATGCTATTTGATGGCCCCAACTATAAAGAAGGCGTCGATGGTCTAAAAACCGGAACAACCGATCTTGCCGGTGCTTGTTTTGTCGGTACGATCCAAAAAGATGGTCGCCGTGTCATTACCGTCATCTTAAATGCTTTAGATCAACCAAACGATGAAAATGCGCGCTTCGCAGAAACGAGCAAGTTGATGGATTACTGCTTAAATAATTGGAGTCAGCAGGATGTGACTGTCGCAGGTCAAACACCGACAGACAAAAAAGAACTGAAAGTCACTGAAGGCAAGGAAAAAACAGTTGGTCTAGCTATGGAGAAACCCGTCAAACTTTGGGTACGAAATGACATGGACCCAAAAAACTTAACGATTAAGACTACCTTAGATCAATCTTTATTAGACAATAATGCTGTCATTGCTCCTGTTCACAAAAATGAAAAACTCGGTACTGTCAGTGTTTCCTTGACACAAGATACCTTAGGTTATGTTCAAGCAAATGAGGCGGCAACGACTGATCTTGTAACAAAGAATGAGGTTCAAAAAGCCAGCACCTTTGAATTAATTTGGCAAAAAATTACTGGGCTGTTTGCTTAATAAAAAGCTTTTGACATCGTTTGAAAAGACAGGATGATAAAAAAATCGACTTCACTCCAAGTATTCGAGAGTGAAGCCGATTTTTTTATTTTGCTTTGAAAGGAAAATATAATTCAACTTCACCTTCTGCAAAATGCGGTAAATAATGTTCCTGGATTGCTCCAGCAAGTTCTAGCTTTTCTAGAGGAAAGATTTCTCCCAACATTAGATTGGTCGCTTCCTCAATTTTTTCTGCACTGGCCATTACTGTCAAGTAGCTCATTGGCGCCAGTTCCCAACGTACCCAACCTTCTGGAGCTTTAGCCTCTTCTGGTACTTGAACGCCAGCCAAATAGCGTCCTTCTTCTTGCCATGGCTCTAACCAGTGTTCGCTGTCACTCATCAGTCCCCATAGATGCAAATCTTTCATTTCCTGATCCTCTAAAAGATCCACTATTTCTTCAAAATGGCTATTCATCTGATCCCATAGCAAAGGGACCCATGATGCGCTATCTTCTGATAAGCCGCTTCCTTCTTTACCGATGACAAAAGTCGCAGGCAGATCTACACGATTGACTCCTTTTATCTCCATGCTCATTCCTCCTCCCCCACAATTTTACTAATCTTCCAAAATAAAACCAACTAATAGTTCCTAACTAAGTATTTACTCTTTTCTTTGGTATACTAACATAGAGAAATAAATAGACAATTTTATCGAAATTTTATTAAATACGATATGGAAGCAGAACAGCATTCATAAATTGTCGTATCTTTAAACTTGGAAAGGCGTGATACACTTGGGCATGCAAAGAGATTTTATTGCTATGGCTCTTTATTTTATTGTACTAATTGGCTTGTGGATTCGTTTCAAAGGAAAGCGGCTAAGTCGATTTCTTATTTGGACGGGGATTTTTATGCTCTTATATTTTTGTATCCTTGAAATACAAAATCGGACATTCTTTATTTTAATTCCATTATTTTTTCTTTTACTATTCTGCTATTTCTACTTTAAAGAAAAATGTCGCTTAAGAAACGGGTGGTTGTTTAACTTAATGCTCATTAGCTTTATGGGCTATGTCGCTATTGTTACAGCTACAAATGGCTCACTGATTGGCGCGGGAATTCTTGCCATATTAGCTGTCCTTTTCTTAATTGTTATTCTATTTGGCTTATATGCGGCGATTATTTTTTTGATTGGGAATAGTTTTATTGTTCTCCGACATGAATCGCGAAGACTGCCGAATTTGTTAACATTAATCTTAGCATTGGCAATTATTGCACTGATAGTCATGCAAATTTATGGACCGAAAATTCTACCAAACTGGTCAGTCATTTTATTATCCATTCCTACCACCATTGCTTTTTATTTTTTTGTTGTCTTTTGGAACTTTTTATCCATCTCTATCATTTATCAATTTAATCAACCAAAATTCAATCAAGATTATATCGTTGTTTTAGGTGCTGGTTTAATTGGTGGTGAAAAGGTTACTCCTTTATTAGCAAAACGGATCGACCGAGCCATTCAATTTTATAAAAAGCAAAGCGAAGAGACGTTATCGCCGCCGCAGCTTTTAATGTCCGGTGGACAAGGGCCGGATGAAAAAATTCCGGAAGCACAGGCTATGCGTGAATATGCTTTGGAGCAAGGAATTCCAGATGAAGATATCCTAATGGAGGCTCAATCAACGAATACGCTTGAAAATATGCGTTTCAGTAAAGAAATTATGGAACGGGAAAACCCGTCAGGCTATCACGCGATCTTCACTTCTAACAATTACCATATTTTCCGTGCAGGGATGTATGCTGAAGAGGTTGGCTTAAAAATCGACGGAATCGGTTCAAAAACCGCACGCTATTATTTGCCGAATGCGTTTCTAAGAGAATTTATTGCCGTTGCCTTGATGAATAAACGCCTTCATCTCTTTGTCTGTGGACTGATTGCCTTAGGTTTTATTGCTCTGGCAGTAATCAATTATTTTTTTATCGGATAAAATCAAAAGAAGGAATGCCTTAATCTTGGCATTCCTTCTTTTGGCTCTATAATTTCTAGGACTGATAGAAAATCATTCTATCGGTCCTTTTTGAGCATGAAAAAACAAAACATACAGAAGCTCCGTTAGAATTGAATCACCACAACACAATCAAAGGAGCGTTCTGTATGCCTGATCTTCATCATATCAAACTACTACTTGGAATCAAAGATAAAAACATTCTCATCACAAATGTAGAATCGAAGAGGATTAAAAAGATTAAGAGTCTTGTTGTTTCTGCGACATTGAGTAAAGAAATTTACCGCTGTCCTTTGTGTAAACAGGTGAACCATGAAGGCATGATCGTTAAGAACGGAAAGAAAAAATCGCTCATTCAACTTAATAAATGTGCGAACCAACTGACTTATCTTGCTTTAGCGAAACAACGCTACCACTGTCGTGGCTGCCACACCTATTTTACGGCGAATACCTACATTGTCGATAGAAACTGCTTTATCGCTAAACAAGTGCGCTATAAAATTTTAGAAGAGCTAACGGAAAAACAAGCAATGACGACAATCGCTAAGCATTGCGGAGTTTCTTGGTCGACCGTTTCTCGGACACTCGCTTCTCTGATCCCCATGACAAAAGTAAAAAGAAATTGGTTACCGCGTTGTTTATTAATGGATGAATTTCGTTCACTGAAAAATCAAGTCGGTCCCTACTCCTTTTCTTGTATGGATGGCGATACTGGAAAATTACTGGATATTCTTCCTTCACGGAAGAAAAAGGCTCTCGTTTCTTATTTTATGCAATTTGAACGACGCGCACGATTGAAGGTAAAGGTCATCGTGACGGACATGAATGTTTCTTATGCCTCTCTGATAAAGGAATGTTTTCCAAAGGCAAAACTCGTTGTGGATCGTTTTCACATTGTCAAACATCTCATTCGTAAATTTGAGGATATTCGCGTACGAATCATGAAAAGCTTTGATCGAAACGATCCAACACAAGCCAAATATTATCGACAATTAAAGGCGTTGTCTCGGCTTCTGATCAAACGACAGGACAAGCTTGTTTATGACAAATGGACCAAATGGCGCAATTTTGGTTGGGCGTATCTCACCGAAAGTGAAGTGGTGGATCGTCTGCTTTCAATCTCTGACGAATTACGAATCGCCTATTTTTACTATCAAGAAATTCTTCAAGCGTTTCACGACAAAGAGGCGGACACTTTCTTTAAACTTGTAAGAACGATGCCCAATTCCGTTCCAAAAGAACTACATCATATAAAAAAAGCTTTTATAACCTATGAATCCGGCATTCGTTTAGCCCTGGAATTGCCTTATTCAAATGCCAAAATAGAAAATCTGCATACCCACATCAAAGCATTAAAACGAGTCGCTTATGGCTTTCGAAGCTTTCGGAAAATGAAGACTAGAATTTTCTTACTAAATAATCTGATTACCTATGAATCAAAAAACATCTAAAGTAGAAAAGGAATTCTACCTTAGATGTACTTATCTCACTCTATCAGTCCTATTTGACAAAGAGCCCTTCTTTTTCTATTCAGCTCGTAAAGCAATTGCAGCATCTTTTTTCGCTGCCATTCTTGCCGGGATATGTCCGCCAATCATCGTCAAGACTGTTGAAACAACAATCAAGATAATTCCATGAACGGGATTCAATTGGGCAACATTCTTTAATTCAGTCATGTTGTATAAAATCGCGTTGATAGGGAATGTCGCTAGATAAGCAATGACGACACCCAGTGTTCCTGAGGCAACTCCTAAAATACAGGTCTCTGCATCAAATACACGTGTAATATCCTTTTTCCGCGCTCCTAAAGCTTTTAATACACCAATTTCTTTCGTCCGCTCAATTACTGAAGTATACGTTATGATCCCAATCATGATCATGCTGGTTACCAATGAAATACCAGCGAAAGCTACCAAGACATACGTGATGGCATCCATCAATCCCCCGGTTAACTCTGTCATTGTTCCTGCTAAGTCAGTATAGATGATTTTATCTTCTTTTTTCTTGCCTTTATTATAGTCATCCAAATAACTCAAAATTTGTTCCTTATCCTTATAATTATTCGGATAAATCATAATACTGCTTGGAATGCTGCTTCCACCTAGAAAAGCAATTGTACTATCTTTCGTTGTATCATCTAATTTCTCGTTCGTCATAACGTTTGTATCGGTCTCTTTTTGCGCTTTAACAATTTCTGAGTTCTCATTGTCTTTTACGATTTTCGAGGTTAGCTCATTACTATAAGCAATCCCCGGTGCTAAAAGATTCATCGTTGAAGATTGTTTTACTCGTAAAATACCAGAGATTTTCAGCGTATCATTATTGGCATTATCATACATCGCTTTGTAATCATTGTTGGGAATAAAATTGCCTGTTGGAAGTTTCGTGTAATACTCATTATTATTAATCAGCTTAAATTCCGTTCCCACGATTTTATCGAAATCAATTTTCTCGCCATCTTTGACATCAAAGCCTAGATTCTTCAATGAGTTGATATTGGTGCTGTTATTCGCATCCACAATTAATACAACATCTGTATCGCTTTTTGGATAAGCTCCTGACAAAAGCTTGTAGTTGTCCTCTAAGAAATTCCCTGAATTCTTATCTAACTGTGTTGGAAAAGAGGAAACGCCCATTCCTGTCATACTAGACATCGCACTCATCATCGAAGGACCACTGTCAGGTGCTTCGTTCGATAATTTTACTGGTTTTACATCGCCGTCTACATCGCGCAGAAGATTCATTCCCACAACACGAGTAAACCCGATATTATTGCTCAGCTTAGGATCTATATCATTAATGTAATCTACATAGTCTTGATTAATTTTATTTGTATGCTGCGCCTTATCCTCATCACTAATTTTCGCAACAATATTGTTCTTATTTTCTTTACTTGCCCCACTGGCTTTTTCCGACCCCAGCGCTTGATTTCGATTGGCTGTTTGATCAGTGGTTGTTTTTGAGATTGTGATTGGATACTTCGCCATCGTTTCGGCTTGGGTACTATCAATTTGCTTTTGGAAGCCGCTTGATAGAGATAGGACGATCCCGATGCTGATGATTCCAATACTTGAAGCGAAGGCTGTTAAGAAGGTCCGTCCCTTTTTCGTCCGCAAGTTATTAAAGGAAAGCTTCAAGGCAGTCATGAATTTCATTTTCGTGCGTTTTAGCTGAAATTGTTCACCTTTTTTCCCTTCAATATGAGGATGAGAGTCATCCATAATCCGACCATCAGAAAATCGAATGGTACGGTCCGCATATTTACTTGCCAATTCAGGATTGTGGGTTACCATAATAACCAATTTTTCCTTTGATAACTCTTGGATCAAATTCATAATTTGTACACTGGTTTCTGTGTCCAATGCACCAGTAGGCTCATCACAAAGTAAAATGTCTGGATTGTTGGCTAATGCTCGTGCAATCGCGACCCGCTGCATTTGTCCGCCAGAAAGCTGATTAGGCTTCTTATGCATGTGATCCTCTAAGCCGACACGTCTCAGCGCATCTTCAGCCCGTTGTTTCTTTTCTTCTTTCGAAACGCCACTCAAGGTCATTCCAAGTTCCACATTATCAATAATACCCAAATGACTGATTAAATTATAGCTTTGAAAAACAAAGCCAATAGAATTATTTCGGTAAGCATCCCAATCTGAATCCTTAAATGTTTTCGTCGATTTCCCATCGATCACCATGTCCCCTGAGTCATAGTTATCTAATCCCCCGATTACATTCAACATAGTGGTCTTACCAGAACCGCTGGCACCTAGAATCGCGACAAACTCCTGTCGACGAAATGCGACAGATACACCATCTAAAGCTTTCGTGGTGGTATCCCCCACATGATAATATTTTTTTATATCCTTTAACTCTAACATTGCGTCACCCTTTTTCTCTTAGTTTACTTTGCCAAGATAGCATGGCATTATTAACTCAAAATGAACAAAAATTCATACTAGGTTCACAGTGATTTGATACTATTATTAAGCAAAAGGGAGGGCAACGCAAATGAATCGAATACTTATCGTGGAAGATGATGAAAACTTATCCTTACTTTATCAATCCGCTTTAAAAAACGAACGCTTTGAAGTTTTTCGTGCGATGAACGGCATAGAAGCCTTAGATATTTTGGACAAACAATTTATAGACCTAATCATCAGTGACATCATGATGCCTGACATGGATGGCTATGAATTGGCTGAAAGTTTGCGAGAAGCAGACTATGATCTTCCGATTCTTTTTATCACGGCAAAAGATTCTTTTGAAGATAAGAAACGCGGCTTTAAGATCGGTATTGACGATTATATGGTAAAGCCGATTGATGTAAATGAGATGCTTTTACGTGTCGACGCCTTATTAAGGCGAGCACAAATTGTTCATACGAAAGAGTTGACCATTGGTGATACCCGTCTTGATCAGGAAACCTATCAAATTAAAACACCCTCACTAACTGAAACGTTACCACAGAAAGAATTTTTGCTTCTTTATAAACTACTTGCCTACCCCAATAAAATTTTTACTCGGCAACAATTAATGGATGAAATTTGGGGGCTAGATTCGGATACTGATGAACGAACGATTGATGTTCACATCAAACGGCTTCGTACGCGTTTAGAAACAAATCCTAATTTTTCGATTGAGACCATTCGCGGGCTAGGCTATAAGGCGGTCATCCACACATGAGAAAAAAATTGTTTTCCCAATTATGGATTTACTTTGTCGCAATTACCTTTTTAATGATGGTCATCGTTCTGTCTGTTTTCGTGGGTCTGCTTTTTACGGTCAATCACTATCAGCTGCTAGCCCCCGAGCGAGAAGGTCACCTTTTTCCATTTTATTTCATCATTTTTTTGAGTTTAGTGATTGGTGCTGCCCTTTCATTCTTTGTCGGCAAACGTATTTTGCAGCCTATCGGTGATTTGAGACAAGCCATGAGTAAAGTGTCAAAGGGCGACTTCGCAATCCAATTAGATGAACAACAGCAAATGGAGGATGTGAAGGAACTCTATCATGATTTTAACGTTATGGTAAAAGAACTCAGCAGCATTGAAACCTTACGAAATGATTTTGTTTCTACCGTCTCTCACGAATTTAAAACACCTATTGCTACAATCAAAGGATACGTACAGCTGTTGCAAGACGACTCTTTATCTAAGGAAGAACGTCAAAATTATTTGGAACGCATGCTAGATGGCACTCAGCAGCTGACACATTTGACAGATAACATATTGAAGCTTAGCAAACTTGAAAATCAAGGCTTGGGATTAGATTTTCAACACTTTCGATTAGACGAACAAATTCGTGAAGTCATCCTATTCCTTCAGCCGAAGTGGGAGCAGTTAAATCTAACATTGGATTTAGATTTGCCTCATACGATTTACAATGGAAATGAAGAATTTCTTTACCAAGTGTGGCTGAATTTAATGGATAACGCCATTAAATATAGTCAAAAAAATAGTAGCATCCATGTTCATTTAAGCGATGTAGAAGATGGGAAAGTAATCACTCTCAGTGATGAAGGGATCGGTATGACCAACGAGGTGTCGAGTCGCATTTTTGATAAGTTTTACCAAAGTGATACGAGTCGAAAAACCAAAGGCAATGGTTTAGGCTTAGCTTTAGCAAAACAAATCATCGAGCTACACCAAGGAACAATAAAAGTCAACAGTTCCCTCAATCAAGGAAGTGTTTTTAAAATATTTTTGCCAAATAACCCAAAAAATTCATAATTATTTGAGTCGAAGCGGCTTAAAATTCACAGTTAGTTAATATTTGTTTTGTATGCTATGAGTAACTTATAAGAAAGGATGACTCATATGATGGAGGGACAAAAAATTACTAAATCAGTCTATTTTGTCGAAGAAACACAAAACATCGAAGGCGCTTATGTTGAAGTCAATACTCTTTTTGTCGCTGATAATCCAGAGCAAGCAACTGAGTTTTATGAAAAATTAGTCAAAGAAAAACCAAAAAAATCTTTTGGTCTTTTATTAAACGAATACATTATTAATGCTGAAGGAGGTTTTTTCCACAATCTTTTGGAATCGTGGAAAAATCTACCAGCTGATTTTTACCGAAAAATGCAGGTCTTAACTTATCGGCCAATTGCTGAATATCAAAATTAAAAAATAGACATCCATTTAAGGATGTCTATTTTTTAAAGCATCGATAATAAAAACACAGCGGCTAAACCGGTAATCACTGAAATAGCCATCGAGCGAGTCTTATAGGCAACACCAGCCACTAAAAACATTGCAATGATTCGAGTATTGCCAATCAAATCAAAGCTATTATTACTGATAAATACATCCTTAAAGACTAATGCCGCAAACAATGAGATCGGCACATATTTCATCCAATCACTAAACCACTGAGGCACTTGTCGTTGCGAAAAATATAGCATTGGAAAAAGTCTCGGTAAATAGGATGCCCCAAATAGGCAAAGAATTAACAAAAGCAATGAAGTATTACTCATGGTGGACCTCCTCGCCAGTCAAATCATAATGGTCCGGTCCATCATTTTTCTTATCAGCAGTTTTACGAAACCGCTCGATAAGATAACCAGTGAACGAAGCTAATAATGTCGCCAAAATCAAACCAAAAGTATTTTTGATTACTAACATAAAAATGACTGCCAAACCGCCAGATAACAAACCAGTAACAAGTAAAAGACCATTGTTCAACTGCATCATAAACATAAAGATAAACATTGCTGTTAAGGCAAAATGAACCAATTCTGTATCCACATGGATCACAGAACCAAAAATATTGCCTACTACGGTACTGGCTGTCCACGAAGCCATTGAAAACCAATTGACAAACAAAGCTTTTTTTCGATTCCATTCAGGATCAGTAGAATATTTTAAATAATTTACCGCATAATTCTCGTCATTCATTGACTGAGAAAACAGTGCAATAAATGATCGCTTTTCCTTTTTAAAAAATTGTGACAAACTGGAGCCCAGTAATGCATAACGCAGCTCCAAGAAAAAAACCATTAAGATTGTGGACACAAATGACGCATGCACACTTATCATTGAGACGACTAAAAATTGTGCGCCTCCAGAGAAAACAAGCATCGAAAGTAAGACAGTTAATAGGATGTTAAATCCCGCTTTTTGCAGCAACATGCCACAGGCCAAGCCAACCGGAATATAACTCAAACAAAGCGGCAATGCCGCGTAAAATGCCTCTAACCATGGTGTCCTTTTTTTTACAGGCATGGTGTGTTCTCAATTCCCTTCACGTTCACAGGATAAAAAGCATTTTCATTCTAACACATTCTTTATAAAAAAGTAGCACCTTGTGAACAACTTGTTACTTCAGTAAATTTTTACCCAACCGTTCGTAAAATCCTATGCTTTTCACAATAGCTACTACTATAAACAAGGTTCAGCGACAATAATCCGAATTATAAAATAAAAGAAGAAGCAATTATTTGCTTTTGCTAAAGAAAAAGAGGAAAGTTTTAAAGTTTTCTTATGAAAACTTCATGTAGATTTTCACCCGTTTCTTGTTTATATACTGAAGAATTATTCCCAAATCATGGTAATCCACTATTTTTTGTACGAGTTATCATGGAGACGCAGATTCTTGTCCTATCATTTCGAAGCAATCGTGAAACTGATTAACGGTTTTCTGAAAAATATGGTAAGATAGTCAGCGAAAAGAGATGAATCATAGATGGAGAATAGTTTTCATGAGAATCGTTCCGTAGGACTAGTGCTGACTTTTATTGGTGGGATGGTTGATAGCTATACTTATATTCGTTATGAAGCTTTCGCTTCTGCTCAAACTGGGAACTTAATTTTAGCGATCATTCAAGCCTATGAGCGACAGTGGAATATGGTTGGAAAAAAATTGCTTTCCACTTTATTCTTTTTTATGGGTATTCTTTTAGCAAAGTTCTTAATTGATTACTTTAAAAGAAAAGAAAAACATTTTTGGCGTTTGTTCTTGCTTTATTTCGAAGCGATTGTCTTTTTTGTTATCAGCCTACAGGTCTTACAACCACACCCTGCAGTCATCACAATCATTATTGCTTTTACTGCCGCAATCCAGTGGGTGTCCTTTGATAAAATCAATGGACTTGCTTACACGAATCTGTTCACTACAGGAAACCTTAAAGGAGTGGCAACAAATCTTTACGACTATTTAAGCACGAAGGATCAAGCAGCTAAAACCGGTTTCATCCATTTTCTTTTAGTCGTCTTGGCCTTTATCGCAGGAGCAATTTTGTCTGTATTTTCTTATCGAAGGTTTGGAACAGATGCCGTTTTAATCATTGCGGGATTATTCCTGTATTTGGCTATTTCGGAAACAATTTTAGTTTGGCGCTTTCAACGAAAGACAAACATCCTGCAAAAAAAATAGAAGATTCTCTAGAACACCGTTTATACAGAAAAGGGAGTAGTGACAAGTTTTTTTGTCACCACTCCCTTTCTTATACGCCTAACGATTGCCAAAAATCAATAACAGAATTACTCCTAGACAGAAAATACCTGCTATTGTCCCGATTACGATCAGTCGTTTATCTAATTTCGTCTCTGGAATAACCTGTTTTAGCCCCTGGTAGAAAATGAGTCCTAAAAAGCCGCCAACAAAATTCATCAATAAATCTGTAGCATCCGTCGCACCAATCCCCAAAATAAACTGCAGCATTTCTATGACAAATGAAAACAAGAAAATAAAACCAATTTTCCTTAAGAAGGACCAATTTTTTGCTGAAATGCCTAGAAGAACACCTAATGGCGCAAATATGACTGCATTTAACAGGATCTCATTTAATGCAACCTTTCCATTAACGATCATCGAATCTTGAAAAGGGATAAGATTAATGGATCTCATGGGATGGGCCAAACTTTCGGTAATTTCTGAAAAAGACAAGGATAGTTTGAACAACAAAATCCAGATCAGCAACAATGAATAGATGAGCAGCAATATTTTACTTAATTTCTTAGTAGCCATTAGGTCTCCTCCCCTTAAGAAAACTGACTATCGAACAAAGGCAATTTCAATATCTCCATTGCTGGTTCTCACTTCTAACTCCTTTGAGCCGCTATCACGATTGTCTAAATTATTCGAGGCATTGCTTGTCTTAGCGTCCGTTGCAAAATCCTCTTTGCTTCCAATGATCGTTCCGTTTATTTTTGAGTTGCTTGTTTTAAGCGATAAAGACTCCGTCGGCTTCAAATCCATCAAGTCAATTTTGCCATTTGAAGTTTGAAATTCGCCTTCTCTAAACTCCAGATTGTGCAAACTCATTTTACTATTGCTGGTTTCAAAAGAGCCGTCCTCAAATTTCATTTGCGCGAGCTCTAGTTTTCCATTACTGGTTTCTGCATCAACAGAATGCGCATCAACATCATTGATAATCATCTTGCTATTGCTTGTTTCCAAATCGAGATTGTCCAGAGACAAATTCTCTGTCGAAATCTTACCGTTAGATGTTTCAACCTGTAAGTCCTTGAGCTTCGCTCTCGGAATTTCGATGGTTACTCTTGGATTACTGTTCCCAAGATTGAAGAAGCTAAAATTAAACCCTATCGTTCTTTTACGTTCTAAATGCAGAGAATTGCTTGTTTGTTTGATTCGATATTTGATATCTCGGCTTTTCTTATAACTGATCCGTGTCTTGTTTCCAGAAACACCCACAACATCAATCGGCATATTACGATCGTCCACAACTAATTTGTTCACAGCTTTTGTTGTCGTGAAGGTCTCGTTACTCATTCGATTATGAAAAAACATACTGCTTATACTTACTAACGCAGCCCCAACTAAAATTAACCCAATAACCACTCTTTTCATTTTTTATACCCCTTATCTATTTTTCTTATCTTTATCATAAAGAATTTATCAACCGTTTACATGGGACAAAAGACTGATTCTTTCTCATTACTTTTTCCGATTAAAGCCGGCTTTAATTTCAATAAAATCTTGAAAAAGTTGAAAGAGCTGAAAAAGCATCGCGCGCTCTTCAAAAGCCTGACGGCTTTCCGGTAATTGTTTTTGCTGATACCGCTGATCTGTCTCAGCAATTTTCGTTAAAATTTCAGAACCGTCATTTTCCTCAGCTAAAGTTCGTGAGGTAAATTCAAATAATTCCCTTAATTCCTGAACATCTTCAGGGGCAGCGTCCAACCGATTTAGAATTTGTAGCATGTCTGCGAGTACACGTAGCTGCAAACGGCGCATCGCAAAATATTCGAAATAATAACTATTACCAGAAAAGAAGCGGTTTTCTTCGAATTCCTGCGCGCGAACTTGCGCTTCCCGAACGAAGTCCCGCAAAGTTAAGCACTCGTGGCGTAGTTCTTCTTCTTTCGCCGGCTGATTCAAATATGCAGACATTTGCCCCAACATCTTTTTCATCGAAACCTCTACCACCATCTGATCTTCTTGAATCTTCTTCTCTGTATTAGGCATATACAGATTGGCTACTAACGCACAACCGACACCAAGGATCATCAGCAGGTATTCATTGATAATCAGGCTTATAGGCATCTCTCCAGCAACCAGATAATGGGTGATCAGAACCGAGCTAACCGCTATTCCTTCCGCTAAATCAAAGCGAATCGATAATGGGATGAATACTAGTAAATAGAAACCAAAGACTATTGGATGAAACCCTAAAAGCGAAAAACAGACTGCCGCAATCAATGTCGCCAAGGTCAAAGAAAAAAGCCGATTCAAAGCTGTCTTAGCAGTAGAACGTTTCGTATTTGTTACTGTCAAAATCGTAATAATTGCAGCCGAAGCAGCCGATTCCAGATGTAATCCACTAGCTAATAATAAAGCAATCGGTGCTGCAACGGCTGTTTTTATTGTACGTAATCCTATCTTCATTTGCTTCCCCCTTTCCATTAAAAGCTTACACTAAAGTGGCTTTGGAAAAAAGTCGCAACTTCCTGAATAATCTTGTATAGTAGATACGTTGAAAAATTTACCTATTTCTTGGAAGCTATGACTAGTTTATTTCTGAGAAAATTGCAGGATCATAGAAGGTGTGAAGAAATGGAAAGCTGGCTTTTTTTAGGAGTTATTTTACTGATTGCGTTTATCGCAAAAAATCAAAGTTTATTGATCGCGACCCTAGCGATTTTACTTTTAAAACTAATTCCCCATTCAGATAAATTTTTATCCCTTTTAAACAAGCAGGGGATCAATTGGGGCGTTACCCTGATCTCGGCGACCATCTTAGTTCCGATCGCCACTGGTGACATCGTTTTGAAAGATTTACTGAACACATTAAAGTCTCCTCTCGGCTGGGTCGCTACAATCTGCGGTGTGTTAGTCGCTGTCTTATCTTCAAAAGGAGTGGGACTGATCAATCAATCCCCAGAAGTTACTGTCGCTTTAGTTTTTGGTACAATCATGGGCGTTGTCTTCCTCAAAGGGGTCGCTGCAGGTCCTGTAATTGCTGCGGGAATCACCTATTGCATTATGCAAGTCATTCAAGTAGTGACCAATCATTAATCTTCCCCCTCTGCTTCTACAAAAGAAACAGAGGGGTATTTGTAACTAGGAAAGTTCTCTTGTAAGATAGAAGCATACTATTAACTATCAATCCTAAATGTGGGAGGTGTTAACGATGGGGAAACAATCTAAAGCGGCGCGTTTGCGTCAAATCGTAAAAATCGTTAACCATTACAGCGTCGTTAAAAACATTACTCAGCAAAAGAATCCTGAAGAAGTCCGAAAAGCCTTTGAGGAACTCGGGCCTACCTTCATTAAAGTTGGACAAATGATGTCTGTTCGTACAGATATTTTTACACTGGCTTTCACTAAGGAATTACGCAAGCTGCAGGATGATGTGAAAACAGATTCCTTTGAATCCGTTAAATCGCTTGTTGAAAAAGAACTAGAGCTCCCTTTAACCGAGATTTTTGACAATTTTGATGAACAACCCTTCGCCTCAGCCTCAATTGCCCAGGCACATCACGCACGATTGAAAAACGGTCAGAAGGTCGTCGTGAAAGTCCAGCATCCGGGGATCGCCTCCGAAATTGAGTTGGATTTGTCTTTATTTGAAAAAGCCATTCCAATTGCTAATTGGGTACCGGAAAGTAAAGTCATTGATCTAAAAAACATTTTGAAGGAAATCCGTGAATCTCTACAAAATGAGTTAGACTTCAAAAAAGAATTAGTTCTAGCAGAAGAATTTTATCGTTTGAATAATGGTTGGAAAGAAATTCGGTCTCCTCAAATGGTCCCTGCTTACTCCACAAAAAAAGTCATTGTCATGGAATTAATGCCTGGCAACAATTTAAAGGAATTAATCAGTGCCGAGGATGCTAAAGTTGCACATGGCGAAACGACATATAAAGAACTAAAAAAGACAATCAGTGAATTGCTGATAGAACATTTTATGAAGGAAGTATTCGAAGACGGATTCTTTCACGCCGATCCTCATCCTGGCAATATTTTGCTGCAATTAATGAGCAAGGAAGAAAATCAAAAAGATCAGCAAATGAAAACAAAGAACCGCCAGGGGAAAATGGGGCGCTTTCCATATGAATTTACGTATGCAAAAAACGAAAAACTCCGCCCTTTCCGTCTGAACTTTATTGATTTTGGTATGATGGGCACGATCAATCGTGAAATGCAGGCAAAAATGAGCAACACGATTATTGCGATCTATAGCAAAGATAATCAACGGATCACGAACGCGGTTCACGCAATCTGCAAACAGGTCGGCAGCTTTGACGAAGAGAAATTTACCTATGAACTGGATGATTTTTTAAATCGATATTTGAACTTACCAGTTAAAGAAATTGATTTACAAAAAGTTTTTTCTCAGGTCGTCATTATTTGTCATGAGAATAACCTACAGATCGATGACTCGGTCACCATGCTGATCAAAGCCTTTGGTACGCTCGAAGGAGTGATTGAGGATCTTAATCCAGATTTGTCCTTATTTGAAGTCGTTGCGCCGTTCGCTCAAAAATACTTTCTCCAACAGCTGAACTTGAAAGATGAGTTACAAGAAACGGGATTGGATTATCTCACAACATTAAAAGCCTTACCTAAAATTCCAAGTCACGCCTTAAATGCTCTAGACACCTTTGGAAAAGGCAAAGGAAAATTGAATTTAGAATTGAAAAATCAACGGAACCTATTAGAGCGTGCGGAAGCAATGGTTAATCGGTTAGTGATCGGTCTGATCCTTTCCGCTTTAGTAATCGGTTCATCGATACTTGTTCAAACCTCTTCTGAAGGGAATACCTTTATTTCTGATTTAGGAATCTTTGGTTATTCTGTCGCAGCCCTCTCCATTCTCTTCCTAATTGTCGAGAGTCTTTATCGACGATACCGAAAATGGAAGGATCGTTAATTAATTACTTAAAAAGAAGTGTGCACAATTTCTAGCACACTTCTTTTTTTTTCGCAAAAAAATTGCTCTATCATTTTTTTCTCCAAGTATAAAAAAACCGAAAAATGGTCGAAAAGATTATTATTCTTTGCCTTATTCTCTATTAACCTATATAAAAAAGATTTTTTTAATCTGATGATAAGCAGATTTTTTTACAAAAAAGCAATAAGATTCTATTATTTTACTGTAAACAGTTAAATAATAGTGAAGTGAGGAGGTACGGTATGAACAAATTTCTTAAAACCATTTTAATTATTTTCTCATTGGTTTTACTTTCTATTTTTCTATCCGTCGTAGCAATCTATTACTTTATCGCTTCAAATCCGTTAGACCTAAGTGCCCTGCAACAGTTCGTGTTAACGAATAATTATGCTCAGATTTATTTATTCTGGGTTGCAGCAGCTTTAGCAATTTTAACGGTAATCGGGATTTTCATCATCCTGTTTTATCCAAAGAGAGTGACCAAGTTCGTTTTACAGGAAGAACGTGGAAAACTAGCTTTAGACAAGCGTGCGATTGAAGGGTATGTCCGGACAAGTATCAAACAGGAAGACTTTATGGATAATCCCAAAGTAAATGTAGCAGCGACGAAAAATAAAATTAAAGTGAATGTTCGCGGTCAGTTGAAAAAAACATCTGGTTTAGTCGGTCAAACAGATCGTTGGGCTAAAAACGTGGAAACAAAAATCAAGCAATTAGTGGGGGCTGATGAAAAAGTTTCTATTAAGGTAAAACTTCAAGCACTTGAGCCAACACCAACAGAAACAACGGTGACACGAACAGAGCCACGAGTAGAATAGGAGGAATAGCGATGCAAGAATTTTTAACACGAGACAAGCTACCTGCAATCTTCGGTATTCTCGGTTTTATCTTAGCTGTACTATTCTTTACCATCGGCTTTTTTAAAACGATTTTACTAATTTTGATTACAGTTATCGGTGTTGCTCTCGGCATTTACCTAAAAAACAATCATATTTTAGATGACTATTTAAAGAAATAGGAATGAATCAGCTTTGGAATAACTTTTTCTTTTTGAAAAAGTTTATACACTAACACACTCAGGAGGAGAAAAATTATGGAAAACACAACAATCAAACCAACAGAACCAAAAAAAGAAGTTAAAGGTGAATTAACTTACGAAGATAAGGTCATTCAAAAAATCATCGGTATTGCTTTAGAACACGTCGATGGTTTATTAACCGTAGACGGCGGTTTCTTCTCTAACATCAAAGACAAATTAGTTAACAGTGATGATGTAACTTCTGGTATCAGCACTGAAGTCGGTAAAAAGCAAGTAGCCGTTGATATGGATGTAGTTGTTGAATACGGCAAAGACATCGAAAACATTTATGATGAAATGAAAAAATTGATTTCTGAACAAGTAGATAAAATGACTCATCTTGATGTCATTGAAGTAAACGTGAACGTTGTAGATATCAAAACACGTGAAGAATATGAAGAAGACAGCGAAACGGTTCAAGATAAAGTAACTAGCGCTGCACAAACAACTGGGAAATTTGCATCAAAACAAACGAATCGTGCGAAAAACGCAATGAGTAATCAAGCCGATAAAATCGGAGACAACTTAGAATCTGAACCTCGCGTACAATAAGCCATTCTTCCCCATTGACTAGCTGAAACTTGGCTAGTCTTTTTTAAATATCTAAAAAAAGTCATTGCCGTTCGGCAATGACTTTTTCTATAGGTCTTTATAGCTTAAATACTCCTGATACGTATCTGAAGCCTTGGTACCTTTTACAATCGCCTGACGAACCGCTTCGACTGCAAGGATAGATACAGCTTCAAAGCTGGCTTCGATTTGATTTGCACCTAACACAAAAAGAGTATCTCCATCATAAGTTGTGTGGGACGGACGTATTGCTCGCGCAATTCCATTGTGACTGATGTCAGCTAGCTTGTTCATTTTTGCTTTTGGGAACGTCGCATTCGTCATCACACAACCAATCACTGTATTGCCATCAAACAGAGCAGCTTCATTCTGATAATGTTCAAGAAAGAGTTCTTCTGAAAAACCGATTCTTGTCTCTCCCACTTTTCGAGCGCCAGCAATAATTTTTCCTACTTGCTCATCAAAAACATCTCCTACAGCGTTAACAGCGATTACGGCAGTTACCCACAAATTGCCATGTTGCATTGTATGAAGACCGATACCGCCTTTCATCGCATTTTGAGACCCATTGATCGTCCCCACCGTACAGCCTGTTCCAGCACCATAATTTCCCGCTTGAAAAGGTTGTTTTTTAAATGCGGCCTCGCAGGCGCTGCGTCCAGCTTGGTAGTTTGGTCGAACATCAGAACGGCCAATCCGTAAATCAAAAAGACTTGCTCCTACCACATTAGGAACAAAAGTAATTTCCATATCCCTTCCGATATGCTTTTCCTCTAAAAAATCTACGACGCCAGCATTTGCTGCTAAGCCAAAAGCGCTGCCCCCAGACAGCGTCACCCCGTGAACAAACTTCCGATTATTCTCTGATTTCAGTGCATCGGTATCCCGTGTGTTCGGTGAACCGCCGCGAACCGAAACACCGCCTGTAACACCATCCTCACAAAGAATGACGGTACAGCCTGTCATCGCCTCGTTGTCGGTATATTGTCCAATACGAAAAAACTCTTGATATGCGTCCATCTTGTCCCTCCACTCATTTTCTCTATTTTAGCTGATTCTTTGAACCAGCTCAATTTTCGATTTTCTTGCTCATAAAAAACAACCGCCATTTTACAGGCGGTTGATGACTTCATCAACATTCTTGATCGTTACAGAAATTGTTCCGTCAGGATTATTAACAAACTCGATTAGTTCGGGATTACGATAAACATCCAATGGAACAATCAACTCAATTCCGTTAGACAGCTTCAACTTTTGTTTGCCGTACTTCTTCTCTGTGATTTCTCGAACGTCTTTTAATAGCGGGGCTTGATCTACGTACCCCTTTTCAACAACCTCTTCTTGAAACGCCATTTGTGCTGAAACATTATCCTTAAAGACCTTCTGAGCTACAACCTTGGCATCAATTTGTCCGCTTTCCTCTACGATATCGTAGACAGCTTCTTTCACATCAGCGATCACATCATGCTTTTGATTTTCAAATTTTGCACCAATTTTTTCGGCAGCTTTTTTGATCACACGAACGTTTTCTTCTAACGATGGCGCTGGACGACTTTCGATTACTTGCGTGGAGAAGTACAAGCGCTTTTCACCAGAAAAAGGATATTTTTTTTCGATCATTTCATAGCTTAAATTACTTAAATGTACGACGATTCCCTCATCTGCTTTTTGCGATTTGCTTGAAAGCAATGCACGATGAAGGATCAACTCGTTCTTTAGACCTGCCTCGTCTGAATCAACTAGATGTGTATAGCCCTCATGATAATTCACCTTCAAAAAGGCTAAATATAATTGTGTGTCTTCTTCAAATAATACGACAAAGACATCGGCGCTAGGTGCCTCTTCACTTTCTTTATAGGCTTCATACCAACGATTCACGATTTTTTCGCTAGCAGGTAAGAAATCATGCTCTGCTTGTTGGCTTAACAAAGCAAAGGTTGAATCCTCTGCTAAGGTGCCTGTTTTGGTTTGCGCTGAAGATAATTTTTGAATTTTTTTGGTTAAGTAGTCTCGAATATATTCGGTTGCCAAGTCCAATTCACTTTGGCTATATATCGGATCGCCAGATTCCCGATCCACGATATGAAGAGCGGCTTTTTTTAAATAGATATCCATAAATTCCCTGCTTTCTAAAACTTGTATCTTTTACTTCTGTCCATGATTAAAATGAAAACTGTCAACCTGACTATCATACACAGGAAACAGGGAAAATGGCAACTATTGTTTTAGTAAAAGTTCACCGTCTTTCATTTGATACACATTATCGCTCCATTGCGTCATTCGTTCATCATGAGTAACCATCACAATTGCCTTGTTGCGTTCGTGGGTTTCTTTTGCTAATAGTTTTACAACATCATAAGCGTGGTCTGAATCTAGACTGGCAGTTGGCTCATCCGCTAAAATTAATTGCGGATCATTGAATAGCGAACGAGCAATAGCTACTCGCTGACGTTCGCCCCCAGATAAAGCTTTCGGATATTGTTCACGTAGCTCCCAAATATCCAAGGATTTTAACAGTTCTTCGATTTTAGCTGCATTTTTTTCCTTTTCAATTTTTTCTACTAATTGAAATTGCTCCTTCACCTTTAAAAAAGGAATTAGATTCGAGCTTTGTAAAATAAAACCAATTTCCTTAAAACGGGCTTTGGATCGTTGCTTTTCATTCATTTGACTAAAGTCTGCGCCATTAATCGTAATCTTTCCTTCTGTTGGTGTTTGAAGGCCTCCCGCGATTGTTAAAAAGGTACTTTTCCCTGAACCTGAGGGACCGATGACACTAACAAACTCGCCTTGTGCCACATTGAAATCTACCTTCTTTAACGCTGTCACTTCTGTATGACCTTGTCCAAATTTTTTCACGATTTTTTCCATCATTAAAACATCACTCATCTTATTCCCCTCCAATCGCCGTTACTGGATCAACCTTGGTAACCGTGCGCATTGAGAACAATCCACCGATCATCGCAACAACTACCAAAATTAAGCTATAAAGTATCCATTCTGTCCAGTGAACCGCAAACGGCATTGCACTTGGCAAAGCCAAACTCGTCAAAACACTTAATCCTACCGCGATCGCTACTCCGATCACACCAACTAAAAAGGCCTGCGCTAAGATCGAACGAACCAAGTAACTTGTCGCCACTCCTTGAGCCTTCATTACGCCAAAGATGGCCGTTTTTTGCAACGTGATTACATACATAAATATACCAATGATCGCTGTCACGACAACAAATAGGAAATAGATCATCGTATTTAATGTCAATTTTTCTGGGGTATATCCTGGGATATTTTCAATAAACGTCTCAGGTGTCATTTTGTCTAATTTTGTTTGTCCCGATGGATTCTCAATAGATGTCTTGCCCTTTGTCGCTATCAAACTAATAGGCTCATTTCCTGTTGGCTGAGATCCATATTTCAATGTTTTGAATGCTGCTTGATTCAAATAAATTACTGGTGCAAGTGTATAGGTTGTTTCTTTTGTCACGCCAACGATTTTCAGAGTTTGATCATTTACTTTTATCTTTTGATTTAATTTGTATCCTTCAGACAAAAGATTTTCTGATACGATCGCTTCATCATTGGCTTTATATAGTCGGCCCTTTATAACTTTTGGTACGACAAATGCGTTACTTGCTGTACCAAAGATTGAAACGTTGGTCTTTTCCCCACCGCTCTTCTTTTCTACAGCTGTAGAATAAATCCCGATTCCTGCTTTTTCTTTCGCTGTTACTCGTTTAGTATCTGTTTTTTGTAACTGAGAAGCATTAGCAATTTTATTGCTGTCCTCTGATAATATGATAGAGGATGCCCCCCAATCATCTATGGCTGTTCGATTTCCATCTGCTAAACCGTTGGCCAATCCTGACAACATGAACACCACATAGCCCACTAGAATCATGATCCCAACAATCAAGCCATATCTTAATTTCGCATAGCGAATTTCTTTCCACGCTAAAAACATATCATTCACCCTTTCTGACAACAGAATACTCTTCCGGTGACAAAATGTCACCGATTTTGCTCATATGCTATACTATAGAAAAAAGTACCTAAGATATGTCAGGGAGGTAGCCCATGCCGAAAAAAACTTTTCTAAACTTACCGGAAACACGACAAGCGGAAATTCGTGATTTGCTATTGACCATTTTCTACGAAAAACCCGTTAGCCAAGTAAAAGTCAGCGAAATTGTGACTGCACTGCAGATGTCACGAGGGATTTTTTATAAATATTTTGAAGACTTAAATGATGCTTATGATTACTTGATTCACCATTATGCTGGGCAAATCCATGGAGAGATCATCGACTATATGACACGTCAAGAGGGAGATTTTTTCCAAGGAATTGAAGCCTTTCTGCTGCTGTATGTTGACCTAGATACACATACTACGCGCTATCGTCAATTAGTCCTTTTAGCACAAAACAGCTATCTATTTTCCTATCGCCCAGAAGCCGACCATGGAGTTGAAGCATGGGAAGACTTGCTGCAAAAAAATCACTTTGACATGCCGTCACCGGAAGAACAAATTAGTTTCTTATATTTTTCCATGAAACTAGTGATTGACTCATTAACAGACATGTTGGCCAATCAATGGGGAGCGGACGAATTGCTGAGGGATTTTCATTTTAAAACACGTTGGCTCCTAGAAGGCATCAAAAAACGCTGAAGCGAACTTCAGCGTTTTCTCAAAATTAATTCAAAGGGGTCCAAAAGTTGACAAAACTAGACTTTTAGGCACTTGTTACTTGTATTTATTAGTAATACTGATGATTTTTCTCCTGCAGCTGCTGCTTAAGCAGACTTAAAAATGCTGCCTTCGACATTTGCTTAACCGTGTTACTACCATGCTTACGAACGGCGAAAGTATCCTCCGTTAACTCCTTATCCCCAATGACTAAAATATAAGGAATTTTTCGTAATTCAGCTTCGCGGATTTTTTTACCTAACTTCTCATTTCTCAGATCCTTCTCCACGCGAATCCCAGCGGCATGAAACTCTTGGAACAATTCCTCTACTCCTGATTCATGAGTCTGTGCGACACTGATTAGGGCTACTTGTTTTGGTGCCAACCAAAACGGAAAGGCGCCAGCATAGTGTTCAATTAAAATTCCTAAGAAACGATCCAATGAGCCAAAGACCGCTCGATGAATCATTACAGGCTGCGCCTCCTGATTGTTCTCATCTACATAAGTCAAATCAAATTTTTCCGGCATTTGAAAATCCAATTGGACTGTCGCACATTGATGGCTTCGATTCAAAGCATCCTTGATATGGATATCGATTTTCGGTCCATAAAATGTACCGTCTCCCTCATTTATATTGTACTTATAGCCAAGGTCAGTTAGTACTTTTCCTAGAGAAGCTTCAGCTTCATCCCATAATTCGATCTCGCCCATGAAATCATCGGGACGCGTTGATAACTCTACTCCATATTCAAAACCAAAAATTTTGTATACTTCATCTATGATTTTTAATGCCAAGGCAATTTCTTGCTCGATTTGATTTCTTCGAACAAAGATGTGCGCATCATCTTGACAGAAGGTCCGAACCCGCAGCAACCCGTTTAAAGCTCCACTGAATTCGTGACGGTGAACTTGACCAAATTCAGCCATGCGCATCGGTAAATCGCGATAAGATCGTTTGCGATCCTTATAGATTAAGCAATGTCCCGGACAATTCATCGGCTTCAAGGCATAATCCTCATCTGCGACTTTTGTGAAATACATATTGTTTTTATAATGATCCCAATGTCCTGAACGCTCCCATAATCGCTGATTCAGGATCAACGGTGTCTTAACCTCTTTATAATCATACTTCGCCTGCAGCTCCCGCAAAAATTTCTGTAATTCATTGCGAATAGTTAAGCCATTTTCTAAATAGAAAGGCATCCCTGGCGCTTCTTCTGAGAACATAAATAGATCGAGTTCTTTTCCCAACTTTTGGTGGCTGCGTTTTTCAGATTCTTCTAAGTATTCTAAGTGAGCTAAAAGCTGTGCTTTTTCAGAAAAAACAACGCCCGTAACACGCTGAAGCATCTCGTTCTCTGGATTTCCTTGCCAATAAGCACCCGAAACTTTTAAAAGAGAAAAATATTTAGCCATCGGCAAGTCTAAAGCAGTCGGTTCCAGAAAATATTCCGTCACGTTGCCAAAGGAATAGACAAAGACCACTTGTTCAGCATCCAATTCTTCTAATGCTGAGAGCTTTAGTTCATTGTCCTTAAAAACTTCCTTCGCTTCTGAAACAGTCATTCTCGCACTTTTAATAGTTCTATTTGTTTTTATTTGCTTCTTGATATGGTGCTCGAGATCCTTCAAGATTAGTGCGCTTAGCGGTTGTTTCACTCGCAGATCGACCCAAATCGTCTGTTCTTCTCGATGAGCTTTTGCAAAGAGCGCCTCTGGATAGCACGCTTTTATCGCTTCCTGTAGTAAAAGACTGACCAATTGACAAATGGCCGTTGTCCCCTCGTTTGAAGCACAATCATAAAAAGCCAGCTCCGCGTTTTCACTGACTGGAGTTGATAAGTCAACAAGCTCGCCGTCAATACTGCCAACGACCGCTTCTTCCATCAATTGATTTTTTATCTCGAACAATGTGGTGCCTTTTGCCACCTTTTGTTTACTTCCATCTGGTAAAACAATCTCGACTTCCTTTGACATTCAACTCAACTCCGATCCGCATTTTCAATAAATAATACTGATTGCCGCCTTTTCCTTTTAATTTTAACAAAAGGGCTGAAGGGTTTTCAATAAAAAAACGCCCCTATAAATAGGGACGTGAATAAACGTGTTACCACCCAAGTTCCCAAAAAGTTTCCACTTTTTGGCTCGTAAGATACATAACGGGTATCCGCCGGACCGTTTTCGGTCACTCAAAGGGAGTAATTTGTTTCGCTCAATCAGAAGCTTCCAGCCATGACTTCTTTCTCTTAGAGTGAGCGTGGAAACAAATTTTGTCCTTCTCATTGCATTCAACTATTGATTAAAGCATAGACTTGCGTCAAATTTTTGTCAACGCTTTTCTTCTGGATTTATTCATTCGACTTCAGTGCGTCAATCATATTGATATGCTGTAAGCGAAAATGAGTAGCAACCATTACGATCACTGAAAAAAGAATCGTTAATCCACCTGCTAAAAGATAGGCACCTGCACGGATGACCAGTGGAAAAGTGATCGTTTCCATCGATGCCTGATCTAAAATAAACTTCGTTAAGATAATCCCTAAACCATACCCAAATAGGATTCCCAATATGGTGAAAACAAAGTTCTCCCGAAATATATACGACGTTACTTCTCGATCATAAAACCCTAATACTTTGATCGTAGACAGTTCTCGTAAACGTTCCGATACATTAATGTTCGTCAAGTTATACAATACGATGAAAGCCAATAACCCTGACAAAACCACAAAGATCCAAACGATTCCATCCAAATTATCCATAGAGTGTTCTTGTGTTTCAATCTGAGTAGAAATGAAAGAAGTATTGGTCACCTGTTCTGAATTCAGCAGTGTCTTTGACAGGTCCTCTTCTTCTGATTTGGACATTTTTTTACTCTTTAATAGATAACTGTTCACAGCAAAGCTTGTTCCACGAACTTTTTGGTAATAGTCTTTTGAAAGGTACAAGAAATTCCCTAGATAATTGTCGCTGATGTTCGCGATTCGAATCTTGAAAGGCTGCTGATCCTCATCATAGACTGTCAGACTATCCCCTTTTTTCAGGTCAAATAACTCGGCTATTTTTTGTGTGATTACTGCGCCTTCCTCTGGTAAAGTAAATTTCTTTTCTTGCTGTTTTAAATGAAGATATTGATCAAACGCTTTACGAGACTCTGGCACCATCATGGTCAATTTTTGATTGGCCTGTCCTTTCTGCTTTAATTCCACCGTTTGATTCATCATTCCCAAGTGACTGGTGATTTTTTCCTTGTCCGTGAAAATTTTCTCAACCGCAGCCCGATCTGGCTGATCCTTTAGTGTCACGATTGCATCGTAATCAATGATTGGACCAAATTGCTTATCCCCAACCGAACTCAAGGAGTCCTTTAGGCCGACGCCTGCAACCATCAAGGCCGCACACCCAGCGATGCCGATCACTGCCATGATCATGCGTGATTTGTAACGAAACAGATTTCGATAGCTCACCTTTGAATTAAAGCTCATCCGAGACCAAATTGGCGTGATTCGTTCTAGAAAAATTCGTTTGCCTGGTTTCGGTGCCTTTGGTTGTAATAATTCCGCTGGTTTTTCATGGAGTTCCCGCATAAGTACAAGCAGCGCTGCACCTAAACTAGCAAACAGAAAAGCAATGGTCGCCTGGACAATCGGTCTTGATAAATAAAAGGCCTCCACACCTGGAAAATTATAACGATCACTTGAAAGCTCAAAAACAAGTCGAGGCAAGGTATGTGTGCCGATCACCGAACCTAGAACAATACCGATAATCGCAGCCGATAAGGCGTAAATAATATATTTGATGGCTATTTCAAAGCGGGAATACCCAAGTGCCTTCAACGTACCGATTTCTCGACGATTTTCCTCTACCATCCGCGTCATTGTTGTAAAAGTGATCAAAGCGGCGATAAAAAAGAAGAAGACCGGAAAAACATTTGCAATCGCCGCAATTCGCTCCGAAAGGTCACCATACTCTTGAAACCCAGGATTCTCTGCCCGTTGGTCAAAAGTATAGCTGGGGGTTTTCAAATCGTGGATCGCTTGTTCATTCTCACGAATTTTTTTCTGTGCAGAAAGTAATTGTTCGCGGTTGTTGTCCAGCTCTTTTTGCTGGTTTTCGAGTGCGGTTTGCGCCTGTGCCAACTGAGGACTTTCCGTTCCTATCATGGCCTGCTGTTGTTCTAATTGATCTTTCGCTTGATCGATTTCCTTTTGACCCTCAGCCAATTTTGCCAAGCCGTCAGCCACTTCATTTTTCTTTGGAAGTAATTCAGCTTGAGCCTCTTTTCTAATTTCGGCGGCTCGTTCTTCTGGTCGATCCTTGAAGAGTTTTTCGCTTGCCGCAATGTTTTTATCCATTGTTTGTTCATAGGCTGACCCATAGGTTTCTTTCCCCTGTACATTCTTAAAACGCACATAGATAACTGATTTTATTTCACTAGAGAAATTGCTTTCCGGTAAGTAAGCAAAAAAATCAACATTTCCCTTGCCTACATTCGATAGGCCTCGTTCTTCTGTGCTTATATACATTGGAGACTGAACAAAGCCGACAATTTTAAACGTTTTTCGTTTTAATTGATCCGGCTGATCAATTTTATAGGTCTGATTCAGACGGTAGCCCTCTTCCTTGGCTTTCTCATCTAAAACAATTTCGTTTTCTTTTTTAGGCAGATGACCTGATTTTACGATCAACTGGTTTTGCTGACTCTTTTTATTGTAGGAATAAAGCTTAACTACCTGATTCTTTTTGCTATCCGCGTAAAAAAGCTGATAGCCACTCTCCACCTCTGCATCTGGAATCTCTGCTGCTGCTTCCTCATCCCTCTTGGTTAGCCCACCTGTAGAAACAATCTGAAGATTGGAGAGTTCTTGCTTATCCACAAATTGACTAGCCGAATGATTCAGGATTGGCCCCGTCGCCTTGATTCCCACATATAGTAATGTCCCTAGTAAAATAATTAGAACAATCGCGATAAATCGTCCTTTGGAATAAATGATTTCACGTAAGCTTGCCTTTAAATACGTCTTATTTTTCATCTACCTGCTCCTGCTTTTTTATCCATTACATTCTAACACAAAACGTTTTCATGCCTGCTATAAAAAAATTGATACAAAAAAACGCTGCACTTTTTCTATGCAACGTTTTTAATAAAATTCGTTTTATTACATGTTTAGTTTTTAAATGAATGAATAGGTGCGGGAATACGTCCACCACGGGCAATAAAGTCCTCAGAAGCGGCAGCATTGACAGCCATAACAGGCGCTCTCCCTAACAGTCCGCCAAATTCTACCATTTCACCAATTTCTTTGCCTTTGGCCGGAATAATTCGGACGGCGGTCGTTTTATGGTTAATGACACCAATCGCTGCTTCATCGGCGATCATCGCTGCGATGCTGCTAGCCGGCGTAGATCCAGGGATGGCAATCATGTCTAATCCAACAGAACAAATCGCGGTCATCGCCTCTAGCTTTTCAATCGACAGTGACCCATTATTCACAGCATCAATCATTCCTGCATCCTCAGATACTGGAATAAATGCGCCAGACAATCCGCCAACGTGATTGCATGCCATGACCCCGCCTTTTTTCACTGCGTCATTCAGCAATGCCAAAGCTGCCGTCGTGCCATGTGTTCCGACAGTTTCTAGTCCCATCTCTTCTAGTACATGGGCAACCGAATCTCCTACAGCAGGTGTTGGTGCTAAAGATAAGTCAACAATACCAAATGGAACTTCTAACCGTTCTGAGGCGATCTTACCAACCATTTGCCCCATCCGAGTGATTTTGAATGCCGTTTGCTTCACTACTTCAGCGACAACGTCGAAGGATTCGCCCTTCACTTTTTCCAATGCGCGTTTCACTACTCCTGGACCGCTGACACCAACATTAATGACACAATCAGCTTCTCCAACCCCGTGGAAAGCTCCAGCCATGAAAGGATTGTCTTCCACCGCATTGGCAAAAATAACTAGCTTCGCACAGCCTAAATCAGAAGCCTCGGCCGTTTCTTTAACAATACGACCAGTATGTGCAACAGCGTCCATATTGATCCCAGCTCTTGTTGAACCGATATTAACCGAAGCGCAGACAAAATCTGTCTCTGCTAACGCTTGAGGAATCGAATCAATCAAAATTTTATCTCCATGCTGATAGCCTTTTTCAACTAAAGCGGAGAAACCACCTAAGAAGTTTACACCAACAGCTTTTGCTGCTTTATCTAATGTTTTAGCAAATTTCACGTAATCTGTATCTGGCGTCGCAGCGGCAATAATACCGATAGGCGTAACCGAAATACGTTTGTTGATAATGGGAATCCCATATTCTGCTTCAATCGATTCGCCGACTTTTACAAGGTCCTTTGCTTTCGTCGTAATTTTTTGATAGATTTTTTCACAGGCGCGATCACTGTCGCTATCAATACAATCCAATAATGATATCCCCATGGTAATCGTCCGAATATCTAGATTTTCTTCTTCGATCATTCGAATCGTTTCCAGTATTTGATTGGTTTCCACAAAGAGCCCTCCTTATAATTTATGCATCGTGTCAAAAATTTCTTGATTTTGAATACTGATCTTCACACCCAATGATTGACCTAACTCATGAAGTTGTTCACGAGCTCCTTCAAAATCTACGGTAGCATTGGTTAGGTCTACTAACATCATCATTGTGAAATAGTCCCCCATAATTGTTTGAGAAACATCAAGAATATTAATTTTTTGTTCTGCTAATTTTTGACTGACACCAGCGACGATGCCAACCTTGTCTTTTCCGATAACCGTTACTACGCCACGCATTTGCATAACTCCCTTCAGATAATTGTTTCTCATTATAGCACAGTGATGGCAAAACGATTAGAATTTTATGAATTAAATCGGTTTTTTTTACCCAAACGTTCGTGTTTTGCCAGTCCTACTTTTCGCAGTTTGCTTGAATCGAAATCAAATGATATGTCATAAGCATTATTCAAGAGGATATCTAGTTGGATGGTAAGCGTATGAAAATCCTTCGATTTTTTACGTCAGAAAAAATCGGGCTTTACATATGAACTAGCTGCGAGTTCCACTTCGTGCCTTTAGCACGATTAGTGGCATCGTATGCGTACGAAGATTTCTTGAATTTTTACGTTAGAAAAATTCAATCCTTACTTGTGAGCTAGCTGCCAGTCCAACTTTTCGCAGTTTGCTTGAATCGAAATCAAATGATATGTCATAAGCATTATTCAAGAGGATATCTAGTTGGATGGTAGGCGTATGAAAATCCTTCGATTTTTTACGTCAGAAAAAATCGGGCTTTACATATGAACTAGCTGCGAGTTCCACTTCGTGCTTTTAGCACGATTAGTGGCATCGTAGACGTACGAAGATTTCTCAAATTTTTACTTTTGAGCTAGCTGCCAGTCCGACTTTTCGCAGTTTATTTGTACTGATACGAAGAAACTCAAAACGATTCCTCACCTTTCCAGCTAACGGTTCATTCTTTACTTCTCGACACATTTTTTCTATGATAGATTCAGCCATGCTCTTTCATGGAAAATGACGAGAAGGTCTTCTCGCCCTAGGAGGTTTTAACATGGAACTTTTTGAAACAATGCTTCAACACTCATCGGTTCGTTCCTTTACTCAAGAACCGCTATCTCAAGAGTTAAAGAAAGAATTGGCCTTAGCCGCACAAAGCGCCAGCAGCTCCAATTTTCTGCAAGCCTTCTCGATAATTGAAATCACGGATGCAGAAAAAAGAAAGGCCATCGAACAAATTGCTAAGTTCCCCGTCGATAATGGCGACAAAGGAGAGCTTTTTATTTTTGTTGCCGATTTAAATAAGCATGCACAGGTATTAGCGTTGAACAATGATTCCACAGAATACCTTCGGACGATGGAATCTTTGGTGGTTTCAGTCGTTGATGCTACTTTAGCTGCCCAATCAATGGCCGTTTACGCTGAATCATCCGGTCTAGGAATCTGCTACGTTGGCGGCATTCGAAACAATTTATTCCAAATGAAGGAATTATTGGAACTGCCCGAATTAACCTATCCTGTTTTTGGGATGTTCGTTGGCTACCCAGCTGAAAAAAATGAGGTAAAACCGCGGCTACCACTCGATGCAGTCCTTGGCGAAAATACCTATCAGGTATTGAATGCTGACAAGATCAATCGCTACAATGAGGAGACGGCAGCATATTATCACCAGCGCAACAGCAACACACAAGAAACGAATTGGTCGGAAAAGGTTCGTCAGCATTTTGACTCTCCACGACGTTCAGATACTCTTGAATTTCTAAAAAAACAAGGTTTCGTCTTTTAACCGAAACCTTGTTTTTTCTTACTCTGTTGGTATAACGGCAATAACACGGACATTAAAGCCTGGTGCATCTTTGACTTTTGGAACTCCGATGATGATCGCGCCACCGACAGCTGGAAGTTCAGTCAGTCGATTCAATACTTCGACTTGAAATTTATCCTGCTGCAGCCAATACAGCTCACCGATCAGCCCAGCATTTTTCGTGCAATCAATAGCAGCATCCGTATCTAATGTTTCATGACCAATCGCGGTCACATTTCGTTCTTCGTGTAAAAATTTCAGTGCTTCTAATGACCAACCTGGCGTATGTGCTTGCCCATCTTGATCGACATTGTAGAACGTTTCTGGATCTTGCCAACGTTTCGACCAGCCGCTGGCAAATGCGACAAAGCTATCTGCTGGAATCTCTCCATATTCCTCTTCGAACTGCTTAATGTCTTCAACAGATAGAATATAATCGGAGTTTTTTGCAACTTCTTTTTCTTTGTTAATCACAATGAGCGGCAGCATAAAATCTTTGATCGGCAGCTGATCCACCGACACACGTTCCTCAACAAAATGCACGGGTGCATCAATATGAGTTCCGTATTGAGTAACCAGTTGATACTCCTTCGCAAAAAAGCCATCTTCCTTTACTGTAACCAACGTTTTTTCCCGCATTGGCTGAAACGATTGAAAATAAGGAATCCCGCCATAAATATTGTGACTTAAATCAACCCATTGTTGCTGTTTTAGAAAGGCAATACTGTTTGTAATCTCACTCATACTATTCCTCCTGTCATTAGAACGCTTTCATTTTATCCTAACGATACCGAGAAAAGATTCCCCTGTCAAATCACTGTTTATTAAAAGAAAAAGGCGTTGTGACAAAAATTGTCACAACACCCTTATGATTACTCATTTACTAAAACAATTTTTCCTTTGGCATGATGAGTCGCACTTAATTCATGTGCTTCCGTCACTCCTTCGGCTGTAAGAGGATACGTATGGCCAACGATACTCTTCACTTTGCCCTCTGTCATCAAATCCGCAATTTCTTGCAATTGCTTACCATCCGGTTGAAGCCAGATACTTTCAGCCACAGCAACATTTTTAGCTAATTCTTCATCCGGTGCACCAACGATCGAAATTAAACGACCATCCGAATTCAACACCTTAAAGCTGTCTTTTTGAACATCTCCGCCCATTGTATCAAAAACCAAGTCGATGTCTTCCAAGACTTCTGAAAAATCAGTCGTATGGTAATCAATCACTTGATCGGCGCCTAGCTCCTTAAGTAATTCATGGTTTTTCTTACTTGCTGTGGTAATAACCGTTGCTCCAGCATTTTTGGCTAATTGAATTGCATAGATTCCTACACCGCCGGCTCCAGCGTGAATCAGAACCTTTTCACCCGCTTTTAATTTTCCATGTGTAAATAATGCTTGATAAGCAGTTAATCCAGCCAACGGCACCGCCGCTGCTTCTTCAAAAGAGATTGAATCAGGCTTCTTCGCTAATAAATGATCATCTACAATTGTGTAATCCGCATATGTACCAAAACGAGTTGTTTCTGGGCGAGCAAAAACTTCTTGTCCTATGTGCCAATCCTTAACCTCTGAACCAACTTCAACGATTTCACCCGCAACATCCCAACCTAAAGTAATCGGAAAATCCCAAGGCATCATTTGAGCCAGATAGCCTTCACGTAATTTCCAATCAATCGGATTGACGGATGTCGCCTTAACTTTAACTAGTACTTGATGTTCGCCTAATTCAGGCAAAGTGATTTGACTTTCTTTCAATTGGTCCGCATGACCGTATTCTTCTATTACAACTGCGCGTGTTTCCATTCGTGCATCCCTCCATATCGAACCATTATAGAAGCTTGAACGAAAATTCGGAAATGATTTGCTTTAATCAAAAAAGTGAGACGCTAGCAGATAATCAATTTGGTATTTTTCTGCCAATTTTTTTAAATAAAGCAACGCCTGATCATCCGTTTCAGTCATTTGATCCAAAAAAGTAAAAAAACGCTGTCTTTCTTCTGGGGATGCTACCCTTTTGAAATAGCCCCAGACATGCTCGTAAGCATTTCGCTGGGCCTTTAAATTAATCGGCAGATTTTGTACGGTATTTAGGTGTTGATAAAACTGTTTGTTTTTTTCTTCTGACCATTGATTCCCAGAAAAAAGCTGCCGCAGCGCCAGATATTCTTTTTGGGAACGCGCCATAACGAAATATTTCCATCGAGCCCATTCTTTTTGACGTCCCTGCATTTCCTTCACCTCATTTTTAACATCATACTCACTAATGGTAGGAATGATTTAAATGAATTATTACATAAATCTGAATAAAAACGTGTGTCGAATGCTCTTGCTGTATCTAGCTCTTCCTGATATGCGACAAAAAGACTGCAGAACCCTGTCTGCAGCCTCAATGTTGATTTATCTTCTTTTATAAATCAGCGATTGTTGTTCCTTCACCGAAGATAGCTTCCCAATCCCCAGTAAAATCTGTTACAGCTTGTGCGATGGATGGCATAGCCAAAGCTTGTTGAATGATATCTACACCCATTGTGGCTGCTTGACTGCCATTTTCTAAAGCGGCATTGACTTGTCCAACGTTTTTAAAGCTGGCTGCCAAAATTTTTGTCTCGCTATTTGTACGAGCAATCTCCTCTGCCATTTCAAAAATGGCTGCCCGAGGATCGATATTCAGATTTTCCATTCGGTTAAAATACGGCGCAATATAATCAGCACCTGCTGCAATGGCTAAATAAGCCTGAAATTTTGTATAGATAGCCGTAGCGGTAACGTTAATCCCGCGACGTTTCAATTCTTTAATGGCTTTTAATCCTGGTTCATTCACAGGGATTTTGATAAATACTTTTTGATCGATATTCGCTAAGATTGTTTCAGCGTCTTTGATGATGCCCTCATAGTCTGTTGCAACGACTTGTACGTGCAACGAACGATGGTCTCCAATAATCCCACGAATATCTTTCATATGTTGGAAGAAATCAATTTTTCCTTCCTTCTTTACGATTGACGGATTTGAAGTGACGCCTGCGATGGGCAACATATCAGCAAATTTTTTAATATCAGCAATATTAGCTGTGTCTAGCATAAATTCCATGATTAAAACTCCCTTGCTTATTTTATAAATCAAGCATAGCATCTTCAAGAACCTTTTTCTGCCCTCATCCAACAAAAAAAGCGAAAAGCTTTTCATCAAGCCTTTCGCTAAGGAAAATTTTTAGCAATTGCACAAATGTGCACGTCTGAAAAAAGAGCTACTTTCGTTGATGCACACGTAAAATTTCCTGTGCTGTCTCCTGATCCGTGATCAAGGTTTTAAGATAGCCTTTTTCCAGCAAAGGGGCAATCGAACGAGCCTTCGAAATCCCTCGCGCAATTCCTACAGATTGAGGAACGTTGGCTAACTCCTCTAAAGTCAGACCGATTGTCCGCTGATTCAATGCACCATTCAATCGCTTGCCGTAGGCATCATAGAAACGACAGCAGCAATCTCCTACTGCTTCCCGCAACTTTAATTCTTCATAGTCTGCCGCTGACAATAAGTCTCGCCATTGACTCTTATGATAGCTCAAAGGACCACCAATTCCAACAATAACAAAATCCAACCGTTTCCAATACTCCTTCAAATCGTGGAAATACTTCGAATGAAAGATTCCCTCCGCCAGCTCCTTGGTTTCTTGGATCACAGTAGCATTGACGAACAAGCTGGTTCCATTCAGTTTTCGAGCCAACTCATAAACCAGCGTATTGACATGGTACCGTGAATTGATATGGCTCGGCCCACCGACAACAGGAACGACAGAAACGTTCGATAGCTGCTTGGCGTCAATTTTATTTATCGCTCTGCCGACACTCGCTCCCCAAGACAACCCGATAACCATCTCGTCTGTTAATTGCCGGCGGATCCATGCGCTAGCAGCCTCAGCCAGCTGTTCTTCTTTTGTCTCTTCATTGGCATCATTTTCAGTTGGAATAAGCTCGACAGCTGTCAATCCAAAGGTCTGCTTGAATTTCTCCTCCAGTTCAAACAAGCTTGCATCAAAATGGTTGATCTTGATCTCCACGATCCCTTCCTTCTTAGCCTGACTGAGCATTCGACTGACCGTTGTTCGATAGATCGCTAATTCTTTTGCAATTTGTGCTTGTGTCAGCTCTTGTTCATAATACATATAAGCAATTTTTGCTAGTAGCTTTTTCTTATCTTCCTTCATCCATTCATCCTCCCGCCGAAATCTCTATCTCTATTCTAACAAACGATCATTTACTGCGTTCCACAAAGCGTGTATCATTAATAATTAATCAAACAAGACTGCTCTCTAAGCAGCCTGTCTGGAAAATTGGCTTCTTAGAGAACAGATCGATCACAAGAACATCAAACACCTTTCATTATGAAATCCTTGTTTGGTTCGTAGTCTTAAGGAGGAAACTAAATGTCTGTAGAAGCCGTAAAAGAATATTTTTCACACTATGGAATCGCTGAGCGTATTCAAGAATTTCCCGTATCTAGCGCCACTGTTGAATTGGCTGCACAAGCACTAAATTGCGCGCCAGAGCGTATCGCTAAAACCCTGTCCTTTAAATTGAAAAAAGCCGACAAAAGTCTCTTGATCGTCGCTGCCGGTGACGCAAAGATTGACAACGCCAAATACAAAGCCGCCTTTGGTGAACGAGCGTTAATGCTGAAAGCCGATGAAGTAGAGGCAATTATCGGACATCCAGTTGGCGGAGTCTGTCCCTTTGGAATCAACCCCGGGATCGAGGTTTATTTAGATGAATCGCTAAAACGCTTCGAAAGCGTATATCCTGCCTGTGGGGATTCCAACAACGCCATCGAATTGACTATACCAGAATTAGAAAAATACACGCATTTTAAACAGTGGGTAGATGTTTGTAAAAACTGGGAATAAAACGAGACAGGCTGTCTGTCTCGTTTTTTATATGACTCCCTGTTCAAGAATACGGCAGTCCGTTAAATAGGTTTCTAAGACACTCTTTAGCTCAGCTTGATTAACAGCGGTATCCTCTTTGAATTGATAACCCACTAATAACGCCTGCGTTGTTTCTTCGGTGATCATTCCTCGTGTTGAATCAGATGTTGGACTACCGAACGGCCCATCCCCATCTTCTAATACTAAAAGATTTTCGATATTGACGGATTTATTGCCGATTCCAGCATAGCGAGCATCGGGGGCTCCCACCGTCAAGTGGATCGAATCTGTTACTTTTTCAAGATCGTAGGCACCAAAGGGTAGCTTCCATTTTAATGAAAAATAGTTATTCAAATCAACAAGAGCATTGATCTGATACAAGCCCTTTTGCTGAACAATTCGCCGCCATAAGCTGTCAGAAGAGGGGCGAAAACGCGCGGGATCTTTTCCCAAGACACGGTACACTTTTTTTGTCGCAAGAATTTGAGGGTTTTCTTTAATACTGTCTAGGGTGTCTTCTTCTTCGATCTTTTGAATCAACGGATTCAGTATTTCCTGCCAGATCCCTTCATTGTGGGCTTCATTCTTAAACTCAATCACACTATACGCCAATGAGACACCTGCTTCTTTTACTTTTGGATCAATTGTAAGCTGCATGTTCTTCCCTCCATAGGATTCTTCTTTTCTTCCAGTTTAAACGATTTGATTGCAAAGCAAAAGCTTACTTATTCTCGTAGGTCTTCGTTATAATGAAGATATGCAATAGTAAATAAGGTTCCAACAAAAAATATCGTTTATTGAAAAGAGGAGATACTATGAAACTTACTTATCATGGTCACTCAGTGCTATCAATTGTTATGAAAGACGGTCAAAAGCTATTGTTCGATCCATTTATAACAGGAAATTCTTTGACTGATTTAACTGCTGAGGATGTTGAGACTGATTGGATTTTAGTGACTCACGGACACAGCGATCATATCGGTGATATGATCCCGATCGCTAAACGTAATGACGCGACGATTATCAGTATCGTAGAAATCTGCAACTTCGCTGAAAAAAATGGAGTGAAAAAGACTCACGGCATGAATATCGGCGGGAAATATGATTTTCCCTTTGGACGAGTAAAAATGGTCCACGCTCAACATAGCTCAGGCTATGAGGTGGACGGACAAACACTATATATGGGAGAGCCCGCCGGTTTTATTTTGCAAGCAGAAGGAAAGACCATCTATCATGCAGGCGATACCTCAAACTTTGGAGACATGGCTTTATTTGGTGAAGCCTTTGACATCGACATCGCCTTTCTGCCAATCGGAGATAATTTTACGATGGGACCTCACGAAGCCGCTAGTGCTGCGAAACGCTTACGGGCAAAACAAGTCGTACCGATTCATTACAATACCTTCCCAGTCATCAAACAGGACCCGGAAGCCTTTGTACAGCTGTTGCCGAAAAATGTCGGAAAAGTTATGCGCGTTGGAGAAACGATCGAGATTTAATTGTGAGACTGTGGACGAATCTTCGTTCACAGTCTTTTTTAGGCTGTTCTTGTTTCCATCAATTCTGCTACAATGAATAGACAGCAAACGAATGGAAAGGGGTTGCCTATGTTAAATTTTGAAAGTGACTATTTAGAAGGCGCGCATGAAAAGGTTCTTCAACGCATGCTTGAAACAAATGAGGAGAAGCTAAGCGGCTATGGTCGTGACAAGTACTCTGCTTCGGCAGTCGAAAAAATTCGCCAAGCCTGCCTTTGTCCTGAAGCAGATGTTTTCTTCATCGCTGGCGGTACGATGACCAATGCACTAGTGATCGCTTCTTTATTAAAGAAGATCGAAGGGGTCATCGCACCTGAGACAGGTCATATCACTACCCATGAGACTGGTGCCATTGAGTTCTCCGGACATAAAGTCTTAAGTCTCCCTCAAACAGATGGTAAAATTTCCGCTCGGCAAATCCGGGCATATCTTGAGCAATTTTGGACAGATGACAATCGAGCGTTCATGGTTTTTCCAGGAATGGTCTATTTGTCTCATCCAACAGAATACGGCACCCTTTACTCCAAAGAGGAATTGAAAGCTATTTCTGAAGTATGTCGTGAATACAAGATTCCTCTTTTTATGGACGGCGCGCGCTTGGGCTATGGTCTGGCTAGTCCTGAATCTGATTTGACTCTGCCATTGATTGCGGAATACTGCGATGTCTTTTATATTGGCGGTACTAAGGTAGGGGCCTTTTTAGGAGAGGCGATCGTCTTCACAAAAAATAATTTGCCAGAATATTTTATCGCTCACATGAAACAGCAAGGAGCGCTTCTGGCGAAAGGACGTCTCTTGGGACTTCAATTCGATACGTTATTCACAGACCAGTTATATTTTGAGATTAGTGAACATGCTATCGCTATGGCGATGAAGTTAAAAAATGGTCTGCATGATAAAAAGTATCGCTTCTATTTAGACTCGCCCACCAATCAACAATTCGTCATTTTAGAGAATAGTCAAATGGAGGAACTAAAAAAAGAGGTTGCCTTTAGTTTCTGGGAGCAATACGATGACACTCATACCGTCATTCGCTTTGCGACAAGCTGGGCAACGAAGGAAGAAGACGTTGACGCGTTATTAGCATTGCTATAACAAAAAGGCGGATCAAACTCGATCCGCCTTTTTGTGATTCAGCTATAGACTGATTAACCGATAGGTCAAACAGGCCACGTAGCATTCATAACTTTCGGAAAAACGCATGACATTGTAGCCTAGCGCCTCACTGATTTTTTTGATTCGATATTTCACTGTATTTTTATGGATAAATAATTGTTCACTGCAAACTTGAAAATCCGCCCCAGCATCCAATAAAAAGCTGCACAACGTCATAAGCTGTTCTTTATTATCCATGATCGGAGCCAGCACACTGAGTGTCTCTTCCACTTCTGCCTCGCCAGCTTGAATCAGCTGGCTGGCGTGGGCGACTTGCCGAATTTCGCTGATAGAAAAACTCTTCTTTCCGTGAAACAGCCGTGGAAGCTGCAAAGCCACCCTATTGACCAATTGATACGTCATTCGTACATCCGTAGTATTCCGCAGCCGCGGACATAAGACGATGCTATCGATCATTTCCTGATAGGGACTGGTTTGCAGATAAGCTTCTCCTAGCTCAAGCTCAGAATCATTGTGGCAGTAGTTTCCCAATAAAACAATTAATTGATCATCCATCAATTGTGCCACACAGGTCTTATAATATTTCGACGCATAGGTCAGAATATCTTCTTTTAATTTTTTTTCTTCCCTAAGATCATTCAATTGCAACAGCCACATCAAACCAATACCCTTAACGTCAATCTTCAAATGATTGGCTAAGCGATACATCTTCTCACTTTCATCATTTAAAATGGCCTGTACTAACGCATATTCACTGACTTCTCCGTGCTTTTTGCCCCAGAGGTTCATTGCCACCTGCAGCAGCTCCACTGATTGCGCACATTCTGCTTCTGTCAGGAGGTCATGCTCCTTCAAAAGATAAAAGCGCAGCATCCCATTTTCTTTGTGGTACAGCTCTTTATAAAAGATGGCGAAATCATTTTTCTGAACCTGCTGACCATCATCCACCACAACACGACGCAGCAGCCGCTCTAAATCAACAGAGGAATTCCGCGGCCATTTGATTTGATTAATGACTTCATTGTCAGGGTTTGTCAAAATAATATTGGTCCGCAGAAGATCGGAAAGCAGCTTCAATGTCACCTCTACTGTACGCAAATGCTCCGGTAATAAGGAAATTTTCTCCAAAACCTCATTTACGATATTTTCTGTTGGACGCTCTTTTAAAATTCGAGCCATCACTTCTACGATGACTTCACTGTAGCGAATCTGATTTTGATTTTTTGGCATCTGGATAATCACAAAATCCAGTTCCTCCGCTGTTTTTATTACTTCCGGCGAGAGCCTCGGAACAACGATTCCTACATAATAAAGAATAATTCCCAGCTCGCCCATTTTATGTAACCGACAAATTGTCTCACACTGTTTTGCTATGTCGTCTTTGATGTCAAAAAAAGATGTCAGCATCAACTCTCCTGAATGGTATTCATTGGTTTCAAGTAGATCCGCACAGTCATTCATATCCGAAATATCCAAGAAAGACAAAGATGTGACTGTCTGATTTAAACAATTTGACCCACTCATTAATTGAGCATCACGCAAAGAAGGTAAACCCAACAGCTCTTTTAATTTTGCACCCAAATTTTCCCCTCCTTAAAATTTTCACATCAAATTTTATTTTTCTTCTAACCTTAGCAGATTCACTTTTCCTTGTCTATCCATTTTTCTTCAAAAAAGTCAGATTATTTCTTAAATAATTAAAAAAAGAGATGAACAGACGTCCATCTCCATTTATCTTATTTAATCGCTGTATCGGATTCGACGATTTTCCCGACGATGCCGTAGTCTTTTGCTTCTTCGGCTGAAAGCCAGAAATTACGATCAGTATCCTTTTCGATCTGTTCCAATGTTTGACCCGTTGCTTTGGCGATCAGTTTATTGACACGTTTACGCATACGTAAAATTTCTTTAGCTTCGATTTGAATTTCAGTCGACTGCCCCTGAACACCACCAGCAGGCTGATGAATCATGTAACGGGTATTGGGTAAGCTATAGCGGTTTTTCTTGTCCGCCGCCAAATAAATGGTGATCCCTGCACTGGCAACCCAGCCGGTTCCGATCATTTTTACTTTTGGTTTGATAAAGCGGATCACGTCATGAATCGTATCTCCAGATTCTACATGACCACCTTGGCTGTTGATGAACATTGTAATCGGCTCATCATTGATGGCAGATAAATACAGTAGTTGTTCTGTCACTGTCTTCGCCAATTCTTGAGTAATCTCTCCGTAAATCAAAATTGTCCGTTGATTCAATAGTTTTAACAGCATTGGATTTTTTTCTTCCATTTTTTCAGTTGCTTCTTCGGCAAATAATTCGTTCATATAAAGTACCTCCTCGATGTCTAATCGTTTCTCGTGATTCTAGTATAGCCAAAAAGTGGGAGAAATGATAGAAAGAGCAACTATTCCGACTTGTTTTGTCACAATAATGCTCATTTTCCCCGATCAGTTATGGTACACTCTCTCCTAGAAACGGTTTTTAGTGGCACTATTTTATTTTTTGTGGGATGATAAATCGTATTTTATGAATAGAAGGGGGATTTTCGTGACCTATCGAAATAAGCCTCCATCATCAGCTGCTCCTTTGAGATAATTTATACAAGGATGTCCGTTCTGCTTTTCACAGTCAGCTATGTGTGTATGCCATTTCTCTTTTTACTTTTAGGTGAGCAGTATGCAGACTATTTAGCAGAATGATCTACGTGTTGAGAATCTGACTCATTTTGCGAGTTCCACTCCAGACTTTAGTATGGAGTGGAATCGTATGCGAAACGATGATAAGAGCATTTTTCACGATTTATGAAAAATGAATACATTTATACGAAATAGGAGCAACTTACATGATTGAGGAAAAGAAAAGCTTTATCTCATGGCCTGTGCTTGCCATGATGTCATTTGTTACAGTCATCGGATTTGATGATATTATTTACAACTTTGCCAATCAAGGGTTAGGGGTTATTACTTCATGGATTATTTTACTGCTATTATATGTGATTCCTTATTCTTTAATGGTTGGGCAGCTAGGATCGGTTTTTAATCATGAGGGTGGCGGTTTAACCTCTTGGGTACGAGGAACTAGCGGGGATCGGTTAGGTTATTTTACGGCTTGGACCTATTGGGCCGCATCAATTCCTTACGTCGTTGATACCGCTAATGCTGTAGTGGTGGGCTTTGGTTGGCTCGTCAACGGAAATGATTCAATGGAAGATAAAATGTCCAACTCCATGTTTGCTTTATTGACCTTCTGTGTCTTTTTAGCTTTTATTTTCCTGCAGCGTCATTTTAAGAAATCTTTAGAGGTACTAAGCACCTTAGGCGGTGGTGCTATGTTCATCATGGCTATTCTGTTTGTTTTTATGACCTTTGCTTCATTATTTATGCCAAATGGTCACATTGAAACACAGCCAATGAACCTTGGAGCGGTCATTCCGAAATTTGACCTTCATTATTTGACAACGATCGGGTTACTGATCTATGCGATTAATGGTGCAGAGCTGGTCGCCCCTTTCGTCACACGGATGCGCAAGCCGCAAAAGGATTTCCCTAAAGCAATGATTATGTTGACGGTTATGACGATTTTCTTAACAGTCTTTGGTTCCTTCTCTTTAGGCGTCTTTTTCAACGCCCATCATTTGCCAAATAATTTAAAGATGAACGGCTCTTACTACGCATTCCAACGTTTGGGAGAATTTTTCCATCTAGGAAATACCTTGATGTATGTTTTTGCTGTTACTCAAATTATTTATATGTGCGCGCTTTTAGCTGTTCTGTTAGATGCAATGACTCGCATGCTGATCTCAGATACCGGCAAACAATTCATGCCGAAGAAGCTGACGAAGCTAAATGATGACGGCTTACCTATCAATGGCTATATCTTAACAACTGCCTTGAGTGCCTTTATCTTGCTATTAGGCGTTTTTCTACCTGAGATGAACGATATTTTCAATTGGCTATTGAACCTCAACGGGATCATTTCGCCAGGTGTTACTTGTTGGATTTTCTACGCCTTCATTAGAATTCGTTTAGACAGCCGCAAGTTCCAATCAGATTATGTCTTTATCAAAAATGATCGCATGGCCGTATTTGTTGGCGGTTGGTGTTTGGTTGTCACCGTTATCGCTACTTTGTTCGGTGTTCTGCCGCAGGATGCGCCTTACGGTTCCAGCTTATTCTGGCACGAATTGATTATTAACATCGTCGGTATTGCCGTATTGATTGGTTTAGGCTTCATTATGCCTGGCTTAGCTAAACGCGAACGAGAAAAAGAAGCGTAGCTGCATGTTGCTTTGCTTACAGACTGGTTTTCAGGTTCCTTATTGAATCTGTCAGCCAGTCTATTTCTATTCCTATTCAAAAAGATATCTACTCGTGGTAAGATGATTTCTAAATAACGTGTCATTATTCTTTCATCGAAATCATAGAAACGGGTGAGTGTTATGTTGTTGTTGGGGTCATTGGTGAACTGTCTCGCGATTATGGCGGGAAGCTTTTCTGGTATCGTTCTGAGAAATATCACAGAACAGACAAAGGATACCGTAACAAAGGGGATTTCCCTAGGGGTCGTTGCTTTGGCAATTCAAATGTCGCTACAGGCCAGCTCTTTTATTGTCATCATTATCAGTATCTGTCTGGGTGGGATGATTGGAGAATTTTTGAAGATTGAAGACTCCATGACTCGTCTCGGTTTATTTTTAGAAAATCGCTTCGCACGAGGAAATAGTAATTTCGCGGAAGGCTTCGTCACGGCTACTTTAATCTACGTGATTGGATCAATGGGGATCATTGGGGCTATCGAAAGCGGGGTTACGGGAAGTCATCAGACATTGTTCACAAAAGCTGTAATGGATGGTTTCATGTCGATTATGCTGACAGCCTCTTTAGGAATTGGGGTTCTTTTCTCTGCCTTTCCAGTGTTGATCTATCAAGGAGCCATTACAATCTTCGCGAGTGTGATCGTCCGCTATTTGCCAAAGGAGCTGCTAGATAGTTTGATGAACGAGATCAGCGCTATCGGCGGCTTGATGATCTTAGCGATTGGCTTGAATGTCATGAAGCTTACTAAAATTCGCGTCTCCAATTATTTACCGGGTATCTTGGTTTTGATCGGGATCATGGTCGTCCAATATTATTATTTTTAAAGGATCTCTCGCTTAATAAGCAGATAAAGGAGCCGTTTGACCGCTCCTTATCTGCTTATTCTTTTGGCTAAATAATATTTTGTAGTCCCAATCATAGGTACATCGTCCAATTTGCCAAATATTTCGTAGCCCAGCTTCAAGTAAAAATCTAATGCCTGATATGCTTTCGTCGTCAACGTAATGGTCGTTACCTTTTCTCGCCGTGCTTGCTCCTCCATCACCCGTATCAACTTCGAACCCACACCTAATTGTTGATACGCCTCGTCTACGCCAAGCAACGAAATATGCAGTGTATCATATTGCCGTTTGCCAACGATTCCGCCGGCTAATTGCCCATCGATCCATGCACCAAATGCGAGGATTTTCTCATCAGCTTCTGGGACCTTATCTGTAAACCGTCTTTTGTGCTGCTGATCAAATAACTCTTCTAAAAAAGGCGTCAACGTCGTTCTTTCACTTTGCTCAATCTTCACGAATTTTCTCCTAGCTTCCCTTTTATCGTAGTAAGGGTTATTTTAGCATGACTCTGACTAAAGCAAAAAGACAAAAATGAAACGAAAATGATAATTAAAAAAAAGTACATTAGAAATCTGTAAAGTAAATTATTTCTTTCTATTTCTTCTCTATACTTATAAGAAGGAATGTAAGCGTTATCTTTTGTGTTTGTGAATAATCGCACCAAAAAAGAAGGGAAGAAAAACAAATGTCTGATAAAAAGATTCGCTGGTTCACGGTCTCAATGATTGCTTTTAGTATGGTTTGGGGATTTGGCAATGTGGTCAACAACTATGCGCAGCAGGGAATCTCCGTAGTCGTTTCATGGATTCTGATCATGCTCCTCTACTTTATTCCTTACGCGTTGATTGTTGGACAGTTAGGCTCTACCTTCAAAACAAGTTCTGGCGGGGTTAGTTCCTGGGTCAAGGAAACCACTGGAAAAAGAAAAATTGCCTATTACGCTGCATGGACATATTGGGTGGTTCATATTACCTACTTAGCGCAAAAACCACAATCTGTTTTAATTGCCCTTGGTTGGGTCTTTAAAGGAAACGGTCGCGTCGCTACGGATATGAGTGTCCAAACGGTTGCTATTATCTCATTTATTATTTTCTTGATTTTCTTATTTCTTTCTACTAAAGGACTGACGACGCTGAAAGTTATCGGAAGCGTTGCAGGTTCAGGGATGCTGATTATGTCGATTCTGTTCATCATTTTAGCCGTGGCTGTCCCAACGATAGATCCTTCCTTCAAGATGGCTACACCAGATATGGGTGATGTAAAAACATATATTCCCGATTTCAACCTAAACTATTTCGCCACGATCTCCATGCTGGTCTTTGCAGTAGGCGGCGCAGAAAAAATTTCTCCTTACGTAAATTCGATTGATCGACCTACCAAGAACTTTCCGAAGGCCATGATCTTTATGGCAACCATGATCGGCTTGAGCGCCGTACTCGGCTCAGTCGCTATGGGGATGCTATTTGACAGCAACAATATTCCAGATGATCTGATGGCCAATGGTGCCTACAGCGCGTTTCAAATCTTAGGTCGCCACTTAGGCGTGGGCAATCTCTTAATGATCATCTATGGATTGGCGCAAACAGCCGTTCAATCCTCCGCTCTAGCCTTCTCAATTGATGCGCCGCTGAAAATTTTGCTTTCAGATGCAGATCCTGAGTATGTTCCTCAGTGGCTGCGGAAGAAAAATCAAAAAGGCACCCTAGTGAATGGCTATTTACTGACTGGAATCCTTGTGAGTATCATTATCATTTTGCCGATTTTTGGGATCAAGAGTATGAGCATCTTGGTTCAATGGCTGACGAACCTGAATTCCATCGTAATGCCGATGCGCTATATTTGGGTCTTCTTCGCTTACATGATGCTGAATGCTCAATACAAAAAATTCCATTCAGAATACAAATTTATTAAGAATCCAAAACTTGGTTTCATCGTAGGTTTCTGGTGCTTTGCCTTTACTATCCTCGCCTGCATCTTAGGCATGCTGCCGAAGGTTGATTATGCAGTAGATCCGCAATCTTGGATATTCCAGTTAATCTCTAACATTGTCACACCGATTGTCCTGATTTTACTGGGAATGATCCTGCCAATGATTGCTAAACGGGAACAACAATCGATCAATGAATAAATCAAGAAGCTCTGGATGAATTTAGTTGTGCTTTCATCTAGGGCTTCAGTTTGTTGACTTTATTTAATAGGGTTCCTGCCTTTTAAATTCCTATTTGAGAGGTGTATACTTAGGAAATGTATGAAGAAGGATGGGAGCTATGTCGAATTATTTGGATGAATTGGCAGCATTTTGGGATAATTTCGCAGAAGATTATGAAGCTATTCAGCAAGAATCGCTGTTCCCGATTGCTGAAGATTTACGGGACTTTTTACTAGAAGAAAAAATCATTCCCTGCGAAACCTTTTTAGATCTTGCTGGTGGAACAGGACGCTATCTAGCGACGATTCAAAGAGAGGTAAAGGAGTATCATTTACTGGATATCTCTCAAAAAATGCTATCAATCGCAGCAAAAAAAGCTAACGGCAATGTCCAACTGATCAACCAAGCACAAGAAACCTTTTTATCTCAACATAAGCAACGCTATAATGTGGTCTTTTCAGCAATGAACCCTGCTTTGGAAACAAAACAAGATTTATTGGCTGTTTGCCAAGCCAGCAAGGATTGGTGTCTGATCTTGCGTGTAGTAAAAGACGAAGATCACCTCTTCTCACCTTATGAAGGGCAGCAGAAGGAACTATTATTAAATGAACGGTATAAGACTTTTCTGACTGAATGGAAGATTCCTTATCAAACAAAACGTTTTGTCTATACGAAGAAGGAAGAGATTAGTCGGGATTTCTTTCAAGAGTATTTTGAAGAGGAATTCTCGAAAGTCGCGTTAGCTAAAATTATCGAAAAAAACTTTGCTAACAACGAAAAAGCAACAAATCGACAATTTCTTGATTTTGAATTAATTTATTTTCATGTGCCAAAGACTTATAATAAGAACGGATTTTAACAATTGAGGAGGCTCTCCAATGGAAGACAAGACATTTCAACGAATTAAAGAATTAACCGAGCTTCAAGGAACTAGCGGTTTTGAAGAAGACATCCGCAGCTACATGCGTGATGCGATTACGCCACTAGTCGATGAAGTACAGCAAGATGGCTTAGGCGGAATTTTCGGCTTGCGTCAGTCCGACGACAGTAAACCACGTGTCATGGTGGCGGCCCATATGGATGAAGTCGGCTTTATGCTCACAGAGATTACACCCCGCGGACTATTCAAGGTAGTCCCTTTAGGTGGTTGGAATCCCTACGTCGTTTCGGCCCAGCGTTTTACCTTAAAAACCAGTAAAGGCAATTATCCATGCATCTCCTCTTCTGTGCCGCCACATTTATTGCGTGGAACAAACGGACAAGGACAAATTAAAGTTGAAGATATCCTTTTCGATGCGGGCTTTGAATCAAAGGATGAAGCGTTAGCTTTTGGTGTTTTACCTGGAGACACCATCGTTCCTCAAACAGAAACGGTGAAAACAGCAAACGGCAAAAATATAATCAGCAAGGCTTGGGATAACCGCTATGGTTGTACAGTCATATTAGAAGCGTTGGAAGCCTTGCAAAAGGAATCATTGGATTACACCTTGATCGCTGGGGCAAATGTTCAAGAAGAAGTTGGTTTACGTGGCGCAAAGCCAGCGGTAACTAAATTCCAGCCAGATTTATTCTTCGCGGTAGATTGTTCGGCTGCGGACGATTTAGTCACCACTAACGGAACGTTTGGTCATTTAGGTGAAGGGACCCTCTTGCGGATCCAAGATCCTGGTATGATCTTACTTCCTCGATTGCGGGAATATTTATTAGACACCGCCGAAACACACAATATCCCCTACCAATACTTTGTTTCTAAAGGTGGAACGGACGCAGGAGCCGCTCATACTGCAAACGAAGGGATTCCAAGTACAGTGATTGGTGTTTGCGGCCGCTATATCCATACCCATCAAACAATGTTCAGCATAGCGGATTTTGATGCTGCTAGAGAAATGCTGATCCAAGTATTAAAGGGCTTAGACGAAAGTACAATCAAAACCATTATTGCTGGAAAATAGTCCCTTAAGAAAAATTAAATAACTTTATTAAATCCAGACTAATAAAGGGTTTTCTGACTTAATAGATGATTAAGTTGACTAGGACCAGCATTTTTCTTGCAATCAAAAATTATTTCCGTTAAGATTTAAACATATTAATAACTCCTTAGGGGAGTAACCGGCAACGTCGTTGTTGTGATATCAACAGTAAGTTAACCAGTAATGGTTTTCTGGTATCGTATGAAATGGTGAGACCTAAGACAAGTTTAAACACTTGCCTTGGGTCTCTTTTTTTGTCAGTTTTTCTTTACGCTTTCGCGTAGTTAGGAAAATGACAGCAATGGCGTGCCGAGTGAAGTGAAACAAAAATTATTGGAGGATATAAATTGACAAAACACGCGTATCAACAAGAAACAGACAAATTAATGACGGACTTGAAGACTGCACCAGAAGGTTTAAGTCAAGCAGAAGCCCAACAGCGGCTACAAGAAAATGGTCCGAATCAGTTAAAAGAGGCAAAGAAAAAATCTTCGCTGACTTTATTTTTAGAAACCTTTAAAGACGCAATGGTAATCGTTCTGTTGATCGTTGCTGTGGTACAGATGATCATGGGCGCTCATGTAGAGTCAATTGTCATCTTTGCGGTCTTGCTGCTAAACTCAATCGTAAGCGTCATTCAAACGAAAAAGGCTGAAGGTTCATTGGACGCCTTAAAAAAACTTTCTGCTCCAGATGCCAGTGTTCTCCGAGGGGGGCAAGAGCAAAGTATTCCCGCTAAAGAAATCGTGACTGGTGATATCGTCATCTTAGAAGCAGGCGATTATGTACCAGCCGACGGTCGTTTACTTGAAGCGGGTTCGCTAAAGGTTGATGAAGGAATGCTGACTGGGGAATCCACACCAGCGGAAAAAGAAATCACTACGTTAAGTAATCAAGTCCCCATCGGTGATCGAATCAACATGGTTTTTAGCGGAACGATTGTCACCTACGGACGCGGAAAATTTTTAGTAACTTCGACTGGTAGTGAAACTGAGATCGGTCAAGTCGCTGGTTTATTAGAATCGACTACAGAACAAAAGACCCCTCTTCAGCGTGGACTGGATCGTTTCAGCAAGAAATTAAGTATTGCTATTCTAGTTCTATCGTTAGTAATCCTTGGGGTTCAGCTCCTGCAAGTTTTCTTAGATGGTTCAACCGATATGACACAAGATATCGTCAACGCCTTTATGTTTGCTGTAGCTGTTGCTGTAGCTGCCATTCCTGAAGCGTTACAATCGATTGTTACCATTGTACTTTCCTTAGGAACGAAGAAAATGGCGAAACAGCATGCGATTATCCGCAAGCTGCCAGCAGTAGAAACATTAGGCTCAACCAGTATTATTTGTACAGATAAAACAGGAACACTTACACAAAACAAAATGACAGTTGTGGACCATTTCTTAGCCGATGGACAAAGTGGTGAATTTTCAAAAGATCCGAAGCAGTGGGAAGCAGACGAACAACGCTTGATTGAAATCAGTGTGTTAGCCAATGATGCAACGATTAGCGAAGATGGCACCAAATTAGGCGATCCTACAGAGATTGCTTTAATAGATTACAGTGAGCAGCAAAATCAATCCTATCGGGAATTACGAAAAAAATATCCCCGTGAAGCCGAGCTGCCCTTCGATTCTGATCGGAAATTAATGTCCACACTCCACACGATCGATCAGCAAAAGATCATGGTAACTAAAGGTGGACCAGATATCGTTTTTGAACGCAGCTCGAAAGTTTTACTCGATGGTCAAGTCGTCGATTTTACAGCTGACTTAAAAAGCCGTTTCCAGAAGCAAAATGAAGCCTTTTCTGAACGTGCATTACGTGTTTTAGCCTTTGCTTATAAAGAAGTAGCATCTGATTCATTAACGCTAAATGACGAAGAAAATCTTGTCTTAGTCGGTTTACTAGCAATGATCGACCCGCCACGGGAAGAAGTTTTCCAAGCGGTGGCAGATGCGAACTCTGCGGGAATTCAAACCGTGATGATTACAGGCGATCACAAAACAACCGCTGTTGCAATCGCAAAAGAGATTGGAATCTTCCAACCAGGAGACCTTGCACTGACTGGTGCTGAATTAGATCAGTTAAGTGAGCAAGAGCTAGCTGATCAATTGGAACAAATAACGGTTTATGCGCGTGTTTCACCAGAGAATAAAATCAGAATTGTTCGTGCTTGGCAGGACAAAGGGAAAATTTCTGCTATGACTGGTGACGGTGTCAATGACGCCCCTGCTCTAAAGCAAGCAGATATTGGTATTGCCATGGGTACGGGAACCGATGTAGCTAAAGATGCCTCAGCGATGGTCCTAACTGACGACAACTTCGCCTCAATCATCAAGGCAGTCGAAGTTGGACGAAACGTTTTTGACAATATCAAGAAAGCTGTCGCTTATCTATTTGCTGGTAATTTAGGTGCGATCATCGCCATCATCTTTGCACTAGCGATCGGTTGGGCAAATCCATTTACAGCCTTACAGCTGCTCTTTATTAACCTAGTCAACGACTCACTGCCGGCAATCGCCTTAGGTATGGAAAAAGCAGAACCAACGATAATGAAACGACAGCCTCGTGATCCAAACAGTGGGATCTTTACCGGTAAAACATTAGTCTCAGTCACTTACAGAGGAATCCTAATCGCTTTAGCTGTCATTGCTGCCCAATGGATTGGAAATCAGCAGTCTGCAGAAATGGGTGTCGCGATGGCCTTCTCTACCCTGATCTTAAGTCGGACACTGCAAACCTTTGCGGCACGTTCAAACACACAAACTTCCTTACAAGTTGGTTTGTTCTCCAATAAAATGGTTCTACTTGCTATTCTTGTCTGTGCCGGACTATTCAGTCTGACATTATTGCCGGGCTTGCGTGAAGTCTTCGCTATTCCAACTGCCTTCGCTTTGAAGGAAATTGGTTTAGCCCTCGCCTTAGCTACTTCAGCAGTTCTATTAATGGAGATTACTAAGTTGATTATAGTTAAAGTCCAAGAACCTAAAACAAAGACACAATTAAACAATTGCTAAATTCACATAAAAAGGCAGTGCCCAAAGTTGGCACTGCCTCTTTCATATTATAAAAACTGTTGCAAATAACGCTGAATTCGTGGATGATCACTTTCAAAGAATGCCTGACTGCTGCCATCGAAAGTAACTGCTCCTTCTTCTAAAAAGACAATCCGATCAGCCACTTTGCGGGCGAATTCCAAATGATGCGTCACAACAATTTGTCCATTGCCTGATTCTGCTAAATCTTTAATAACCTGTAAAACTTCTTGTGCCAACTCAGGATCTAAAGCACTGGTCGGTTCATCGTAAAGCATAAATTCTGGCTCCATCGCTAATGCTCGCGCAATCGCTACCCGCTGCATCTGTCCACCAGATAATTGTTTTGGGTGTTCCGCCGCTTTATCCAGCAGACCAACTTTAGTCAGCAGCTGTTCTGCTTGTTTTCTTGCTTGATCCTTCGAAACCTTCTTTACTTGAGTAGGCCCCTCCATGACGTTTTGAATTACCGTCAAATGAGGAAAAAGATTGTATGCCTGAAAAACAATACTAAAATGTCCACGGTATTCTTTTAATTGTCGAAAAGACAGATTTTGTGGGAAAGTCAGATTATCCTGATCAATTTTTATGCTGCCGCTATCGGGCGTCTCTAATAAATCAATTGAACGCAGCAGTGTACTTTTTCCTGAGCCTGAGGGACCTAGGATAACCGTAGTTTCCCCTGGCTGAAAGGACAAATCAATGTCTTTCAAGACTTGATTGTTATCAAAACTTTTATTTAGTTTTTCGATTGTTAACATCTTTTTCCTCCTTAATAGACCATCCGTTTTTCAAGTACAGATTGTAAATAATTCAAGAAGGTACAAAAAATTAAATAATACAAAGCCACCATACTGTAAAGCAATAAAGGCTCATAAGTCCGAGCAGCGATCCGCTGTGCTGTCATGAAGATTTCAACAATAGTGATACTAGCCGCTAAAGAAGTATCTTTAACAAGACTCACAAAATTGTTCGATAACGGCGGCAATGCAATCTTAAACGCCTGGGGAGCAATGATTCGATGTAAAATTTGCCAACGACTCATCCCTAATGATGCTGCAGATTCGTATTGCCCTTGAGGAATGGCCAGTAAAGCGGAACGAATGTTTTCAGAAGCATACGCGCCAGTATTTAGTGAAAAAGTTAAAATCGCAGCTGTCCATGCATCCATTTGGACTCCTACTGAAGGAAGTCCAAAAAAGACAATGAATAATTGGACCAGCAGCGGAGTTCCGCGGAAGATCCAAACATAGAGAAAGAAAATGCCATTTAAGAAGCGATTTTTTGAAATCCGGGCTAAGGCTGTAATCAGTGCCAAGACCATCCCAAAAGCAAATGAAATCAGCGTTAACGGAATCGTCATCTTTAGCAATGCCCAAAATAGCGGCAACGCAGAGCTTTGAATAATATCAATTGTTCGTTCCATTCTACTTAGTCCTTTCCATTACTTAGAAATATCTTTCTTGAAATATTTTTCTGATAGTTTAGTCAATGTCCCATCTGCTTCTAGTTCTTTGATTGCTTTATCCACTTTCTTCGCTAACTCTTCATCGCCTTTATGGAACATCGCAGCTACTTCTGTCGCTTCATCTGAAGTTTTCACGATCTTGATTGGCGCATCTGGTTTTTGATTTAAATAATCATAATAGGTCACGTCATCATTCAGCGTCGCATCTGCTCGATTATCCACTACTAATTCAACTGCTTTACTGAAGCCATCGACGCTTGAAATTTCTGCGCCAAGGTCTTCCGCCATTTGCGCATAATTGCTAGTTAATGACTGAGCCGATGTCTTTCCTTTCAAATCAGCAAAATCCTTAATCTCATTGTTATCTTTATTGACGATTAACGCTGGATGAGAAACAGAATAAGGCGTACTGAACAAGTATTTTTCCTTACGTTCAGGAGTGATCGCTACTTGATTAAAGACCACGTCTGTCTTTTTCGCATCAAAGGCTGCCAGCATGGAATCCCATGGTGCTTCAACAAACTTGATTTTATAATCGATCTTTTTAGCAACCGCCTTTGCGACATCGACATCATAACCAGTCAGCTTATCATTGTCATCACGAAAAGAGAACGGTGAATAGGTTCCTTCCGTCCCTACTCTCAGGACATTTTTTGAACTTGCTTCGCCGCTATCCTTAGACTGGCATCCAGCTAAAAATAGAACCCCCACGACGAGTAAACTAGCAACTGCTATAATTGATTTTTTCATTTTTTCTCAATTCCCTTCTAGTTATTTTTTGGCCTTTTCTGTGGTTATATTAGTAAAAGCCTGTGCTAAATCATTTTGTAAATCGGAGATATCTTCAATGCCGACGGAGAAGCGGATCAATCCATCTTTGATTCCCGCTGCTTCCCGTTTCTCCTTTGGAATCGATGCATGGGTCATAACAGCTGGAACCTCAATTAGGCTTTCAACACCACCTAAACTTTCCGCTAGAGTGATCACTTTTAATGACTCAACAAATTCTGCTGATTTACTTTCATCCACTAGCTCGAAGGCCACCATACCACCAAATCCTCGCATTTGCTTCGCAGCAACTTTATGGCCACCATGACTAACAAGTCCAGGATAGTAAACAGTCGCTACATCCGGATGGTTTGCTAAGTATTCTGCGATGGTTCCCGCATTTCTTTGATGTGCTTCCATCCTTACCCCAAGAGTTTTGATTCCCCGTTGCAGTAACCAGCTATCTTGCGGGCCTAATACTCCACCTATAGAGTTTTGATAGAATCCAATTTTTTCAGCAAGTATCTCATCGTTTGTGGTTGCTAGTCCGGCAACCAGATCACTATGTCCGCCCAAGTATTTAGTCCCACTATGCAAGACAATGTCTGCGCCTAAAGCTAATGGTTGTTGCAAATAAGGGGTCGCGAAAGTATTATCCACGATTGTTAGTAAATTATGGGATTTTGCCCAATCGGTACTTTTCTTCAAATCAACAATTTTCAATAAGGGATTGCTTGGTGTTTCCAAATAGAGAGCCTTCGTTTTCTCGGTAAATGCCGCTTCAAGATGTGAAAGCTCACGACTATCCACCATGGTATAACTCAGCCCTAACGGCTTAAAGACCTTCTCCAATAAGCGGAAAGTTCCTCCGTAAACATCATCACCTAGGATTAAGTGATCTCCAGGTTGAAAGATAGACAATGTCGCATGAATGGCAGCTAAACCTGACCCAAAAGCAAAGCCCTTTACGCCACCTTCTAATTCAGCAATTAACTCTTCTAATGCGAAACGAGTAGGATTGCCTGAACGGGAGTACTCAAAATCTCCCGGTTGCCCTAATTTTTTTTGTCGATACGTTGAGGTCTGATAAATTGGTACACTGACCGCTCCTGTCAATGGATCTTCGCTGATTCCTCCGTGGATCAATTTGGTTGATAAATGCATATTAATTCCTCCTGTAAGTTTGTTTTCTGCGTTCATCTGCCAAGCAACAACACATTTTGCTTCCCCCTATCTCGAATTTTGCGTACAAAAAAAGAGGTGCAAGCTATTAAAGCTGCACCTCTTAGATTCGTCAAAATTTAGAAGTTTCCTTCATTTTCAAACGAGTTCAGAACAGTTAATAGACATGACAAATTCGTATGCTGCTTTTTTGCACCATACAACAACATGCTGATTCAACTGCTTGAAGATTACGTTTCGAAATGTTGTTTGCCATATGTCCTGACCTCCTTAAATGATTGCACTCAATTTAGCATTTACAAAATGAGAAGTCAATCAATTAAATCTCAGATAATTTTAAAATAACTTTTTCTCTTGGGCATCTCAAAGAAAGCTGCTTTTAAATCAGCTTTTATAATTCTTCAAAAATAACTAAAATATTTTTCTATAATTTCAAGACATCTGCAACAGTATAATACCCTTTTTTTTGATTCGCTAAAAAGACGGCGCAGTCACATGCCCCTTTAGCAAAACCACGCCAATCAGTGGAATGGTGGCTGATTTCCAATCGCTCTCCGAAGCCGCCAAAGAAAACCGTATGACTGCTCGGTGTATCTCCCATACGTACAGAATGATACCCAATCGAGCCTTTTTTTCGTTCGCCGGCACCTTCCCGACCATAAATCGCTAACTCAGAGAGCTCTTCCCCCAATTCATGAGCAATCAGCTCCCCCATTTCCTTTGCTGTACCGCTTGGGGCATCTTTTTTCCAGCGATCATGCATCTCTACAATTTCAATATCTGTTTCGTCACCGATTGCCGCGGCGGTTAATTGCAGCAGTCGATTCATGACATTCACCAGTTTGGACGTATTTGCGGCATAAAGAATCGGTATCACTTCTCCCGCTTGATGGAATGCTTCCTTTTCCTTTGGACTAAAGCCTGTCGTCCCACAGACCAACGCTTTTTTATATTTTTTTGCTAAGCGCAAGGTCTCTAATCCCATTTCCTTCGAAGAAAAATCAATGATGACTTCACAGGATTCAATCACTCTGGCCAAGTCGTCCACAACTTCCACACCAAGCTCATTACCGATCATCGCCACTTGACCTAAATCTTGTCCAATATAATCGCGCCCTTTAGGACCAACTCCAGCAACCAGTGTAAATCTTTCATCTTCTGCGGCTATTTGCGTGATCAATCGCCCCATCTTCCCTTTTGGTCCAACAATTATTATTTTAATCAATGCTTCTCCTCCTTATTGATAAAACGGTTTCAAAAACAGTTTACCATGTACGGAGAAAGAAAAATCTTAAAAATAGACATTTGAAAGAAACCTTCTTTTTCAAGGCGATAAGAATTATTTACGATTCCTTTTCTTTCGTGAATTTGGTTTCTTTTTTCGTCCATACGGTGTATCTTTCAGCATCTTTTCTTTACGTTCTAGGTCCTTTTGCTTTTTACTTTTTGGTTTTGTATAAACTGTTTTATCTCGCTCATGGGCCGTAAGTGCTAATGATGTCTTTTTCGCAGTGCTTGATTTAGGTTCATCAATGACGGCAATTGTCCTGTGATCACTCCTTCCTTCAGATGGTCCTTCGCCCTCTTGAAACTGTCTTAACTCTGTCTTATGGTCTGCTTCAGAGATTTCTTGAATATTTCCTTCTTTTTCCTCATTGACAGCTCCCAACGTGGGATCATTTTTTCCTAGTGCTTCCCTATTTTCAGGGAAAAATGCCTCCAGTTTATCGATGATTTCCTGATTCGTCAGTTCTACGGATTCAAGCTCCTCCTGCTCATTATTCTTCGCAATAAGAGCTCTGCGTGTGCAATTCACAATATCAGATTTTTCAACTTTCACAAATCTTCTCACTCCAGCTTTTCGAAAAATCGTCAACATCGTCAGCAAATTTAATAAAGCATCTGCTTTTTCTGTTGCTATCTTTGGATCGGCATCCCCTAAATTCCAAGTGTGTAATTTACTATTGGCATCCTCAAAAACTGAAATGATTTTATATTGCTGCCCGTCTAGCGACTCAAGAGGTGTAGTCTTTTCTTGCAGGTAATTTTTATAAAAACCTAAGATTTCATTTAACTTGTGATACATCTTAGAATTTCCAAATAATCGATGCTTAACCTGTTTCCATTCACTTTGATCAAAGTAATGTTCAAAAAGAGGACAAAAACGTCTCAACATATCTGTTGGCTCCGTATGAAGATAGATTTCACGAATCAACTCAGTAAAAAGGAGAGAAAAATCTCCGACCACTAACGAATTTCTTATCATTACCGCAATAGCATACTCTATTATCGCAGCGGCATCCTGCGTTTCTTGATAGAAAAGTTCTACTTTCTTTTGTAAGGACTCTCTCTTCATTCCAAAAATTTGTCTTTGATTTAATGGTTGTACTAACATAATTCCGCATCCTTCCTATCCTAAAATAAGTTTTCAAAATAAGATACGTCAAGACATTGAAAAAGTACGTGGATTCGAAGAAAAAATACTCTAAATAAAGCTCATTTAAAAAAAAATGAGTTTTCTAAAATGAACTAGAGAAGAAAAAAATCACTTGAGAAATTTCTCTCAAGTGATTTTAGAAGAACATTCTTAAGAAGGTCCACAAGTAACGTAGTAATCGAAATAGAATGAATAAAAGGAAAATATTTCCTAGGATAAAGCTGACAGCATTGCCAGCACTGGCTTTTAAATTGCTTAAAGTAAAGCGTCTCAAAAATCGCGGCATCGAGTTATAACCATTGCGCTTCAAGCGGAAACTCTCTTCATAGGTGAGATCCAACATGTCATAATAGACGATTTGCAACGGTTCTCGTGAGAAGAAAGCTTTTGAAAAGCCGACCATCATTGTGTATTGCTTATTATTAGAGGGCAAATTGCGTACTCCCTTTTTGTTGATCCGAACCTTTTCATCGTCATCTATTACATTGTAGCTGTACTCTTCCTCTTGAATCTTATGAATCTGCACTTCCGGCTGATTTTCTGCAAGAAAAGCCTGATAAATTTCTGGAAATTTCTGCTTTTCCAAAAAAAGATATACGCCTAATCCAGCAATAAGTAGCATCAACACAACATTTAGAAATAAATTATCCTGAAAAATTCCACTGTATGCTAAAAGAATGATAAGAGCGACTCCGCAAATAACCAGACGCTTCCAATAATAGTTTTGATACATTATTTTAATCGTACGTTCATAATACTCAAAATCGGATCCAGCAAAATCCATTGATTTAGCTCCCTTCCTAAAACTCTTAAATTTAGTATAGCGGAGCAAAGATAGGCTGTCAGTTCCTTTTTATCATAAAAAAGAAATCACATCATACCTTTAGACTAATTTAAAAAGTTTTTGTGAAAACCATTACTTTTTTTCGCTCCCCCCTGTCATAATCATTTTGTGGGAGTATAATGAATAGTGTAAAAACGATTACGTTTAATCAAGTGAAGGGGTACACTTATGAAGATCGCCATCATTTTCTCAACCATAATACTTGTTCTAGCAAATTTTTATCTTTTTCTCGTTTATTTCAAAGAGAAGAAGATTGATGATAAATTGGAACGTCTAGCTGTGATGTTCGGTACCAATATGAGTGTATTATTTGTCGATAGCTTGATTCTTTTCTTTGGTGCTTTAGCAGAAGAAGGTCTATTCTTAATGACAATCTTAAGTGATTTCTAAAAAATCTGCGTCCCATATTAGGACGCAGATTTTTATTGTTTTACAAAGCCATACTCAAGAATCTCTAGCTTGCGCTTTAAACGATCAATTAACGGCAGAAAATCTTCAATCGTTTTCCACTCAGGATGTTGCACTAGCTCCTGTTGGATCTTTGTCGTCTCATTCGTCAATACTGCATAGATAATCTCCAAGACATCTTGTTCCTGAACCTCTTCTCGCAAGGGAAGCTTGCTGATTACCTCATCGGTCAGCGTCAAACTTCGATTAATATCCGTATTAAATCGTTCAGTCATAGCTTTTCGTAATGGTTCAGGCAACAAGGGCATTTCCGCATAAGCCTTCATTATAAAATCGAACTCCATTGGATATTTTAGCTGCAATTCAATCTTATATTTGGTAGCGTCCACTACCATCTCTAGTAAATCCGAAGCCTTCGTCCAGTCCGAATAATCGATTTGTTGATATAAAAATTCGGAAGCATAACGATACGTTTCTTGATATAAACCGCCTTTATTTCCATAATAATGAAACAATAATCCTTTTGATACACCCGCTTCTTCAGCGATTTCATCAGTCTTGGTTTCACGGTAGCCATACTGCCCGAATAGTTTGGCACTGGAAGCTAGAATGCTTTTTTCCTTCTGCGGATCTTTTGCTATTTTCTTCATCCGAATCACCCCAAATCTCGCTTATTATAGCCCAAGATGCCCAGAACCGTTAAAACTAGAAAAGCAGCGGTTAAAAAAATCACTACTGTATTATCAGCGTTTTCTGTCGGAACTTTTCCCACCCAGCCAAAAGGTGAGATATTCGCTACATCATCAGAAAGATTTAATAACGGACCTAACATTTTGACCAAAACACTAGCAGCCAAGTAAAGCCAGAGAATATTGGTTAATTTCGGAAAAGCTCCTGTGAAGAATATAGCGATTCCCACAAAGAATAATGTCGCAGGTAAAAAACCTAACAGCACTTGCCAAAAGTATTTAATCGCGAGGGGATCATCCATCATCCCATTTCCAATAAAGAACGCTCCGGCTAAAGTCCCTGTAAAAACGAGAATACTCACAAAGGTTCCCACGCCGAAATAGCTCAGTGCCAGACGAGTCTTAGAAATACTTTTTGAGTGCAAAATTTCTAAATAGCCTTTTTTATCGTCTGATTTCAAACGGAAAATAATCAATATCCCGCTGATAGCAGCGATCGCTACAAAAAACAGTGCCAACATATTTAAATAGTTTAAGATCAACTCTCGATTGGCTGCATTGATTTGAGTCACACCAAGTATTTTCCGATAGGTCGGATTACTCCCTATGATATCTCCGATCGTACTAAAAACCGAACCATAGGCCGCACCTAATATAACCCCGCCAAATACCCAACCGATAATACTATTGCGTTCTATCGTAAGAACCAGGCCTAATGGAGAAGACAACAGTTTCCCTGCTTTAGGCTTTCCATTTCGAGCCGCTAAAATACCACTACCTATGTCTCGCCTTTCTACAATCTTGACAGCAATCAATAAACAAATAAGACCTAAGCCTATCATCAAAGCGATTGGCAGCCAATGATCATGAGTATAAATTGCTGTCTTTTGAATCCAGCCAACAGGTGATAGCCACGTCCATCTAGGATCTGTCACATCCGTAATCATCCGGATAATATAGAAGAAGCCATACAATCCATAACTCATAAAGCTCGCACTGCGAGAATTATTTGCCAGTTGTGCCATTAATAAGCTGATAAAACCAAACATCATTCCACAACTAGCAAGGCCGATACCCATTAAGAAATTTCCTTGTATCGTCGCGCCATTTAAATCAGCAACAAACAAGCTGATAACATATAAAGAGCCCATCGATCCATTGATCAAAAGTATTTCAAGGATCGTTGCATAAATAGGCGCCAAGCGTCCAACTGTTCGTGATCGAACCATTTCTAATAAGCCAGAATCTTCCTCTGTTCGCGTGTTTGAGATGGCTAAGGAAATATTCATAAAAACCATGAACATCGCTAGGAATACCAACATTTCATGAGCGAAAACAGTTGCGGTCGTATATGACTTCTCTGCTGAAAATTCACCAAAAAGTGAAACCATTGCAGGTGTTTTCAAGGTTTCAACAATCGCATTGATATCTTCTTGGGTCCCAAACAGCACGTGGAACTCCATCGCTGCCGCTGCAAATAATCCCACTAAGAGCACGAGCCAGATAACATGCTTGATGCGATTTTGCTTCAAATTGGCCTTTAATAAATAGCTGGTCTTAGTTCCGCTATGCCCCATACGAATCAACTCCTTGTTTTTCGTAATAGCGCATAAATAAGTCTTCTAATGTTGGAGGCGTAGACGTTAAGTTAACAATTTGCTTATCTGCCAAAAAAATCATGATTTGCGTCATTTGTTCACGATCCACAGACAACACCGCTTGGTGATGGTTTTCTTCAGAAAAAACAACTTTATGGACCCCTGTTAACTGGTCAATCCCATCTAAAGTAGATTTGGTTTCAACGGTGATTTCTATTCTGGTTAGATGCCGCATCGAAGCTAAATCACCGGTCTCAATAATCTCACCTTCGCGAATGATGGCGATTCGATCACACATCTTTTCTACTTCCGATAAAATATGACTGGAAAGCAAGATGCTTTTTCCTGCTTCTTTCAGCTTCAACACCTCCTCCTGAAAGGATTTCTCATTCAGAGGATCTAAGCCAGAAGTTGGTTCATCAAAGATATACAATTCCGCTTCCTGTGAAAGTGCGGCTATCAATGCTATTTTCTGACGATTTCCTTTTGAGTAGGTTCGCGCTTTTTTCTTCGGGTCCAACTGGAACTTCTCAATCAGCTCTTCTGTTTTCTGCGTACGTTTCTGTCCGTTTAACCGTAGAAGCAGGTCAATGATTTCACCACCAGTTAGATTCGGCCATAGGTAAACATCGCCAGGTACATAGGCAATCCCCTTGTGAATCTCCGTATCCTCCTTCCAGACATCCTTTCCAAAAATCGTTGCTTCACCACCAGACTTCTTCAACATTCCCAATAGAATTCGAATGGTCGTTGATTTTCCCGAACCATTTGGTCCAATAAATCCTAATACCTCACCTTTTTTTACATCAAAGGTGACATCCTTCAAGGCTTGGAATTTCCCAAATTTTTTCTCTACTTTACTCAATGATACGATTTGATTATCCATCGTTCTCCCTCCTCTTCCAAACGTTCCCCTATTCAACATTCAATACTATAAATAGAGCATATACTTCCTTGACTAGCCAGTCAATTCAATCTCACTTTTTTTCATCTTTAGAAAAAAAGTGAGAAAAATAGCTTTATTCCCTTATTTCTCGTATTTTAAGAAGAAATAAAGTATCATGGAGAAAACTTTTTGTAAGGAGTGCCAAATGCGTATTCTTAAGAAATTCTCCCCGTTATTTTTGATTCTTGCGGTCATTGGGGATTTTTCATTGCCTTATTATCTAGGTCGGTCCTATCCTGGTTTTGACCAAATGACAATGATTATTAGCCAGTTGGGTGAATCCACTAGTCCTGTCCAAACATATTTCAACAATGGTTCGATCATCACAGGCAGCTTGTTCATCTTATCAAGTATAGGGGTCTATGACTTTTTTCAATCTGAATCAAAGGGTTTAGCACAAATTGTAGCGGGTGCGATCGCACTCTATGGTTTTGGCGACTGTCTCTTGACAGGTTTAATAAAAATCAGTGATACCGCTAGTTTCTTTAATCCTGCTTACTTTCTACATGCAGCCTTCTCTGGAATAGCCATGGTAGCGATGATGTTCGTTCCGCTACTATTGGCTTATCAAGCTAGTCTGAAGCGTCAGAAAGTCGTTTCACTTTTTTATGCTGTTTGTTTACTTGGTTCACTCTTAGCATTGTTCCTATTTGCGGCATACTACTTACCGATCATTGGCAGTCTCTTGTCGTCTACACGCGGTTTTTGGCAGCGTCTATCACTCTTTTTCCTATATCTCCCTGCACTCAGTATTGCCTTTAGACAACTCGCTCACAAAAAAAGATGATGCGGACTTAATTGCCGCATCATCTTTTTACTTATTTTAATTTTTTTATCCCAATTTGAGCTGCTCCGATGGCGCCGGCATATTGCGACAGCTCATCACATTTTACTGGTCCTGCCACATAACGCTCCAACACTTTTGCAAAGGCCGCACTTTTTGACAGACCGCCAGTGAAAAGGACCTCTTCCCCGCGCGCGGGTCTTAGTTTAGAATACTGACTGCTGATCCGCTGAGCAATAGAATGAAGAACACCTAGTGCGATATCCTCCCGATTCTCTCCTTTTGAGATCAAACTAATGACTTCTGATTCAGCGAAGACTGTGCACATACTGTTGATGGTGACTGGCTGCGCCTCTTGAACAAATTGATCCAAGTCGCAAATATCTTCACCTAGTGTCCGCATCATAACCTCTACGAAACGTCCAGTACCAGCCGCACAACGATCATTCATACTGAATTCCGTCACGTTTCCTTTCCCATTTAGCTGAATCGTCTTGCAATCTTGTCCGCCTATATCAATGACCTGTCTCACTCCAGGACGTAAAAATTCGGCACCTTTACCATGACAGGTAATCTCCGTAACGACTAGATCCGCTGGCAGAAGTTTTCTGCCGTACCCCGTTGTCACAAGCTTCACATCACTCAGTTCATCGTTTCGTTTAAAATAATCAACAACCTCCGACATCGCTTTTTTGGGATTTCCAGCAGTAGGGATTAAATATTTATCGATCAATTCCTCACCGGAAAAAAGTACGCCTTTTGTTGTCGTAGAACCAGAATCTAATCCTATTGTGTACATACAGTCTCTTCCTCTAACATTTCGATAAATGCGGTCACGCGTGTGTTGATTTGTTCGATATCTGAAGTTGAATAATCTGTCTCTAAATACATGTAAGGGATTTGTTTCTCCTCATTCAAGAAACGTTTGATTTTCAAGGATTCCACAGAAAATGGAATACAGTTTTGCAAGACCATATCGATTACCCCATCAACCTGATAATCATCGATCATTTGACTCAGCAGCTCTTTTCGCGGCTGATTATTCGACATACAGGCACAGCCGATATTGATATATTTATCTGTCAATGCTTGGTAAACATCCTCTTCTGTCTCATCAACTAAGCGTTCAACAGCCTTCGCTACCGTACAATTCTCGTACGCCACTACTAACCCGCCATTTTCTTCAATCGCCCGAATGACTTTTTCCGTAACGCCCCCCATTGGTGAACCGGTTATTAAAATGCGCGGTTTGGCATCCAAACGTTCGCCGGCCTCATACTTTTCTTTTACTTTAGCGGTCGTCTCTTCCAACATTTGAATTACTTCTTCTTTATCAAACTTGTATTGTGATCCATACATCACTTGGAAAATTTCTTGTCCAGTGATTGCTGGCGGATTCAATTGCCCTAAACGATAGAAATCTTGCTTCGCCTGACGCTCACGGTTTTTCAAGACGATTGCTTCACTAATCTTCTCATCCGTGATTTCAACATCTAAGAAATCCTCCAGCTTTTCTTTAAAGCGAACCAACTCGCTGTACCATAATTTTTTACTCTCTTCGGTATCACGCATATGAGGCAATTGCATCAAATAAGTATCCTTGAACTCCTCCATATACTCATACATTTTTTTCTTACCATCGCAGGTCGTCTCACCAACAACTAAATCAGAAAAATAGAAATACGGGCACTTGTCGGTTTTACCGAACCCGTAACTCGATTTGATCAAAGGACACAAATTCCGTGGCAAATCTTCTTCCGCATCGGGAATTGTCTCATCTGAAGTCGAACACAGACTAATCTGGATCGCTCCGCCTGCAAGCACCAATTCCTCCGGCATGAAAGTACAATAGACCCCCACAACCGGCTTGCCCTGCTCTTTAATTTCTTTAACTGTTAAAAATCCCTGTCTTCTTGCTTCTCCAAATTCATCAAAAATCTCTGGTAAGCTCGTTCTTAATTCCATGTTATCCATTCCTTCCCATTTTGAGGATTTTCTCTTTAGATTTCTTCTAAATCACCTGATACTCCGCAATTCAGTTTTTCCTCCAACAGAAAAAGAGCACACCAAAGAAGGCTGCTCCTGGATAATTTTTTAGCTTAATCGATCCGAGGAGGAAAAATATTTAATTGACGCGCTTAGAACCTCTAAGTTTTGCGGTACTCAAAGTCATCGCTTAAACATTTCTTCCACCTCCAGATGTATTGCTTCAAATTTTCGATAGATGCTCATCTAACGCATCCACAAAGTTTGTGTAAACACTTACAATCACTCCCTAAGTATAACGAAGGGAATTTTTTCCCGCAATACTTCCAAAAGAGAATCGTTCTCACTCTGCTTTCTCATTGTCAGTATCTATAAACAATTAAAAAAACTGTAGTATGTTAATTGTGTCACCTCAAAGGATCTGATCCACGAGCTTTATAACTTGCCCGCTCATCAAACGGTCATCGTCACAAATCGCTATACTCTTATCCATTTTCTTGCTGATAACATCTGTGTATTATCCTCGAATTTGACCAATTCCACTCAGTTATTTGGTTTGTCTATATCAGTCAAAAAAACTGCCGTAAGTGGTTTACGACAGTTTTCGTTATTCGTATTAAGATTTTTTTCGGTTAAATAGGAAATACATCCCTGCTAATAAGGCACAGGAAACAAATGATATCAAATGCCCATTGCTCAGACCTCTTAACAAATGGTGGATAAAATTGTCTTCCACCAGCATTGTACCGGCTGTATAAGCGATCAATAACGCTCCGATCCAGATCAACCAAGGGAAACGATTCATCAGTCTCAAAATAATCTGGCTGCCAAAAATCACAATCGGTATACTGATAATCAAGCCTAACACGGCTAAACCGAAATGCCCATCGGCTACACCAGCAATCGCCAAAACATTGTCCAGACTCATGACCAGATCCGCAATAATAATCGTGCGAACTGCAGATAAGAGCGTCATCTCACTCTTCACAGCTGCCTCCTCGCCATTTGATTTCAATAAGTCATACGCGATGTAAAACAGCAAGACGGCTCCAACGATTTTTACATATGGAACCGTCAATAATTCAACCGCGATCAGCATTAATAGAATTCGCAGAACAACCGCTCCTGCTGTTCCAATCACGATTGCTTTATTCTGTGAACTGGCTGGAAGCTTGCGAGTAGCTAAAGCAATCACCACCGCATTATCTCCGCTTAATACCAAATTCAATAGGATAATCGAAAGAATTTTTGATACGATTTCAATACTCATTAATTTATTCCACGCCCTTAGTTCGTATTCGAGCAGCCTTTTTCATCAGGCGTTCTCTTTTAAAACATATTTCTTGTCTAAAATAGCACGATTTACTGAAAAAAGCATGAAAATGAACTAATGTTTTCGTTTGAGCACGAGCTGTCAGCGCAGAAGCGGCAAACTGCCGGTCAACTTATTGACTTGTTTCTTATTACCGAATAATGTCAGACCGAAATAGTCAATCGCTGCTTCTGGGACATCCTTCATCTTTTCAATATATTCCTCATAGGTTTTACATCCCTGTGCGACATCAAAAAAATCGACGACCGTTACTTTTTCAAAACTTGGTTCATAGAGTCGTTCTCGCATCGTTCGTAAAAATTCCCTATTCCCTTTTAAAATCGGAATCGGGAATTCAATAATGCCCTGGTGCTGATAACCGCTTTGGTCAATGACATCTTGACCCACTACCTCAGGAAACAGTTTTCCGATCGTTACACCCATTACAGCCGTACTATTTGCAATAATTCCTAACGGCATGGATTCGTCCACTACCATCACGCATTTCAGTTCATCCATTGACATGTTATTCCTCATTTCTTTTTTCAAAAATTGTTCGATATTGGTTCGGAGTCAAGCCAATGAAGCGGCTGAAATAATTTGTAAAGTGACTCTGATCATAAAAGCCTGTCCGATCAGCGGTCTCTGTTAGACTGCAGCCTTGCTCCAATAGCTCCTTTGCCTTAACGATTCGAAACGTTTCAAGATAGCGATAAGGGGTGATTCCTTTTTCTTTGGTAAATTGACGAACCAGCGAATGCTTATTCAAATGGACGACCTCGCAAAGCTGGCCCAAAGTGATTTTCTGATCATAATGAGTTTCCAAATAGCCGCACACCTGTGCAATCGTCTCCTGTTCCTCTGTTGTTGTGACAGGAGTTTTTTGAGTATACCGCAGCAATTCTTCAAGAAACAAAAGAAACAGTGTCTCCCTCTCTTCTTTCTCTCCTTGCTTCATGATGGCATCATGCAAGCGTCGATAGTCTTCGGCCATACTGGTTTGTTCTTGCATTGGCGTAAGAAATTTAGGCAGTTCGCTGCCTGTGAAGGGCTGAAAGGGCTCCTTCTTAATATTGATGCAAAGATAGGTTAGGCGTTCACCATCGACTCCCTCACAGCTATGATTATCATAAGGATTGAAGGTAATGAGGTCTCCAGGAACTAAGACATACTCCTTACCATTGACCACTAGCCTCCGTTCCCCCTCTTCAATCAACCCTACTACGTAATAATCATGAAAGTGATTGGGAAAGTTTTGCGACACGCCTGTAAAAGAATACGCTTCTACATTTAAGTCTGCATCGTAGCAGATAATTTTTTGATTCAACGTCTCGCCTCCTTGTTTTCCTTATTGTATCAAGTCTTTTCCTCGATCGCTTGGAAGATATTGACTATTTAAGAAAAGACTGATTTTTATGGTATGATCAAAAGAAAGGAATGGAGGCGGATACATTTGAAGCATAAAGATCATTATAATGATCAATACATTTTTAGATTTATCAGAAAAGCTGTCTAGGGCACAGCCAGACTTTAACAGAGAAAATTTTACATCTGAGCTCATTGGTAACCTGGAGGACAAAGAATTATTTGCTCGGTTTGATTTCATCGTTGACGCTCTGGAAAAGAATTTAAAGGGAGAGTACGAAGAAAGAATCCACGTCTTCCAGCAAATCCTCGGTCCTGAACTGGAACAAGCGACAGGAATGTTTAGCTTTGGCTGGTGGCTCTGGCCCATCGGCCGCTATGTTGAGCGTCACGGCAATGAAGATTGGAAAGTTTCGTTGGCCTTTTTAAAAGAATTAACGAAGCGCTTTACAGGAGAATATGCGATTCGTCCACTGCTAAAGGAGCATCCTAAGGAAATCATGGATGAATTGATCTTATGGAGCAAAGAAGACAATGTTCATGTACGCCGCTTAGCTTGTGAAGGCGTTCGAATCCGCTTGCCTTGGTCGGAAAAGCTCTACGTCGCGATTGACGAGTTTGCGCGCTATTCCGAAATTTTGACGAATTTGAAGGACGATCCTGAGAAATTTGTTCAAAAAAGTGTCGGCAATAATTTGAATGACCTCTACAAAGATGCTCCTGAAAAAGCCGATCAGCTGATTAACGAATGGCGCAAAACACCTTCGAGTAAAGCACAAGAATGGATTATTAAACATGGTCGCAGGAATCAAAAATAGTATAAAAATACTTCCTTCAAATGGATTGAAGGAAGCATTTTTGCTTTAGTTTACTTTTTTCAAACGTTTAAGTGCAAATGCTGCGAGCACCATGAAGCTACCAATCACGGTCACAGTCAGACTAGTTGATTCTTCGCCTGTTTTCGGTAATTGTTTGCTACTTTGTGTCGTCGTACGAACTGGCGTTGCCTTTTTATTAGCCATATTGGTCACTTTGTTTCCAGTGCCAGCTACATTTTTCGTGTCTCCAGTTGGATTGACTGGCTCTGCGTTTGGACGATTTTTCACCGTCAAAGTGATCGCTTTTGTACTTGTTTCACCTTCTGGGGTAGACGCGTAGAACTCAATCGCATGTTCCCCAGTTTCTACTAATGTATTATCCGCAAGTTTTACCTTAATCTCTCCATTAGTCACTTTAAATCCATCGATCGTATCATCAGGATTTTCTGTTTTCGCCCAAGCTAGGATCATATCTTCATCTAATTTATCGCCAACGTACATAACTTTATTGTCTACTAAAATTTTTGGTGTACGCTTTTCAGCTTTTTCAGTTACCTTTACATCCATCGTTTTCGTAACAGTTGCACCCGTTGAAGCCAATGCAGTATACGTCACTTTGTAGTCCCCTGTTTTCGTCGTGTCTACATTTGAATCTGCCCAAACACCAACTCCGCCAGTCGCACTTGCTTTTGCAAGTTTCTCTTCTTTACCTGAAGCATTCAATACATATGCTTGCGCAAAGCTGTAAGGATCAAAGTCTTGTCCTAGTTCAAGCGTCAACGTTGATTGCGCATCTAAACGAATTGTATCCTTCGTGTCAAGAACGGTGATGTTTACTGTTTTTTTAGTCACTGTGTTGTATTCAGAAACCACAGAAATCTGAACTGCTAAAGTTCCCGGTTTCTCTGTTGAGTGATTTCCCGCTACCGCAATATTCGCTGCTGCGGTAGGCACTGTTGTACCATCCGGTTTTCTGATAACAATTCGCTCACGAATCGCTTGGATGTAGTCACTGCCTTTTGGCAAACTAAAATCAGCGATCTCAATTGCATACATCCCAATATTGTCTTCAACTACTCGAATAATCGCCCATTGATTTGTGGTATTTCCCTGTGAGTTTGTTACGGAATATTTCAATAAATATTCGCCAACTTTACTTGTATCAACCGTTCCTTCACAGGTGATCTTAGCCGTTAAATCACCATCCTTTTTATCGGTCGCGCTGACCCCTTCCATTGGATTGAATTTGCTGCCTTTTCTAATTGACTGAGTTGGTAGAAAATTGATCGCCGGGTGTGTATCCGTTGGTTCATTTGAAGGAAATTCTTCAACATCCAAAGGCTTTACGTCAACTTTATCTGTGCTAGTAGTCGTTGTTTCAGTAGATTTCTCCGACTCTTTACTTGCGGGTACCTCTGTTTTCGGTTTTTCCGCAGGTTTTACTGTGCCGCTTTCAGTCGTCGGCTTCGTTTCTTTTCCGCCTGTCGTCTGACTGCTGCTTCCAGTCGAAGTACTTGGTTTCTTAGCAGGCGTACTTGGAACAGTCGGTTTCTCTTTTGACGGAGTAGGAACGCTCGGTTGAGGCTTTACAGCTTCCTCAGCAGGCTTTGCCACCTCACTTGTCGCTGTCGTTGTTTGCTGTTCTTCTGTCGCCAGTGCTGTTGGCGCAGCTAATAATGCAGGTACCAACAATCCTGCAAGTGCTGCACACGTCAATTGCTTTCTTTTCATTTTTTCTCCTTTTCCCCCTCAATGAATGAACGCTTCATTATGAAGTTTCTTCAAATCTTTTGATACCGCTCAACTCTTTAAAAATATAGAATGTTATTTCAAAAAAGTAAAACACCTTTTTCCGACTATTACCTATAGTCACCGTTTTGTTTAAAATAACAAAAATAAAAATAAGAAACGGATATTTATTTGAAGATAACATAAAACAAACGCTTTAGCAACGCTATTTTTTTCGTATGATAATTATATTTATTTTATTAAATCGATAAATAAAAGAACGTTTTTTTAAATTCTTTTTTTTAATTTATTGTTCTTTTTATTGATAGAATAAACGAATAATTAAAAATGTATTTAATATTCGAATGATCGTTCTTTAAAAATTTGTATACCATTTTTAAAGGACTACCATTCACCTTGTTTTCATCTAACGAAAAAGGAAGACACCTCAATCGGTTGTCTTCCTTTTCTTCACTAGTAGTAGGAGTAGCAATAAACAAACTCCAGAAAATAATAAATACTTGCTTTGCAGCTCCCCTGTTTTAGGATAGCTAGTGGTGACTTGAACATTCGTAATTTGTTTGGTTATATTCTTTTGTGGTTCAGTAACAGGAATTACTTGCTCCGTTGATGAATCCTGCGAACCCAAGATTCCTTCAATATAAATTGTACTTTTCATGAAATTGCTTCCTTAAATTAAGGAGCTACTGAGGTGCCATCTTTGCCTAGAGCTTCAAAAGCTAGTGTCAAGGTATGATTCGTTTTTTCGGCTTTTGCTTTATAGTATTCATCTTTTGTTGTTCCAGAATAGTTATATGAAGTTGTTTTAGCGTAACTATCGACCGTATCAGAATCTACATTCACTTTGCCTTGATTATTGGCTAATGTTAAAAAATCACCAGCAACGAAGGATTTTAAATCAACAGATTGTTCCGCATCAGCATAATCTTTTCCACTAATTTTTAACGCATCAACATTGTCTAGGTTCCCTGAATCTACAGTGAAGTCTAATACCGATACTTTAACTGCACGTCCAGAGTTATTAGTGATTGTGTAATCAGGAGACGTAATAGTTTTGTGCTGTGACTCCTTTGTTGTATAGAAAATATTTGCCGTATCTACTGTTACGTTAATCCAATCGTTCGATCCTTCATCAATATTTGGCGCGTTTTCATCCGTATTATCTTGTCCTAAAGACCCATCTACAGTGATTGAGGCCGAATCAGTTCCATTAACCTCCGCCGCAAAGACACTCGCTGCTCCGCCACTTAAAAATCCCATTAATAATAATCCGCACAAAATCTTTTTCATCTGTAATCTTCTCCTCTTTTTTTATTATTAGTTTTTGACATGAATTGTAATTTTCGCTGCAACCTCTCCCTTTTTCTCTTTTGTTTCATCATCATATAAAGAGAACTTCGCCGTAGCCGGGTAATCTCCCTTTGATAATTTCTTTTCTAATTTTACTTCTTTCACCTCATAGCCAGGTTGAATCGCACCTGAAGTATAAATCACTTCACCAGTATCATTTCGAGAAATTTCAACATTAACAGGATACGCATTATGAGCTGGATTTTGAATGGTCAGCTCTCCGGCTTTATCACTTGTTTCAAAAGTTGCCTCTGGCACAATAATCATATTGAACTTGCTGCGATCAACTTTCTCTTGTGCCATTTTCTTCAACTCACTGTCACTGATCTTTTCGGCATCTTTACCTTCTGGTAAAAATTCTCCACTTACTATCGAAACGGGTTTTTCTTCTTGTCTAGTAAAGAAATAGGCACCGATACCGCCGAAAATCAGTAATAATAGCAATAAAATCAGTAACCATTTCTCTTTTTTTTCTTGTTGTTTTTCTTCAATCATATAAATGCATTAATCCTTTCTCTCTGCCGTCATTGTTAAACGGTATTGAACCTGATGTTTTGTTTTTTCATCACCATAATAGATGCCTGAAAATCCTAGCTTTGTAGAAGAATATCCAGCTAATTCCTCAAAATTTAAAGGGGCATCCTTCAATGATTTTGTTAGTACCCCAATTGATTGATTTCCTTCTGTTAAGTTCAACAGAAGGTCCTTTTTGTTCGTTGCATCTGCCTTGGGCAATAGGTTAATGCCTGTCGGATTAGATAGTTCTTGAAAATCTGTCGCTTGGACAGTGACGGGAAAAGAACTATGGTTCTCAATCTGGTACTCCTTGGCTTCACGAATCTTTTGTTGCCCCTCAGATTTTTCTGAATAGAATGCTACTTCTACAGGAAAACTAACATTGATCATTTCTTGTTCTGTTTTAAAAGGAATTTTCAACCACTGACTCGATTGACTATCAGGGTCACAAACAATACGGACATATAGCCAGTATTCTGTTCGATCCTTCAAATCAGAAAACGTAACAGTGCTATCCAAATTAGCCGTTTGATAGTCAACAAAACCCTCGTTCTCAGTTTCAGGAGACTCTGTTTCTTTTGAATATAACTTGAAGTCTACTTCTTTTATCAGATTGTCATTTCCATGTAATTGATAGTCTGACAACTTAAAAGTCGCCTCATGTGTTGCTATCTCTTGATCGACCTTCAATAGTTCAACCGGTTGATTTAATCGATTTAAAGTTATACTTTCTGCGTTTTTCAACGTTGTCTTTTCTTCTGCTGTAAAATCAGGAGTTCTTGGTCCGACAGAGCGTGAAATCGTGTTTGTTGTGACATTCCATGTCCCATTATCACATTGCGGAGTCAGTTTTTGCGGCAAGATCGCTTCGTCAGTCACAACATCATAACGATCTGTATCTTCACCAAAAGCAGAAAAGGAGAAAATACTTGAGGAACTTGAAAAACCGATCGGGTTGTAAGTCGTTCCGGCTTTTGCCTTGAAACGGATCTGTTTCGCATTATCAATTTCAAATGTAGAATTCGTTCCAACCCCACGATCAAACACGCTTTCATCCTGACTAATATCAAAATTTCCGATAGAGTCTGGAAGAAACTTAATCGCGCTGCCAGCAGCTAATTTCATAAAGTGTGGATAAGCTACTGAAAATTCTGCTCCCTCGCCCACTGTGATAAAAGCCGGCTTATCAAAATAGTAAAAATACCCTTTATCAGCATTGGTCCCTTTCACTGAAAATTTCGAATTTTTACCTAATGTAATCACGCTATTGTTCGTTCCATCACAATAAATAAAATTATGATTAGATGTAATGTCAGCCTCTGCCTCTTCACCAACCGTTATACTGCTGGGATTTGAGGGCATCCACAGGCTACCCAGCGCGTCATTTGTATTTTGGACAATAGTCGTGTGGCTTCCTGCAACAAATTCAAAGTTGTTGCATTCCGCAAATTCTTGTCCAGTCGCCACCGAACCATCTGCCTTCTGCTGCATAAATCGATTCGTTCCATGGAAATAGATTTTGCTGTTCAGATGTCTGAGATAAAATGGTTGGGCCGTTGTGCTAGAATAATAATTTACATTTTCTATATGTAATTGCGTTGCGGAGTCACTTTGCATGATCCCGTACAACCCGCTTGCCGAAAGAGTATAATCGGGAGATCCAAAGGTCATATTTTGTAAGGTAATCGTTAAATTCGCTGTAGATGAATTGAAGGCTCGACCTCCTGTATAGGAAATTTGACGATTATTTCCATCAATGGTTACGTCTGCAGTGATCGGAACATTGGCACTTCCGATAACAAAATCCTCCTGAGAACTTGCTAATTTTATGTAGGGTTCCTTATCTTTCAATGCGGTTTGCAATTCACTTAAAGTGTTAACAATCATCCATTGTCCATCGTAAGTTTGATTCACAGCAGAGCGAGTGTGTGCAGTCTCTTCTTCCACATCAGCTCTCTCATTCTCATCAATATTATCCTCACGGTCTAAAAGATCTCCTTCTGTTGAAGTAGTTTCTTGTGTTTCTTTATCATTTAGAGAGGAATTATTCTCAGTTGAATTCTCAAGTTCTGATGAACTTTGCACCACTGTTTTTTCGGCTATAACTTCACTATCAATTGTTTCAGCCCGAACAAATTGACTATTTCCAAAATTCACGAAGAATAAAAGGAAAATAATGGGTATTCTCCATTTTCTCATTACTATCGACTCCAAAGTAGTTGTATAATTACCAATAACAGTAATATAAGCGAAATATAATAAAAGAACAATTTCAAAAAAAAAGAAAAAATAGCATAACATCAGTTATTGAACTTTGTTATTGTTTTCATTAGTTATTTGAAATAACTATCAATAAATAACAAAGACAATTAGATTTTTTGCTTTTTCTCCTTTTTTTGAAAAAAAAATGCTGAATTTTACGTGCCTTTTAAAAAAAACTTGTTTTTTCAAGAGTTTTACTCTTTAGTTTTCATTCATTTCTTTATCAATAAATTATTTTTTTAGAAATTTGATTAAATGAAAGCGGATAAATAATTAAGGTTTGTAAAAATTGTGTATAGATTGTCTTAAACAAGTACTAACTGCATAAATAAAAAACAAAAAACAGTTCAATTTAATGAACTGTTTTTATCTATTATTCTATTGCCTCTCATGAAAAAGTAGTTTTTCAGTCGGGTAATTGATTTCAATAATTTCTTCAATAGGAATAAATCCTACCTTTATCAACCGTTGGCGGTGTCCAATATCCAATTTATCAGCAGCTCTGAAGGTTGTTGTATAAAGCATCCCTAGTTGTTTGTCCTTGAGCAGTCTATTTATCAATTTTTGCTCGATGTTCAAGTCCCAACAAGAAGGAAATACTGCAAGGTTCTCCACTTCTTGTGCCGTATCATCAAACAAAAGTAAGCCTATGATTTGATCTTTTGACCAAGCAAGATAACAGTTTTCTTTCTCGATAAGCCGTTGAATCGAACGTTGGTATTCGGTTTCTTCCAAATAAGGGAGCCCCCCTCGCATCAATTGAGCAAAACTTAGAATTTTTTCTTGATCTCCTCGCTGTCCTGAACGAATCTTTATATCGTTATCCTTTGCCCAAACCAGTGCCTTCGAAACATTATAGGGTTCCTCAATAAAGAATTTCTTGTTCTGCAGTCGATATTGCTTAGGACTCAACTTAAATAGCTCCTCGAAGGCTTTTGTAAAGGCTTGTTGGCTTTGATACCCTGAATGGAAGGCCACCTCGATGATTCGCTGATCCGAATAAAGCAACAACTTTGCCGCCTCGTTAAGTCGGCGACGTTTAACATAGTTATAAAGTGATTGGCGAGTTGCTTCTTTGAACTCATGAAGCAAATAAAATTTTGAATAGTGTAGCTGCTTCGCCAGCTCTTCAAGTGTTACTTTTTCCTGCAGATGATCCTCAATATATTCTGCAATACTTGCAACCAGCTGAGAATTATTCATAGACTCACTTCCTTTGAAGAAAATAAAGGGCATGCATCGCTCGTGTCGCTGCAACAAACAACTGCTGGCGGCCTAATTGATCAGGATAATTCTCTTCATCCGCATCAACGATAATTACCGCATCAAACTCTAAACCTTTTGATTGAACCAAAGGACAAATGGAAAGCTTTCCTTGTAATTGTACAGCATCATCTGTCAATAATTCACAGTCCATTCCGTAATTTTCTAATCGCACGAGCCATTCCTTTGCTCTATCAAGCGTTTTGGTAATCACTGCGATGGTTGACAAGCCATTCTTTTTTAGTTGTTCAACTATCTCTAGTATACCTGAAATTTCTTCTGTTTGAGAATGAACCACCCGTTTTTCTGGAGTCATCCCATGACGTAAAACAGGTTCAATCTGATGATCATTGATGAACTTTTTGGCACAGGTGATAATTTCATAGGTAGAACGATAGCTTTTAGTTAGATAGATTGTTTGGGCTTTTGGATAATAGCGCTGTACCTCTGCTAAGCTCATTTCATTAATATCTGTCAAAGTCTGGGTAAAATCACCGATGAACAAAATCGGACAAGTGAACATTTTTTTGAATACCTCAAATTGAATAGGTGTATAATCCTGCATCTCATCAATGATCACATACCGAATCTTCGAAAACTCATCGAACCCTTCCATGAATAGGCGGATATAAAGGATCGGGAAAAGGTCAGAATAGCTTAGATCTTTTTTCATCGAGTACCCTTGTTCTGCTAAAAAATTGGCGTACAATTTGGTACAGTTTGTAATAGGAAGCATTTTCTTCAAACGATTGAACAGCTGCTTTTTAGTCGGTTTCTTTTTTGGTTGAAAGGGCCGACTGCGTAAATTTTCTAAAATATCTTCTGCAATAAGCTGCAAACGCTCAAAAATTGGCTTTTTGCCGTAGGCCTTGTAGCGCTGCAGAATATACTCTTCACCATAATCATAGTCGCCAATCGTTATTGTTGCTGGTGTGAACTTTTCACTTTCTTTGAGAAATTTTTTTAAATCTGCTACACAGCGCTTGGTTGAAAGATAGCGGATTCGTTCAATCAATGATTGTCGCTGATTGAGATATAAGCGCTCGATTTCTTGAAAACGCGATGGAACTTTGGCCGCTCCAGAAAGTTTTTGACCGAATTCATCGATCGTCCATTCGGTCACCGGTTCTTCTCCAAGTTCAGGCAGCACTTGAGCGATAAATTGACTAAATGTGCGATTCGGCGAAAGAATCATCACCTGCTCTGACGTAATGCGATCGCGAAAACGATACAATAAAAAAGCAATGCGATGTAGAGCGATTGAGGTTTTACCGGAACCCGCGACTCCCTGAATGATCATGTCCTTTGAACGACTGTCACGGATCACTTCATTTTGTTCTTTTTGGATCGTACTAATAATCGTAGACATTTGTCCGCCTTTTTGCTGCCGCAACTCATTTTGAAGCACCTCATCGAAAACCGTCGTGTCGGACTCCACGACATAATCAATCATTCCATCCTTGAACTTGATTTGACGCTTCCTTTGAATTTCTCCTGATGCGATTCCCGCCGGTGTTTGAAACTTCGCCTCACCCAAATCATACTCATAAAAAATACTGGCGATCGGTGCCCGCCAATCATAGATCAACAAGCCCTGCTTCTTAGTCGAAAAAGAAAAAGGACCCACATAGATTTTCTCCGCTGTTTCTTCTCCCTCATAAATAAAATCCACACGAGTAAAGTAAGGATTCTGCTTTTGCTTTTCTAGTCGTATCAATTGTTTCCCACTCACTGACTCTGCCAGCTGCTGTTGATTCAGGAGTCGGGAATTAATAAACATTTCATGCGGGTCTATCTCCCCTTTATAATCAACTAGATATTGGTGAAATTGCTTTGTCTCCTCGGTAAAATGAAGGATTTCCTGTTCAAGGCTAGTTTCCTTACGCTCAATTTCTGTGCGAATTACTTCCCATTCTTGTTGCTCTTCAGCTAATAGATTCATCAATGATCACCTCTCACAAACTTGGTCAAATAATTAGTATAAGTGAGAAGCAAATTCTTTTTTTCATCAATGTTGCGGTTTTTAAAAAAAGAACGTTAGAACATAAAGCTGTCCTAACGTTCAATCCCCGTCTAATCCTTCAATTGATAATGGAGCGCCGTCGCCCCTGCAAGTCCGACGATCCCTAAGGCAAACATAGATTTACTAGATAACAGAACACCGCCTGCCATCAATCCTGCACCTACCACTGTGTTACTTTTTACACTGGCTTGAAGACTTTTTTTCGATGGTCTGGGAATCTTGATGGACACGCCCATGTCCTCCGCCATCTTTTCGAAATATTTCGCTGAGCTATCAAACATCCTTCTTCCTCCTTCTTATTCTTCAATGAACAATTGGTCACTGATTGTTTCAAGCATGAAAGTAAAAACTTCTTCTTGGTCATAGACCGTATTGGTCAAGGTGACTGTATAGAGCAAACTGCTAAGTACACCAAAGGCCTTCTTTTCAGGAACCGCCAACCTCAAATTGGTGGAGGTCAGAACGAACTCAAAGAATGACAAAGAACTATTTGTAAATTCTTCCCGCTCCTCTTCGCTCAAACGATTTAGCAAGGCCAAAAAGTCCGGATTCGAAAAATCATATAGAAATGGAGAGGCCTGATACTCTCGATACAACGTTAGCATCGCATGATTGAAGCCAGCTTTGTCGGGCTGCTCCTTCAATATCCTCATCCAATCCTTTCTCAATCGCTCTTGAACCAAAAGAAAGGTTTCAAGAAACAACTCCTCCTTATTTTCAAACAGAAGATAAAAAGAACCCGTCGCAATTCCTGTTTCCTTTGTTAATTCTCCGATTGTCGTTTTTCGATACCCAAACTTGGTCCAGCTTCTCTCACAGGCAGCACATAATTTCTTCCTTAGAATCAGCTTCTCTTCTTCAGAAAACCCCTTGTTTTTCTTCATTATTTCACCTCTAATATACTATGAATATATATGTTGATATATTCATAGTATATTAAAACAAGTCGAGTTACAATCCTTTCAAAAAAATCAGTAAAAAAAAAGTCGAAAACTGCATTGCTGCACTTCTCGACTATTGACCGATAACTACTATTTATTTCAATCTATTTACAAACCTTTCCGTAATCTCCTTCGGCCGTGTAATCGCCCCACCAACCACGATGCCGCTGACTCCCATTTCTTGTATTTTTTTGGCTTGCTCAGGAGTATGAATTTGCCCTTCAGCGATCACAGACAGATTTGCTTCTACTAACCGTTCAATCAATTCAAAATCTGGTCCCTGCCCTTTATGATCGGCTGTTTCCGCTGTATAGCCGCTTAACGTGGTTCCGATAAAATCAGCTCCAGCACGAGCAGCATTTATTCCTTCTTCAACCGTTGCAATGTCAGCCATCAATAGCTGCTCAGGATATTTTTCCTTGATCTGTTGAATAAATTGATTGATCGTTAACCCATCATGACGCTTCCGCAAGGTACAATCCAAAGCGATAACCTCTACTCCTGTTGTAACTAACGCATCCACCTCTTGCATACTGGCAGTAATGAAGGGTTCTTCTGGCGGATATTGCTTCTTGATTAAGCCAATAATCGGCAAATCGACCACTGCCTTGATCTCTTGGATATCCCGCACAGAATTGGCACGAATCGCCACCGCGCCGCCTTCCTTTGCTGCCAATGCTAATAAGGGCATAATGCCGCCAGCTTCCGTATATAAAGGCTCTCCCGGTAACGCCTGACAGGAAACGATCAGCCCACCGTTAATTTTTTCTAGAAATTCTTGCTTGCGCATTTCTTTCACTCCATTTCGCTTACCACTTATGCTTAACGCCTTCGCAGCACTAATAAAAGGGTACCATGACAGAAAAAATCTGTATAGACAGTGGTCTTACATTCCCAAGGGCACATGAAAAAACTTGCCTTAAAAATGCTAGGCAAGTTGCTTCACGTTTATTCAAATGTAGTTAAGCTATGCTTTAATTTTTCCACCTTTTCTCTGTAAGTGCCGGGCTTTGTGTTAAACAGAGCAGAGGTTCCAACAACGTAAACCGACGCGCCAAATTTACTGATAGCAGCTGCTGTTTCCGAATGAATATTGCCGTCGACTTCAATCATCGGCCTCACTGCTTGCTTTTCAAGGTAGTGGTTTAAGCCTTCGAGCTTTTCCAACACGTGCCACTGAAAGGCTTGACCAGCAAAGCCAGGATTGACCGTCATCATGAGAATTAATTCCACGGAAGAAACGTATGGAAAGAGACGCTCAATCGGGGTTTCAGGATTAATGGCTATCCCCGCTTTCAGTCCCTTAGCATGGATTTTGTCTATGACTGCTTCTGGCTCTTCTGCGGCTTCTAGGTGAAAGGTCAAATAATCTGGTCTTAAAGGGGCAAACAGTTCCACATATTTTTCAGGGTCAACACAAGCTAAATGAATATCTGTGGTAAAATTTCCTGTCTGAATGATCGGCTCTAACACATAAGGCGCCATCGCTAAGTTATTGACATAGACGCCATCCATCACATCACAATGAAGCCAGTCAATTCCCGCTGCATGCAACTCCTGTAATTCCTGTCCCAACGCTAGCTGATTTCCGCACATGATCGACGCTGCAATCTTCTCCATCCTCTTCCCTCCATCAAATAGATATAGCGTGTATACACATCAAGGATTCATAAAAATTTCCATAGCTGCTTTTACGTTTTCCTTCATCGCCGCCGTTGCAGCTAAAGACAGTTCATCAAAGAAAACAGAGTCACTTGAAAAATCCTTCAGTTCTTCCTGCACCTTTTTACCTGCTGCTTTATTCATATAGGTATAATAGTTGATTTTGCAAATACCGTTCTTTATAGCTGTTCGATAGTTTTCCTCTGATACACCAGATCCCCCGTGCATCACAAAAGGTACATCAATTTTTTCTCTGATCTGAAGGATTCGATTCAGATCCAGCTTCGGTTCTTTCAAGTAAACGCCATGAACCGTTCCGAAGCCAATTGCCAAGCAGTCGACTCCTGTCTCTTCCACAAAGGATTTAGCCAATGCTGGATCTGTGTAAACATCATCCAAATCCTCATAATCTTCACTGGAATCAGAGCCTCGTCCTTCTCCGCCGCCGATTGCTGAGGTGAAGATATGCCCCAACTCGGCTTCGACACTTACTCCTGCCGCATGAGCAATTTTTACGATTTCTTTGGACTCGGCTAAATTAACTGCATATTCTTTGCTTGAGGCATCGTACATCACCGAAGTGAAGCCCAATCGAATCGCCTTAACACACATCTCAAAAGAAGCCCCGTGGTCTAAATGTACTGCAACTGGAACACTTGCCGCTTTGGCATATTGCAGCATGATTGGGCCGATTTCTTCTAATGAAATGAGGTTCTCGTGGACCTCCGCATGCTGCAGGATCACTGGTGATCCTAGCTCCTCAGCGGCTTGAATCACGGCACGAATCGCTTCCAGATTCGGTACATTGAACGCCCCTACCGCATACTTTTTTTCCTTCGCATCCTTTAAAAGTTCACTTAATGTGACTAACATGAATCTTCCTCCTCGTTTTATTTACTAAAACGATATTCAAGATTTGTTGAGAAAACATCCGTATAGACATATGAAAGTTCAATGGGTTTATCCTCCCAATAGGCCATGTTGTTGACAACCATGACTACCGCGGGATTTGAAATATTCAAGTATTCAATTTCTGTGTAATTGGCCATTCGTGCACTTACTCGTTGACTGATAATCTCTGGATAAATGCCGAATTGGTTCAACACCTTCCAAAGAGACTTATCAGTCAGATCAAAGGATCCAATCTCTGGACAACGTGCAAGCGGGATAAAGCTCTCCGATAACGAATACACCGTACCATCTACACTCCGCAGCCGCAAAAGATAGAAAACGTAATCATTTTCTGCTATTTTAAGCTCTTCGCTCAATTTTTGATCCGCTTGAATCACGTTCTTCTTCAAAACTTTAGAGCTGATCTTCTTTTTTCGTGAAACGATGTCCTCATAAAAACCAGAAATATGCATACTTGAAACAATCTTTACATCTCGGTCAGGGATAATAAAGCCTTTTCCTTCAATATAGGTAACGATGCCTTGTCTTTCCAGTGATTCCAGCGCACGCTTTACCGTCGTTCTGCTTACATCAAAGGTCTCAGAAAGCTTGCGTTCACTGGGGAGCGGTTTCCCTTGTCCGCTCAGTACCTTGGCTAAATTTTGAATATCATCGCTGATTTTTTTATACTTTGGAATAAACTCTTCCATTTCATTCATCCTCCCTCTCCTCGTCTTGTCTTGGATAGGGAGATCTCGTAAAGACTTCTATCAAAACAGACAGGCAATTGTATTCTCTTCTCAATCAAGTGGATTTTCACTATTGATTATAACTGATTTTTTATACAACTACCTACCAGACTAATGCTGCAAAGCTTAAAATCTGACCACCACTCGGTATTTATCACCTTCAATCGCGGATTCAAAGCCCGCCACCACTTCTTCAAAAGGCACAATTTCACTAATAAACGGGCGCATATCAATGATGCGTTCGCTGATCATTCTTGACGCTCGAACAAAATCACGGCTATTTGAATTGGCGGTACCTGCAATTGCGTAGCCGCCTTTATGCAGCCTGTCTGGGCTAAAGCTGACTGGCTCATCCGGATAGAATGACGAATACAGGATCACTTTCCCAGTATTTGAGACCAAATCTATCGCCTCTTCCACAACGCTATGAATCGGTGTTGTATCAAAAACTACATTCGCCCCTAGTCCCCGACTAATTTCCTTGATTTTCGTCGCTAATACTTCTGTTGAAGAATCAACAGTATAATGCGCACCAATCTTTTTCGCCAAATTCAGCCGTTTCGAATTCAGATCACACGCGACCACTCTAGCCCCACTCTTCACAGCCAACGAAACATGTAAAAGTCCCATGATGCCGCAGCCGATGACTACTACTAAATCCCCGTACTGGATATTCGCCGTCTCACAGCTATGAACGACACATGATAAGGGCTCTGTTAAGGCGGCCTCTTCAGGGGTTACTCCGTAATAATGAAAAAGATGCTTGGGTTCCACCAACATATATTCGGATAATCCTCCCATTCCTTTATGAGGTAGACCTTCTAGTTGCTTGCTGTGATTGAAATCCAAACAATTCTGTTCCTCTCCGCTTTTACAAAAATCACAATCCCCGCAGGCCAAATTGGTGCCAAACACTACTTTGTCGCCAACCTGCCATTTCGTCTGATCGATGTTGCTCCCTAAATCCACAATTTCCGCAGCAATCTCATGCCCGCCGATAAAAGGATACTCGACTTTTTTTATCCCCGTATATACCCGTTGTTCCCATGTACAAAGTGCGCAAGCCTCGATTTTTATCAAAATCTTGTTTTCTGATACTTCCGGCAACTCGCATTCCTCGATTTTCAAATCCTTGATCCCATAAAAGATTGCTGTCTTCATTTTCCGTCTCCCTTCTCTGCAATTGGCTAAAATATATTAAACGCTCCAAAAAGAACCCCGATAGCAACTAAGATCAACATGACCTTTATTGATTTCAACAGACCTAGCTTCAGCCTAGCAACTCCGAATTGTTCTTTGCAAAAACAACTGACACTTTTTTAAAGTCCTTCGGTTCTAAAAAAGTGCCAATGGTTCTATTTGCAAGTTAAATATATAGCCGACCTTCTCTGTTGTCAATATTTTTTTGAAACCGTTTTTATAAATTTGATTGAAAGGTGTTTTTTTAAAGCCAAATAATCACTATGCCTTTTACTGATTGGTGCGCTTATTCTTTCGCTTTAAGTTTTTTATTCATCAATGATTTTTCACAATCAAATAAAAAAATCGGTTTTGCCTTAGTCATCTAAAGCAAAACCGATTTTCTTTTTCTCTATTGATCTGTTTCTGTTGCCGCTAGTGCAAACTCCCCTATGGCGGTTCTGATCCCATCTACACTCTTGAAATTCTTTGTTAACACAACGATCGCGAAAGGATTCTTTTCTGATAACACCAAACCGATGTCATTTTCTGTATCATCCAGCTCCCCAGTTTTATTCGCTACCATACTACCGACAGGAAGCTTACTGGGAATCTTCGTACGCAGCGTCTGTCCCTTCATAATGGTGAACATTGTTGATTGAGGGTACGTCTCTCGCTGCTGATAGAGCTGTTTCAAGAAGGCGAGACAATCATTCAAGGAGGTATAGTTTTCTTTTCCCTGACTACGAGCTTCATCATCTAGCATTCTTCTTTCCAAACGTGTATCCATGTATCCCTTTGCCTGAAAAAAAGCATTCAATTCCTCCATACCGAAGTGATCCATCAATACATTGGCTGCTTCGTTATCACTTTGTTGAATCATGGGAATGAGCCAATCATTCAATGGCTTGCCTTGAATGACTTCGCTCGGCTCTGCCTGTGTGAGGGCATACTCCATAATGAACACCTTGATTACGCTGGCTGCAGTCGTTGGCGCAGAATTATTACTAGTAATGTCCTTGCTCTGATTGAAATAATGAACGCCATAGTAAACCTGATCGGCATTCTCCTTCAACGCCGTGACAGCAGTCTGCAGCTCTGACTCACTTGATTGCTGTACACTGCTATTGCTTGTGGCGACCTCTATACTTGTTTCAGCTTTTGAAATTGGAGGGGGCGTCTTCACAGAAGCCTGTTTCTTTACACTCGGTGTCCTTTCCTGCTGTTGAGCAAAAAAAGTATTCATTACTAAATAGGAAGAACCCGCAAGTATAAGAAATAGCATCCCTATCAAAACGTATTTGGCTGTTCCTGAGTTTTTCGGACTGGAATGTCTTCCCAAAAGGTTTCATCTTCTTTCTTTTACAATCTTAAGAGATCCAAACCTCATTGACCCCATCATTCTTCGAAACACCATCCGTCAAGGCTAAACGTGAAGAATAAGAAACATAGCCATAATAAATCTGCGTTCCACCGCCGTCCCAAGTCACTGTGATTTGCACATTTGGATTGATCAGCTTCGTATCTGGCATCTCTGATGGGTACTGTTCATTGGTTTCATAGCTTAGGACATCCCCACTGGCACTGGTGATCGTCGCCTTTCCAAAATACTGAGTCCCATTTACATTTTTCTGTGTCACACTGCCATTCGCACCGATCGTTAATGCCGTTTGCCGTTGGCTAGTTTGGGAATAATAAAAGTAATAGGTATTCGCCCATTTCGCATAGTCCCCGGTAAAGTCGCTTGAACTTCCTGAGGTTCTCACTGCTGGCCGGTCTTTTTCCTGAGCCTTCTGAACGGCTTCCTTGTCCTCTTCTTGCTTAAGTCCTTCTTCATTTTTCTCCGTTAACTCATCTACTTCAGCTGCAATCGCTGAAAATTCGCTCTTGCCTAGATCACTGGCAGGGATTCGACTCAGCTTGAGATTGGATTTTTTATAATCACCGTTAATCGTCAATTCCTTGGCTTCCGCAATAATTTCATCATATTTACTGGTATCAGTAGTGCTAGAGGTAGTCGTGGTTGACGGGAGTGTCGCCTCGTTGTTGGAACGACTGGCCATCGCAAAACCGACACCTACAACAACTGCTAGCAATGCCACCCCAGCAATGATGAACGCCCACTTAGGGATACCCGATTTTCCATTGTTCGACACTGCGGTTGTCGTTGGCTTCGTTTCTTGTAGATTGGCGCCTTGGCTTCTTTTTGGCAATGAATCTGTTTTGGCAAATTCGTACCCGCAATGTTCACAAAATAATGAACGATCACTATTTTCTTCCCCGCATCTTGGACAAATTTTCATTTTGAACCCGCTCCTTTTCCCATTCTTAAGCCCTTTTAAAAAATAATCACTCTTTTTTTTCTTAGGTTTATTTTAGCATACAAATAGCAAAAAACATCACAATCATTCCTTTGGTACATCTTCCGCTCTTGCTAAAAAAGAGCTTGCCGTTTTTTTCTTCGACAAACTCTTTTTTAGCTATTTTATTTTTGTTGCCGCTAGACTAAAGTCAGCGATGGCTGTTCGTGTTTTTACAATATCCGAAACTTCTCTAGTTAATACAGCGATCGCAAAGGGATTGTCCTTCGTTAAGACCAACCCAATATCATTTTCGACATTTTGTTGTTCGCCAGTGATATTGGCAACTGTTGTACTTTCTGGAAGCTTTTGCGGGATCTTCGTACGAATCACTTGTCCCTCTAATATTTCCAGCATTGTTTTTTGCGGCTCTTTCGATCGATTGTCGTAGATTTTTTTCAATAATTTCATGCAATCATTCAAGGATGTGTAATTGTCATCATCTGTGATACGAACATTGATATCCACCATTCGGCGATTAAGTTTTGTCTCTGCATATCCTTGTGCATTGAAATATTCATTGAGCTTATCCATCCCGTAATGGTCAATCAATACATTGGTGGCATTGATGTCATTCTCTTGGATCATGGGGGTAAGCCATTCGGTCAGCTTTTTGTCCTGAATCACCTGATTGCCGCCGTCCTTCTGTGCCAAGGCATAATCCATGATAAACAATTCAATGATATTAGCAGCGCTGGTTGCTTCAGAATTCTTGCTGGAAACTTCCTGCTTGTCCTTGAAATAATAAACACCATAGTACACCTTTCCGGCACTCTGAGTTAATGATGAGGCATCTAGTTTAACCGTTTCCTTCTTTTTAGTTGTTGCTGCTTTTTTCTCAGAACTATCCTGCTTTTTACTCGTGCTAGAGGTCTTTGTTTTTTTCTTTTTAGAGGATTCCGTTGTCTTTTTAGTTTTTTTCTCAGAACTCTTCTCTGTTTTTTTCTTAGCTGCCTTCTTCGTGCTGCTTGTTGCGGAAGCTTTTTTTGACGAGGATGGCGTATCCTTAGCAGTGACCGTCTCCTTTGGTTTTTCTGGCGAATCATTAAACACGCGCGTCACACCAAAATAGGTGCCGCCTGCTAATAGAAGTGCCGCTAAACCGATCACCACGTATTTTCCTTTAGATTTTTCATTTGGATCCGTATGTCTACCCAAAGTCTTCACCTTCTCTCTTTCATATCACTGTGTGGCTTTTTCAATAATAAGTTTATCACATTTCATTATTAAAATAATTTCTTTCGAAAAAGAATATATAATTTATAATTATCAATGATTCCTCCTGATTCAAAACAACTGTTAAATTCATTTTTACAAAACTTTGAAAAAAGTGTTTGCTTTTTCTGTATGTATTCATTTTATTGACATTGCAAGCTTTCATTCCTATTGATTTTGCGACACCCATTTACTATTTCTTGATTTGGAGCAAAAAAAATCTGACTTAGCAATTTTCCTAAGTCAGACGTTGTTGATCTATTTATTTTTGATTTTTGGATCGATGTAATCTCGTAGACCATCACCCACAAAGTTAGCGCCGATCGACATAGAGAAGATCGCCACACCCGGGAAGGTGGAGATCCACCAATAGTTCATATTATTGACACCGTCAGAGACCATTGAGCCCCATTCAGGCGTTGGTGGTTGTGTCCCTAACCCCAAGAAGCTTAGTCCTGAGAATGTTACGATCGCGTTCCCGATATCCAGTGTCGCCATAACCAAGAGTGACCCCAACGCATTCGGTACGATTTCCTTCACCAAGATGCGCAAATGACTTGCTCCTAACACTTTGGAGGCGACGATATATTCATTTTCCTTCAAAGTAATCACGAGACTTCGCATTAGTCGCGCATAGTTGGGCCACCAAATAATCGTCATCGCCAACACTGAATTGAAGATACTTGGCCCCAACGCCGCGGCAATGACCATCGCCAAAATCAATGGTGGAAAGGCGGCGATCAGCTCTGCGAAACGCATCATGACATCATCGATGATACCACCGACATATCCGGCAATCCCACCATAGATGGTGCCAATGACAATTGTGATACAAACAGTTACTAGTCCCGCAGTAATCGAAACCCGGCTCCCCATCAACACACGAGAAAATACATCTCGTCCCAATTCATCTGTTCCTAGTAAATGCCCAGACGATCCTGGAGATAAGAAGCGTCCCGCCATATCTTGAGCTAATGGGTTTTTCGGAACGATTATTGGTGCAAGGATCGCCACAATCACCCACAACACACAAATGACCAATCCTAATTTAAATAAGAAGTTCTTCTGTCTTAACAATCGTTTCATCAGCTGTACCTCACTCTCGGATCAATGACTCCATAAAGGATGTCGATCAAGAGATTCAGCAGGACGTTGACCATAGCGATCAATAGTGAAACGCCGCAGATTGCTGGAAAATCCAGTGTCGTTGCTGAAAGATACGCATATTGCCCGATTCCCGGCCACGAAAAGATCTTTTCTACAAAGACCATCCCGCCTAACAGGTTACTAAAGCCCATTCCCATAACAGTAATGACAGGAATCAAGGCATTTCCCAACGCATGACGTAACACGATCTGACGCTGAGACAAGCCCTTCGCCTTTGCTGTTCGAATATAGTCCAATGAAGAAACCTCCAGCAAGTTTGAGCGGGTCTGCCGTGAGATGAGTCCCATGGTAAAGAATCCCAGTACAATCGCCGGCAGAATCAAATGGGAGAGGGCATCGTTAAGTAATGCCCAATTGCCACTTATTAGTGCATCTAAGACATAAAGCCCTGTCCCGCCTGTTGGCGCCGATATTCGAGAGCTGACTCGTCCACCGCCTGGAAACAGCTGCCACTTAGAGTAAAACAGCAGCAACATGACTAATGCAAACCAGAAGTTCGGGATCGAGACCCCGCTGATTGAGATAGTACGAACTAGATAATCAAACGGCTTGTTGCGATAAACCGCAGAGATGATCCCAAACGTGATCCCGAATAACACCGCGATCAGCATCGCCATGATGGATAGTTCCAAAGTCGCAGGGAAAAACTGTTTTAAATCACTGATAACAGGATTACCGGTGCGAATCGAAGTCCCAAGATCTCCCCGCAACAAGTTGCTCAGATAGATAAAGTATTGCTCCATTAACGGTTTGTCCAATCCCCAGCGTGCTTTGTACGCCGCCACCGCCACAGGATCGCTCATCGCGTTTGGACTCATATTGGATGCAATTGGATCACTGGGAACGAGGTGTGAGATCATGAATACTAAAAACGTCACCCCAATGATCAAAAAGCAAACAAATACTAAGCGCCGTAATAAAAACCTAGCCATATTCCTCATATACTTTTGCCCCTTGCTCTTTGGTTAGTTGATACTGACATCTTGGAAATTGATTTTTTGTACTTCGTAGTAGTTGACACCCTTCAAGCTGTCTCGGTAAGCCAATACTTTTGGATGCTGAACTAAGAAAGCATAAGGCATGTCATCTGCCAATAATTTTTGTAATTCTTCAGATGCTGCCGAACGTTTTTCTTCATCTGATTCTGTTTGAATCGTTTTTTTCAATTCTTCCATCTTCGCATTCGAAGTATCCATCCATTTCGCCCGTTCGCCAACTGTATCACCTGGTAAGAAGGCTAATTGGTTGTTGATATCCATGTAATCTGGATGCCAATGCATCATTAAGAAAGCTTCTTTTCCTTCACGATAAGAATCGATAACCACACCGATCTCAGATGTTTCGATCTTCGCATTGATCCCGATTTTTTCCAGGTCATCTTTGATTTTTTGACCTAAAGTCGTCCATGACATTCCTTCTGTATCGAAGGTTGCGACAGTGAACTTAATGTCAAAGCCATCTTTGTAACCAGCTTCTTCCATTAATTTCTTCGCTTCGTCTAAGTCTTGATAATCCTTTTCCTTCTCTAATGCGCCCACAAAGCCTTTCGGTACGATATTTAGTGGAAGAACGGCTTGATCGCCTGAAATTTCGAGTAATTCTTTATAATTGATGGCCTTACGAACCGCTTCCTGGACTTTTGGATTCGCCATTGGTCCGCCGATTTCCTCATCTTGGTTCATCAATAAGAAGGTTGTTGTCGAACCAACATAATTCTTAATTTTCACGCCTTCTTGATCCTTCAGTTGAGAAACGTTATCTACACCGATTCCCAAGGCAATATCAATATCCCCTTGTTTCAACATTTGAATCTGCGTATTCACATCTGGAATTTCCTTACAGATGACTTTATCGTTCTTCACTTCACCCCAGTAGTCATCATTCTTGACCAAACTAAGTTCTTCATTTTGTTTCCATTTGTCTAAGACATAGGCTCCTGATCCCGCTGAGTTTGAATTCAACCATTTTTCAGCCGTATCCTTAGAAGAGGCATCCTCTGCATCGGTACCACCATGTTCTTTCACTACTTCTGAATCCAAAATTGCAAAGGAATTGTTCGCAAGCTTCACTAAGAAGGCTGCATCTGGCTCCTTCAATGTAAACTTCACGGTATAGTCATCCGGTGTTTCGATACTTTCAACATTTTCCGTATGATGAGTCGTATTACTTTTTAGATTTTTTGTCCGCATGACACTGAACTTCACGTCTTTTGACGTCAACTCATTCCCGCTTGAGAATTTCACTCCTTCTTTGATTTTGAACGTGTGAACCTTTTGAGATTCATCTAATTCATGTGATTCTGCTAATGAAGGCTCTGGTGTAGAGGATTCATAAGTTCGATATAAATAATCATACATCGCGTAATACACCATATTGCCGTATACCTCATAGCCATGATGAGGATCCAAAGTCTTCAAATCAGATGCCATCCCGACTACCAATGTCTTGTCGCCATCCCCGCTGCCGCCACCATCGTTTGACCCGTCAGTGCTGCCGCCACCGCCACCACAACCGGCAAGTGTTAACATCACTAAACAAATGACGCTCCACAACATCTTTCTTTTTTTCATACCCTAGTACTCCTCCTTATTTTTGCTAAATGTATTTAATTTTTCAGAAGAAAAATTAAGTCTGATTTTTATGCCGCAGTCTCCCCCGCGAATCTTGTTGAAACGCGGAATGTTAACCCTCTTTACTGTGTAAATGACAGGCGACAAAATGCTGGTCCTTCACTTCCTGCAGCTCCGGAACTACCGTCTTGCACTTTTCCATTGCAAATGGACAGCGTGTATGGAATTTGCAGCCCTTAGGCGGATTTGCCGGACTCGGCACATCGCCAGTCAAGACGATCCGTTCCGTCTTTTCCTTGTCGATCGTTGGTGCTGCTGAAATTAAAGCTTTAGTATATGGATGCAGGGTGTCTTTATATAGAGCATCACGATCTGCTAATTCCACGACATTCCCTAAATACATCACCGCGATTCGATCACATAGGTGATAAACCACCCCTAAATCATGAGAAATGAAGAAATAAGTGAGGTTCATCTGCTTCTGCAGCTCCACCAACAGATTGATCACCTGTGCCTGGATCGATACGTCTAAGGCTGAAACAGGTTCGTCGCAAATGATGATATCAGGTTTTAGAGCTAGCGCTCGAGCAATTCCGATCCGCTGCTTCTGACCACCGGACATCTCATGAGGATAGCGCTGCTTATAATCTGGTGCTAACCCGACCATTGTCAGCAAGCGATCAATTTCCGCTTCGATCTCTGCTTTGGTCATGTCTTTTTTATGGTGTATTTGAAAAGGCTCCGCCAAGATATCTTTGATCTTATTTCGCGGATTCAAACAGGCTGACGGGTCCTGAAAAACGAGCTGAACCTTTGACCCAAAGGCCACTTTTTCTTTTCGGTTCTTAAAGGCGCTGACATCTTGCCCATCGATAATGATCGTTCCGTCCGTTATAGCACCAAGGTTTAGCATAGTCTTTCCCAAGGTACTCTTGCCGCAGCCGCTCTCGCCTACAATTCCAAAAGTCTCGCCTTTGTTGACGGTTAAGGACACATCATCAACTGCCTTCAGCGTGCCCTTTTTCCCTTTACTGTCGCGAATCTCAAAATATTGTTTGACATTTTCCATCCTAATAATCGGTTCTTGCGTCATCATTTACGTCGTCACCTCGGTCTCTTCTTCCATCGAATACTTAAAGCAGCGAACCTTTCGACCATTCTCATCCGTTGTTAATGCTGGTCGTTTTTCTTTACAAATAGCCATCGCGTAAGGACAGCGAGGATGGAAGCTGCAGCCTTTCGGCATGTTGTCCAGCTGTGGGACCATTCCCTCGATGCTGCTTAATTTTCCTTTTTCATCCTGGATATTCGGTATCGCTGCAATCAAACCCTCCGTATAAGGATGCTTAGGTTTGTCTAATATTTCACGAATTAATCCTTGCTCAACAACCTTCCCCGTGTACATAACGATCACGCGGTCGCAGACTTCGGACACCACGCCTAAATCATGTGTAATGAGGATGATCCCCATCTTGAGGCGATCTCTCAATTCCTTTAGAACTTCTAGAATCTGTGCCTGAATCGTCACGTCCAATGCGGTCGTCGGTTCATCCGCGATCAATAGCTGCGGATCACAAGCTAAAGCCATTGCAATCATGACCCGTTGACGCATCCCACCAGACATTTGATGTGGATATTCGTTAAAGCGCTGCTCTGGTGCAGGTATTCCCACGAGCTTCAGCAGTTCGATCGCCTTTTCTTTCGCCTCCGCTTTTGAGATGTCCGTATGAATCAACATAGATTCAATGATTTGATTGCCGCATTTATGAAGCGGATTCAAAGAAGTCATCGGTTCTTGGAAGATCATCGCTAAATGATTGCCGCGATACTCCTGCTTCTCCTTTTCCTTCATGGCGATCAGATCCGTTCCTTTGAACAGCGCTCTTCCGCTAACTGAACTGGTGGATTCCTCTAATAATCCCATGATACTTAATGACGTCACACTTTTCCCGCTGCCGCTTTCTCCAACGATCCCTAATGTTTCATTTTCATTTAATAGAAGCTCTAAATTATTTACGGCAGTTACCTCTCCGTTATAGGTGCGAAATTTGACTGTAAGGTCCTCGACCCGCAGCAGTTCTTTCTCCATAAAATAATTAACTCCCTGCCTTCTAATTTTTAAATTAAGGTTAAAAAATAACTGATCGTTCTAATTTAACAAATATTCGAACGCTGTTCTTTTATTCAGAATTTTCGAAAAATATTTTATTTTTTGATTATACCAGTTGCGAAAAGATTGTCAACACAAAGTTTTAAGCGTTTTCTTTAGAAATCTAACAACCACAACCTTCATTAAATAAAACCCAAAAATCTTACGTTTATTATTAAATTATACTGAGCATTTCTCATTTTAAAAAGTTGTATTATATTATCCCTTGTTTTTCGACCTAAATATCCGTTACGAAATAACATACAAAAAGCCCTCGACAATTTTCTTTTAAAAACTGCCAAGGGCTTCTGCTTTACGATTCAATTTAGTCGTTTACATTAATTTTTCGAAGCGGTTTTCAATCACGCCAATATGCAGCTGGTTAAAATCTCTAAAGGCTCTACAAGGCGTATCTTCTTTATCGCAGTCTTCAGCGATATAGATTGGTTTGAAGCCTAACGCTTCGGCTTCTTGCAATTGTTCCAGAGAATTCGAGATGAAATTGACCTTTTGATGACTCAATTCAACCTTCAGAAAGTCCACTAACCCCTGAGGAACCGTTCCGGCAACTTCACCATTGATAGAAAAGTCCAAATAATCCGCTAAATGATGCTCCAGCAAGACATTGTTCATCGTCGCTTGATCATAGAAGACCATTCCGATTTGCTGCTTCCGACTTTTTAAATAGTCCAGCAGCGGTTGAACATTTGCTTGATTTTCTTCTCGTAAAAAAATACTCTCACTTGAAAATACAAAAGTTTCGATCATTTCGTTTCCTCCTACTCCATTTATTTTGTGCGTTTATTCACGAACGTAGCTAAAAAAATATCTGTTACTCTATATTGTCTTTTAACTTACATCATTTTTAAAGCGCTGTCAATGAATTGTCGGTTGGAGTTTTTCACTTTACACATCAAAAAAGAGCATAGCTTTTTGCCATGCCCTTCTATATAGAAACTATAAAAGTTCTTTTACGATATCTAGTAAAGTGCGTACATCCTCAGGTCTCGTATCCCCTGTTGCGGAATCAATGATCGAGCTGTACACATGAGGGATCACCTTTTCAACCCCGGCATCAAGAGCGATTTTGACGATCTCTTGGAAATTCTCCAAATCGATGCCACCCGTTGGCTCTAAGTAAAAATCATTTTCGGCGCAGGCTTTTGCCACTGCTTGATATTCTTCCTTGCAGGATAAGCCCTTCATCGGGAAGTATTTTACAGAGCTGCCGCCCATATCCTTCAACAAGGCGATCGCTGTTTCGATTGGAACGATTGCTTCAGTGGTTTGCGAGCTCAACGGTCCGGTTGCGATATTGACATAGCCAACCTTGCCGCAGGGTGACACTAAGCCGTTAATCACTGTATCTTGTTGTCCAAGCAATGCACGAGAAGTCCCAACACCTGTGAAGACTTGGTTTACATGCTGGGGCTGAAGCTCACCAGATATACGCGAAACCATTTGACTCTGATTCGGATCGCCAGCACCAAGGCCTACAGACAACGCATTTTCTGTCGCTGCCTGATAGTTTTTCATATCTTCGATAGCCGCTTCGTCACTCTCATAATTTTTTGATAGCACACCTAGAACAACATGGCCTTCTGCTGCTGTATAGCAATCACGCGCATTTTCAACTGAGTTCGCTAAAACATTCAGACATACTCGCTCTTTATAATAGTTTGGGGTTAATGACATTTATTCAGACTCCTTCTCCATGATTTCTCTTAATCGTCGAACGATTTTATCCATCTCTGCTTCATTTACCGCACGAATATCGAACTCGATAATGCCGTTGTTCGCTTGATATTCTCTCGTATAGATGGCAGGATCTTCTGCTTTTAACGCTTCGATTACTTCGAAAGCGGATTTATTTTGCACTTTTACACTGGCGCGATAGATCGCTCTTCCAGCACCGTCCTGGACACTTTTAGCCTCTAAGCTCTCGATTTGATCAAGCTGATCAATGAATGGTGCAAGACGCTGCTTCATCGACTCACCCGTCTCACTCCCATTGGCTAAACGATCCTCTAACGCTTGGGTCAACCCCATGACATTTTCTTTACCAATCTTCATCGCACGTCCAATTCCTTTGCCCTGAAGGCGAAGCCATTCGATGTATTGCTTCTTACCAATGACTAGACCGCTGCTAGGACCTTCGATGGCTTTCGCGCCTGAATAAATGATTAAATCAGCGCCCGCTTTGCTGTACTGATAAAGATCTTCTTCCGCTGCCGCATCAACGATCAGGGGCAGCTGATATTTTTTTGCGACAGCCGCAGCTTCTGCTACTGTCAGCATGCTTTTTTGTACCGTATGGTGACTTTTGATGTAGAGCAGTGCCGCAGTTTGATCGGTAATCATCATTTCCATTTGCTCTGGCGAGCAGCCATTAGCATAGCCTGCCTCCACCACTTGTCCGCCACCTTGACTAACCATTACTTCAACTGGCGTTCCGTAATCAACATTGTGTCCCTTCGGCAAAACAATTTCTCGCTTCTGAATACGGTCAGTATAAGGATGATAGGCATGATACATACTGCCTTGTCCAATGACCGCAGCGACAGACTGTGCAATGCCGGCGGATGCAGAGGAAACAATTTGTGCATCCTCTACTTCTAGCAGCTTCGCAATATAGGCCCCGGTCTGAATGAACAGCTCACTCATCTCAAAAAAATGCTCGCCGCCGAAACGTTGTGCCGCTTGCACATTTTCTGACACCTTTGATACCCCGAGAATCGTCATTTTCCCAGAAGCGTTGATGACTTCCATCAAGCCAAATTTGTCGTAACTAATTGTCATAAATGGTGCCTCCAATAATCGTTTTCACTGGTTTGATCAGCTCAGTGGCTGTTCGGGTGAACCCGTTTGAATCCGTTAAAATTTTCTCGCCCTCTGCCAAATCAAAAATCGTCAGATCCGCGTCATAACCAGCCTTCAATTGTCCTTTTCTCTCTAAATGGAAGTATTTAGCCGGAACCGCAGTTACCTTGTCCAGAATCTCTTCCCAAGAGTATCCAACAACGCGCAGCTTTTCCATCGTTGTCGCCAAATCATAAACAGGCCCATTCTCGCGGTTGCGATGATAGATATCTGTACTGATGGACGTTGCCTTGATCCCTTCCTTTAACGCGATTTCAGCGACATGGAAATTGAAGCTGTCCGTCCCATGACCAATATCAAAAACAATGCCTTTTTCATAAGCAGCCTTCGCGAAATCCTTGATCTGATCGGTTTCTTTGTCCAAGATGCCATTGGGCTTGCCATTAAAGCAATGCGTCAGCACATCTCCCGCATCTAATAGCTCCAATACTTCCCGCAGCTCTGGCGGTGCCGAGCCGATATGAATCATTAATGGAAGGTTTTGATTCTCACGCTGGATATCTTTTGCTAATTCCAATGGTGTGATGCCATTTTCACCAACGACTGTTTTACTCATCCGTGCTTTGATTCCCACGATAAACTTCGGCAGCTCGGCTAACCGATCACGAACAAGAGTCGCTTGAACCTTCGATAAATCCGCCAGTTCATCCTGTTCAACGATTCCCCATTTTGAAATATTGACCAAGGCGTAAACATTGGTCTTCACTTTTTTCGTCAGCTCATAAAAATCGCCGATATTTTCCGCACCGGTTGTCCCCGCATCAATCACGGTAGTCACACCTTTAGTGACCCCAATTTCATCTGGATAATCATAATACAGGGTCATTTTTTCATAGCAGTGCACATGGTCATCGACCCAACCTGCCGATAAGTAATGCTTTCCTTCTAAATCCAGCACTTCCTTTGAAGGGGACTCGATCTCAGCTTCTACTGCTAAGATAGCGCCATCCTTTATCGCCACTTCCACCTTTTCACCGTTCACTCGTTTTCCATTTTTGATTAATAAATCAAACATCCTATGGCCTTCTTTCTACTGAAGTGCTACTGGGAAGATCGTCCCAAGTACCATTGCTCCAAGGATTGCTCCACCAGCAATCGGTTTTTTCCAGGCATAGAAGCCTAACGCTCCCAATGTTGCACCAATCCCGATTGGAATAGAAGCGCCACATGCGCTCAAGATAATCAATGGGCCTAAGAAGCGGCCAGAAGAGTTTCCGGCACCCATCATTACATCTGCGCCAAACGTTGAATTCGCTTGATTGATTGTAAATTTACGAATCAAGATGATCACACCGCCGACAAGTAAGCCTAGAACAGCTCCTGTAATCAGCGACAAAGCAAAGTTATCAATGGGTGCGCGAATGCCCATGCTTAAGAAAATCGCCGGAATACCGATACCGATCCCCGTTAGAATCGATCCACCCAAATCAAGAATCCCCACAAGCGAGCCCTCTAAGATACGAGCAAACAAGAAGCTAGCCCCAAACGCCGCAGCCGCTCCATAAGAACCACCATCTAAGCCTGCCTTCAACATCGCTACGATCGAAACTTCATTAAACGCACCCACCCCATGAGTCACGTACATATGTGTTCCCGCAAAAACCGCCGCAGCCATAATTCCTACCGTAATAGGAAATGCCCAGTCAGCATACCAGAAGCTCTTCGCCTTCTTTTCTTCAGAAAGCGCAACTTGTTCCTTTTCCAATTCTTCTGTGTTATCCATTAAATTCCCTCCTAATTAAGAAATCATTTTTCAAAAAACTTGAAAATGATCTTTTGTCGTTTCGCATATGATGCCGCTAACCATGCCGAAACATAGAGTAAAACTCGCAATCTGGCATCTTATTTTTACCGATGACTAAATTAGCTTAATCCAAGCAGCTTGTGGATATTTTCTAACCAGTTCGGCGCCTGCAGCTTGAAGCTTTCCAATACTTGAAGATCGAAGCCACGGAAGAAGCCGCTTAGAACAAACAGTAAGATAATTGCACCCATCATCATCTTGGTTACTTTTGACCAGCCGATCTCATCGACCCCTTTACCAATCAAGATCCCAAGTACCACACCAGGTACCGCATTTCCCATGATTAATTGCGCGATGCCGCCAAATAATGTTCCCCAGAAGCCAGTACGTTTGCCGGCATCCAATGCTGCTAACCAGAAAATAACTGGCATGACGATGTTAATCAATGTTGTTGCTGCGGGAACCAATACGGCTACTGCTGTTACCTGCAATGCTTCTGGAATTGCGGCAGCGGTTGAATTCAAGAATGCCACAACAATCGCGCCCACAACAGCGCCCACAAAGCCCATTTTTCTAGGATCATGCATTGTTTCAGAAACATTTTTATTTTTCGCTAATAAGACCGATGCTGCCCAGTTCGGAATGATCCGATGTGTCACATCCTGGGTAAACGCTCCAGCGCCAACCGTTGAAGCCCAAGCATTGAAGAAAAATCCTAATCCAAATGAAAAGTGCGAAGCCGGGTCACCCATACAGGCATTCATCTCACCCAGCGTACGAAAGGCACCCAACCCTTGCGTACTTGGGGCATGAAACATTCGTGCCGCCCCCATCGAGGCAGAAAATCCGAGCAATCCGCCAATGATGATCGATTTAACTAATATAATTGTAAACTCCACTATTTATTTCCTCCTTCTTGTTCGTAGACTAACCGTTTCTCCTTATATCTTTTTGGAAATAACGGGAATTTGAATACCGTCAGGATCATCCGTCACTTCCTGTGTAAAGGCGACGTCATTCACTTGAAGCGTCGTCACGTTGACCGTTACTTCCAACTCCACATGATAGCTGGTTCTTTTTCGTGGAAAGAAGAAGAAGAGGAATCGTTCTTTGTACGTTTTTTCTGTTGCCTTGATCACTTCCACCTCTACTGGCTCAATGCGTAAAATCACTTCCGACTCCTGCATCATTTTTTTCTGAATGTTTCCCAGCGCACTAGCAAACGCATGCTGCTTGGAATCGCCTTTGCCTTCGACAGTCACAATGACTTGTTGACAATCTTGGATACTCATTTGCTCATCTCCCTAATTGTGTTTCTTTTCAAATGCTTCTACTAGACGTTTGCCTAATTCTTCCTGATCCATGAAGCCAAAGCCTAACACTGTTTTTCCGTCATTAATCGCTGTTATCCCTTCTTCGATTGAGCGCATGCCGTGACGTTCTGGATAGCCGTATTTTGTCGCCGCCGTTAACGCACCTGCTCCGCCGCTGCCGCAAAATGAAATCCCCATATCTGCTTTTTCCTGCTGCATCACATCACCTAAGCGCATATCCGCGCCCATACCTGGTACGACTACTGCTCTTCCGCCTGCTGCTTCTACGCCTTTTGCGACATTTTGTCCTTTACCCATACGGTCTGCAATTACTACTGTGATCATTTATTTTTCCCCCTAAATTAATTTTGTTTGGCTGTTTCAAAATGGATCGATAAGACATACATCTCGTCTTGTGATAAGTTGCTGATTTTTTGGACGACACCATCAGCTAGCCGCAACGCTTCTTGCGAGACTTCGCTGAACATTTCTGGATCAACCTCTGGAATCGCCTCTTGTTCTTTCGAACGCTTCAGCATTTCGTTTAAATGATTGATTAGGATCGTCCATTGCAGTTCTGTCGGTTCGATTTTCGCCTCCGCAAGTTCTCCGCTGAGCCAATCGATTAATTCTTCTAGTTCTCTTTGATGTTCGCTGGTTGAAATGATTTGTAACGCTTCGCCAGTCACGGTCATTCTCTTCCTCCTTTTGACTATCCTTTGATGTAAGCAAATAATGCGTTGATCTCGGATTGATTGATTGCTAAATTATGCTCTGTAAACAATTGCTCTATTTCTTGGTTATATGAAGAAGCTGTTTCATCTGCTCCATCCGATTTGTTCCCTTCCATCATGTATTGCTGATCAAAGATGATTCGATGAACCATCAAAAAGACATGTAATAGGAAAGCTTCGCGATATTCTTGATTCAGCTGCTCTTGGAATAGACACAGCAGCTTTTCGTAAATGGTATAAGCCTGTAAGATCAGCTCCTTGCTAAAATCCTCTAGCGATGTTCGATTGCCCACCGGCTCTAATCTTATTTTCTTCGAGCCTTTTTGCGGCGACTGACTCAAGGTCTTTTTGACTGCCTGCTGGATCTTTTCTAAATCCTGTTTAGTCGGCAGCGGGTGAACCTTGATAAATTCACAATCCATTCCCTCGATGGGAAAGATACTGATGACTAATTCCGGTTCCTTCTGTTTGATGATCTCCTGAGCATTCAGCACCGAAGCAAAAGCCGCGATCTCGATATTAGAAAGCTCCTCTGAGATTTTCTGCTTGATCAAGCTCGTGACGCCTAATCCTGTAGAACAAACATAGACCGCACGAACACTTCGCGAATCCGCCGCTTTCTCATAGGAAACGAGAAAGTGCAAAGCGATGTAGGCGATAAAGGAATCATTAATCAGTACGCTTTTTCCTTGAATCTCTCGCCGTACCACTGTTTCGATCGCGTCAAACAGCTCTGGATATTTCGCTTTGATATCATCCTTGAAGGGATTGTACTCATTCACGAATTTTTGTTTGCGGGATAAGCGCATCGATAAATGAGCATAAAGATTGGTCAACAGCTGCGGATCATTCGAAAAGGAGTAGTTGATCTTTTTGCTTACCTTTTGGATCAAATTCTCCGTCAAGGTCATCACATCCTGCTGCAGATCATTTTCGAAGGTATCACTATAAATGTAGCGATACTCGTCTTCAAACAACGGCAGCTGATAATGGGAAAAAACCTGCTGCATCAATAAGTAAGAGAGTTCCTGCTGTTCTTTCGGATCATTCAGCAACTGGTAGCGGCCAATAGTGTATTCATTTTGCAAACGAACAGTCGCGATCGCGACTCGGATCAGCATGTTCAATAGCTCCGCGTAGTTCAGCTCAGCGGTGTCGATTTGCTTCAACAACTGCCGCATATCGGCCAACACTTGATTGAAGACCTCCTGAAAAGCCGTCCCTTTGGCTGAGTAAAGCTCATACCCCTCCTGCTTCTCACTTTGCAAAAGCAGCTCCATGATTTTGTAAATGTCGTAATCCGTCAGCTCTTTTTGCAAGACCTCTTCGATCAGCAGACGAACCTGATGCTCCGGGCCTGAGATCAAAAAGCCTTTTCGCGGCAGCCGTTCAAGCGTGATTCCCTGCTCGTTCAGCTGTTGCTCCAGAGCCTCTAAGTCATTAAGGATGGTGTCCTTGCTGACCATTAAGCGCTCCGCCAATTCAAAGGAAGTAATCGCCTGATTCGTGAGCATTAAATGAATACTCAACCGATCCAAACGCAATGTCTGATCCGCAAATAGTTCCAGCCGATCAACCTCCATCAGTTCGCTTTTCAATTTGATTCGTTCAGAATCGCTCAGCTCCAGCCACACACCTTGACTTCGTTTGCTCGTCAGATCATGCTTTCGCTCCTGCAGCCACAGACGAATATCATCCAGATCGTATTTGATCGTGCGCACGCTTACATTTTGCTGATTCGCTAACTCCTTGGTCGTCACTGGTTCTGTGTTTTCAAGAAATTGCAGCAAGACTTGAATTTGTCTTTTCGTTATCTGTTGCATCATGCTCTCTCCTTACATGCTTTACTATAGTGATTTGTGCTTCTTGTAACAATATGAAATGATTGCACTTACTCTAGTGCAAAAACTCCTTATTTCATAGGAGATACAGTATATTCCCCCTTGTTTTTACAGAAAAAAAGCAAAGTAACCATCAGTACTCGACATTTACTTTGCACTAATCACTTTACTAAGGTAGCATCTTCTTCCCCTCTTGTATGCCCAAAACCAAAATTTTTTGTCTGATAAAAAAATTTGGTGAAAGCCGCCGCATTTGAAGACATGAAAAAAGCCATGCCAGCTTTGGCACGACTTGCTTCAATTCGGCACTACTCTTCACGAATGAAAGAGCTGTTTTTTGCATCTTTTCCTTTTTCTTGGAAATTCTCAATGTCTACAATTACATCATTGGTCAATCAAGCAGTGTAACTCATACACCAAACCTTTTCTTTGCTTCAGAAAGAGAGATCATTCCGCTACCTTCAGCTTTTTTTAGTTTCACAACGATTTCTAAACTGGCTTTCAAGCGATCATACTCCTCAATAGTCACTACCACATATTTTTCATGACCATTTTTAGTCAGAAAAACAGGCTCATCTGTCGTTACTTGCTCTAATAGCTTATTATAATTACGCAAATCAGAAACTGGTTTTATGTTTCGCATAGTGATCACCCACCTCATTATCAGTGTATCCTATCTTACAACAAATTACAGCAGTCTAATCATGATCATTTCGAAGAATTCTCACTATTTCATTAACTTCCGTAATAAGTATAATAAGCCAAACCAAAGCACCAGACTCACTAAGATAGTAATGATCCAGCCTGAAGCGTTATGCTCCAACGGCAGCGGCATGTTCATGCCGAAAAAGCCGGAAACGATCGTAGGAATCGTCAATAGGACGGATAAGACCGTCAGCACACGCATCGTATCATTCAAGTTATTATTCAGCACATTGTTATAGGTACCAGATAATTGCTGTAAAATTTGAGAGGATAGCTTTGTCATTTCCACTAATTGCTGTGCTTCGATCAGCACATCATCCAAACTTTCCTTTTCCTGATCACTCAACCGCCGATAGATGCCATGACTTTTGATTTGCTGTACTAAGAGCACATTTTGCCGAGATGCCGTTACGAAATACACGATCCCAGTCTCTAAATCGGACAACAGCAGCAAATTCTGCTTCGTCGTCTTCTCCTTTAACAAGTTGCTGATTCGTTTACGATCATGATCCATCCCCTCGACAAAAGGAAAATACTGATCAGAAATAATGAAGAGACTGCCGAATAGCAGCTCAAACAACGTACTGTTCGGATTCTTCTCTAAATAATTCTTTATCTCAAAGAATAAGTATTTACTTTCCTGACTGGTTACAGTGATTAACGTTTGCTTGACCACGATAAAAGTCATGGGGACTGTCTCATAGTGATTATCAATTTTGCGTCGATTCGGCGCATTAAAAATCAGCAGCAGCACATCCATTTCTTTGTCATAATCCAGATGCGCCCGTTCATTCCGGTCCAAGGAATAATCCACGAACTCACTATCGATCCCATAATCCCGATAAAGATTCTTCAACTCTTCTTCATTTTCCGCATCAATGTTGATCCAGCTGTTCATCTTATTATTGAAAACTTCTTTTGTATACATAAACTTATCTCCTAGCTGTCATTAAGTCCGTAAGCATTCTATCACAGAACAGAGCGATTATAAGAATAAATACTAGACATATTTAACGAAACGAAAATCTTATATTCTATCTAACTTAGAAAATCACAAATTGAAAAAGTTTCTTCATATTTTTTTATTCTTTTATCTTATCTATAATATCTATCCATACTGTAGTCAATACAGGTGATTAAACATAAGACGAACTAACTACAAACACATTTATGAACAAGATATAAAATTATTTTTCTATTCTAATAGAAAGAAAAATATTTCCAACCATAGAAAACCAAAAGAGTCTGTTTCTAATTGAAGAATGCTCTACTAAAAAACATTTAGAAATATTACTAACCATATCATCGTGAGAAAAAACAATTGCTTCTTACTCAATTTCTGAAAAAGTATTTAAACAAGCAGATTATTAAAGTAAATCAAAAATAAGAGCCGAAAGATTTCTCTTTCGACTCCTATTTATGACTCTCTACATGCATAAAGCCCCAGTTTGTCGGCATATAATACCCGTCTACGGTCATATCCTTCAAATCACTGGAAACTAGCTGTCCTGTGATGTAGTAGATGCGTTTTGCTTTGCGTTCGGCATCGCCCAGTTTCGCCAAAAGACCGTTCAAGTCATATTCCGGCATCAAATAATAATGAAAATTAAAGCCCTTCAGGCGTTCATGAGTGATCGCCCCTTCAAAGGTCAATAATTTTTGTAATTCGTCATCATTGAATGCCAAGTCTGTTGGTGTCAAGGTCAAGCCTTTGTATTCAAATGAGTCTGTCATCGCGCCACCCCTTCGACTCATTTTACCATATCCAAAAATGGTGTCACTACTCTTTCAGCCATTCCCGCGCGTTCTGAACCTCGTCCATCGAGACCTGATGACCATAAGGCGTATCGACTACCGTGACTGCCGCACCTCGATCGCGAAAGGCCGCGACTAGTTCCGCAAAGGAGGCCTCACTGACGATCGGATCCTTCGCACCGCCATAGGAAACCCAAATTTTTTTATTTTCTAAACGAAATGATTGGGTATGCAGCTCCAAGGACATTGGATGGAAAAAGATTCCTCTGGACAGGCTTGTTTCTCGCTCCAGCAGCAAATGCGCCGCAATGTTCGCCCCATTTGAATACCCAACTAAGGTCCATTCTTCCAGCGGGATTCCTTTTTCCTGACTGATTGCTTTGATTTCATCCAATAGATGATCCGTTTCTTTTTCTAAACTCTCAAAATCAAATTGATTCAAGCCGTTGCGTTTAAAGAAACGATTCATCCCGTCTTCTTTAATCTTTCCTCGTAAGGACAAGACTGTACTATCCCCGTCTAAAAATTTTGCCAACTCCAGCAAAGACGTTTCATCCCCACCTGTTCCATGAAGCAAAATAAATTTTCTTCCATTTGGGTTTCCCTCTTGATATAGGTATTCCATCTTCATGCACCTCACTTACTAATTGTAAGTTAACATGAATACGTGCATAGAACAATTTTTTTGTTCGGAGCTTAGTTTTTCTCTGGTCTGCTTTCCCTAACTAAAATAGCAAAACCGATCAAGATTACACCAAGTATGACAGAAAAAATCATTCCGAACGATCCAGAGGAAGGTAGTTTGTATTTCCTCATATTTGGCAAATGGTAGACACCATCCTTTTCATAAAAAGCTGGCGGCAGCGGATCTCCACGAGCCTGTATCTTAATTCGTTGATCAGGATCTGCATGCAATGGATCAATCGTTAAAATCCACTGTCCTGCAGGTAACTGATAACCAGACGCTGCTTTAGTTTCTACTAATAAATAAGTCCCAGCAGCTAAATCAAAGCTTACTTTTCCTTTATTGGTACCAGCAGCGTTACTTATCGCACTTTTGAATGGCTCGCTCATATTCCAATAAGTATTAGCTGCGTTTGGATCATCATTGGTACCGATCTCCAGCACTTCATTTTCTTTACCCGCATAAAGGTCAAATTCTACTTCACCTAAAGGGTCTCCTTGCTCATTTTCCTTAATAAAAGAAAACTCTTGCTTGATCTCTTTGTTCAATAAAATTGCAGATCCGATCGAATTTTCTTCTGCATCAGGTTGCACTATTCCTGAATCGTCATTTGATCCTTGAACATAAGACACCTGATGATTCACAATCCCCTCTGAAGTACTAGACGTCCATAAAATCCAATAGCCGGTCGGCACGGCAAAACTCGGATAGGAACTGATTTCTTTTAACGCATAAGTTTTCACTGCAGTAAGATCATGATCAATGATTTTCCCATCAGCATCCGTTTGAACAGTTCCCAATGATTTCCAAATCGTCGGATCGTCTAAATGCCCATCCTCAGGCTTCCTACCCTCTGTCCAATTCCCATCATCGATGTACTCATAAAATTCGAATTTTACTTGTTTCTTAGCATCAGAGGACATCATATTTTTATCCTGATCTGCCTTGTAGACTTTCATGTTTCCTTTAGATGTTTTGTTCTTAAGAGAAACTCTTTGACTCTTATCTTCTTGCGTATCATTAATACAGCCTGGGTTATTTGCCCCCATATTATTGCACCATGAGAAGGTTCCTTTTGGCGAACTGTTATCAGCACCAGTTCCGGTCCAAATAAACCACCAAGCATCTTCTACGCTAGGTGCTTCGTAATTAGGATACGTATTTTCAGCCTCTACAACTGCAAATGTTTTTGCATTTCCTATCACGCCATTATCTGTTAAATCAATTTTAGCTCGGATTCGTCCTTGTGAATCTGTCTTAATTGGTTGCTGTAAAGCGTTCCCTTGGTTATCTGTTTCGACCAATTTCCAATAATCATTAGAGGTTCCTTTTTCGGGTTCCACACCAGCATCAGTTGGACTTTTTCCTTCTGAATTCCCCCAATCGAACTCATAAATATAAAAGGATACCTCATGCTCCAAAGCATTTCCTTGTGCATCATAAGAAGGCATCGGTTTATCAGCCATATCTAGTTTTGTAATCGTAAAAGGAATCGAATCGTCATCTGGTACATAGTAAAAACGTAGTACTAATTGACCATTTTCTTTGTAACTTAAATTCGGATCAGTGATAGCAGTTATCGTTCCACTATCTTTCTCAAGTTCCGTAATCTTTTTATAGGAATAGCCTGTTAGGTTATTTCGAGGCTTTCCTGTAAAGATCGATCCAATCGGCTTACGTATTTCGCCTGTTTCATTTTCAACGAAGTTCAGCTCAAAATCTTCCTGATTCGTACTACTCGCTGATTTTCCATCTTTCAAGAAATAATGCTCGATAGCATATGGGGCAGAAGCGATTGGAATATTTTCTATCACTACGGGATCGTTCGTTGTCTGACCATCCACTACTATTTCCTTGGATACGATTCTATTTTCCGAAGTATTCCAATCGCTTGACTTTGTCTGATCATAGCCCTCTGGATAGATATTGTTTTCGCCATTTTTTTCAACAAAACGATAGGTTCCATTATCTAGACCGGAAACTTGAATGACTCCTTGAACTTTCTCGCCTTCACTAGTAGTAAACTGTTTAGTTTCATGCGTTGATAACGTATTCCAATTAAGACCACTCTTCTTCTGAAGCTCAAATTCAACGTTGTTCATCTCCTCCAGTGTAGCGCCATCATACTTAATCAACGCGATTGTATCAGTATTGATTGCGATCTTTCCGTAAGGGTTGGTCATATTTCCTTCACCTGTCAGTTGATTCGGTGGATTAAAATTAGGATTTTCTTGTTGTTTCGCATTCGAATAGTAAGCCAGTGCCGTATTTGTCTTAGTCTCTCCCAGCGTCTCATCAATCGGATAATTGAGTTTCATAGAAATATTAAATGAAGACACTTGTCCATTAATCACGTTTCCATCACCATAGGCTAAAGTATAATAATCCTCCAGTATTTCCCGATAAGATTCTGGATAAAACCCATGTTTGATACTGTTACTTGCAGCCTCTACCGCAAATTGCGTAATTTTGACTTCTTCCGCTCCTAAAACACTTCCAGCTTTTCTCGTAATAGTTCGCTCTGGAACGGCATATTTCTGATCCGTTAGATCACTATATTTTTTTTGAACACCATTTTCTTTATGAATATCTCCAATATTAATACAGATAGTTCGCCTAGCCGTCTTCCCAGTGCCTTCTGTATAGATGCCATATTGTTGAGGATGTGCTTTTACTCGTTCACGGAATGCTGCCAATGTTTCGTCATCCTTTTGAACTAAAACTTTATAAGAGTTTTCTTGTTTAGGGAATTTTATTTCTTGGTTCGATCCCGCTGTTCGATAGACTGGTCCATTACCATAGTCGGCAAATAGATACGATTCAAATGTAGCCACATCTCTGTTAATTAATCCTCCGGTCTGCATTTCAAGATTCTCCTCAGATAGACCAATTGGTGACTGAACAAGGGCAGAAAGACTGATGCTAGAAACAACGACACCAGGATCTAGAGTATCCTCTAAATAAATGTCATCTAATTCAGTAAGGTTCTCCCCCCAACGATATCCATGATAATCCCCATCAAGATAAAATCCTGTCTTTTGATTAGCATCATAATCAACAACGTCGCCAGACAATTCATTTAAAGTCATTCGACCGATTCCTATATCAAAGGTCAATGTGTTGCTTCCTTTTTGAGCATTGTATTTATAATCATCGCCTTCAGAGTATTCCTCTTTAGCTTGTTCAAATTTGATTCGTTGTATTTTATTTCCAAAGGTAACCTCTTGGATACCGCCTTTTAAGGTCATATTTTTTAATGACTTCTCAGGAATATTGAACTGAATTCCTGTAATTTGATTGATTTCTTTCCCGGTAACTTCATCATTAAAAGCTACTTTCATGTAATATTTTCCTCGAGGGGAACCATCATCACGCCAATCTGTCCACCATTGCCCGATCGTATATTCCACTCCATTGATAGTAGCCTTCAAGTCAGTCTTATGAGTTTCGGTAGTCCCGATTGACCAAAATCCCCACGCTTCGATACCTTCTGAAGCAATCCCTATATTCTCAGGCATATCTATACAGAAATATTCTCCCGCTGTTAAATATTGTCCCTCCATTTTTTTCAAGGACCAGATAAATTGAAAATTATAATCTACTTTGGCGGAAGCAGCCTTCGTAGCTGAAAGAGGATCATCAACCGAATTTTCAAATATCCACCAATCATTAACAGAAACTTCATCAGAGATATCGTTGGAGCTGCGCGGTTCCGTTTGTTTATATCGTTTTGATTGTATTTCTTGTTCTGATGACATCGTCTGCTTTTCTTCAGATGATGAAACACTCGATTTCCCCTCTGTCCTTGAAATCTCTGTAGATTGGCTAACTGATTCAATCGTTTGATCACTTATCTGTTCGCTTGTATTATTTTGTGTAGCTTCTATTGATTGTTGTTCAGCAAATACAGCAGGTGAGATAATTTGAATGATTACTAAAATGATTGCAAAAAGCACCATTACTTTTTTGAATCTACTTTTGTTCATTGCCTTACCCATCCCTTTCTATTATTCTCACCAAGAGACTTTTTTTCACTGCAATTATCCCTTTTTTCTTCTATATAAACTCACCACGATAATCACAATCAGCATGACAACTGACGTAATGACTGCCGCAAGAATCAGTATTTTTTGCTCACTTGTCAGACCATTTTGTTCTGTATCCTTTTGTTGTTTTGAATCATACTTGACTCGAACTCCCCGAACCAATAACCGATGACTATTAACCCCATATGGCGTACAGGTTAATAAAGTGACGTAATCCTTCCCAGACACCGTCTTCAAAGCTTCAGTATGGTTTGGTTCGATTACTTGGATTTGATCGATTTTGTATGCTAACGTTTTTCCTAATACTTTTATATAAAATTTATCGTCCGCTTTTAATTCCACTAAATCAGTAAAAACCTTTGCATTTGCTAAACCTGTATGCCCCGTAATGACCGCATGACGTCCTTTACCACCAATCGGAAGTGTTGAACCTTCCAAGTGACCAGGAGCCTTTTTCAAAACGTCTTCGCTCGTTCCATGATAGACCGGCAGCTTAACATTGATCTTTGGAATCTCCACACTTGCCATCACACCGTCAACATTTAGCACGTGGTAGTAATTTTTGGGCATCACGATCCCAGAACCTGGGACAAAGGGGTCATGTACCGGTGAGCCAGTCAAATTTTCATTATATTCTTCTGCTTCCTGCCGTAATTTCTTCAGCCGGTCTTTGTCCATCGCCTGAATCTTTTTCTCATAAGTATCCGTTGTATATGAACTATTTCTGTCTGAAAGGTATTTACTTATGGAGGGATAACCTAAGGCCAATAATCCTGCGACTAACAACAGGATACTCAAGATTTTTTTTGCCATCTTTTTCCTCCCAACTTCATTTCAGAGAAAAACAACTTATTATATTTAGTAAGTTGCTTTTCTTTAAGATGAAAGTCTTATTGCACAAAAAATATTCCTATTTTCAAAAGAGTGTGGGGAAGATTCCTTCCCCACAACACTTGTTTTTATGAACGACGTTTTTTTGGCAAGAACATCAAGATCGCTAAGCCGATCAAAATAATTCCAACGATGGTCAAAACAATCATGCCCAAACTACCAGTGTTCGGTAATTTGAATCCATGAGAGTTAACTATTTTCTTTGTTACGATATGTTCCGAGTTTTCTTCTTCAAAATTAACCTCAACTGGAGCATCTAACAGGTTATAGCCTTCAGGTGTTTTCGTTTCTACTACATAATATTTCAATGCTTCTTTCTTATCATCGGTTCCAGTATGTGTCTGCAGGGCCTGAAATTTATTAGCATAAAACGTACTCGTATCATTATCTACCCCAAGTTCTCCAGCATCAGCATGTGGACGAATGATCCAGTTCAAAGCAGTATTATAATCAGCATCACCTGGATAAACTATGTCTGTGATTTTGTCATTACTGTCTACTTTGACTTTGATGTACTTATTTCCATTTTCCGCATCTTCTTTAGTTGCAGCAATTTGAAATTCAGCATCTTTCAAATCAGCCCCTGATTGATCTTCCTTATCAATTTCTACATCACCAGTATTTGTTTCTGTTTCAGTGGTAGGTGTTTTTTCTGTTTCATCTCCAGGAGTATTGTTCCATTCAATCTCCCCCTGGTTCTTAACAGTATAATTAGGCTTAGATAGTACGTTCTCATTGACATTTGCACTAAATTCAATTCCAACGTGAGTATAATTTCCGCCGGTCTGAGTCATCAAGCGAGCCAATTCAGCTCTTCCAGCTTCTGTAAACTCGACAGAAACCGTATTGGTTCCGGCAGTAAAAACGGCATTAACCCCTGTAGTAACCTCAACCTTTTCCCAGATATTATTAACAAACTTATAAGCGTAAACTTTAGTACTATTCGTTAAGTAAGTCAGGGCTTCATCAAGCTTATCGTTGATGTTAAAAACTTTATATTCTGAATCACCAATATCACTAGGAATCGCAACTTTAATCCCAAAATCTAATTTATCTCCAATATTTACAGAATTTCCACTTCCATTATTCACAGTTTTTTCGGGTGTCATTCCCTGATTTTTTGGATAAACATGTATATCTTTGAACCAGCCATCACCATTAGGATTGGTCATTGGAACAGAAACAATAAACGGTTTCGCAGGAGTTGCTATTTTTACTGTTTCTCCATTAACAGTTGGATTGGACATCGCCAAATCTTCTTCCACATAATAAAACCCTTCTAAACCTTCAAATTTATATACACCTGTTGAATCAGTCGTTCCTGTTTGTTTTGTCCCCATTGTATATTTATATGTGTTTCCTTTAAATGTTATTGTCAGTTCTGTTCTGGCACTGTTAACTTCATAAACAGCCCCATCTTTTTCTGATGGAGGAGTTAGTTCTTCGTTACCAGCAATAGGTGTTAATTCATAAATATTGAAAACAACACCTTCAACTGGTGAATTATTTACTGTCTGTTCTTTCCCATTTCCTTCACTACCGATTTGGCTATTGTCTTCTGCCCAGTGTTTGTGGATCGTTAAAGTTCCACTCCCATTTATATCGGGTCTGATAGCATCATTGGCGGCGACTATTGGTGCCCCTCCTGCGATTATTGAAAATACAATAAATAATAATGTCACAATTCGATGAACTCTTTTTCTCATCTTCTTTCCCCTTTTCATAAGTAATTTATTTTCGATTTTGCAAAGTTTCCTCAAAAAAGTCATAGTACAAAAATCAAATACAACCACGTTAAACTTTAATGGATGAACTCTAGTCGTTTCGCTATCATTCGAAATCTGCATTTCTTTTCAAAAAATAGTCGCAAACAAACTATTTTTTATCTCATTTCTACACTAAAACTGATGATAGCGACTTCTATATACATACAATTTTTCTAACATCCACACCTCCTTTTTTAACTATTGAATCATTCGAAAAAACACTCTTATCAAAAAAGCAATATAATTCAAATTAGAAGAAAAATGATAACTATAATATAGCTTTTATAATTTAATATTACTATTATTTGATTAAAATTTCAAACAATTTCATATATAAAAATCAAAATAAAAATAATTATAAATATATTTCCGAGGATAAGTTATTAAAATTAATTATAAATCGCTTTTATAATAAAAAAAGCTGAAGATTTTCTCTCCAGTCCTTTATTATGCAATTTGTATCCGCTGATTTTAATCATCTTACTAAGGAAACAGACAATAAATTTCCTATAGTCATCCCATGATCACTATAAAAGAGTTGGCTCAATCTTGAAAGAACAAAAAATAGCACGAAAAATGAGGATCGAGCTCCTTATCTTCTCGTGCTATATCTAAGCTTAAAAAAGTTTTTAATTATTTTATGGACCCTGATAGAGCTTGACTACAAACTGCAGCTAATACGCCCCATCCGGTTTCAGCATGACCTTTATCGTTTTAAGAATCAACGAAAGATCCTGTCTGATGCTTCGAGTCTGTATATACATGAGATCAAATTTCACCATCTCATCGAAGTCGACTTCATTGCGGCCACTAACTTGCCACAGTCCCGAACAGCCCGGCTTCACCAGTAAACGTTGCAGATCAACCTGCGTGTATTCAGCGACTTCTCTTTGCAAGGGCGGTCGCGGCCCTATGAGACTCATGTCTCCTTTGATGACATTGATCAGCTGGGGAAGCTCATCTAAGCTTGTACGACGAATGAATTTGCCGAATTCCGTTATCCTTGGATCTTCCTTAATTTTAAACATCGCTCCTTTGAGCTAATTTTTCTTTAGGAGTCCCGTTAACTGTTCATCTGCATCGACACACATCGAACGGAACTTATACATCGTGAATAGTTTGCCATTCCTTCCTACACGTTTTTGTGCGAAGATCACTGGACAAGCTGGTTCGTCCTTATGTATTTTATAGGCGATCTACAGCATGACCGGGGAAATAAGAATCAGACCGCTGCTAGCTAAAAGTAAATCAAGGATTCTTTTAACAAGCTCATAAGCGGTTTGCTCTTCGATCTTTTCTTTATCTAGCCAGATTCCTTGCGTGTGTTCTTGATCCACATAGATGCCGCTGTTCAAATTACTCATGTGCCAAAAGGTCTTCTCACTTTTCATCCCAAATTCCTCCAACATCCTACATAGTACGAAAAGAAATAAAAAACGATGGTCCACTGTCAAATCACTGAATCTTAAAACTTAGATCCAGCTATTCTTTTCATTTCTCCGATTCAATTTTTTAGACTCGTCTGCGCTTTCGCTGAGGTGGTTGAGTGCCCGTGCCCCAGGTAACTGCACGATCCTCCTGAGCTGTCACGATAATTCTATGCCTTCTAACCCGTTCCTTAGGATGAACCTCAGAAACTTGCCCTAGAACAGGCAGGCCCAAAGCCTCTACGATGTAGCGTTCGTCCTTCACTGTTTTATCCAGCCATTCGATCAAAATGGCCAGACCCATACCAATCATCATGCCTAACACAGTCCCGATTAATAAGTTCAATGTATGATTAGGGAAGACCGACTTAGAAGAGACCGCTGCTTCTGAAGTGATCGTCACCTTATTAACGGCTAGTACTTCCTCTGCTTTTTCCTGAAAAGTTTTTGCTGTTGTGTTCGTGATTAACGCCGCTTTTCGTGGTTCAGGAGAAGTCGCGATAATCTGGAACATTTGCGAGTTCTGTGCCTGTTCTACTTCCAAAATACTTTTTAATTCGCTATTACTGTAAAGAGATTGATAATCATCCTGCAGCTTCTTTTGAACCGCATCAATGACAATATCGCTCCTGATCATATCTTTGTAGGTGTTAATCAACAGAACATTTCCGTTGATATCATTTTGTAGATTCCCACTGCCGCCTTCTTCTTGATCACTTTGCACAATTAGCTGGGCCGCTGAATCGTATTTCGGTGCAATCAAGAAAAAGGTCACACCGGCTGCGAGCCCTAGCCCTGCAATCATCGTCAGGACAATCCACGCGAGTTTTCGTTTCAAAATCTGAAGCATTCCTTCTAAGCTGCTTGTCTCTTCCATCTTTCCCTCCTGCTAGTGAATAGTAAATAGTCTTTTATCACGCATTCTTTCACTGATAATGACTAAAATGATCGCGACTCCGATCACTGCCAATCCAACAAATACGAAACTCAAATCAAAGCTCGTCACATAGGAGGTAACGAAACGATAGAGTCCCTCTGAGGTAATCCCTAGCCGCTGGATCCCCCCACTGAAATAGATAATCGTCGGCAATGTCTCAAGCATCAAGCCTGCGCCAAAAAAGGTAATGCTGCTCCAGCGAACCCTCTGATGCGTCATCTTGATCATCAATTGCAGCCCCGCAAATATTAGTAAAAAGGCCGCCCCCACAACAAACATAATGACATTCAATGAGGATTCAAAGGCCATGACCTTCTGTCCATAGCTCATTAAATAAGGGATCTCAATATACGCCGAAAAATTTTTAGCCGCCGTTTCCGCTAAATTGGTTAAATTCTTTTCGGTCGACTCATCAATCGAGATATTCTTCTCTTGCGCGTATTGATCCACGTTCTTCAAGATATTCTCTTTGATCTGATCCTCCCCCTGAAGCTGAAAGGGGATGTTTTGATAAATGCCGCGAATATAGTTCTCCACATTGATCGTCACTAACTCTTCTGTAACCACATCGCTTAAGACCTCTGGCGGGATATTGCTGCCCCGCCCCACATCCTGAATGCTCTCCGTCACGTCTTTGCGAATCGTTTCAATGTATTTTGCTTGATGCATTTGCTGGATCATAAAGTTTTGATTGAACAAGGTCAGACGAACGCAAAGCAGCGCACCTGCGGCAAAGAGAAGCAGTGAGCCAATAAAAGCTAAAATCCAACGGGGGATGTTCCGTGTCATTTGATTCATTCCAAGCTCACCTCCTACTCATTTTCATTGATCCTTGGGCCAGACTCATATTTTCCACTGACAAACAATCGTTGATCGGTTAAGCCTAAACTATCGATCGGGTAGCACGTATAGAGAATGAGTCGTCGCTCATTCCGCTGATAGATCATACGATCAATCACTGGGTCCTTTTTACCCTTCACTTCTATCTGAGTGACACGATACGTATAATTTCCATAAGTGGTCTGAATCTCGATTCGATCACCCACTGGAACCGTTCCGAGCTTGCCAAAATCATCGACATTATGCCCGCCGATCAGCGAAGTGCCGATCTCCCCAGGATAGACCGAGCCCATGAATTGTCCCGCACCCTTCCGTAAAATCTCTTCACTATCCCCGAAATATAAAGGGACACACAAGCGGACGCTGGCTATCTTTACTTTTCCAAAGATTTGACCGCCCACCGGATACGCGACCTTCGTCGAGGGCAATTCCTTTTTACTATTTACAACGACATTCTTATTATCAATTGGCTCAAAGGACTGCTCCGCCGACTCAAACGTCGGCGTATCCGTTAATAGAAAAAGCTGGATAGAAGACGTCACAAATTGGATGACTGGCTTGCCCACGAGATAGATCAACGAATACCCGCCCATCAAAAAAATAAGCGGCACAATCACCGTAATACTGAGTCTCTTTAACTTCGATGAACTATGCAAAGCATCTACCTCCTATGACGAAGGAATGCAGAATCCACTGTAAACTTGCAAAGAAATTCGCAAGACACACAGACCACTCCCTATTCGATCGACCTATCAAGATACTTTTTTCATCAGAAAGAGTCGCTTCTTTTCCTTGAATCTTCAGCTCAATGATGACGAAATCAATAAATGTACGAATAATTTTTCCCACCAACATTTCCCCTTTGCTAATTATGCATTTCTATATGATAAAAATAATATTTTTGATGATATTAGTATACTTTTCTATCTGCGTAAAAACAATCCGATTTATAAATAATATTTCAAGGTCCTAATAAACAGAAAATGAGAAGAATATAAATGTAAGAAACATCAAATTATTTATGTATTATCAAATACCAAACAATCAGAGTCGTTTTAATAAAAGTCGATAGAATTAATCAGATTTTCCGATTGGTTAACTTTTTAATTATTAAAATAGTTCTCTTATTAACTGATAAAGCAAGCGCTCTCTTTTTGCTGTTTTTTCTATCAATCATTTATAAACTATTGATTGAGTGAATAATCAACTCGCCAAAAGATCAAAATAGCTCTTTTCTATGCACAAGAAACATAAAAAAATGCAGATCCTCATCCAGCTTAGGATGACTGATCTGCATTTACTCAGTTACGCGATTCTCTTTTTTATTTGCAGGCAAAGGAAGTAGCCGATGAGACATCCCGCAAAGTTTGTAAAAATATCCCAAATATCAAACGTGCCAATGTAGAACACATATTGGATCGTCTCGATCCCAAGAATCGTGATCAAGGCGATCACTGCCGCCTCAACCGGCTTTGCCCGTAATCCATACAAGCAGCCAAGAGGGATAAAGTATCCAGTATTCAATATCAACTCGATAATCTGCTGCCCATTGTTCAAGTACAACTCAAAGGGATTCAAATTAAAGGAATGATACGCCTTCGCTTTCGTGAACAGCATGATGAACAATAATAGGATGTAGCCGCTATAAAACAAATACAAATAAATATTCCATAGCTTCCTCTGCTCCCATTGCCAATAAAAGAGCCATAAGCTCAAGAAGATAAACAGCCATAACGCCTCATCCGTATACTCAAACCGCTGCGCCATCGAATCCAGGCGAGGATAATTCTGCAAAGTCGGCATGACCAAATAATAGACCATCCCATAACTCAGCATAAAAGATATGATACCTGCAATGATTTTCTTCATCGAATCCCCTCCTCAGACAACCTTATAGCAAATAATTATAGCGAAACAACTTAAACGATTCATTAAAAAGGCGCCGCCACAAGAAAAGCTTAAAGAAAAAACCAGAGACAACCGCTCTGGTTTTCATCACACCTATTTCAATTGCGCCTTTAATTCCTCTTGAACACGCTTCAGCTCTCCTGGATCAATCCGCTGATAAGAAACGCCATCTTGCATGAAGCCCTCCCCCTTCAGTTGATCCGATTGGATATTGCCAAATGCAGCGCGGTAATCTCCCATCAAGGTTCGCATATCCGTGAAGGTCAGATCCGTCTTTACATTCTGGCCCATCGTTTTCAAAATCGAGGAATAATTCGTTAGCCCCTTCGTACTCAATACTTTCTTCGCAATACCGGTAATAATTTGCCGCTGCCGTCCCTGCCGACCATAATCACCCTCTGGATCATCATAGCGCATCCGAGAATACTTCAGCGCCTCTTCACCATCTAGTTCCTGCTGCCCCTTAGGAAATGTCTTCTTCTCATATGTAAATTCAAACGGATTGTTAACCTCAATCCCACCAACCGCATCGACTAGCGTCTCGATCCCTTGCATGTTGATAGTTATGTAATGATCAATGGGAATATCCAGCAGCTCTGCCACCGTATCCATCGACATCGCCGCGCCGCCAAAAGCATACGCATGATTAATCTTATCCTGCGTCCCATGACCAACGATCTCCGCATAAGTATCCCGAGGCAAACTCACCAGCAACACCTCATCCGATGACGGATTCACCGTCGCCACCATCATCGTATCCGAGCGTCCCTGCTCCGTCCGCCCTAGCGCTCCGGTATCAACACCCAACAGTAAAATACTAAACGGCTCCTGATCCGATAAGCTCACTTGCCGCTTATTCGATGCATCATCCCGATCTACAGACTCATACGCATCATTCGCTGTGGACCGCACGTCATAGTACATCTTCGCTCCGATGCCGACTATGACAAGCAGGAGAGCTAGGAAAATTCCTAGTAGTGAGAGGAGGATTTTTTTAGAGCGACTGGTGGATCTTTTTTGTTTAGACATAAGATCAACTCGCTTTCATTAAAAAACAAAGTGACTGTCAACTTATGGTTCTATTTGTGATAAAGTAGTACATACTGTATTAAAGAATCAATGATTCACAGATATTTTATATATCAACCAGTTATAACTTTAAATTCAATAAACAGTATAGTCATCTTCACCTTAATTAAATAGTATGTAGCATATCTGAACACACTCATACAAATTATATTATAGGATATTTAGCAGACATAAATCTATACAAATATCGATGACCAATATCATCTATCTTTTTCAATAATAAAAACAGAAGGATTCAACAATTAATATTTAATAGAAAATACGAAAAAATTATTTTTCATACTAATCTCTGTATTTTCTATAACTTCCGTATGACACGGGCAGGGTTTCCCGCTACTAAAGTATTCGTATCGACATCTCTTGTAACAACACTTCCTGCGCCAACTATAGAACCTGATTTAATAGTTACTCCTGGTAAAATAATACTACTAGCTCCAATCCAACACCCATTTTCTACTATAATTGGTTTGCATATAGTAGTCCCTTGTCTCCTAGAAGCATCTCCAAAATTATGCGTTACAGTGATGAAACTTACATCAGGACCAATCGCAACCTCATCTCCCAAATAGATGTAACTACATGGATTCTTAGGGTGTAAAAAAAAGTTGCAAAATCGATTGACAAATGTTTTTTTTCCAATCCTCAATTGTTTACCGCCGATAAATTTTATTTGTTTTATATGACAATCTTTTTCAATTGAATCACAATAAATTTGCATTAATTTTTTTCTAAATATATCTGGAAAAAATTCTTGATTCACTATATTCGAATTTAGTAATATTCGAAGCATCTAATCACCCTTTTTCAAATAATCCAGTACAGGATTTGCTTTAGCTATCGTAGTAATTATGAAATATATAGGTATAGAAATAAGAATCTGAATGATATTAGTTGATACCGTTGCATCCATATTTTTAGTAAAAAGACGTGCTACTATGAACATACAAAGTCCTGCAAAAACATATATCATAATTTTTCTGAAATCAAAATTGAAATTCGTCTCTTTTAAAAATGCTCTGGTTCTTACACCTGTAACAAAAAGCTCAGCAAGTATATTAGCAAAAACCACTCCATAAATCCCTAACATAGGTAATAATAGCGCATTAAAAAAAATATTAACACCCGCTCCAATAATTACTGATCTATTAAACTGTCCCACTTTTCCAATGGGAATTAAATATTGTCTTGAGATTGCTAATCCTAGAGGGCAAATAATTATAAGAATGGAAAAAAATGGAATTAACTTATTTATAAAAATGAAATCATAACCAAAAAACCATGGGACAAGTTTGTCATAAACAATTAGCATGCCAAAAAAAATTGCAATTGAGAAAAACAACTGTAAATGGATTGTCCTTTCCATCAATTTAATGATTTTTTTTACGTTTTCTCGAGCAAATAGACTACTCATATGAGGTAGTAAAACTAAATCTAAAGTTGTGATGATTGTTATAAACACTGTGTTCAATTGCAATGAATTAGTATAATATCCTACTGCTGTTGTACCTAAAAATACCCCTACAATAGTTTTGTTCAAATTTGTATATAAAAAGACAGCTACTTGTGGGATAAAATATGCTACTGCTCCTTTGAAATGTGAAAAAGCATCTTTAAAAGTGACTTTAATAAACTTAATATATTTCTTAATATATATCCAAACAAATAGTTGTGATAACATCAACCCCATAGATTGAATAAAGGTGTATTTCAATATATCATGCGAGTTATTAATAAAAATAAGGATACAAAAGAAAGTTAGTAACTGGGTTATCGTGTTAACAATACTTGTTTTTTTAAAATTTTCTATTCCCATAAAAAACCAAGATACATCGAAAGTAACTGCTAAAATGATTAGAGATTGTATTATATAAACTGTTCTGTCTTCGACATTTATAGCCAATACGATAAATATCAAATAGCAAATCATGATTATAAAAGAAACTACTGTCTTGAGAGTTAATATCTCCCAAAATGTTTTAGATACATCCTCATTCCTATTCCATGATAATGATACTGCTCGATTACCATAAATTGTAATACCAAGGCCTGCCGCAAGAGCAAAGTAATTAGCAATAGAATAGCTATAATTATATAATCCGATACCTGATGGCCCTAATACTCTTGACACTATGGGAATCGTTAAAACTGGAACAATTATCTTTACAATTTGAAATAAAGTTTGATAAAAAAAATTCTCTATTATTTTTTTCATATATTTCCCCTCTAATAAAATATAAGATTTTTAGTAATAAAATCTTGTATTTTAAAAAATTGTTTAAAGAGTCGTCAAACCAAATGACTTTTCAAGATTATTTCTATTCGAAGTTAAAAAATAATAGAAAAAGTAATATACTCACTTTTTCAGCTAAGTATATTACTTAGTTTAGTCCAACTTTTCTTTTTCCCATGCTCGAAGCTGATAAGAACGGAAGTTATTGTCCAATTCTTTTTGAGGTTTACATTTTTCAGCAATCATTTGTGCTATCTGGAGTAAAACAATTGATTTCCAAATTGGCATCCATGATGCAGAAACAGCTGAGTTTATAAAGATGACAAACCATATACTGAGAACTACCACTTCTTTATTATTTTTCAAATGTTTAAGAAGCTTACCGATTATGATTACACACATCAAGAAGATTAATATTCCATGTCTCAATAAGATTGTTAAAAAAACATTATCTAGGATAATTCCATTTTCTGGGCCATTTATATTGTAGGATACATTATTTCCAAATAAATTTATTGGATACTCTCTCCATGCAATGGCAAACCATTTAAGTCTTCCTGTAAAAAAATAATCAATTTGTTGTAATATTGGATTAGAAAAAAAGAAAACAGCATCATAGACACTTAATACTATAATCGTAATGCCGGCTATAGACGTAAGATAATATAGTATTTTAGAAATATCAAAAAGCTTTTTCTGAACAATATCGGAAACTAATGTAAAGAAAACTAACAATAATGTGCAATAAAATGAAGCACGCCCATCTGTATATTTCGATATTTCAAATGAAGGAATGAGTAACAAGAGATTCCAAATATGCTTAGGTTTTTCTTTATTTATGTAAATGAAATTCGCCAAAAGTCCTAAATAAAAATTTGACATGTTAGGAGGGATTTTGTAGCCTAAAGAGTGTCGGATAGTTCCATGTTCGAAGGTAGTTACATCTGGTAAAATACCAAATAAGAATCCTACTAGAACTAGTATCATTCCCAATAGTAATCCCCCAAAAATAAATTTACTAAAAGTATTAATATACTTTTCATTATACACTGTAGCAATTATGAGAGAACTATTTAAAACAAGAATCATTGTTTGGCTAATCAAGGATGATACTAAAATTAGACACATAACTAATACTATACTGAAAAAAATTTTAGCTGGAAATTTTTTAGGTATAAAAAGAATAATGGTTGTACAAAAAATCGTAACCATAAGTAGTAATTTAGCAAAACCGAAATTTATATAGTCGTCATATTTACTACTAGATAAAACTTCGAATAATGAATAAAACAATAAAAGTATTGGTAATGTATCAACAACTGATAAGCCTCTATAATTATTTAATTTAAACATTTTATCCTCACAATATCTTAGTCTACGAATTTTAAAGTTTCTTCTAAAGGAATTCTACTAGATTTACATACCAACATTGATTCGTCCATTTGACCAAAAGACATAAATCCAATTATTCTTTCGGTTTCCTCTATGTCAATTATTTTTTTTATTTCTAATTCATCTTTTCTGCTGAGGCATCCATTTAAAATAACGTTTCCTAAAAATTTTTCTTGTAAAGCGTAACTTAGCGCCATCATGAAAAGACCACCGTCTACATATGGAAGACTTCGCGTCTTTGCATTCGGATACGCTGACATCTCCGCTGTAATAATGAAGAGTCCTTGTGGTTTTGTTTGTATTCCATGGTGCCTATCCATAATTTTCAATATCTTTATTTCAGAAAGAACACAATAGGCTTTTATTGGTTGTCTATTACAAGAAGAAGGCGCTAATTTTGCAATATCAACTGCCCATTTAAGATCATTTGGATTAATCGATTTTTTTAAATCATATTCTCTAAGTGAAAATCTACTTTTAGCTATACTCTCAAAAGAACCCACTTTCATTTCCAGTTCCTTTCTTTTAATTAAATTAACACCAGATATAGGTTCATTCTTATTACTATAAAAATCAATATCATTCATAACTTTCCTAGAAAAAATATTTTCAAAGAATGATCTTACTTCTTTTTCATTATTGTGTTTCTTTAAATACTCCGCTAAAACAGATATAGCTGACTGATAAGGAAAATTCTGTTGTCCACTATCATTTCTACATATATTTAATTCATAAGATAAACGTTTTATTTTTTCTCTCCCAAATCCACTTCTGAATTCCTTATTGCTTAACCCCTTCTCTAAAATATGTGTATTCAATAAAACTTCATAATAATTTCTTTTTGAAAGATTTTTTTTACTCAATGCTTTAAGTAATAATGAATTATCTTGTACATTATAGTTTATACTTTCTACTACTTTATATATGTATGATAAAATACTGAAAACAGGAGTTGGTAAAACTCTTCTGAATTTCAGCTTCAAAGTTTCACTATTATTCATAATCTAGCACCTCTTTTAATATATCTATTGACTTCAATCTCCAATCCTCAATATGCTCATTAATCTTTTCATAATCTTTGAAGAAGTCTTTATCATAGTTATTAGAATTTATTATGAGCTTTTCTTTGTCCATTCCAAATATTTCAAAAATAGTTTCCATTCGTGAATTCTTATTTTTAGGATCTAACTCTAGAGAAACAAGTACTGGCTTATTTAAATTTAAAGAAAGAATAAATCCATGGTAACTTCCAGCTATTACAGCTTCTGCATTGCTTATAAGATTAATAAAATCTCTAGGTGAAGCATCATTTATAGTTTCAATACCTCTCTTTGAAAAAGGTCTCATACTGATATATTTTACTTTTAGATTGTTTTCCGCTGCATACTTTTGTGAGAAGTTTAAAATCTCTTTGTCCTTTACAAAGTACAATAAAATATATTTCTCATGCTCAATATTGCTAATATTGCTAATATTTCCAAACTTTTCCCACTCTTCCTTGCTTAACAGAAAAGTCGGGTCTAAAACTACTGAGGCAAACTTAGGACTAATTGTTTCAACTATTTCTTTCCCCGCTAACTCTCGACATGTAATAACTTTAAAATCAGAAAGTAAATTACCTATTTCATCAACATTATTCAAATGTTGATAATTACCTACTCCAAAGCTAGCAGCATATGAGTATTTCTCTACATTTTTTAACGGTAAAAAATAGTTTAAATCCCCATCCGTCAAATTAGTATTCCAAATTTGATCACTTCCTACAATAATTGCATCGAACTCCTCAGAAAGACTTGAAAAGTTGTCTTTACAGTATGAATTAGATGAATACAAAAGATAATCATCTTCAAATTTACGGAAAGATTTTTTTTTATTTCTAGTAGTAAAGGACCTAACTATATAGTAAAGAAGTTTCTTCATTGATAAGTTATCTAATAATTTCGGAAATTCATTTTTTTCAATATTATCGTTATAATATTGAATAATTCGTATATTTAATCCCATACTATTTAAAGTATTATAAAGAGCATATATTTGAAGTTCTGCACCGTAATTTATTGTATTTTGAAATGTTAAAATCCCATATTTTTTCATAAATCCCTCTTTAAACTATTTCTTATTTTTTCGTATATACCTTCTCCAAAAAGAGAATTTACGATTCTTTTAAGATAAACTTTCATTGGTAAAATCATTTTTTTCCACTTTTTAAGTAGAATATTTTCACTATACCAAGTAGCATCATAGTGGTGAATAGAATAAGTATTATTAGTAATCGTTGTTTTTTTAGTTATCATATTATAAGGACAAAAAAATTCAGTAGGATAGATAGTAATATTCCCCGAATCTAAATATTGAATATCTCTGGATTTTTTAAGTCCATATTCTAAGAGCAAATTACTGGTGTATTCTACACAGGTAATGCTATTTTGATGTCCATTCTCGTAGAATGAAGATTTTTCGTAAATATCCATATTTCTTTTTAGTATAGTACTCCCCTTTGTAGCTCCAAAGCCTAGCCCCGTAGCAACTTTTCCAGGTAATTCGCATCCCATAAAACACTTATCCTCACAAAATCTATCAAGACTTTTAATAAGTTCAACATCTGTATCTAGGTAAAATCCTCCATTATTATAAATAATATCTAAACGTGCATAATCAGAGACAAATGCGTATTTCTTTGCTTGATATGCTTCTTTGATAAAAGTAATTTTATTTATATCATAATTAGATTCATCCCATCGAATAATTTCATACTCAGGGCAATTTATTTTCCATGACATAATACATTTCTTTACAGAATCGGGTATTGGCTTATTTCCGAACCAACAATAATGTATTCTTTTTGGTATCAAAGTTCTTCAACTCCAGGTTTTATCTTATTTATAATATATAAATCAGTCGCATTTTCTTTCTTGTGTATTTCCCCAGGATTTCCAATAACAACACTATTGCTAGGTACATCAAAATTTACATAGGCATTTGGAGCTATTAATACATTGTTACCTATCTTGACATCTCCAACTATTGTGGCATTTACTCCAATCCAAACTTCATTTCCAATAATAGGAGCTTTAATATTGTCTTCACCAAAATCACTAGCAGTTTGTCCAATTGTTGCTCCCTTCGCTATTGAACAATTATTGCCAATCTGAGCATAATCATTTATCGTAATACAAAATGCATGACCCATAGAAAATCCAACACCTATGTTATCAGTCTGAAACTCAAGTCCAAATTTTCGCCCATATACTTTTAGAATCAGTTTGAAGAGTCTATTTCTTACTTTTTTTCCTTCTGCTGCTCTTGCGATGTACATATACATAAGTCTACTTTTTGTAAAAATATCAATCTTAGCTTTACTACCTTTAGGAAAAAAACCCCGTACTCTGAAATAGTCATATTTGAATTTGGAGTTCATATTATCTTTCCCCCTAGTTTTTAAGAAGATCAATGAAATCTGTTACAAATTTTACATTATTGCTTGTTACCTTGTATTCATTGATGTTCTTTTTAATATTAATATCAATTTCAAACAAGTATTTTTTTAATTCTAAAATATTTTCCACTAGAAGAATCGGATAGCCTCTTTCTCTAACCTTTCGAGCAAACTCTAATTGATGATTATTTACATGTTCTTCATATTCCAAAAGTCTAGGAACAACAATTGGAATTTTCCCTTGGTTAATGACACTCATAAAAGTTGAAGGACCACCGTGACATACTACCTTATCTGCATCCCTAAAATATCTTTCCATTTCACTATAAGAAAAATATTTTTTGTATTCACAGAAGTGAGGAGTATACGTACAGTATCCAGTTTGCATTATAACCTTATCTTTAATTACCTCTTTTTTAATTAAGCTATCTACTTCTTCAATTAATCTATTAAATTGTTGCTCATGGGTTCCAACAGTTACAAAAATCATTAAAAAATCCCTCCTAAATTTATTGCTTTAGGATAAACTTTTTTCATTTCTTCCCATTGAACAATAAACTTATCTGTTATAGGATATACTAACTTTCCTGTCAAAGTTGGCTTATCTATTCTATCAAAAACTTCAATATAAACTGTTTTTGCTCCAAATAATTTTCCTATATAAAAAAAAGGAACTGCTATAGCTGCACCTGAAGAAATAATTAAATCTGGTCTTTCCTTCTTTAGAATTTTTATTGCGAGAAAAGTATTCTTAAGCAAATTTTTTAAATTTCTATTCGTTGGATAATAACAAGGATACATCTGCTCTTCTTTTAAAATACTTACAGCATCTTCTTTTTGAAATGTGACCCAAAAGCGATCCTCCTTCTCCCAGAACTTTCGTAACAGATATAAATGGGTTAAGTGCCCACCGCTTGAACCAACTAAACATACTTTCATTACTACACTCTTCCCTAATCAATACGCCCCATCCGGCTTAATCATTATTTTTACAGTTTTAATAATCAACGAAATATCATATCGAATACCTCGTTTTTGTATATAGTCAATATCAAACTCGACCATTTCTTCAAAATGAACATCATTTCGCCCGCTTACTTGCCATAATCCAGAACAACCTGGTTTTACTAATAATCGCTGCATATCATACTGTGTATATTCAGCAACTTCTCTCTGCAATGGCGGTCTTGGGCCAATCAGACTCATATCACCTTTGATGACATTGAGTAATTGTGGTAATTCATCTAAGCTCGTTCGACGAATAAACTTACCGAACTCTGTAATTCTTGGATCTTCCTTGATTTTGAACATAGCGCCTCTTAATTCGTTTTTATCAAGCAGCTCTTCTAGTTGTTCTTCGGCGTTTGAACACATCGAACGGAACTTATACATAGTGAATAGCTTTCCGTTTCGTCCAACGCGTTGTTGCTTGAATATGACTGACGCATTTGGGTCTTCTTTATGTATTTTATAGGCAACCCACAATAGGATAGGGGAGATAAAAACGAGCCCTAGGCAGCCTAAAACAAGGTCGATGATTCTTTTGAAGAAATCATAGCCTTTTTGATTGTCTATTTTTTCCTTATCTAGCCAAACCAACTTGGAGTGTCCCTGATTAGGAAAGTTTTTATTATCCAAACCATCCACATCCCCAAAAGTCTTCTCGCTTTTCATAGTTAATCCCCCCACAAACTATTGATAAAGTCTTTGACACATGATTCATTTTATTGCCTGATACTTCGGTCGAGTGACCGGATCCCCATTTACTAGGTCTTTCGCCATTTGCTGCATGGCTTCGACCATTTCTTTTCCACCGATTTTCTCGATTTCTTTGTATGCTTCCTTCATTAAAAAGGTACGATGCCGCAAATTGTGTGCATCGGAAGCGACCATATACAGCATGTTATGCTCTAGCATTTGTCTGGCCGTCTGTTGAATATCGCTACCGAAGATTCCCACGATACTTGGTGCGGTCAGTTGAGTTAGTGTGCCCATTTCAAGAAAAGAAACCAATCGATTCGGTTCTTCTCGAAAGACTGCGTTTCTTTCTGGGTGAACAATGACAGGAACCTGTCCTCTATTAAGTAGCTGGTAGAAGACCTGCTCCGCATAGATGGGCACCTCATTTGTCGGAAATTCAATCAAAAGATAGGTATTATCCAAATCGGTAAACAAGATTTCATCTCGCTGAATTGCCGTTAAGAGGAATTCGGTCAATCTGACTTCCTGTCCTTCAAGCAGCGTTAAGTCTAGTCCGCGCTTATCGAGTTCTCCTTGCAGGTTCGCGACCTCTCGAATGATTTTATCTGCTGGATTGTTATACTTTCCGTTGTTATGATGCGGTGTACACATTAGATGAGTGATGCCTTGACTGATCGCCTTTCGAGCCATTTCAAGACTGTCCTCTAATGTCTGTGCGCCATCATCCACACCTGGCAAGATATGACTGTGTAGATCAATCATTTCGTGATCCCTTACTTCCCTTCCGTTCCATAATAGTAATAAGAGTCTTCCCCTTGCTTCTTACCGTTATAGACGACTCCGATAATTTTGGCTTTGACCATATCCAATAATTTCTTTGCTTCAAGAATGGCTTGTTTATTGGTCTTGCGTTCACGAACGACTAAGATCGTTCCGTCAACGTAAGAGGACATGATTTGCGCATCTGTCACTGTCACTACAGGCGGCATGTCAAAGATGACTAGATCAAAGGACTCCGTTAATGTATCCACCAGCTCCTGCATCCGTTTTGAGCTTAATAACTCAGATGGATTGGGCGGTGTAGGTCCACTTGGCATCAGGTATAGATTCTCGATTTTTGTTTCGATCAGTCTGCTGCCAATTTGTGTATTGCCTTGTGTCAGATAGACGTTCTCCACGTCAGTTTCTGTCAAGAAGCTGGCATGAGCCGCATTGCCTTCTGTTAGATAGTTGCTTAGACCGTTCACATTAGGCACCTTAAAGCTCAATGCGATATTTGGTTTTCTCAAATCGGCATCGACTAACACCACTCGGCTGCCTGCATTGGCGAACACAACTGCCAAATTAGAGGCTGTTGTTGTCTTTCCTTCTGAAGGGCCCGAGGATGTTACAACAAGGGATTTGATTTTCTTATCTGCTGAAGAAAACTCGATATTGGTCCGAATCTTACGGTATTGCTCAGCTGCGGTTGAGAAGGGATTGATCGCCGTGATCAAATCCACTGGTGTGATTGCTTGTTTCTTTTTCGCCATCTAACTGTTCCCCTTACACACGTTTTCGATTACGAGTCGGCACTGTTCGTGTCCCTCGTTTGTCGTTTTGGTTTTGTTGTGGAGTCGGTGCGGCTCCGCGATTTTCAAACAATTCTTTTTTGCTTATCTCAGATACCTGACCAAGGATTGGCAACTCTAGTGCTTCAATGATAAAGCGTTCATCTTTTACGGTCTTATCTAGCAGCTCTGTAAGGAATGCAAGGCCGACACCGAGCATTAGACCTACGACTGCGCCGATCAACAGGTTCAGCTTATTGTTTGGAAAAACGGCCTTAGACGGCACGACCCCTTTGGAGGTGATCGTTACTTTGTTGACCGCTAATACATCTTCCGCTTTTTCTTGGAAGGTAGTCGCTGTAACATTGGCGATCGTTGCCGCTTTACGTGGTTCCGGTGAGGTCGCGACAATTTGGAACATTTGCGAGTTCTGCGCCTGCTCCACTTCGATCATGTCTTTTAATTCCGCGTTGCTATAGCTGTACTGGTATTCACTTTGCAGCTCCTTTTGAACCGCGTCGATAACGATATCCCCTTTGATCATGTCCTTATATGTATTGATCAGTAATACATTGCCATTGATATCATTCTGCAGATTCGTATTGGTTCCTTCTGATTGATTGTTTTGCACGATCAGCTGTGCGGCTGAATCGTACTTAGGCGTAATCAAGAAAAAGGTAACGACTGCCGCAAGACCGATGCCGGCAATGGTTGTCATCAGAATCAGTAAGGCTTTCTTTTTTAATACTTGAAATAATTCTTCTAAGCTGATTGTTTCTTCCATCTTTTTTCCCTTCACTAACGAACGTTATGTATTTTTTTGGCGCGCATTCTCTCACTAAGCAACACCAGGAGCAGCGCTAAAACAGTCAACGCTAATCCGACAAAAATAAAACTTAAATTAAACGCTTTGATATAGCTGGTCACAAAGGTATACAATCCTTCTGATGTGATCCCTAGTCGTTCAATGACTCCGCTAAAGTAAATAATCGTTGGTAAGACCACCATCATCAGCCCAGCTCCGAGAAAAGTCACACTGCCCCAGCGCACCTTCTGATGCTTCATCTTAACCATCAATAGCAAGCCAAAGAATACTAAGATGAAGGCCACGCCCACGATAATCAAAATCATCGTCAGAGCCGATTGAAAGGCCATTACTTTCTTGCCATAGCTTAGTAAATATGGAATCTCGATAAAGTTCGCGTAATTTTTCGTCGCGCTATTTGCTAAGTTGTTCAAATTACTTTGAACCGTCTCATCCACCGCGATATTTTTTTCTTGCGCGTATTGATTGACGTTCTTCAAGATATTGTTCTTGATCTCATCTTCCCCCTGAAGCTCAAAGGGAACCTCTTGGTAGATACTGCGAATATAGTTCTCTACGTTCGTAGCAACTGTTTTTTCTGGAACGACATCGGCTAAGATTTCTGGCGGGATATTACTTCCCCGACCTAAGTCTTGGATGCTTTCTGTCATGTCCTTACGAATCGTCTCGATGTATCCTGTTTCACGAACCTGCTTAATCATAAAGTTCTGATTGAACAGCGTCATACGAATACAGATCAACGTCAATGCAGCAAAGAGGAGTAAAGACCCGATAAATGCTAAGATCCATCGTGGAACGTTTCGTGTCGCTTGTTTCATACTTTGTCTTTCCTCCTACTCATTTCCATTAATAATCGGTCCTGAAACATATTCTCCGATGGCAAAAAGCCGTTCGTCTGTCAGCCCCAAGCTATCTAAGGGGTAACAGGTGTAGAGAATGATGCGTCGATCGTTTCGTTGATAGATCATCTCGTCGATTTCTTTGTCTGTCTTGTTTCTAACATCTAGTCGCGTGATGCGATAGGTGTAATTGCCGTAGGTCGTCTGAACCTCGATCGTATCGCCTACTTGAGCAGCGCCTAACTTGCCGAAATCATCGACATTGTGTCCGCCGATCAGTGACGTCCCCAGTTCCCCAGGGTATACCGAGCCCATGAATTGACCCGCGCCTTGCCTTAAAATTTCTTCGGTATCTCCGAAATATAGAGGAACATCCAGTTGTACTTTATCTATCTTCACTTTGCCGAAAAGCTGTCCCCCCACTGGGTAATTGACCTTACTTGATGGAAGTTCATTCTTTTCATTGGTAGGAATCTTTTTATTGTCCACAGCCTTAAATGTCTGTTCCGTCGCCTCAAACTCGGGAGTATCTGTTAATAAAAATAATTGGATAGAAGAAGTGACAAATTGGATTACAGGTCTTCCTATGACGTACATCAGAGAATAGCCGATAACCAGAAAGATGATCGGAGCGATCAACATCGCTCCAACCCTCTTCAGCCTAGAAGTACTACGCAAGTTTCTTACGTCCTACTACAAATGCACCTGCTGCAACAAGTAGTAAGCTTGCGAAAGAAATTGCACTAGACAGATGTGTGATACCTGTCTGTTTCACTGCACCACCTGATGAGTAGACTGTACTACTTGCTGGTTTTCCAGTAGTAGTCGTCCCAGATGAACTTGAACCTAGATTCGTTCCAGTGATTGTGTAGCCACCAGGATAGAAATTGACGGTCAAACCTAAAGCAGAAGCTGCTACAGAGATGACGTCCTTCAATTGGTTTCGGGTACTCAAAGGTAGCGCTTTAATCAACTGTTCAACAGAAGTGATATTTGAAGCATCCACACCTGAAGAAGCAATGATTGAGCGTACTTTTTGAATTTGCGCTACAACTGTGTTCACTTGATCTGCAGAAAGATCATTTTGTTTCAAATAATTTTCTGCATGCGTACGTTCGTTCGCTCTAACAGTGAACGTCTTTCCACTAACAGTTACACCTTGGTCTAATTCCGTCAGAATCCGTTGTTCATCAGCAGTGATGGCACCATCCGCATGAGCGCTTGGCCCAACAAACAAAACCACCGCGATGAGTGCAATTAACCCACTTACAATTTTCTTCATCTACATACCTCCCTTACTAAGTATTTATGTTACCAAAGTCACAATTCAGCAGAAAAAAAATCAAATTTTCCGCTGAATTTAGTATACTTTCTATTACAAAAAAAAACAATGGAATTCACAATTTAATTTTATTCCAAAAATTACAGAGTTCAAAATGATGAAAATCACGATAATAATTTTACATTAATTTGATATTATTAAAAATAAAACCATTTTCTTTATAAAATAAAAATATTATGGAAATAACCGATATAATCCTTCTGATCTTTAGCTATTTAACTAAACTGTCTTCATTTCAAATTATTGAATTCAGTATTTTTTTATCTCCTTTTAATTATTTAAAAACTTTAAGCGGCGCACTTAATTGAATTGATCCAGCTTTTTAGAGTTTTCTATAAAATAGCAGACTTATAAGTATAGTATAGGCTTTGAAAAGTGCTTTATTTTGAAGATTTTTCGCGTCTTAAAGAAAATATCAATCAAGAGTATTTTTCTTTCATGTTTCCGCTATCAATTACGTTAAATTTTGTTCTGTAAGTCATCATTTTTTTTACTACCAGAAACTTAGAATAACGCATAGCACCAATGAAAAACAGCGTTATTTGAAAATAAAGAACCCTTTTTTTTAAATAGATTTTAAGAGAAAAAATTTTCCTCTTGTTTCACCCAATTTGTGAAAAAAATTTCAAAAATAAGGTTTTATTCCTTTATTATCGTAATTATTTTCTAGGTGTCATTCCTTCATTTCCTTACATTTTTGACCAAAAATAAATAGGTATGGAACGTTAACTGAACATTCCATACCTATTTATTATCTATTTTTAAAGCTGCCTTACATCTTTCACCACAATTGGTCCATCGCATTACCAGTCAGAACTTGCTCCACCACCACCAGAGCTGCCGCCGCCCCAAGAATCACTGCCACCTGAATCGCTGCTGCTGGAGCTGCTGCTCGTCCACATGTCTCGATGATGATAATACACGGAGTATTTCTGCATCTCTTTCTTTTTACTCCATAGAAGTTTCCATAAAGTGAGCGTTCCAAAGGCATAGGTAAAATCATAATACAGCGGACGTTTGCGCTTTAGTTTGCCGTATCGCTTTTTAATAGCCTTTCTCGCTTCTTCAACCGGCGGTTCTTTACTATGGATTATTTTTCTTGTGGAATAGCGTTGATATTTGGGATCTGCATCCTTTAATCGATCCTTCAGTTCCACCGCAAAGGCTTTGCGAGCCTTCCGATAGATAAATAGCTTATTCAACGGTGTCGAGATGAAAGCGTAGAGGATACCTAAGCCAATAAGTACTGGACCTATCCGTTCCGTAATGATCTCCCAAAGTGATAATCCGGCAAATATCCCTGGTGAGAAATCCTTGACCGTCTTGTTTCCTTCTAAAACATCGTTGATATTCGCCGCCACGATCGAGACGCCTGCGTCATAGTTCTCCTCGCGGAATTTCTCCTTGGCTTCCTCGTTCATGAGGTCCATCGCCAATGCGTCAGGAATCGTTTCCTCCAGTCCATAGCCGACTTCGATCCGCTGTTTTCGATCTTTTACAGCGATGACATACAAAACACCAGAATCATGTTCCTCATCACCTACTCCTAATTCGTTGAATTTCTCATTCGCATAAGACTCGATGGATTTTCCGTCTGGTAATTCGCTCAGGGTAACGACCGCGAATTGCGGCCTCAGCTCGAGTTTCTTGTATTTCTGATTGTATTGATTGATTTCTTCTTTTGTTTCAGCACTTAAGACATCTGCGTGATCTTCTACATAGATATTTTCTCCATAAGCAGTCACGCCGCAAAAAAGTCCGAAAATGACCAACGAAAAAAAATAAAGTACCCGCTTCATTTTCTCACCCGCTTTTCCTTTTTCTTAATTATGCCGACTCTTGAGGGGCAATGCAATCGCTTTTTTCTAAAGCTTCCTTTGATTTGGAAAAGAAAAAACCGATAATCAAATTCATTATTGAAAATTTTTTTCTCTTTTTTGGATAAATAGTTTTAAAAAACTACCAAAAAAGCATTTACAATAGAATCGTATTCTGTTTATAATTATTTAAAATAAGAGGGAGAAAGACTTAGCTTTTTCAAAATTCCTTTTATCAATTAAGAGAAAATTTTCTCACTATTACTCAGGAGGGTACATTCATGTCATTAATTGGAAAAGAAGTTGAAGCGTTTCAAGCACAAGCCTATCGTCAAGGAAAATTTGTCGAGATTTCTGATGAAGCCTTAAAAGGAAAGTGGTCCGTTGTTTGTTTTTATCCAGCAGATTTTACCTTCGTTTGTCCGACAGAATTAGAGGATTTACAAGACCAATATGAAAAATTACAAGAACTAGGAGTCGAAGTATACTCTTGTTCAACCGATACTCATTTCACTCACAAAGCATGGCATGACACGTCAGATGCTATCGGCAAAATCAATTACACGATGATCGGTGATCCGTCTCATCATATCTCTCGCATCTTTGATGTTTTAGATGAAGAAGCAGGATTGGCTCAACGCGGTACCTTCATCATCGATCCAGATGGCATCGTGCAAGCGATGGAAATCAATGCAGATGGGATCGGCCGTGATGCAAGCAGCTTAATCGATAAGATTCGTGCTGCGCAATACGTGCGCACCCATCCAGGTGAAGTATGTCCTGCGAAATGGAAAGAAGACGGCGAAACGTTAAAACCAAGCTTTGACTTAGTCGGCAAAATTTAAATTTTTAGTGGCCCTTCTGCTAATCTTGCCTCGGCGCGATTGTCAGAAGGGTCTGTACTATGAAGAATGACGATATTTCATGAAAGTAAAGGAGCCTTTATGTTAGATAACGAAACGAAAGAACAGCTCCAACAATACCTAGCTTTGTTGGAATCAGAGATTGTCTTTTCTGCGAGTTTAGATGAATCAGACGACTCAAAAAAAGTGCAAGAGTTTCTGACCGAAGTGGCAGAAATGGATGCAAAGATTATTATTGAAGGAAAAAGTTTAACCCGCACACCTAGCTTTGAAATCAATCGAAAAGATGCAGAAGCCAGCGGCATCATTTTTGCCGGCCTACCAATGGGACATGAGTTCACTTCCTTCATTCTTGCTTTGCTGCAGGTTGGCGGTCGTGCACCGAAGATTGATGACAACGTCGCACAGCAAATCAAATCGATAGATCGTACGTTGAACTTTGAAACCTATGTCAGCCTCACCTGTCATAATTGTCCTGATGTGGTCCAAGCCTTGAACATTATGGCTGTATTAAATCCGAAAATTGCCCACACTATGATCGAAGGCAGCATGTACCAACACGAAGTCGATGAAAAAGAGATTATGGCTGTGCCAACTGTCTTGTTGAACGGAGAGACTTTTGACAGTGGTCGGATGACCATCGAGCAAATCATCGAAAAAGTCAGCGGACCAATGAGTGCCGATGAATTCGCCGACAAGGAAACCTTTGATGTGCTTGTCATCGGCGGCGGTCCAGCAGGTGCGAGCTCCGCGATTTACGCCGCACGCAAAGGAATCAAGACAGGCATGGTCGTTGAAACCTTTGGTGGTCAAGTGTTAGAAACATTAGGCATTGAGAATGTGATTGGTACTCCTTACGTGGAAGGTCCGCAATTGATGCGGCAAGTGGAAGATCACGTGAAGCAATATGACGTGGATATCATGAAGGGGCAACGTGCCAAGTCCATCCAGAAAAACGACTTGATCGAAGTTGAATTGGAAAACGGCGCACAGCTAAAAGCGAAGACCGCGATCCTTTCAACCGGCGCTCGTTGGCGTGCGATCAACGTTCCTGGTGAAAAAGAATTCAAGAATAAAGGTATCGCTTATTGTCCGCATTGTGACGGCCCTCTATTTAAGGATAAGGAAGTCGTAGTGATCGGCGGCGGAAACTCTGGAATCGAAGCAGCGATTGATTTGGCTGGATTAGCCAAACATATCTATGTTTTGGAATTCTTACCAGAATTGAAAGCTGACCAAGTCCTGCAAGACAAGCTATACTCCCTTTCTAACGTCACAGTCATTACGAACGCAGCGACAAAAGAAATCACAGGGTCTTCCCATGTTGAAGCATTGACTTACACGGATCGTTTAACGAACGAAGAACATACCTTGAATGTTGAAGGTGTCTTCATTTTGATCGGACTTATGCCAAATACCGAATGGCTATCTGGTACTGTTGAGTTGAGTGACCGCGGTGAGATTTTAGTAGATAAGCATGGTGCTACCAACGTAGATGGAATCTTCGCTGCAGGCGATTGTACTGACAGCGCCTATAAGCAAATCATTATCTCTATGGGATCAGGTGCGACTGCTGCTCTCGGAGCCTTTGATTATTTGATACGTCAAACTTAAAAAATAATCCCCCGTCGGTTCTTCCCTAACAAAAGAACGGGCGGGGGATTTATCTATAATGATGTCTTTATGCAAGACTTTCTTTTTGTAAATCTAAATAAAGCAGGACTCTAGCCATTTTTTTTGACGTTACTCGACGAACTTCTCGTGGGATAAATTGGTGGATCTCATCTTCGTTGAAGCCTACTTGGAATTTGGTCTCATCAAAAATCAGTGGACGTCTCAATAGACTTGGGTGCTCCTCAATGATATCGACAAGCTCACTTAATGATAGCTCATCAAAATCAATATCTAGTTTTTCATAAACCTTCGATCGTGTGGAAATAATTTCATCGGTACCCGTTTCCGTTAGTGAAAGAATTTCTTTGATTTCATCTGTTGTAAGAGGGTCAGACATGATATTCCGTTCTTCAAACCTCAATCCATTTTGCTTTAACCAAGCTTTTGCCTTCCTACAAGAAGTACAACTAGCTGAGACATATAATTTAATCATTTCACATACACCTTTCTGCTTTTTCATTTTAAGTAACAAGAGTTATTCTACACATATTACGATACAACATTTTTGGTTCAGTGTTAAATATCCTACGCATCAAAGTGTTGAAAAAAGACATTTAAACTTCAAAAAAGCGTGCTTTTCATAACTAAAAACGATACTTATTATAAATAAGGTATATATACTAATGAGTAATGATTGTAAGGCATATACGCATTTTACGCAAAATGATATAAAAAATTTTATAACAGTTGTAATATTCCATCATTCTGTTTACTCAATAATTTCTTTGACAATGTAAAAGATGATTGTCGCGAAAAAATGCGCTTTATTTTATAAATTTCTTTATTTTTCTGCTTTATTTTGTCTAAACGAATAATATATTCTTCAACTAAATAAAAAATTATTTGATTCATTGTTATCTCGAAAAGTTTGAATAGTTGTCCTTAAGTATCTGATGCGTTAGACTTGGGAGTTTCTTTTTAGCTCTCATATAAAACAGCGAACTCCTGAATTCTGCGTTTCATTTCTTTGCGTATGTTCAGCGGCTCCAAACATTCACACTTACTCCCAAAGCTTAAGAGAATAGAATAGTAATAATCATTTTCTATGAAGGGAAAATAGACCAGATAATACTCCCCCTCCTCAGGTATAAAATCCTCGTCGGCACAAAAATCTCTCACTCTATCTAAAATCGACTGATGAACCCGAAGAGTGATTTTTGTTTGCATCGTCTCCAGAATAGCGTCAAACTCTAGCTGTGGTTTTTGAAACTCGCGAGGTGAGAATACGATGTCTTTTATTTGCAGGTTGGTTATACGCGATAATTTGAACAAGCGAAAATCATTTCTTTTAAGGCAATATCCCTGAAAATACCAATGACTGTCCTTTAATAGTAGTTGATACGGCTCAGCGGTTCGTGTCGTGTTGTTTCCATGGCGATCTGCATAGTCAAACGACAGGATTCGATTCTCCTCGATAGCCTTTTTTAATTTATCTAAATGGGTATGGATACTCTTATGCCCCATCCATGGACTTAAATCTACGTATAATTGATTGGATTTTGTTTCAATATCAGACGCTCGATCAGCCGGTACAAAGCTCTGTACTTTTGCAAGAGCATTCACCAGTTCGTCTCCTCTTACCATATTCGATAGGCTTGTGAGCCCCATTAAAATGGCTGAGAGATCCGAGCTCGAAAAGACTTTCTTATCCATCTTGTATTGCTGCATAATTTCAAGGCCGCCGCCTACTCCTGGAATTGCATGAACTGGAATACCCGCCATATTGATCGAATCAATGTCACGATAGATCGTACGCGTCGATACTTCAAACTTCTCCGCTAACGCCTGTGCGCTGATCCTTTTTTTATCAAGCAAAAGTAAGATGATGCTAACCAGCCGCTCCACCTTCATTTTTTTACCTCCTTAAACTATTTCTTTTTGTCAGTGTAGATTGTTGACATACTGTTGTCAACAATTGCTAGGTATACTGTGAGTAAAGAATCAAATAAATCTTATGGAGGAATTTTATGATTACAATTTACGTATATGTTCTGGATACTTTAGCTGACTGGGAGTTGGGGCCTGTTACCTCAGAATTGAACTCTGGGCGATTTTTCAAAAAAGACGCTGCTCCACTAGCACTCAAAACTGTGAGTCATTCCAAAGAAGCGGTTCAAACAATGGGCGGAATGACGATCCTTCCAGATTGCTTGATTGATGATATTAGATTGGATGAAAAAAGCGTGTTGTTATTGCCAGGTGCAGATACTTGGAATGACTCAAAGCATCATGCCATTATTGAAAAAGCCAGTGCACTACTTGCTGCTGGCGGTACAGTGGGCGCTATCTGCGGTGCTACTGCGGCACTAGCGAACGCTGGACTTTTGAATGATCGCACACATACTAGTAATGGGCCTGGATTTTTAGAAATGGTCGCTCCAACCTATAAAGGGCAAGAGTTTTATATTGATGAACCAGCAGTAACTTGCAATAATCTTATTACAGCAAGCTCTACTGGAGGTTTACAGTGGGCAAAGCAGATCCTTGCACATCTGGATGTCTTTCAACCAGATACATTAGACGCTTGGTATGACTATTTACATACAGGAAATCCTGAATATTTCTATGCTCTGATGGGGTCTTTGCCGAATAAATAGGAAGGAACTAGGGGGCTCAGCTTTAAGCTAGCTGCGAAAAGTGGAACTCGCAGCTAGCTCATATCAGATGAAATCATTTTTCGAAAATCGTGAAAAATGAGTCTTGTTTTCGTGCGCATAACATTTTTCTAATCTGCTAAAGCAGAAAGAAAAACTGTCAAAAAGAACCGTTTGAAATCTTTTGATTTCAAACGGTTCTTTAACTTCTTAACTGATTACTGTTACGGTTACTGAACGGCGTCCCCATTGGATACATTGTTCAACCGTTGGGAAATGGCAATCGATAATGTTGCCTTTGATTGCGCCGCCTGTATCTCCAGCGATGGCAATGCCATAACCAGATACCTCTACCATTGATCCTAGCGGAATCACACTTGGATCAACAGCGACAACTTGAGAGTTTTGACGTAAGTCGATCCCCATCGCTGTAAAGTACGTGTTAACGGATTCTGCACATGAGTATCCAGTAGATTCCATTTGCATCGTACGTCCAGACGTTGTCGGTGTGGTAGGCTCTGCGGGTTTCGCAGGTTCTTGTTTAGGCTGTTCACTTGTTTGAGTCGTTGATTGTTGTGAACTTGAAGCAGATGCAGCCGGTTTTGAGGCTTGTGCAGAAGATTGTGACGAAGCTTCTGCTTGTGCCTTTTGCTGCGCTTGGGCTGCAGCTTTTGAAGCTTTCTCTGCTTCAGCAGCTTTGGCCGCTTCGGCTTCCTTCGCTTCTTTTTCTGCTTGCTCTTTTTGAGCTTTTTCCGCAGCCTGACGTGCTTTTTCTACTTCTTTGTCTTGGCTGATCTTTTCTAAGCTAGTTTTGTTCTCTGCTAACTCTTGTTTCAAGTTCGCCATTTTACTATCTAGCTTTGTCGTTTCAGCTTCAAGGCTTTGACTATCTTTTTTTAATTGGGCTTGTGTTTTTTCTTGTGTTGCTTTTAATTCTGTTAATTTATCCTTGGCTTCACCTAAGCTGGCAACTTTCGTCTTCTCTGCGTTTTGGATGACAGACATCGCAAATGCGCGATTCAAAAATTCTCCAAGGTCTTTTGATTCCAGTAACGCGTTAATTGAACGATCTGTCATGCCGCTGACCTGCGCATTCTTCATCCGCTCAGCGATCGCCTCTTTGCGTTGCTCGATCTTTTGTTCTGTTTCTGTTATTTCCGCTTTGGTCTTTTCCAAAGTCGCTTCGTTTTCGCTGATCTTTGTTCGAATGTCGTTAACCTCTTGATACTTTTCATTGACATCGTTCAACGCGATCTGCAACTCACCGCTGATTTTGTCGCTTTGACGCGAAATTGCGGATTCTTTCTTATCTAACTCATTTAGTGACTCTGCATGTGCAAAGACTGGTAAAAGTACGTTAGCACCCAACAATAGTGTGGCAACGAACCCAAACGTTTGCTTTCTCACTTTAAAAGTCCACCTTTCTATTTACCCTTCGTCATTATACGAAAAAAAAAGGGACTTTTTGTTTCATCCATATTACATTTCATTACAAAATGAAGCGTATTTTAGTAACATTTGTTTTATTTCTATCGAAAACTATAAAAAAAGAGAGTCCTTTCAAGCATTGAAAGGACTAATTTTTGTCATATTTTTGTAATATTATTTTTTCCGCAACTCTTTAGATAACTCCCGAATCTCCATTAATGGGCTCTTTAACTCTTTCGATTTCATATTTGGGAAGCTGTTTAAAAAGCGACGCTCTTGAAAATTCAGCTTCGGCAGCTGTTTACGCCACTCTGGCTGCTCTTTGATCTCTGTTAACCAGCCCTGACGACGTTCTTCCGCCGCGACCTTCAACTCTCCAAGATCGGTTTGCAGCTGCTCCTTCTTCTCTTGGATTGTAGTACTCATCTTGTTTAGTGCTTGGCGTAATGAAGCCAAGTTCGCTAAGGTAAATCCTAAATCAAAACTAGTCACCATTAATAGAATCAGCGGCAAAAACATTCCAAAGCGCTGTTGCCAACCGATGACTATGTTCATTAAATAAGGATTCAAAACGCGGACGATAAACACACAGGCAAGACCCCAAAAAATGGATACTGGTACGGCCACTCTGCCATTGATGTTTAATGGTACTTCCTTATAATCCCATAAGGTTAAATGAAAGATCTTTTCCAACAAGAAGCTCGTCAGATATTCTAAGGCGGTTACCAAGAACAATGCTAAGAAAAACAGCAGGACGATATTCTGTTGGTAGGGCTCAATCAAATAAAGCACGCCCACCACCCCAAAACCATAAATCGGTGTAATCGGTCCTAACAAAAAACCGCGGTAAACAAAATGCTTGGCCTTGATCGAACAATAGATGGTTTCCCATAGCCAGCCAATAAATGAATAACAAAAAAATAAGAGCACAACGATTGTAAAAATTTGTTCCATTCTTTTCCTCCCTAACAAAGCTGATAGATGATCCTAATTATTCCATGGATAGCAAGAAATTACCAGCTTCAGGGGTAGGCCATTCACCCATTACGCCTTTCGCACGTCAGAAATGGTCTTTCCTGTCCAATTTTTGAAGGCTCTGGCAAAGGAGCTGGATTCTGTGTAGCCCAGTAAATAAGCGACATCAATCGTGGGTAAAGTTGTTTCACTTAAGTAGCGTTCAGCTAATCCTTTTTTTGTTAATTGGACTTGTTCATTAAATGTGGTGTCTTCTTCCGCTAATTTTCTTTGGAGATTTCGAGGACTCATGCCAAAGGAACGACTGACTGTTTTTAAGCTGCATTGCCCGCTGGGGATGACTGTGAAAAGCTCCTTTTGAAGCAGCTCTGTAAAAGTCTCAGCGATTGAAAAGGACTGCAATCTCCGCTTCAATTCTGGCTCCAAATATTCTAGCATTGGATTGTTTTGAGTATAAAAGGCTTTTTCTAGATCCTGTCGTGAAAAGACCAAACAATTCCTTTCACTCCAACGAGGCTCTATTCCGATATATGCCTTGAGCTCCTTCCCATAACTAAATGGACTTTCAATTCTAAGAGGCTTGATCGTTGCGTCCTTCGTGCCTGATCGTAATAAGCTGATCAGCAATAGCTGCTCGTTCAAAATTGCAAAGCGCGGAAGCTCACCCTGACCACTCAAAAAAGAGAAATGAATATTAAGTCTATCAGAAGTTGGATCAAGCGCTACTTTCACTGGGCCCACTAGCTGTTTATACGTTGCAAAACGCTCAAGCGCCTCCTTTCCATTTCTCGAAGACAGTGCTGCAAAAAATGGCGGGATGAAAGAATGAAGATGCTCGATTTGGCTGAACTCCAAAAGCTGCTGGTCTGTCGTCTCTTTGTCTAACTCCTGAAATAGACGCAGATAATCAGCTGATGACAGCTCTAAGTGTCCCTTCCAAAGTACATTTGGGATGTTGGCTCTTTTTAACAACGCTTCAATCGGCAACCCTAGACTGCGAATAAACATCTGAAACTGTTCAGAAACCATTAATTTCAACAGAGGCACTCCCTTCAATCCTTAACTAATATTTTTAATTATCCTATCAAATAGGCGTACTGGCAAAACCAGCTTAAGAAAAACAAGTGGCTTTGCAGCAAATCCGATTAAATACCGTGGTTTAGGAACCCGCTGATTCACGGACCTAAGAATTGTTTTAGCAACTAGTAGAGGATTCGAGCCCCAATTAGACAGATACTGCTGCTTGATCCCTCTGGCCTTTTCACCAGCTATTTCCTCATAAGCTCCGCCTTCAGCTGATGCCGCCAAATGATCCGAAGCAATGATTCCCCAATCGGTTTTTATGACTCCAGGCTCAATCAAGGAAACTTCTATGCCAAAATCTCTTACTTCCATTCTTAGAGCATCACTGAATGCTTCAAGTGCATATTTGGTTGCATGATACCATGCCCCGAAGTACGTTGTAAATCGGCCTCCCATGGATGAAATATTGATGATTCGACCAAAGCCCCGAGCACGCATATGTGGCAAAATTAACTGCGTTAATCTCGCTAAACCAAATAGATTCACTTCAAATTGTTGTCTCGCTTCCATAATCGCAATATCTTCCACAGCACCTAAAGAACCATAGCCAGCGTTATTGATCAGAATATCGATCCTTTCTTCTTTGTCTATAATTTGCTGAACAGCCTTTGTAATCGACTCCTCTTTCGTGATATCCAAGTAAATACTTTCTACACCTAAAGCTTTTAATGAAGAGATTTGTTCTGTTCTTCGCGCAGCCCCATAGACCTTGTACCCATTTTCAGCAAGTAACTTTGCTGTTTGATACCCTATTCCGCTACTAGCGCCTGTAATCAATACGATTTTTTCTTTCATTTTCTCCTGCCTCCTTCTCTTAAGCTAACTATATGAAAATGATCCAGTAGAGGGAATGACAGAAGGCGACAAAAAAACAACAAAGGACGACAAAAAACGGGTTTCCTATTCTATGAGTAAAACACATTTTTGAAATATTACCGTTTAGGCTTGTTTTTAAGACTAGAAGCTTATATCATTTTTATAAGGAAAAGTTTTTATTTCCATACGCATTATCACATTATCTGTGTTTTTTTAACGAAAACATTTTGAATTTCCACAGCAATTGGGAATTATAGATTTATTATTTTTTGTTAATTGGTATTTTACGTTGTCGCAAGTTATATACTCGTAGGTCAGTTATTTCCAAATAAAAGCGATCGAAGGAGGAATGATGATGGATTTTCGCACAATTTTAGGAACCAGCAACATGCGACGCTTATTACTATTGGAATTATTGTATTATCGCAGAGATGGATGGTCCAGTGATCAATTACTCAGTAAGCTGAATTGTTCTTTGCCCATTTTATTGAATGACATTGATTTAATTAATAGCTTCAACCCAAGTTTTCAAATTATTAAAACAAAAGGAATCTATCTAGTCGTTCTCGATAAGGCAATCAGTTTAGGTAATTTGTATGCAGATTTTTTAAGCTCCTGTCCTGAATTTCAAATCATCGAAGAACTCCTATATGAAGAATGCGAAAACATCACTGCGTTATCAAAAAAGTTATACTTAAGCACCTCCAATACACAACGCTATTTAAAAAAAATCGAACAAACCTTGGCAGATGCAGGGATGGAACTTTCTTATCGCCCACTACGTGTTGAGGGAAATGAAGGCGAGATTCGGAACTTCTATTATCGATTTTACAGTGAACGTCAGAGTGCTTTTGAAAGTACCCTTCCTAAATTGCCATCGAATCACTACCATATTATCGAGAAATATGTCCAGGACTTTGTTAAGGTGAACAACATTCACGAAAAATACGTGTATCAAAAACGGTTGATCTATAACATGTATATTAGCTTCTGGCGGATAAAAAGCGGCCATATTTTTCCAAAAGATGAATTAAGAACAGGTGGAATCATCCTGCCTATGGGACTTTCCTATAAAAAATTGAAGCAGGCGGTTAGAGAAGGCGTCGACTTGGAGCTCACACCTGAAATGACCCGAGATACCCTCTGGTTAACCTTTTCTGATGCCATTGTCTTTAGTCTGTATCATCGAGAAATAGCTCTAGCAACCAACCCGAGGTATCGAAGATTGTTTGTACAACATTATGCATTAGTGGAAGAATTCAATCAGATGTTAGGAAATAGACTGACAAAATTGAATCGCTTAGATTTAGCTACCGTACTGAACAACGATTTCTATCTATGCAACCCTAATGGGAAATACCTTGGTGTACTATGGCGCAACCGTTTAGTTTTCCTACAGGAAGTATCCAAGGTATACAGCCGCGGGGTTCACAAGGTAAGGAAAATGGTTGAACGTTTCGTAAAGAAATACCACATGTATCAAGAGAGTGACTATATTCAAAACTATATGTATCTACTAATTACGACAGAAGTGTATAGTCTCGAATGGTTGGCTAGTATGGATTCTCCGGTAAGCGTTTTACTTCTATCTGATTTATCACCTACTGAAGAGAGTTTTTTAGCTAAACAAATTTCTGAAAGTATTTATGGCAACTACACGATCGCTCATTTTGAGCAACTCGCTGGTGGAACACCTAATTTCGTAGAAGAATTGAACAAGTATGATTGCTTAATTACGACCGGTTCCTCTGAGGGATTGCCGGAAGAGTACCCAGTTGTTGTAATCGATCCTTTTTTAACAGACCAAAGTAAGCATTGGATTCAAGAGATGATCAGCGAGCTCTCTAAAAAAAAGGAACTGGCTGATAATAATTAGCTTCGAAAGAATGGCAGAATTTTTCTGTTACTCTTTTTCTTTGTCTTTTTTGTGAAACTGAAAAATTTTCAGCTTTTTAAGTATATGTTTCGGACTTAATTGACAAGTAAGTTACAATAGAAACGATCCTATTTTGCTCATTATCTACTTTATATATTGGAGGAACTTCTATGTTTCAGCTTTTACGTTACGCCAAAGATTATCGTAAACAGATTATCCTTGGCCCTTTTTTCAAATTTTTAGAGGCCATTTTCGAACTGATCCTGCCTTTATTTATGGCACGTTTAGTCGATGAAGGAATCGCTCGCCATGATCAAGGCAAAGTGATCGAAATGGCGGTCGCCATGCTAGGCTTATCGATTGTTGGACTACTCTGTGCCTTGATTTGTCAGTATTACGCATCGATCGCTTCACAGGGATTCGGAACGGTCTTACGGAATCGATTGATGGAAAAAATCAACAGCTTTTCCCATAATGAATTGAATCGCTTCGGCACGGATACTTTGATTACTCGAATGACGAATGACATCAATCAAATGCAGGGTGCGCTAGCGATGCTGATTCGTCTTGTGGTCCGTGCGCCTTTCCTTAGTATCGGCTCGGTCATTATGGCTTTTTATATTGATTGGCAAATGGGGCTTATTTTCTTGATCCTATTGCCTATTTTCTGCCTGATCCTTTTTTTGATCATTCATTATTCTGTGCCTTTGTATAAAAACATCCAACAAAAACTGGATCAATTGAACCAATTGGTCACTCAAAATTTGAGCGGGGTTCGGGTCATCCGTGCCTTTGCCCGAACAAAAACTGAGACCAACCATTTTAATGAAGAAACAGAAGAAATCTCTCATTTAAATCAAAAAGTTGCGAATATTTCCGCACTGCTCTCACCTAGCACGACCTTGATCATGAATGCTGGTGTGGTGGCTCTTCTTTACTTCGGCGGCTTCAAGGTAAATATTGGTCATTTAGAGCAGGGACAGGTTTTGGCTTTGATCAATTATATGAATCAAATGCTTCTGGCTTTAATCGTTGTTTCAAATCTAGTCGTACTTTTCACTCGTGCAGCAGCCTCAGCAAATCGGATCAATGAAGTGTTTGCGACAGATACGACTTTAGCTGACGATGGAACAACGCAGCAAGCCGACGAGCAAGCGCCGTTAATTGATTTCCAGAATGTAGATTTTCGTTACACGGAAAAATCTGGACTCGCTCTACAAGATATCTCCTTTACTATGGAAGAAAATAATTTTCTTGGAATCACAGGAGCGACTGGCAGCGGGAAGTCAACCCTGATCAGTTTGATCCCGCGCTTTTACGATGCGACAAGGGGCCGTGTCAACTTTGCTGGAAGCAATGTCAAAGACTGGCAATTGGATCGCTTGCGTTCTGAAATCGCACTTGTGCCGCAAACAGCCGTCTTATTCAGTGGCACCATTCGAGAAAACCTGCAATGGGGCAAACCCGATGCAACAGATGAAGAATGTTGGCAGGCCCTGTCTACTGCCCAGGCTAGTGAATTTGTAGAAACCTTGCCTAAAGGCTTAGACACCCCGATCTTAGAAAACGGGAAAAACTTTTCTGGTGGTCAACGCCAGCGTCTGACTATTGCTCGTGCCTTGATTCGCAAACCGAAGCTGCTTATTTTAGATGATTCTTTATCTGCCTTGGATTATCAAACCGATTTGGATTTGCGCCAAGCGTTGAAACGGGATCTAGCTTGTGGCGTTATCATTATTTCTCAACGCCTGCGTTCGATCCAAGAGGCGGAAACGATTTTACTGATGGACAACGGAAAAATCGTCGCACAAGGTGCCCATAACACACTACTCAAGGAGTCCAAGCTTTATCAAGAGCTGGTCAAATCTCAAGAGGAAGGCGGGGCTGTGCAATGATTAAGAAAAAGAATTTTTTCCGTTCACTAAAATTATTCATCCCCTATCTTGCGGCTTATCCAAAGGAACTCATCGCAGCGATCACTTTAGGGATTGCTAGCGGGATCACTTCGGTGTTAATGACTTACTATATAGGTGTCGCCGTTGATCAGATGGTCAATCAAGGGGCTGTAGACTTCACGCGGCTGTTCCAAATTCTTCAATTGTTTGTCGGCATCTTTTTAGTCACTGTCGTCAGTCAGTATTTCATTCAGCGTTTAGGAAATACCGTAGCCTTTGATTCTGTCGCCAAGCTGCGGGAAGAGACTTTTACTCATTTAAATAAATTGCCATTGAGCTATTATGATCAAAGTTCGCAAGGAGATATCGTTAGTCGTTTTACCAATGACATGGACAATATTTCCACGGCTATCTCCGCTGTGTTCAATCAGGTATTTTCTGGGATGACGGTCGTTTTGGTCGCATTGGTTTTCATGCTGTATCTCAGTCCAATGCTGACTTTAGTTGTTTTAATAGCCACACCCATCATCTTTTTAATTACGTATATTGTGGCACGTACCTCTCAGCAATACTTTACTAGTCAGCAGAAATTAGTTGGATCGATCTCAGGCTTCATCACTGAGATGGTCGGCAATCAAAAAATTGTCAAAGCGTTCCAACGAGAAAATCAAAACCAAACCAACTTTGAAGCGTTGAACCAAGAGCTTTATGTTCGAGGACAAAAGGCCCAATTCGCCTCTTCTCTGACCAACCCTTCTTCACGCTTCGTTGATCATTTGGCATACTTGATGGTTGGACTTGTTGGTGGATTACTGGCCTTAAAAACCGGCAGCGGTGTGACGATCGGGATCATTTCGAGCTTCACAATCTATTCCAGTCAGTTCACAAAACCGTTCATCGAACTATCTGGAATTACGATCCAGATACAAACGGCCATCGCCGGACTTGACCGTTCCTTTGAATTGTTGAAGGAACCTATTGAACAAGCGGACGATCCAGATGCCCTCACATTAACGGATGCAAAGGGAAAAGTTGTTTTTGATCACGTGGACTTTGCTTATCAAAAGGACCAGCGTTTAATCGAGAACTTTAACTTAACCGTTCAACCGGGAGAAACGATCGCTATCGTTGGAAAAACAGGCGCGGGTAAATCAACATTGGTTAATCTTTTGATGCGCTTTTATGAAGTGGATCACGGGACTATCACCATCGACGGCACTGACATTCGTCACTTGACTAGAGACAGCCTGCGCCAGCAATTCGGAATGGTTCTGCAGGAGACCTGGTTGATGGACAGCAGCCTACGAGCAAACCTGCGTTATGGACGTAAATCAGCCACAGATGAAGAAATCTTCGCTGCCTTGAAGGATGCGTATATGTACGATTTCGTGATGCGCTTGCCTGATAAACTAGATACGATCGTCGGCGAAGCAGGAATCAAGCTTTCCGACGGGCAACGACAATTATTGACAATCGCACGAACCATGATCAGTCGTCCTTCGATGCTGATCCTTGATGAAGCCACCAGTTCCGTCGATACCTTGACCGAACAAAAAATTCAAAACGCCTTTCTTGCGATGATGAAAAATCATACTAGCTTCGTGATCGCCCATCGTTTATCCACGATTCAAAATGCGGATCAAATACTCGTTCTTGACCATGGACAAATCGTCGAGATCGGAAATCACCAAGAGCTGTTACAAAAAGACGGCTATTACAAAAAATTGTATCAAGCACAGTTTTCGAAAAGTTAAAAAGATATAGTTGTCTAAATTAATTTATAATGCTAGTTTTATTAGTTACTCAAAAAAGGTCTATCCTTATCATATTGAAAAGGATAGACCTTCTTTGTAAATTATATCAATCTCATCCATGCCTCGATATGAGGCTAGCTCTATTTCTGAAATTTTAGCGCATTCTTTCTCCCGTTCTGCTCATTAATAATATGCTTTCGCGATCATTAGATCTTGTTTCCTTAACTTCTTTCTAGATTCAATGAGTCAAATTAATAGCCTTATTACGCTAGTGTCAATTTAATTTTCTTGATTTTTGATCACTTCTTTTTCAGCCTCTATTACGCGATTAACATCTCTTTCATCAACATAATTTTTTTGTAAAACCTTGTAGATTGTCCCTCTAGAAATCCCCATAGTTCTTGATATTTCTCTAATCGATACATTTTGAGCTTTAAGTTGAAAAAATTGTCGAAGTTTTTCATCATTCAGTTGCAATCTCTTTTGTGGAGGGACACTTCGTTTCTGTTTTATTCTTTCTATTTCAAGAAAGTTGGATATGACAAAATCACCTTTTAAGTGTTCGTTATCCAGAGTACTGTCATTCCGAATCATTTTAACAGCCTCCTGTTCAATGCGACTTAACTTTTCGAATTCTATTTCTTTTTCTTCAGAAAATCCTTTAGCAAATATCCTTCTTGCTAGTTCCTCGGCCACTTGCAAGTATCTCTTATTATACTTTTCATTTCCCAAGTCAATTTGCAGAACATTTTTTATATCGCCTTTTAACTTACATGGCGATATAACAGCTACTGATGGATTCCCATTAGATACTAATTCTTCAAATTCTTCATCTTTCATAGCACACCTCATTTGGTATATTTTGGTAACCTAAGTATACCACTAAGAAAGATTAAACCATTATTTTTTTCTAATCAATTTATTAATTTGTTCTACTTTAATCAAAATTGCATCTACTTCTATAATGCTGTATGGTTGGTTCTCACAACAGTGAAAATGGCTTTATTTTTTTAACCATTGACAAGTCTTCTGTTTATTTACACATTTAACTTTCATTAAGGAATCCATCAAAACTTCTATCGGTAATATGCTTTATCCAAAATGAGTATAAAGTCAGGTGTAATCCTTTATAGCTATTTATTAAACTTCACCATCGACTAGAAACTAATATAGATTTTCTCCTCAAGTGCTCTTGTTCATATGGTCCATTTAGGTAACCTAACTGTACTATCATAATTTTATAATACATGTTTTATCTATTCTAAAATTAGTCCATTATTTGAATAATACCTTTATTTATTCGATAAAGAGCACCTACACGTTCCGAATAAGTGCTCAAATATTTTTTCCGTTTAAAGGTTTGATGATAATGAAAAACTAGTACTTACACTTCCCAGGACATTACGCCATATGAGCCTGCGATCCCTTGCATCAACAATTGATCAGCATAGTTCTCAATAAATGCTGTGGCTTCTGCCTCAGAATCAAATAATTGATTTCCACGTACGATGTTTTTAGAGGCATCGTCCCCTTCATAGGCAGTAAACCAAACAGTGTATTTGACTTGTGGTTCCACAGGTTGTTCTGGTTCTGTTGGTACTTCGGGTTGTGTCGGTGTTTCAGGCTGTGTCGGCATCTCTGGTTGAACGGGTGTTGTTGGTTGTTCAGGCTGAGATGGTGTTGTTGGATCTGTTGGATATTCCGGTGTCGTTGGAGAGACGAGCTGTCCAGATCCTTCACCACTTGCGTCTGCTGAACTGTCTACAGTTGGAGTCTGTTCTGTTGGCGAAGTTTGTTGCGTTCGCGCTACTGAATCACCTACTGGTTGGTTAGGAACAACCTTGTCTGATTCTTGAATCGTTTGTCTATCTTTAATTGCACCGTTGGCATCTTGAACAGTCACGGTATTTCCTTCAAAAATCATTTTATTGCCAGCATAGATCAAGTTGTAATCACCAATGCCATTCAGCGAAGCCAATTTTTCCATCGTTAAGTTCGTTGCTTGAGAAATTCCACTTAGTGTATCGCCCCAAACGATGGTATATTCACTTTTTCCTGCAACATCTTTTTTAATCTGTTCAATTGATCGTGGCTCCCATTTACCATCTGTTTCCGATGCATGAATACTCTGGTCTCCTATTAAGAACCCGCTACTTAAAAGTACCGTACTGAATAAAACGACGTAGCCAATTTTTTTCTTAGTACTTTTTTCATATCTAACTGCTTTACTTCTTTTACTATGCTTTCCCATTTTCATAATCTCTCCTTCTGTTCTATTAATATGTCTAACTATTTTCTTGTTGATCTGAAGTAATCACTCGAATCTTTGGTCTTTTGGCACCGTTTGCCAATTTTTCATTAGCTTTTTTATAATGGTCAAGCCCCACTTTATAAAGTGCTAGTTGATTTTGTTGGTTCTCCAAAAGCCTATTTTGAAAAATAATCGTCTTCTCAAGGTTATTAATTCTTTGTTGCAACAATCGCTTCTCAATCCCTTTTAAGCTCTCACATTCTTCTTGACATTCTTCACAAATCGTACAGATATCCTTATCAATCACTGTTTGTGAAACTGTATACCCGCCACACCATTCACAGGTCATCTCACTAGTCAGTTCACTCTCGTACAAAATATTTTGCACCTCAGAGGATAGCTCTTTCATATCTGTATCGAGAGAAATCGAAAGAATACCATCCTTTTTTTCTGCTCCAGATATTGAATAACCTAATGCAAAAAGTTCCTTTTCAGCATTCACCAAAATCGAGTACCAACCACAGCCAATTTGATGTCCATAACGCATTAGTGCCAAGTACTGTAACTTATTGTAATTGATCGTATGTTCTGACATCAGCTATCCTCCCGATCATATTTTCCTGCTTGTAGCTCAGCTAAAAGAACTTGCATCTTTTCGACTTGAGGTCTTCCTGGCTTTGTCCCGTCCAATATATCTTTCACATACACAGCAGAAATTCCTAATTTTTTTGCTAACCACCTACGGCTCTTGTTTTTTAACGTTAGTTGTATTTTGATGTCTTCGATTAATTGTTGTGACATTAGAAAACTGCCCTTTCTCTTTAGTTTTGTAAGCTAATAAAATTAGCTAATTCTCATTGACAGTTTGTATTCAATGGGATAATATTTATTCGTAATTAAATAAGCATAGAAATCCCTTTACTAAATCAACATTTCTTAGTTTGCCGACGTCGAATTGTTTATTATTATAGGTCTTTTTCTGATGCTCATTAGCTTATTAAATTAGCTTACGATATAAATATAATCCAATTCGATACTAATGTCAAACCTAAAAGTATCTCATTTTACAATTATATTTCGTAATCTATTAGGAGGAGAAATATGACGATTTTTGATAGAATTAAAAAATTAGCTCAGAAACGGGGAAAAACACCGAAGCAAATTGCCATGGAATTGGGATTAGGAGAAAATCTTTTTTATAAATGGAAAAAGAGCAGCCCGACCGCTGATAAACTACAATTGGTTGCTGATTATTTCCACGTCTCAACGGATTATCTTTTAGGCCGAACAAACAATCCAAATATAAACGATGACGAACTCCCAAAAGAATTCGATATTAGGGATGATACGATTACTATGACCTATGATGGAATAGCTCTTTCAGAATCAGAAAAGCACGTTATTCTTGCTGCTGCTCGTGCATTAGTTGAGCAACGAGATAAAAATAACGAAGAATAACGATAAACATGTTAGGTTGTCAAAAGTAATTTTTCAATGGTTAACAATCTTCTTTGGAACCATCACTTCTTCTACTCACAGACATTTATGAATAAGAAAGTATTTCCACAAAAAAATATACTAACGATCTTTCGTGAATAGATATTCCACTCCAAGTTTACATTTCTTTCAATTCAGTAGATATTTGGCGTGAATTATTTTCACACTTAAAATTATTAAGCATTCAGTTTCTTTAAAAGCTTTTTCTTAAGGGCTTTTTTTAATATCTGCTCTACGGGAAATTTATTAAAAACTAAAAGTTTAATAGTGGGAAAAAAAGACACCTATTCTCTTGCAGATCGTGAGTGTAATTTCCTGTTTCGACTAAGTTTTTAATATTACAGATATACCAATTTCATTCTATTTTTTTAAGATTGAACAATCTAGTGCTTAACTTGATAAATCTACTATAAAACTCGTTATGCTTATTAATCCGAGAGAGCAATCTACTATAAAATCTGATAAATCTACTATAAAACTTGCTATGTTTTTCGAATACTTAATAAGTCAAAAGTCGATAAAATATATTTTTTTAGCAAGTTGATAGTTGTATTGTTAAAACCATAGGGTAAGATATGCAAAACTTCTTTTTATATGTATACCAATCAAGTAAAACAAGACTGGATACTCTTAAAAAAAATAATTCTTTGATATTTAAGCCAATTTCACAATTCATGTTTCCAAAAAGACAAACACTCGTCCAATTTCAAATTCCTCATTTTTTGAAATCAGACGGCTGTTGCCTTTCTTGATTTTTGACTCGTTAACCGTTGGACGGCATAACGTTTAGTGTTGTATCCAAGTTGAATAAGCAAAAGCTCTGTTTCAACGAGTTCGGCTTTATAATGCGTCGTATCATTGAGTTTCATCGTTTCTTTAAGGTTGCCGTTGACGCGTTCAACAGCACCTCGCTTGTTGTACAGTTTCTTCCAAACTCTGGTTCCTCGAGCGGGATGGTTAAATTTGCGAGGATCTATGTGTTGTTTGATTTTAATGACCTTTTGACATATCCCTTCCTTTTGAAGCGGACAGGTGTTACAGCGCTCTTTTGGGTTCGTAAATTTTAACGCGCCATAACGAAAATCAAAGCTATCGTATTTATATCCTTCTTCAATAAAACAAGTGGGCGCAAAATCTTTCGTCCATTCGCCGGCATTTTTGGCCGTTCGTTTAAGCGGAATAATCGGTTCAAAACCCAGCGCATGCGCCTCTTCATAGATTGCTTTGGCATCGTAGCCTTTATCTAAAAGAACATGTCTATTGGTGAAACTCAATCGTTTCATGTCTCGCATCAAAGGGATCGCGACACTCACATCTGCCACATGAGCCGAGGTCAGCCTAGCGGATAAAAAATATACTGGCTTTTCGTACTCACTGCCAAATGCGCTTTGTATCCATACAAAAAAACATGTTTCCCTTTACTGTTCACTTTGATGCCCCATTGCGGATCAATCGGCAGCTCTTGAACGATTCTCTCTGTCGTCATGGATCGTTGGGTATCTACACTCGAAATGATTGTTTTTTTAATTGACCGCGGTTTTGAATGGGACTCGACTGCGGTGGCATCAATGGCAATATCTTCAGTAAATACACCGTATTCTTGATCGATTCTTTTTAGTAAAACAGTATTCAACTCCACGAGTACGTCCCGATGTCGGGCTAACGTATGAAGAATGCGAGAGAAAGTCGCTTCAGATGGCGCACGGTCAGAGTACAAAAAGCCTAGACTCAATTTGAAGCGCAGATCAGACTTGATTCGATTGACTAAGGATTTCACATCAGGAATCGCTTCAAGATAGGAAATAACCAATGCGCGAATCGCGGCTTCATAATTGACTGTGATTGGAGCGCCAACAGATTTTTCCTTTTGAAAGAATCCAAGCAGCGGTGAAAAATCCAATGGGGAGAAAAGTTCAAAATATTCTTGTTCAATGTCCAATTGTTCCAAAATTTCTAGATCAAATAATGTAGGTTGTTGTATAATAGACACGAGGAATCCCTCCTTTCTGAGTACGTGTCTGCTAGGACAACCTAATTGTACCTGATTGGGAGGTTCCTTTTTTGTATGTTTTGAAAAGATTGCTGTAGCAAGGACAAATAATTATGAAATTGGCTCATTTAGAAACCTAAAAATTTCTTAGAAGGTAAATAGTTGAATCATCTTTACTGAAGTAAATTAAAAGTATTAACCTAAATCTAGAGAAATTGATAATATTTAAGCCAACATTAAACTATAAAAAATAACGAATAACTTCAGCTCATATAGAGACTTAGTTATTCGCTATAAATAATGAATAGTATTTCTCTTCATACATTTCTGAAATCCCTTGGCAACGTTCAACCTTTGTCACCAATGTGAAGGAAGGTTTTCTTACGTACAAAAAATCCCCTATATAAGTCACTTTACATTTCAGTGTCCTATATAGGGGCCTATTAAATTAATCCGCCTATTGATTCCTTTTTGCTTCCGCTCGGGCATAAAACATCAAGCACAATAAGCTAAAGATCACTGTCAGAATTCCTGAAATCAAAAACCATCTAGCAATACCCAATTTTTCAGATAAAGGACCTGCTAGTAAAAGGCCGATCGGCATTGCCGCTGACATTACACTACCGAATAAGGAGAAGACTCGGCCTAGTTTTTCTGGAGGAACAGTCTCCTGTAAATAGGATGTAAACGGGATGTTATATAAGTTTCCCACCCCTCCCATTAAAATGCAGAAGAAGACAAATAGCCAGTAACCAACTAAATTCGCTGGGGCTAAGCCACTACCGATAAAAGTAATGCCCAAACCGACATTCGCTAGCTGAGCAGCTAGTAATTTCTCCCGCCACTCCTTTTTCATTCCAATCAAGAAGGCACTGGCCATCATACCTACCGCATAAGAAAATTCTACCACACTGGCAAACCAAGCAGACAATTCAAAATGTACATTCGTCATCAATGGAAATAAAATTCCTAGTGGTAGATAAAAAATCATGATGAAGAAAGAAAAGAGCATAATCACCAACATCGGCGGATCTTCCTTAAATACCCTGAAACCTTCTTTTAGTTCCTGTAAATAATGCTGGGACGTTTCCTCGCTCCGTGGAATATCCGGCACTTCGACCATCCATAATGTTAAACAAGCAGCCAACGCTCCGATTAAGTCCGTTAGTAGAATCATCCATAAAGGCATCGCAGCAAACATTACCGCACCCAATACTGGACCCAGCATGAAAGCGCCTGACTGTAGAAATTGATTCCAGCTATTGGCCTTAACCAGCTCTTCTTCTGGCACTAGTAAAGGAACGATCGCTTGAATAGAAGGGGTATGAAACACATTCGCTAATGAACGTAAAAAAAGTGCCGCAATCACTACGAGGTAACCGGGATTTCCCAACAGAAACCAGATGGATAATCCCAATGCCACTAAACCCATAAATAAATCTGCCGCAATTACGACATACTTTCTTTTCAGCCGATCCAGCCATACACCAACAAAAGGTCCTAAAAACATTTGCGGCAAATAAGCTGATAATCCAGCCAAGGATAACATAATCGCTGATTTAGACTCATTCGTCAGCCACCAAATCAGCGCAAACTGAACCGCGGAACTTCCGATCAAGGACACCGTCTGTCCAGATAAAATCGTTAAATACTTTTTTCTCCATGATTGATTTTCCATCATTGCTCCTTTATTTGTCGTTTGAACAAACAAGAAGTTCGTCAAACGGTAATTTATTTGGCGATTCGTTCAATTTTTAAACGCATGGAAGCACACATTGTAATTCCTCCTTTACTTAATCAATCCTAGTTCGACCTTCCACGTTAATAGACGTTCAACCGATTGATCCAGCTGCTGTTCACTATACTCACCTTTTTTGATTGCCTCTAGAATATACGGAATCTGAGTGCTATAGCTTGAAGATAAAATCATGTCATTTCCTGCTTGCAAAGCTTGTAATCCCGCTTCCTCTTGAGAAATAAAATCTGCTAAGCCTGCCATATCCATATCATCTGTCATGATCACACCTTTGAAGCCTAATTCATTGCGAATCACGTCATGAACAGGTTTTGAGATGGATGCTGGGCGATTGCCGTCAATCGCCTGGACAATATTGTGAGAAACCATGATGCTGTCAGCCCATGCCTTAATTCCCGCTTCAAAAGGTAAGAAATCATTCTTCCGTAAATCCTCCATTGAACGATTGTCTGTCACGATTTCTACGTGGGAGTCACGATTGTTGCCATAACCAGGGAAATGCTTCAAGATGGAACCAAGTTTTTGCTTCTTCATTTCCTCTACACTTAGTTTCACATAGTGACTGGTTCCTTTGGCATCCATTCCAATTGTCCGATCATAGATGAAAGACTGAGGATCTGTCGAGACATCTGCATCGGGGAACATACCTAACTGAATCCCTAATTCGCCAAATACTTGTGCTTTGCGGTCAATCTCCTTAGTAACCCCATCCCAACCATCTTTTTGGTACAACGCCTGCGGACTTTCAAAGGCTGGCGAAACAATTTGATTTCTACTCAGTCGACTGACTGTTCCGCCTTCTTCATCAGAGCCAATGAACATTGGTGTCTTACTAGCTTCTTGATAGCTTGCAATTGTTTGTTTTACATCAGCTTGTCCCTTTCCAGCCATGTCTCTGTCAAATAGCAGGTATCCGCCCAAGTGGTAGTTTTGGATATCCATTATCTGATTCTGTTCTGGCACCCGTGCCATAAATAATTGGCCTACTTTTTCTTCTAGAGTCATTGTCTTCATAGTGTTCTCGACTTTTTCTTTCACTGTTATTTTCTCATTTATCGATTCATTCGTTTGTTTTGACTGCTCTGTTGATTCACTCGTTTTTGATGCGGTAATATTCGCTGAAGAATCCTTAGCAGAAGTTCCACAAGCAGTTAAAAGGAGTACTGCTGATAAGAGCATCAAACTCATTAAACTTTTTTTTTTCACTTTATTGCGCTCCTCGTCTACTTGTAGCAGGGTAGAAAATGATCCTTTTATTCCTATTCCCCGTACGAAGTTCAATTTTTATAAGTCTCAATACTTACGATATATTTTATCATAGCTTGTGAAAAGAAAGCATCGTTTCAGATTTTTCCGCAAAAAAAAAGAGAAAAAGCGTTCATGCTTTTGATATGCTACCCCTAACTAGGACAAAGAAATAATTAAGTCCTAGTTAGGGGTATTTATTATGGGAAAAAGACAGATGAAACTTACTGTGGAAAAACGAGTACAGTTTGTTAAACAGTATTTGAATGGAGAACGAGGATCAGCTCGAACCGCTAAAGAAGCTGGAATTAGTTCCACTACGTTGAAACGATGGTGCGCAATTTATGAAAACGAAGGTCCTGCTGGGTTGATTGCCACAAGAAAGAATAAGGGATATTCAAAGGAACTAAAACTTGAAGCCGTTCTTGATTATCTGAATGGCTCAGACAGCCTATTGAGAGTAGCTAAAAGATACGAATTAAGAAGTACAACTCAACTTCGAGACTGGATTAAGAGATATAATACTCATGGAGACTTCAAATCAGAAAGTGGTGGAAGCAACGTGAGACAAACAAAAAAATTCAGTTTGGAAGAACGTGTAGAAATGGTCCTGTATTGTATCGCAAATGACTATGATTACAGCAGGACCGCAGTCAAATACCAAGTGAAATATGCCAATCTCTACAATTGGGTAAAGCGTTACGAAAAAAAAGGCAAGGCCGGTTTAGAAGATCGTCGTGGACAACGAAAAGCCAAACAAGAAAGTCGCACCCCAGAGGAAGACGCGCAAATCAGAATCGCTCAACTCGAAGAACAAGTAAAATACCAACAGATGGAGATCGACCTGTTAAAAAAAGTAAAGGAATTAGAAAGAAGGGATCGCTAGGACAAGTCAGAAAAGTAGTTGCTTACGAAGCAATCAAAGAACTTCACGAAGAAAAAGCCTATGCCATCTTACCCATGTGTAAAATCATGAGTGTCACTCGTTCGGCTTATTTGCGGTGGATCGAACATCCCTATAGTGAACGGACGCTAGAAAACATGGAATTGGCGAAAGTTATACGGATCATTCATAATGAACATCCTGAAAAAGGGTATCGCGGGATTAATAATGACTTGCTTCGAGAACACGATATTCATGTCAATGACAAACGCGTGTTGCGTATCTGCCGACATGAAGGGATTCAGTCGACCATCAAACACTCTGCCAACAGTATTACAAAAGGAGCGAATCATCCCTACCACACCGCCGAAAACATTTTAGATCGTAAGTTTACTGCCGAAGCGCCGAATCAAAAATGGCTAACGGATGTAACGGAATTCAAATATTATGAGGGACCAGAAATCCACAAGGTTTATTTAAGCGCGATTTTAGACCTCTATGATCGTCGGATTGTTTCTTACGTCATTAGTGATACCAATGACCTGAATATTGCCTTTGATACCTTCGATCAAGCAATCGAAACAGAACCTGATGCTCACCCGCTCTTTCATAGCGATCGTGGATTCCAATATACGCATCAGAATTTTTATAACAGAATCATTGAAGCTGAAATGACGCAAAGCATGTCTCGTGTTGGAAAATGTATCGATAATGGTCCGATGGAAGGGTTTTGGGGAATGATCAAACGAGAAAAATATTACGGCAAGAAATTTACGAGTCGTACAGAACTAGTCACGATGATTGCGAATTATATGGACTATTACAACAATGGGCGCTATCAACGAAAATTACATGTGTTGACACCGATGGAGTATCACAATCTGTATTACGAAGCAGCCTAATCATTCGTGCGTTTCAAACATAAAACGCCCTTTGTTTTGTGTTTGAAACGCATGACCAACCAAGCGGCAGCACGGTAGTTGTTTCTTAGAAAATTTAAAAACTACTCTTCAAGAAGCGAAGAGTAGTTCTAAAAATCATTCATTATTTCATTGTCCTATTGACGGGTAGCCCACCATTTTTCTCAACTGTTTATTTATTTTGAACAGCGGCATCCTTGCGAACACGATAGCCTTTACCCCAAATGGTTTGAATGACTTCTTGGTCTACCTCTAGAGTTTCCAATTTCAATTTGATATTTTTTACTAATGAAGATAGCTGCGCCAAACGCGACTGAGAAACATTGCCCCAAAGCGTCATGCATAGCTCATCACGTGAAACGATTTCACCTGGATGACTTCGTAATTTTTCTAATACCTGTAATTCAAGGGAAGACAAATTGATCAATGTTATCGCTGAGAGACCTTTATCTTCTCCCTCAGGTGCGCATTCTTCCACAGCAACAGGTTCAAACGATCTTCCTTGATACTGTGTAGCGACTTCAGCCAGCTGTTCTCGCAAAACTTCAACTGAATCGCTATTTTGAACAATTCCACTTAAGCCTTGTTCATTTAACAACGCGCGCTCATCCTCATTCAAGTAATGATCCACTTCGCGTAAAATACTCTGACCTCGACCTTTCAGCTTCGGCAGCATAAATTCCATTTCGTAGCTTGAGATCGTCTCACCAATGATAATAATCGGAAAATGGTTAACCAAATCCGGCATACGTCCATTCATTTGGATCTCATTTAGAATGCTGGTGGAACAAAATACCTCGTAATTTAAATGTTGCAATTTATTGGTTATAATTTCTTCCGCTAAAATATTTTTAGTCAAAACTAATACTCGAACCATTTACTCGCCCTCAATTTCTACACAATAATCATTATGAATAGAATATAACTTAAATTTAAGCAAATAAAAGGTCTTTTTTTAGATGATACTAAATAAAATTATGAACATTTTGGACTATTTCACTTTTTTAAGATTTAAATAAAGAAAAACCGTGATTTACTCTCACGGTTTAGGCAGTAACCTTATGCAATTTCTTTTCTTGCTTAACAGCCTTCTCAAATATAGGCAAATTGAATTGCTTATACAACGCGCCAGCAACAAAGTATGCGATATTGAAATCAACGAGACTGTGGATTAATCCACCAATTCCCATCAGAATGAAGACGGTATATAAATAGCCTTGGGAATAAAAGGTATCTGGCATATTCCCCATAAAGTAAAAGACTGAAACAACAAGCATTTCAGCAGCCGCATGAATGACGCCGATCACTAAGTTAAATATTTGAAAACGTCCATTCGCTAAAGTGAATTTCCCATTCTTTAATACAAGCTCTGGGTGCTTTTGCAGGTAGCTTGCCCCAATCAATGCAAAAATTAAATGAGAGAACGCCCGCAAAGCAATAATCGGTGTGGTAGAAATAAAGAAACCAAATGTTGTTCCTAAAACAACAGCAAGTGCTACTACCGGCGAGAAAAACATCGCAATAAATACAGGAACATGACTCGCTAAAGTAAATGATGCCGGTCCGATTACGATTTTAGGCATAACCATTGGGATCAAAATGCCCAATCCGATTAATAAGGCAGAGATCGTAAGGTGTTTAACAGAATTATTTTTCATTTTATCCTCCTTGATATGTCAAGACACTTAGTTCGTTCTTTAGTTTAGTTTATAACACCGGAAGTGTCAAGACAGTTAGGATGGAATTTTTTTGAAAAGTTTCACTATTGATTAGTCAAAGCTAGGCGTGCATCTCTTTCTTCAACCGTTAAATGATGAGTTTTTACATAGCGATTATTTGGGTGTTTTGCACAAGCAATTGAACAAGCGCCTAAGTATTTTTCTTCATTTTCTTCAGAAACCAATATTTGACGATTGCATTCTGGGTTGCTGCAATTGATGTAACGTTCGCACGGAGTACCGTCAAACCACTCTTTACCAATGACCTGCTTATCTACCTGATTGATCTCTACGCTGATGCGTTCATCAAACACGTACATTTTTCCGTCCCACAACTCGCCACGCGTTGCCTCATCTTTACCATACGCTGCGATCCCGCCATGGAGTTGTGCTACGTCTTCAAAGCCTTCACGCAATAGCCAGCCAGAGAATTTCTCACAACGAATGCCGCCGGTACAATAAGTCACAATTTTTTTATCCATAAATTGCTCTTTATTCTCACGAATCCATTCAGGCAGTTCCCGGAAATTATGAATCTCTGGACGAATCGCTCCGCGGAAATGACCTAAATCATATTCATAGTCGTTGCGGGCATCAATGACGACTGTCTCTTCATCTAATAAGGCCTCACGAAATGCTTGCGGCTCCAAATAATTTCCCGTTAATTGCCGTGGATTCACATCCTCCTCCAAGTGAAGTGCTACTAGCTCTGATCTTGGCCGAACAAATAGTTTTTTAAAGGCATGGCCTTCACTTTCATCGATCTTGAAGTAGGTGTCCTTAAAACGATCATCCTTCAACATTTTTTCCATATACTGGTCTGTCGCTTCTTTTGTACCAGACAAGGTTCCATTAATGCCTTCTGGAGCGACTAAAATTCTTCCTTTAATTCCTAAATCACGACAAAAAGCAAAATGCTCTTTAGCAAAAACTTCTGGGTCTTCAATTTTTGTATAGTTATAGTAAAGTAAAACACGATAATCCATTATGCTTCCTCCTGTTTCTTTGATTCTTTACTACTATAGGAGATGCCCTTTGTTTTTTCGAGATTGATGCTTGTGGAATTATTTACAAACCATTTAAAAAGCAACGTTCTGTATCTTCTAGGATTGTCCCTAGAGCTAGATACAAGACGCTGCTTTTTTATGCTATTCGTTTATAAGTTGTTGCCAGTCACTCTACTTTTGAATTAATCCGTCCAAACTTCTTTTGCTGTCTCAATGACTAAGCGTAACTTGGCCCATTGATCTTCTTCCGTTACTTTATTACCTTCATGGGTCGAAGAAAAACCACATTGCGGACTTAGACATAGCTGCTCTAATGGAACAAACTGTGTCGCCTCTTGAATTCGAGCTTTGATCGCTTCCTTGTCTTCTAGCTCCGGCGTTTTGGTGGTGATTAATCCTAGAACGATTCGCTGATCTTGGATATTTTCCAACGGCTCAAAGCTGCCAGAACGCTCATCGTCAAACTCTAAGAAGAACCCATTAAAGGCTTTAATGGATAATAAGCGTTTTGCGATTTTATCATAGGAACCATTGTATAACCAATAGGACTGGAAATTTCCTTTACAGAAGTGGAAGGTAACTGCTAAATCTGCAGGCTTCTTCGCTAGAACCGCTTCAGTAATGTCCCCAAACTCTTGAATCAATTCATCGGGATCAAAGCCGTTTTTAGCGATCAATCCGCGGAAACGTTCATCGAACAGTCCACCCCAGCTAGTATCGTCCAATTGCAAATAACGACAGCCCGCATCATAGAAAGCCTGAATCGCTGCCTGATATGTTGCAATCAAATCTTGAACAAACTCTTTCTTGTCACTATAGACCGGTGCTTCATGGTATTGCTTTGATAAAATAAAGGAATCCAAATAGATCATATTGGGTCCGGTATTCGTTTGTTTAGCGATCGTCTCTCCAGCCTGCTTTTTCGTAAATTTGAAATGATCTAAAAAGGGATGTTGAGAATCAAAGGAAAGTGGTCCGTTGACAAATGTTCCTTGCGCCTCAGTAGTAATGCCAAAAGCGGTCGTTTCAAAATCATAAACGGTAATACCATTTAAACCAGCAATAAAATCTAGATGCCACCAGCGACGACGAAATTCACCGTCAGTCACGGCCTGCAAGCCGATTTCTTTTTGCTTCTGGATCACTTTGATAATTTCTTCATCTTCTACCTTTGTCAAGGCTTCCTTCGTGATTGCGCCCTGCTTAAAATCCTCACGTGCTTTTTTTAATCTCGCTGGCCGTAATAGACTCCCCACTTGATCAAACCGAAATGGAATACTGCTCATAAAATCCTCTCCTTTTATAAAATAATAAAAAAGCCCTTAGACAGCCGAATAGCTGTCTAAGGGCATAATTGATATACGTTACCACCTTATCATACAGCGTCCTCGCGAACCGCTGTCTCATTAAGTACCCCATTCATTGGGAGACTTCTGCTGCTTAACGGGGCATTCCGTACCTTCCTAATTAGTCAGAAGGTCCACTCAAAAGCCATGTTCAAAACAAGTCCTTTCCATCTCTTTTCAGCTACCGAGACTCTCTGGGGGAAATCATTATTTCTACTTTCTTTCTCATAGTGTTTTAATATTCATCTAAGTTTAGAATAGCGGTCAGGTTTCCATTTGTCAAACCCTTTTTGAGTAAAAACTAGCTTTACCACTTCAATAACCCCATACCTTCTGACAATGTATTATGATACGATGAATCTATCAATACAACACCGTATGGAGGTTAACGATGAAAAAAATATTGATCATTGATGATGAGCAGGATCTGCTAGAAACATTCAAAGACTATTTTCAGCTAATGAACTATCTCGTTTATACTGCAGACAATGGCTTGGAAGGCTTGAAGCAATTACAGCATCAACCAGATATTATTATATTAGACGTAAATATGCCTGAAATGGACGGCTTTGAATTATGTACAATGATCCGAGAACAAATTGCTTGCCCAATCGTATTTCTTTCCGCCAAGGAGGATGAGGAAAGCCGAATCCAAGGTCTGACAATCGGCGGCGATGACTATCTAGTTAAGCCAGTAAGTTTAAAGGAACTAGCTTTGCGAATTGAAGCGCATCTTAGACGTGAGAATCGAAAACAATTCACTCGAAAAATAGCCTACTTTGGTGACTTGATGATTGATTATGACCAGAAGACTGTACAGTTTCAAAAACAAGAGATCTATCTTACTAAGATAGAGTTCGCTATCGTCGCGCTCCTTTCTAAGCACCCCGGCAGAGCTTTCTCCAAAGAAGAAATCTATCAAAAGCTTTGGAATTGGGACAAATTGGGGGACGCTTCAATTATCACAGAGCATGTTCGGCGAATTCGCAAGAAGCTTGCTGTGTATTCAGAGGATGAAATGATTCAAACCGTTTGGGGGGTAGGATATAAATGGATTGGTTAGATGAAGGGATTGCTCGGTTATTGGCTAAGAAAAGCAGCCTTAATCAAAGTCTGCTTCTTTATCTCTTTTTCGGGACAATAGCCGTTGCCCTCGCAACATTGATTACCATCTCTTTATGTGTTAGCTGGGAACGGTTGATCCTGATGTCGGACTCTGGAGATACACATTTTTGGGCTTTTTTGACATGGACTCCTTCTTTCCCCATTGAAAAAGAACTCCTGCCAACCATACGATTGATCGAGTTCATTCGTCGATACGCTATTTTTGCTTACGGCTTTCTAGGTGTCTATTTTTCGACAAAACTCTTCTATAATAAACGAATTCTACAGCCCATTACAATTCTAGAAAAAAGCATCGAACAAATCGACCAAGGAAATTATCATCAACCAGTCTATTACAGTACCTATGACGAATTTGAAAAGACGTCTCTTGGGCTAGATCACTTGCGGCTAACCTTGCAAACCAATCAACAGAAACTCCATGACCTTTATCAGGATCAGAAAAAAGTCAATGCAGCCTTTTCTCATGATCTCCGCACACCCTTAGCGACTATTCAAAATAATCTAGAGCTGATTGAAGCTTTTTATGAACAAGAACGTTTGACTCCAGAAGTGTTTGAAAAATCCGCTACGAAAATAAAAAACAATATCACTCGACTAACTTCTTTTTCTGAAACCATGCAGCAATTGCAAAAATTAGAAGACCGATCTCTTCATAAAACCATGCAGCCGTTGAAGCTGATTGAAGAGCATTTAGAAGACATCGGGCACCATTGGACGGAGAAACAATTAGTTATCATGAATGACTATCCCAAGATTACTGCCACTTATGATCTCGACTTGATCAACGAAGTGCTAGAAAATCTGTTGAATAATGCCTACCGTTTCGGGAAAACTACCGTCACCGTAACAATTACTTTACAGGATAAGCTGTTAATCATCTATGTAAAAGATGATGGACCAGGCTTTTCTAAAAAGGAATTAGTAACTGCCACTGAACCATACTATTCCCAAAATAAGAACAGTCACTTTGGTTTGGGTTTGACGATTGCCGAGGCACTAACACGAAAACATGGCGGCAATCTGAAAATCGCTAATAGTATTGAAGGTGGTGCTATTATCTCTGCCGTTTTTGACCTAAAAAATGAAAAATCCGCATTTGTAGAGAATTTATAGAGATTTAATGAGTATTCTTCAATTAAGGAAGCAACATTTAGTTTAGGAGGGATCAATCATGCACATCGAAATCAATCATTTAAATCAATATTACGGGAAAAGACAAGTTCTCTACGACATTAACCTGTCTATTTCAACGGGTATGTTTGGGTTACTAGGACGAAACGGCGCTGGAAAAACGACACTGTTGAAAACGGAGCCACTGATAAAGTACCCTAGTTTCTACAAAAACTCAGATTAATGAACGGAAAAAGCCCGATGATCAGCCTACAAAGTTGATCATCGGGCGTTCTTTATTATTTTTCTTCCGCTTTTTCATCAATCAGCTTAACGATTCGTTTTAAATTAGTGACAAAGAGCGTACTGGCTCCTTGAAGCATCATGCCCTCAATGTCTTTAGACCAAGAAACATTGTAGCCATGTCTGTTTTTGATTTCACTATTCTTTCCTTCAATCATATAACGCATACGGTAACGTTTTTGGAACGCTTCCGTTTCCTGAAATGTCTGTTGGTCGCTATGTGCTTGGGATTGAATCGTCACACTGTACGTTTTACTTTTTGCCCCTTCTTTATAACAGTCCTCATTCAATGGACAAGCTTGGCACTTTTTTACATCAAAATAGAAGGTCAATCGTTGGTTTTCTCCTTGATTTTTCTTTCCTTGAACAGCTTTTCGAAAGGCCAATTGTCCATTGGGACAGACGTACATTCCAGCGTCCTTATTATATTCCCACTCCTGTTCGGGATCTCGTGTGCCATTTGAAATCACTGGATGAAGTTTTGAATAAAGTTTAATTTTTTCTTCTGCTGTAAAAAGTAAGTTGGCTTTTCCTGAATACGCTGTATCACCGATAACTTCCTTCACATCAATTCCGTTCGCACGTGATTTTTCAACTAATTCTTTTAAATATGGGCCGTCTCCAACATCCCCACCAGTCACACTTGCGGCTGCGATAATTCGTTCTTCGGTGATAGCCAGATGGGTTTTATAGCCGAAAAATTCTGTTTCTGCGGTTTTATGTCCAACCTTTGCGGACGTATCGTGAGAATAGACTTCATATTCTTGGCAATCTTCAACCGTTTCTTTTAACTGATTGACTGACTCCGCGACTGCAGGTATGACGGACCATTCTGGATGTTCCTCAATTGCTTTTAAGAGCGTCTTTACATAGTCTTTTTCTGCTTGGTACTCGTTTTTTTGATTTTTTTCAGGCATGATCTGTTTCGCTTCAGGTTTTACTGTATAAATCGCTTTGCGCACCTTTTTTGAATAAGAACGTAAGAGCTCTATTGCGGATTTTTTATTAAATCTAGAAGCGGTATGTGTGGCATCTACGATAATTCCTTTGCTTTTGATAATCTCTTTTTCGATCGCGAGCTGAACGGTTTTGTTCAATAAGAGATCTAGTAAATTTGAATCGTTCAAGCGTTGTCGTCTGAATTTCGTCAGTAGACTTGGATCAATGACCTCGTCTTCTGGAGCTAAGCCAAGAAAATATTTGTAGGCCATGTCTGTTTTACTGCGAGCAACGAGATCCACATCAGACGCGGGAAACATCGCTTTTAACATCAAATATTTGAATAACTTAATCGGATCATAGGCATTGCGACCATCGTTTAAACAATATTTATTTTCTAGTTCCTCGTAAACAAAAGAAAAGTCAACTAACTCATTGAACCGACGCAAAATATGATCGGCTGGGATGAGTAAATCATAAAGATCACTATATGGACTAAGTTTGGTTTGAACCATTTGTTTAAGCATGAAATCGCCCCCTAGATACTTCTAATTATAAAGATATCTGGACAACGAATCACTATCTAAAAGAAAAAATTGTCGAAAGAAAATGCCTGCATTCTCTTTCGACAATTTTTGTTATTGAACTTTATCAGTGGCTCCTTGAAAACACTGGTCACTTTATTGCCGACAAATGAAGGCGACATTCTAATGAATGGCGTCAATATCCATGATCAGAAAAAAATTCGCTCCATCATTGGGTTTTTGCCGCAGGAATTTTCTATGTACGGGAATATGACTGCTTATCAAGCAATGGATTATCTGGCCGTGCTTTGTGAACTAGACAAACGAACTCGTAGAACACGCATCAATGCATTATTGGAGCAAGTGAATTTAACGATCCACAAAAATGTAAAGGTGAAAGCGATGTCTGGCGGTATGAAGCGACGATTAGGAATCGCACAAGCACTATTGAACGATCCGAAAATATTAGTGGTAGATGAGCCAACCGCCGGCTTGGACCCAGAGGAACGGCTCAGATTTCGAAACCTACTAGCGGAAGTAAGTGAGAATAAAATCGTTTTGTTATCAACCCATATCGCAGGCGATATCGAAGCGGCGGCAGAAAATGTCGCGATTTTGGAACAAGGGCGCATCATTTTTTCAGATTCAATTGAGGAATTACTACTAAATGCGCAAGGAAAAATCTTTAGTGTTCAAATACCGCGGACAGAGTTGAATACTGCTAAAAAACAAGTTCAAATCATCAGCCTGCAGCAGGAAAGCAGCACCTCACATCTCCGTTTTATCGGAAAGTCCGATGCCCAGATCATGCGCCATCCGCTAGTTATTGAGGAGCGTCCTACATTAGAAGATGCTTACCTCTACTTGCTATCATCGAAAGGTGGTGAGTAGGATGCTGCTGAAGAAAGAACTCGGACTAACCTTAAAAAGCCTCACCTATTGGCTCGTTGTCTTATTTATTGGTTTCTTTTTATTCACTCAATTAGGATCTGATTTTGTTTCATTGAAGCAGCCGGAGCCCGGTCAAAGTGATTATGGAACAACCCAAACTACCAACAAAAAAGACATTCAGCAGCAAACATTGTATCTGCTGCTGCAGCAGTATAACAACGAAAGCTATAATACCTATCCTTTCGGCTTTTTAAAAGTGGTGAAATTGACAAAATCCGATCAGGCAAAAATCAAAGAAATACTAGAGCAAGCAACGGGCCTTTCTATTCAAGAACTAAATCAGGCGCAATTAGAACAAACAAAACAAGCAGGAGATGAGACGGCTTATATGACCGATCCGATTACACTAGCAGAAGCATTTCCTCTAGCGAAAGATTACACCTATCAAAACTTTGAAAAGGACATGATCAAAGTTGAAAAATTAATTGGAGAAGGCTCAGACTTTTCGTCAGATGCTTATTTACATCAATCGATGAAAAATATGACCTATGAAGAGGCAAACGAGGCATTCAAAACGACGTTGACAAAAGACCGCGTTTCTGGTGCATTTGCTCGTGTAATTTGTGATTATTTAGGAATTATCTTATCTCTAGTTCCAGTTTTTGTCGCAGCGACAGTGGTATTAAGAGATAAAAGAGCCCACAGCCAATTAGTGATTCAGACGAAAAAAGTCTCTTCTTTCAGGCTGCAGGGGTCTCGATTTGTAGCAACGACTCTGCTAATTCTTCTCCCCGTTCTTGTGTTTAGTTTGCTGCCAGCGGTTCAATCTATCTATGTCGCACAAAACTATCATCAGACGGGAGATTTGCTACTTTTCTATCAATACATCATTGGATGGACGGTTCCAACCATCGTCGCAGTAGTAGGAATCAGTTTTTTGATCACTACTGTATTGAACGGACTAGTGAGTGTTCTCTTCCAGTTAGGTTTTTGGCTGTTATCTATCTTAAGCGGCGGCAGACAATTGGTAGGTGTTTTCGGACTAAGTCTCATGCCCCGATTCAACACGTTAGGCTCACGCGAACTATTTGAAACTATTTTTTCTGAACTGGTGATCAATCGAGCGTTTTGGTTCTTACTGGGAAACGTTTGTTTCTTTCTCAGTTGTATCGTTTTTGACCTCAAACGCAAAGGGAGGGTAAGTCATGGAAATCCTCGCTAAAGTTTCAACAACCTTCTGGCGATTTCACTTTTATCCTGCGGTGATTGCTGCACTGCTGCTGACCTTGCTTTTTCCAACATTCTTTGGTGTAGCCAATGCCTCGTTTGTACAAAGCGCTGCAATCTATGAACGTTTTTCTCCGCTGATTGGATTGATCTTATTTCTTCCCCTTTATCTGCCAGATATCTCGGAGGAAACAACTTTATTGATCAAGACGAAACGGTTTGCGTATGTAACCATACTCGTTCTACGCTTCATCCAAATCATCCTAGTTTTACTACTGTTAACCTGTGGATGCTTAGCTATCTTTGAATATAGCAATGCAACAATCGAATTTGATCGCTTTTTATTCAGTGGTTTGGCAAACGCTCTGTTTATGGGGGGATTATACGCTGTAGGTTTTTCTTTTTCTAATCAGCCGATCGCAAGCTTGATTCTACCTTTAGGCTATTATGTCGCCAGCCTGTTTACAGGTGACAAATATCTAAAAATTTTTTATCTCTTTACTTTGAGTGAAAAAGACACGGCTTCAAAACTTGTGTTGTTCTTTTGTGGAACACTATTCATTATCATCAGCTTCTTAATAATGAAAAGAAGAACGTAAAAAGCGCTCGACTCTAAGGGTACATCTTAGAATCGAGCAACTTTTCATTTTAGCCAATACTTTTTAACTGCTCACTGTGATTTACTTTCTTTTTTTCCAACGAATCAAAGCTTTCTCCGCCATTTGTAAGCAGAGTTAGGACAACCTCTTCTTTTCCAGCAGAACGAACCTTCTCAAAGTCTACTGTAACTAGTAACGTCTTTTCATCAACCGTTTGACCTTCTTTGACATGAACATCAAAAGGCTCACCTGCTAGTTCCACAGTATCAAGACCGATATGGATTAAAACCTCACTACCTAGGGTACTTTTTAATCCGATCGCATGCTTCGTCTGAAAAATGGTCGTCACCGTTCCTTTAATCGGTGCGTAAATCTCTGATGCTGTTGGCTGAATACCAAAGCCTTCTCCCATCATCTTTTGAGCGAACACCGGATCAGAAACTTCTGCTAATGGAACAAACTGACCATCCACTGGTGCGAAAAAAGCTTCCGTCTTTTTCTTTTTGAATAAATCAAACATATATTACCCTCCAATTCTGCACACTAATCATCGCGGCCTAATAGTTGGTTGATCTCTTGGCTATACAGGTCCGCTTTCCCGCCAAAAACAGCCTGAATCCCACCTTGAACTTCAAAAACTGCGGTTGCTCCAAGCCGCTTAAAGACTGCCTTTTGAACACTTTCTCCCTGCTTAACAGCCACACGGAGACGTGTCGCACATGCAGTAACGGTTTCAATGTTTTCATCTCCACCTAATGCGTCAATAATCTGCAACGCTTCCTCTTGTAAACTTTGAGAACCAGAATCATCTGCCACCTCTAGTATTTCATCCTCATTTTCCATTCCTGGAATGGCCACACGGAATTTCTTAATACAGAAACTGAAAACAAAGAAATAAATCAATGCCCATGCGATCCCAAACGGAATCACCTTTATCCAGTTCGTTTTATCATTTCCTTGCAGTACACCGAACAACAAGAAGTCGATCAAGCCGCCAGAGAATGAATTTCCGATGCGAATATTTAAGATGTCAGCAAAATAGAAAGATAAACCATCTAAAAAGGCATGAATCACATACAGCCAAGGTGCCACGAATAAGAACATATACTCAATTGGTTCAGTAATCCCAGTTAAAAATGAGGTCAACGCACCACTGAAATACAGGCCGCCATTTTTCTTGCGATTCTCTTTAGGAATGGCACGATACATGGCATAACAAGCAGCTGGCAGACCAAACATCATTGTGGCGAAACGTCCCGCGAAGAAACGAGTGCCATAAGTAAATAATCCAGTGTGACTAGAATCTGCTAATTGTGCAAAGAAAATATTTTGCGCGCCAGAAATTGATTGTCCGGCAACTGTTTCAACACCCCCTAAAGAGGTATACCAAAACATCGGATAAATTGTATGATGCAGTCCTACTGCACCCGTTAAACGTAATAAGAACCCATAGAAGAAGGAACCGATGCTTCCCATCTGTGCCACTTGATGTCCTACAACAACCAATCCATTTTGAATCGGCGGCCAAATCAGATAGAAGATACAGCCGATCGCGATTGCGCTAAAGGAAGAAATAATCGGGATAAAGCGTGAACCGCCAAAGAATCCTAAAAATTGCGGCAATTCAATTTTTCGATAGCGATTATGAAGAAAGGCGACCGTTCCACCAATAACAATAGAACCCACTACTCCGGTATCAATGCTGGCATCCTTGGCTGAAAATAATTCCAATAATCCGCTGATTGTCGCTGTATAAACTAAAAACGCTACGCCACCAGCTAATCCGGCTGTCCCTTTATCTCCTTTCGCTAGTCCAACAGCAATCCCAATCGCAAAAATCAAAGCTAAATTGGCAAAAACCGCATTTCCAGCAAAACTCATTACACTAAGAATGGCTTGCAGCCACGGCTGATTTAAAAATGGATAAGCTGCTACCGCACTCTCATTTGTCAACGCACCGCCTAATCCCAACAGCAAACCAGCTGCCGGCAAGATGGCGATCGGCAGCATAAACGCCCGTCCTAACTGTGAAAACTTTTTAAACATATTTTATTCTCCTCCTTATGTTTGACTACACGTATAGTTATTTCCTATAGCATCACTTCTCTTTAATTCGTTAAAGCTTGGATAAAACGAGCAGCAATCTCTTTCGGCCGAGTAATCGCACCGCCAACAACGATTCCGTCTGCCCCCAATGCTTGAATTTTTTTCGCCTCCTCTGGGGTATGGATTTGACCTTCAGCGATTACTGATATTCCTTCCTCAACTAGTGACTTCACTAACGCTTCATTTGATAATGCTTCCGCCTCTGTATAGCCTCTAAGTGTTGTCCCTACAAAATCCATGCCAGCTTGCCAAGCATTAAGTCCTTCTTCATAAGTAGCAATGTCCGCCATCAGCAACTGCTCAGGATACTTTTCTTTAATTTGTTTGATGAATTGATTGATCGTCTGATTATCTGGCCGTTGTCGCAAGGTACAATCTAAAGCAATGACTTCTACTCCAGTTGCGACTAAAGCATCCACCTCTTTCATCGTTGGCGTAATAAATACATCCGACCCCGAATACGTTTGTTTAATAATGCCAATGATGGGCAGGTCTACTTTTTCTTTGATTTGAAGGATGTCTCTCACAGTATTTGCTCGAATTCCGACAGCTCCGGCTTCCTTTGCCGCCAGCGCTATTAACGGCATCACGCCACCTTCTTCGGTATACAAGGGCTCTCCTGGTAACGCTTGGCAGGAAACAATCAAGCCACCTTTAATCACATCTAAAAATTCTTTTTTTTTCACGCTCCATTTTCACTCCGTTTTTAAATTTATTTGGATTATTACTCCAAAAATATAGCATGCGCTTTCAAAAATGTAAATAGCAAATGAAAAAAAAGTTGATTTGACGTATAATTTATTTTGACAACGGAAAGATTAAAGGAGAACCAATGACCATTACGTATACGATTCAGGAAAATTACCCAACACTGACTAAATCAGAAAAAAAAATTGCCGACTATATTTTGTCCAGCGGTGAAAAAATTGTGCACAGCACGATGAGTGATATCCGAGAGGCGACCAAGGTTGGCGATGGAACGATTATTCGTTTCTGTCAGAAGATCGGCTTTTCCGGTTTTTCTGATCTGAAAATCGCCATCGCTAAAGAGGACTTCAGCAAACAGCAGGAGGATACGCAGGAATCTGATCTATTTGCAAAGCGCATCAAGACGATCAATACCGCATTAAAAGCAACAAACCAACGCTTAGATAATGAGAAAATCAAGCAAGCCGTTCAATTAATCACTGCAGCCAAACAAATTTATATTTTTGGTGTGGGCTCTAGCGGGAATAGCGGAAATGACTTAGAGGCGATGCTGCTGCGGGTCGGGGTGCAATCTCATTCGGTGGTCGATCCCCACTTTCAATCACAGATTGCCTCTTTATTAACAGAAGAGGATCTGGTTATCGGCTTTTCATTGTCGGGCAGAACGAAAGACACGCATGATTCATTGAGCATTGCTAAAAAAAATCAAGCGAAAATTATCGCTATTACGAATTATCAGCTCTCACCCATTGCTCAATTGGCTGATATCGTTTTACAAACGGCGATCGAAGAATTTTTAGACGGCGCCTCATTGGCGGGTAAAATTTCTCAGCTTTATTTGTGTGATTTACTCGTTCAAGGTTACGAAATTGAGAACAATGTGAATACGATTGAACTAAGAGAAACGGTCCTACGATCGATCTTGGATAAAAGTTTGGATTAATCTCATAGACAAATAAGCACCCCCTCTAGTGATCTATCACTAGGAGGAGGTGCTCGTTTTGCCTATCAAAAACTGCCTATCGCTTTTGATAGGCAGTATGCAAATCTATTGTACGGTTTGTTGATTTTGATCAGTCACTGGTTGATCGGTTTGAGCTGTATCGGTCGTTTGCTGAGGATGCGTCGCAAAATATTGTGCTTCACGATTCTCCGCATTTTGTTGCAGATTGTAGTAATAGAAGCTAATGTCATTGTTTAGATATGAGCCTGCTGGGTACAGTTTACGTGTACTTTCTGGCATTTCATACTTAGCTTTGTCAACCGTTGAAGACACCACCAAGCCTCTTGTTCCATCCACTGTCGCGTCAGCAAGGTTCATCACCTTCGTGTAGTCACCATTGTCATTTCGGACATAGGATCCTAGGTTTTCTGCCGCTGTCGCAGGAGTACCATCCGTTCTCCAGTTGATCGGATTGATGGCTAGGGCCCCTTCATCCCAAGTTGGCAGTTCCCCTGTGAAATCTGGAGAAACTGTATTGTAAGAAACAACTACACCCGTATCGTCTGGTCCGGTCGCAAACTTCACCTGCGGATTGTCATTCATTTCCTGCTGCGTGACTGATTGACCCAATACATAGGCCGCAATCATCCGATCACTAACACCAGGGTTGTTTTTGAAGTAATCATACATGATGGCTTTAATCATACGAGCGCCTTGAGAATGACCCACTAGGATAAAGGGACGGTTATTGTTTTCATGTTTGATATAGTAATCAAAGGCCGCATAAACATCGGCTTTTGGCACACCATCCACGTATTCATTCTGTTCCGCTTTCGATTTTGAATACAGCCAGTTAGCGTCTAATTGACGATAATACGGCGCATAGATGTTACCACTAGTATCAAAAGCTGAACCTTGGGTTGCTAAGAACACCTGAGCACCTGCTCGCATGGTGGCATCATCAATTTTTGCTACAGGGGATGAATTCTTATCCTTTTGTGCATAAGCAGTAGGATACAACATGAACACATCTGCCTGACTAGTAATTTCGCTTGGCTTCGCTAACCAATTATCGGAATCACTATAGTCACTAGCTTTGATCGTCTCCCCTGATTTTTCTGGTTCCTTGACTTTTTTTATGGTTGTTTTCCGTGTCTCTTGTTTGGGTGTCTCTTCTTTGCTGAAAAAGGTCGTATAGGCATAATATCCGCCAGTCCCTAGTACAGCGATTATCAGTAATCCAATTAGGAATTTCTTCATTGTGTCCTCCAATAAAAAATTTATGTTCCTTCCTATTATAGGGGAGTTGGCTTTTAAATGACAAATTTCGTTGGGATTTAATGAAAAAACAAAAAGAGCCGAAGCTCTTTTTTATTTTTATTTGTTTGCCTCTAACGCATTCGATAAACGCGCAAATTCTTCTAGTGATAAGGTTTCACCACGACGCTTAGGGTCAATCTCGGCCTGCTGCAAGCTAGTTTCTAGCCAAGCTTTTGTCGCATCGTCCTTCCCGTAACTATTTAATAAATTGTTCCATAAAGTTTTGCGTCGTAAAATGAAAGCAGCTTTCGTTAGTTTGAAAAATTCCGTCTCATTGGTGACCTCTACCGCTGGTGTTTCCCGTCGAACCAGTCGCAAAATCGCAGAATCCACATTGGGCTGCGGAATAAATACCGTCTTCGGTACGATAAAAGCAGTGGATGCGTCCATATAATATTGCACCGCAATGGATAAAGAACCATAGGCTTTTGTTCCCGGTTTTGCTGAAATGCGGTCAGCGACTTCTCGCTGCATCATCACAACCATTTCATCTACCGCAAGTTCCGATTCCAAAATGTGCATCATGATCGGTGTCGTGATGTAATAAGGCAGATTCGCTACCACTTTGATTGGACCTTCTTGATCGAAAAAGGCTGTTTCCTTCTTTAAGTCAACCTTCAAAATGTCGTTATGAACAACTTTGATATTGTCATAGGGACTCAAAGTATCCGCTAAGACAGGGATTAATCGATCGTCAATCTCAAAGGCCAAGACCTGATGTGCTGCTCGAGCTAAGTGTTCTGTCAATGCGCCAATTCCCGGTCCAACTTCGATAACGTTCGTTTGTTTGTCGATTTCAGCGGTAGCGACGATTTTTTGTAAAATATTTGGTTCAGTCAAGAAATTCTGACCGAGACTCTTCTTAAAGGAGAATCCGTGTTTTTGCAGGATTTCTCGCGTTCGGGAAGGTGTTGCTATATCTTTGTTCACAAAGTTTCCTCTACTTTCCTCATTGCCTCATGCAATTGTGCTTCGTTGATGCGAAACATCGTTAAGCGTTTTTCTAATTGTTTGGCATTCGTATAGCCGATTTTCAATTCATCGCCCAAACGTTCGCGCCGTTCACGGGCTTGAGCTCCCGCTATTAAACCATAATCCAGCAGCGTTTGTCTAGCTATTTTTGGCTCATCATCTTCGGCTGGCATCACCACTTTGTGCAGGGCTTCTATGATCGCCTCATCGCTGGCATGTTCAACCCCTAGGCTGCTGCCACGTTTTTGCGGTGCCGCCATTCGTCTTGATAGAAAAGCATGCTGGGCATCAGGAATCGCCTCCATGATCGTCTTGCGAATCTTCTCCCCAGAAAAATCTGGATCAGTAAACACGATCACGCCCCGTGTTTCTTGCGCATGTTCGATCTGCTCTAGGATCGATTCGTTGATGGCTGATCCTCGTGTTTCGATCGTATCAACATCAAAAACCTCTTTCAACCGTTTCGTATCGTCTTTACCCTCAACAACAATGATTTCTTCAATTTTCTCTTTAGTCATGGGCATTGATCCTGAATAGACGATGCGCATTCTCTGTTGTTTGCTGCGCGATTTCTTCCATTGGTAAATTCCGCAATTCCGCAATTTTTTCGACGACATAGCGAGTATAGCCCGGTTCATTGCGCTTCCCACGATACGGCATCGGCGCTAAATAAGGCGCGTCTGTTTCTACTAGCAGTTTATCCATTGGAACGATGGTTGCGGCTTCTTGAACATCCAAGGCTTTCTTGAAGGTCACCACCCCAGAAAAGGACACATGCATCCCTAGATCTAAGAAATACTTCGCCCATTCTCCGCTGCCGCTGAAGCTGTGCATAATGCCGCCGATATCACGAATGTCTTCCTCTTTTAAAATCTTATACGTATCTTCCATTGCTTCACGCGTATGGATGCTGATGGGTAAGTTCATTTCCTTGGCAATCGCGATTTGACGACGAAAGACACTATCCTGAACTTCTTTTGGATCTTCCATCCAATGATAATCCAGCCCGATTTCGCCTAAAGCCACCACTTTTGGCAAAGTTAATTTTTTGATTAGGTCTTCTTCGATCACTTTCGTATAGCTGCCAGCCTCTGTAGGATGCCAGCCGATGATGGAATAAATCCCCTCGTATTGTTGGTTTAGTTCTAAACTTTTTTCAATGGTTGGCGTATCAAAACCAACGACCGCCATCTCTGTCACGCCAAGTTCACGCGCTCGTTCGACCGTTTCGGGAATTTCTTTTTCAAATTGTTCCGCATTCAAATGCGTATGAGAATCAAAAATCATTCATAGTCCTCCTACATCAAAATTCTTCTTTTAATTATATCGCCTGAAGGGTTCTCCTCCAAGCTCAGCTAAATTCAACTTATTTTAACACAATGATCGCGAACACACGAAAAACTAAGATGCTCAAAAAAACATTAAAGCATCTACTGCCTTAATGTTTTCTCGTTAACCTAAGCCTTCAGTAATAATTCTATTTGTTCTAAAACACTTTCTTGATTGTTCGAACCAATAATCGTTTGAGCAGCTTGCTTTACTTTCTCCTGTGCATTCGCCATCGCAAAGCTCATTCCTGCATACTTCAACATTTCAATATCATTGCCGCTATCACCAAAAGCCGCGATCTCAGCAGGAGCGATTCCACATTTCTCGCCTAGCTGAGCTAAGCCACGTGCCTTGTGAACTCCTGGAATAATCAAATCAATATCCCCATGTCCACTCGAGACAGGAACCATCTCCCCGTTCAATAGTTCTGTTAAAGAGGACAGCTTCACTTCAACCTCCGTGGGTGAAAATGTCAGGGCGAACTTAAAGATCTCGTCATTTTCTTTCGTAATATCCGCTAGCTTCTCAAGTTTTTTGATACTAGGATAATAAAATCGAACACTATTGAAAACCTCTTCTGGCATCTCCTTTGAAACATAAGCGCTCTTTTTTCCACATATGACAAATGCTGATGGTCCTAGTGCGCTGATTCCTTTTAAGGCAGCCAGAACCTTTTCAATTGGTAAGGACGCATTGTAATAATCTTGTCCTTCAACGATAATATTCGCACCATTTTCAGAAACAAAGGACATTTCTCTGTGAAGCTCTGGGAAAAAGCTCTTTAGCTGATCGTATTGATTGCCACTGGCAACCACAAACTTGATTTTCTTTTCCTTTAACTGCTGAAAAATGATTTTAAATCTTTCACGATTGTACGTTTTCTCCTCATTTAAAAACGTTCCATCCATATCTACTGCGATCATTTTAATAGTCATTTCATCATCTCCTTCGCTTTCTTTATGTATATAAGACTACCATAATCGCTAGGACGCATTTCAGGTCAAGAGAAATTTTCATTAGTCAGAAAATCTTCTTTAGAAAATCCGTCAAAAGTCTGATGTTCTAAAATGTTTTTCTCTCTATACTAGGTGTTAAGGATTGATGAATATTTCAAGTCGTCTCTCTACTATTCTAGAAAGAGGTGATTATATGCCTAATTTCCAACGAGAATTTCCTAATACTGCACGCTATTTAAAGCAGCGTTATCCTGATAAAGAGCCATTAAGCAGCTTCTGGCACTGGGCAACACTCGCTTTATTTGCCATTTTATGTATCGCGACTATCAAGCAGCAATTATTGCTAATCGGACTACTGATCCTCATTGCCGCATTGATCAAAGGACCAGGATTGTTACTTTTCGGTGCGCTCTATTCACTATTAGTCAGCTTGTTTCCACCAATTGGAGTGGTACTTTCAGCACTATTCTTCATACTTAATCTTCGTTTATTGACGAAAAGCTGGCGTGTGAATCTCGTAACGTCGCTATTCTATTTGTACCCATTGGGATTAAGCCTTCTACGTTATTTCACTCAGTGGAATGCCCATTGGCAAATCGGACTGGAATTATTACCAGGATTGTTATTGCTTCACTTTGTATTAATGCAGGTATATTACTTCCACCCAAGTGCCCGTCAAGTTGCTTGGACCGTTTTGGCTACCCCCTTTGAATTGATCTCACTCGTATTACCTAAGCGCTTCAAGAAACCCTTTCGGACTACAGTACCATCAACGAGAATAAAGCGCTAAGTACGTTAAGGGAGATATTCCCTTAACGTTTTTTTGTTATAAAGTGAGCAAAGAGCAGTAAGAAAACCGAAAGGTCTCTTACTGCTCTTCTGCTTTAGGGGATTTGCGGCTATTTTTACCGCCCCTTTTATGGGTTGGAATCGGTCCCTTTCAACCGGCTAACTTACTAACGAGCTGTTGCAACTGATGGACATCTTGATTCGTTAGAAACGGATCAATCACAACAGTTGGGTACTCCTCCGGTACTTCTTCCACGCTGCTTGAAGTGATCAGCGCATCATATTTTTCCAACTCTGAACGGTGGATATTTACATTGCTTAGCTTTTTCTCTACATAGTGAACCTCAAAGTTTCCATAAATTTGATTCTCAATTTGGCTGCCTAAAAAGAATTCTTCCGTTGGAGAAAGCTCTGATAACAAGAGCAGCTTCAATGGTCGATCACAGCTGGCTAACAGTGACAGGCTTTGAGGAACCATAGTAATCAAGAGATAGACATAATTCCAAACGAAATCTTCTTCTTGATAGATTTGGTAACGATTAACAAATTGATCAACGATTCGCTTCACCTTTTTAACCGCTTGGTCATGTGTCTCTGATAATTTTTCCAAAAAGATCTTTCGTTGACGGAACAAAATGTCGATATACTGTCCCTCGGGTTCATAGATCTGATGCTCATTCATCAAAACAATCGCCAAGTCCTGCTTTTTATCATTCCCCAAAGAGAAATTCAAAAGACTATCAAACTCCTCCACCAATTCTAAATGACGATAATAGAAATCCGCGTACCCATCTTCTTTCCTTAACGCGCTTTGTAATTGACTTTTACTAGCCACAACTACATCGCCATAAGACAACCAAAGGCAATCTTTAATCTTATCAGAAGACAGCTTCACTCGAAAAACTTCCATCGCCATTCGCTTAAAGGCATCCAGCAGCTGCTTCTCCGGCAGCATCAAATCACTGTTGAGCTTCGACTTCGGATAATAATGACCGTTTTTGATCCGCCATAAACTAATGTACATGTTATACCCCAAGCGTTTGCGGGAAATATAGTTGTCCTCCAACTTATTCAATTGGATGAATTGATTCACCAGTTCCGTGATCGCCTTTATTTGGAACTCCTTTAACTCTCGATACAAAGAACCAAGCCGATCCGACTTCTCAATGAAATAGCGATAGTACATATGACGAATGACACTCTCGTTACCCTCTAAACGCAACGGACGATACTGCAAAGTAATACCGGTTTCCGACAGAACACCCTCGATTTTTTTTAAATTTCGCTGAGTCTTTGAGGGACTCAAATAAAGCTTTTTCGATAGATCGATTATATTTTCGCACTCTTCATACAGCAGCTCTTCGATGATTTGAAACTCCGGTGAATGCTGGATCGTGTCCGCATAGAGACGATTAATACTGATATGCGACTTGATCTTCAGCTGATAAAGTCCTTTATATTTCTGAACTCTAAAGGCATCCTGTTGACTATTGATCAGTTTTACATCCTTTAGTAAAACGGATAGTGAACATTCTAACTCCTCTAATAATTGGTCACTTGATAATCCGGTACGACATGCGTAAAGCAGTTCAATCAACCGCAGATGTCGCAGATTGCTCACCCCTAAAATTTCTCTAAAATCCATCTTCTCACCCTCTTCATTCACTCCTATGCTTATCCCCACTAACAATTTTGATCATGAAATAGCCACATTATGTGCGCTATACCCGTATGAAACAAAACCCCTTTCGCCTCATACGCATTGAATACCAACATTTATTTTAGTTGATCAAATAAAATAGCCTGCGTCCCCTCCTTCTTACCTTCATAAACGGCAAAAGAAAAAGCCAAGCAACAAAACACGTATACCTGATTGTTGCTCCGGTTTATCCGTTGTCTACTGTATAATAATGGTAACTGATATAAACTATCCTTGCTTCTGCCTATAAAAAATAAAAATGCGTTATCAAAACCTTCGTTCGCCTTCCCATAAAGACATCCGTTACCGAAACTCTAGTTATTTAATTCACTTTTTAAATTTAAAATAAATTTTTTTAGAAACTAATAGTTAAATTTTTTTTGTTCCATTTGATTTTTTAACTTTAAACAATAACTAGGTAGTTACTAGAAATACTTTTTAAACAAAATGATATTTTAAGATAAATAACGTATCTATATTTATAAAAAAAGATAGATACGTTATTTTTTAAATGATTTTCATTAAATATTCGTTTTTTTCCAGTTAAAATACAATGAACCGAAACTTAATAAAACTCCTATGCCAATGAAGACAAAAGCTGTTTTAGTATGCGCTCCACCTATACTCCCTGTGCTTGGTAATGCACCGGTGCTGATTATGAGTTTATTTTCAATAATCAGTTCAATTTTATTGTTTGCTAAAGATGAACGCTCACGTACTAACGGATTGTTTGTTTCATAGGTGATACTCCCATCATTTTCTATTCTAAATTTGAATTCTCCCTTTAATCCTGTATACCCGTCAGGAACAGTGATTTCAATCAATGCATAGTTTCCTGGCTTCAATCCTGTAAAATTAAAGGTTGATCCGCTGAAAAGCGTTCGATCGTATCCGTTCGGTCCGGTTAATTTAAAACTGGCTCCATTCAGCGGGTCGTCTTCGGAATCAACCTTGAATACCTCTAAAGTAAAATCTCTCAACTTGTTCGATACGACCAGCTGACTCCCCTGTCCAGCAACAGTCGCAAAAACTGCTGTTCCCGCACTATTTTCTGCAACCTCAATAGTGAAATTGGACAGTTTGTTATGCCCTATAGGTACAGTTGTTTCTTCTACTGTATAGCTGCCAATTGGAAGCTTCTCAATCGTGACTGATCCATCTGTTTTTGGTTCAATATCTGTATAAACGATCCGTTCAGAGAGTCCATTTTTTGCCTGCCGTGTCACCTTAAATTTGGGCTTGTCAGTACCAGTAAATGGCGTTTTACCATCATGAGAAACCTTTTTGAAGGTATAATCTGTGGTCAGTAGTTTGTTGGTGATTGTGACCGTGTTAGAACCTAGACTAGCTTTAGTAAAGTTTGCTGGAGCAGAGACAGCCTTCGCATACCCTTTTACTCGATCTTTTTCGACAACTTGGAATTCTTCGCCTTCTTCAAGCACAGTAGTTAAGGTTGCTTTCCAGTTTGTATTTTTCGTGACATCTGTTTGCAGAACCTCTTCTGCACCTATTTTTTTCTGTAAACTCGCAACAATTTTATCTGGCCGTAATCCCCAAAAATCTTCTTCATTGTTGCGGGTATCTTCCCATTTCTTTTCGACTGGTATATCAACTTCTTCTTCCCTTGGAAGCCGAACAGAAGGAACAGCAAAATCCAATACGTCAGGACTTTGTTCAGGTGTTGGCTCTAGGGTCGTTTTACCGTTCGTTTGATACCATTTCCCCTCCTCAAAAGCCGAATCATTGGTTCTTAACTTAACCTTATAATCAATCTGTATTTCCTGGCCTTTATAGAGATTGATATTATCAACAGTAAGCCGACGATTATTTTCTTTCATGACTACTTGAGGAAGTGTGAATGGATCACCCGCTGCTCTAGAAATCTTTACCGAATTCGGAACCAGATCTACCATATCTCCTAATGGATCATCAAGCTTTCCTTTGTAAATACTGTAGGATATCTCGCTATACCATTCATTGATATACTGTTCTAAATCACTGATACTGCCATATTGGAAGAAGTAATTATTTCTATTGCTCACGGAGCCTGAAGCGTTAGCTTTTCTACTTGCCATTCGAAACAGCCCTTCAATCAACTCAGACTCAGAGTGTCCCTCTGCACTAACTTTCGTAATATCAACGGCAATCGTATGAATCTCAACTCCTTGTTCTTTGATATCCTTTGCTGTTGAGTTGGTTGTCGTTAAATGACTATTGATCGTGTAACCGCCATAATTTATCCCTCTAGAGAACTTGACACTGGTACCTGTCGATCCTAATGAACTTCCGACTTTATAGTTAGCAGTGCTATTCTTATCATCATTTCTTAAAATTCGAACTTTGTCATAAAACATGTCAGAATCGTACATAGTGGTTATAGGTGTCCAGCTTTGGTTAGGTGCGCCATCGGTAAAAACTAGCATCATTTTCTTTCGATTGTATGTTTTTCCGGCTCCTTCATCGGTTTCTTTTGCTTTTTCAAACAAATCGTATCCTTCTGCTAGGCCTCGTTGCGTATGAGTTTGTCCCCACGGCCATTTACCATATCCCTCGCTGCCGTATATCTTTTTCCAATCTTCAGGATTCTCAGAGATTTGAAAAGTCGAATGTGCGACTTGATTAGACGTTTCGTAGCTCGAAAAGGTGTGAGAGCCAATCCTGATATTCGCTTTTCCCTCATTCTTTAGTTGGGCAAGCTGATCAATCAATTTTTTTACCATATTTAAAGCGATCTCTTTCGGACCTAACCTTAATGATGCCGAATTATCTAATACAAGCACAATATCAATACCCGGTTCATAATTCGTCTGTCCTCGAACATTTAGCCGAACATTAAACTCATCTTCTTTTTCGGTAGCCATTGCCATCTTACGGATCGATAGACTAGCTCTATCGGCTACATCCGCATTGTACCCATAATGAATATAAGAATTTCTCAAATTTTGGTTAGAGGTGTCCCAGCTAGTATTCCCATCCCAACCAGCAACCGTCTCGACACCGCCTTGATGATTCAAAACATTTTCTTGCCCTAAAGGTTTCCAAGAAGGCGTCGGATAAATACCATCAGGATTGGTTGAACCCGAATATTCAGGTTCTTTGTTCGTATACTTATGCAGGCTATAAGCTAATCCACCTTCCCCGGCTCTCAAAGCAGGTGTATTACTGGATTTTAAAGATGGACCAGCCAGTTTGTTGTTTTCCTTTTGTTTTTCTTGATTCCTTTCGTTGATTTTGGAGGCTTTTGTCTTCATCTTTTTTGACTTCTCTTTTTCAATACTTAGCTGACAGCCTAAATCATTTGGCAAAATGTTCTCTTGGACATCTTGTTCCTCCTCTTCTTTTGATTTCTTTTCATCCATTTGTACGATTAACCTGATATCCTTCAATTCTTTTGGCAGCTCAAAAGACAGCTCCTTCTTATTAGAAGTGGAAAATTCTTTTTCTACCAGCCAATCCTCCTGTTGCTCCATTCCTTCGATTGTTCCATACTTGATTACTTTTTGATCTTCGTCCATGACTTTCAGTTTAAAACGTTGATGATAGTTTTCTTTTTCTGATATTCTACTGAGCTTCAAGTACCAAATATTTTGCTTTTCGGCTTCTTCTATATGATACAAATAGGAAACCACTAAATGGTCTTGCTTATATAGTATAATTTCCTCTTCTCGCTCGCTCGCCTTCACCACCTCTGTGAAAATCCCAGAGAAACATGATAATAGCAGCAGCAGTAATGCCACAATCTGAATTTTTCTATTCACTTTCATCCCCTCCACTTTTTCTTACAACATTATTTTAAAGCAAAAAGAAAACAGCTGCTTTGTAAACAGCTGCAATAACATCGTTTTTTTATTAAGTATAAAGCCCATTAAAAAAATGTTTCTATAGATATATATGTTATTCAATTTTATAATTTGAACTTTATTAAAGTTTTTGACTGTTATAAAAATGAATAGAGTTTTAGCTACCTTCCAGAAAAAAACCAAAAATTTATTTTTTACTATAGAGAGATGGGTATACTAGAGAATAATCAGTAATAATAGTCATATAAATATAAATTTTTAATAATATTTGACATTTTGCGTCATAAGAAAGAAGGTTCATTTCTTTTTCCTGCAATACAGGTTACTAACTTCTGGATATCCTGAATGTTGTCCGAGGTTAAAAAAGGTTCAATCGCCACAACTGGACACTCTTCTGGAATGCCTGTCATTAACCGTGTAGTAATCAAGCAATCATATTTCTTTATCTCATTAGTTAATTGATCGGTACCCCCAGGCAATTTTTCAAAATGATTAATGATGAAATTTCCATAGATGCTCTCTTGAATCTGATGAGCGAGAAAGGTTTCTTCCGTCGGAGCCAGATCAGAAATCAATAAAATTTTTATCAGATGATCCTGTTTTGCTAACCATTTTAAACTTTCAACCTTTGTAGTCAATAGTAGGTACACATAATTTTGAACAAATCCCTCTTCTTGATAAATCTCATTTCTTGTGACAAAAGCTTCTACTAGTTGCCGGATCTTTTTTATCCCATTACTGTAGATTCTGACGGATTCTTTTAAAAAAAATACACGATTATCCCACAGCAAATTAAGAAAGGTACTATCTGTATCATAGAGATAGACATCGTTGCATAAAACTGTTGTAAAATTGATTTTATCCTTTTTAGATAAGCGACAGCCTAACAGTTCGTCAAATTCTCTTACTAAATCATAATGCAGCATATACAAATACTGATACCGAGGATTATCGATCAATGCATATTCCCGATGAGTGATGCTGAAAACCACGGCATCCGAGAAACTAAGCCATAGACAATCTCTCAATATATCGGGGCTCAGTCGAATCCCAGCAATTTCCCATACCACTTTCTCTAACTGCTTATATGATTCTTTTTGCGGTAATTTCAACCCTAATTTTCTTAACTCGTGCTTTGGATACGCATGATTATTTTTTATTCGCCACAAACTAATATAGAAGTTATAATTTAGCCTTTTTTCAAATACATATTTCCGCCAAATGTCATTGGCTACCGCAAATTCTTCCACATATTTTTCAATGGTCAAATATTGCTGTACTGTCAGCTTAGGCAGCAGGTTTTCAATAGTACTTTGACGCTCCATATAAAACCGAAAATAAAAATGACGTATCTCACTTTCACTGCCTTCAATTCTTAACGGTCGAAAACATAGTTTCATCTTCGAACTTTCCAACGTTTTTTCGATTTTCTTTATACAGCGTTGTGTGTTCGATGTACTTAACTGTAGTTTTTCAGATAATGCAGTGATATTATTACATTCTTCATACAAAAGTTCCTCAATGATTTGATACTCTGGAATAAAACGTAAAATATCTGAATACAAATTGCTTAAGCTGACCGATCGATCAAGGGAAAGAGAATACCATCCCTCTTTTTTTACAATCTGAAAATATGTGTTTTTACTATTGATGATTTTGATATCATTTTTCAACACAGGTAAAGAGCAATTTAATTCACTTAACAAGTGATTCTGTGAATAGCCTTTTCGATGATAATACAGTATTTCTAATAATTCTAATCGCCGTTTTTTACTCGCTCCTAAAATCTCTCGAAAATCCATAAAGAGACCTCCCTTCTGCTAAAAAAACTTCTTTCACTAAAAGAATACAAGGAAACCCCACTGAACAAAAATCCAAAATCTAAATAAATTTCCAAAAAAAAAGATACTCGAAAATACAGATCAAGCTTGACTTTCTTTGTTCTATACAAGAAAAAAACAGGATCAAAAAAGTGATCCTGTTTTCGTTCTCTATTTAGTTGTGTAGAGCCAGCTGTCCGCTATTTTGCCGTACGAATATTGACAAATTTCACCTCAACATACTCTTCTACGCCATAGGTTCCATTTTCACGGCCAAAGCCTGAATGCTTCACTCCGCCAAACGGTGTGGCAGAATTTGATATCTCGGTATCATTGACACCTACCATGCCGTATTGCAATTTATTACTTACATTTTCCACCGTATGAATATTGGTTGAGAAGAAATAAGACGCCAATCCAAATGCTGTATCATTTGCATCTTCAATGACTTTTTCCTCATCCTCGAAGGTGATCAACGGAATCACTGGACCAAAGGTTTCTTGATAGAAAATGTCCATATCCTTCGTCACACCGTCTAAAACAGTCGGTTCAAAGAAATTGCCGTTGGCATATTCGCCATCCTCTAACTTATGACCGCCGGCTAAAATTTTCGCACCTTTATCCGTCGCGTCCTTCAGCTGATCCATCACTTTTTCGACACCCGATTGATTAATCAACGGTCCTGTTGTTGGATCATCCAAGCCATTTCCAACTGTGACGTCTTTGATTGCTTCCACGATACGATCCGTTACTTTTTCCTTAATGTCCTTATGAATGAAAATCCGATTTGGCGACGTGCAGACTTGTCCATTATTAATGAACTTCGTTTGAATCAAGGTATCCACTGCTCGTTCGATATCCGCATCTGGGAAAATAATGTATGGCGCATGTCCGCCAAGCTCCATGGACACATTTTTCAATGTTGGTGCTGCTTGTTCGTTTAATTTTTGACCAACTTCTGTCGAACCAGTAAAGGTGATTTTTTGTACATCGTCAGATTCTGACAAGATCGTTCCGATTGTTGAAGAATCTCCTAAGACAATATTCACTACACCTTCAGGAAAGCCCGCCTTATCAAACAATTCCATCAAAGCTAACGCAGAAAGCGGTGTTTCCTTCGATGGCTTCAAAATCACGGTACAACCTGCCGCAATCGCTGGAGAAATTTTCCGAATAATCATATTAGACGGGAAATTCCAAGGCGTGATGGCGCCCACCACTCCAACAGCTTGCTTCCGTACCTGCCATTGGTTTGTTGCTGGTGAAGGGACAATCTCTCCTAAAAGACGCTGACCTTCTGCTGCATTCCAGCGCAGATTTTCAACATTTGTTTGAATCTCGCCTTTTGCTTGCGTTAGAGGCTTGCCCTGTTCCATCGTCATAATTGTTGCTAAGCGTTCTGTGTCTTCTTCGACTAAGTCCGCCATTTTATTCATTAGTTCTGCCCGTTCAGAGGCTGATTTTCGCGACCATTCTGGAAAAGCCTTATTCGCAGCTTTGATCGCTGCCTTGACTTCTTTTTCGCCCCCGACATGAACGTTTGCTAGTGTTTCTCCTGTCGCAGGATTGGTCACTGGTTTCGTTCCTTCTGAGCCTTCCACCCATTTGCCATTGACATAGAGACGTGTTTCGACTGCTGGTAAATCTTGATATTTTGCCATGTGTCTAATTCCTCCTATTTTATCACGTATGGTAGTGGTCGAATACGATAAACAGCGGTGTTAATCATAGATTTCCTGCTGTTTACTACATTGATCACCGTAACATGGATAAAATGAAAGCTCAAAAAATCAGCTTGTTTTATAAAGAAAATAGAAAAACTTGACGAAAAACGTCTTTATTCAGGCAGTTTCTCTATCATTCTTGAGAAAACTTGAAATTCGATTGTTTGCGCTTCCTTTCGTTGCTATACTTATTTATAGGGAGGCTGATTGCTATGTTCGCAAACTTGAAAATCATACCAAAAAAATATGAATCTTTTTATATCACGTATATGATTTGTTTACTAACTACCTTCCTCGCGTTGGCGCTCCTTCGTCCTAATGCCGGCATAATTATTTTTCTATTTCTTATGTTTTTTGCGATTGATTCTTTTTTTCTATCAAAATCAGAAGAGAAGATTCTCTTGCCTTTACTAGTTGATCTGTTCATTTATGGCTGTTGGTTTATCATTTTGTATCCTTTTTAACAGACTGATCCAATAGACCAGACGTTTATTGTACTCTTAAAAAAGGACTGATTTCATATGAAAAAAGCACAAGATTTCCCCTCCTAACAATTTAAATATAATGATTAGGAGGGATTCATCACATGTTTAACATCATCAATGTAGAAAAATGGAATCGAGCTGAGGTATTTCATCATTATTTGGCGCAGCAAACTACGTTTAGCCTAACAAAAGAAATAGATATCACACTACTTCATGTTTATCTAAAAAAGAAAGAGCATTCCTTTTATGTAGGATTTATCTACCTGATGACTGCGATTGCCAATCAAGAAATCCATTTCAGAATGAGCTTCAATAGCCAGGGACAGCTTGGGTATTGGGACAAGCTATCCCCCTTGTACACAATTTTTGACAAAGAAACACATCAATTTTCTACATTAGCAACAGAATATTCACCCGATTTCGGAACTTTTAAGCAACGCTACTTGGCTGACTTAGCAGCCTTCAGCAATACGGGAAAACTATTTCCACAAAAATCTATACCTGAGAATGTCATTAACCTATCCATGATTCCTTGGACTTCGTTTACTGGCTTTAATCTAAATGTGAATAATGGCGGAAATTACCTCTTGCCAATCGTTACCGCTGGAAAATTTATTCCTCGTGAAAATAAACTTTTTCTGCCGGTATCCTTACAGGTCCATCATGCAGTATGTGATGGATATCATGCGGCACAGTTTCTTAATCGGTTTGAAGAAATTGCGGCCTTACCACAGAAGTATTTTGAGGAGTAGTTTCATTTTCGCCTGTACTATTGAGGAATCTCAGACTCTTTTGAATGTAAGTCAAGCAGGGAGCAATCTTAAAAATCAAGATTACTCCCTGCATTTTATATTATACGTTTACTGATGGAATCGAATAAATTATGATACAACAAGTGCAATGTTCACTTGAAATTTGTAGCAGTATTCTATGGTACAATAATCTAAAAGAAGGGATTCCCACGGACATATTATTTAGTCTGTTTTACTACGGAGCTGCGCTGCTACTTTTATACTTTGTCATTCGAATAGCTGTCAAACATGGCATTCAAGACGCAAATAAGAATAAACCATCTGACTAGCCGTTTGCTAGTTTTTTTGCACCAATGTATCTGATGATGCCTCCTAAAGCTTATTTATGGTCTCCACATGAAAATCCCGATTCGAACTATTTCCATCATTCATGGGTACTCCTAATATGGAATAACTGGAATGTGGATGATAAAATAGAACAAGAAGTATAGCCATGTTTCCTTTTATTTTTAGTTCATTGCCAGCCTTTGTCTTTCTAATTATCTTTCCCTCTTTATTCAAGCATCTATCAAAAAGTGAGCATTATCGCTTTAACTCACTCTATGGGTTTCGTTCAACTAAAGCTGTCAAAAATGCATCAAACTGGCAGTTTTCAATTAGCGCTAAGCATTTTTCTTAAAGGATTCATCTCAATAAGCTTGTTAATCAATAAATAGAATTTCTTATATCTTATTAGGAGGTTTCACCATGAAGAAACTATGCTTTGTCTTAACTGTCAGCACTGGGATAAATTACGGATCAATCTTTGCTGGAGCTGCTGTTAGAGGCCATAATGATTTGAGAGATTATTTCTCCAAGTATTACGATGTTTCGATTAATGAATTTGACGACAACAATTCTGCGGATTATTTAGTTATTCCTGACCCGTTTGTTCCCTTTGACAATAAAAACAACCTTCCAATTATCAAAGTCCCTGCAAAATTATTTATGACTAAAGATTTTGAGGGAATAAAGACGTGTATTGATCATTATTTTGCTACTATTCAAGAAGGTTAATACAAGAGGAATTTCTCTTGTATTTTCCTATTAGTAATAGAAGGTTTTTGAGGTGATCTTTTGAAAAAGACGAAAAAAGAGTTTTATAAGTATTTTTTGATCCTTGCGTTTGTCTTATTGTTGATTTTCATTTTTAGGCTATTCCTGGATCTTTTCATCCTTCACCATACTGTTACTATGGAACGACTTGTTGATAGATTGTTGGATTATTTGCTTCCTAGCATGGTACTTTTTGTGTTTGGTCTTTATTACAAAAATCATTAAACGCTTTTTTTGGAGATAGGATAATTTTCAGGCTCAAGACTTTTTATTAGTGTAAGAAAATGAATGGATGTGAGTAAGATGGCTTTAATCGTATTGCTCGGCGCTCAAGCGGTCGGCAAGATGACCGTTGGGAAAGAACTGGAAAACCGAATCGATGGAAAGTTGTTGTTTAACCATCAGACATTGGATCTTTTCGCGAACTTTCTAGGCTACAGCAAATCCGCCTTCATGCTTTCTGATAAAACACGAAAAGAGCTCTTCAAGGCATTCGTCAATAATACGGAAAACAATACAACTAAAACGATTATCTTCACTGTGGTGATTGATTTTGATCTGGCTTATGACATTGAATTTTTGCACGATATCGCTGACATTTTTTTAGCTGCCAATCAGGAGATCTACTTTATCGAATTAGTTGCAACCTTGAGAGAACGACTAAAGAGAAATGTCCACGAAGAGCGACTAAAAATGAAGCCCTCCAAACGAGACACTAAATTTTCAAGAAAAGAGCTGCTAACATCAGCTAAAAGAAATCGATTAGAAAGTCGCGACCACGAGTTAGAGACTCTTTTCCCAACTGTGCACCATTTGAAAATCAACAATACTAGGCTCTCACCGGAAGAAGTTTGTCATCAGATTATTACTTGCTTCCAGCTTGAGTAGAAGTCTTCCCAGATCAGGTATTTTCTTCGGTTGTTGAGATGAGTGACAACCCAAAGCTCTTTTTATGCTTAAGATTATTGAGGAGGATAGTTCATGATTAAGCTATGTTTCGTTTTTACAGTTAATTCGGGCGCAGGGTATGGCAGGATGCCCCTACCTGTAAACTTTGAGGAATACTCTGATATGAAAGAATATTTCTCTCACTATTATAATGTTTCCTTCAACTATCTTAGAGATAAAGACCAGGTGGATTATTTAGTCCTGCCGAATCCTTTTTTCTCTTTTGACAATGAACACAACCTTCCAATCATCAAAGTCCCTGCAAAATTATTTATGGCTAAAGATTTTGAAGGAATAAAGACATGTATTGATCATTATTTTGCTATTAATCAAGAAAGATAATAAAAGGAGATTTTCTCTTGTATTATCCCTACTATCAGTTGTCTTTCTTCTTTTATAGGCGTGATTACTGAACTTTCCTTTATTTGGCTTTCGTATTAAAAGCTTGTTTTAATATGAATTTTTGGATACTTTTATAGTTAAATAGTAATTTTTTAATGACTAAGAATAAAGTCTTAGGTGCTTCACTTGGAGTATTTACGATCATTCTCATCTTTCTCTACACTTTAAAAAATACTGTGCTCTCAAACGTAAACATAAATTACATTGGGATCATCATGTCTTTGATTCTTATTATGAATGCTTTGCTTGTTTTGATTCTAACTCCAAAAGAACAGAGTAAATTATTTGTATCTAGACCTATAGGCTACGGCTTAACAATAAATCCTAGAAGTCCACTAGGCCTACTCATCTATGCCCTCTTGATTATTCTTGTTTATTTTATTTCTATTTGAGGCACTTCTTTCTCCTTTTATATCTACTATATTCGCAATTTCAGTACGCTAGTTTTGTTCCGCTGCTAATAAAACATTCGTTTACTCTTAAACCAATTTTACTTGCTCGGCTGTATCAGATCTTGCATACTTAAATTAGGGGTGATTAAAATGAAAGCACGACAACTATTACCTATCATAGCTATTTGGTGGATCGCCATAGCCAGCTGTGGAATGATCACAGGAATCGCCATTACGAACAACTTAAAAGACAAAGAGAAAGCCCGTAAAGACTCATGATTATGAGTCTTTTTTTACTTGATATCTTCATTAGCGGAATAAAATTATTCCCTTTACTATACAAAATTAAAGAGATAGAATTAATTCTGAAATACGTATTTAGGAGGGCTTGTAATGATTGAATTAATTCTAGGTATTCTATTGTTAGTTTGGCCACTAGCCAAAATTCCGTATTTACTAAAAAACAAACGAGAATATGGTGTTTTTTTCACTTCTGATAAGAGAATTTTTGTTCCCAAGTACGTGAACTTCGGCAATGGACTAAATACTAACAATAAGCTAGGATTTACTATCAATATCCTAATTAGTATGAGCCTAATTATTGATGGGATTCTTAGACTTCGATAGAAGAATCTACGAAATAGCTCCAATTGTAGTAGCATATATATTATCTGTACTTACTAAAGTATTTTGATCAAACAAAAACGAAGCACAAGATTATTTAGATAAAGTAAAATAAGAGGCTCAAACATCAATTAAATGTGAATAAGTGATCACTTTCTGTATAAATGTACAATAACGATATTTGTTGCTGTTAATTATTCACCTCATCCTTCATAATGATTCTTACAGAAATTTTTATACAAATTATTTTGGAGGTGGGAAGAATGAATAAAGAAAGTTTATTATCCAAATGGTGTGACCGTATTTGGTTGCAGATTCTCTATATGTTGGGCGTAGGGATGGGAGTCGTCCTATTTCTTCACTGGAATGATTGGGATCTTCCACAAAGATTGATGGGACTCCTGACAATAATGGTTCCGCTTCACGTTTTTGAAGAAAACACATACCCTGGTGGGTTCTACTTTATGAATAATATCGGACAGCATTCGGATGCGCCTATGGTTTATCCTCAAAATAGATTAACAAATATGATCACCAATTTAGGTGCAGAAATTTACTTTATCTTTCTATTATTCTTCGCGAAGGATCTAGCTGCTATCTCTGTTTTAGTTGTGGTTCTATTTGGTCTTGGCGAAACATTCATGCACACGAAAGATGGGCTTGCTATATACAAGAAGTATCGGACAAAAGGAAAACGAACCATCTATGCTCCAGGAAATGCAACTGCCTTCACTGTATTATTTAGTATGAGTGTTTACGGGATTGATTGGTTAGTTAAAAATGGCTTGTCCATCAGTCAATTCTTCGCCGGCATTGGTTTGGTAGCTTTTGTTATCGTTGGACTGATTCTTTTACCTTTTTCAATCTCAAGAAAAATAAAAAGTAAAACCTTTGCTTTCACTGATTTAGGCTACTGGGCTAAATATGAACAAAAAAGATAAGTGTATGAACCACAGAAAACAAGATAGCTGTAGCTACTTTGTTTTTATGTGGTTCTCTTAATACCCACCCAATAACCGATCAAATTTTCTTTAACTTCATTTTTGCACGCCATTAATCTTTCTGACAAAACTAATCATCTTCTTTGAAAACCTTCTTAATTGCCCTAATTACAAGAGCATTTCTACTTAAATACTCCTCCCCTCCTAAATGTATGACTTATTCATCAATTTTAAAAATTTTGATGAAAAACATTTTAAATGACTATAGAATGAATGTAGGGAATGATTGGCCAATCTTCCAATAATATATTTGGAGGAACCTATATGAATTATTCAGTTGAATCACTACCATCAAAAAAAGTATTTTACAAACGTCGGGTTGGTGCTTATGGACCCGAAAATTATGCTTTAATGGACTCTATAAAGGCTCTTTTGAAAGAAAAAGACCTCTTCTCAGGAAATACAGTTATCTACGGTATTGCATTAGATGACCCAAATAGAGTCTCTGCAGAACATTGTCGTTATGATGTTGCTGTAGAGTCGGATACTGCCATAACAAACATGGACTCAAGAGAATTGGATTCAGGAAAATACGCAATTTTCCAAATCGACCATACTAGCAACGCTGTTTCAGCTTTTTGGAACACCTTTCCATCTTTATTAAGTCGAGATTCTTATACGATAGATTTTTCAAGACCCATTTTAGAAAGGTATAAAAACAGTTTAATCAACGATGGACGATGCGAAATGCTAGTACCAATAAAATAAAATGACATTCATGTAGAGAATCTTTCATAGGTTCTCTTTCTATTTGACAGCCCCACATTCGTTAGCTAGCTTTATTTACTCTTTAACAGAAGAAATTCTTCATGGTATACTTACTCAAAAAGTGGAGGTTGCCTATATGAAGCTAAGTAATTCATTTGAAACATTTGCCAAAGAAGCGCCTGAACATCAACAAGCTTTTGGACAGCTAGTACAAACTTGGGGTGATATTAGTGCCTTGGATGATAAAACCAATCATTTATCTTATCTAGCTGTTCTCGCCGCGACAGGGAAAACAAGCGGCATTCCCTTTCATGTTATGTTGGCAAAAAAATCTGGAGCAACAAAAGAGGAAGTCATTAGTGCTATTTTAGTTGGCCTACCTGCCGTTGGAAATGAAGTTATTAATGCGTTGCCCGCTGCAATTGAAGCCTATGATATGAATGAATAATTAAATGCCTAACAATTTAAAATAAAAATTGTTAGGCATTTTTATTTGATTAAATATCAACTCAAGCACGTCAATTTTAAAATTCTCTTTATAAATAATATTTTCTCATTCACGAACTATTTGAGCCGTTCACGGTTGACTCAACGACCTTTTTTGCTAAAATCAACCTGTCTAGCCATCTAGCGGAAACTAGTGGTGATCAATGTTGAAGGCGGCCAGTGATTGGCTGCCTTTTGAAATCGAGGTATTTTATGTCTATTGAAGAAGCCATCCTACTTGATACGTTGCGGTGCAGGCTGAACTTCCTGCGAACAAAAAAAGACTACTCTAAAGAGCACGTCGCAAACCAACTAAACCTTTCATTAGAACAATACGAAAATTATGAAGAAGGAGAAGTGTTACCTACTATTTTCGAATTGATTGACCTTTCAATTCTTTATCAAGTCTCTTTGGATTACTTAGTAGGGAGAACAGAGGAATAAACTAGTCCCTACCCTTTTTTTACATTAAATTAACCGTTGCTCAACATTCAGAGACTATACTATAGTTAAAGAAAGGAGGCGGCTACTATGACAGAAACTACCCCAGAGATTCGACAGCTTTGCGTACTCTTTAATACCAAATTAAATCGATTCCTCGTCTACGATAAGAATATCCCCCACGAATTTGCGATTGGCATTACCATTGAGCAAGCCATCAAAAAACTGAACATCGCTTCTTAGGACAACTACTGATTTTCAGTAGCTTTTTTTTTCTTCTTACAACCATCTTCAATCAATATCCTCCCTACTACCTTCATTTAATAAATCTCGCTCAGCCTTACAAAAATGTTCGTTTCATTTCGGACTTTAGTTTGATTTTTAACCCTTCACTATTAGGTATCCTTCTTTTGAAAGGAATGATTGATGTGAGACGCATAATTGGTTTTTTAATCCCCGTATTCGTAGTCTGCGGCGGTGCATGGTTTTGGTACGATCAAAATTATGGGACAACGGATTACTATACAAAAATAGTTCAGGAAGGCAAACGCGTGGATATTGGCAGCGGTGGCGGAATGGAGCAGTATCGATACAGTTATCATCTCCCAAGTTATACCAAAGATAATCATGAGAAAACACTCTCTTTTAACTCCGCCAAGGATAAAGAATTAAAACCAAATTCATATCTAGTTTTACATGTGAATGATAAAAAAGGCGTCATGGGCTGGGAAGAAGTAAAACCTAGTGATGTGCCGGCCTATGTGTTGCATTCGTTGGATAAGTAGCTCTTATTTAGAAATCAATTTCTTATACGATGACAGGGTATTTACTGCGTATAATGGTTGAGCGTAAAGCACAAAATAATTTGGGCTTTGCGCTTTTTTATGTATTACTCGCATAAGGAAAAGCTTTTTTGGGATTGTCATATGAAGTTTCCTTGCAACCGCACTAAATTTGTTTTATATAGCTATTCTATAATGTAGGAAAATTTTCTTGAGCTTACTTCCTATAGTTCTTTTTTAACTCCTCTTTCGTCAGCATCACTTCCTCCTACAGCGTTGTTTTGGACAAGTGGTTCTGCTATACTGCTAGTAATTTCTTGGTTCGACTATTGCCGATAAGGTGAAGCGATTACATAGGATTTTTTTGGAGGATAAAACATGAATTCAACAGTTACTTTCTATGTTACTCGACATGGTGAAACATTACTTAATCAATTACATAAAGCACAAGGTTGGGCGGATTCCCCATTAACTGAAAGAGGAATCCAAACGGCCACACAATTAGGACTGCAACTGAAAAATGTCCAATTTTCGGCAGCATTTTCCAGTGATACATCCAGAGCTTTAGAGACTGGAAAAACCATATTAACTGCACAGGGGCAAAATGAACTGCAAGTTATTATGGATAAAAGGCTCCGTGAGTGGTGTTTGGGCAGTTGGGAAGCAGAAAATAATAATAAGTTTATTTCCAGTATGATGAATGAATTACAGATACAAAACGATTTTTCAGAACTTAATTTCCGTCTGCCAGAAGTTCATGAGATTATTTATAAATCCGACATAACAGGAATGGTTGAACCGTTTCATATGATTACAGATAGATTGGAAAGTTTTCTCAAAGATACAGGTGATCATTTTATTCACTTGAATAATCCAAGCGTCCTGATCGTTACTCATGCTTTTGCTATTAAAACATTACAGTTTTTGTTTTCAAAAGAAATGTTGCGAAAAAAACCTAAAATCAAAAATGTCGATATTATTTGTATTAAATGGGATGGTAAAAGTTTTTCTATCCTTACATGATAAGCCTAGTACGCTTTTGCGGCTCAAGGCGATAATGCGAATTAAGAAAGGATCTGGAAATATGGCGAAAGATGTTTACAACAACCAATATGGACGTGTGAAATATATCGAAAAGGATAATGTCACACTACTTACATAAAAACAGAAATGCAGCTATGATCATTTTTTGAGATCTTTTATAATTATCCTCTCTTATATAAATTGAAATTACCTCCACTACTAGGAGGTCCCATTTGCTTGATAACCATAACTACCTCGGATTTTTTGTAACACCATAATGTTTAGCAGCTTTTTCAATTGTTGTTGACAGATACTTTTCTATAATTGGCTGAGTTAGTTGAAACTCGCTTAAAAATTTCCTTTCTTTCTTGCTTGCATCTTTGATATATTAACTAAAAATAGTCAATAAAAATTTTATAGGAGTCTTTCGTGGAAAAAATTGTCGTTTGGAGTTGGAGTTATGTTTCTTTCCTTTTATTTTTAAGTATTTATCTATTTGCTGCATGGGCTGTTGCCATAGAAGAAGGATTTACAAACATGGATTCTTGGTTGTCTGTCCTGCCTATTTCTTGTCTCTATTTATTCGCTCTTATGATGCAATTCACTATAATAGAAGTTAGAAATGACAAATTGGTTGTAAGGAAAATTGGCAATTTTAGAAAGCAAACTTTTTCTCTCTCTCATATTGAAGTTAGGTATGGGGTTAGAGAAAAATTTACTTATAGAGCACCCGCTATCTATCCAATCTATATTTACGATAAAGACTGGATTAAACAGCGGAAAATTCTTTGTGGCGATATTAGAGGAAGTGACTTTGATAAATTTTGGAAAAAACATGGTCATCCTAAAGAGTAATTTTCAATCATTTTTTTGTATTCTCTTTGATAGGCGTGCATAACATACCTGCTATCAAAACAAAAACGAGCAAAAGGCCTCAGCCTTTTGCTCATTTTCGTATTTCAATTAAACTTCAAACTGTACGCGACGGTAGCGAACGATTGCTGCTGCCATCAAACCAAGACCGATTACGATAAAGGCAATGATACCCATTCCACCAGTTGATGGTAATGTGCCGCCTTTAGACGTATTGGCAATTTGTAGTTCCGTTGCATTGTTATAAGAACCTTTGTCAACAGTGAAGTCTACATCGTCTGTTAATTTTTGGAAACCGTTCGGCGCTTTGATTTCTCGCAATTGATAGTCGCCGTATTCTAATCCTGTTACTTCAAACTGACCATTTGCATCGGAGATGTATTTTGTTGCAGTAGCGTAATCTTCGTTTGCTCCAACTGCTGTCCAAGTCATTGAATCTGGACCAGCTGTCAAGTAATGATCCACGCCATTGATTTGTTTGATAACAACAAATTCTGCGCCTGCTAATCCATTTGATTCACCTTCTTGGTGTTTGAAGAATTTCTTACCACCAGTAATAATTGGATCAATTGGATCGTTTGTCTTCACATCGTCTTGTCCGCCATCATGACTCATTGTTACAGTGAATTCGTTGTTGATGTCTAAATCAACTGGTGTATTTTCAGTGAATGACACCGTGTAGTAGAATTCAATTGTTTGACCAGCATATTGACCTAAGAAAGCAGCTGTTGCAGGACCTGCTGCACCAGTCAAGTTCATTGAAAGATTGAAGCCAGCATAGTCAGCCCAAGGCGCATTCTCATTTAGTGGCGTATAAGTACCATGTGTAACTAAAAAGTCATTCGCATTGACCGTATTGCCATCCACAACGATTCGATCAATTCCTTCAAATTTCACACCTGTTTGATCGACTTCATCGTGGAAATCCAATTTTTCGTAACGTGGTGTACCGTCAGTTTTAATATCACCGATTTGGCTAGGAATTTGGAATGACGCACGGTAGTGGATTTGTTGTCCAACTTCAAAGTCGTAAGCTCCTGCAGGGCGTGGTGGTAATGGATTACCATCTTCATCCACTAATTCTTTCACAGGATTTTCGCCTTCTACTTTGTTCTTCGGATACAAGTGAATATCTGTAAGCTCTCTGCCGCCGTCTTTAAGTGGTAACATCAAGATTAATTTGTATTCTCCGATTTCCACTCCTGGTTGAGCTTCTTCTTCAAAGAAGTATACTTTGTAGGTACCATCAGCATTTTTTGTTGGTAAGTTTGCAAACGTTGTATCTCCATTTGCATCTGTTGTTTGATCCGCACCAACTTGTGTTGCATTTGTTGCTGTAGCTAAATTAAAATCAGCCATCACTTGTCTAGCAATTGTATTGTATTGATCATCTGTTTCATTTCCAGTCAAACGCGAACGTAAGTCTGCATAGAAATCTTCAGAAATATCCCACGCTCTGAAAGTAACACCTTCTAAACCGTCATAGCGATCGAATTCTGGCATTTCTAACCCAGTATTTTCAGTGCTTGCATTCGGAAACTCGTCCATTTTTTTCTTGTGAATCGTTACATTCGCAGAATCAGCTGCGAACGCACTTTCTCCTCCACCTAGCACCCCTGCTAATAGTGGAATCATGCAGAGCAACGTGGTCAATAAAGCAACCCATTTTCTCTTATTTTTCATAATTTTTTTCCCCCTTGTTTTTGTTCAACCCAATTAAACCAACAGACATAAGCAACAACCCTAGAAAACAATAATTACGTATCAACTCATTAGTAGAAGGAAAGCTTTTCGGTCCCTCCCCTCCGCTTGGTGTTCCAATTGTTTTTGGTAAATCTTTCCTTGGTTCTGAGCTATCTGTTATCGGCGGTTCTGTCGATTTAGTTGGCGTAGTAGTAGACGATGATGTCGTCGTTGGTGGTGTTGTCGTAGGCGTCGTCGGAATCTCATCATATTTGCAATTAAAGAGCAAACTTGTGTATTCGATCTCTGTGCCTTCCAGCAATTGTGGTAAATAGACAACGATTGGCAGCATGTGATATTTCCCTGTTTCCCCTGAAGAAAGAATCAGGTAGGCTGCATTTTGTTCATTTTGATAGCGTGGCAGAGTAATCTTCGCACTGCCTGTATCGTCTAATAAAAGCGAGGATTCAGTGATTTTTTTCATCTGCTCGCTTTTGACAAAGTTGTCCAGCTTCTCTTTCGTGGAATACGTGTTTAAAATGTACTCCTTATCCACCTTCTCATTACTTGCCCGTTTGACCCGCCATTCAGTCAGATCATAAACATCTAATACGATGTTTTCAGTGCCTTCATGCACGAAGCCTTTTTCGTCCCGTGTATTAATCTGTACTTCTACCTGACTTTCCTCTGCAAAAGCAGTAACCCCCAAGTTACAAATCCCCAGAATTAGTCCCAAGAGAAGAATCATTTTTTTCATTACGATCCCCTCCTCTTAGTATGAAGCCAGTAGAGGCTGCCTAGCAGTCCACCTGCTGTTGAAATAACGCCAATGGCTACTTTGAAGAACATTGCGGTACCTGAACCACCTGTTGATGGCAAAGGTCCTTGTCCGCGCTTCCTATTGGTGACAGTTAATTGAATAAGGTTCGGATTTCCTACCCCACCTGATCCGCTGACACTTGAATTCGGCTGAATTGTGACATTCCCTGTTTGCGAAATACTGACTCTGACTGTCCCGCTCATTCCTTGATACCCATTCGGAACGACCGTTTCAGATAGACTGTATTCACCCGGTCGCAAACCGGTAAATTCAAAGTTTGGTCCGCCTGCTTTGGTTTCATCGTAATTTGTTCCGATCAACCTAAAGCTGGCACCTCTTAGTTCATTGCCGTCTTGATCTACTTTTTTGATCTTCAATGTGAAATCAGACAATTTATTCGTCACTTTGTATGGCGATGACTTGCCATTCAAAGTAATCGTCAAAGCTGTTCCAGCAGCATTTTCCACCGCTCTTAGTTCGATATCCGCCATTTTTTCATGCCCGGCTGGCACATAGGTTTCCTCTACAATGAAGTCACCCATTGGAATATCCGTGATCGTCACTTGACCATTTGCATCTGGTTCAAGATCGGTCGCTAAGACTTTGCCATCTGACTTACGTGTCACAGAGAATTTCGGTTTATCTTTCGTAAATGGTGTCTTTCCATCATTGCCGTACTTGCAGATCACGGCTTTTCCTGTCAGCAGCTTATTGGTCAACTTAATGCCGCCTGTCGGAATTGTTTTCGCCGTAAAGCTAGTCCCATAATTGTAGGTTGGCTTGGCATAGCCTGTCGTCCGTGATTCTTCCACCACTCGATAGGTCGCATTGCCACCTTCAACGCCTTGGAATACCCCTTTCCAATTGTCGATCGGTGTCAGCGTCAATGTCTCCACATCTTGCCAAGTACTGCCACTTTGTTTCTGCAAGGTGACCCTTACATAGCTGGTTCTCAGCCCCCAATAATTATCTGTTCCTTTGAATTCATCCGACCAGAGTTTCTCCACCGGAATCTCAAAGTCCTTCGATAGCTTATTGGTCACTTTGTAAGGCGATGATTTGCCGTTCAATGTAATGTTCAAGCCTGTTCCCGCACTGTTTTCCACCGCTTTAAGTTCTATGTCTTCCATCTTGCTGTAGCCATCAGGTACATAGGACTCTTCCACGATGAAGTCACCCAGCGGAATATCGGTAATCGTTACTTGACCATTCGCGTCCGGCTCAAGATCAGCGGCTAAGACTTTGCCATCTGACTTGCGTGTTACTGTAAACTTCGGTAAATCTTTGGTAAATGGTGTTTTCCCATCTTCCTTGTACTTACAAATAACTGCTTTCCCCGTCAGCAATTTATTTGTGAGAATAACTCCTTTGCTCGGTACTGTCTTGGCTGTAAATTCATCCACATTAGAAGTCGGCTTCGCGTACCCTGTTGTTCGAGAAGCCTCAACGACCCTGTAAACATGGCTTCCGCCTTCCGCTGTGAACTCGTCCCGCCAATTATTCGCTGCATTCAGCGTCTTCGTTTCAACATCAACCCATGAGTTTCCACTTTTTCTTTGTAAAATAACTTTGACACTGTTTCCTCGAAGTCCCCAATAATCCTCTGTGTTCTTAAACGAATCTGACCATTTCTTCTCAACTGGAACCTTGAACTCTTTCGATTTTCCTTTGACTGAAGGTACCCCAAATTCTAATTTCACATCTGATTGTTCCGGTGTCGGTAGCAACGTCGTCTTCCCATTTGTCTGATACCACTTGCCGCCTTCGTATTCATCTAGTTCGGTCTTCAAGCGAAGTTTATAGTCTATTTGAATCTCTTGATTTCCATATAAGTTGATATTATCAACCGTGATCTTGTTGTTTACGACCTTCGGATCATTTGGTAACTTACTCGTTTCAATCGCTGGCACACCAGACTTTTTGATTTCTTTAACAGTCGGTTTTCCAACTAGCTCAAACATATCTCCGATTGGATCCTCGATGACCCCTTTATCAACTGTTTGAATGACTGATGTAAACCAATCCTCAAAGGAAATATCAAAATCGCCGGTAGTGTTGGCATGATAGAATTGATAATCGTTTTGTGTATCGCCAGTAGCGTTAGATTTCTTCGAAGCAATCTTATACAATCCTCTGATTAATTCCGAATCTGTATGTTGTTCATAAGTGAGATTCTTTTTAATATTGATTGCGATCGAATTAATTTCCATTCCTTGATCCTTGATGTTTTGCGCAGTGGAATTGACTGGTGTTAAGTGACTATATATTCGTTGACCAGTTCCTGTTAATCTGTAACCCGATGGAATTTTCACAGTATATGATGGATATGGATATTGATATGGCTGCAAATCAACTCCTGTATTTATTGAAGAGTATTCTGTAATTCGTAAACCATCATAATAAATATTAGAATCCGCAACCGCTGAAACAGGTCTTGCGCTAAAGTTAGGTGCTCCGTCAGTTAAAAGAAATATCACCTTTCGTCGATTTGTTCCACTTGCATTATTTAGCATTGTCTGTGCATTCATTAACGCTTTTTGTGTATAGGTATTCCCATATGGTGTCATTCTGTTATAAGTATTTACTAAATTTTGCCAATTGGATTCGTTGCTAGACATAGCTACGGTTGCATTAGAGTAAGAAGTGTTTTCAGAAGAAGAATAAATCACTCCCCCAATTCTAAGGCTATCCGTCTCTGGTTCAGCAGCCCTAAATTTATCAATCAACTTTTGGAGCGAGTCTACAGCTAGTTTCTTTCTTGATATTCCTCCAATATACCCCTCTGATTGAATCATAGAAGAAGAATTATCCAACACAAAACAAACATCTACCCCAGGTTTAGCAATCGTACTTCCTCGAACATTTAGGCGAACATCGAACTCATCTTCTTTAGAGGTTTCACTCGCATATTTACGTAGTGAAATATTTGGTTTTGATTTCTCAACACCATATTTGATATAAGAATTCGTATAGTTATCTGGTGTAACACTCCATTGCGTTAGACCATCCCAACCACTTTCTCTCTCATAGCCACCTTGATGATTTCGCACATTTGATTGTCCAGTTGGCGTCCAGTAGCATGTAGGATAAAGGCCGTTATTGTTCGTATAAACAGGTGCCTTGTTGGTATATTTCGGTGGATCCATTCGAAGCAGACCATTATTCGGGACTGCTGTCGCTGGCACTGGTACGATTTCTTCTGGTTCAGGCGGTCCGATAAAATCTTCGGAGCTGGTTTTGACCGCAGCTTTACTATCAGAAGTTTCGATTTCTTCCTTTTCTTCTTTTGCATCGTTCACTTTTAGAACAAAAGGCTCTTTGACATCTAAAATATTTTCTTGCGTCTTAGTGTCCTGCTTGTCAGAAAGAGTCTGCTCGTCCATTTGAACGTCCAAATTGAGTGTTTTTACTGATTTGGGCAGATCAAAAACAAGTTGCCCTTCCATTGAGGATGAATAGTTTTTTTCAATTAACCATTCATCTTTTTCGATCATGTCATCAATAGTTGGATAGGTTATCACCTTTCCTTTCTCATCGGTTACTTTCAATTTGAGGCGTTGCTCTTTATCACTTTCTTCGCTTTGCCTGCTAAACGTGATTCGCCAACGAGTCGATTCTTCTTTTGTTTCATAGTCGTAGGAGACATTCAAAAATTTTTCGTCGATCAATTCTGTTTTGGTCGTCTCAGCATGTGCTGTAACGAATGATGGCAGCGTTTCTGTGATAAAAGAAAACAACAGAACAACTAACATGAGTAAGTGCTTCTTTTTCATTTCATATTTTCCTCCCTTCATTCCTTTTTTCACCCACTCTCCCTTCCACGTAACAATATGATAACTGATATCATTTTCTTCCGCTTATTGTGTTTTTTTACAATATTTTGTTATTCAAATCGGATATTTTGTAGTTGTTTTGTTGTTTTTTATGATTTTTAGTGTTATCCCATCCAATTTTTTAATTTGAAATAAAGAATAATAAAGTTTGAATGTCGCAAAAAAAATTCGTCTTTTGAATTAATCATCAAAAGAACACAAAAAAGACCCCAGAAATAGATTTTTCTGGGGTCTATATGAGAATTATGGGAATAAAATGAGTAATTTCACTTTTAACCATTGATTCATCCAACAATAGTTCCTTATTTGTTCAAGAAAAAGTCAACTATGAATAAGATGGTTTCTTCCATCATCAGTTGATGTATTTAAACAGCGAGCTATTCTTTTCTTACTATAGTAATCACTTCTCTTTAAAAGCACAAAAAAGATGAGGAAAAAGTATCTACCTCATCTTTCTTCTACTTTTGAACTTTTGAATCGTTCGTCAGATTATGCTGTGCGTTGTTGCTTACGGTAGCGATTAACTGCGAAGGCCATCAATGATCCACCAATTACTAAGAAGATCACGATACCAATACCCCCGGTAGATGGTAAGAAGCCGCCTCTTGAAACGTTAGGTACTTTTGTACGTAAATCCTCTGTTACAGAATAAGAATCTTTATTTACCTCAAAGTTAATTGGAACGCCCGTCTTATAGCCATCAGGTGCTTTAGTTTCCACTAGTGTATAAGTGCCATACGCAAGTCCTTTGATTTCAAAAATTCCATCGTCTCCGGATGTGATTTTGTATGCACCCTCATATTCATCATCTACTACTTCTTCCCAAGTGTAGTTATTAGAATCACCTTTTAGATAATAAGTATTGGCGCCAGATGTTCTCGTAATAACGAACTCCGCACCTTTTAATGTTTGGGTAACGTCTGCATTGTCGTGTTTCAAGAATTTCTTACCACCAGTAGTGATTGGAGGAGGCGTTTCGTCAGGTTTTAGTTCCTCATAGTCATCTTTCCCTGATTGTTCTAATCCTACAAAGAATTCATTGTTAATGTCTTCGTCAACTGGAGTATCCTTTGTGAGTTTTACGACATAAACAATTTCTATTTTTTTACCTGCATATTTTTTCAACCAATCAGCAGTTATTTGAGATTGAGACGAGTTCATTCCGTCATCTAATTTAAATGCAATCTGGAAACCAGCATATTTACCTGTTGCTGCATAATCAGTTCCATGATTGAACTTCTCAGTTACAGCAACGGGACTAGCTACCGCATCAATTTCCCCTTTAACATCTTCGGGGGATCCACCGATAACCTTAATGGAATCAAATCTATCGAAACGTACGCCATAGTGGCTCACTTCATCTTTAAAAACTAATTTACTGTAGCGAGTTTGTTTTGTTCCATCAGCATTTGTAATAACGTCTCCAATATGCAAAGGAATTTGATAAGTTACTTTGTATTTGATTTCTTTACCGACGTCATACGAAACACGATCTTTTAAAGCTGGATCTTCTGGTTTTTCCTCTGAATCCAAAAGTTCTTTGACAGGCTTATTCTCTAATTTGTTTTTTGGATATAAGTGGATGTCCTGATTTGGAGTACTAGTACCTGGTTTCATAACTGGCAAAGCCAAAAGCACTAGTTGGCTAAATTGTGTATTGTCTGGATTTTCTGTTTCTTCAAACCAATATACTCTGTAAACCCCATCTGTATTGCGATCAGGTAAGGTAAAGTCAACAGTACCATCGTCTCCAGTAGTTTTTGGTCCAACTCCATTTACTGGTTTTTTCTTATCTTGACCTTCTGTATTTTGACCATCAAAATCTTCTTTTTTGGCTCCCTCCATAACTTCTTTAACTTTTGCTTTATAAGTTGCCTCATCTTCAGATCCAGTTACACCTGCAGCCTTTAACATTTCATAAAATGTATCGGTTACATCCCATGGTGTAAATTCTACGCCTTTTAAGCCTTCATACTTATCAAAGTCTGAATCAATTTCACCTGTGTTTTCTTTTCCAACTGGAAAATCATCCATTTTTTTCTTGTGTAAGGTTACTTTGACATCTTGAGGCGTAGCAGCTGAAGCACTGTCGCCGAAGCCAAGTAAGCCCGCGCCTAAAGGCAGTAAGCAAACAAGTGCCATTAATAAACTAACAAGTTTCCCTCTTGCTTTCATTATTTTTCCCCCTATTTCTTCTTTTGTATTTTTTTGAAACCTAAAAGCCCAATAACTACTAGTAATAACCCCAATACCGTGAAATTCCGAACCAAATCATTGGTCGAAGGATAGTTTTTCCCCGTTCGGTCTGAACCGCTTAATGGGGAAGACCTCGGACTATCGCTGGGAGTATCCTCCTTCGATTCAGTCGTTGATGTCGTGGTGGTGGGTGGCGGTGTACTGATATCTTGGTATTTACCATAGATCAGCAGACGTTTCGCTTCTTCGTCTATCTCTGGATGCTTTTGCGGTAAATATAAAACGATCGGCAGCATATGATAATTTCCTGTTTCCCCGCTTGCCAAAATCAGATACGCCGCGTCCTTTCCATTACTAAATCGTGGAACATCGAATGAAACATTTCCGCTGCCGTCAACACCCAGCTCGGATTGATTCCATTTTTCTAATTGTTCCTCTTTTACAAAATTTTCCATCTCTTCTTTTGTTGCATACGTGTTCAACAAGTGTTCTTTGTCTTCCTTTTCATCCCCTCCGTGTTCATATCTCCAAGCAGTCAAGTCATACACATCAAAAAATAGTTTGTCGGTTCCCTCTACCTTTTTACCATCTTCTCCCCATGTGTGGATCCATAACTCCACTTGCTCCTCTTGCCCATCTGCTGCAAAACCCATCATACCGAAACAACAAATTCCTAGAAGCAGACAAAATATGAAGGAAATTCTTTTTCCCATTCCCAGCCCCCCTTCTGTCACGGAATGAGTAAATTGCTGATAAGTAATGAAGAATTTTCATCCTTCAAAATAGAACATGTAGTAGCAAAATAACCTATCAGCATTGATATGTGTGCATTTCCCAATACATTCACATTTCAGCTACTCCCCCCTCCGACTTTCTCTTCTTATTTCTTCATCCATCACCATAGTACCCGATATTATTTTTTTGCGCTTTTTCGTTTTTGGGTGTTTTTTAGTTATTATATTCGTCTTTTTTATGCCTTATTTTCACGTTTCTATCAGTTAATATGGTTATTCCATTCATTTTTTTTAAATTATTTTGCAAATTGTAGTACTCATTTGTTTTAAATAAAAGAATTCATTTGGATAGAAACTCCTTTTCCGAAATGAATTCTTTAATTATTCGTCGTTAATCAGAAAGGTCGCTGATTAACTGCTGTAATTGAACGATATTTTGACTGGTCAAAAATGGATCAATGATCACTGTTGGGTAATCGTAAGGCACTTCCTCTACACTGCTAGAAGTGATTAACGCATCATACTTTTTCAACTCATGGGTAGTGATCCGTGTATCTCGAGAACGCTCCTCCACAAAATGAATCTTAAAGTTTCCGTAGACCCGTTCTTCAATTTGCTCTGCCAAGAAGGTTTCTTCTGTTGGAGAAAGCTCAGACAGCAGCAATATCTTCAGAGGATGATCCGCGTTAGCCAATAGATTCAAGCTTTGAGGCACCATCGTTATAAGCAAATAGGTATAGTTCCAGGCAAAATCATTTTCTTGATAGATTCGGTTTCGTTTTACGAAGGTTTCCGCGATCTTCAATACCTTTTTCACCGCTTGATAGTGGGTCTCCATCATCTTTTCTAAAAAGATTCCCCGTTGTCGATACAAGATATCAATGTAGCGTCCCTTAGGCGAGTACATCCTTTGGTCGTTCACTAAAACAATGGTCAGCTCACTCATCTCAAGTTCTTCTAACGAGTGGCCCAATAGACGATTGAATTCTTCGACTAATTCATAGTGCTTCTGATAAAGGTCTCGGTAACTTCTACTTTGCTTCATGGCTGATTTCCATTGATCTTCACTGAAAATCAGCATGTCCGCATACGAAAGCCATAGACAATCCTTGATCTCCTCCTCCGTTAGACGAACACGGAAAACTTCTAATGCCATTCGTTCAAAAGCATCTAGTGTCTCTTGATCCGGCAAGCTTAACGGACTGACTAGTTCTTCCTTTGGATACGCACGACCATTTTTGATACGCCACAAACTGATATAGATGTTATAGCTTAGACGTTTCCTAAAGATATGGCGGTTTTCTAAGTGATTAACTTGAATGAATTGATCCACCAAATCGGTAATTGCTTTGATCTGGTAATCCTTTAGATCCGCAAACAAAGAATCCAGCCGATCAGACTTTTCTAAGAAGTAACGATAGTAGAAATGACGAATCACGCTTTCCTTTCCTTCGATCCGTAAAGGGCGATAATCCAGCTTGATCCCAGCCTTCTTAAAGGCCGATTCGATTTTCTTCAAATAACGCTGCGTATTTGAGGCACTTAGATATAATTTATCGGCTAAGTCACTAATACTTGAGCATTTCTCATAGAGCAGCTCTTCAATAATCTGAAACTCTGGTGATTGCTGAAGAACATCCGCATACAATCGATTGATACTAACGTGTGGCTTTACTTGAATTTGATACAGTCCCTTGAATTTTTCAATGTGAAAGTCGTCCTGCTCATCGTTGATCATCTTGACGTCCTTCAACAGGATAGGCAATGAACACTCTAGCTCTTCAAGCAGCTGGTCACTCGGTAGACCGACCTGGCTTGCATAGAGTAGTTCAACAAAACGTAAGCGTCTTAAACTACTTGCTCCTAAAACCTCTCTGAAATCCATTTCCTCATCCCCTTTGTCCTTCCCCTTTTTAAAACGTAGCAAATAACTTTTTCTTCTATATGAAGAGATCGTCCAATTCTTCACATAGATGCAACTCTCTCAATATTTTTCTGCCAACAGTTACTCACCATATTTATGAAATGCGGATCCCCTTATCCGCATAACATACTCATTGAAGATGTCGCTTGTTACTTGCTATCTCTCTCACAATCTCTTATAAAGTAGTTTTTGACTCTTACATTGATGCACCTAAAAATCAAGTAGTCATATTTTAAAAACATATATACTTAATTTTTAATAAAATGATTAAATTTAAACAGTCAATTTTGTCTATTGTTTTTTATTCTTTTAATGTAACGACCCAAATTCTTTACTATTTTCTTTTATATATTCATAATAACCAAACTTATTTCCTTTTGCTTTTTCATTACTTATTTTTTATCAGTTATTAAAAACTCATTATTTCCCTATTATTATCTAATTTATCGATTAGAAATCGTTATTTAAATCTTTTTCTTTAAAATGTGTAAAAATTATTGTTACTCAATTTGAAAATATTAAATAAAATATTTGAATTCTTATTTTTTAAGTTATTAGTAAAAAAAAGATAAGAAATAAAAAGGACTTAAAGCAATTTTCATACTTTAAGTCCATGTTTAACAACCATTCTTATCCTATACATGACCGGATTTTCAGTATTCTATCTTCAGTTCACCTGATTATCTTGGAACAGATAACAATTATTGTTTTCTGTACGGATTAATGATTTTATAACGTTTTGCTCATTTTTTAAGATCAACAGTTATCTAAAGGAGCTCTCTCTTCTGAAATTCTTCCGTTTCTTCTGTTATTTCGCTTGCAGGAAACCCAATAAACATTTACTTCATTAGAAAAAGTGCATTCTTTTGTCATCTTATTCTGCGATTAAGGTAATATAATCCGATAAGAACTGACCCTGATGACCAGAAAGTCATCGCTTTTACGAAAAATTTTGATAGACGTCCAACCCCGACTGGTTCGGGTAATTGACTTTGAGCGCGTTTATTTTTCAGACGACAATAATCCCTAAACTGCCCTTCATTGATCAGCTCAAATACTGGAGGTAACAGATTATCTGATTCTCCTGCAATCCCACCGAATTAGCCAAATCAAAAGAGCCATTTCCATCAAACGTCAATCGCCATTGCCCCTGAGATTTTATATATCCGACTGGTGCCTTTGTTTCTACTAATTGGAAATAGTTCCCATCAGCAGACAGATCATGAATGGCAACAAGACCCGACTTTTGGCTCGTAGTATGGCCGATAAATCCCACCGGCCATCTGTAATGGACGCTTCCGTCACTCGCTCATAACTTTTAAACGTAGTGTAAAAAAACAGCACAAAATCGTAAACGATACGACTTCATGCTGCTTCATGGACTAAGTTGACAATTTTAAATACGGTCGCTACTTCATACTCGCTATTTTCCGTTCATTCTTTCTTTCGTTTCCGCAAGCTCTTTTTTTATCCTATAAAAGTAGAAACTGCCTCCTGTGACACCAGTAATTGTTACCATCGCTGCGACTATAAAGAACCTCTTAACCCCAGAGCTACCCGTTCTCGGCAAGGAACCTGGTTTTACCTTTTGGTTCGTGACTTTTAAACTGATTGTATTACTAGCTTCAGTACCCCCGCTTGAATCACTGACGTTAGGATGATTGTTCACGGTAAAACTACCATCCTGATTGATGACAAATACAATAGGGTCTTGAATTCGTTGATACCCTTCAGGATTATCAATTTCTTCTAGGGTATAGCTTCCTGGGCGTAAGCTAGTAAAGTTGAAGGTTGATCCAGTACTGATTGTTTCCTCATACCCATTTGGCCCTGTTAATTTGAACACCGCTCCAGTAAGCGGGTCCCCAATTGGATCAATTTTCTCTACTTTTACTGAAAAATCTTTCAGTTGATTGATTGCGTGATAATCATCTGTACGACCATTTACTTTGATGTTCAGTGACGTTGGCGGATTATTCTCGCGAACCTCAAGCTGTAAATCATCCATTTTCTGGAAGCCTACTGGTACATATGTTTCCTCAACGATATAATCCCCAATCGGCAAATCGTTCAGCGCAACTTTTCCATCGCCGTTTGGTGAGAGATTCTCCACTACTATTTTTCCATCACTTCGCTTCACGCTAAACTTCGGCAAATCATCCGTAAACTTCGTCGATTCGTCCTCCATGAACTTCCAGAATTGATGATTCCCTCGTAGAAGTTCATTCGTGATTTTTATTCCTCCTGAAATCATGGTTTCAGAAGTGAAACTTGCTTGATTTACGGAAGGCTGCTTATATCCAGCAGTTCGGTTTGGTTCAATGACTCGATACGTATTGGCTTCTCCACCTTCAACCGGTGAAAAATTTCCCTTCCAATTCTTATCTGCCTCAAGATCGATGGATTCAACATCCTGCCAATTCGATCCATTTTGTTTTTGTAGCGTGACGGTAACTTTATCAGACCGCAGTTTCCAATAGTTCGCATTCCCTTTATGAGTATCTGACCATATTTTTTCTACAGGAATGGTAAAATCTGCTTTTTGAAATTTCACAGACGGCCGCCCAAATTCTAACCGGTCATTGGTTCGTTCTGGTGTTGGACGCAAAATGGTTTCGTTATTGGTTGGATACCATTGATTAGATACAAATGTTGGATCGTCGACTTTTAGACGAACCGTATATTCCAATTCAATCTCTTGATTACGTGTTAAGTTGATATTATCCACTTTAATTTGACGATTGCTATTTTCTATTGAGATATTGGGTTTGTCCCCATCCTCAATCAAAGGGGCACCGTTACTTACTTGCGTTACTTTCGGTCCCTTTCCATTATCGGTGACTAGCTCGACCATATCTCCTAATGGATCTGTCACGATCCCTTTATCCACCGTTCGAATGATTGTTTGATACCAATCCTTGAACCGTTCGGTCAACTCAGTAGGATCTGTCGCATGATAATAAAAATAATCTTCTGGCTCATCTCCTGTAGCAGTTGCCTTCTTGGTAGAAAGTCGATACAATCCTTTTCGCAATTCTGCTGCCGAGTGATCAGGACTTCCCGGTGAGGTAATCTGTACAGCGATACTGTGCATTTCGATTCCTTGATCCTTTAACATTTGGGCAGTTGAGTTGGTTGTCGTTAAGTGGCTTCGAATCATTTGTCCGTTAACAGTTAGATAGCGATTGCTTTCAAACTTCGTATTAATCCCAATTGCACCTAAACTTTTTCCTGGTAAATAGTTCGGAGATGTCCCTGAGTTAAAACTGGTAATCAAAACTGGATCATAATACATCGCACTATTGTATTCTGCTGTCAATGGTTCCCAGCTTGCGTTTGGAGCACCATCTGTTAACATAAATAATAATTTGTAGCGTTCCTCACCTATATCTGTTGATGGATCATTCATAATATCCGCTGCTTCTTGTAGCCCACGTTGTGTAAAGGTCCCGCCTTCAGCAAGAATTTTTTTATAAGCTGGCTTTATTTTCTCCCAATCTGTTGGGTCATTAGATAATTGGAAATGTGTATTTTCTCTTTTCCAGCCATATTGTGGTTCTTCAATTACCGGATCATAACTAGCAAACACATGCGCTCCAACACGAATCGCATTTGATGTAGGATCAGCCTCTTTCTTCAACTCTGTAATAATTTTCTCTAACGCACTCAAGCTATTTGTTTTCTTATTATTTGATGCCATCGAGCCTGTATTATCTAATAAGAAAACAATGTCTACCCCTGGTTTGTAGATCGTATTCCCTCGGACATTTAGTTTTATCTTAAATTCATCTGGCTCATCGGTTTGCTGCGCATACTTTCGTAATTGAATATTTGGATTGGAGGAATCATCTCCGTATTTTATATAAGACTGTGTATGGTCGTCATTCGCTACATCCCAACTGTTCACCCCATCCCAGCCAGTTTGGCCTGAATTTCCTCCTTGATGGTTGATCACATTTGATTGACCTGTTGGTTTCCAGGAAAATTCTGGATAAGTTCCCGCATCGTTTTTATACTTTGTTTCTTTATTCGTATATAAAGGACTGTACATTCGACTGCTTACATTTCTAGCTGCTTGTGTCTGGATCAACGAATTTTTTTGTATGTCCTTTTTTGGGCCTATAAATTTCTCTGAACTTACAGTTACTTTCTCTTCCTCTTTTCCTGAAGCATCTGTAGTCGAGAAAGTTGTTTCTTTTTTACTGCTATTTAGAACATAAGGTGTTTTTCGCTCTAAAATATTCTCTTGAATTTCTTCCTTCACTTCATTGGAATCTGATGTTTTTCTTTTTTGATCCATCTGTACATAAAGATTTAGCCGCTTGATTGATTTCGATAAATGCAAAGATAGCTTATCTTCTCTCTTCACAGAAAAATCCTTTTCAACAAGCCAGCCATCTTTCTCGACCATATTTTCAAACTCTGGATAATCGATCACATGGTCCTTTTCATCAGTGATTTTGAACTTTAATAGCTGATGTTCTTCTTCTCGTTCACTTTGGCGATTAAAAATGAGCTGCCAAGCATTCACCTCTGCCTTCTCTTCATATATATAATGGAGGTCTAAATTTTTCTTATCAATTAATTCAATCGCATGTTCCTCAGCATAAACAGGCATGACTTCTAATGCTGCTTTCACTACAAGCGACAAGACTACTACTAGCAGCAGCAATAAATTTACCTTCCTCATCTTATCTCCCCCTTTAACCCTTTACTGATGAAAAAATATATAGCGCTTTAGTTTCGTGTGTCTTTACACTAACTTTTACTCACCGTTTTTTCATCTTTTATTAATAAATACATCATATCAGAAATTATTTTTCTCTTTTATTTAAAAAAATTCCAGATATTTCGTTATTAAAATTTGTAAAAGCAGTTTAAACAAAAAGATCCTCTTGTTAAAACCGTTATTTATTCCTTTTTTTTAAATATTTTCAATTTATTTATTACTCATTTTTGAAATAATAAATTGACAGAATGAGTTTATTACTATACATCTTCAATGGTTGACTAGCCACTATCCTTTGTATTTACAAAAAAACAGCCTGAAAGCAGGGTTTCCGCTTTCAGACTTGCTGTCTCTCTCAATCATTTGACTTAATTATTGTTTCCTTTATTCCTCATTCATTTTCTCTCTTGTTCTTGCGAGTTCTTTTCTCACTTTATAAAAGCAGAACCCACCTACTGTGCCTCCTGTGACCGCCAGCATTCCAGCGATTAAGAAAAATCCCTTGATCCCAGAATTACCGGTTCTCGGTAAGGTACCCGGCTTCACCTTTTTGTTCGTTACTTTCAGAGTGATCGTATTATTGGAGCCAGTCCCACCGCTTGAATCACTAACATTCGGATGACTGCTCACATCGAAGCTTCCATCCTGATTGATGACAAACGCAATAGGTTCTTGAATTCGCTGATACCCTTCTGGATTATCAACTTCTTTCAGAGAATAGATACCCGGACGTAAACCAGTAAAAGTAAAGGTCGATCCGGTGCTGATTGTTTCCTCATATCCATTTGGCCCTGTTAATTTGAACACTGCTCCAGTCAACGCGTTACCATTAGGGTCAATCTTTTCCACTTTTACCGAAAAGTCTTTCAATCGATTGATCGCATGATAATCGTCAGTACGACCATTCACTTTAAATACAAGGGACGTGGGTGGATTATTTTCCGTAACGACTATCTCAAAGTCAGCCATCTTTTGGAAGCCTTCCGGCACATAGGTTTCTTCCACAGTATAAGTGCCGATCGGAAAATCATTGATCGCAACTTTTCCTGTGGCGTCTGGCGTTAGATTCTCTGCTAATACTTTTCCATCGCGGCGTGTTATCTTGAACTTTGGCAGATCACTTGTAAACTTGGTTGTGCCATCCTCCATGAACTTCCAGAACTGATGGTTCCCACGCAAAAGCTCATTGGTGATCGTGATGCCTCCGCTGGCAATATTCTCAGAGGTGAAGTTCTGCTGATTCACGACAGGAGCTTTATAGCCTGCGGTTCGCGATCCTTCAACCACGCGATAGGTTTTATCTTCGCCGCCTTCTACCGCTGAAAAATTTCCTTCCCAGTTATTAGTTGACTTCAAGTCTATTGATTCCACATCTTGCCAAGTCGCCCCGTCCAATCGTTGAAGCGTAGCAGTTACTTTGTTTGGTCTCAACCCCCAATAGTTCTCCTGATTTTGATGCTTATCAGACCAGATCTTTTTGACTGGAATAACGAAATCAGCTGTTTTTAATCGGACAGAAGGAACGCCAAAATCCAATCTGTCTCCCGTCCGTTCTGGTGTAGGCTTCAAGGTCGTTGTCTTATTCGCTGGGTACCAAGTACTAGAAGCAAACGTAGGATCGGACGTCTTCAGGCGAACCGTATACTCGACCTCTATTTCCTGATTCGCCGTCAGATTAATATTATTGACTTCGATTTTCCGCCGATCCGAAGAGACCGAGATTTGCGGCTCAGCATCGGCTTCGATAGCCTTCCCTGTGGAGTCCACTTGTCGCCATGTCGGATCACCAACAAGCTCGACCATATCTCCCAATGGATCGGAGATAATTCCTCTATCAACCGTTCGAATAACCGTGTCATACCAAGCTTTAAAGGTGTCGACTAAATCATCCGCGTTTTCTACATTATAGAAGTGAAAATCTGACGCTACGTCATTCAATGGACCGTTTGTCGCATTGGCTTTCTTAGTCGACATTTTGTATAATCCGCGCAGTTGCTCTGCCCGTTTACTTTCTGGCTCATTGACGTTGAGAGTTAATTCTACAGCAATCGTATGAATTTCAATCCCCGCATTTTTGATATCCATCGCCGTTGAGTTTGTGGTGGTGATATGACTATTGATTACTCCGTTATAAGCCGGAATGATCGTTGTCTTATAACCACTAGTTCCTAAAGGTGTACCAACTTTGTAACTTCCTTTCGTTCCGGTTTTAAAATTTTTAAAATGCAGTAAGTCAACGAACATGTCCAAATTGGGGGTTCCAGTATCATCAGTATCCCAGCTATAGTTTGGTGCTCCATCAGTTAAAACAAATAGCAATTGTTGACGACCAGTTGTGTCTCCGGCATCATCAAAAATATCTTGTGCTTCTTTTAGTCCACGTTGTGTAAATGTCGCTCCTGTTGCAGTTGCACCTGAATATACAGTCACCATGTTACTCCAAGCGGCTGTATTACTCGTTAATGGGAATGTTCTTTGTTGACCAGGTTTGTTGCCCCAAGCACTATATTGATAGTCCGAAAAGATATGAGCACCGATTCGAATGTTCTCCGCTGAAGGTACATAAACCTTTTTCAATTCATCAACAATTTTTGTCATAGCTGCTATTGCATCGGTTTTTCGTCCATTTGGCTTCCCAGGAAGACCATCCGTCATTGACCCAGAGTTATCCAATAAAAAGACAATATCCACTCCTGGTTTATAAGTCGTATTCCCTCGAACATTCAGTTTGACCTTGAACTCATCTTCCTTATCGGTTTGCTGAGCCAGTTTTCTCAAGGCGACGTTACTATTATTTAAATCTTGTCCATAATGAATATAGGAGTTTGTATGATTATCCTGAGTGACATCCCAGCCAGCATTATTATCCCAACCGTTTTGTCCTTCCTGCCCACCTTGATGGTTAATAACATTGGTTTGACCAGTCGGTTGCCAGGAATTTTCAGGATGAGTGCCCCCATTATCTAAGTACGTAGGCGTTTTTGCATCATAGTGATTGGCATACATTCTAGAAATTCCGTTCGTCGCAGTGGCTGCTCTTTGTGCTGCGTTTACCCCTTCTTTTTGAGGACCGATAAAAGCTTCTGAGGTGGTTTTGGTTGCTTGGGTCGCTGTTTTTTCAGACGACTGTGTTGTTTTGGTTTGGCTTTCTGTCGTGCTTTTTGTTTCCAGCACGAACGGTTCTTCCCGTTTCAAAATGTTTTCCTGCAGGCTGCTGGCTTTTTTCCCATCCTCGGTCGCCGTCTTTTCCTGATCTAGCTGAACGTATACATTCAGCTTTTTGACTGACGAAGATAATTCCCAAGACAGCTGATCATTTATGCTCTCGGAAAAATTTTTTTCCTTCAGCCAGCCGTCTTCTTCGATTAGATGATCCATATCCACTGTTGAATAATCGATCGTCTTGTCTTTAGCATCCGTTAGTTTGAATTTCAAGCGTTGTTGATAGCCCTTTTCACTCTGACGATCAAACGTTAATTGCCACTTCGTTGTCTCTTTCTTCTCTTCGTATGTATATGAAAGCTTTAAAGATTCGTCATCAACAAGCTCTATTTCATTGGTTTTCGCTTGAACAGAAATAAGCGGCATCGCCATTTCTATGACAATCGAAAAAAGCAGCAATACCAATACTAGAAATTTCGATTTCCTCATTTCTTTTATCCCCCTTTTTTCATTCGTACTCTACCAATCACAACAAAAATATGGAATTATCATTGTTTGTTTTTTAAAGAATCACCCTTCTCCTTTAAAAGTCGCTTCAAACATAAGAAGATTCCTACCCAATTTTGCTATTTACAATGAGACTTTCTTTATCAAAAATAATATGTGTATTCGCCAATCTAGAGATTTTCCACTTAATTTTCAATTATTAATTTACAGTATTCTCCATACTCTCTTATTCTTGCACTTACATACTACCAGAAAATAATTACTCATTTTTTTGTAATCATTTAATTATTATAGTTATCGAAAATCGAAAAAACGGCGATTTCCTCTTGTTTTCTTTCATTCAAAGTGTTATTGAGTTCATTTCATTTAAACAGTTTTAAAATTTTTGGTATTCATTTTCAAAATTTTGAATAAACCATTCGATTTTTTATATAGTTATTCTATTCAAATCCGCTTATTTAGCTATTAATCTTTCAATAAATACAAAATAATTACCAAATAGAAAATAATTGCTGTTTCATTTCATTCTGCAATTCTAAGATAATTATTGTTGTTTTTTTCAGCTCAGATTTCTATAGCTAATTTCAGCAAAAAAAAGAAGCCTGCACGAATGCAGACTTCGATAATTTTTTATTCGTTGCTTAAATCTTCACCATTTGTTTCGATAACTTTTTTGTACCAATCAAATGATTTCTTCTTGCTGCGCTTCAAGGTCCCATTGCCTTCATTGTCACGGTCTACATAAATGAAACCGTAACGTTTCTTCATTTCACCTGTTCCGGCAGATACTAGATCGATACAGCCCCAAGTCGTGTAGCCTAATAGATCCACGCCGTCTTCATCCACTGCGTCTCTCATGGCTTGGATATGCTGCGCAAGGTAGTCGATGCGGTAATCATCTTCTACATAGCCGTTTTCATCTGGTGTATCTACCGCGCCTAGTCCGTTCTCAACGATGAACAATGGTTTTTGGTAGCGATCATAGAGATCATTCATTGTAATACGCAATCCTAATGGGTCAATTTGCCAGCCCCATTCGCTGGATTCCAAATACGGGTTCTTCACAGAAGCAAAGATATTTCCAGCCGTTTGCTCCAATAATTCTGGATCTGTCGTCGCTACACGAGAAGAGTAATAAGAGAAGGAGATGAAGTCCACGGTATGAGTCTTCAACAGCTCTGCGTCGCCTTCTTCCATTTTCACATCAATCCCTTTACGTGCCATTTCCTTCAAGGCATAGGCTGGATATTCGCCACGAGATTGTACATCGATGAAGAAATAGTTTTGGCGTTCTTCTTGACGGCCTGCCCAGACATCATCTGGTTTTGGTGTGTATGGATAATAAGAGCCTGCCGCTAGCATACAGCCGACTTGGTTTTCTGGGTCGACTTCATGTGCGATCTTGGTGGCGATAGCAGATGCGACCAATTCATGATGTGCCGCTTGATATTTGACTTGTTCTTCGTTTTCGCCTTTTTCAAAGTAAAGACCGGCGCCCATGAATGGTGCGTGCAAGATCATATTGATTTCGTTGAAGGTCAACCAATATTTTACTAAACCTTTGTAACGGTTGAAGATGACGGTACATAAGTTCTCGTAGAAGCCGACTAATTCACGGCTGCGCCATGCGCCATATTTTTCAACCAAGTGCATCGGGCAGTCAAAGTGGGTAATCGTTACTAAAGGTTCGATCCCGAATTTTTTACATTCTTTGAATATGTCTTCGTAGAATTTCAAGCCTTCTTCGTTTGGTTCTTTTTCGTCACCTTTAGGGAAGATCCGGCTCCATGCTAAGGATAGACGATAGGTTTTAAAGCCCATTTCTGCAAATAGCGCGATATCTTCTTTCCAATGATGGTACATGTCGATGGCTTCTTTTGCTGGATAAAAATGTTCATCATCAAAATCGAACATTTTCTTTTTCCCTGCGATCACCGCAAAGCGATCTTCGCCAACTGGCGCTAAATCTACATTTGCCAGGCCGCGTCCGCCTTCGTTATATCCGCCTTCACATTGATTAGCAGCAGTTGCGCCGCCCCATAAGAAGTCTTTTCTAAATCCCATAATTTCCCTGCTTTCTTTGTTCTATACTTTTTCCAAATCTAATTCACGTGCCACTTCATCTTGGACTTCGATGCCTTCTTTTTCTAGACGTTCGATGGTTTCCTTGAAGTTTGGCAAGTGATCTTTGTGAGCAATAAATAATTCATCCATGATTCGTTGCGCTGTTTTCCCAGAGCGAACCATTGGGTTGATGGTAAATGCTTGCAACGCTGTATTGTAATCACCCGTTACCGCTGCTTCGATGGTCAATAATTCCATTGCTTTCATGACTTGCAGCCAGCCACGTTCTGCTGTTGGCAATTCGCCAAATGCGACATTACGAGCCCCTTGTCCGCCGATATAAGCAGAAACTTCAACCACACAATCGGCTGGAAGATCTGGTACAGCACCATCATTTTTAGTAGAAACAACTAATTGCGTATTCTTGTTCGCATAAATAGAAGCGATTGATTCACAAGCCGCATCAGAATAATAAGCGCCGCCACGTTGGCCTAATTGTTCTGGTTTGTAATCCAAGTTTGGATCTTTGTATAATTCAAACAATTCTGTTTCTGTTTGTTTTACTTGCTGCGCACGTGTGCCGATCGTTTTGTACTCTTCTAAGGCATGTGCAAGTGTTTCTTCTTCTTGGTAGTAATAATGATGGTAGCCGCAAGGGATCATTTGCATTTGTTCCAAAATTTCTCTTGGGAATGGAATGTCATGGATATTTTTCGGCATCCCTGTTTCGTCGCCTTCGTACATTTTCTTAATGATTTCCATAGTGACATCTTTGCCATGATTGTCTGTGACTTTATGCCAGTGGAAATGGTTCAAGCCTGCGAATTTATAGATCAATTCATCTGGTTGTTTGCCTAACATCTCTGGTTCGATCATTTGTGCCATGACAGGTACATTACATAAGCCGATCACTTTGTCCCATTTACCATAACGAACGACTGCTTCCGTCACCATCCCGCTTGGATTAGCAAAGTTGATCAGCCATGCATCTGGACATAAACGTTTCATATCTTCTACGATGTCTAAAATGATTGGCACTGTTCGGAACGCCTTGAACATCCCACCAGCACCATTGGTTTCTTGTCCTAGCATGCCGTAATACGCTGGAATACGCTCGTCTTTGATCCGCGCTTCCAATAGACCCACACGAAACTGAGTAGTAACAAAGTCTGCGTCCTTCAAAGCTTCTTCACGATCTAACGTGATATGAACTTTTACATCATATGGCGAAGCATCCCACATCCGTTGAGCCATTGCGCCTACGATCTCAACCTTTTCACGACCTGCCTCAATATCGACTAACCAGATCTCGCGAACTGGTAACTCATCATAGCGTTTGATAAATCCTTCCATTAATTCCGGTGTATAGCTGCTTCCTCCACCAATTGTGGCGATTTTTACTCCTGCTGACATTCAATCGACTCCTTCTGTTTTATTTACAACCTTATTATCTGTTACGTAAAATTTTAATTCAATGCATTTACAAGTAATTCCATTCCAATTCACAAATAAGCAGTTGAAAACGGTTTATTTTGTAAATATCGGTGGAATTATTTTCCTTTTTTCCTCATTCGAGTACATTCATGTTTACAAATAATTTATAATGGATGTAAATCAAAGGAGGAATCGCTATGCTATTGTCAGAAAAAATGAAGCAAACAGATTTTTCCAACGCAGAAAGCGCCTTGGTAGAATACATTTTAGCCAAAGGAACGGCCATTGAACCGTTGACGATCAAAGAAATCGCAGAAGCAAATTATGTGCATCCGTCCACTTTGATCCGTGTCGCTAAAAAGCTTGGCTATAAAGGCTGGTTAGAGCTGCGGGAAGAATTTTTAGCTGAACAAACATATCTGCAAACCTATTTTGAAGATGTGGATGCCAACTTCCCTTTTCAAACAAATGACGGCTTGATGACGATCGCTAACAAGATTGCTTCATTAGAACGAACGACGATCGATGATACCTTGAGTCTGTTGAATCACGACGAACTGCAAAAGGCGAAGCAGCTTCTATTAAATGCAAAGCAAATAAAAATCTTTGGTAGTAACGCGAATTTATTGATTTCTCAAGATTTTGCCTTAAAAATGCGCCGTATTCAAAAGAATGTCGTTATGAGTCAAACCATGGGGGAAGATGCCTACGAAGCCTTCAATAGTCAAGAAGATACATGTGCCATTTTGATTTCTTATACCGGTGAAAATGGTTTTATTATGCAGATTGCAAAAATCCTGCAAAAACAAAATATTCCAATTATCGCTCTAACAAGCATCGGTGAAAATACCTTGGCTTCCTTTAGTCAGGCCGTTTTACGTATGACTACCCGCGAGCGATTGTATTCCAAGATCGGCAACTTCACGATCAATTCTTCGATCTGCTATCTTTTGGACGTTCTTTACAGCTGCATTTTTGCAGAGGATTACCAAAAGAATCTGAATCACTTGATCGAGGTCAGTGAGCTAGTCGATAAACGAAAAACCAGTTCTGCTATCATGGCCGAATCACCAGAATCCTTAATTCAGTTTACTGAGTCTTTTCGACCAAATTAAAGTTCGGAGCAATTGCTCCGAACTTCTTTTTTCCTTTTAAGAAACTAAACTAAAACAGTCAGTAGTTCATCATCATTACACACATTTTCTTGTTTGTCGGATTCAATGATGTCTAGATAATCTGCTGAATTCGTGATGATCACTGGGGTTTCTACACTATAACCTGCTGCTTCGATTGCTTGAATATCAAAAGTCACAAGTTTGTCGCCGCGTTTGACTTTTGCGCCTTGCTCCACATGGGATTCGAAGTATTTACCATCTAATTGTACTGTGTCTAAACCAATATGGATCAATAGCTCTAACCCATTATCTGAAACTAAGCCGATCGCGTGTTTTGTTGGGAACATCGTCATGACTGTGCCATCAAACGGTGCAACTACTTCTCCGACTGTCGGATGGATCACAACCCCTTTTCCTAGAACACCTTGTGCAAAGGCTTGATCTTTCGCTGTTGACAATGGCATCATTGTGCCAGTTACTGGAGCAGTGACGATTTCTTTGCGAACTTCCATCGCTTTTTGTCCTTCTTCAACTTCTACTGCTTCTTCATCTTTCCAGAAGAAGAATGTTAGTGCAAATCCGATAACTGAAGCAATCACGATCGCAATAACTGAATAGATCGCTCCTGATGAATCTCCTGTTTGTTGATTGATATAACTTGGAATACCGAAGACACCTAGACCGCCCATTACATATGAACGTACACCCATCGCTGTCATGAAGGCCCCTGATATTGCACCACCAACCATTGAGAAAATGAACGGTTTTTTCTTAGGAAGAGACAAGCCATAGATTGCTGGTTCTGTTACCCCACAGATACCAGAAATAACTGCCGGTACAACCAATGCTTTTTCTTTTGGATTCTTCAGACGGAAATACATTGCCGCTACTGCTGCTGTTTGAGCAAAGCTGGCACCAAACATCCCTGTTAAAGCTGTTGAGTAGCCCATAGTTCCCAGCTGCAGAATCGCGATTGGAATAAGACTCCAATGCAGGCCGAACATTACTAATACTTGCCAGAAGAAACCTACGATCAAACCGAATAGGATAGGAGAGAATTTCAACAATCCGTCGAAACCAGTTGCTAACATATTAGTCAAGATGGTAATAACTGGACCAATAACTAGGAAACCGATAGGTAATGCGATTAGCAATAAGAAAAATGGCACGAAAAAGTTTTGAATAACTTCTGGAATGATCTTACGTAACGGACGTTGCAATTTACTTGCCATCCAGACAATTAAGATCGAAGGAATAACACTACTCGTATAATCATTGGCAACGAACGGTAGGCCCATGAATGTCATGTATACTGGGCTTTCGAACATGCTGCCAGAGAATAAAGTGTAAAGCGGCTGGACATCTCCGCCGGCAGTCAGCGTGGATAATTGGATAGCTGGATAACATAGAGCTCCCCCGATGACTAACCCAACATACTGATTCACACCGAATTTCTTAGCCGCAGCTACCGCTACCGCAATCGGCAGGAACATAAAGATAGCGTCACCAATGGCATTCAATACAATATAGGTCCCGCTCTCAGCTGTTAAAACACCTGCTGCTACAAGCAATGCGTTTAACCCCTTGATCATCCCACCGGCACTTAAAGCACCTAGGAAAGGTTGGAATATCCCACTGATTACATCGATTAATCGGTTAAAAATATTCCCAGAAGCTTCTTCTGGTGCGCTGCTTTCACCGCCAAGCCCCGTCATATCTACCACGTCTTCATAAACTTGTCCGACATGATTGCCGATAACCACTTGATATTGTCCTGCACTGTGCATGATGGTCACGACACCATCCATGTTTTTCAGCACGTCATCATTCGCTTTGCTTTCATCTTTTAATTTAAAACGCAAACGTGTGATACAATGCGTTAAGCTGTTGATATTTTCTTTGCCGCCTACATTTGCGACAATTTTTTCTGCTAATTCCCGATATTTACCCACTATTTTTCCTCCTTGTTTGCACTAAATTCATTGATTTCTTTGATCCATTGATCCATTTTTTAACAGCGTTTAAATGTATGCCCTTTCACTCTTCGGTAACCCGGGATGACACGAGAAGTCATTGGGCGCCACATTTATTCACTTACCTTTTGAACCAATCGAGCGATATGAATCGTTAAATACAATTTCTCATCATTTGACATTTCATAAGCATACTTTTTACTAATAAAATCAGCGATTTTCTCTACACATTGATACGCGTTCTGATATTTCTTTTGAATGATCAACAGTAGTTCGTTGTCTGTTTCATCCGTTAGCTGCCGCTTGTTCATGATGCGAGAAGCAAAGAAACGTAAATGCGTTGTAAAACGATAAAAGTAGACAGATTCTTCATCCAATTGAACTTTAAAATAATAGCTGGTTATTTGTATAATCTCCTGCATCAACTCCGCCATCATATAGGCGTCTTCATTGTCACTTTCTGTTTGTGCATTTACTAGATGCAAGGCAATGTTTCCTGCCTCATCTTCTCCTAGATCAATGTTGAACTTCTCTTTGATCTTCTTCACAGCACTCACACCGACGGAAAACTCATCTGGAAATAAACGTTTGACATCCCACAATAATAAATTCCGAACACGAACCCCTTCTTTGACTCGTTGGATTGCCGCATATAAATGATCCGTGATGGAGATATAGAGCGAGTCATTTAACGGATTCTTCAATGTGACCTTCGCCTCATCAATGATGTCATTGGCGATTTCTACATAGGTGATTGGAACATCTACTAGTAACTCCTGAAACTTATTGAATAAATCACTATTCGCAAGGTGATAGGTTTTGTCGATCGCCGACTCGGTGATCTCATCCCCTATTTTTTTCTGAAAGGCTAGACCACGCCCCATCGCGACGATCTCGTTATTTTTTTGATCGGTCGTGATGACTACATTGTTATTCAAAATCTTCTGAATCTGCATCCAATGCTCCTCCGTTCTGTGACATTCGCTACTTAAAATCATTTCCACTGACTTCGTTCACTTAAAATGATAGATACCTTCGTAATCGTTGTCAAACCCAAGATTGTTGTTTTTTATAAAGTCACCTCCTAATTTTGAGCAACAAAAAAACCCAATGAGGGCACGACAAATAAATCGTACACATCATCAGGTTTAGCTTGTATTTAAACAATCACTATCCATCATTTGGTCTATTTAATTCAAAGTTAGCTTAACAAATCCAGAAAGCGCTGTCAACAAGTTTTACAAAAAAACTTTTCTTCACAAGAAATTTTGTGAACAGACGCCTTCTACCTCTTAGCAATAGACAATGCAGCCTTTTCGCCCTAAATCAGCGATCCAGCTAGGTATGACTAGTTCGTGATTCCAGCGTAAATCAAGTCTTTGTAAATTTTCTAATTCCAACAATGATTTTGGCAATGTACGTAATTGATTGCTGCGCAAATCAAGTTCAATCAATGAAGTGGCCTCCCCTATTTCCATCGGAAGCGAGGTTAATTGATTGTGACGCAAATTGATTCTTTGAAGATTTTTTGTAATAGAAAAATTTATTTTAAACGTAGTGAGAGCATTTTTTTCTAGGTCTAAAACCCGCAGCTTCTCCCAATGACTCGCTGGGAAAACAAAGCTAGTGAGTTGATTATCTCTTAAGTGAAGCTCACGAAGCTGCTTGAGTTCGCCGATTGATTGTGGCAGATTTCGTAATTCATTCTCCATCGCCCGCAGTTCAATCAAGTTATTTAAACTACCGATACTTGCTGGTAGTTCAGCTAACTCATTTCCACTTACATTTAGATATTCAATCGCTGGCAGTTGCGTGAATAGGTCAGGCAATTGCTTCAATTTATTGTTATGTAAGTAGACATACTCTTTTAAATTTACAAGATCAAAAAAGGATTCAGGTATTTCCTTTATCTTATTATGTCCAAAATCGATGTTTTTTAATTGAGACAGCTTGCTAATTTCATCAGGAATCTCGGTGATTTTATTGGCAGAAATATTGAATATTTCTACCCTCTCCATCTGAAAAATTTCTGCTGGAAAAGCCTTAAATTGGTTATTAAAAAGATTGATCTCTGTATAGGTTTTAGCAGAAGTTGTTAAAGCTGGAAGCTTTGTTAATCCTTGATTCATGGCTATTAGTTTCATTAAAAACCTCCTATTTGAGTCCGACAGCTTGACCCTAATCACGAAGCTGCAAACAGATTAATTGAATTCTCATTGATTATCCTTTAGGGTTAAAGAGTAGTTAAAATAAGAAAGGATGGACAGTCAATGACCAAGAAAATTGCAGCAATCGTCACAGATTTAGTAGAGGATGTTGAACTATCCTCTCCAAAAGAAGCATTAGAAAAAGACGGCAATGAAGTGACAATTATCAGCTTTGAAGCCGATCAAGAAATTACTGGTAAAAAAGGAACCAAGTTCAAAAGTGATAAAGGAATCGATGAAGTGAAGCCTGAAGACTTCGATGCTTTATTGATTCCAGGTGGATTTTCACCCGATCAATTGCGGAGTGATTCACGTTTTGTCGCGTTCGTTACGTATTTCTTAGATAAGAATGAACCATTATTCGCTATTTGCCATGGGCCTCAATTATTTATCCAAACAGGACTAACAAAAGGCCGCACAATGACTGCCTATGACACAGTACGTCCCGATGTTGGCTATGCGGGGGCAATCGTTAAGGATGAACCGGTGGTAGTCGATAACAAACTTGTTACTAGCCGAACACCCGACGATCTTCCTGATTTTAATGAGAAAATTGTCGAAGTATTGCATGCGTAATCTCTAACGATAAAAGGACTAGATTTTTTTCTAGTCCTTTTTGCTTTTTCTAAGCCAATGTATTTGGATTAGGGCCTCTGCCAAAACCTAGCAAACACTATAGATAAAGTATACAACAAATAAAGAGACGGCCATTCTAACGACCCAGCTGACTAAAAAAAGGACGAGAGAAATTAACTCTATGGTAAGTTACATTTTTCTATGATAGCGATTGGAAAACGTGAGGTATTCTTTCCGATCTTTCCGAAAGAAATAGGTCAAATCATTCCAAAGCAAATGAGGCGTTACTAGCGAAAGACTACCAAAAAGACCTAACACACAAAAGCCAAGGGACAAAAACTGTAACGACGTCATTCTTTCTCATCTCTTTCTATAAAATAAGATAGGACAGGAGCAAAATCAACAGAAAACCGATAAAAAAGGGTGGTACATACTTAAAAATGAACTGACTATACATTTTTCCGATCCTTCGCTCTGTCTCGAATCTCGGATCTTCTCTATCTTTCCTGAACTCCCAAGGAAACCTCGCGATAAAAAGCCCCTTCGTCCACTTTGGCAGTACCGCAATCAGCAGCAAAAGTCCTGTAACTATGATGCCTCCAAAACCAATTTGCTCCAGCATATAACGATCCATACCAATCACCTGCTTTCAAGAAAAACGACAACAAACAACAGCATTGACACACGTGTTTGATTCATCCGCAACTTTTTATAACTATTTCTTCCTGCACCCTTAGTTTACCACCAGAAATCGCGTTATTGAAGTTCAAAACAAAAACAGCCCTTAATGGACTGTTTTTAGTTTAGACTACATATCCAACTGCAAGACAGTTCAGTCCATTCGAACCAACGAAGGCATTGATAACTGTTCCATTTTGCGGCAGATAGCCGTCCTTTTCTTTGTTTTTATTGAACTCCTTGACTGTAAAGACTAACACTCTTTTAAACTTCATACGCGCTATCCCTCCATTTTTTATCTACCAGTTATTTTAGCAGATGTTGAGAGCGATGTTAACGCTATCATTTGGAGTACTAGCTTCTTTTCCGTCCCTTCAAGGATTTAATTCGTTTGAAAACAATGCTACCTATCCCAATCATTAGTAACAGACTGAAAATCAGAATGGCAAGAGAACGATTTCGATGAACTCGATCCGCTTTGGCAAGCGTCTTTTTCATCCCTTCACTAAAAGGAATCCGCGTTCCTCGGACTAAAAGACGATGACTGTTAACTCCATAAGGCGTGCAGGTCATTAACGTCGCGTAGTTTTTGTCTTCAACAATATTCAGTGTTTCGACTTCTGTCGGTTCAATGGTTTGGATTTTGTCCACCTTATAGGCAAAAGTCTGATTCTTGTACTCCAAATAAAAGTGATTGCCCTTCTTTAATTTTGGTAGATCACTAAATAATCGGGCTTCTTTTAATCCTCGATGAGAAGTGATCACTGTATGGATACCCTTCCCACCATCAGGATAGGAGGTGCCCTCCAGTAAGGCAGCCCCTCGTTTCAAAAACAAATTGTCGGTCTGGTCGAACACTGGTAATGTGACGTTGATTTTCGGAATACGAATGACGGCAATCGTATGCTTTTGATAATAATCCTTTTCCAGTGTTGTGTTTTCTGGTTTCTTTTTTGTAAAAGGATCGTTTCCTGGTACCCCCATCTTAGCAATTTTTTTGTTTTCTTCTTTGATTCGCTTCTCTTCTTGCTGGATCGCTTCCCGATTTTCTGCATTCGATTTTTCCTGGTAATAATTGATGACCTGCTGATTCCAAAAATTATTCAACGCATCGCCTACTAAAGGGTACAGTAACGCCCCCGCCCCGCCAAGCATGATTATAAGCATCAGAATATCTATAAACAAATATCTGCGTTTTTTCTTCATCGAACCACCAATTTCTTTACTTTTCAGCTAATTGCGTACGCTTTTTGAAGTATAGGATTCCACTTGCTAACCCGATGATTCCGATGGCAATCAGACCAGCGAGCCCCATGCCTCCAGTCATTGGCAAGATCCCTTTGGCTTTGTTTTCAACACGTAAAATTTGATTATCTTCTGCCCCATCAGCTGTAAACGACATATCTTTTAACTTCACATAGCCATCCGGAGTTTTTGTTTCAATCAGAGTATAGTAATCAGCTTCATTTGTTCCAAGACCGTAAATACCAAAGTTTCCATTCTCGTCCGAAATGAGTTTTGTGGCAACTTTTTCATCAGCGACCCAATTAACAACATAGTTTTTGGCACAACCTGTCACTGATTCAACGGATTCACCAGTAGTTTCATTCGTCAGTTGCATAAATTCACCGGCATTATTTTTTATCGCAAACTCAGCATCCTTTAGCTTTTTATCTGTACCACTATCCACTTTGACGAAACGTTTGCCATAGGTTTGTATACGTTGTTTGTCTTTTGAATCACGGAATGAGTTTTCGAAGACAACATCGTTATCGATTTCTTTCAGATCTGTTCCTGCTTTAACCTTCATTGTGGCTTCAAAAGACAATGTTTTCGTCGCATGCTGCGCTAAATTTGCCGGCGTGAACGTTATAGAGAATTCATTTGAATTCGGAGTCATAGAAAATTGAGGAGACAAGCCGGTTGGTTCACCACCATCGACTTTAATGCTATTTAAGATTTTCTCCTTGCTGCAACAAAGCTCTAATCGATTATCAAAGGTATCAATCAGTTTATACGTTTGATAATTTCCGACATCTTCAGGAATCTTTTTCGAGATGGTATAGGTAAGCTCTTGACCATTCCGCACCTCTGTATCATCCACGTCTTTTTCTACATTCGGGACCTTGAAGTTATATGCTTCTGCTAGATTACCTCCAAATGGTTCATTAAGTTCTTTCGGTTGAAGCTTTTGATCATAGTAGTTGTATTTAGCCACTTTCCATTCATCTGAAACTGTGACTGAAACCTTTGGGTTGATTTTAAAGTGATATTTATAGTTATTCTCTGAGTTCTCACTTTGTTTTTCAGCGGTCGCTACATCACTTTCGATTTCATGAAACTCATAGACTCCTGGTGACAGTATCAGTCCTTCCACTTTCACAATACCTTCTTTATCGGAGGTGAAGACTTCGGCCGTATCTTTTTCAGCTTCCGATATGTCGAACTGATTCGTTGCGGAATTATAGTAATTGCCTTCGTTTTTCTTCAAAATGAATTTCGCGCCTTGTAAAACCTCTTTCTTTCCAGCAGAGTCAATGCCGTATTTGATAAATTTCACATCGTTTGTCGGCAATTCATTTTTAGGATAAACATGCACCTTTTCTCTTAATACTCCAGCCTCATCACGTGAAGGCAGACCAATCACGAATGGTTCAGATTTGGCTGGAACGACCCCAGCTGGGATAGTGGTTTGTTTGATCAAATAGATGGCATTTTCCGTTCCCGATGTTATTGATAGCGCCCGCTCTGCCAGTCCATCAGCTCCTGTCTTGGGAAATACTTTTCCAGTTATACTGGATGTATCTGCTTTTTTTGCTGCTTCGATTGCGGCCGTTTCCTTCGCTGCATGATCGCCACTCTCAGCTTCATATGCTTGCCAATAGACGTTCGTCACATCATAAGCGGTGAAGATGGAGCCCTCTAGTGGTTCACCAGTGAAATCATTCATCTTATCCCCAGTGTTTTGAATCTCATTTGGTAGTTTCTCATATTTAAGATTATGGATCACAACTGTTTGTTCACTCGGCTCTTTCGCCTCTGCTGTCCTAGCCGAACCAAACAAACCTTGAGTTAACACCGCTGCTAATAAACCGATCATCAGAATCAAACTTTTTTTGATTTTCATTGGATCATTCACTCCTTTTTGTTTTACGTAAAACTACTGTCACTAGGACAATTCCGACTAGGCATCCGCCAAAGAGAACAAACCAGACGTTTTTCCTATCATTCATTTTGGGATACTGCGCAAGCGCTCCAGCTGCCGCTTGTTTCTTCGTTTGAGCTGAACCTGGTTTGTCTGGCTGTTTACTTGTTGAAGAAGTTTTTTGATTGACCACCTGCAGAATGCCTTTGGAGAAGCTATAACTGTTTGCCGAAATATCAAAAGGAACATTCTTTTCACTCAAAAGGTAATCAGCAGGCGCCTTCACTTCTTCTAATGAATAGCTGCCGTAGCGTAGTCCTTTGATTTCGAAGAAGCCTTCTTTATTTGAGGTCAATTTGACTACTCCAGCATCTTCCTTTTTGTCTGTCCAACGGTACGCCTTTTCATCACGCTGCAAATATTGCCCTTTCTCATTTTTAACGACAAACACTGCCCCTGCCAATGTCTGGTCTTTCTTTAGTGCATCGACCTTAATGAATTTTTTCCCGCCTGTTTTTATCTGCCTTTCACGAATGATCTTGTCAAAATCTGTCTCAAGCTCCGCACGATTAATGATTTCATGATCAATCTTCGCTGTGTCCTGCAAAGTCATAGTGTAGGAGACGGATACAGCTTTTCCAGTATGCTCCTTCAATTTTGCTAGATCAAAAACCAAGCTAAAGCCATGGTCCGAGCTTTCTAACTGATACCCCTCGTAAGCTTTATCCGCTACTTGGACTTTGATAGATTTAGCCTCTAATAATAGGCTTGCGTCTGCTTGATCGGAGATGAGGTACTTGCTGTACATTGATAGATTAGAAGGCAGTTGAGTCGTTAGTCTGTACTGGATTGGATCGCCTAGCTGATAACTCGTTTGCTGGTCAAGAATCTTTTTTTCAAAGTGAGGCTGAGTTATCTCATTTTTAGGGTATAAATGGATTGGTCCTTCAAGAATTTCTCCAGCAGCATCTAATACAGGTAATGCCACGATCATATCTGCTCCTTTACTTTTTACGTCGCTGGGTGCCGCACTTTCCCGAAAGAGATACACGGCCTCACTCTCCTCAGAAAGCTTTGGCAAGATGAATGTGGCTATACCATCTTTATCTCCCAACGTCGCTGTTACTTGACGTGCGATGAATTTTCGATCGGAAACATCCATGTTCTGCATTTTCGCTTGAACCTTTTTCACGTCTTTGTCCTCAGAGTCATCTAATAAACGATAGAAATCTGCCGTGACATCATACACATCAAAAGTTACACCATTTAAGCCATCGTACTCCTTCAAACGTTCGTCGCCATCATTCTGAATAGCATCCGGCATTCCATTCTCTGGAAATACGAGTTTGTGTAACGTAAAGGTTATCGTGTCTATCTCTGCTGCAGAGACACGCTCGCTTATTCCCACGACAGTTGAAAGGAGAACCACAAGCAGCATTATCAGCCTAACTAGCTTTTTCATGACCATCCCTCCTCTTTTTTTAGCGAAAAGTGATACCATAATCCAACCAGCAAACCGACAAGACCTAGCGTTATCAGCAATGCCCCACCAGCTCCCCCAGTCTTCGGCAAAGGGGTGCGCGGATTATTTCTAGCTGTAAACTGAATTTGAGCATTCTCTCCTTCTTCACCTTTTTTGACGCTTATATCCTGTTTATCTAGCTCATCGCCATCGTACCTCACGGTGACATCTCCTTGCTTGGAGATCGAAACTGTAAACGCTCCTTTCAATTTGACAAAGCCGTCTGGCGCTTTTGTCTCCTTAACGATGTAGTCTTTTCCTAATAGCAGTGGATACGGATTTTTTTCGGCATCTTGGAACTTTCCGATCCCGCTTTTATCAGTGGTTGCTGTTGCCAGTGTCTGTTCATTTCCAGCCTCACTTAACGCGAATTCTCCCCCCTGCAATTCGCGTTCGTCCATCATACTTTTCTTCAAGATTGCCAATTCAAATGGTTTGAGTTTATTGTTCTTGTGTTCATGAAGATATTCGTGCTCAGGTAGATTACCATCGATGATAAATTTATGAACGGTGTCATCTAATTCGTACCCATCAGGGGCTTTTATTTCTTGTATTGCATATTTTCCATAACGGAGATTTGATATTTTTTCAAGGTCAATACTTTCGCCCTCTCCTATTTGGACGATCCGGTCCTTCTTCACCTTAATACTCGGCAGAAATTCCTGTAATTTACCATCTTTATCAACACGGAAAAGGGCAAATTCAGCAATAGCGTCAATCAATTCTCCTTTTTCATCAATTTTTCTAATTCTTAACGCCCCATCAACTCCGCTAGAAGTGCCTGAACCTTGAGTCGACTTCACTTCCACTTGCTTCACCGTTTCAGTGATTAGATGCCCCTTTCCAAAAAGCGATGCTTTATTTGATATCTGTGTACCATTTTTGAGGGCCGGATCTATGTTCGTGGAATATTCGATGATATAAGGCTCTGATATAGATTCACCTAAAGAGATCGTCAGTGTTTGTGTACCCTTTTCGATGTCGTTAGAAAGTTGTACAGAACGACCTTCTTTACTCAAATCAACACCCTCACCTTTCACGTACAGATTCCCCTTCTTGATTGCTTTATAAGCTTTCACTTTTACTGAGCCATTTTCCTGCTGAAAAGTTTGCTCATTGATCGTAATGGTATCAGTGATGATTGGGTCATTGATTGTTCGACTGTCTTTATTTAATATGATTTCATAGTTTGCCTGCAGCTTGGCTTCTGAATCCTCCATTTCCTGACTGCCATTTTTAGTCAGCCAATCTGTCTTGTAGCTCTTTTCAACAAAGGCTTCCACTTCGAGTTTTTCACCCTCAAAATCCATCTCGGCTTTATTCTTGTATTTGAAGGTATCTTCATCAGCCTTCACTTTAATGAAAAGAGCAAAAGGTTCAGTGATCTCTTTTAAAAGTTTGATGCCAAAATTTTCAGAGTTGGTTCCATTTGAGATAATCTCGTAATCGATATCTTCCTCAAGCTGATCACCGTATCCTGTTAATCCATACTCTGGTCGGTCATAAATCACTTTGTGGATTTTGACCTCTGGATTCGATTGTCCTTCATGAATATCTTCCCAAATGATTGTTCCAGCGTTTAATTTAACTCCCCAAGAATTTATTGGAACGGTCCAATAAACGGAATCCTCTGCTGGCTTCTCTCCTGCAAAGGGACTGACCTGATTTTTATATTCTTCCCCCTTTGCCACAAAAGTCCCGTATTTCCAGCCATTCTGCCCCATCCGAGAATCGATCCATACTTCCGTTTCATCTGAATCGTATCCTTGTCTTTCTTCGCCTTCATATTGATAAGTTACGATTGCTGAATTCACAAAGTAATTACTTTTCTTTGACCCAGAGGGGCTTTGATATTCCATCATAAAATGCGTGTTGTAGCGAATCTGCAGCGTCTCATCGGTACTTGCATAGTCTCCAATCAGCCTAATCACGAACCCGTCTTTGTAATTCTCACCTTTAGACTCTAAGATAAAATCTTTTCCTTTTCTAAGTTCACGAGATTCATCAATATCATTATCATTCGCAGCTTCCTTTTTTAACGGATAAATGTGTAGCGTGTCCTCATTTAAGCGTAAAGCGGATTTATTATTGCCGTTAACGCTGCTATATTTGTCTTCAATTTTGGCATTTTTCATCACGATTTTGTTCTTGTTGATGGTGGTCCACCAAGTTAATTCGCGTTTCATATAATCGGTTCCCTGATGAGATTTAGTTACTCCTAACGTATCCTCATCATCGATACCGCTGCTCCCATTATATTTTTTCCCTTCGACCCAAAGATAATTTACGAATTCCTCGTTTAAAGGTGGGGGAATCTCAAAAGCCTTTGTTTTGTAGCTAAGATAATAGATTCCCGCTTTAGCAAATTTGATGCCGAATCGAACGATTTGGTCGGCATCATTTTTATCTTTCTTCGTTACTTCCTCCGCCCTGATGAACGACCATTGATCCTCCTGCAACGTACGCCCTTTCTCATCTGTAATTGCAAGCGTTGAAGGATCAAAATAATGCAGTGCCCCCTCTGACCAATGATCATTTTTATACATCTGATCAATGATTTCTCCACCATCATTTTTGATCGTCGCCTTCATACGCCAATCAAAAATACCATTTTCAAATTCGGAATCGATCAAGAATTTATAGCTGGGGATATCAACCAAAGAAACTGTTGCTTCTACACCATTCTCAATGAAATTTGATCCTGTGATCGCAGCGGTATTCTGATAAGCATTCGCACTGCCGGAATCTGTGATTCTTGAGCGAACAATGAATTTCACCGGGTGAGTCAGTTTCTGCTTTTGCTTATCTAAATTAGGAAAGGATAGTTCAAAATAGGAACGATCATTTGGTGGTTCAAAGTGCAAACAATGATAAAATTCTGATCCTACCTCCTTCCAATCGCCTGCTTCATCAGGAACCTCGCATTTAATACTTACAAATTTATGGTTTGCTTGCAAATAATCCGTCACTTTGACATTTGCTAGCTTTCGACTGTTTTCATTGATGTTGATTTCCCATGTGATGATGTTGTCATTACCGATCGATCCGGTTTTTTTAATCGCCGCTTTAGCAATCTTGATTTTCACTTCACCACTGGTACTACCATCCTCATTAATTTGCTCTTCAGTAACTATCTCTTCAATATGCTGTTTCACATCTAATTGTGTAGAAAGATGAATCGTTCCCTTACGATTACTTACTTCAGCGGCCTCGTCATTAAACTTGATTGTTAATAAACCGTTGATGTCCAAATCAAAGCTGCCTAAAGGTTCACCACCTGACGTTTCATTTTTTAAAGGTTCATTCTGTATTACCTGATGGACAGCAAAATAATCTGGCAACTGATAAGTATAATAATCTCCTGATTGGATCTCTACCTCATTTTCCAACTGCCACTCAAAATCGACTTGGATATTATTGTCTCTGGTTGGTGGCTTCTCCTCCGAAAAGTTCTCACCATTTCCATCCGTTACTTTCATACTGCGGAGCACCCAAGTTCCTAAAGCATTTAAGTCTCGCCCTGCCTCTCGAAGAGCTTCATTCTTATTCTCAACTTCTGTTTCAATAAATAGTGATTCCATAACCTGATTACCAAAATCAAGGGTTACGTCGGAATTTCCCTTCTTAGGTACTTCTGCTTGAATAGTCACACTTCCTTGGTAATGTTTGACAGATTGATAGTCCGGCAACCTTTCATCAGGAGTCATTTGGTAATTTTGAGCAAAGGTAAATTGAAGGATGCCATTGCTGACTTGAAAGCTTCCCATCCCGTCCGAAAGAATCCCATTTTGCTCGATGTAACTCAGTTCCTCCGGTAATGTCAATTCTCGCGTTTCTCCTTCTTCAATCAGATCCACACTAATCATTTGCCACGCAAGTTCAATCGTTACTGTTTCTAATTCTTTGATACGATTGTCCGGCGAGTTCAATTCACCCATTGCGTCCAAAATAGTTGTATCTACTACCTCGATGTCACTATGGGCTTCTACATTTTCAGCACGACTGCTCGTATTTATTGGGATCAAACTAAAAAGTAAACTGATTACTAGTATCAAACTGGGCATCCACCTTGCTTTTCGCATATTCTCCATCTCCCCCTCCAAAAATTTAAAAAACTATAAAAAAATCGCTAAAAATTAATTATAATTATTCCAAATCGCCCAAATATAACAAAATACATCTTATCTAAATCCTAACAATAAACTTTATATTCATCAAATTAGCACAATAATAACAAACCGCACTACTAAAGAGAGGACTCGTGTAATTTAAAAAGCCTATTCCCCTATACAATGTAAGAATAATTTTTGTTTAACGTTATAGATAAAAAATTTTTAATAGCTGAAATCAATTTCTGTAAAAAAATTTCACTGAATTGATTTCTATCAATAATGAAGAAGAAAGCAAGGCTTATAAATCAAGCTTTCTTCCAATTTTTGATTGTCTTTTCTAGCAAGAAGAGTTTTCCCAAATTTTTTCAAATCCATAATTTAATTGGTCAAAAAAGGTCCTAACCCCTTATTACTTAAGTAGTAAGGGGTTAGGACCTCTAAAATGAACGATAGCCCGCTCAATCAAGAGCGGGCTATCTAACTAATCAATATTTATTATTCTAAAGTTGAGGGTGTTGACTATTACTAAAAATTAACTATTTCTCGTTTAAACGATGTATTCCCAAATCCTTCTAATACATCCTTGTAACCCTATAGTTACGCCAGTTTGATTAAATTTCATTAAAATGAGTTAAAGTGTCGCATAAAAATATTTTTCGTATTAAGTTACTATAACACACTTTTTTACGAATGAAAAATAGCCAAAGGGGATACTAACTAATTCTTTTCAATTATTTAATAATCTTATCGGTATAAAATTTTCCATTTGAGCTCAACCCTGTTCGGAAAAATCAACATTCGCATCTACACCAGAAAATGCTGCTTGTAACGGTGGCAGCTCCACCATTCGAAACTCCATGGCTATCGGTATCCCTCCATTTTGACACTCAGCAGTTTCTTTATTCAATCGCCAAAGGATAGCTCTTCTAAAAATTAGAGAAAACGACATCATTGATACCAAAATAATTTAATCCGTATAGAAACAGCACGATAGCATTTATTAGAAAAGAAAGAAGAATGACGGCATAACGAATCGTTAGATAGGGATATCCTGCTGGACGAAAGCTCGTCAGCTTTTTCCCGTGATAACCAATCGTAATGAAAAGTAGAAGAACCGTCACTATTCCCTGAAAGATCAACCCTAACAAATAAAATATGGAACCTCCATTGTTCAATTGTAGAAAATAGCCTCCTAGGGTCAGTGTATCTATTAAAATTGCGATAAATGGCATAAAATCACCTCTTCTTAATCTTCATATTTTTATTCTACTATCAAAAGCTTAGCACAAAGAATTTTTACAACAGAATAACTTGCTTGCTCCAATACTTATTGACAGATGATACAGGACAAGCTATATTTATATGACCATATATTTTTTTTAGTCATATAAATAGATAGGAGAACTGTATGCCAAAATTTAGCTCTCAAGAAAAGCAAACGATCACCGAGAGATTGCTTCATGTTGCTGAGAAACTTTTTTGTGAGTATGGACTTAAGAAAGTAACCATTGAAGAGATTGCCAAAGCTTCCCTAATCGCAAAAGGCTCTTTTTATACCTTTTATCCCAGCAAAGAAGAACTCTATTTCGAGCTTTTGGTTAATTGTCAAAAGGACATGTGGAGACAATTAGATGCTTATCTATCAGAAAATCGCTCCTTATCGCCAAAAGAGTTGGTTAAAAAGACAGTGATGTTTCTGTTTGAACTGATGAATCAATACCCTTTGATTCAAAAAACGGATAGCGAGACTATGGCGATATTGTTCCGAAAACTCCCTCCAGAAGTCATAGAACATCATTCCAATGAAGATGCTGAAGTATTACAGCTTTTGAGTAATTATGGTGTACGTTTCACTCAACCAATCGAGGTTGTTACAAAGGCGTTTCAAGCCCTTTATGGCGTGATCGTTCTGTTAGAAGAGGAAAAAGAAGCGCTGCGAATGCAAGTATTGTCTGTTATGATAAACGGTCTGGTGAATGAACTAGTGGAGGAATAGTTATGATCCGAGTTAAAAATCTTTTTTATCAGTATCCAAAGAATAATCAAGATACCTTGAAGCAAATCAATTTCGATGTCAAAAAAGGGGAAATTTTTGGATTTTTGGGTCCTTCCGGTGCTGGGAAAAGTACTTTGCAGAAAATTTTGACCGGCACCTTGACTGATTATCGAGGGGAAGTGACTGTCATGGATAGCTCACTGAAGCGGCTTTCCGAAGATTACTATAACAAAATCGGTGTGGACTTCGAGTTCCCCAATTTTTATGGTAAATTCACTGCTTTAGAAAATCTAACCTATTTTTCTTCTTTATATCAACAAGAATCATTAGATCCTCAACCGCTGCTAAGTCGAATGAATTTATGGGAGGATGCTCGAAAGCCCGTCGCACGTTTTTCCAAAGGAATGAAAACGCGTCTCGGATTTATTCGCTGTTTGCTGCACAAGCCTGATCTACTCTTCTTAGATGAACCGACCAGTGGTTTAGACCCGTCAAATGCTCGAATCCTAAAAGACATGATCAAAGAGCTACAGGAAGCAGGAAAGACGATCATCCTTACCACACATAATATGCACGACGCTGAAGAACTCTGCGACCGCGTTGCTTTCATCGTTGATGGCGAAATTCGGGCCTTAGATTCACCAAAAGCTTTTCGACACTCCGTTCAGGAAAATAAGGTCCGTTATACGTTCCTTAATCAGCAAAATAATGAAGAACAACGGACGCTACCTGTAAATGAGCTATATTCCGACCCTCATTTTCAAGCAATGTCCAAAGCAAAAAAAGTGATCCGCGTTCATTCCATCGAACAAAGTTTGGAGGATGTTTTTATTTCTTTGACAGGAAGGCGGCTGCAATGAGATTCCTTTTGACTACTAAACAAGATATGCAGTATCAAATGCGGTATGGTTTTTATTTTATCTACGGTATTCTTACGCTTTTTTATGTTCTTATACTCAGTCAAATCAATGATCCTGTACTGAGAAGTTTGACTGGCTCATTGATTATTCTCGGTGATCCAGCTGTCTTAGGGTACTTCTTTATTGGTGGAATATGGCTGCTTGAACAAGAAGAAGACCTGCACAGTTATATGGCAATCTCTCCTTTAAAGGGCTATGAATATGTATTAGGAAAGATGCTCTCTTTAGGACTTGTTTCTACTTGTTCTGCAACAATCATTGCTGCAATCACTATGTCCTGGATCAATCCCTTTGCTTTAGCAGGAATTGTGTTTATTTCCTCCGGCTTTTTCACATTGGTGGGATTGCTACTGGCTACCTTCGCCAAAACCGTCAACAGTTATTTGATGCTTAGCGTTCCACCAGCCTTGTTGCTTTTGACTCCAGGAATAGCCTCATTGTTCGGAATTGCTCTTCCTTTTGCGGAATTTTTACCGGGAACAATGGTCTTAAAATTAATTCAGTACCTATTTGGTAAGTTCCATGAGCCGTTTCTTTTCAAGATTTTTGGGCTCTCAATTTGGACAGGTGTCTTATTTGTACTAGTAGTTCATCGTGTCACCTCAAAGATCAATCCTTCAAGGAGGAATAGCTATGCGCGCCACTCTTAAAGTTTTTTTTATTGGTTTTCGAGTGATGTTACGTGACCCGATTATGCTGGTATTGATTCCGGCTCCTTTTCTAGTGGGAGCTACCTTTCACTTTTTCTTGCCAATAGTGAATCAGTTTCTAGTTCAACAGTTCTCTATAGCCATTAACAACTATTATGCTCTAACTGATGGGCTGATGTTACTACTAGCACCTACGCTATTAACTATATCCAGTGCCTTCCTGCTGCTAGAAGAATGCGATGAGGGGATTAGTGGCTATTATCAAGTCACTCCTTCTGGTCGGCTGCATTATTTGATGGCGAGAATTGGGATACCGGCTCTTTGGGGGTTCATTAACAGTATTCTTTTAGGAATAGTGTTTACTCTCTCCTCCCTTACTTTTCTCTCACTCTTTGCCATTTCCTTTATTGCTTCATTGTTTAGTTGCGCCGTTGCTATGATGGTTGTCGCTTTTGCAGCGAACCGAGTAGAAGGTTTGGCGATTTCCAAGCTCACCGGAATAACTATGATTGGGCTGCTAATTCCATGGTTTATTTTTGATTCATGGCGTTGGTTCCTTGGGGTTCTTCCAACTTATTGGTTAGGGCAACTAACACGAGAAGACCTTTTTGGCGTTTCCTTCTTAGCAGGAGTGTTTACCAGCTTCCTTTGGATTGCATTATTCACTAGAAAATTTCTGACAAAATTGAGCGCATAAAAAGGTCGAAACTCATCCTTCTGAGTTTCGACCTTCTTCTATTTTCTATCCAACAACCGCGCCATTCGGCATATCTGCGGGTGCTTCTACCACTTTCAAGGTACCATCTGGGGCTTCAGCAGAAAGGATCATCCCTTGGCTGATTTCTCCACGCATTTTACGTGGTTTTAAATTGGCTACAATGATCAGTTTCTTGCCGACCAAGCTCTCTGGATCTGCGTAATATTCAGCAATTCCCGATAAAATTTGGCGGTCTTGTTTGTCTCCTGCGTCCAAACGGAACTGTAACAGCTTGTCGGCGCCTTCGACTTTTTTACATTCCATGACTTCTGCCACTTTTAGCTCGACTTTATCAAATACATCAAATTTAATTTCTTTATCCTTCACAGAAACCAACTCTGTTTCTTCTGGATTCCATTTGATTTTTTCTTCTTCAGGTTTGCTGCCTTCAGACATTTTCTCTTTGATATAAGCCACTTCTTCCTCCATGTCTAAACGAGGGAAGATTGGTTTACCTTTTGGTGTAACCTTTGTATTTTCTGGGAATTCGCCAAAATGAATGTTTTCTAAATTCATCATGTCCACATTCAAGCCTAATTGTTCAAAAATACGTTTTGGTGTTTGAGTCATGATTGGCTGCAATAGAATAGCTACGATTCGCAGACTTTCCGCTAAGTGAACCATGACACTGTCTAGTTCTGCTTTGCGTTCTTCGTCTTTTGCTAAGACCCAAGGCTCCGTCTCATCGATGTATTTATTCGCACGAGAAACCAACGTCCAAACCTCTGCCAACGCGTTGTTGAACTCCATTTTGTCCATTGATTCACGGTAACGGCTAACAACATTCGCTGCTGTCGTTGACAGCTCGCTGTCAAAATCAGTTACTAGCGATTTATACGCGGGTACAACGCCATCACAATACTTGTTGATCATGGCAACTGTCCGGTTCAACAGATTTCCTAAATCATTGGCTAGATCATAATTCACTCGCGCAACAAAATCCTCCGGTGTGAATACGCCATCGGAACCGAATGGGATCGCTCTTAATAGATAATAACGAACCGCATCCAAGCCATAACGTTCGACTAACATTTCAGGGTACACGACGTTCCCTTTTGATTTAGACATTTTTCCGTCTTTCATCATCAACCAGCCATGCCCATAGATTTTTTTTGGTAATGGCAATTCTAACGCCATCAGCATGATTGGCCAATAAATCGTATGGAAACGGACGATTTCTTTACCGACCATTTGAACATCTGCTGGCCAGTATTTTTGGAATAGGCTGTCATCATCAGAACCATAACCTAAGGCGGTGATGTAGTTTGATAAGGCATCAATCCATACATAAACCACGTGTTCAGGATTCGCGTTGACTGGGATTCCCCATTTGAAGGTTGTCCGTGATACCGCTAAATCTTCCAAACCTGGCTTGATGAAGTTATTGATCATTTCATTTTTACGAGATTCCGGTTGAATAAATTCAGGATGCTCTTCGTAGTATTCCAATAGACGATCTGCGTATTTGCTCATGCGGAAGAAATAAGATTCCTCGCGAACCAATTCAACTTCATGCCCGCTTGGCGCTTTCCCGCCAATTACATTGCCTTCTTCGTCGCGATACACTTCTTCCAGCTGAGTTTCAGTGAAATACTCTTCATCAGATACTGAATACCAGCCCTCGTATTCGCCAAGATAGATATCGCCTTGCTCCAACAATTGATCAAAGATTTTTTTGACCGCCGCTTGATGGTAGTCATCTGTCGTCCGAATAAATTTGTCGTAGCTGATATCCAACGTCTTCCATAATTTCTTGATGTCCGTCGCCATCTTGTCCACATATTCCTGTGGATTTACGCCAAGTTCATCGGCTTTCTTTTCAATTTTTTGTCCGTGCTCATCGACCCCAGTCAAATAAAACACATCAAAGCCCATCATGCGTTTGTAGCGAGCAATCGCATCACAGGCAATCGTTGTATAAGAATTCCCAATGTGCAGTTTGCCACTTGGATAATAAATAGGCGTAGTAATATAAAATGTTTCTTTCTCTGCCATGAGGCTCCTCCTTTAAAAATAGATTCCTACGTAGTATACCACAAAAGCTAATAGCTTTTAATAAATGGATTGCTACTTGTTGGTCAATTATTTATCTATCAAAACTTCAGAAAAGTATCCGCTAACCGTTTGACATCAATTTTTTATAAAAAAATATGGAAACAGCCTTCATCTCGAACACAAACCAGTTTAATGATAAGTAAAACGCAAAATATCCACTGTTACACATATCCTAAATATCGTTCTTTTATCATTTCTATACGCAAAAAATCTCCTTTTTCTTTACCCAATTATAATTTTTATAAAATTAATTTTGGTTATTTTTAGCCATGTTTTAGGTGTATCATGGAAGAGAAGAAACAATCGAAAACTGACCAATATTTTTAGTCAAAAGGAGAGAACACTTATGCCAACGAAACCATTGAGCCAAATCGCACTTTTCAAAATGCACAGGGAGAACCTTCAGAAGAGAATAGTGAAATTTTATGATGAATCACAGGACGCGGATTCTGTTATTCAATACCTTATTGCCGTGCTGATTCGCCAATGCTTGTGCATCAGTGATTTCTCAGATTTTTGCAGTGAATTAGTCCGAGAAATCTTTCTTTCGGCCGAGCCGTCAGATATGTTGCGGAAGGCTTGTCCCTTGTTCCGTGGCTATTTCAGCAGCGGCAAAGAGTGGGAACAGGTCACTCGCCGTTTATATAAAAATAGAAATGAATACCATCGCTACAACAACCGACTGAGCGATTGCAAGAAATATATCTTTAGTAAAACAACCCCGATAGAAGAGACCGATGGGCAGCAATATAAAATCATCTCCACCTTTGAAGACGCTGTTGGCAAGCTGCATACATGGAGTCTGCAGGATGCCGATAAACATTCCTCTTCCATCAAGATCGATGCGGTCTTGGAACTAATGTCTACGTTAACGATCTTTGAAAAGGATGGGATTCGCCGGTTTGTAAAGCTGGAAAACTCCGATATCATGAACTGCACCCGCTATCCTAAAATCAGAAAAGGCGAAGTATTGAAGGAAATAGAAGCAGAGACTCAACCAAAAGCAGAAATGACAGCGCTGACAAAAGTTGATGTTAATACGATGTCAGAACAGGAAAAACTTGAATTCGTGAAGCAGCTTTTACCAGAAGGCATCGTCTTAACCGACACACGAATGGCACAGTTAGAGCAGGAAAAAGAAGAGAATAGTGCACCAGATACGGAAAGTTCCGCAGTCTCGACCAACGACCAAGCTAACGGAGCAAGCCAGGCAGCAGTGAAGGAACCACCAGCCAAGAAGAAATCCTCGATGCCAAGGCCGATGGCTCTCTCAGCTGAAAAATCCCCTTCTATGAACTATAAGAAACCAAAAAGCGCGAAGCAAAAGAAACGAGAAAAAAATGATGAATTGATGAAGCGGACGAAAGAGGGGAAAAGGAATTCGAGGAAACGAAAGAAGCGGAAATAATACACGGTTAGTGATCTGAGGAATTTTTTAAATGTCTGATTTGTCAAATTAAGCTAGACAATACCTCATCATTCATGCAGCTCAAGAATACCTCCAGCGGTGTTCGATAGTTTAATGATTTTCTTGGGATATGATTTCTCTTTGAAGCAACCGATTGAATAAAGACTTCATCTGTTTCTCTGAAGTCCATTGCTTTAGTTAGGCCATCTCTTCGTAGCAAGCCATTTGAGTGCTCATTTAACCCTCGTTGTGAAGGGGTTCCTGGATCTGCAAAGAAGATGGCGATATCATTTTTATTACTAATAGATTGCCAGTTAGAAAACTCTTTTCCACAATCAAACGTCAGCGATTGAAACAGATGTTTAGGTAGGGATTTGAACCAATCATTTAACCTGTTTTCGATATCTTCTGCCCGTCTGCCTGAAGGTTTCAAAGTGATGATTACTTTTGACAAACATTCAACTAACGTGATAACAGCGCTCTTGTGCTTAACACCCACAATAGTGTCGCCTTCAAGGTGTCCAAATTCCTTGGACAGGCGTGGATAGATTCTGTTTCGTTCATGAATCGTTCTGCGAAAAGCTTGTTTTCCACGTCTTTCTCGATGACCGTTTGGTTTACGCTTTCCTTTCATGGGCAAGGACTGGGCATCAAAAACACCGTTTTTAAACATTCTATAGAGTGTACGAACAGAGCAATCAAGAGGGAACTCTCCGCGACCAACAATCACATCAGGCGTCCATCCTTGAGCCACCATTTTTTGAACAAAGTTTGATTGTTTCTCAGATAAAACGGTTGAACGGCGTCCACAGCGGGATTTATTCTGTTTGTATTGTCGGTAATAATCGAGCGCATTCTTTCCTTGTTTGAGAAAGGAATAAACATTATAGATCGTTTGTCTTGAACGATTTAATCGTCGCGCGACAAGGGTGACAGGTTCCTCGATGTTGAAATAAGACTCTATCAAAACCAGTTCGTCTGTTGTAAGATGGGTATAGGTCATTTGTACTCACTCCTTATAATTCTTTGGTCGGAACTATTTTGAGTGTAGCACAAGTGACTTTTTAGTTGTCTAGCTTAATTTTACAATCGGCGATGGAAAAAACGACATCGGCTTGATGCTTATTTGTCTTGCAAAAAAATGGCACAACTATTGTTAAATCGTTCTTTATATAAACAAAAAGGCAGCCTATCCCCACCAGCATAGTTGCGGTAGGGATGGACTGCCATAAGTTTAAAAAAATTACCTTGTCACTGTTTCCTTATTCTCGTTTTAAGGGGAAGGTCATGCAGTGGATACCACCACCTAATTTCAATGACTCTGTGATGTCTAATTCAAATACTTCGATCCCTCTTTTTCTCATTTCTTTATTTAATTCTTTATTTTGGGCTAAGGAGACCACTCTTTTGTCACCGATAGCTTGAACATTGTATCCGTGGTGGAAAATCTCTGCTTCTCCTCCAGAAATTAATTCTATCCCTAATTTTTCTAACAGTTCAAGAAAATCTGCTGGCAGCCCTTCTTTATAGCCGATAGCAATATCAGGTGTTACCAAATTGAAGCACATATCCAAATGTAGGTATGCGGGCTCCGTTTGCACGGCATGAACGGAATAACCTAGTGGCTCTAATAATTCACGAATTTGCATGACCCCACCCATATTTGTCCGATCTGCTATGCCCACAGCGATCGTCTTTTCATTTAAAAAAGCAAAGTCACCACCTTCAAACGTACCCTCTCCAGTGATTTGTCCAATCATCGGGACTCCAGCAGTCTCCATAGACTTTTGAAAGAAACTGGTTTCTTGTTTTCGAATTGCGTGCTTAAACTTGCCCAATATATAGCCTTCTCTTACACAGCCGCCAAGATCCCGGGCAAACATCGCATGAGGCTTCTCCCCTGTTGTCTCTACAACCGTCACCTCAATACCAAGCTTCTCGTACAGTTTTTGCAATCGGAGAAATTCTTGTTGGATCAATGTTTCATCGATTTGCTTTAAATCCCATTTTTTAGCAATTTCATTGATTTGCTCTGCTTTATTAACATGTTTAGGTTTAGATAAAAGAACTTTTTTTAATCTGCCGGTACCATTCTTTACATACATGTCTTCACCCAATTCCCTTTCAGTTGATTTTTGCTGCATGCCTTTTTTAGCTTGATTTACTTCTTGCCGTTTATTAATCATCCTATCTCCACTATAACGAATTATAAAAATAAATTCACGGGTCCCTCTTTGTTTTGCTAATCGACCCAATTAATTATTCTTATATGATTGACAAATCAGTAGCCCCCTCACAGTAAAGTTGTGAGGGGGCTGTCTGTCTTTCAAAATTAACGAATAATTTGCTTCCGTTTCTCGATTGTCTTAGCAATCAATGTCTCATAGTCCTTTTGATGCTCTTTAAGATACGTTTCAACTTTATCCGTTTTAGCTTGAGACCATTTAGGATTTTTTTCTAACAACCGACCATTTTTATCGATCTTCGTTGTCACAGTTAAATTATTTGATGAATCAGAAATAACCGTCTCGTAAGAATTATCATCTTGCACGTCTACAACAATATTGTTCTTTCGAGCAATTACATTAATCTTGTCCTCGCGTAAAGGAAATCCCCGCACCACTACAGGCATAACATAAGTCCAATATGAGACATCTGTTTCTTTTAACTCATATTGATTACGATCCATTCGATAGTTACTTTCTGACGAGTTCGTCCACCCATTTTCACTGAGATTCCTTCGATAGCGGCTTTCATCCATGCGCAGCTTTTGATTGTAGCCTAAATAACCAACCATTAGTACTGCAATAATCCCTAGGATAATTTTGTAAATCTTGTTCATTTTAATTTTTTTCGAAACGTTCTTTGTCATTTCTTTGTCCTCCCTCAGCAATTGATCAAGAGAGATACCGAACAAATCACTAATTGCAACAATCGTATCTAAGTCTGGATAATTTCTGCCAACCTCCCAGCTGGAGACTGCCGAACGGGAAACATTCAAGAGCTCAGCCAATTGCTCTTGTGTCCATTCTTTTTTTAATCGCTGCTCTTTAATCTTATCGCCGATTTTCAATTGGTATCGCCTCCTACTTCGAGTATCCTGATAAATGGTTGAAAAAGGTAGCCACTGTATGTAGCACGAGTAATTTTTTTTACGACACGTATCGTATCATGCTGTTAGAACAAGGTTTTGACAGTTTTTTTTAGCCTATAACTCTATTTTTCATACGACTTTGTTGTCTTAATGACTTAACATTCGGAGAAAACATCGAACCAATCAAAAAGATTCCTGAAGCTATTGGGCCATATAATTCTTTTTTTGTTTGATAATGATTTTTAGAGGTTGAAATACGATAAGGTTTATTTTTTTGAAAATAAATATATACTCGTTCGCCTTCTTCTCGTTTTGAACCTTTAAATGCTACACCGTAATTATTTTCTGGAAAGTTGATCGTCTGTACTCCTTTTTCAATATGGATAGTTCCTAGTGTTCGCCCTTTTTCACTTGTAATAAATTCTTTCTCCATCTGCCAATTACTATAAAAAATGAAGAACATAAAGAAACCAAATACGATGACAACTATTCGACTAGTAGTTTTAAACATCTGTCTTTCCACTCTACCTTCATCCTAACTTTAACTTTTGTTTTTCTATTCTATCATCCCTACATTAGATAAAGAAGGTTATAAAAAAAACGAGCCTACTAGACTCGTTATCACTTCTATTTACGTAAGATTTTCTCCATCTTTTTCCCCTTAGCCAGTTCATCCACCAGCTTATCAAGGTAACGGATTTTTTGCATTAATGGATCTTCAATCTCTTCCACCCGATAGCCGCAAATTACACCTTTAATCAATCCAACATTTTCATTCAGTTGAGGAACCTCCGCAAAAAAGGTTTCCATATCACCCCCGCTATCGATCTGTTTCTGTAATCCTTGTTCATCATAGCCTGTCAACCAATAAATAACCTGATCAAGTTCTTCCTTGCTTCGTCCTTTTTTCTCAACCTTTTGGATATACATTGGATAAATCGAGGAAAAGCTCATTTTGAATACTTTACTCATTTCGTGGTCCCCATTTCTATATAAAATATAATACGAGTAAAAAGATACAGGTAATCACGACCATCCCTATCCCCACAACTTTCACTTGTTTCATTTCTTTGTAAAATTTGTCCTCTTTGTTTTTCAATCTGGCAATTTTCCATTTAAATGCAAACAACGTTATCAAATTGGTCAATGAAGCAGCTATGATAAAATATAGTATGCCGCTATGAACGATTTTTGCTGGCAGGTACACCATCAGAATCAAAATGATTCCGGTCAACACAGGCCCCACATAGTAAAGACCCGCTATATTTGCAAGCTCTTCTTTTCGTTGAATTTCATTTACCACAGCCGAATCTTCGACTAATAGATCAGCCAAGGAAACTTGAAAGACTTTTGATAAATGCAGCACACTTTCTATATCAGGAAGTGTCCTACCTGTTTCCCAATTTGAGATGGTCCGTTTTGATACTAGGATTTTATCGGCTAATTGCTCCTGTGTCCATTTAGCCGCTTGACGTTCTATTTTGATTCGTTGGCCAATTTCCATTTGATCACCTTCTATAGCTGGATTTATTGCTTCCAAACTACTCTACCAATTGAAAATTGTCGATAGAAAGTTCTTTCCACCCTTGATAGAGCAAGGATTTTACTATCGTGTCACACCATCTTCTCTGGCAGCTTCCGCGACCTTCATGGTTATCAAATCCACCACACTTTTATCAAAAGCAGATGGGATAATGTAATCTGACGTTAATTCTGAATACGGAATCGAATCAGCAATGGCATGAGCACAAGCCAATTTCATACGTGGAGTGATTCTTTTCGCTTCAGCAGTAAAGGTGCCACGGAATAAGCCGGGAAAAGCTAAGACATTATTGATTTGATTGGGAAAATCAGAGCGTCCTGTGCCCACTACAGAAGCACCGCCAGCGATTGCTTCTGCATACGTAATTTCCGGTTCAGGATTCGCCATAGGAAAGACAATATTGCCATCATTCATCGAAGCAACCATTTCTTTTGTTACTAGATTCGGTGCGGAAACACCGATAAAGACATCCGAACCGACAAAGGCTTCTGCCATCGTGCCAGTAAAATCTTTTTGCGTAATCAGCTCTAAGATTTCTTTTTCAACGAATGTTGCATTGGTCATTTGGTCATTTAAGGCGCCATCCTTGTTAAAGGCAATAATATGTTTTACACCAAGATCAACCAGCATATGAATGATCGCACTACCGGCCGCCCCTGTTCCTGAAATCACTACCTTTAAATCCTTAGCGTCTTTTTTAACGAGCTTTAATGCATTAATCAAGGCTGCGGTCACTACCACAGCGGTACCATGCTGGTCATCATGAAAGACGGGAATGTCTAGCGCGTCAATCAAAGCACGTTCAATTTCCACACAACGAGGAGCGCTGATATCTTCTAAATTGATTCCGCCAAATGTCGGTGCCATCGCTTTAACAATTTGAATGATTTCCTGTGGATCTTTCGTATCCAGACAAATCGGCACCGCATCAATATCAGCAAATTCCTTGAAGAGTAACGCTTTTCCTTCCATTACAGGCAAAGCCGCTTCTGGTCCAATATCCCCTAAACCCAAAACAGCTGTTCCATCTGTCACTACTGCGACGCTGTTGCTTTTCCAAGTATAGTCATAGGCTTTCTTTTTATCCTCAGCGATTTTTCGACAAGGCTCTGCAACCCCTGGTGTATAGGCTAAAGACAAATCCTCTTTGTTTTGTACTTTTGCTCGGCTCGTTACTTCGATCTTTCCGCGCCATTTTTTATGGGCGGCCAATGCGTCATCATAAATAGTCAATGTCATTCTCTCCAATCATTTTTTCTGGACGAACCCAGGCTTCATACTCTTCTTCCGATACATAGCCTAATGCTAAGGCTGATTCCTTTAGTGTTGTTCCTTCATTGAAGGCTTTTTTCGCAATTTCTGCTCCCTTGTCATAACCAATATGCGTATTTAACGCGGTTACCAGCATTAATGATCGCTCTAGTAATTCAGCCATCCGTTCCTCATTTACAACGAGTCCCTTCAAGCAGTTCTCACTAAATGAATGGAGCGCGTCTGTTAATAAGCGAACACTTTGCAGCAAATCAAAAGCAATCAGCGGCAAATAGACATTCAACTCAAAATTCCCCTGAGAAGCGGCAACACCGATAGTCGTGTCATTCCCCATCACTTGAACGGCAACCATCGCTAATGCTTCACATTGGGTCGGATTAACTTTTCCTGGCATAATCGAGCTGCCGGGTTCATTAGCCGGTAAAGTAATCTCCCCTAAACCGCTGCGTGGTCCGCTTGCTAACCAGCGAATATCATTGGCCATCTTCATGCAATTCGCCGCTAACGCCTTTAAGGCGCCGCTGACAAACACTACAGCGTCGCGATTTGCTAAAGCATGGAACTTATTAGACTCACTGATAAAATGAATCCCTGTTTCTTCTTTTAGCGCTTCGATGAAGGCTTCTTCATACGCTTTTGAGGCGTTCAGGCCCGTTCCTACAGCTGTTCCACCGATGGCTAGCTGACGAAGCTCAGCTAGACTATTGATCAACATGTTTTCGTTATGCTCTAAGGCAGCACGCCAGCCACTAATCTCTTGAGCAAAGGTTACTGGTGTTGCGTCCTGCAGATGTGTCCGTCCAATTTTGATCACATGTTTGTTTTTTTCTTCCAATTCTTCCAGTATAGCAATCATTTCATGAATAGCTGGTAAAAGATTTTTCTCAATCGCAAAAGTCCCTGCAATATGCAGAGCGGTGGGGAAAACATCGTTAGAGCTTTGGGACATATTCACATCGTCATTAGGATGAATCGCTAAATCTTTTTGACTCGCTAAATGAGCAATGACTTCGTTGGCGTTCATATTGCTTTGAGTCCCGCTGCCCGTTTGCCAAACTACTAATGGGAACTCATCCCAGTGCTCTCCCTTTAATAACAAGTTAGCTGCATGTTGGATAGCTAATGCCTTTTCTGCTGCTAATTTCCCCGTTCGTTGATTGGCCGTCGCTGCCATTTTTTTGACTAGTACTAAAGCATGCAATAATTCCGGCGGCATTTTTTCTCCGCCAATTTTAAAATTTTGACGGCTTCGTTCGGTTTGTGCCCCCCACCAAGCCTCTTTTGGCACTTCAATCGAGCCCATTGAATCCTGTTCTGTCCTCGTTTCCATCAATTCGACACTCCTATTTTGAATCATTTTGTTCAATTATCGCTTATTTCTTCTAGAAAAGGTAGAGGAAACTCCACTTTACTCCCTTCCTTTTTCTGGAATATTCGGAAAATGACCTTATTTACGTTTACAGACAATCCAATCACACAATTCGAAAAATGTTCACCTTTCAAAGGTTTGCTTCCTTTCATGCTTTAAAAACTGCAAAAAGCAGAACTGACAGCTAGCTCACTGGTTAAGAAATAACTCGCAGCTAGCTCACTGGTAGGGTATTCCTTTTTCTGGAGCCCGTAGAAAAAGGAGTTTATCTTCGTACGCATACGATTCAACTAAACATCTTGTAAGATGTTTACATTTAATCATTTAAATTGATCTCATACTTTAAAAACTGCGAAAAGTTGGACTCGCAGCTAGCTCTGATCAAGGTAGACATTTTTCTAGAAAACAGAAAAATGAGTTTATTTTCGCTTCGCATATCATTCTGCTAAACATTTCGAGCTAGAATTCTCTTTTAATTAATATATTGTCTCTAATCGTTTAAAAACTACAAAAAGCAGAACTGAAAAAAAAGTACAAAAGTCTTCTGACTTTTGTACTTTACTTGTTACTTATCTCTTGTATCGAAAAGAATGGTGATTGGACCATCGTTGACTAATGCGACATCCATGTCGCCGCCGAATTCTCCAGTTTCTACTGTTAATCCTGCTTGGCGTAATCCGTCATTGAAATACTCATATAATGGTATCGCGGTTTCTGGACGAGCCGCTTTTATAAAGCTTGGTCGATTGCCTTTTTTAGTATCCGCATATAAAGTAAACTGTGACACACTCAGCACACTGCCGCCGACATCCTGCAGAGACTGATTCATTTTTCCTTCTTCATCTTCGAATACACGTAATAGTGGAATTTTCCGAATCAGATAATCTGCATCTGCTTTTGTATCTTCTTCGTGGATACCTAGGAGAATCATAAATCCACGATCAATTTTGCCTACGATCTTTTCATCAATCGTCACGCTTGCTTCACTCACTCGTTGAATAACTGCTCGCATAAAAGCCTCCTTGTTCTCTAGCCCTTCGTCCGTTTCACACTGTAAACATCCGGTATTGTCTTGACCTTATCAACAATTGAATACAAATGATTCAAGTTTTGAATTTTAAAGGTCAAATTAATCACCGCCAAACGATCCTTCGTGGGTTTCGCTTCAACACTGACTAATTTCTTTGTCATACCACTAACAATGTTCAAGACATCATTCAATAGACCATCACGATTAAAGCCATAAATTTCTAAATCCGCATTGTATTCTTGAACAGAATTGGTTGTATCTTCCCATTCCACTTCAATCAGCCGTTGCTGGATATCTTTTTGCTTCGTAATATTTGGACAGTCTGTCCGGTGGATCGAAATCCCGCGACCTTTCGTGATATAGCCAACGATGCTATCTCCAGGAACTGGATTACAGCAATGACTGATGCGAATCAATAAATTGTCGATCCCTTGAATGACGATGCCGCCCTCATGACGAACTTTGATTTTTTCTGGTTCTTTGGGATTATTGACCATTTCGTCAACGGCATCCCGTTGTTTTTGTTTCATTTGTTCACGGCGTTCTTTCTCCGTCAAACGATTGGCAAAGGTTAACGCACTCATTTCACCAAAACCGATCGCCGCATACAGGTCTTCTTCGCTATGGAAGTTGAATTTGTCCAAGACATCCGCAAGCTTGTCTTTAGTCAGCATTTCCTTCGGTACAAATCCAAGATCATTGATGCACTTAACCACCGCATCATGGCCCTTCGTGACATTTTCTTCCCGGTCCTGTGTTTTGAAGAAGCGCTTGATTTTATTTTTCGCTTTGCTGGTTTTGACTAAATTCAACCAGTCGCGACTTGGGCCAAAGGAATTGGCTGAAGTCATAATCTCGATGATGTCACCATTCTTCAGTTTATAGTCCAGCTGTACCATCTTGCCATTTACTTTGGCACCGGTCGTTTTATTGCCGACATCGGTATGGATACTATACGCAAAATCCAAGGGGCCAGAGCCTTTTGGTAGCTCCGTGACATCACCCTTCGGTGTAAATACATATACTTTGTCGCTGAAGATATCGCCTTTGACGCTTTCCATAAATTCGGAAGCATCGTAGCTTTCGTCCTGGAGCTCAATAATTTCTCGGAACCAGTCTAACTGTTTGTTATCCTGTGTTGCTTCAGTCTTATCTGTCTTGCCTTCTTTATATGCCCAGTGAGCTGCAACCCCGAATTCGGCGATTTGATGCATTTCATGCGTTCGAATCTGCACTTCTACCGGATTGCCGCTTGGTCCAATGATGGTCGTATGCAAGGATTGATACATATTCGCTTTAGGCATCGCGATATAATCCTTGAAACGTCCTGGCATTGGTTTCCATTTTGTATGAATCGCTCCTAAAACTGCGTAACAGTCCTTGATGGAATCAACAATGACACGAATAGCTAACAAATCATAGATTTCGTCAAATTGTTTCTTTTGATCCCGCATTTTGCGATAAATAGAATAGATATGTTTTGGACGACCGTAGATATCCCCTTCGATCCCCAGTTCCTGTGTCGCTTCCTTGATCTCATTAACGGCTTCCTCTACGAAGGCTTCGCGCTCATCACGCTTGCTGCGCATTAAATGAACGATACGGTAATATTGCTTAGGATTCAGATACCGCAGCGCAGTGTCTTCCAATTCCCACTTGATCCGGCTCATCCCTAAACGATCAGCCAGCGGTGCGTAGATTTCTAAGGTTTCACGAGCGATCCGACGCTGCTTATCATCCCGCAAATATTTTAACGTCCGCATATTGTGTAAACGGTCCGCCAGCTTAACCATGATGACGCGCAAATCCTGCGCCATCGCCAACAGCATTTTACGGTGATTTTCTGCTAATTGTTCTTCATGTGATTTATATTTGATTTTCCCTAATTTAGTGACGCCATCAACTAATGAGGCTACATCTTCACCGAATTCGACTTTCAAATCCTCTAAAGTAACCGGTGTATCTTCTACCACATCGTGTAAAAAGCCTGTCGCCACCGTGTGAGGGTCCATATGTAGATCAGCCAAGATCCCCGCTACTTGAATCGGATGGATGATATAGGGCTCTCCTGATTTGCGAATTTGAGGCTTATGAGCTTCATAAGCAAAGTCGTAAGCCTTTTGTACAAACGCCACGTGCTCTTTTCCCATGTACGTACTAACCATCCTGATGACGTCAGGACCGGTCAATTCAACTTCTTTTGCCATGTGACGTTCCCCCTTTATTTTCTGAAAATGATTGTTCTTATTATACAAACTCTAGTAAGCTTTTTCAATCAAATCAATGTTGCAATTCAAAATAGAAGCTCGCCGCGCTCAAAAGATAAAAAGGTGCTGTTTCTGTCCGTAAAATTCGTGGGCCTAAGCCGCAGAGTTTCGCTCCGGCTGCTTGGAATTTTTCGATTTCCTTCGGTGTCAATCCGCCTTCTGGACCGAAAACAACCAGCAATTTTTCACCAGCTGTCATCTGTTGAAAAGTCTGAACTAATTGCGCCTGCTCACCTTGTTTGGCGGATTCTTCATAAGCGATCAGAACCGCTTCATATTCAGAAAAGCTAGCAATCAGTTCCTTTTCTGAAGCAAATCGAACCGTAGGCAACACTTGGCGATGGGATTGCTCCGCTGCTTCTTGTGCGATCTTGTTTAAACGCTGCTGTTTTTTCTTTTGCTTCTTCGTGTCCCACTTTGCCACCGAGCTTTCTCCCGGGAAAGCGACAAAATCATGAGCACCAAGCTCCGTTCCCTTTTGTACGATCAATTCCAATTTTTCACCTTTGGGAAATCCGCTGGCGACCGTAATTTGAATAGGAAGCTCTCGTTGCATTTTTTCTTTCTCAACTTCTTCTAGTCGCACGTGATCACTATCAATCGCGACAATCTTTGCTTTGATAGCTGTTTGATCGTTAAAAACGAGAAATACCTGATCATCTACGGACATCCGCATCACCCGAGACATATGATGATGGGGCTCTCCACTGATTTCGACGATTGATTGATAGGCTTGATCAATAAAATAGCGCTGCATCTCAGTCTTCCTCTGGCTTCTTCAAGATGATGGCGAACCAATCTTTTTGTTGGAAGATTCGATCTACTTCAAAGCCTTGTGCATACATTTCTTCCAGTACCATATCTTTTTTATCTTCAATGATCCCCGAAACGATCAACGTTCCCTCTGGCTTCAATAAGCGCCAAGCATCTTCCACCATCAAAACAATGATATCCGCTAAGATATTCGCGACGATCACATCTGCCTCTTGCTCTACCCCAACCAATAAATCATTGGCAGAGACATGGATATTTTCTGTATTCGCATTTAGATCCACATTTTCCTGTGCGGAACGAACCGCTACCTCATCTAAATCATAGGCATAAATATCTTTTGCTCCATATAGCGAGCTGGCGATACTCAATACACCAGAGCCTGTTCCAACATCTAGGACTGTTTCCCCGCCTCGCAGGACCGTCTCCAATGCCTGCAAGGTTAGATTCGTCGTCGGATGCGTCCCCGTTCCGAAAGCCATCCCTGGATCTAAGGTAATGATTTTTTCGTCTTCATGTTTGGGTTCGTATTTTTCCCAGCTTGGTACGATCGTTAAATAGCGCGTGACACGAACAGGATGATAATATTTCTTCCAAGCTGTTGCCCAGTCGCTTTCTTCCACTTCGCTGACTTCCACGATATTTTCACCAATGTTTAAGCCGAACTCTGGCAATTCGGTGATACTGTCCTTAATAAATGGCAGAATTTCCGGTAAGAAGATTGTTTCTGGGAAATAGGCCATGACTACTGCGCCTTCTTCTAAGCTTGAGAATGTTTCTTTATCTAAAAGTTCGCCATACTGATCTTCTTGATAGTTCTCAAAGTCCAATGCATCTTCGATCGCTACACCAGATGCGCCAGCCTCCATTAAAATATTCGAGACCGCCTCGACTGCCTCGCTTTCCGTTGTTACTTTGACTTCATTCCATTTCATGTTGATCGCCCCTCCTAGTTCATGGTCCTCACTTGTTTATTTTTTCTCACGAATCACGCCTTTCTAATATAGAAAGAAGACGTGGAACATTTTAATAGCTTGGGTACGGCAGGTAACTGCTGTCTGTTGGTTTGATTGACGCCTTGAATACCGCCTCATCCCACGTCATTTCAAAAATCGCGTCTTCACTATCATCCGCCAAAAAGTCTAACAAGTCACTCTGGCCCTCTTCGATCACATCTTTCAAATAGTCCACTACAGCCGTTAGTTCGTTTTTCTTCATGCCTTTTTTGCCTTCATAAGGAATCACGGCTAAAAAGTCTTCCGAATCATAAACTGATTTCTCAGGATCAACCAGCAAAATCGCGTCTTCAAATTCGATAATCTCTTCCTCAGAGGCTACGCCATCCACATCATCGATCTCAATCTGTCCTTTATTTTCTCCATAAATACGAAAAGCAATTTCAAAGCTGCGGTTCCGAGTATCCCAGTCTAACGCCAGCTCATAATCGGGAATCTTTTTGTTCAAATAACTGTCTAAATAAGTAATCATGGTTTCTTTTGCCATTTTACTTCCTCCATCCATTGTTTTCTTCTATTGAAGCTTTGCGCTGATTGGTTATGTACGGATTGCCATGGACAACATAGCGCAATGGGCGTTCTGTCCAAATCCCCTTATTAGGAATCCCAATTCGAGGCAATGCATCAATTTGTTTGGGAATCCGGCGTTTCTCTGGAAGCAAATGCAACGGACTGGTAAAAATTGATTCCCCGTATAATTCTTTGGTAATTCCTAGCGCCTCGACCAGCTTTCCTGGTCCATCCGAAATCGCCGATCCTCTGCGTCCATGACGATTTGAAATCATCTGCTCGATTCCTTCTGCTGGCTCAATCCCGCGAATCATCACCCCTTGAGGCATTCCTACAGGCTGTGTGATCATATTCAAAATCAAATGGGTATGCATGGTGTATAAATAAATCGTCCCTGGTTTTTCGTACATGGCTCGCACCCGTGGTGTATCACGCATCCCATAACTATGCGCCGCTTCATCATCTGGACCAAGATACGCCTCACAGTCAACGATATAGCCAGCTAATTTCCCAGCAGGTGTCTCATGCTCTAAATACATTCCCAATAAATACTGGGCGATATTTTCAGTCGATTCCGTATTAAAACAATTGATTAATTGCTCCATTTTTCTCACCTTCTACATGATACACAATAATCCAGCCGCATGCTACGCTCAGCGATCAAAACTCAGCAAACACAAAGGAAAAATGTTATAATCAGAACATACATTTGCCAGTTCAACTTTTCGCAGTTCGATATAGAACAAAGGAAATTCATTTCTTAACTGTATAAACAAAGAGCACTGTATAGTTGAATGGTACGCGTGGTGAAAATCAGATTCATTTTTCACGGGTTTTGAAAAATGATTCCCTTTTTTTGAACTAGCTGCCAGTTCAACTTTTCGCAGTTTGATATAGAACAAAGGAAATTCATTTCTTAACTGTATAAACAAAGAGCGCTGTTTAGTTGGATGGTACGCGCAGTGAAAATCAGATTCATTTTTCACGGGTTTTGAAAAATGAATTCTTTATAGTGAGCTAGCTGCCAGTCCAACTTTTCGCAGTTCGATATAGAACAAAGGAAATTCATTTCTTAACTGTATAAACAAAGAGCGCTGTTTAGTTGGATGGTACGCGCAGTGAAAATCAGATTCATTTTTCACGGGTTTTGAAAAATGAATTCTTTATAGTGAGCTAACTGCCAGTTCAACTTTTCGCAGTTCGATATAGAACAAAAGAAATTCATTTCTTAACTACATAAACAAAGAGCGCTGTTTAGCAGAATGGTAGGCGTACGAAAATCACTGGAATTTTACGTTAGAAAAATTCCAACTATAATTATGAGCTAGCTTAGCAATATTAGGATTGAAAACAATATGAGATGCACTAACTTAACTAAATTGCATGAAGCTAGTTAGTACGCGCACGAAGATATCAATTTTTTTAGAAATCACTCATTTGCGTGAATTTCTACTTTTTCATATAGGATTAGACCTTTTTCGTAACAAGCTCGTTTTCACCACAAGAGTGAATCCCTTAACTCAAATTTCAAGGAGGTTTCTTATGCAACAGCCTTTAGCTTTTCGCATGCGTCCCCGCAACTTAGATGAAGTAGTGGGACAGCAGCATTTGGTCGGTACAGGAAAAATCATTCGCCGCATGGTAGATGCTCGGATGCTTTCTTCCATGATTCTGTATGGTCCTCCTGGTACAGGAAAGACCAGTATTGCCAGTGCTATTGCGGGCTCAACCAACTATGCGTTTCGTATGTTGAATGCTGCTACCGATACAAAAAAAGACCTACAAATCGTCGCCGAGGAAGCAAAAATGAGCGGGACGGTTATTTTATTACTAGATGAAGTGCATCGCTTAGACAAAACCAAACAGGATTTTCTTTTGCCGCATTTAGAAAGCGGAAGGATTATTATGATTGGTGCCACCACAGAAAATCCGTACATAACGATCAATCCCGCGATTCGAAGCCGAACTCAGATTTTTGAGGTAAAGCCGCTGAATGAAGAGGATATTATCACAGCGGTTACCTCTGCTTTAGCTGATAAGGAGCGTGGATTAGGTGAATATCCTGTCGTACTAGATGACGAGGCCTTGAACCACTTAGCTCGTGCTACAAATGGGGATTTGCGCAGTGCTTTGAACGGTTTAGAGCTGGCAACTAAGTCAACGCCAAAGGACAAAGATGGCAACATTCATTTGACGCTTTCGATCATTGAAGAATGCGTTCAACGTAAAGCACTGACCCACGACAAAGATGGTGACGCTCATTACGATGTCATCTCCGCGTTTCAAAAGTCCATTCGCGGCAGTGATGTCAATGCCGCTTTGCATTATCTAGGTCGCTTAGTCGAAGCTGGTGATTTACCGATTATTTGTCGGCGCTTAATGGTGATTGGCTATGAAGATATCGGCCTAGGAAATCCGCCCGCTGCCGCTCGAACCGTCCAAGCTGTGCAAGCAGCGGAGAAATTGGGCTTTCCTGAAGCACGCATCCCTCTGGCTAACGCCGTGGTGGACCTCTGTCTTTCGCCTAAATCGAATTCTGCCTACACAGCCTTGGATGCTGCAATCACGGATATTCGCATGGGAAATGCCGGTGAGGTCCCTGACCATTTGCGAGACAGTCATTACAAAGGAGCCAAAGCACTTAATCGAGGAATAGGCTATCAATACCCTCACAGCTTTGAAAATGCTTGGGTCGACCAGCAATACTTACCTGATAAGATCAAAGATGCTCATTATTATGAACCGAAGGCTACCGGGAAATACGAGCAGGCACTTGGTCAGCAGTATCAGCGGATCGAAGAATGGAAGAAGAAAAAATAAACCACTGTCGAAAATTACTCGACGGTGGTTTTCGCTTTATTTGTTAGAAAAATACTAGGGAGAAAAATGAGGATCAAGACAATGACTGAGACAAGAAATCCCGTGTGGTAGGCAGATAACTCATGAGCAATCGTTGGCTGAGAACTTTGTAATACAGTTGCCACGACCGTTGCGATCATCGCCGAACCAAAGCTTGAGCCTAGATTTTCGATAATGTTGATTCCCACACCAGCATCTGGCAATTCTTCATCAGCCAAGCCCGTATAGGCATCACTAGTTAGGGGTAAATTGATTCCGCCGAAGCTTGTGCCGCGAATGAATAAAATCAAAGCGATCCAAATCATACTGGTATGATCTGTGACAAAAAGCAATGGAATCGTTCCTATCAAAGAAATAATTAAACTAGCAATGACGACATACTTTGCGCCAAGCCTATCAATCATTTTACCAATCATCGGGCGCGTCACTAGCATCCCTATACCTTGGGGAATCAGTGCGATGGCAGCTTCCATGGCTGAAAAATGACGAAAGTTTTGGAAGAACAAAGGCAGAATCAGCATCGGACCCATAATCGCGATATTAGCAAAGAATAAGCCAATGCTGGCAGCTTTAAAGCTCCTGTTAGAAAAAATAGTCAATGGCAAAACCGTGGCGTGCTGCTTACGATAATCGTAAAAAATGTAAACAAACAGCAGCAATACGCCCAGTCCTGTCCAGAGCAAGGCCTCGCTATTCTTAAAGGTTGCGTGATCAGCAGCTTTCGTAATTCCGTAGATCAACGCGGCACTCATTACTGACAAATCGAGAATGCCAAAAATGTCTAGCTTGCTTTCTCGATTGAAGGGTTCAAAGCTGGGCAATGTCCGCATCATTAGTGGCGCGGCGATCAAAATGATAAACACATTGATAAAGAATATCCATCGCCAAGAAGCTGCTTGAACAATGAAGCCGCCAAGCACTGGGCCAAGGATTGGGCCAAAAATCATCGGTGTACTGACGATCGCCATGACACGACCAATCTTTTCAGGCCCTGCTGTTTTAACTAACAGAGTCGACATTAACGGCGTGATGATCCCAGCGGTAAATCCTTGAAGCAGACGAAAGACAATAAAACTAGTAACACTCCAGCTAATCCCGGCAAGCACAGAAGTACAGCCGAAAAGAACTACCGCACTGATAAAGATTTTCTTGCCGTCAAAACGGTTCATCAACCAGCCTGCGATGGGAACAGCGATGGCCAGTGCGAGAACATAGCCCGTGATCGCCCATTGAATGATTGCCAACGTGGTATGAAAATTTTTGGTCAATTGATCAATGGCAATATTCACCATTGTAGAATCGAGCATTGGAGCAATGGCGCCAAGAGCGATCGCCCAGGCCGCCGATAAAACGTTTTTTGGTAATTTTGTTGATTGAGTCATAGAGATCTCCTTTCTTGATTGAAAAATTCATTTCAAAGCGGAATAGCTAGATCCGTCGCTTTGTCGTCAAATGAACCTTCGCTTATCGCTATCTATTCCGTTTAGTTTAACTTCAAGGAAACAGGTTGCTTCTTGCTGCAGAAAAGAAGTTTTTTTGTTTCCTAGGAAACTATAACTTCATTTTGTTTCCTTGTCAACTAAATTATTTCAAAAAAAGACCTCCAAGAATTAGATTTTTGGTCTAACTTTTGGAGGTTGTTTCACCATTGACTGCTATAACTAATTGATCGTAAGTCCTTGCTTCTTAATCTCCTGATCTAAGTGCTGATTATAGCGTGCAAGAAATTTTAGGAACGCATCATACTGCTCGTCTGTAATCGGTTCGAAGACGATCGCGTCACGATCCTCAAACTCTTTATGAAGCTGCTCATGAATAGCAAAAACTCTCTGCCCTTCTGCTGTCAGCTTAAAATAAACTTCTTTTTTGTTCTCTGCTTTTTGATAGCTTTCGATATACCCTTTTTTTACCATTTTCTTGGTTAGCTTACTGATCGCTCCCCGCGTCATGTACATCGCTTCTGCCATTTTTGTGACATTCGGATCTGTATGTTTGCCAATAAACTCCATGCAATGAACCTCAGAGGCAGTATATCCTGCCAAAGCCGTCTCCATCTTCACCTTATCCAACCATGCACGTTTATTAAATACTTGGCTGAATCCTTCCAAAACTTCTTCTCTTTTGTTCATGCGTCATTCCCCTATTCATCCTAAATGAACCCTCATTTGGCCTTCCGATGCGTGCACACTCATTCTAGGATAATTTTGTTTCTATATCAACAAAATCATTCGACTTTTGTTGTCAGTGTCCAGTGAAACGTCATTGATCCCTCACCCAGCTTCTGCTGTTCTTTAGGAATGATTAGGAATAGCCCTTTTGACTCGTTCCACTCTTCAAAGGTTGTATTCAAAGAACCTGACTGCTGGAGTACTGTTACCGATTCCTCCAATGATAGAAGCTTTCCATCTTCCTGAAAATAAAGCTGTCCGCCTTCTGGGACTTCAGCTTGTAGTGTCAATTCCCACGGACTCTGCTCTATACGTGTGTCTTTTATCTCAAGATGGCCAAGAATAGTCGGGTAAAAAGCTGTTTGCTTGCCTAATTTGTGCTGTCCGAAATCGATCAAATCTGGAACCGCAAGTAGCTTAAGGGACCCTATATAATTAAAGTGCGCTCGAATTTGATAGTATGTTCTTTCCAGTGGATGCCAGTAATTCTCCGTCAATAAGATATTCTCCCCACTGCTTCCTATCACCTCGGCTTGTTGAAGGGAGAACTGTTCCGTATCGGTAAATCTTAATTCTGGGGAAACGGTGCTTTCAGAAGGAATAATTAATTCACCGCTTCGCTTATTAGCCACGCCCCAAACGTTTAAAGGCAATGGCTGGTTGTTCGGTTTCAGAGTGAGATTATGCGTAATTTCTCCTAACTCACTTGCGACTTGGTAACCAATGATCGTGGCAGAAACTGCCAAGCCAATTTGACCATTAGAGTCTCCGGTAAATGCTTGCCCTTGCTCATCAAAGCCAATAAAATTTTCAGGCCCCAGCGAGCTTTTCTCTCCAACAAAGGTCATTATGGGGTACCCTTTTTGCTGTGCGAAGTTTCTGCCTGTCACCTCATGAAGCGTTTCAGGTATTAATAAGCGCCACCTCAATTTTTCCTCTGGCAGTAATTCTCGCAGAAAAATATTATTTTCTCCCGCTGGTGAATGCAATTCAGTGTTTTTCGCGGTCATCAGTCGACCTGTTTTTAACTCCTCCACGTTTAATCTCGCATTTGCGATTAAAGAAAGTTCTCCGAATTGATCGAAAGTTTGTCCAAAATTTTCATTGGTAGCACCACTGCCATTTAAAATCCTTTTTGCGGACACGTTGTTTTCTAACGTTAGTTGGGTGAAATTTTGTATTTTTTCAACAGGTATGTCAGCTTGAGTGCCGCCTATTTTTACCCCGACCTTCGCGGGACTGTTCTCAATCAATCGATTGTTAAAGGTTGTCGAATCGCTGCCAATAATGGTCTGGACTGATTGAGCTGCTTGAATTTCGATAGACAGTTCGTGGGTTAGACTGCCTGCATAGCTGTTTTTTAGCATCCCCTGAACCAACGAAAATCGCCCATTTGGTGCACGCAGTTTCATGTTGATTGCAGGTGTATAAACTGAAGTGGGATTTTCTCCACCGTCTCCTAATACTTCAACTTCCGCAAAACTCTGCTCGGTTGTTAACTCAAATGCAAGCTGCTTATCGATGCCTCCGAGGCGATTGGTTATTTCTGCCATCCTGGGTCTAGCGGCTGAAATTCCTAGTCCTGCTGCTAATTCTACAGCTCCTGTTATGGTCAATGCTACGTTTCCATTTAGTAGACCGTGTTTGGCAATCCCGCCCATGATTTGCGTTGCCTCGTTGCTCTTTGAAAATTTCCCACCGCTAATAATGGTCTCAACATTTCCCTCGATCATGTGATTCGATCGCAACCCATAGGACGCCGCTACCGATCCTAAAATCTCTCCGCCAGATATCCTTGTCTGAATATCACCAATTAGTCGTCGATCTTGATTGCTGCCTGCCACCGCATAATTTTCGACCTTCCCGCCAGTAATTTCCAGTCGACTATTCCCATAAATCCGATAGCAACCACTGCCAGCGCCAAAAATAGCACTGACTTGCCCCTTTTCGAGCCGAGAAGAGCAAGTTCCTTCAATTATCCCGTTGAAGCTTCCGCCATAGGCATAATTCAATAGCGCCTGCTTAATGACTAATTCAGTCTTTCCGTTTATGTACAACGTGTTCCCCCATGGCTGTTGATTCTCTCCTCCTCCTGCAGAAGTACTGAAGCCGTATGAGGCGCCTAAATTCCTCTCATTGGTTAGCTTCGTTGGCTCCAGCCCCATCTCTTGCGCATAGACTCCCCACCGTTTGCTATAAACAAGTGTTTCTTGTCCTAGTTCCAACTGAACGTTCCCATTGATCACTCCTGCAACCCCCGCACCACAAACATTATTTTCAACATTGCGCCCGCCACTGACACAACCGCCTAATAAGCGGGTTACAACGTTTCCTTCAACGAAAAAACGGGTATTGCTCTTTGCTAAAGAAAAGCGTTCTAAAGGAGCCAGTTGATCATAAGCAAGCTCTTCCGCAGTTCTATTTTGCGGATCTGTTAGATCGACCACAGGTGTGAAACTTTGTGAATTCGTTAAGCTCCGTTTCTCCACCTCCATTCCCCCAGCGCCATCAATTCGATTAAACGACCCCTGTGAAGCCTTTCCCGCATAAATCTGATTTTCGATATCTCCATAGATTGTTCCGCTGTATTGATTGCCGCCAACAAAATTTCGCTCTCCTTTTTGAAATTGTCGCGTATCAATCACCGTCGTAATCGCCTGCTCCTGTCCATGAATCTCACCAACTTGCGAGCCGCCGATCAGAATCCCTGTATCAGAAAAACTCCCCTTACCAGTGATCAATGTATTCACTGCACCTGTTTCGCCGAAGGCTGCTCCACCAACAAAATCTCCTAAGGTAAAGGCCGTTGACTCAGACGTCAGCTGATTATCAATCGTCCCTTTCACAATGACAGGTTCATCGGCTGTTCCAAAGCCGCCTCCATAGTAATTCATTAACATACCGTTAAGCTGTTGAATGCGGGTACTCACATTTCCGATGATTTCTCCCTTCAATGAACCGCCACACAAGCGCTGAATGTCCCCAGTCAAAGATAGCAACTGAATTGAAGGGCTGCCAGATAGCGTGCCTGCTTCATTTCCACCATATATTTCCCATGACCCGCCTGTTACTCCTTGAAAAAAAAGCAAAGGATTTCCTACTAGATTTCTATCACTACCACCAAATAATTGCGTATGATCGCTATGCTGAATATTCTCAAAATAAAGCTGATGACCGTTCCCATAAATTTTCGATGCTTTTAAATTTAAGGTTTCGAAATGACTGTCTTGACCAAAGAAACACGTTTTAGGTAAAGATAAGTGACTTTCCGCTCCAGATCCTTTAAAGGTCAAGCTTGCAGGCAGACTAGCGAAGTTGATTGTTTCAATGGTTGGGTTAGACAAGCTTTCATTAATACCAACAGCTGTTTGACTCAAATCAAGTGCTCCATCAAATTGAATCGTATAGTGCTCCTCTGTTCCAAATTGATATAGGTCAAAGAGAAGTTCCTTCATTCCTGCTGCGCTTAACGGGTATTCCTTTTGCTGGTCAATCGGCGGAAAAAGTTCTAGAGATTCGGCTTCCGCCTGTGTTATGAATGGGCCGAAGAAAAAAATGACTAGGTAAATAAAAAAATAAGCGAATTTTTTTGACATATGAGCCTCCTTTTTTATACAATATACGTATAGAAGACGTGAATCATTTGAAGTGTTTCAAGTTTATCCTTGCAAGCCACTTCGTTGCGTCTCAATAATGACTGTGCTATGATTGAGATGGAAATTCTGTGATGTGCGCGTTGCCTATTTCAGTGTTGACCGAACATTTTTATTGATATATTGGGATCCGTCTTGTGTCAAAGTTGGTAACATGCCTTTTCATTTGGTAGTTCGACGCTTAGACCATGGAACCCACCTGCTAGATTTTGCGGGATCAATACTATCGGGTGAATAACGGCATCGACGGAATTTTCCATTTTTTATGGATTGAAAGCAATTTGCGTTCTGCAAATTGCTTTTTATTGTATTGGAGGAAGAAAATGATCCGCATTTTATTATTTTTACTTGCACTTATTTTATTGATCTGCAGCTATTATTTGATCAAAAAACCTCAAGGCTTTTTAGTTCTTTTCAGTGAAGACACACAAACAGAATCCCGCAGCTTTTTACGCCAGTTTGGCTACATTTATGCATTGCTGGGAATGATTGGCATTGTTATCGGCTTTATCAATCAGCGAACCTACTCCATGATCTATTTAATTATTCTCTTGGTGGTGGCAGCACTCTTCGCTTTATTGATGGGATCGAAAACAAAAAAAGGTTAACAGTACCAATTTCAAGAATTTTGATTTAAAATATAAATGAGAAAAGGAGTTGGGAACGATGGATCAACAATATAGTAAAATTATGGTAGCAGTCGACGGTTCTAATGAAGCTGAATTAGCCTTCAAAAAAGCAGTAAACGTCGCAAAACGAAACCAAGCAGAATTATTACTTGCTCATGTCATTGATACACGCGCGTTTCAAACAGTTTCTTCTTTTGACAATGTTTTAGCAGAACAAGCGACAGATATGGCTAAACAAACACTAGACGATTACGAAGCTGACGCAAAAAAAGCTGGTGTTGAGCACATCAGCAAAGTCATTGAATATGGTGCACCAAAAGTGATGATCGCTAACCAAATCCCTGAGAACAATCAAATCGACTTGATCATGCTTGGTGCGACTGGATTAAACGCTGTTGAACGGTTGTTTATCGGTTCAGTTTCTGAATATGTTATCCGCAACGCGGATTGTGACGTATTGATTGTTCGAACAGACTTAGAAAATAAAGTTCCTGAAGAAGACTAATAGACAGGATCAAAAAAGCCAACCTTCGCGAAGGTTGGCTTTTTCTTATAGCATCGACTTGTAAAGGGCGATGATTTCCTCCAAGGTAGCGTCTCGTGGATTTCCTGGTGAACAGACATCTCGATAAGCATCCTCAGCGATTTGTTGGATATCCGCTTCCTTCATTCCGATTTCTGTCAGATTTTGTGGAATGCCCACGTCAATCCCCAGCTGCTTCACCGCCTGTACTGCCGCATCACGAACTTCCGCTAACGACATATCCGCCGCGCCTTCCACATCCATCGCGACAGCAATTTCACGATATTTTTCTCCTGTATAATCCTTATTAAAGTCCATGATCAATGGTAATAAGGTGGCACATGCTACGCCATGAGGGGTGTCATACCAAGCGGATAACGGATGCGCCATTCCGTGAACTAATCCCAGTCCAACGTTTGAAAAGCCCATCCCGGCAATGTACTGTCCTAAGGCCATTTTTTCCCGAGCCTCTTGATTGCCAGCTACTGAATCACGCAAGGCGTGACTGATGATACCGATCGCTTTAATATGAAGCATATCCGTCATTTCCCAGGCACCTTTTGTAATAAAGCCTTCGATTGCATGAGTCAAAGCATCCATTCCTGTTGACGCACACAAACCGGTGGGCATTCCCATCATCATATCACTGTCAACAAAGGCCACGACTGGAATATCATGGGGATCGACACAAACAAACTTGCGCTGTTTTGCTTTATCTGTAATCACGTAATTGATTGTTACTTCAGCCGCTGTTCCCGAGGTTGTCGGTACCGCTAAAATCGGTAACGCAGGATTTTTCGTATCCGCCGGTCCTTCTAAGCTAAGAACGTCTGAAAAATCAGGGTTTGTATTAATGATCCCGATCGCCTTCGCTGTATCAATCGGCGAACCACCTCCGATCGCTACAATGTAGTCTGCTCCTGCGGCCTCACAGGCCTTGACTCCCGCTTGAACGTCTTCGATCGAAGGGTTCGGTACAATCCCATCAAAAATCTCATAGCTTAACTCTGCCTCATCTAAAATTGCCGTAACCTTTGTCGCTACTTCAAATTTCAATAAATCCTTGTCTGTCACGACCAATGCTTTTTTGAATCCACGTTTTTTTGCTTCATTGGCTACCTCTTGGATCGCTCCTTTACCAAAATAAGAGGTTTCATTCAAAATCATTCGATTAACTACCATAGTATCTCTCCTTTATTGTGCTATGCTTCACAATCAATTATCCCATAAAATAAAAGCGCTTTCCATGACTAATGATTGCAAATTTTTGCCATAAAATAAGACGAATTTATTGAAACAGGTCCAACTATTTTGATCACCCACTTATTTACAGAAACGAATGCTCCTGAGTCAGACCTCTTTCAAAACTTGATTTCGTCACTACACTTTATCGAAAGTTCAAAGCCGGATCATTTGTTACACAGCACAAAACTTCATGATAAATTTTTAAAACTTTTTCCCTATCTTTCTCCCAGCTGTGAACTTCTGAGACAACTGCCTATTCATTTTAGCCAACTGTATATTGAAACTAGCATCCCCTGTTTGTATTTCTGGTCTCTTTTACAATTCAAATACTTGCTCTAAATCGACAGTCACTGGCGAACTATCCGGATTTGTTTCCATTACATCTGCCATGAAATCCCACCATTTACGATTGATTTCCTTATTGGCGGTCTTAGACCACTTCGCCTCATCTTCGATTTCAAGATAGCCAAACAAAAAATTTGTTTCTGGATCGAAAAAAATCGAATAGCTGGTCGCTCCATGCTCTTTTAACATTTCCCGCATCTCAGGCCAGAGTTCCTGATGTCGTCTGGCATATTCTTCCTTCATGTCTGGATAAAGTTTCATTCTCACTGCTTTTTTGATCATGCATTCAACACCGTCGCTTCAAAAAATTCTGGATTCGGTGTGATTCCAAACTGTTTCGCTAAGGCGAGAAAGTTTTCATCGCTGATTGTTTGTCTAATACCACCTTGGGCTTGAACATACGTATATACTTGTGCGGCTTTTTCCGCGGTTTCGATCAAGCCAAAGGTTTCATCGATGGTCCGACCTGCGCCATACACGCCATGAAACGACCATAGAACTAAACGGGCTTGACGCATTTTTTCTGCAGTCGCTTCACCGATCTCATTTGAGCCTGGAACCAACCAAGGCAATACTTGCACGCCCTCAGGGAAAACGACTAGACATTCGGTACACATTTCCCAAAGTGTTCGAGTGATTGCTTTAGATGTCAGTTCATGGCTGAAAGTCATCGCTAAAAGATGAGTCGCGTGGCAATGCATGACCACCCGATTTTCGGGATCAACCGCTAAACGTGCGCTGTGGCTCATTAAATGAGCAGGCAATTCACTTGTTGGAACACCGCCATCTGTATAGCCCCATAGTAGATCCACACTTTGACCATCTTCTGCCACTCGCAGGATACCTAGGTTGTTCGCAGGATCTTGGGCGACATTTTTAAAATATTTCCCAGAACCGGTTACGATAAAATATTTTCCTTTAAGGGTTGCCCCATCAAAGTCCATTGGAATATTCCGCAACACCTTCATAGGATCTATATACTCAGTGACTTCTGCTTCCTCCAATAAATACGACACATTGCCGCCATTTCTTTCATCCCAACCTAAACGATACAGATTGCTGGTTACTTCCACCATTTCTTTCACAAAAGACGCTTCTAAAATATTATTCACGATCGATTCCTCCAAGTTTTTATCTAACAAGGCGGGGCCATGTCTCTCCCCGCCGACTAGTTATGCGTGTGCCATTTCTTTGCCTCGAGCTGACAAAATATCTCTTTCATAGTCCATGACTTCTTCGTACCAATTCATACCGACTGGAGCATTGTTCAGCTCACAGAAGTAGTTCCACACATCTGCATAAGGGAAGTCCTTCAATTCTTCTGTCAGCGCCATGCGTTTCGTGTAATCAAGGTCCAGTTCCATTTCTTTTAACTCTTCAATTGGTTCTAGCATCGCCTTCAATAATGCTTTTTGGGTGTTGCGTGTTCCGATGACCCAAGCAGCTACGCGGTTGATCGTTGCATCAAAGAAGTCCAAGCCGATATTGGTCTTAGCTAATAAGTCATTGCGGACGATCTCTTTGCCAATTTCTTGCAATTCGTCGTCCATGATCACTACATGGTCAGAATCCCAACGAACAGGGCGCGAAACGTGGAGCATAATGCCCTTAGAAAATAGCGCCAGTGAAGTCAATTTGTTGGAGATAACTTCCGTTGGATGGAAATGACCGGCATCTAAACAAATCAATTTATCACGAGTTAAGCCATACCCCATATAGAATTCATGAGAACCTACTGTATAAGCTTCAGCGCCAATTCCAAATAGTTTGCTTTCAACCGCTTCTTGGGTATATTCTTCGTTCAAGTCTTCAGCGAAGATTTCATCTAATGATTCCATCATGCGTTTACGTGGATTGTAGCGATCAATCGGATTATCTTTCATCCCATCTGGCATCCAGAAGTTGTTGATACAGGTTTGACCGGTTTCTTTTCCAAGATATTCTGCAATTTTACGGCTACGTTTGCCATGTTCGATCCAGTAGTCGCGAACCTCTTGATCTGGATGTGCCAACGTCATCCCATCTTTCATCATAGGATGAGAGAAAAAGGTCGGGTTAAAGTCTAAGCCAACACCCTGCTCGTTGGCCCAATCCGCCCACTTTTCAAAATGTCTTGGTTCAATCTGATTTAGATCGACTGCTTCATCAGTGTCTAAATAAATGGCATGCAAGTTGATCTTGTGACTTCCCGGAATCAATGAAAGAGCCTTTTCGATATCTTGGCGTAATTGATCAGGCGTACGCGCTGCACCTGGATAATCTCCAGTTGCCATGATCCCTCCGGTCAACTCGCCTTCAGGATTTAAGAAGCCTTTGACATCATCCCCTTGCCAGCAATGCATTGAAATTTTTACCTCCTGTAATTTTTTCAATGCTTCATCAGTATTCACACCGATTTCTGCATAACGAGCTTTTGCTTCTTCATAACGCGCTTCTACAGTTTTTGTCATTTTGATTCTGCTCCTTTTTCTTTTCAATCTATTTTTTTATACAAATGCTTTTGTTAAGGCATGGTACTTTTCAATGGCTTGATGATTGTCTGTTTGCGGTTGAAATTCTTTCATTGGGAAAGATTTTTTGATGCCTTCGCGGCCTTCTGCCAATGTTCCAAAACCATTTGTCGCTACCATCTGAACTATGATGTTGCCGATGGCGGTTGCTTCCCCTGGTCCTGCTAAAACATTGATCCCACAGGCATCCGCCGTTAATTGATTCAAGAAGTCATTATTTGACCCGCCCCCAACGATATGGAGCTGAGTAATCGTACGTCCGATGATTTTTTCAAGCTTTTCTAGTTCTACTGCATAACACAGTGCTAAACTGTCATAGATACAACGAGCAAGTTCGCCTGCTGTCTCAGGTACTTTTTGATTCAGTTCGCGGCAATACGTTTGAATCTCAGTAATCATATTCTCTGGATTCATGAAGCGCGGATCATTGACATCGATCAGGCAAACAAATGGCTCTTCCTGACTAGCCAGCTCAGCAAGCTCTGGATAAGAATAGCGATAGTCCTGCAGCCTTGCGACTTCTTGGATCAGCCACATTCCCATAATGTTCTTCAAGAAACGGATCGTTCCTTGAACACCCCACTCGTTGGTAAAGTTCGCATCGAAGGCTTCGGCAGTCGCAACCCCTTCCTCCATTTCTACCCCCATCAATGACCAAGTGCCTGAACTGATGTAGGCCCAATTGTCGCCCTTTCCTGGTGTTCCCACGACTGCTGACGCTGTATCGTGAGAAGCAATCGTGATCAATGTGGCATCCGGCAGATCATAATCTGGAAACTTTTCTCTCAGGATCGGTCCTAGGATTGAACCTGGTTCAGCCAAATCTGGAAACAATTCTTTTTTCACATCAATAGCAGCAAGAATCTCCTCATCTAGTTTCCGTGACTCCAAGTTCATCAGCTGCATCGTGGACGCGTTCGTTTTTTCTAATACAGCATTGCCGGTGAGAACGTAGCCTAAGTAATCCGGCATCAGCAATAATTGCTTTGCTTTGACCAATTTTTCTCGATCTTCTCTTAGTAATTGGAACACCGTATTAAACGATTGAAGCTGGATTCCTGTTTTTTCATATAGTTTTTTGAGGGAAAAGTTGGCATCGAACGCTTCCATCGCCCCTGCTGTGCGATGATCACGATAACTGATCGGTTGACTCAATGCTTGCCCCTCTTCATCCAGCAAACAATAATCCACGCCCCAAGTATCGATTCCGACATAACATTCTTCGATCCCTCGCTGCTTCACCTTTTCCAAGCCAATCAAGATTTCTTCCACCAAATGATCAGCGTTCCAATGATCTGTTCCCTCACTATCAGAAAAACCATTTTTAAAACGATGAACTTCGTTTAGAGTAATCTTGTCTTGAAAGTTTTTTTCCGCCAGCATCAAGCGTCCGCTAGATGCGCCAATATCAACAGCTATATAGTTTTCGTTCATCTCTTTTCTCCTTAAACAGGCTCTTCTACTTGAGCAATACTTTCTTTTTCAAAAGCTTTCTCTCTCACATACATGCCACTAGCACCAAAAACGAAATACAAGAGTGTTAATAGTAAAGAAACAGTTCTGAAGGTTTGATCATCCATCGATCCGATAAAGCGCAAGATCGTAACAATCAAAATTGCTGCTAAAAATATAAAGGATGTCCCCTGTAGCGTCCGAGCCAACTTAGGAACTTTCGCCTGACGATTGTCCACGATATCCTTTTCCTCCTCTTGAATGACTTGCAACAAGGCAGCTTGAATCTTTTCTTCTTCAAGTACTTCTGATGAATAGTCCTCTTTGGCCCCCATTGATAAAGCCAAGATGGCATAAGCCGCTATCGCCAGCAAATACGTTGGTAAAAATAAGAAATAAGAATGGATCAGATTCGTCATTGTCATGATGACCACAAAGGCCAATGAGATCAGCCATGCAATCAACGCAGCTTTATTCACTTGATCTTTCCGATACATCGACCAGTAGCGTGTAGCCCCTAATTTAGGTAGTATCCAGTGTTCTGTTATTGCGATCGCCCCGATAGATGGAACAACTAACACAATAATGTTGACGATTGTCATCACATTGGCAGTAATAGGGAACGTAGCAGCAATGGTCATGATAATTCCAACCGCATAGGTTAATTTTTTTAAATCAACATTAAAGATCGTTTGAAATGCTAATCCAGCTCGATAAATACTCGGATTAGCTGTCGTCCACCCAGCGAAAATGACTGCCAGTAAGCCCATACCGCCGACAACTGCATTTGTTACAGCTCCCGAATCAAGAACCAGTAGTGATTTTCCTAGCATAATTGATGCCGCCGCTCCCATGATACCGGCGCAGCCCCAAGCGAAGAAATGACCAATATACATCCCGACGCCGGATACATAGCCATAGGTTGATTTTCTAGCAAAGCGAAACAACGACATATCATTTAGGCCGCCGTGATAAGCTAAGTTACACATCCAGGCAAAAGCAATGACATGCGGCAACCCTAACTGTGGATTCCCTGGTAATGGCGTTCCTGTCCAAACAGTCGCGTTCATTAAATTCATAAAGTCACCAAAAGAGTGGATGCCTTGTGTTCCAGCTGCACTGAACAACGTTGGAAGTGATAATATGGCACCTACAAAGAAAACCAAAATCATCCACGGTGCACTGACCGAAGCAAACTTTGCTACAGCATCGAAGCCGTTTGCCGCAACAACGGTAACAATGACCCCTAAGACAAGTACGATCAAAATAAATGTGATACTTGTCGGATACCAATTTGTTTGTAGAGGTACGTTAAAAATCTCTCGCACCGCTGATGCCGATACCGTCAACATGGAGGCCGCCATTGCTATGGAGGCAAGGCCCCAGATAAAGTTATAGACTTTTTGCATATATGGCCCTAGAACTTTATTCAAATAAGAATATAAAGTTAATCGTGTATCTACAGCGATCGGCGCGCAGACAAGCGCATACGTAAGTGTTGCTAACAAATTCCCAATCAGTAATCCAATAAAAATATTTGTTGCGCTGACTCCCCAAGTAACCAAGGTTGCACCAATGACAAATTCGGTCGCTGCAATATGTTCTCCACCATATAATCCAAAGAAATTTCCCAATCCAGACAATTTCTTGTTTGAAATTGGCCGATCTTCAATCGGAATCTGTCTAGCCATCTCGCGATAATCTTTTTTCATGACTTTCTCCTTTAGTTGTTTTTCGTGCGTTGCAACTTACAACCTAAGATTACTTTGATAGCGTTTACAAAACAATGGCAAAATGTTAGCATATGAGTATCAAAAATACAGGTGATAAAAAAATGAAGAAGATTGAAGAATACTTTTTACCTTTAAGTGATGCTGAAAAAGTTCAGAAGAGAACAAAGAGATGGCTGGATGAATTTGACGAAGAAAAATCGAGTTATTTAAAAATCAAGAATGAGCTTTTTCTAGAAAACAAAACAATATTAATTCGAAAACATCGAAGATTTGCTGCTTATCCGCTGCATTCCCATCAATTCATGGAATTTAATTATATGCTTCAAGGAGAATCAAGGCAGATTGTTAATGGGAAAGAACTACTTTTACAGGAAAAACAATTATTGCTTTTGGATCAAAATTCACAACATGAGCTTCTTCCACTGAGAGAAGAAGACTTATTAATTAATTTTCTATTCAAATTATCAGATATCAATCTGTCGGCCTTTACTAAAATAGATGCCAAAAATACAGGTGTTACTTATGATTTTCTTATCAATAGTGTCCTTGATTCTGACATCCACGAGAATTATTTATTGCTGGATCTGACGAATAATGAGGAAATTCAGGCGACTCTTGAACAGATGATTCGAGAATTTTTTTTCGACAACCGTTTAAGCAACGATATAGTGAACTCTTTTTCTCAAGTATTGTTTCTGCAACTTTCCCGAGTATATCAAGCCCAGTTACCAACGATTTATCAGTCAAATTCCATCAATGCTACCATGTTAAAAATTTTGCAATGCATCGAAGAAAATCCTAGGAGCCTCTCCTTAAAATCACTGGCAGAAGAATTAGGCTACAATCGCAACTACCTGTCCAATCTCATCAAAAAGGAGACCGGAAAAAATTTCAAACAATTAATTATTGAACAGCGTTTGCATGAAGCGCATCGCTTACTTCTAACTACTAATGTTTCCATCGATGCCATCAGTGAATATGTCGGATTTTCGAATAAGACTCAGTTTTATCAAAAGTTCAAAGCTTTTTTTAATGAAACGCCTCAGAAAGTTCGCCAAATGAAGTAACTCTTCTTTAATGAATCAAAAGCAAAGAGATGGATCAAAAGCTGCCTTGATCCATCTCTTTGCTTTTTTCAATTGATATAAAAAAACATATAACCTAGTCCATGTTAGTGCATCGTATAATTGGTTCACTAGCCTCGAAGCAACTGTCTTTCATCAGCCTTTCAAAATCAGGTTCATCAATTTGTTTTGCAGGATTTATAATTATTAAAAAAATCGAAACAATTAACTATTTCGTTTGCTATCTAATTTAAGTTCCCATTTCTATAAGCTTTCTTGAACCTTTTTAGAGGCTATTTCCGATGACTAAACCCAGAAAACTACATAATATACCTAATCCATAAGTTCCAAAAAAATAACGATAAAACATTGAACGATCATTTTTCCATAAAACAAACAACTCAAAATTATAGGTAGAAAAGGTCGTATATCCACCCATGATCCCAGTCCCTAAAAATAGATAAACCGAATCCGTTAAATGCAGTCCAAAGAAAATACCGAGCAGAAGGCTTCCAGTGAGATTGATAAAGAACGTTGATCTTGGCAGGTGTTTAGTCTGGGGTTCAAAATAGTTATTTAACGTAAAACGCAGCATTGCGCCAATCGCTGCCCCACTGCCGACTAATAGCGTATTGATCATTCTGTCTCCGCCCTTCTATGATAAATAGCCTCGCCGAGTACAGTCATCGCTAAACCGCCGACAACTGATAACAGTAAATAAAGAAAGGCTAGCCCGATTTGTCCGGCCTGCACTAATTTCATCGTATCTAGCGCAAAGGAAGAGAACGTCGTCAAGGCGCCGCAGAAGCCGACTCCTACTCCTAAAACGAGACGAGCAGATATATCAATATCATTCAAAATATGTTTCACGATCCAACTAAAAATAAAGCACCCTAATAAATTGACCAGCAAGGTTCCTATAGGAAAACCGTTGACCGCAGGAAGCCATACGCCCAACCAATAGCGCGCGGTTCCGCCAACAAAAGCAAAGAGCGCAATAACCAAATAATCCAACATGCTTTTCATCTCCATTATTTATTCTTAAATACTATAAAACGATTGATTTGAAGTTGCAAACAATACTATCTTTTTCATCAACAATTTTCAAAACGTGCTAAACTAGGGGTATCTTGGGAAAAAGTGAGGTTTATGTATGAAAGGAATAATATTTGACTTTAACGGAACCATGTTTATGGATTCTGATCTCCATGAAGCTGCTTGGCTTTATTTGATCCAAAAGTATTCAGATAAGGAAATGACCGAAGAGGATATCCTAAAAAATCTTCACGGGAAAACTAATGATGTGATCTTGCGTAATTTTATTTCACCAGAATTAAGTGAAGAAGAAGTGGAAAAATTATCTGATGAAAAGGAGACTTATTATCGTGAATCGGTCTTAGCCAGTGCAGATCACAATGACTTTACCAAAGGTTTACGAGAGGTCTTAGACTATTTAAAAGCAGAAAAAATACCCATGACCATCGCTTCGGCATCGCCAAAGGTGAACATGGACTTTTATTTTGACTATTTACATTTAGGTGACTGGTTTGATGAAGAAAAAATGGTCTGTCATACAGGCAGTTTTCCTGGAAAGCCTGCACCGGATATTTTCCTGATCGCCGCTGAGAAGATCGCCGTTGCCCCAAAAGATTGCTTAGTGATTGAGGATTCCTACTCTGGATTACAGGCAGCTCGCAATGCGAAAATCGGAACGATCGTCGCCATTGATCCCGAAGGAAAAAATCGATCCGTTTTCGAAAAAGAAAACTTGGCGCCAGATGGTGTCATTGAAGACTTCACCACCTTTATTCCTAATTATTTATAAGAAAAAAATCGCAACGAAAACAGAGTTTCGTTGCGATTTCGCTTTATATAATAGTTGCTCCTAAAGTATTTTTAAAGTGATTCAATGCCCAAGTATGTCCAGTCGCATCAAAGCTTGCAACAGCCTTCTCAGGTATCACTAATTGATAACCCAAATTGTAGGCATCTACCGCCGTGTGCAACACACAGATATCAGTGCACACCCCAGTTAAGCAAAGCTCTGTAATCCCTCGCTCCCGTAACCGAATGTCTAAATCGGTGCCGCTGAAGGCTGAATAATGCCGTTTATCAATCCAATAAACCGTTTTTTCTGCTTGATTTGCTTGATAGAAATCAGCTAATGAGCCATACAACTCTCGTCCGCTCGTACCGATGACATTGTGCGCCGGAAAGAGTTTATTTTCAGGATGGTACTGATCGCTTGGATCATGCCCATCAATAGCAAAAACGACAAAATTCCCCTGCTGGAAATAGTCTTCTGTGATAGCGACCAGCTCCCCCTCAATTGCCTGACCTGCTTCCCCTGTAGTTAGTTTTCCATCAGTTGCTACAAAATCCTTCGTATAATCAATCGAAAGTAACGCCCGCATGCAAGTTCCTCCTTTAGTTGAATCCTTAAAAAACTTTATTTCAAATGGTTCACAAATTCCATAACAAGCTGTGCTGATAATGTTCCAGTACGATTAACAAATTCTTCATGTGTTTCCGTCGCTTCACTGTCAGCCGTATCGCTGATTGCTCGGACGATCAAAAATGGAATACCAAATTGTGCGGCGGTATGTCCGATCGCAGCTCCTTCCATTTCAACAGCTAAAGCCTCTGGAAATGAAGCTTTGATTTCCTTGATTTTGGCTGGACTGCTCACAAAGGTATCTCCTGAAACGATCAACCCAACACGGGCAGATTGATTCATTTTCTTGCTGGCTGTCACCATTTCGCCCTTTAAATACGTTGATCCTTCATAATAAAGCGGCATACCTGGAACTTGCCCTATCTTATAACCAAAAGTCGTCGCATCCACATCAAAGTAAGCAACTTTATCTGCGATAACCAAATCACCAATCGCTAATCCTTCGCCAATCCCACCAGCGGTTCCCGTGTTGATGACCATGTTCACTTTGTATTGCTGAATCAATACCGAAGTAGTGATTGAAGCCAATACCTTTCCAATTCCTGATTGAACAACAATCACTTCATGATTGCCTAGTCCCCCTGAGATAAACAACGCTCCAGATTGTTCCCAAGATAATGGGTGATCCAAACTTTCTCTTAATGCTTTTACTTCTGGTTCCATTGCACCGATAATACCGATTTTCATAACGATTCCTCTATTTCTTTTTAATATATTTTTACTGTTTAAATAAAGAATACAGCTAACATTACCACGATCAAAAGCAATAAAACAAAAATTATTGCTTTATTTAAAAAGCTGCTGCGTTCCTTCTGTTTTACCCGTTCACTGCTGCGGGATTTCGTCACAGGCTTGTTCTTCTTCAACTCTTTCCGATAGACAGAACTGATTTCTTTTTCTCTTTTTTCATAGGCTCGCTCCGCCGCTTTCCGCTGCTCTTCTGCCAAACGCTCCTGCTCTTCTTTTCGTTTCCTCAATTCGCTGCGCGTCACCAAGGGTGATTGGCTCATGAGTGATCCACTCCTCGTTCTTAATAATGTAATTATTTTTTAAGAAAAAATAATTTTGATCTTCACTCCGTATATCATCCAACTAAACTTCATTCCATTGATTAAGTTAATGTGTCTTATCTTATTCCAATCCTAATATTGCTAAGCTAGCTCATAATAATAGTTGGAATTTTTCTAACGTAAAATTCCAATGATTTTCGTACGCCTACCATTCTGCTAAATATCACGTATCCTTAATATTCTCGTAATTGAAAATTAAATTCACCCACTTAATACTGAGAAAAGCAGAACTGGCAAAGTTGGACTGACATCCTTATTCTTACTAATGAACTCATTTTTCCTAGTCTATTTCTTTAACAACATCAGTTCCCAATAATTGACGGCGAAGATTGTCTTTGCGTCACAAATCAATCCATCTAGGATCGCTTGTTTCGCTTCCTCCATGGTCAATTCGTAAAGCTCCAACACTTCATCGTCATCTTGAGGCCGAGGATTTTCTACCTTGACTAAATCAGTCGCGGCATAGATATATAATTTTTCATTTGAAAATCCGGGTGATAGATACATCTCATTTATGTAAGTTAACTCTTCCGCACGGTAACCGGTCTCTTCTTCTAGTTCACGCATCGCCGTTTTTTCTGGCTGTTGCCCTTCACCTGGATCTATTTTTCCAGCGGGAATTTCCAATACCACTTTTTCTAGCGGCTTGCGAAATTGTTTGACCATGATCATTTTATTCTCTTTCGTAATAGGAATGATACCGACACCACCGTGATGGAAAACCAATTCGCGTTTGGCTGTTCCTCCCATCGGTAAAGCCACGTCATCTAAATAAACATCAATGATCTTTCCTTTAAATATTTCTTTCCGTTCAATTGTCTTCTCTTCAAAATCTTTATATTCTAACATGACAACACCTTTTCTCCTTTTCGCATTTTCAAGTTTAACATTAATTTCTTAAATCTTTTATTAACAAAAATAAGAGGATTTCTTCCAATGGAAGCTGCAAACAAAGGAAGAAGTTTCCCATATAGCTTCAACTCGAAGGTTCTGCCTTATTGTATCACAGAAAATTCTTATGTTTTTTCTAAATCTGAAAAATCCATCTTTAGTCCGATACTAATTCTATAGAAATTCATGCTATGATGAGCGTGTAAAGAAATCAAGAATTTTGAATAAATAATGTGAAGGGTTATTACTAGACTAGGAGGATTATTATGCGCAGGAAAATATTCCCTATCATCATCGCAACAATCGGCATTCTCTCCTTTCTTGAAGGAGATTTCGGTGACTATATCGTCTTTTTAATGTTGGTTGTCGGCTTTTGGTTGATCTATCGTGGACTTAAGGGAAGAAAAGTTCGTCCACAAAAAGAAGAACTACCATTTCTATCGAAAGAAAAGGAAGCTTACTATAAACAATTGGGTATGAGCGAACGTGAAATTGAATTGTTCCGTGAAACAATGAATTCATCAAAACAACAAGTTTTACGTCTGCAGCAAAATATCCAAAAGAATGCGAAGCTTAAAGCGATCGATTTACGACACGATACGCTGAAGGCTGCCAAAGCTTTATTTAAAGAATTAGTAAAAGATCCAAAACGTTTGCCAGAAGCGAGCCAATTTCTTTATACGCACTTGCCAAATATCGTTGATTTGACAGATAATTATGTTGAAATCAACGGACATGAGGTCAAGTCAAAAGAAGTTTATGGTAAACTAGAAGAAAGCGCACAGATCATCGATCAAATGGCTGATTTAATCGTGAAAGATTATCAACAATTCGTCGCTGAAGATTTAGAAGACATGGATGTTGAAATTTCCATCGCGAAAAAAAATCTTGACCATGATCCTGATTTGTCCACAAAATAAAAAAAGCGAAACATTAACAAAAAAATCTAGCTGAAGCTAGATTTTTTTCGAACAGGAGGACACATAGTGGAACCAGAAAATAAAACAGAAACCAAACCGGTCGACAGTACTTTAGATGACCTACTCAGTAACCCATTTGGCACCGATTCTTTAACCCCCGTTCAACAGCAAGAAATCTCTCACCTGCAGTCGCAGGAACAAGCAGATCGCTTAGTCGATAAATTGCCTGAGGAACGGCAAGTACAAGCCCGCGAGCTTGCGAAAAAAATCGATGTCAATGATTCTCAAGCCGTAATCAGTTACGGTTCAACTGCACAAACAAAATTAAGCGAATTCTCGCAATCTATGCTGAATACCGTCTCTTCACAAGATATCGGTCCAATCGGCGATTCGTTGAATCAATTAATGTACCGCTTAAATGAAGCGAATCCTGACGAATTACGCGTCGGTGAAGGCAATATCTTCCAAAAAATGTTTGGTAAAGTAAAACAGTCAATCTATGAAATTACAACGAAATATCAAAAGATCGGTGCTCAAATTGATAAAATCGCCACAAAATTAAACGTTGAAAAAGATGGCTTATTGCGGGACAACCAAATGCTTGAAACACTTTACAATAAAAACAAAGATTACTTTGACGCCTTGAATATCTATATTGCTGCCGCTGAGTTGAAGATCGAAGAAATGAAAATGACGACGATTCCTGAAGCAACAGCGAAGGCACAAAGCTCTGGCGATCAAATGGACGTCCAGGTCGTCAACGACTATACACAATTTTTGGATCGTTTGGATAAACGGACCCACGATTTAAAATTGGCACGACAAATCACGATTCAGCAAGCACCGCAAATTCGCTTGATCCAAAATACCAATCAAGCATTGGCCGAGAAGATTCAAGCCTCTATCAATACGGCGATTCCATTGTGGAAGAATCAGGTAGCGATCGCTTTGACTTTACTACGTCAAAAAGACGCTGCTACAGCACAACGTCAGGTATCTGAAACAACCAACGACCTGTTGAAGAAAAATTCAGAAATGCTGAAGATTTCAACCATCGAAACGGCCAAAGAAAACGAACGCGGCATCGTCGATCTAGATACCTTGCAGCAAACACAAAACGATCTAGTCGAAACATTAGAAGAAACCCTGCGGATTCAAAAAGAAGGTCGCGAACGTCGTCAAGCAGCCGAGATCGAGATCGGTCATATGGAAAACGACTTAAAGCAAAAATTAATGGAATTAAATTCTGGACAGTAGTTATAAAAAATGGCTCTTTGTCAAATAGGACTGATAGAGTGAGATAAGAACATCTAAGGTAGAATTCCTTTTCTACTTTAGATATTTTTTGATTCATAGGTAATCAGATTATTTAGTAAGAAAATTCTGGTCTTCATTTTCCGAAAGCTTCGAAAGCCATAAGCGACTCGTTTTAACGCTTTGATGTGGGTATGCAGATTTTCTATTTTGGCATTTGAATAAGGCAATTCGAGGGCTAAACGAATGCCGGATTCATAGTTTATAAAAGCTTTTTTTATAGAATGCAGTTCTTTTGGAACGGAATTGGGCATCGTTCTTACAAGTTTAAAGAAAGTGTCCGCCTCTTTGTCGTGAAACGCTTGAAGAATTTCTTGATAGTAAAAATAGGCGATTCGTAATTCGTCAGAGATCGAAAGCAGACGATCCACCACTTCACTTTCGGTGAGATACGCCCAACCAAAATTGCGCCATTTGGTCCATTTGTCATAAACAAGCTTGTCCTGTCGTTTGATCAGAAGCCGAGACAACGCCTTTAATTGTCGATAATATTTGGCTTGTGTTGGATCGTTTCGATCAAAGCTTTTCATGATTCGTACGCGAATATCCTCAAATTTACGAATGAGATGTTTGACAATGTGAAAACGATCCACAACGAGTTTTGCCTTTGGAAAACATTCCTTTATCAGAGAGGCATAAGAAACATTCATGTCCGTCACGATGACCTTTACCTTCAATCGTGCGCGTCGTTCAAATTGCATAAAATAAGAAACGAGAGCCTTTTTCTTCCGTGAAGGAAGAATATCCAGTAATTTTCCAGTATCGCCATCCATACAAGAAAAGGAGTAGGGACCGACTTGATTTTTCAGTGAACGAAATTCATCCATTAATAAACAACGCGGTAACCAATTTCTTTTTACTTTTGTCATGGGGATCAGAGAAGCGAGTGTCCGAGAAACGGTCGACCAAGAAACTCCGCAATGCTTAGCGATTGTCGTCATTGCTTGTTTTTCCGTTAGCTCTTCTAAAATTTTATAGCGCACTTGTTTAGCGATAAAGCAGTTTCTATCGACAATGTAGGTATTCGCCGTAAAATAGGTGTGGCAGCCACGACAGTGGTAGCGTTGTTTCGCTAAAGCAAGATAAGTCAGTTGGTTCGCACATTTATTAAGTTGAATGAGCGATTTTTTCTTTCCGTTCTTAACGATCATGCCTTCATGATTCATCTGTTTACACAAAGGACAGCGACGAATTTCTTTACTTAACGTCGCAGAAACAACAAGACTCTTGATATTCTTAATGCTCTTCGATTCCACATTTGTGATGAAAATGTTTTTATCTTTGATTCCAAGTAGTAGTTTGATATGATGAAGATCAGGCATACAGAACGCTCCTTTGCTTGTGTTGTGGTGATTCAATTCTAACGGAGCTTCTGTATGTTTTGTTTTTTCATGCTCAAAAAGGACCGATAGAATGATTTTCTATCAGTCCTAGAAATTATAGAGCCTAAAAAATAAGCATGCCAAGCGGCACGCTTATTTTTTTATGCTTTCATATAGCCTAATACGACACCGCCAACAATAATCAGCAGACAGCCGATAATGACATAATACATTTCTTTTTTCGTTTTGCGTTCGCCCAGAAGGAAAATCCCGCCTAATGTCGAAATGATGATTCCCATCTGTGACAAGGAGAATCCAATCGCTAAACCAATTTCCTTAACGGTTAACAGCATACAGATATTTCCGATTCCCCACAAAAGACCAGAAGCCATATTTCGCCATACATAGCGGTCCAGTTTAGCCTTGCGAAAGGCAAAGAAGCTGGCTCCAACTAACATACCGACACTTTGCGGCAAGATAATTGCCAATGGATCTAGTCCGGCCCAGGTAATAATAATTGTGTAAACGCCGTACCCTAACGTTGAAAAAATCAACGAGCGAAACCCTTTGCCGAAGTCCAACATACGGTCATCTGATTGCACACCACTCTCGTCATCCTTGCGAGCAGTTAAATAAGCCCCTAAAACAAGTAATGCCAAGGCGATAAAACCTAGGATAAAATCTTTTGTTTTCGTCCATTCATGGAAGAACACTGCACCAGCGACAGTATTTAAAATTAACTGAAAGCCCGTTGAGATCGGTAACCCTACCGAAACCCCCATGAATTTCATCCCGTGAAACTGACCGTTCTGCCCAATGGACCAAAAGAAACCTGATAAAAATCCGATTAATAAAATCCAACCACTCATAGCTGGCTGAACGATGAAAAAGGTCACTAATGCAAAAACAAAAGCCCCCATCGTCATTCCTAAGGTTTGCTGATTGGCGTCTCCACCTAATTTCCCGCTCACCAAACCAATACTTCCCCATGCTACCATTGGTATTAGGGCAATTAAAATACTCATAACCTTACTCCCTTCAATTCACAACTGAAATAGTTTAGCGAAAAAAAGAGGTTTTGGCAATCGAAAACTAGTAATTTATCGTTCTTCATGATAATAATCTAATCGCGGAAAAAATAAAGTCATCTTAGTGCCTTTATTCATTGTTGACTCTGCCGTAATAGCTACCCCTAATTTCTCAGCGAGTCGCTTCGCTAAGTACAAGCCAAGACCTGTCGAATGCTGCTGCGCTTTTCGACCATTTTCACCTGTAAAGCCTTTGTCAAAAATTCGTCCTAGATCCTCTGGTGGAATCCCAACGCCACTATCTTCTAGAATCAAAGAAGCTCCGGCACTTTTCGTCTCGATTGTAATAGTGATTTGACCATGATCTGGTGTATATTTGATGGCATTGCTCAATAACTGGCGAAAAATAAACTCGATCCATTTGGCATCGGTCAGCACTTTGGCATCATTTTCTGCTAGTGTCAATTGGAGGTTTTTTTGAATGAAATAATTGGCTTGACTGCGAATGATCGGCTGAACAATTTTTTTCAATGAATATTCTTGAATCAAATAATCATTTACAAATTCGTCCGAACGAGAATAATAGAGAATCTGTTCCACATACTCATCAATCTGTTGAAGTTCATTTTGCAGCAAAACAAACTTTTCATCCGGAATATCAAATTCAATCGCATTCAAAATCAAATCGACTGCCGCTAACGGCACTTTTATTTCATGAATCCAAGAATCCATGTAATCTTTTTGATCCTTTTGACTATCCAACAATTGCTCCATCATCGAATGATGCTCTCGTACCTGCTTATTGACGTATTCCTGAATCAACACTTCCTCATTGTTTGTCGCAGATTCGACAAAATGCTGCAAATGAGACTCTTCCTGTTTATCGAATTCCTTGTACCATTTTTTTCGACGATAATAATCAATCGTGAAAAAAAGGAAGACGAGAAAGAGTTGCAAAATCAACAGATACCCCAGATTGTCCCAAAAGCCGTGTAAATCCGGTGTTAGCCAGACCATAAAAACCAGTAGTGAACTTAAGACTGCCCAACCTAATAAAACCAGTAGACGATCCTTTAAATACTTGATAAATGTCATGGCCGCTCCTTATGGGACAATGTAGCCTTGTCCAACCTTCGTTTGAATGTAGTCATCAATTCCAGCTTGTTCGATCTTCCGACGCAGACGATTGATATTGACTGTTAGAGTATTGTCATCGACAAAGCGTTCATCGTCCCACAAAGCACGTAATAATTTATCACGGCTTAAGATTTTCCCGTGTTGCTTCATCAAAATGAATAGGAGCCGGTACTCATTCTTACTAAGATCAACGACTTCACCATTAATTGTCATACTGCTGTTGTCAATGTTCAACGTGATGCCATTATGCTCTAATTCTTCACCGCTCTCAGCGTAATTGTATGAGCGGCGCAACAAGGCATTAATCTTCGCAACTAATATGTCTACTTGGAAAGGCTTTGTAATATAATCATCCGCCCCCATGTTCATCGCCATGATTTGATCCATATTGGTATTGCGAGAGGAGATAAAAATAATCGGTACCTTGGAGACTTCACGAATTTTTTGGCACCAGTAATACCCATCATATACAGGAAGATTGATATCCAACAACACAAGCTGCGGCTCCGTCTCTTCAAATTCTTCAAAAACCTGGTTAAAATCAGTTGCCTGATAAACATCGAATCTCCATTTCGTTAGTTCTTCGCCAATCAGTTGCCGTATTACCGCTTCATCTTCAACGATCATGATTTTTGCCACTTTATTTTCTCTCTTTCTGTTGTTTGTCTGGTTCCAAATATCTGACGTTAAGAACCTGTCTCGAAACCTTTTTTATCATCATATCAAAGAACAGAAAAAAAATGAAAGACGATCCATCTTAAATTAATTTTTAGTAAAATCGATGAAGCCTAGATTATCGTCAATCATCCCACCTTCTCCAGATAAACTGAATGTGCTCAAGCGTGGATTAAATTTAATGTGCATTTCTTCCTGCAAATCTTCCTTCGAATACCCTTTGATCCAAAAGTCGCCAATATTTGATGGGATTTTTTCGTCATAACCTGCTTTTTCTATATCAGTGGAAATAATATTAATGGAAAATTGTGTCTGCATGTGAATCATGGCATGCTGCGAATACGCTCCGACCCCATCTTCAAAAGTTAATAATAAAAGCTTATCCACTCCTAAGTGTTCCGAAATTTTTTCTTTTGCTGCTTCATCAAGTGTGATTTCCATCTGTCTCTCTCCTATTCTGAAATTTTTCGTTAGAAATTGCTCTATTAAAAGAATACAAAAAAACAAACCCCTTTTTCTGATTCCTATCATCAGACCAAGGGGCTTATTTTGCAAGCAATCTTACTTATTCAATTGCTGGTCAATTTTCGTTAGATCAATTTGCGTATTCTGAGCTAAAATTTCACGGAATATAGGTAATTGCTTTTGAATTTGATCGGCTTGATCATTTTCTACCTGCATCACTAGCAGCGGTTCATGCAGACTTAAACGTAAAAGCATCCAGCCCTGTCCATATGGATCGGTCACAGAAAAGCGAACACCTTCCTGATTCTCAGAGTTTTCCGCAAAGCCGTCATGTGTTGGCAGCTCCTCACGGAATTTCTCGATCATCTGCTGCCCAGCCTCTTTATAATTCTCTCCACTAATGGTATAGCGAATTTCTAGTGTTTCAACAGGCTGTTCCAATTCCGCCATCAAATCTGTCAGTTCACGATTTTCTTTTTGTAGTTTTGGTAACAGCATCAAGACTTTGGCGATGACGTACGCACCATCATCTAAGAAATAATTTTCTTTGAACGCCGCGTGGGAACTCGTTTCAATCGCCAATTGGCAATCAATACCTTCTTCGTTAAGCTCGATCGCTTTATTGATTACATTGCGGTAGCCTGAAATATAGCGATATTGCTTGCCGCCTTTTTCTTCAATGAAGTTTTTCAGATGATCCGATGTTGGCGAGTTGGTTACAATCGTACTTCCTGGATGCTCCTGCAAAACGATGGCCGATAAAACGGCAATCAAATTGTTCCGGTTAATCATTTGTCCATCCTTTGAAACGATCGCTGAACGATCGACATCCGTATCAAAGATGACTCCCAGATCGGCTTGATTATTTAGTACCGCTTTTTTGATACTTGCCATCGCTTCTTTGTTGTCTGGATTTGGAATGTGGTTAGGAAAATTACCATCAGGCTCTAAAAATTGCGAACCACTGGTGTCCGCACCAAGTACAGCTAACACTTTATCTGCAAAATATCCGCCAGCACCATTTCCAGCGTCAACGACGATTTTCATATCCTTTAACGGCTGCTCACTGCCGCTGCCACGTTGGATCTTTTCAACTAGATCTGCTGCGTAACGAGACAATAAATCGGCCTCGGTTACATTTCCTTTCGCCGCTTCACTTGGTTCAGTATGGGACAAAATGTAGGCAATATCACTTTTTTCTGCGCCGCCTGCTTGGCTGAAAATTTTGATCCCATTGAAATAAAATGGTAGATGACTTGCCGTCAGCATGATCCCAGCATCACACGCAAACTCTTCAAACTGCGTTGCCATAAACAATGCAGGCGTCGTTGATAAGCCAAAATCCAATACTTCACAGCCAGCTGCTTCAAAAACAGCTACCATCGCATCCTTTAATTCTGGACCAGTTAAGCGGCTATCATGCCCAATCCCAATTTTGAAAGGACGCTCTAACCCCTTACTCGTTAACCAATTAAGAATCCCGTTTGCGATTAAACGAACTTCTTCGGCCCCTAAGTTCTTCACTTTATCCTCAGCAGTGATAGCGATTCCACGAATATCCGAACCATTTTGCAATTTTGTTAACGCCATTGATGAATTCCTCCTTATTCCTATTAATGTATTTATTTTTCTTTCAGAAAAATTAGTCTGATCTTCATACCGTGTACCATCCAACTAAGTATCTCTAACTTTTATTCATTCTGATGCCTTTTTTGGTCTACTCACTAAACAATCTGCGAAAAGTTGGACTGGCATCCGTATTCCTATTAAGGTATTTATTTTTCTTTAAGAAAAATTAGTTTGATCTTTATGCCGTATACCATCCAACTAGGTGGCTCTCACTTTTATTCATTCTGATGCCTTTTTTAGTCTACTCACTAAACAATCTGCGAAAAGTTGGACTGGCATCCGTATTCCTAGAATTCTACTTTTAGTCTATTATACCAAAAATCCCGAAAAAGAAAGCCTTTTCCGGGAAATTTTAACAATTTAAGTATTTATTACTCTATTAAATGACACGCGACTGCGGATTCTTTTTCGCCTGTCGTTTCTTTTTCCAGCGAATTCTCCAATCCACTAATCGATCCATGACAAAGGTCAAGCCTTTGAACAACCAATAAATGCCAAAGGTTAATGGAATCACGAAAAACAAATTGCGATTCCATAATTTATCAAAATCGAAAAATTCTCTAAAGAAAAGATAACAACTTAGGTAGGCTGTACTCAAGGCGGTAATCAGTGCAATCTTTTTCTTATCTAATGGGAAAGAAACTTTGTATAAAACCAGTAATCCTACACATCCTGTCAAAAAAACAGACATAGTCGACGTCGCCTGATAATCTAAATCAAACAACACATTCGCCAATTGAATAATCATTACAGCACTCACAACTGTCAAAGCCCCAGGCAAAGAGACCCGTAAAATATTATTCAAAAAGTCCCCCTTTATCCGTTCATAACTTGGCTTCAACGCCAAGAAGAAGGATGGGATTCCCACAGTTAATGCATTGATCGGTGTTAATTGCACCGGTTCAAAAGGATATGGACTTGCAATGATCATGAAGATTACTGCGAGTAATAACGAATAAATCGTTTTGACCAAGTACATTGAAGCCACACGTTCAATATTATTGATTACCCGTCGCCCTTCGTTTAAAACATTCTGCATTCGGGCAAAATCAGAATCTAATAAAATCACATCGGATGCCGCTCTTGCCGCACTGCTTCCATTTGCCATCGCCACACCAATATCTGCTTCTCGCAATGCTAACACATCATTGACGCCATCTCCGGTCATACAAACGGTATGATTGATTTTTAACGCTTGAATCAAAGATTGCTTTTGCTTTGGCGTCACTCGACCAAAGACTGTCGTTTGGTTTACTAAAGCTTTGTAATCAATGGGCTCATCTAAGCCGGACATATCAATAAACGTTTCGGCATTTTTGATTCCAGCCTTTTGTGCGATTTTCGAAACCGTTAATGGATGGTCTCCAGAAATAACCTTCAATTGAACATCCTGTTTCGCAAAATAACCAAAGGTCGCCTGCGCATTCTCTCTCAAATTATCTGAGATAATCAACGTTGCAAGCAATCGCGGCTCATAGACAAGTTCTTCTTCCAAGGTCCCTGGATACTCCACCAAAACGAGTACGCGTTGGCCTTCTTCCAAATAGGGTTGGATCTTGCTTTGCATTTCTGCGGTCATTTCTTTGAAGATAAATTCTGGCGCACCAAAAGCGAAGCTGCCTTGATCCTTAAAGGACACGCCACTCCATTTTCTTGCAGAAGAAAACGGGATAACTTTTTCTGCTTGCCAATCACTGACTGCTGGAAAAGCCTTACGTAAGGCTGTTGCTGTCGCATTTTGATCCTTCAAGTGATGCAGGAGAGCACCCATGATCGTGTTTACACGATTTTCTGAAACTTCCCCCAGCAATGCTTGTTCAAATTTTAGTGTGCCGTCAGTGATTGTTCCTGTTTTGTCTAAGCAAATCACATCAACTCGCGCCAACGTCTCAATAGATGGTAAGGCCTGCACGAGTACTTTCTTACGGGCCAGATTCGCTGCACCAACTGCAAATGCGACGCTGGTTAACAACATCAGACCTTCTGGAATCATGCTGACTAACGCAGCCACCGTTCCTAAAACAGCCTGCTTAATGGATGCAGATGCTTGGTATTGACTATAAAATAAGCCTAATCCTACTGGGATAATCACAATCGTTAGAACAGCAATCATTCGACTCAAGACCTTTGTCAATTCTGAGTTCTCTGTTTTTTTCGTTTTTGCTTCACTGGTTAATTGCTCTGCGAAATTATCTTTTCCCACAGCCGTTCCTTGATAGAAGCATTCCCCGGCAGTGACGAAGCTGCCGCTGAACAATTTATCTTGCAAAGTCTTTTGTACGCGATCCGCTTCACCAGTCAGGAGTGACTCATCTACTTCGACCCCTTCACCCGCTAATAAATTCCCATCTACTGGGACCTGATCGCCATTTCGCAGATAAAGAATATCCCCCAAGACGATAGCTTCCTGATCAATCTGCTGCAACCGTCCATCTCTTAAGACAACTGCTTTGGTTTTGGCCAAGACCGATAATTTATCGATGGTATGTTTTGCTCTTAATTCCTGGATAATTCCAATCAAGGTGTTGATCACCACAACACCAAAAAACAAGGTATTCTTTGGCGAACCTACTAAAAGCACGAATAAGGCCAATACAAGGTTTAGAATATTGAAGATATTGATCGTGTTTTCTTTAATAATTTCTTTGTCTGACTTTAACAAGTTCTCTTCCACTTGATTCGTCTGACCGTCTTCTATTTTTCGCTGCACTTCGGAAGCTGTTAGACCCTCTAGCTCTGCTGGGATCTCAACTGTATCAAAATTTTCTTCCACCGTTTGAACTTCTTTCTTTTTCTTCATCCGGTTTCACCTCACTCCATTTGTAACAACGCTGTATCACAGCGAAAAATAAGTTTTCCCTCTATACTTATCTTAACACGACTTGCTTTTTTAGTCGGTTTTTAGCTTTAAACGCAAGCATCTCTTAAAATGTGAATCATTAGAATAAATAAAAAAAGCCGCTGTAAACGACGGCTTACTTTTGAACAGAATAAACATAGTGAGGCATATCTATGCCTCGATGATGCTTGATAAATTCTCCGCAACGAGTCATGCCATTTCTTTCAGCAACCCTTTGAGAAGGGACATTCGTATCACGGATAATTGAAAAAAACTCGTCTGCCTGTAGCATTTCAAAGGCATAGTTTTTACACGCCATTGCCGCTTCGCTTGCATATCCTTTGTGCCAAAACGCTCGTTGGAACAGATAGCCGATCTCTAACACTTGCTCCCCAGCAAGCTCCTGCCATGTTAAGCCACATTAGCCGATCATTTCGCCTGTTTCCTTTAAAACCGCTGCCCACAAACCAAAGCCATTCCGCTGATAACTCTTTAACTGTTTATCTAGCCACGCTTGAACCTCAATGTCATTAAAGGCTCCTTCATAAGCATACATGGTCTGCTCATCCTGTAAAATTTTACTTAACGCTTCTCTATCCGATGGTTGCAATTCTCGAAGGTAAAGTCTTTTCGTTTCTATCATCTTCTTTTCATCTCCAAACAAGCTTAATCGTCACTTTTCAGACAGCTTAAGAAAGGCTTCCTTCACAATAAAAGCATGCCGCGAGGCTTCCGCGGCATGCTTTGTCTTAAATATCTTTTGGTACATAAAAACTGCGATTATCCAATCCAAAGATACGCTCGGTATATGTCCCTGGCTCTGCATTTTTCACAGCACTCGACATCATTTGCATCGAAGCATCAATGTTGTCGATTTGGTGCAGGATTTCTGCTTCCATGATGCGTGGGCGCACAGGAGATCCGTATTCCAAAAGTCCATGGTGTGACAAGACCATATGACGCAAGACCACTATATCTTCGTCAGCATCATTGATTTTCAATTCAGCACAGGCTTTCGTGATTTCTTCATCTACCAAAACAAGGTGGCCGACTAAATTACCTACTACTGTATATTCAGTCGAAGAAGGACCTGTTAACTCGATTACCTTCCCTAAATCATGAATGATGATCCCAGCATAAAGCAATGAGGTATTTAGCTGAGGATATTCCTTCGCGATCGCCTTGCCTAAACGCAGCATCGTCAACGTATGGAATGCCAAGCCACCGGCAAATGCATGATGATTGCGCTTTGCTGCGGGAAATTCGAAAAATTCCTTTTGATATTTGTTCAGCAAGAAACGAACGATCCGATTCCAATGGGCATTGGTGATCTCAAAAAGTGTCTTATTAAACTCTTCCTCCATATCCTCGCGCTTGATCGGTGCACGCTCCATGTATAGAGCTGGATCATTGGGTTCATCTGGCTTCGTTGTACGCAGATGCATGATCTTCACCTGTGGGTTCCCTTGATAAATTTCGCGTTTGCCGTTTAATAAAACCACTTGTCCGGCCTTGTATCGCTTAATCTCTTCCTCAGAAGCATCCCAAAATTTGCCATCCACCGTTCCAGAAGTATCTTGGAAAGTAAACGCGATAAATTTTTTCCCATTTTTCGCTAAGCGAACGTCGGCGTTCTTAATTAGCACGTACATCTCAAACTGTTCATCAACTGTCAATTCTTTGATTTTTTTCATCGTTGGACTCCCTTCAATTCCCAGACTGGCTGGTGAAGCTCTTGGTAATAGCTTACCATTTCTTGGTCAGATGACAAACAAATGACCTGATAATTTTCACTAAAATGCTGTAATAATTTAGCAAACTGATATTTTCGCTGATGATCATAATGGAGCCAACCATCATCAATGATTACTGGACACAATGGGTGTTTCTGTTGTAAAGCAAGATAAGCAAAGCGAAAGGCCATCATCACTTGATCTTTGGTTCCTGTGGAAAGATTATATATACTCATCTGATCGACGGTCAATAGTCCTTCTGAAAAATCTAAACGACTGTGTGCATTATTGGTTAACTCTTGGAAATAGCTCGTTGCCTGTTTTAGCAGCTCAGGCAGCTGCTGCTCAGATAATTCCGTGGCGATATCCTGTAACAACTGGTTCTCCAGCTTCGCCAATGCATAATCCGTCGTTAAATTTTCAACTAACGCCTGTTGCTGGCTGATTTGTTGATATAGACTGTCCAGTGTGCCATCTGCTTGCATTTGTTGAATCTGCAAACGTGTTCGCTGCTCTTGCTCCTGTAATTGCTGGAGCTGAGCTTCGCCAGCTTGAATCTCCTGCTGTAATATACGCAAGCCTTCTTCGATTTCTGCAAGGGTTGTTTCCTCTTTGAATAATGGGGCGACACTCTTGGTTAGTTCTCTTAACCGACCTTGCTTTTGAACCACCTCGGATTCCCGCTGTAAAAATGCGGGAATCTCTGATGGATACGCCAAATGTACTTTTTCCATCAAAGGATGATACTGCGTTAAAAGCTGTTGCTGATGCTTCTGTGCTTCATGGATGCGTTGCTGCAAAACTGTATTTTCTTGATAGGTTTGAGCAAAACGGATCTGCTCCATTTCCTTAACAAACTGCTCTAACACTGCAAACTTTTCAGATAGATTTTTTTCATGAAGGGGTAGCCACTCTGTCAAAAAGCCAAAACGCTCTTCCTGCTGCATCAAATTTTGACGTAAAATCGATTGTCGCTGCTGAAGCTCTTTGTTTGTTTTCAGTTGTGCTAAATAATTTTGTGCCCGTTGATTGTCCTGCACAACCGCAAACTCGTTCTCAGCATCGGCTAAATTTCTTCGCCGTAATTCATTTTGGAGCTGATCGAATAGGCGTTGGACATTGCGCTGACTCTTAGCCGCTTTTTCTGTCATTTCCGCTACCTGTCCTTCGTAAACATCCAGCTGTCCAAGTTTTTCCTGCCAAGTATCTTTATTTGCAGGTTTGCTCTGCTTCAGCACCCCGCCGATACCGCAAGCAACTGCTGCTACGACCAACACATAGCGCAAAGGGGCAGGAAGCAAAAAGGCGACGATCAAACCAACAGCTGCACCAATCAACAACCACGGCGGATTCTTTTTGCGGTTGAAGAGTTCAGGGTGCTTCTGTTCATAGTCATTGAGGCTAGCTTCTGCTTGATCTCGCTGTTCTTTGACTAAACGCAGACGAATTTGCTGTTCCTCTAGCGCTTTTTGCTGTACCTGCAGCGGAGCGAAAAGCTTTTGAATTTCTTGCTCATCTGCAAACGGTTTGGGTAGATTTTGCTCCCAGTTCGTTGGAACTTCGCTGACTTGTGCCAGCTTCACTGCGATTCGCTGTTCTTCATCCAGCATTCGTGTGATAGTCACTTTTTCAGCTACTATTTGCTGGATCTTCTGTTCGTTTTCCAAGTAAAAATAATAGCGTGCTGATTCCTGATTTCCACTGTGCTGTTGCAACGCAGCATGTAATTTTTCCTGTTCTTTCATTAATTGTTGATACTCTTGATAAAACGCTTGAAGCTCTGCCTGTTCCGATTCACTAGCTGATAGCTGCAACTCCATTTTCTTTAACTCTAAATATTCTGCGTATGCTGACCAGTTCATCCGCTGCTGTTCCAGACCTAATTGACGCTCCTGAAGGTTGCGATTCTTTGTGGCCTGTTGCGTTACCTGCCGCTTTTCTTCATCTGCCTGACGTACCAGTTGCTGAAAGCCGGCCTCCTGTGCTTCTTTTTCCTTGATCTTCTGTTGCAGGGCTTGATACTTCTGCAAAGCCTGATTCAATGGCTGTTTGCGTCCGCGTGGCCGATAAATCGCTTCAAACATATTTTTCAGTTGCAGCCGTTGTTCAAATAGTTCATTGCTGCCGGATAAGCCCAAGGAGATTAACGCTTCATGCAAGTTTTCTTCACTTAGAGCATCTAACTGCTGAAGCTGCTCCTGCTGGAAGGTAAACACTTGACGAAACAGCTGCTGGTTCAACGGATAAAGAATTTTTTCCAGTAATTCTTCTTCCCCTTGCTGACCGTCTTCCATCCAGACTTTAGCCTTGCCTTTATTTTTTGCCTTGTATCGCTCGATCGTCACTGTGCCATACGTCGGATGGACGAGCAATAAGCGTCCGCCAAAACCACTGCCATCATTCGGTGTATAATCTTGACCTTTTTTACGCTTCGCGGGAAAACCGAATAAGATTGCTTGGATGAATTGATACAGCGTTGATTTTCCCGCTTCATTTAATCCATAGACTAACTGATTTTTTGCTTCAAATAGGAAGGTCTGCTGACGCCACTTGCCAAAGCTTGTGATCTCCGCTTTTTTAATCCACATCGGCTTCCCTCCTAAATTGATAGCTTTGCTCCATTTTTTCTTTTAGTCTTTCCATCGTTTGCGTTCGAAACGCTTGATCCATTAAAGGGTGAAGCTGTGGATTCTGGTCCAAATCATTCAATAATTCATTAAATATTTCTGGTGTTTCGTACGTCAGGATCAAATGATCAATCAACTGATTGTCCACTGCCAGATAAGGCTTTTCCTTCGGTAACTCTGCCAATGATAATTGCCAAAGACCAATCTCTGGTGCGGTTTCCTCTTGCAGCGCCTCTAGTAACTCTCCTGAGGCGATTTGATACGTCAGCTCTGAACCCACATTTTCTGCATCACTAAATTCTAAATGCATTAAGGTTGGTCCATTTACACTTAGGCGACGGACTAATGGAAAAATTTCCCGAGGTTGTCTAACTTTTGCTAAAGACAATGTCTGCTTTTCCCAGCGAACAGCTTCCACTGGCACCGCTTTTGGAATCAGTTGATTTCCTTGGCTCTCGACTACGATCACACCTGCGAGATTCATCTCTTTTTGTGTATGCCCTTGTGGTGTTCCAGGATAAATAACATAAGGCTGCTCTGCCAAGATTTGCGGAACGTGAATATGTCCTAACGCCCAATAATCATAGCCTTTTGAAGATAGCTCCGATAATTGAAATGGGGCATAAGGCGCCTGTCCACCGTGATACATACCAATGTGAAAATCGACAGCACCCTTCCGAGGAAACTTCTCAGCCATTTCTTCGATGATCGTTGGGTGTTGATAACTAAAACTTGTGATCGCGATCTGCTCTCCGGCTCCTATAATAAAATTTTTCGTTTCGACTTGCTCCCCGTCGAATATGTGAATAGTATCTGGAAAAGCAAACCAATAACGATCTGCTTGATAAAAGTCATGGTTGCCAAAATTCATAAAAACAGGAATGTTTGCTTCATCTAAACGCGCCATTTCTTGAAAGAAATAACGTTGTGTTTTTAACGTGGGGCGATTTTGATGAAAGGTATCCCCTGCCAATAAAATGAAATCGACGGCTTCCGTAATCGCTGTATCTACAATATTTTGCAGCATCTTCTGATTGGCAGTTGCCAAATATTTTCGAAAATGCTCTGACACAGTAGTCAGTCCTTCAAAGGCGCGATCCAAATGTAGATCCGCCGCGTGTAGGAATTTCATTTTTTCTCCTCCTCACATACAATGGTGCTGAACTTTAGAATAATCAGCTTTTAATCCAATCTATTTTAACATAAAAAAACGAAAGTCTGTTCGTATTTGAGAAAACATTTTAAAAAGGAAATTCTCGAAAAAAGAAGGCAGATCAATTAGAATGAAAGTAATTGAATGGAGTGAGCGAAATGAATAAAGAAGAACTTATCAAAAAAGCCAAAGAACTCTTAAATGAAGGCAATATTGACAAAGCCAAGGCGTTTATCGAAGACCATAAGGACGAACTGGACGAATATTATGATAAAGCCAAAGTATTATTAAAATCCGAGAAATTCGATAGTTTGAGGGATCAATTCAAAAAATTCTTCTAAACAAAAAAAGTTAGCCGTGTGGCTAACTTTTTTTATTCCATCTGGTTTAAAACTTCATAAATATGATCAGCGGTCTGACCTAAAGACTGAACCTGATTCGTATTCGCCAATAAAATAATAAAGGTCAGTCCTGTATGGGTAAAGGTATTGATTGTATTAAATCCACCAAGAACCCCGTGGCTAGAGTAACTCCCAGGATTCACATAGAACCCCATCCCATAAGTAGAAGCACTGCCTGCCGTCAGCATTTTACTTTTTTCTTCATCATTGATCAATTTTCCCTGCATCAACGCCTGATCAAACAAATAAAAATCGGTCGCTGTCGTATAAATATCGCCTGCACCAAATAATTGAGTAAGATTTGGTAACTGCGTTTTTTCTAAACGGCCATTTTTTTCTTTATAGCTTTCTGCCAAGTCAGTGATTGCTTTAGTACTTTGATAGAAACCTGTATTTTGCATGTTGGCTGGCTTGAAAATATGCTCTTGGATGTACGCCTGCACCTTTTGTTTGCTAACTTGCTGAAGGATATAGGCTAGAACTGCATAATTACTATCCGAATAATGCCAAGTTCCTATTGGGGAATCACTGCCCGCCGCTTCGATCTCCTGAACAATCTGCTCCGGCAAAATTTCTTTACTTCCCTCTGTGCGTCCCGTTAATCCACTGGTATGATTAAGCAGATTCTTCAGTGTGATTTGCTGTCCATTGGGAAAAGCTTTTATGTATTTCGCCACAGGATCCTCGATCTTCAATTTACCTGCTTGTTCCAACTGTAAAATTCCTGTGGCAATCATTGCTTTTTGTGCTGAGCCGATATAATACCGAGTCGTTGGTGTATTTTGCATTTGCTTTTCTTGATCCGCCAACCCATAAGATTGATTTAAAATGACTTGACCTTTACGTACTACCAACGCAGTCCCTGAAAAATGCTGACTGTTCAAAAAAGTGTCTAACTCTTGATTGGCAGTCGTCGGCAAGACAATCGCTGCTTTCTCTTTTGGCTTCACTTCAGTTTCTTCTAGTGATGAATCTTTCGAAGACCTAGTCGAGGCAATTGTTGTCTCTTGTGTTTTTTTTGCATGAAAATCTAACGCATTTGCATGCCAAGCTAATAAACAGCCGATAACCAACAGGACTATTCCACTGCCTCCAATAACTATTTTCTTCATTCTTTCTTCGCCATCCTTATGGCATGAAGTATAGCAAGTTTCGATAAAAAAAACTGTGATTTTTTCTCATCTATCATTTTTATTCGTTTCTTGTAAGATTCTTGTAAGCTAAAAAAATTGAGACTGGCAGCTAGCTCAGTTTTTGAGTGTTCATTTTTCTAAACACCAGAAAAATGAGCTTATTTTCGTACGCATACCATCCAACTATACGACACGTAATAGAATGGAAGGTTAATAAATGATTGGACTTTCCTTCAATCATAAAACTGCGAAAAGTTGGACTGGCAAAAAAAAGCTGCGACGCGGGGGCGTCGCAGCTTCTATCTCTGATTAACCTTCGTACAATTCACGAATTGGAGTCATGATAATGCGGTTCAAATCGTTGATGATTACGCTGAAAGCTTGTTCTTTCACCATTAATTCATTGATCAAATCTTCTTGTTGAACCTTCTCTGCTAATGCTTGTGCTTGTGCTGCATCTTCATCACTGAAGTCTTCACCACGCATTTGTTTTTCTTGCAGACCTTGTTGGAATGCTTGGAAGTCCTTGAACGCCGCATAAGCTGTTTCATTTTTCTTTAATTCCGCAAAAGCTGCTTCTAAAGATTTAAATTCTGGTAGTTCGCGGATTTCGCGTTCCAATCCGTTCGCTGAATCGTAGATGTTTGCCATTTTTTTATTCCCTCATTTTCTATAAAAGTTACTTTTCTATTGTAACATGAATGGAAACGGGTTCACACCCTAATTTCCTTGTTGATATTGTTGCCATAGTTCTTGGCCTTTTTCTTTCAACTTATTAGCCCCTTCTTTAGCCTTTTCAAAGAAGTTTGCAGCACCTTCACTGGCTTTTCCGCCAATTTCTTTTAATTCTTCCCGCCATTTATCCGTGTCCGAATTGTCCGCGCCTTGGTTCACTTCATTTGCCGCTACAACTTTTCCGCCAGTCACGTAAGCGTCCGCGACATCAAAGGAATATTGTCCGGCATATGGTAGGATAGATTCGGCTTCGGCTTTGAAAACCTGCCCGACTTCTGAACCGCTTGTCCCGCTCAAATAATGTGTCTCACTGACCTTTTCAAAACCTAACCAAGTAGAAATCACGACATTTGGTGTATAGCCAATGATCCATTGGTCATTGACCTTGTTTGCATCAAAGTTCGTTTCAGTCGTTCCCGTTTTCCCAGCAACTGTGAAGCCTGCAGGAGCTGCCTGAGCTGCTGTTCCGTTTGAAAAAGTACCTAGGAGCATACTGGTCATTTCATTTGCCACTTCTTTTGAAATCACCTGCTCATATTTCGGCGAGCTATTATCTTCAATAACCGCTCCTGTAGAATCAATAATTTTTGTGATCAAATGCGGTTGATATACTTTTCCTTCATTCGCAAAAGCACCATAAGCGGCCGCCATTTGCATCGGTGAGGTCCCTTTTTCTAACCCACCTAAAGCTAATCCGTAGTATTTATCTGATTTACTTAATGGGATTCCAAATTCTTCGGCTTTATTATAGCCCTTATTCAAGCCAAGCTCATGTAGCAACCAGACGGCTGGTAAGTTCAGACTTTGAGCCACCGCTTGATACATTGGCACTTCCCCTTGATAGGTTCCGTCATAGTTTTTCGCTTTATAGTACGATTGCGGTTCGTCCTTCAGTACACTATCAGGTTTGTATCCAGCTTCTAAAGCGGGGGAATAAACACTTAACGGTTTCATTGTAGATCCAGGTGAACGCTGCATTTGAGTCGCAAAGTTATAGCTGCGGAAAATGTGTTCTCCACGACGACCAACTAACGCTTGCACACCACCGGTTTTGGGATCCATCGCAACAGATGCCGATTGCGGCATTGCGCCATCCGCAGCATTCGCTGGGAAGTTTGCGTTGTTGGCATAAACAGCTTCCATTTGTTTTTGATAATCCTGATCCAATGAGGTGTAGATTTTATAGCCTTTATTCAGTAAATCCTTTTCAGACATTCCATAGCGTTCCACTGCTTCATCGATGACGGCATCAAAGTATGAAGGGTATCGATAGCCCGCATCCGCTGAGGAATACGTATCATTCAATTCTGAACCCAGATCAACGGCTTTTTCTTGCGCCTCCTGTTCTTTGGACAGCTTACCATTTTCTACCATAACAGATAGTACAGTATCGCGACGATTTACTGCATTTTCTAGATTGTCAATCGGATTATAAATACTTGGACCCTTCAGCATCCCCACGATCGTCGCTGCTTCACCAATCGTTACCTGATTCGCATCTACACCGAAATATTTTCTCGCTGCATCCTGAACGCCCCAAACCCCATTCCCGAAGTAGGCATTATTGAGGTACATCGTAAGAATCTGATCTTTGTCATATTTCTTTTCAATCTCGATTGCCATGAAAATTTCTTTGGCCTTCCGTTCAAGCGTCTGATCGAGACTCAAATAAGCATTTTTCGCCAGCTGCTGGGTCAAGGTACTTCCTCCACCAGTAATATGACCTGAGGTAACCAAACCTAGCGCGGCTCGAGCAATCCCTTTGATGTCAAATCCATGATGGTTATAAAAATTTCGATCCTCTGTAGAAACAACCGCATCCTTTAAATAAGGAGAAATCTGGTCACTTTCCACATAGGTTCCCTTCTGTCCATAGAGAGAACCGGCTTGTTCATTCTTTTCGTCATAGATAACCGTCGATTGCTTCAAGCTGGACTGCAGCGTCTCCACATTCACCGACTTCGCTAAGAAAAATAGGTACACACTCATCACTAGGATGCCTACAAGTGTGATTAAGAGCAAGATTTTATTGATATGATATTTTTTCCAAATACGTTTGCGCCAATGGTGAAAACGAATCAAATAAGGCTTGATCCACTCCCAAAAGGTTTTTGTCCCGCTACGGAACTTTTGCCAAAAAACCTTCGCACCACTTTTAAATTTGCGCCAAAATTCCTGAAAATCCATGTTTGGTCTCCATTCTATACAAATTTCAGACACAGTGTATCACAAATGACCGATTCTATGCTTGGGTCTCCAGACCGATACACACTTGAGAGTATTCTAGCATGGCCTATCAAGGAAAAGCTGATTTTTTTCTTAAATATCCGTTAAAAGTGATACAATAAGCCGGATGAATGATTTATTTTACTCAATAAAAAGAAAAAATAAGCTTCAGCTACTTACTCACTTAAGTAACTATCCTCTTATTTTAAACCCGTCTATTTTAGTTACTATCCATTTACAACTATAAAAAGGAGCTATTCAATGAAATTTACCATGACTCTGCCTGAATATACTGTTGAAATGCCTATTAAAGATTTACTGGAGCAGGAATGGCTAGTCCCGCGAAAGGTTCGCCATTTTATTCGAACACGCAAAGGCCTGCTGATTAATGGCGAAGTTTGTCATTTCCAATCAATCGTTCACCCTGGAGATACGATTACTATCCTTCTTGAGGCCAGCGATTATCCGGAACGGAAGATCCTGTTGGGCGACAAAAAGCAAATTAAGGTACTTTACGAAGATGAACATTTAATCATTGTTAATAAGCCCATAGGCATGAAAACCCACCCCAATCAGCCAGATGAGCGCGATACTTTATTCAATCATTTAGCCGCCTATTTAGCGCCAGATTTCCAGCCTCACGTGGTTCATCGCCTAGACAAAGAAACCAGCGGCGCGATTGTTTTTGCGAAAAACCCTTTTGTCTTACCAATCTTAGGGCGTCTATTAGAGCAAAAAAAAATTTATCGTCGTTACCAAGCGGTCGTTCACGGAACAATCAAAAAGGATTTAACCATCAATAAAAAAATTGGCCGTGACCGGCATGATCGTCGCAAACGAAGAATCGATCCAAAAGGTGGTAAGCCTGCCATCACTCATGTCACTGTCGCCGAGCAATCAACAAATCAAACAGCGATTTTTTGTCAATTGGAAACCGGCAGGACTCATCAAATTCGCGTTCATCTTGCTAGTATAGGGCACCCATTAATCGGAGACCCCTTATATAGTAAAAATCCCCGCGGACGATTAATGTTGCATGCTTATGAATTGCATTTGCTCCATCCTTTTACCAATCAGAAAATAGCCGTACGAGCTTTACCAGGATTATGGTGAAAAAGAAACCAGTTCGGACAGAGTGGCTCTGTTCAAACTGGTTTTTTTCCATAAAAAAAGCCAAGATCTCATTGTGAGGTCTTGGCTTGAAATCGTCTATCTAGTACCAACCGTTTGCTTGCCAGAAAGCTTGCGCGCCTTCCCATGAGCCATAACGAGAAGTTACATATTGATCAGCAACACGTTCTTGGTTTGCTTCAGAATAGTCACCATTTAAGTATGAAGCTGATAATTGGTAACGTCCGATGTATTGACCGTTAGTAGCTGAATAAGAACCGCCTGATTCACGTTGAGCAATCCATTCTTTTGCTGAAGAAGTTGTCGCTGCAGTCGCTGCTGGAGCTGCTTCTTGTACTGGCGCTGCTTGTTGAACAGGAGCTGCTTGTGTTTGTTGTACAGGAGCTGTTGCTGCTTGTACTGGTGCCGCTTCTTGTGCAGGTACTTCTGTGGAAGCTTGAATTGTTGTTGTTTCTTGAACAGTTTCAACTGCTTGTGTTTTTTCTTCTTTTGCTGCTTTTCCTTCACTATCAATCGTTAATTCTTGACCAGCAAAGATCATGTTTACGTTAGAAATTTTATTTGCTTTTGCAATTGCTTCTACTAAGCTGTCGTTACCAGCAAACTTGTGTGAGATTTTTGATAAAGTATCGCCCGCTTCTACTGTGTATGTTTCTGAAGCGTGTGCATCTGTAGCTCCCATCGCTAAACCTGCACCTGCTGCTAATACTGTACTAAAAAGAAATGTTTTCCCTAATTTCATTATGTAACTTCCTCCGATTTTTCTTATGTCATTGTTCTTCTGTCTTCTTGACTACGAGTGCTACTTTACCATCCTTTTGTATTTCATGGGTAATATTAATGTAACAGTTCATTACAGAAACATAAAACTATGTAACAAAACGCCGGCGTGTGTGTCACTTTGAAATATATTACTTTTATTCTTATTAAATAAAAGTCAGTATCCAAGCCTTTTCCAGCAGATGTAACTGTTTTACTCTTGTATTACAAAAATTATCTTTAGAAATATTGCAATCTTTTTGTAAAGAAAAGAAAAGAAAAAACCTTGTTCTTTTTGAATTATTTTGCAAATATTTTTTGTAGAATTTGAATTTAATCGTTGATTTATAATAAAAAAATACTTCCGTTCTATATAAAAGAACGGAAGTAGAAACAGTTTTATTTAATATGAAGTCTTCTGCGCCATTTTCTTGCCTGCGGCCCAACTAATTTGTCAACTAAGCGTATCTTCAAACTCAAATAGAAATAAACCAATCCGCCAGCTCCCGCCGTCAGTAGACAAATAACAAGAGCTGAAACCCGAGATGAAGGATCAAAGGCTAAATAGCTTAATTGCCGAACAACAACAGCAACAATCAGCATTAGGATCGCTAAAATAAAAATCAACACACAGCGACGAAGAGCCAGCTTATAATTGGCGTGGACGACTCTTCGTAATTTCCATAAGCATAAGCCGCAGGTAAAACTTAGTCCGATAAATGTAGCAACTAAGGGTCCATAGACTTCCAGTAATTCAATTAACGGTACCTGGATGACTATTTTTAACAGCAGCCCAGCTAACCAATACCTCACAGCAATACGGCTGTGGGAGATGCCTTGCAAAGTCGTGGACAGCATCATAAATAAAGCTGAAACAAATCCAGCCCAACAGGCAGCAACCAAGACGCGACTCCCTAATAGATCTGCTGAATAAAAGACCGTATTCAAAGGATAGGCCAACAAAATCATCCCAAAAACAGCCGGCAGCATGATAAAAGCAAACAATTGGATATTCGTGTTCACCAGTTTAGCCAGCTCTGGCCGACGTCGTTGCGTGAAAAGTTCCGTCAACATCGGCAAGCTTGTCAATGCTAAAGAGGTCCCTAAGGCAACCACCACCATCGTCAGCTTATCTGGGTTCGCGCTGAAAAGGGCATATAAGGCAACTAATTGCTCGTGGCTATAGTTCGTGTTGGCACTCATCGTATGGATAAACGTGACCTGATCTACTAATTTATAAATGGTGATTCCGCTTCCTAGTAAAATAAAAGGGATCGCTTGGCGAACCGTTTCAATCAATAATTTCTTTGTGTCAATCGCCACTTTATTCCGACTAGGTTGAAATTGCTTGTTTTCTTGCTTATGCTTTTTGAACCAATAAAAAAGTAAAACAGCATAAGAACCGATCATCCCAACTGAAGCCGCAAAGGTCGATTGAATCACTGCATTTAAGTAATCGCCTTTCATAACCTTCATGATGATGAAAACACTTAAAAGCATGTATAGGACTCGAAGCGCCTGTTCAACTAATTGAGAAATCGCAGAAGGCCGCATATCCTGCTGACCCTGAAAATAGCCTCGTAAAACGCTCATACATGGAAAGGCCACGACCGCGATGCTCAATGCCTGGATCACAGGAATCAGTTCACGACCCCCACCTGATAAACCAGCTAATAACGGAGCAGTGAAGAACATGACTCCACCAAAGACAACCCCTAAGATCGCTGTTGCCTGCAGAGCCTTGATGAATAACCGATGACTCGTTTGATAGTCACCCATAGAATTGTAACGAGCGACCTGCTTCGCGATTGCCCCAGGTAATCCCGCAGTGGAGATCATCATGAACAACGCATAAAAGGTATACCCCATATTAAATAAGCCATTCGCCGCTCTGGCATTTTCTCCCATCCAGGCGTACCATGGAATAATATATATTGCCCCCAGCAGTCGGGAAAAAATACTTCCGATCGACATCCATGCCGATCCCTGAATCATTTTCTCCTGATAGCTCAGATCACTTGGTCGTGTCTCTTTCATGGTCTCCTCCTTAAAAATCGTTACTCTTATAGTAAAGCTAAATCGCGTTCCTGACAATCACTCTTTACTTTTTCTAAGCCTGAGCTATGCTATAATAGCCTAGACTATATATTGGAGGTCTCAACATGCTGACACTTACCCAAATTCAACAAATACTTGAAAAAGAAAATCTTTTACGGGAGTTCATCACACCAACGCATTGGACACTGACTGCTCCCTTTGATAAAGACTTCGAAAAAATTTCTTACGACTCACGTGAAGTCGATAGCACCACACTTTTTTTCTGTAAGGGCAATAATTTTCAACAGCGCTTTTTAGAACAAGCACTGAAAGACGGTTTAACCTGTTATATTGCAGAACAGCCCTACGAGGTGGCGGCAGAATTGGCGATTATTGTAACCGACATTCGTAAAGCGCTAGCCGTTCTAAGTATGGCATTTTACGATTACCCGCAAGAAAAATTGAAGCTGATCGGCATCACCGGAACGAAGGGAAAAACAACCGTTGCTTATTTTACAAAACAAATTTTAGATCTCGCTACAAATAAAAAGACCGCATTGCTATCTACTTTAAATACAACCTTAGACGGCGTTACTTTTTTCAAATCAAAGCTGACAACACCAGAATCTTTAGACTTATATCGCATGATGGCAGAGGCCGTAGCAAACGGTATGACACATCTAGTCATGGAGGTCTCTTCCCAAGCCTATAAAGTCGCACGCGTTTATGGCTTAACTTTTGATGTAGGGATCTTTCTAAATATCTCGCCTGATCATATCGGACCCATTGAACACCCAACGTTTGAAGATTACTTCTATTGTAAACGACAATTGGTGGCAAATTCTCGTCAAGTCATTCTGCAGCATGAAATCGATCATTTTGATCTGCTGCAGGAATTAGCCGAAAAACAAATGATTCCCGTTATTACTTACGGGAATGAGGCAGCGGATTATCAGGTGAAGCCGTTAGACCATCCGCTAGCATTTGCTCTATCCAGTGCAGAGGATCGATTGGAGCTAAATGGCGAGTATAAAATTTTGCTGGCTGGTGATTTCAACAAGGAAAATGCCGCTGCTGCCTTAATCGCTAGTGCGTTAGTAGGCGCAGATCAAGCAGCCGGTCGCCAAGGTCTGGCTGAGGCCTTGGTCCCTGGTCGAATGAACCTGCTGCTAAAATCAAATGGCGCCCACATCTATGTGGATTATGCCCATAATTATCTAAGCATGAAATCCTTGTTAGCCTTTGCGAAGGAGCAGCACCCGAACGGGAAACTTCTGGTCATCACCGGCTCTACCGGTAATAAAGCAGAATCTCGCCGTGACGGACTGGGACAAGCGATTGGAGAATATGCCGACATCGCTGTTCTGACTAGTGACGATCCAAACTTTGAAGATCCAAAAAAAATCGCAGACGAAATCCAGCAAGGCATCCAAAACGATCGTGTCCATGTCCACTTTGAAGCCGATCGCAAGAAAGCCATCAAAGAAGCGATTCATAATGCCGGACCAAATGATGCCATCATTTTGGCTGGAAAAGGAACCGACAAATATATGACCGTCAATGGTGAAGATCTTCCTTATGAAGGTGACTACCATTTGGCTGAAACGTTTATTAAAGACTAACGGGGCACCCCGTTAGTCTATTTTTATCCTTTCACTCACGTACTTAGCTTCTCTATACAATTCTTCGATTAGATCCTTTGCTGGCTTCACTTGGGTCAGTAATCCGGCAATCTGCCCAGACATCACGCATCCTTGTTCAATATCTCCCGGATCTGCTGCAGACCGTAATGCTTCCAATGTAAATGCCTCATTCGGTGACTCTGTCGTCAAACGATTTTTTAATCCGCGGATCGCTCCACCTTTACGAATCACTATTGTAGCGGTATCGTTTGCTCGGATAATCGCCTTCTGATAGTTTTCGTGAATGGGACACTCTGCTGCTAGCAAAAAAAGCGGTGCCCATTTGACCCCCCTGTGCCCCCAAAGCAAATGCCGCCGCCATCCCGCGACCATCACCGATGCCTCCTGCTGCAATCAATGGTAGCTCAGTCGCTTGTGCTACTTGCGGTATCAGCGTCATCGTCGTAGTCTCACCAATGTGTCCGCCAGCCTCCATTCCCTCAGCAATGATCCCGTCAACACCCAATTGCTCCATCTTTTTCGCTAATTTCACGGAAGGAACGACAGGGAAAACTTTGATCCCAGCCTGTTTTAGCTGTTTCATATGAGGTTTAGGTGTTCCTGCACCAGTCGTAACGATTTTTACTTTTTCTTCAATCAGTAGGTCAACTTGTTCCGAAATATTGTCCATTTGCAGCATCAAGTTAACAGCGAAAGGCTTGTCTGTACGTTTTTTCGTTTCACGAATCTGTTCTCGCAACTCTTCCCCACTTAGTCCACCTGCCGCAATAATTCCTAATGCACCGGCTTCTGATACCGCACTGACTAACGGATAACGGGCGATATGAGCCATTGCTCCTTGAAAAATCGGATATTGGATACCTAACAACTCAGTAATTTTCATCAATTAAATCCCTCGCTCCCTTTTTCTCCATCCTAGCACAGCTGAACAAAGTGCCGCTCCATATTTTTACTAAAAAAACTACCCCGTAAATAAATACGAGATAGTTAATTTGGCTAATTTGCGACAATATTGACCAATTTATTTGGTACAACAATTACTTTACGAATCGTTTTGCCTTCAATATTTCGTTGAATGTGCTCATCTGCCATTGCAAGTTTTTCTAACTCCTCTTTGGCTAAATCAACTGCAACCATTACTTTTGAACGAACCTTGCCGTTGACTTGCAAAATGACTTCAATTTCATTTTCAACTAGCGCCTCTTCATCATACGTTGGCCAAGCAACATGAGAAATGCCGCCTTCATGTCCTAGGATCGCCCAAAGCTCTTCTGCAATGTGCGGTGCAAGCGGCGCAAGCAATTGAACAAAGCCTTCCACGTATTCATAAGTTAACGCTTCTGCTTTATATGCGTCATTGACGAAAACCATCAATTGAGAAATGGCTGTGTTCAAGTGGAGGTTTTCCATATCTTCGGTTACTTTTTTAACGGTTTGATTGTAGACCTTAGTTAATGACCCATCGTTGAAGGTTGTGATATGATCTCGCATTTTACCCTCTTCATCCACAATCAGACGCCATACGCGATCCAAGAATTTCCGTGAACCTTCAAGTCCGTTCTCACTCCAAGCAATCGATGCATCCAATGGTCCCATGAACATTTCGTACATCCGTAAAGTATCGGCCCCATATTGTTCAACAACATCGTCAGGATTTACCACATTTTTCAATGATTTACTCATTTTCGCAGGCGCTTCTTCTAGTTCTTCTCCTGTTTCGATACTGAACCATTTGCCATCGCGTTTTTCTACCATGTTCGTTGGTACTAACGCCCCACGACTATCACGGAAGCTTTGGCCTAAGATCATCCCTTGGTTGTATAATTTTTGGAAGGGTTCATTTGTTGGCACCACACCGATATCATACAAGAATTTATGCCAGAAACGCACATACAATAGATGCAACACCGCATGTTCAGCTCCACCGATATAAAGATCCACCGGCATCCAGCGTTTCAGTTTGTCATAATCCGCCAAGGCTTCTTTGTTGTGGGGATCGATGAAGCGCAAGTAGTACCATGAGCTGCCTGCCCATTGCGGCATCGTATTGGTTTCACGACGACCTTTTTTACCGGTAATCGGATCCACTACATTGACCCATTCTTCAATGTTGGCCAATGGAGATTCACCCGTTCCGCTTGGTTTGATGTCTGTTGTTTTTGGTAATTCCAAAGGCAATTCATAATCAGGCACTAAACCAGTTGTTCCATCTTCCCAGTGAATGACCGGAATTGGTTCACCCCAATAACGTTGACGAGAGAACAGCCAGTCACGCAGACGGTAACTGATTTCTTTCTTCCCACAGCCATGTTCTTCCAACCAAGCAACCATTTGATCAATGGCATCTTGTTTATTCATTCCATCTAAAAATTCTGAATTGATATGTGGTCCGTCACCTGTGAAGGCTTCTTTCTCAACATCGCCGCCTTCAAGTACAGGAATGATTGGCAGACCAAATGTTTTCGCAAATTCATAATCTCGTTCATCATGGGCAGGAACCGCCATAATAGCACCTGTTCCATAAGAAGCTAAAACATAGTCACCGATCCAGATTGGCATTTTTTCACCGTTGACAGGATTAATCGCATAAGCCCCTGTGAAGACTCCGGTTTTTTCCTTCGCCAAATCTGTCCGATTCAATTCTGATTTTTTCGATGCTTCTTCGATGTAGGTATCAACAGCCGCTTTTTGTTCAGCTGTCGTAATCTTTTGTACCAAGTCCAACTCTGGTGCCAACACTGCATAAGTCGCGCCGAACAAGGTATCTGGACGCGTGGTAAAAACAGTAAAGGTTTCATCGCTGCCGTCAATTTTAAAGCTGACATTCGCACCGATTGAGCGGCCAATCCAGTTCCGTTGCATTTCTTTGATACTTTCTGGCCAATCCACCGTTTCCAAATCATCTAACAAGCGATCGGCATAAGCAGTAATTTTCAACATCCATTGACGCATAGGTTTACGAATTACATCATAGCCGCCGCGTTCACTCTTGCCATCAATCACTTCTTCATTAGAAATAACTGTTCCTAATTCAGGAACCCAGTTTACAGGAACCTCCGCTTCATAAGCTAATCCTTTTTCATACATTTGTTCAAAGATCCATTGAGTCCACTTGTAATACTCAGGATCTGTTGTATTCAACTCGCGATTCCAATCATAGCTGAATCCTAGCGCATTGATTTGACGCTTGAAGGTTTCGATGTTTTTCTTAGTAAACTCCGCAGGATCATTTCCTGTATCCAAGGCATATTGTTCTGCTGGCAAACCAAAAGCATCCCATCCCATTGGATGTAACACGTTGTAGCCCTGCGCCCGTTTCATTCGTGAAATGACGTCTGTTGCTGTATAACCTTCCGGATGTCCTACATGCAAGCCCTGTCCAGATGGATACGGAAACATATCCAAGGCATAAAACTTTGGCTTTTCAGGATCATCTTGGGTATTAAAAACATTGTGCTTTGCCCAATATTTTTGCCATTTTTTCTCAATCGCTTTGTGATCGTAACTCATGTTGCTCCTCCTAATAAATAAACTTATTTTGTTTGTAATAATAATATAGCTGCAGTTTCTAAAATGAAACTGAAAAACTAAGACACTTCCTTCTACGAACTCGCTAAAGCGAGAAGTAGAACTGACAGCTAGCTCAAAATGAATGAATGAATTTTCCTTACGTAAAATTCAACCAATCTTCGTACGCATACTATCCAACTTGATACCTTGTACTGATAACATGGCTAAAGATTTTAATCGTTCTCATGCTTTGAATAACTACGAAAAGTTGGACTAGCAGCTAATTCCAAGTAATGAATCATTTTTCTAAAATACAGAAAAATGGGCTTATCTTCGTCACGCATATCATTCTACTAACTCGCTGAAGCGAGAAGTAGAACTGACAGCTAGCTCAAAATAAATGAATGAATTTTCCTTACGCAAAATTCAACCAATCTTCGTACGCATACTATCCAACTAGATACCTTGTACTGATAACATGGCTAAAGATGTTAATCGTTCTCATGCTTTGAATAACTGCGAAAAGTTGGACTAGCAAAAAAGTCCTACGAAAGCTCAGAAAGAACTCTCATAGGACGTTATCAACGTGGTACCACCTATTTTCATCTGCCAAAAGACAGACCTCAAAAGAAATAACGGTCTTTAACCGGATCAAATGATCATGCTCCAAGGTAAGTTCGAATGGCTCACATGCACACTCACAGCACCGTGCGCTCTCTGAAATGCGATCCTTTTCTACTACTCCTCTTCCGGGCAGCAACTATTCAAAGTAGTTTCATCTTAGCAGATTCCAAAATATTATTCAATTGAATTCCCCTTAAGAATTTCTCGAAAAAATTGTCCCTTTAGCGAAACATGATATAATACTTCTGTTTAGAAAGGGTGAATTAGAAAATATAATGAAAAACAAATCCATTTACCAATTAATCGGTAGTTTCACTTTGCTATTTTTTGCGGCAATGTGTTACATTGTACGCTTTTACCCTGATACATTATCGGGTTTTGACCGAGGAATCATTCATGCAGTCCATCAATTATCGCCTCAAATGAACGGCTATTTTTTATGGGTAACAAAATTCGCGAATCCGATCACCGTCATTCTCCTGTCCATTGTGTTCGTCGGCTTATTCTATTTTAATAAACAAAAGATTACAGCACTTTGGTTAGCAATCAGTATGGCGCTAGTCAGTGGTATCGGCAATCATTTGCTCAAGCTGTTTTTCCACCGTGCTCGGCCAACCATTTTGCCACATATGGTAACGGAACATAGCTTTAGCTTTCCAAGCGGACATGCGACAGCTAGTACATTACTTTACGGCACCCTAATTTTTGTTATGGCTCTGTTCTTTAAAGAAAAAACACCGCGGCTAATTGCTCAGATCATTGTCGGTTTATTGATCTTCAGCATTGTGGTGAGTCGTATCTATCTTGGTGTCCATTATCCGAGTGATGTGCTCGCAGGTGTCCTTTTCGGCAGCAGCTGGTTGCTATTTACTTATCCTTATTACAAGCAGAAGAAATTAGCTTATGATCTAAAAGCAATTAGGAGGAAAAAATGATTTTTCAATATAGTGACGATGAAGCCAAACGCTATCATTCATGGAATTATGCCCTACGGCAGCAATTCGGCGGGAAAATTTTCAAGGTCCCTGTTGATGGCGGCTTTGACTGTCCAAACCGAGACGGAACGGTCGCACACGGCGGCTGTACCTTTTGCAGTGTTTCAGGTTCCGGCGATATGATTGTCGCACCTAGTGATCCGCTGCCGCAGCAATTTCATAAAGAAATCGATATGATGCATCAAAAATGGCCCCATGTGGAGCAATACATCGTCTACTTTCAAAACTTTACGAATACACATGCCCCAGTAGAGGTTATTCGTGAACGTTTCGAGCAAGTCGTTAATCTTCCTGGTGTCGTAGGTTTGTCCGTGGGTACCCGGCCAGATTGTCTGCCGCCAGAGGTCGTTGATTATTTAGCTGAACTTAATCAACGTCTTTATCTATGGGTAGAGCTAGGGTTACAAACCACTTATGAATCTACCAGCGAAAAAATCAATCGTGCCCATGATTATCCAACCTATGTTGACGCCGTAGCACGTCTGCGGAAACACAACATCAATGTCTGCACCCATTTAATCAACGGTCTACCTGGCGAATCATTAGACATGATGCGGGAAAATGTTCGCCGTACAATTTTAGACTCTGACATTCAAGGAATAAAGCTGCATTTACTACACTTAATGCGTAATACAAAAATGCTAAGAGATTATGCCGAAGGTCGATTGCAATTAATGAGTAAGGACGACTATGTGTCTGTCATCTGTGACCAATTAGAAATGATTCCGCAAGACATTATCATTCATCGTTTGACAGGTGATGCTCCCTGGGACTCATTGATTGGACCTATGTGGAGCTTAAAAAAATGGGAAGTGTTAAATGCGATTGATCAAGAATTGATTCGCCGCGACTCTTATCAGGGAAAATTTGCTCTAAGAAAGGACTTTATTCATGTTGCTAACGGCTCTGCGTTATAGTCACCAATTGCTAAAGGAAATAATTTCAGAAGGCGATTATGTTATTGATGCCACAATGGGAAACGGGAACGATACACTTTTTTTAGCTGAACTAGTTGGATCAACCGGACATGTTTATGCCTTTGATATTCAAAAGCAAGCACTCCAAAATACCCGTGAAAAATTAGCGGACTATACAGATCGTGCGACACTTTTTCTTGCAGGCCATGAAACGATTGAAGAAAAAATCGCGGTGGATCAACCAATTCAAGCAGCCATTTTTAATCTTGGCTACTTACCAAAAAGTGACAAGCACATCATTACTCTGCCTGAGACCACTAAACAGGCCATGTCAGCGATTTTGAAACGATTGACCATAGGTGGGCGAGTGATTGTCGTCATTTATTATGGTCATGAGGGCGGTGAAGCTGAAAAAAATGAGGTGCTGCATTTTTGCCAAGCCCTGCCGCAAGAAAAATTCAGTGTTCTGAACTATCAATTTATTAATCAAAAAAATAATCCTCCCATCTTATTGTGTGTAGAAAAAAAGAGCGACTGACAAGAAATCAGTCGCTCTTTTCGTTGAACCATTCCAAAACACGTTTGATCCAAGCATCCCAAAATACCCAATCATGTTTTCCAGGTCCCTCTTCAAAGGTCACATCAAGATTTTTTTGCTTCATTTTATGTGCCATGTATTGACTAGCTGGATACAAATCATCTTCTGTTCCACAAGCCAAGAAAAAGCGCGGTGCTGATGTTCCACTATCTACTAATTCATTCAATAAACGAACCGGATCATTCACAGAACCCTGAATTTGATCTAATGGACCAAAGATTCCTTGCCAGTAGGCTTCATTTCTCACCAGTAGTAAACTTTCCACATCAGCCAAAACCACGGCACCTGATAAAGAAGCTACCGCGGCAAAATTCTCTGGTTTTGATAGGCCAAGCTTCAACGCGCCATAGCCACCCATTGATAAGCCTGCCGCAAAGGTTTTTTCTCGCTTATGTGTAATCTGAGGAAATAATTCATGGACGATGGTTGGCAGCTCTTCGGAAACAAAGGTCCAATAATTCATATCATAAGTCGTATCTGTATAAAAACCTAAATCTGTCGAAGGCATGACCACGGCCATCTTATAGTCAGCCACATATCGTTCAATAGAGGTGCGTCGTTCCCACACACTATGATTTCCACCCATTCCATGCAAAAGATACAATACAGGCACATCTTCCGTTACTCCTGCTGTTTCAGTTCCAATTTTTTTATGAGTGGTTTGCGGCAAGATCACATTCATCGCCACTTCCATTTGCAAAACGTTCGAATACACATTTGCCTGTAAAAAAGCCATTCAGTTCAATCCTCCACTTCTTCTATTCTTCGTTTAGTTTAACACTTTTGCTTTGTTTGCCAACCATAAAACTAAAAATCAAAGCCGCTATGATCAACAACAAACCAGCAAAATAGATCCAATGTAAACTATCAAACAGAATTTTTCGTAATTCTATTCGTAAACTTTCTTCAATCTGTAATGCTGTGTGAGGATTAATTAATCGATTCATCACATCCAAATCCGCAATTCCTGCCCTCGTCAGTTGTCGTCCGTTTGCGATATTCAAAATGATGCCAAAAAGTGAAACCATCACAGTCTGACCGATCGTACGAGACAAGGTATTAAATGAAGTGGCTACACCAATTTCTTCTTTAGGAACACTGGCTTGTGCCTCCACGGTCGTCGTAGTAACAGACAGGCCGTATCCGATTCCTAAGACCCCCATAATGATGAAGAACAGCCAAAAGGGACTCTGCTGCGGCAACGCTAAAAGAGTGCCTCCACCAGCTAAAATAATCATCAAACCGCTGACGATAATCCATTTTGCCGGATACTTACGCAATAATTGACCAGATAAAAAGGACCCGTACATCCAGACAATCGACATGGGAGCCAATACTAGTCCTCCGATTCCAGCCGGTTTTCCTAGAACTCCCTGCATCCACATTGGTATATAGACATCCAGCCCCATCAAAAAGCCACTGATTAAAGCAGCTACAATATTTACACTGGCAAACGTTCGATTCCGAAACAATTCTAAATTGATCACCGGATCTTCGGCCCGTTTTTCGGTACGAATAAATAACCCTAATGAAAGCAGACTCACGATAAACAAAGCTAATACCATAACAGTTATCCCTTCATCTCCCAAAAGCTGGAATCCTAACAAAAGACTAACTAAGGTTAACATTAAGAATAGACTACCAAAGATATCCATCTTTTTCGCTTCATGTGTCTTCTTTTCTTCTACAAAGAAATATTGCAAGAGAGCAATCAATCCTAATCCGATCGGTACATTAATAAAAAATATCCAGTGCCAACCAATCGTATCCACGATGAGTCCACCTGCAAGAGGACCAAATACACTCGCAACACCCCAAGCCGCACTCGTCAGCCCTAGTACTTTTGCTCGCTTTTCAATATCATATAGATCCGCAATAATTGTTAAGGATACCGGCATAATTGCGCCAGCACCGATTCCTTGAATTCCCCGAGCAATGATCAGCGTCAGCATCTCATTCGACATTCCACACAACGCAGATCCTAATACAAATAACAATATACCTATAATAAAAATCGGTTTTCTTCCAATCTTATCCGCTAATTTCCCGTAAATCGGTGTTATCATAGCATTGGTTAATAAATAAATCGAAAAGACCCAATTCATGATTTCAATACCATGCAAACTTCCTACAATCGTCGGCATCGCTGTCGTTACGATCGTCCCTTCAATCGCTGACATAAATGTCGCGATGAAAATCCCAGCTGTTACAACCTTTACATTTGTTTTTCTCTTCATCTTACCCTCCATATTCCTACTCAATAACTAAATAAAAAGAGACGGTCCCATTGATCAACGACATGACCAATAGAAACCGCCTCGTGAACTCCATAAATAATTTATGTCTGTACGATTTATACTAAATTCAAACTTTTTTTCAATGCATCTACTTTATCTAGATGTTCCCAAGGCAGATCGACATCCGTACGACCAAAATGACCATACGCTGCCGTATCGCTGTAAATTGGACGTAGAAGATCAAGCATCTCAATAATTCCAGCTGGGCGTAGATCAAAGTTTTCTCGAATTGCACCGATCAATGCTTCTTCAGAAACTTTTGCCGTTCCAAAGGTATTTACTGAAATAGACACCGGTTGAGCCACACCAATCGCGTAAGCAAGCTGCACTTCTACTTTTTCAGCTAAGCCGGCAGCAACAATATTTTTGGCAATATAACGTGCAGCGTACGAAGCTGAGCGGTCAACTTTTGTTGCGTCCTTACCAGAAAAAGCACCCCCGCCATGACGTGAATAACCACCATAAGTATCAACGATGATTTTACGTCCAGTCAAACCGGCATCTCCTTGTGGACCGCCGATTACAAAGCGTCCTGTTGGATTAATAAAATATTTTGTTTTCTCATCTAATAATTCAGTAGGGATTTCGTGTTTGATCACTTTTTCCATTACGTCTTTTTGGATCGTTTCATTATCAACCGCATCATTGTGCTGTGTACTAATGACAACGGTATCCACACGCAATGGTTTCCCATTTTCATCATATTCTACTGTTACTTGCGATTTCGCATCTGGACCAAAATAAGCCACTTCACCAGATTTACGCAAATCTGCCAAACGTTTTACTAAGTGATGACTCAATGAAATAGGCAATGGCATTAACTCAGGTGTCTCGTTCACTGCAAAACCAAACATCAAACCTTGGTCTCCAGCACCGATGTCATCTAATAATTCTTCTTTCCCACGAGTCTCCAATGCATCATCCACGCCCTGAGCGATATCAGGTGATTGTTCATCAATTGCTACTAATACAGCTACATTGTCTCCATCAAACCCAAATCTTGATTCAGTATAGCCAATGCGTTTAATTGTTTCACGAACAACCTTTTGGATATCTACATAAGCCGTAGTAGAAATTTCTCCAAAAACTAAAACAAGCCCAGTCGTCACTGAAGTCTCACATGCAACTCTGGCTTTCGGATCCTTTTCCAAAATAGCATCCAAAATAGCGTCACTGATTTGGTCAGCAACCTTATCCGGATGTCCTTCTGAAACTGATTCAGATGTAAATAAACGACGTTCTTCCATTATAAATATTCCCCCTAATTTTTATTCGGTTACAAGGAATCTCTGGGCCTTTCCAGAGCCTATCGGGAACTTGCAACGACTCGATTATAACAGAAAAATAGCAGCTGTCACTAATAAAACCATCAATAAATCTGAAAACTTATGAAAAATCATTTTCGACATAAAAAAAAGAGACGTCCAAGAACGTCTCAGGATGACCCGTACGGGACTCGAACCCGTGTTACCGCCGTGAAAGGGCGGTGTCTTAACCGCTTGACCAACGGGCCATAATAATAAAAAAACGGAGAAGGAGGGATTTGAACCCTCGCGCCGGTTTCCCGACCTACACCCTTAGCAGGGGCGCCTCTTCAGCCACTTGAGTACTTCCCCAAAAAACCAAAAAGATTTTTTAATGGGCCTAAATGGACTCGAACCATCGACCTCACGCTTATCAGGCGTGCGCTCTAACCAGCTGAGCTATAGGCCCTTCATAAAAACTAAAGCGGGTGACGAGAATCGAACTCGCGACAACAGCTTGGAAGGCTGTGGTTTTACCACTAAACTACACCCGCAAATCTGATGGCGCGGGACAGAATCGAACTGCCGACACATGGAGCTTCAATCCATTGCTCTACCAACTGAGCTACCGAGCCAGAAGCGGTCCCGACGGGATTTGAACCCGCGATCTCCTGCGTGACAGGCAGGCATGTTAACCCCTACACCACGGAACCGTATTTTTTAGTTTTTAATTGCGGGAGCAG
>NZ_CP072888.1:2667500-3000000 GCF_019175485.1 Enterococcus raffinosus
AAGGAGGTGATCCAGCCGCACCTTCCGATACGGCTACCTTGTTACGACTTCACCCCAATCATCTATCCCACCTTAGGCGGCTGGCTCCAAAAGGTTACCTCACCGACTTCGGGTGTTACAAACTCTCGTGGTGTGACGGGCGGTGTGTACAAGGCCCGGGAACGTATTCACCGCGGCGTGCTGATCCGCGATTACTAGCGATTCCGGCTTCATGTAGGCGAGTTGCAGCCTACAATCCGAACTGAGAGAAGCTTTAAGAGATTAGCTTAGCCTCGCGACTTCGCGACTCGTTGTACTTCCCATTGTAGCACGTGTGTAGCCCAGGTCATAAGGGGCATGATGATTTGACGTCATCCCCACCTTCCTCCGGTTTGTCACCGGCAGTCTCGCTAGAGTGCCCAACTAAATGATGGCAACTAACAATAAGGGTTGCGCTCGTTGCGGGACTTAACCCAACATCTCACGACACGAGCTGACGACAACCATGCACCACCTGTCACTTTGCCCCCGAAGGGGAAGCTCTATCTCTAGAGTGGTCAAAGGATGTCAAGACCTGGTAAGGTTCTTCGCGTTGCTTCGAATTAAACCACATGCTCCACCGCTTGTGCGGGCCCCCGTCAATTCCTTTGAGTTTCAACCTTGCGGTCGTACTCCCCAGGCGGAGTGCTTAATGCGTTAGCTGCAGCACTGAAGGGCGGAAACCCTCCAACACTTAGCACTCATCGTTTACGGCGTGGACTACCAGGGTATCTAATCCTGTTTGCTCCCCACGCTTTCGAGCCTCAGCGTCAGTTACAGACCAGAGAGCCGCCTTCGCCACTGGTGTTCCTCCATATATCTACGCATTTCACCGCTACACATGGAATTCCACTCTCCTCTTCTGCACTCAAGTTTCCCAGTTTCCAATGACCCTCCCCGGTTGAGCCGGGGGCTTTCACATCAGACTTAAGAAACCGCCTGCGCTCGCTTTACGCCCAATAAATCCGGACAACGCTTGCCACCTACGTATTACCGCGGCTGCTGGCACGTAGTTAGCCGTGGCTTTCTGGTTAGATACCGTCAAGGGATGAACATTCTACTCTCATCCTTGTTCTTCTCTAACAACAGAGTTTTACGATCCGAAAACCTTCTTCACTCACGCGGCGTTGCTCGGTCAGACTTTCGTCCATTGCCGAAGATTCCCTACTGCTGCCTCCCGTAGGAGTTTGGGCCGTGTCTCAGTCCCAATGTGGCCGATCACCCTCTCAGGTCGGCTATGCATCGTTGCCTTGGTGAGCCGTTACCTCACCAACTAGCTAATGCACCGCGGGTCCATCCATCAGTGACGCAAAAGCGCCTTTCAAATAGAAACCATGCGGTTTCTATTGTTATACGGTATTAGCACCTGTTTCCAAGTGTTATCCCCTTCTGATGGGCAGGTTACCCACGTGTTACTCACCCGTTCGCCACTCCTTTTCTTTCGGTGGAGCAAGCTCCGGTGAAAGAAAAGGCGTTCGACTTGCATGTATTAGGCACGCCGCCAGCGTTCGTCCTGAGCCAGGATCAAACTCTCATAAAAAGTGTTTGAAACAGTCTTGCGACTGATCAGCTCAATTGTAAAAATTGACTTGCTAGCATATTGCTTGCTATGTTGTTTGTTTCTATTTAATAGAAACGCCCTACACATTTGGTTTGTTTTATTCGTTCAGTTTTCAAAGGTCTACATTGTTTGTCGCTTTGTTTCAGCAACTTTTAAATCATAACAGATTGCTGTTTTAATGTCAACAACTTTTTTGAAGTTTTTTTTTGAAGAAGTTGTCGTCATCGCTTTATGCGACTTTGATAGAATAACTGAAAGTCAGTCATCTGTCAATAACAATTTTTAATTTTTTTTGAGCGACACACGCTCGCTTTGGAACATAAAATAATATACCAACATAATCTTATCTGGTCAATCAAAAATAGCGACTTTTTTGAAGTTTTTTTTATTGCTGACCAATGTTCTTTACTGTTGGTGTAAATGTTCGCAAATAACATGAAAGCTGATTGAAAATTACCTTTTCACAAAATATTTAATCGTTTTTATGGCTGATAAGATGACATCATTTTCTAATAATTCATTTGAACAGTTTAAAAAAAGACGTCCAGCTATACTGAACGTCTTAAAAAGTTTCTTTAACGCATCGTTGGAAATAGTAAAACATCTCGAATAGATTGAACATCTGTTAATAGCATAACTAAACGATCAATTCCTATTCCTAAGCCGCCTGTTGGAGGCATTCCATATTCTAAAGCCTCCAAGAAATCTTCGTCTACACCATGAGCTTCATCATTTCCTTGCTCACGTTCTTTTTCTTGTGCTTCAAAACGTTCTCTTTGATCAATAGGGTCATTTAATTCTGTAAAGGCATTTGCAAATTCACGACCCACGATAAACAGCTCAAAACGATCTGTAAAACGCCCATCTTCAGCATTCTTTTTCGCCAGCGGTGATACTTCTACAGGATGACCATAAACAAATGTTGGCTGTTCAAGTGTTTCCTCCACAAAAGTTTCAAAGAACTCATTGATGATATGACCGATTTCCATCGTATCTTTTATCTCAACGTGGTGTTCTTTCGCTAACGAACGTGCCTCCTCAATCGTCATTTCTGGCCAGAAATCTACTCCTGTTTGTTCTTTGATTGCATCTACCATATGAACACGTCTGAACTCAGAGCCCAAATCAATCTCTTTTCCGTCAAAAGTCAACGTGGTTTCACCAAGTACATTTTGCGCCACATCTCGAATGATTCCTTCAGTTAGATTCATTACATCCAAGTAATCTTGATATGCAGTATATACTTCCATCATAGTAAATTCTGGGTTATGAGTAGTATCAATTCCTTCGTTACGGAATACACGGCCGATTTCATAAACTTTTTCCATTCCACCGACAATTAGACGTTTTAAATGTAATTCTAGTGCAATTCGCAAATAAAGATCCATGTCTAGTGCATTATGATGAGTAATAAATGGACGTGCAGTTGCACCACCCGCTTCATTATGCAAAACAGGTGTTTCTACTTCTATATAACCCAATCCATCTAAGTAACGGCGAATTTGGCTAATAATTTGACTACGTTTGGTAAAACGGTCAAAGCTTTCACGATTACTAATTAAATCTAAATAACGTTGACGATAGCGTTGTTCAACATTTGTTAAGCCATGATATTTTTCTGGTAACGGACGTAATGCTTTTGAAAGCAGCGTGATTTCTTTTGCTTTAATAGACACTTCACCCGTATCCGTCTTCATGATTTCACCAGTCACACCAAAGAAATCACCTAGATCGCCCTTTTTGAAGATTGCGTAAGGTTCTTCACCAACTTCGTCTTTACGAACATAGATTTGAATTTGGCCTTCACGATCTTGTAAATGAGCAAATCCGACTTTTCCTTTTCCACGTTTAGTCATCATCCGCCCAGCTACACTTGCGGTTAATCCCATTTCCAGCAGCTCTTCTTTAGTGTTTCCATCGTATGTCTCATGCAATTCTTTTGAGTTTGTTGTACGTTCAAACCGTGCGCCAAATGGATCAATTCCTTCTTCACGAAGATTTTCCATTTTTTCGCGGCGAACACGCATTTGATCGTTCATTTCTGTCAAATTTGTTTGTTCCTCAGTCACGAATGTTCCTCCTCAGTATGTAATTACTCTTACTTATAATGCCAATGAATAGCTAAAAAATCAAGCCGAATTCCTCATTCGGCTTGATTTTTAGCTAATTATCGCTCTTGCTTCGGTCTTTTCTACAAGACTATCCAATAGATCAACGATTACTTGCTTATCTTCCGTTTGATTGATTGCTACTTTAACTTTTGCTGAACGTGAAATTCCCTTCAAATAATAGCTTGCATGCTGACGAAATTCACGGCAGGCAATTTTTTCACCTTTAAGATTAATTAATCGTTCTAAATGAAGTTTTGCTGTCTCGATCTTTTCTCTTGCACTAGGTTCAGGAATCAATTCCCCTGTCTCAAGATAATGTTGTGTTTGATGAATCATCCAAGGATTTCCTAGTGCGGCTCGACCGATCATTACCGCATCAACTCCAACTTCTTCAATCATCCGTTTCGCATCTTCTGGGGTTCGTACGTCACCATTTCCCATAAATGGAATGGTTAATTGATTGGCAACCAGCTTTAAAATGTCCCAATCTGCTTGACCCTCATACATTTGTACACGCGTACGACCATGCATTGCAATTGCAGAGGCCCCCGCGCTTTGAGCAGCTAATGCATTTTCAACAGCAAAGATATGATCCTGGTCCCAGCCAATTCGCATTTTCACTGTCACAGGAATGTCTACAGCAGAAGAAACCGCGTCAACCATTTCATACACCTTATTAGGATCTAACAGCCATTTTGCTCCAGCTTCTGCCTTGATCACTTTATTTACTGGACACCCCATATTGATATCTATGATATCTGCTTCCGTATTTTCTTGGACAAACTGAGCCGCCTCTACTAGCGAATCTTTATTTCCTCCAAAAATTTGAACACTTAAGGGATGCTCCCGTTCATCGATGTATAGCATCTCTAACGTTTTTTTATTTCTAAAATGGATTCCTTGGTCACTGATCATTTCACAGACAACTAATCCTGCACCGAATTCTTTTACCGTCACACGAAAAGCAGCATTTGTAATTCCTGCCATTGGAGCAACAACAATCCGATTCGGCACTTCAACATTTCCGATTTTCCACGTACCATTTAACGGCTTCACTATTATTCCCCCAAAATTTCTTGCTTCAATTCATAAAGATCTGCTTCACTATAGTCATATTTATTATTACAAAATGCACACACAGCTTCCGCACCGTGATCTTGATCAATCAGCTCTTGGATTTGCTCTGCACCTAATGTAATGATTGCTGATGCAAATTTTTCTTTAGAACAGTCACATTTAAATTGAACAGGCATATTTTCTAAGAATTCAACATCATCTGTTGCTAGCAACGTTTGCAGAATTTCTTCTGGTGTTTGTCCTTCATCTAAAAGTGATGAGATACGGGCAGTTTCCTTCAGACGCTCCTCAATTTTATCAATTATTTCTTCGCTTGCTCCAGGCATAATCTGAATCATAAACCCGCCAGCAGTTTTTATAGAGTCATCCGTATCAACCAATACTGAGACACCAACAGCCGATGGAATCTGTTCGGATACAGCCAGATAATAAGTAAAATCTTCGCCAATTTCACCAGATACAATCGGAGTCTGTCCTGAGAAGGGTTCTTTTAAACCCAGATCTTTAATAACAGTAAACATCCCCTCAGTGCCTACCGCACCTCTTACGTCAATTTTCCCAATCTCATTTAGCGGTAAGCTAATATGAGGATTCTTGATATACCCCTTTACTTCGCCTTTACCATTGCTATCGACAACGATAGCTCCAGCAGGTCCATTTCCTTCAACTTTAACAGTCATTTTATCTTCGCCTTTTAATGTGGCACCTAACATCAAAGCTCCGATCATTGTACGTCCTAATGCTGCTGAAGATGTATTCCATGTATCATGACGTTGCTGCGCTTCAGCAATTGTTTCTGTTGCGTTCACTGCATACGCCCGAACAAAGCCTTCATATGCTAATGCTTTTACTAAATAGTCACTCATCGATTTGTTCCTCATTCCTAATTTACTCGTGATTGCATCATACTAGGTGTTTCAATATTTTTCAACTTCTCTATATATGCTTGATAGAAAACCTTAATAACTTATTCATATAAGCATAAAAAAATGAGCAGGGATTATCTTTCCTGCCCACTAAAACCAAACGGGTAATAAAATTGCCGCCATTGCTGTAGCGTCGTATTTCATTGCTTCATGCTTCAATTGACTATGCAATTCGCCTAACGCCTTAGGAAAGCTACATTGATGAGAAAAGGCATAAAGCGCAATCTCTTTACAAATTTTAGTTGCTACCAGCCCACAGGCTTCTGTTTTTTCCAGTAATTGTGCATTTTCTAGTAAAAACTTCTGGACTTCCGGAAGTTCTTGGATTTCCTTATCCCCATAAGCTTGACTGATTTGATCCATCATTTCCTCAGCTTTTTGGCTCTCCATCATTTCGCTCACCTCTCGCCCTCATTGTATGCGCTCCTAATGATTATGCAAATTATAAGAGTTCCTTTAGCATGATTAGATCAGTTTGTTTATCCTTTCCAACATTGAAAGGATGAGCGCCGACTTTCTTAAAACCGAATGTTTGATAAAATTGCAAAGCGTTCTGATTCTTTTCCCACACCCCCAACCAAATATTCTCACGTTTTTCTTGGGAAGCAAGTTCAAACGCATACTCTAATAATTGACGACCTAACCCTTGCCGCTTGAATTTTTTTCGAATGTAGATTCGTTCAACTTCCAATCCATTTCTATCTGACATCTCTGTTTGTGCTTTTCCAGTATTTACTTTCATATAACCAGCCAAAGATTTATTCAGATAGATAAAGAAGAAACGTGAATCAGAATTTAGCATTTCTTTTTCTAGTTTTTTTAAATTGTATGCTTCAAGCAAATACTTTTGTAAATCAGTAGGATCATTTTCTGTAGCGAAAGTATCTCGAAAAGTTTCGATACTGATTGTTTGCAATTCGGATAAATCTTTCACTGTAGCAATAAGAATCTTCCCTTGCATTCTTCTTCCTCCTTAATAAAAAAGAAACGGCACATCACTGAGGACATGCCGTTTTCACCTTATTCTTGATTATCGTTTGTATCGTCTGGTGTAATTTCGTCATCGGACTCTTTATGTTCAGGTGCTTTATCCTCTGCTTGTTTCTCCGCATCCTTTTCTTCCAAAGCGCGTTTAGCTTCTTCAAAAGTTTGTGCTTGAGCTTTTTCACTTGGATAAAGACTGTCTTTTCCTTCAGGCATTTTACCTGTTTCAAACAATGACTTGATTGCTTTCGCATCTAATGTTTCAAACTCTAATAATTTTTCAGCAATTAATTTATGCTGTTCACGATGTGTTTCAATAATCTCACGTGCTTTTTCATGAGCTTGCATTAAGATGCTGCGAACTTCTTCATCAATCTCAAAGGCAACTTGTTCAGAGTAAGCTTTTGTTTGTCCGTAATCACGACCAACAAAAACTTGATGGTTTCCTTCATACTGAACTGGTCCAAGCTTGTCACTCATTCCGTATTCAGTTACCATGCTGCGAGCTAACGCTGTCGCTTGTTCGAAGTCATTTGAAGCACCTGTTGTTTGAGCATTAAAGACGATTTCTTCAGCAGTACGACCACCTAATAACCCAACAATTTGTTCAAACATATCATCTTTAGACATTAACATTTGATCTTCTTTTGGCAAGGCAATCATATAACCGCCAGCACGTCCACGAGGGATAATCGTTACCTTATGGACAACACGGGCACGGTTCAATACCATCCCGATGATTGTATGACCCGCTTCATGGTAAGCAACCATTTCACGTTCATGTTTACTAATAACACGATCTTTCTTAGCAGGTCCCGCAATAACGCGATCTTCTGCTTCATCCACGTCTGAAGCATCAATTTTCTTCTTATTACGACGAGCAGCTACTAAGGCCGCCTCATTCAAGACATTTTCTAAATCCGCACCAGCAAAGCCTGGTGTTTGTTGCGCAACAACCTTCAAATCAACGTCGTCTGCCAACGGTTTATTACGAGAGTGGACGCGTAAGATTGCTTCACGACCTTTAACGTCTGGACGACCAACCAAAATTTGACGGTCAAAACGACCTGGACGTAATAACGCTGGGTCTAAAACATCAGAACGGTTTGTTGCAGCGATAACAATAACGCCTTCGTTGCCATCAAATCCATCCATTTCAACGAGCAATTGGTTGAGGGTTTGTTCACGTTCATCGTGACCGCCTCCCATACCAGCACCACGTTGACGACCAACTGCATCAATTTCATCGATAAAGATAATCGCTGGTGCATTTTTCTTAGCTGTTTCGAATAAATCACGAACACGAGAAGCCCCGACCCCAACGAACATTTCAACGAAATCCGAACCAGAAATCGAATAGAATGGAACACCGGCTTCACCCGCTACCGCTTTAGCAAGTAACGTTTTACCAGTCCCCGGAGGTCCTTCTAGTAAGACACCCGCTGGAATACGAGCACCTAATTCTACGAAACGACGTGGGTCTTTTAAGAATTCCACGACTTCAACAAGTTCTTGTTTTTCTTCTTCTGCCCCGGCTACATCAGAGAAACGTACACGGTTCGCTTTTTTGTCAGCCTCTTTAGCTTTGGATTTACCAAAGTTCATGACACGGCCATTACCGCCGCCGCCACCGCCTTGTTGTCCAAGCATCATGTAGAAGAAGAAAATCATAATCAAGATCGGTAAGAAGCTTACTAATAGCGTAACCCACATGCCGCTGCTTGACTCTTCTTGAATCTCAGTTTTGACTTTGTTTTCTTTTGCTAAATCATTGACTTGACTTAAAGTCGAATCATTTGGCAAAACAATGGTTGAAAAATGTGTTGTTTTAGAATCTGTTGAACCAATGATACTTAGTCCGCCAGAGTTAGCAACTTCTTGCTTCTCTTTGTACTCACCAGTGATTTTATACACACCACCAGCAGGCTGGATCTTAAGATTCTTAATTTTGCCTTCTTGCATCTGTTCAGTAAACGTTGAATACTCGATATCTGGCGAAGCTGATTTGTTATCTCCAAAAAGGAAATAAACAACCATGACCATAGCCAAGATGACGAGAATATAATAGAGAGCATTTTTTACTCCCTTATTGTTTTTGTTCATCTGCGTCCTCCTCGCACTTGTTAGCTTATTAGCTTGTTAAAAAAGTTTTATCAATTTTGACCTTTTAAGTATATCATACTGTGATTTTTTCGGTCACTAATTTGATTGATAAATTTCCGGCTTCAATACACCTACGTATGGCAGGTTGCGATACGCCTCTGCATAGTCTAATCCGTAGCCAACTACGAACTCATTCGGTACATCAAAACCAACATAGTCAGCATGAATATCCACTACGCGGCCCTCTGGTTTATCTAACAATGTGACGATTTTCACTGATTTTGCCTTCCGGTATTTAAATAAATCAACTAAATATCCTAAAGTACGACCACTATCAATGATATCTTCTACGATTAATAGGTCACGACCTTCAACGTTCGTATCTAAGTCCTTGATGATTTTTACTTCTCCTGAAGAGACCGTTTGATTGCCATAGCTTGAGACATCCATGAAATCCAATTCTAAATGTGCATCAATCTCACGAACAATGTCAGCCATAAATGGAACGGCTCCTTTTAAAATACCAACCACCAAAGGATTTTTATCGGTATAATCTGTAGTTAATTGTGCGCCTAATTCCACACAGCGCTTTTGAATATCTTCTCTAGTAATCAATACTTTTTCAATATCTTTTGCTAGCATGTAGAAACTCCTTTCATTTCGCTACTTGAGGCGTATAGTCAAGTATGTAGTGTATTCTATCAGTTTCAGTTGTAATACTCAAATAGGAATTAACAAAAGGCAAAAGCGCTACGATTTCTCCTGCAGCGTCCTCCACCACCCATGCGCGATCCCTCTCATCCGTCGGGATTTTTTTATCAATAAAATAACGATTCACTCGTTTAGAAAGACTTTCTGTCAACTGAATTCGGTCCCCTGCTCGTCGATGACGAATTCTTAAAGGCAGCTTGACTGTTAATGGCAATGGCACTTGGTATGCATCATTTCTAGGCTCATTTTCGCTTTTCCTCAAGATAATCCTCCCACTGTCTGGAAGATCGAACTGTTCGTTTTCATCTAAACTAAACATTTCGTCATTGATCGCTGGGCTTTTCTCAAAGTAAAATCGTTGATACCGACGCACAAATCGCCAACCTTCTCCAATATCAATCGACCACTGACTAACCGGATGCCCCATTTGGTCTAGTAGTGAAAACAATTGGCGTTGCGAGACAATGATTTGAGTTTGTTCCTCCATTTTCTGGAAGAATGCCGAGAGAAAATAATAACGAGCATTAGTTTCAGATGGCATATCATCATACGAAAACGATCCGCGTTGACCGTCAAATTCAATATTTCTTAAATTTTCTTTTAGCGCTTCTTCAATCAGCTGACCGGCCCAAATCAGTTGCTGATGAAACTGTTGCGCATGTAACAGAATTTTCGGGTTTTCTTTTTTTAATTCCGGAATAACGTTGTTTCGGATACGGTTTCGAAAATAGTCCAAGGACTGATTTGTCGCATCTTCAAAATAAATCACTTGCTCTTTTTCAGCATATGAATAGATTTCTTCCTTCGAAAAGTCAAGTAATGGTCGCAGCAAAACCCCTGTGCCAAAACTTTGCTTCCGGACAATTCCGCTGTGTCCGGTAAAAGATCCACCACGGGTCAAGCGCATCAGTAAGGTTTCTAATTGATCATCACCATGATGAGCCGTTAATAGCAGGTCATACTTCTCTTGTTTCATGACTGCTTCAAAAAAATTATATCGAACCTTCCTCGCTTCAGCCTCGACATTTTTTTCCGCGGGCTGCTCCCAAACCTTTGTATACAATGGCAAATGATGACTCTTGCAATAAGACTGTAGGAATTCTGCCTCTATCTTCGACTCTGGCCGCAGCTGATGATCTATATGTATAACACCAATAGTTACATTCAATTTTTCGACCAGATGCAAAAGCACCATCGAGTCAACCCCAGTTGAAACAGCCAACAGAACTTTCTGGTCGGTCTTAAGTTCAGGGTTTGCACGAAGAAATTCTTGCTCCATATTAAACTCCTCATTCTAGTTATTGTTCACTTTCAGTTTAAGCAAACACTATACAATAAAAAAGACTGAAATCCTAAATGAATTTCAGCCTCTCTGATCTAACTACGACGGCCGCCACGGCCTCCGCGTTTTCCTTCGGTGTTGCGTTTAATCGATGACAAGCGATCATCGCTATCCTTTAAAAAGGAACTCATCAATGAATCGAAGTCTTGTTTGCCGCTATTTTGGGGTTTGCCTTTAGCTGATGGTTTCGGACGATTGTTATCACGGAACTCACGTTTGAAAGGTTTCTTTTCTGGTTGTGGTTGATCTTGAGCTTTTCGAATTGAAAGACCGACTTTTCCGTCATCTCCCACAGAAGTAACCTTAACCGTCACTTCATCGCCGACAGTCAATACATCATGAATGTCTTTGACAAAACCATTAGATATTTCACTGATATGGACTAAGCCCGTTTTACCCTCTCCCAAGTCGATAAAGGCACCGAAATTGGTGATCCCTGATACTTTTCCTTGCAGCTTAGCTCCTACTTCGATTGACATAAAAAAAATGTTCCTCCTAATTTTTTTCCAATTTATTTTAAAACTGCTCCTAAACTTATTTGGCAGTTTCGGACTTTATTACTTCATCAGCGGACTCTTTGTCATTGCTAGATGTTTTTGCCGAATCTGGTAAAACAAAAATCAATTCGCCATCCTTTGAATAATAGAAACGACTACGAGCTAGTTTCGCTACATAGTTATCGTCTTTCAGCAATTTCACATCTTGCTTCAAGCCATCTACCCGATCATCAACTTTCGCTGACTCAGCGACTGTTTTAACTTTGATCTCTTTCAGTTCACTTAAATGACGTTGTTCGTTAAATATCTGAACTCCCATGACAATAGCGACAAAGGCTGCAATTGCGAATAACGCTGCTAAACGACGACGCTTGAAAATTAATTGACGATGTTGCTTTTGAAACTTGCTATATTGCTCTTTTGCGTAGGGTGTATCCAATGAAGCAACTTTTTTCGTGTCGTTTTCATTCATTCCTGCTCGCTCCTTACCATGAAATTCTTTACTATTATATCAACTCAGGATATAATTGTCTATTTGAATTATCCTTAATTCCCGTTATTTTCCACACGAGTCTCATTAATGATTCGATACATTTTTGCTGCATCGTCTTTTTTCGTTGATTCATGCAGCTCTTCCACCGCGACCTCTAGGACTTTGTTCCCAAATTGAATTCGCAATTGATCGCCAACTTTCACATCTGTTGAAGATTTTGCTAATTTTCCATTTACTTGTATCCGCCCTTTATCAGCGACCTCTTTTGCCACTGTTCGACGCTTAATGATCCGTGAAATTTTCAAAAATTTATCTAAGCGCATAACTTACCCTCTTTTCCAATTTATTCTCAATAATTTACTGCCGAATGGCAACATCAGCCACTCACGAATAGTTAACAATCGTAATTGAATCGCCAAAATCAAAAAAGCACTGCCACCAATCAACACTCCAAAAATTGCGACAATCAGTGCCAAACTCCTTTTTTGAACCATACCAAAAAGAACACTGATACCGCCATAATAACATAATAACACGAATACCATGCCTACTAAACAAAGCATAAGGTTTCGTATAAAGTGACGTTGACTCCCATATTCTCTTGTCTCACGATCACATGAAAAATGCAGAATAAACAAAGCCACGATCAATCCTAACAGCGTAGACAGGCTGGCACCAATCGTTCCAAATTGTTTTGTCAGCCCGCCAGTAATTACTATTTTTAGAAGTAACCCAACACCCGCAGCCTGCAAAGAACTGCGGTATTCATTTTGGCTTTGAGCGATGCTTTGATACGCCTGCACCATAGCCATCAAAAAGATTGAAAACACGAATAATACTAGCGTCCCGTTTCCTTTATAGTCCTTAAATAATGCATAGTTTACGTATGGCAATAACATTGCTAGACCAATCGAAGCCGCCGCCGCGATTCCACACGTTAAACGTAAAAAAATTTGACTCGTTTTAACAAACATTCCATGATCACGATTGACTAAATGTCTTGTCAATAATGGTATAAAGCTTGAGCTGAGCGCCAAAGCCGCCACCAACCCTAATTGTACTAGCGGTTGTCCTCGATCGTAAATACCCTTGGCCAGCTTCGCTCCATGTTCACTTAATCCGAAATCAACCAACGCCTTTTTTACAGTGAAGGAATCAATCAGCTGAAAGAGAATCAATAAACCGCTATAAACCGTCATCAAACCGCCTTCAAGCACCAAACGCTTGCCGAGTTCTAGTGTTTTTCCACCTATGGTTGGCAACTTTCGCACAATACTTGTTGCCATTATTTTTCGTCGATAATACCACAGTACTAACACGGCAACGATTCCGCCAACTAAAGCGCCTGACATTGCTACCGTTCCTGTGCGATAGACCGTCCAGCCAAACTGTTTGAATGACCAAGCAGCAATTACAATGACTGCTACTCGTATAAACTGTTCGACCACCTGTGAAACAGCAGTGGGGACCATCAATAATTTCCCTTGAAACTCGCCACGTGTAATCGAAAGAAACGGCATGATTACAAAGGTAAAAGAAACAACACGAATCAGGGGAGCCAATTTCCCATCCCCCATCCAATCTGCAAATGGTTGTGCGGAAAAAAAACACACGGCCCATAGAAGGAGCCCAAAACCGCTGATTAAAGGAAATAGTTCCTCCAACGCTTGGCGCTGTTTTCGGGGCTCTTTTTGTTCTGCCACATATTTAGAGATAAATTGAGGCAGACCTGACAATGCTAGAGTCATAGCAATACCATAGATCGGATAAACCTGCTGATACACATAAAATCCTTCATCACCTGCGAAGTTTTGATAAGGGACTCGATAAACGGCACTTAAAAGTTTCGCTATAAATGATGCAGCAGTCAAGACGAAGGCGCCTTGCATCATGACTCGCATTTCTTTATTCGCCAATGCCTTCACCGCCTATTCTTTGTATTTTTGCTCACGTAATGCACGAACAAACAAACTAACTTCTCGTAACCAAACGGCTTCATCCATCGTTTTCGCCACCACTAACTTCATGACCATTTTGTCTTTTTCAACACCTAATGTGGCTTTCATTTTTGTTGCACTTAACGCTTCAAATAGCTGCTCGACTTTATAAGCTTTCGTTCCTACCTTACTTAAGGTAATGATAATTTGCTGCTGCCGTTTTTGAATACTTTCAACCAATGCACGGTCTCCGTCCATTTTTATCTGCCCAATATTCAACAGGTTGGCTACTTCATCAGGATAATCACCAAAGCGATCCACTAAATCAGCTTCCACTTCATCCAGCATTTCTGTACTTTCTAACTCACGAATCCGTTTGTATATCTCAATCTTTTGTCGCTCATCTTCGATATAAGTTCCAGGAATGTACGCATCAATTCCTAAGTTGATCTCTACGGAGGTTCGTTCCACTTGGGTATTCTTTCCTTGTTTACGATCTACTGCCTCAGAAAGCATTTGCGAATACATATCAAAGCCGACCGCGTCGATGAAGCCATGTTGCTGTGCACCTAAGAGATTACCGGCTCCGCGAATAGACAAATCTCGCATCGCTATTTTAAAACCAGAGCCTAGCTCAGTAAAATCTTTGATCGCCTGCAGACGTTTTTCGCTAACTTCATTTAAGATTTTTTGCGGCTCATACATGAAGTAGGCATAAGCGATTCTATTGCTTCGTCCGACTCGACCGCGCAATTGATACAAGGTAGACAGCCCCATATAGTCGGCGTTTTCAACAAACAATGTATTAACATTCGGAATATCTACACCTGTTTCAATAATCGTCGTGGTAACTAATATATCGTATTGCCCATCAATAAAGTCCATGAGTGTATTTTCCAACTGAACTTCTGTCATTTGTCCATGAGCAAAACCAATTCTGGCATCTGGTACTAGCATCTGCAGCTCTTCTACTTTTCTTTCGATAGTCTCCACTCGATTATATAGATAAAAGGCCTGTCCGCCTCGTGCCATTTCACGTTCGATGGCTTCTCGAATTGCTCCTGGATTCGTCTCCATGACATACGTTTGAATCGGATATCGATTTTCTGGTGGGGTTTCAATCACTGAAAGATCCCGCACGCCTAACATCGACATATGCAACGTTCGCGGAATCGGTGTCGCAGTCAACGTCAACACATCTACTTGAGAACGCAATTGTTTCAATCGTTCTTTATGCTTCACGCCAAAACGTTGTTCTTCATCAATTACTAGTAACCCTAAATCCGCGAACTGCAAATCTTGTGATAAAAGCCGATGGGTTCCCACAACAATATCAACCTGTCCAGTTCGAATTTGCTCGATCGTTTCATTTTGCTGTTTTTTGGTTCGGAAACGGCTCAGCATCGCCACATTCACAGGAAAGTTTTCAAAACGCTCAGTCATCGTGTCATAATGCTGCTGAGCCAAAATTGTCGTCGGCACAAGAAAAGCGACTTGTTTATTTTCTTTGATTGCTTTGAAGGCTGCTCGTAAAGCTACTTCTGTTTTACCAAATCCAACATCCCCCACCAATAAGCGATCCATGGGACGAGCTCTTTCCATATCATGCTTAATTTCGGCTGCACTTCGCAACTGGTCATCCGTTTCACTATATGGAAAAGCATCCTCAAATTCCTTTTGATACTCATCATCTGGACCGAATGCGTACCCGCGTTCCGCTTCACGTTTAGCGTACAGTTCGATTAAGTCATCCGCTATATCTTCGATTTTTTTCGAAACTTTGCTCTTAGTTTTCGTCCATTCACTACCACCTAATTTATTGATCTTAGGTGGTTTCGCTTCAGAGGAAACGTATTTTTGAATCAAATTTAGCTGTGTGACTGGAATGAATAGCTTATCATCTTTTTGGTACAAAATTGACATATAATCTTGATGGACCCCGTCGATTTCGATCGTTTCCATGCCAATATATTTACCAATCCCATGATTTGCGTGAACAACATAGTCTCCAGGCTTTAACTCATTGTAACTTTTCAACCGTTCAGCATTTGAGATCGTCTGGCGACGAGCGCGCTTTTTGGTGACCTTTTGAAATATTTCACGTTCGGTCACTACGACTAGTTTATCTTGCGGCATTTCAAACCCATTGGTTAATGTCCCAGTGACAATCTGGGTTTTCCCTATCAGTAAATTATCTGGTGTCGTTTGAACCGCCTTGATATCCACATCATGAAATTCCTGCGTTAATTTTTCTTGCCGTTCTTGATCAGAGACTAAAAATAGAACGGTTTGTTCTTGTTTCTGCCAACGATCCACCTCTGTCTTTAATAGTGGCATCTGTCCGAAGAACTGCTGCATAGAACGGTATTGAAAATTATGAATCGCTTCAAAACGCAGATTCCCCATACCCTTTTGAAACAGCGAAAAGAAACTTGTCACAAGTTTAGATTTTTTGATTAGCTCATGGGCATTCATCCCAAAAGTCTGTTCAGAAAAAACTCGTAATTCTTCAATTTTTTGAGTATGCCACTCTGCTTCCTCTCGTTCCATCTCACGATGCGTTTCCATCATACGTGGATAATCATCCACAAACAGCAGCGCATCCTTGGCGAAATGATCCAACAAAGAAACTTTTTCTTCATATAATAAATCTGTATAATATTTCGCCTGTTCTGTTGGTATTCCATCTTCCCAAGAGGAGATCAGCTGACCAAAGTAATCGTTCAAAAAGTTATAGTCTTCTTTTTCTTTCGTCACTGCTAAGCGATTTTGCAACAGCTGGTTCACATTTTGCGCACCCTGGGTCAAATCTTGGGCAGAAAAAACTAAGTCCGTCGTTGGAGTAATCCAAACATCCTTTAAGTTTTCTACAGATCGTTGAGTTTCTGGTTCGAAATAGCGCAGCGAGTCGACTTCTACATCAAAAAGTTCTACCCGCACAGGATATTCCGTCGTCAACGGATAAATATCAACAATGCTTCCACGCATACTGAATTCACCAGGTTTTCCAACCATTGTCTGGCGTTCATAGCCCATTAATACTAACCGTTGAGCTAAATTTTCTAAATCAACCTCGCTGCCTATTTTCCAATGAAGCTGATTCGCCTGCCATGTTTCAACAGTTGGTAAATATTTTCTCAACGCCGCAACGGGTACGACATAAATCCCATTTTTACCTTGAGACAATGCTTGAAGAGTGGACACACGTTCCGCTCGTGCTTCTGGTGAGGCAAAAGCCATTTCTGCCGAAAGCACTTCATCAACCGGAAACAGATGGACATCTTCCACTATATTCCGCAGTTCATCCGCTAATTGATTACTATAGTAAAGATTCGGTACGACAATCACTGTTTGCTTTTTGCTTACTTGCTGTGCAGCAGCCATCACCAAGGCTTTAGCCGAACCAGAAAGACCGATCACTAACTGACGTTTTGCTCTTTTATCTAAATTAGCCTGCCATTCTTTTACCAAGGGCAGCTGATTAACAAATTCAATCAAATTCATTTTTATACTCCTTACATGTTCCTACTAACCTGCTAAAATCGTATGATTCTCGATGAATTTTCTAATTAAAGCGATTCATTGTTTGCAAGAAATCATTACCTGAAACATAATCATCCACTGCTTCAGTTGCTCGAGCCACGCTATTTGCGATAACAGGCATCTCTTCTTTTCCGAAAGTACTTAGTACGTGATTCACAACCGTCTTTCCGTTTGGACGACCAATACCGATCTTGATGCGATTAAACTCTTGCGTTCCGATGTGAGAGATAATACTTTTTAGCCCATTGTGTCCACCTGCACTGCCCTTTTGCCTCAAACGTAATTTTCCAAGCTCCATATCTAAATCATCCGCGATTACCACCAGCTCTTCTAAATAAATGCCAAAATAAGTCATTAACGGACCAACCGCACGACCTGATTCATTCATAAAGGTGAGCGGTTTGACTAATAAAATCTTTTCTCCATTGACAAAATAATCCGCCACTTCTGCTTCGAAGGTATTTTTCTTAAAAACAGCTCCATGTTCTTTTGCCAATTGATCTACAACCATAAATCCAACATTGTGCTTTGTGTTTTCGTATTTCTTGCCTGGATTTCCCAAACCTACGATCATTTTCATACTGTTCCGCCTCTTTTTATAAATATCTATTTCTCTCATATTAAAATTTATTAGATTTTCATTTGCATGACAAAATGCTGGATAGTCAAATGACTACCCAGTTCAAATTTTTCTTTATACAGTATAACACAAACTCATCTGTAGTGACCGTTTTCAACGCTTTAAGTCTCTCATAAGTTTCTGTTATTTTTGAAAAAAGTTTATAGTATCAGCTTCCTACGCCATTAACACATGAAGCGTTTTCTTCTGAAACAGCAAAAATAACTGTATTATTAATGAGTAAAATACGTGACAAGTTTCATTAATTAGTGTTATCATTCCACTGGAAAAACAAATATAAGAAGGGATTGGTACACATGACTGCAAAAGCAGCTAGTAAAACCCATCAAAAAGTAATGTTAATCGGAGACGGCGCAGTAGGTTCAAGTTATGCCTTCGCTCTAGTCAATCAAAATATCGCTCAAGAAATCGGTATTATCGATATCGATAGCAACCGTACACAAGGAGATGCCATTGATTTATCACACGCATTAGCCTTTACATCACCTAAGAAAATTTATTCTGCTTCTTACGAAGACTGTCACGATGCTGACTTAGTTGTCATCACTGCAGGCGCTCCTCAAAAACCAGGTGAAACTCGTTTAGACTTAGTTGGTAAAAACTTGCGCATCAACAAAAGTATCGTAGAGCAAGTTGTTGCCTCTGGGTTCGACGGTATCTTCTTAGTAGCAGCTAACCCTGTTGATATCTTAACTTATTCTACTTGGAAATTCTCTGGATTCCCTAAAGAACGCGTTATCGGTTCAGGTACTTCATTGGACACAGCTCGCTTCCGTCAAGCAATCGCTGAATTAGTTGACGTTGATGCTCGCAACGTCCATGCTTATATCTTAGGTGAACATGGTGACTCAGAATTCCCTGTATGGTCACATGCTAACGTTGCTGGCTTACAAATCTACGAATGGGTAAAAGACAATCCAGAAGTTGATGAAGAAGCATTAGTTAACTTGTTCTTCGGCGTTCGTGACGCTGCTTATGAAATTATCGAGAAAAAAGGCGCAACTTTCTATGGTATCGCCGTTGCCCTAGCTCGTATTACTCGTGCTATTTTAAATGATGAAAGTGCCGTATTCCCATTATCTGTATATTTAGAAGGTCAATACGGACAAAACGACATTTACATTGGTGCACCAGCTGTTATCAATGCTAAAGGTATCCAAAACATCATTGAAATTCCGTTAACAGATGCTGAAAAAGATCGTATGGACGCTTCTGCAAAAGAACTAAAAGAAGTTATGGACAAAGCTTTCGCTGATCTTGAAGCTGAAGGAAAATAGATTTTTCATCTCCGCAAAGAATTTGAATATTCTTTGCGGATTTTTTAATATTTGCTAACATTTCAGAACATATCACTCGTATTTAAACGATTCTGTGGTATATTTATATTCGGTATATCATTTTGAAATCGACTACTATTTTGATAGAAATGCTTCGATCGTTTAATGAAGACCAAATAAAAGGAAATGCAATGAGGAGTTATTTCGATGACAAGAAATGAAAGAAGAAATTCTCGTGGCCGAACGCGAATCGGTTTGATTGTTGTATTAGGTTTATTGGTAGTTTTAGTTGGCGGATACGCTATTCGCAGTACATATTATGCTCAAAGGTTCCTTCCTAACACGGTCGTGAATGGAGTGAAAATAAATAATTTAACGGTGAGCGAAGCAAACCGTAAAATTACCCGCGAGCTGTCAGATTCACCCTTCCTAATAAAAATCGACGACAAAAATTGGAAAGAGATCAATCGCAAAGATCTAGGTTGGCAAAACAATTATTTACCTGGTTTAAAAGAGATGCAGAAAAAGCAAAATCCTTTTAGCTGGGGTATGCAGTTAGTCTCCGCAGCAGATACAAAAGATGTTGACGGCAATACTTTAGATGAAAATAAATTAAATGCTGTGGGAGAAGCCATTCGTGCTGAATTGACTCAAGCCAATACAACACGGACAGCAACAGAAAATGCGAAGGTGACTCGAACAAGCGAAGGCTTCGAGATTACACCAGAAAAACAAGGGAATACAATTGACGTTGATGCCGCCGTAGCTGCCTTTAAGGAAGCTGCAAAAGAAGGCAAACACACGATTGATTTTGATAAGTACCTTTCGAAACCAACCATCACAAAAGATGATGCTGATCTGAAAAAGACGATGGATAAAATGAATGCTGTAGCAAAGATCAAAGCAAACTATAGTATCAACGGAGAAAACTTCCAAATTCCATCATCTGATATCAATGACTGGTTAGTCGACGACAATGGTAACATGTCTCTTGATAAAGATAAGGTAACTGCTTATGTTACCAGCTTAGGAGAAAAGTACAACACAAGCTCAAAACCAACTGAATTCAACAGTACTCGACGTGGAAAAGTTTCTGTTCCATCAGGTACTTATAGTTGGACCATCAATACCTCAGCAGAAGTTGAAGCATTGACAAAACAAATTTTAGAAGGTAAAGACTTTACTCGTTCACCTGTCGTTACCGGGGCAACAACCGCAGATAAACCATTAATTGATAAAACCTACATCGAAGTAGATTTACAAAATCAACATATGTGGTATTACAAAGATGGTAACGTAGCTTTAGAAACTGACATTGTCAGTGGTAAACCAAGCTCACCTACACCAGCCGGAGTTGACTACGTTTGGTCGAAAGAAACAAACAAAACCTTGCGTGGAAAAAATGATGACGGATCGGACTATGCAAGTCCTGTTAAATATTGGATGCCGATCGATTGGACAGGTGTTGGTCTTCACGACTCTGACTGGCAGCCTGCATATGGCGGCGAACTATGGAAGACTCGCGGCTCTCACGGTTGTGTGAATACACCACCAGATGTAATGGCAAAACTTTTCGATATGGTAGAAGTCGGTACTCCTGTTTTAGTCTTTTAGACCAAACTAAAAACCAGCGAAATTCGCTGGTTTTTTTCTTTGTCTTTTTTATCTATTCTGCCGAAGTAAAGACTTCGGAAACATCGTCATCATCTTCTAACTTTTCAACTAAACGATCCAGTTTCTCTTTTTGCTCATCGTCTAAAGAAACCGTTGTTTGTGGGATCATCGTTAATTCCGCTTGCGCCAACGTAAAGCCATCGGCTTCCAATTGATCACGAACATTGGTAAAATCCTCAGCTGCGGTATAGATTTCAAAGACCTCTGGCAAAATCTCCATGTCCTCTGCTCCCGCCTCAAGTACGTCTTCAAACATGGTATCCTCATCCACTGATAAGTTCTCACGTTCAATAGCAATGTAGCCCTTACGATCAAACATATAATTTACTGAACCAGTCTCACCTAGATTTCCCCCATTTCGGGTAAATGCCACTCGTACATTTGTTGCTGTTCGATTGCGGTTATCCGTTAGGGCATGGACTAAAATGGCTACGCCACCAGGTCCATAACCTTCATAAGTAATTTCATCATAGTGTTCGCCTTCGCCTGCCGATGTTGCCTTTTTGATTGCACGATCCACATTATCATTTGGCATATTGGCCGATTTAGCTTTATCAATCACTAATCGTAGTGCTGGATTCGTACTCGGGTCAGGACCTCCGGCTTTAGCTGCCATATAGATTTCTCGTGACATCTTTTGAAAGATTTTTCCTCGTTTCGCATCTTGAGCATTTTTTCGCCCTTGAATATTGTGCCATTTACTATGTCCTGACATGGTACATTCCTCCAATATTTATTGATCCTTATTATTGTCCGCCTGAAAACGTATTTCGTCAAGAATTATCACTATTAACGTTTCTTGCGAATAGTCTTATAAGCGATAATGATAAGACACGCCGTTAAGGCCCCACAAGAATCTAGCATTACATCTTGAAATAATGGCGTCCGTCCACCAGTCAGCATTTGATGGAATTCATCGGTAGCGGCGTAGCCAGTAGCAGCCAGCCAAGCGAAAAACAGACCTAAGACCGATGATTTTTGTTTCAATTTAGGTAATAATCCTAAGTATAGACTTCCGCCTAAAACAAAGTAAGTCATAAAGTGTGCAGCCTTGCGAATAAAAAATTCAACAAATTTAACATAGCCTTTAGCAGATATACTTACTTCACTACCTGCATAGTTAAAAGAAATCTGACTAAAAAAAGCCTTCAGCGGCTCATTCGCAAGTAGTTTTTGAATTAGTGAAACTTGACTTTGCTGCTGATAAGTCATTGAAGAACTAACAAATAGAATCACCATCATCAAAAGAGCGATACCAATATAGAAATTCCCATTTTTCAATTGCTTTTGCATTTCTTTTCCTCCATTAAAAAAACCGGTACGAAGAACTTCGTACCGGTCATGAATACTTAAATTTGATTACATACGAACTGCAAAGCTTGGTGCATAGTAACTTACAGAACTTACTGTAACTGTTTCACCAGGTTGTGGTGCGTGGATATATTGTCCACCGCCCATTGCAATTGCTACGTGGTATGAACCACCAGGGCTGCCCCAGAAGTATAAGTCGCCAGCTTGTGCTTGATCAACAGAAATACGTGTTCCAGCTGATTCTTGAGGAACAGTCCATCCGCCGATTTCACGACCAGTCGCTTGACGGTATACATATGAAGTGAAACCTGAGCAGTCAAATCCTGCAGGTGTCTTACCGCCCCATACATAAGGAGTGCCGATATACTTCATTGCTTCAGCAACAACGCCGCCAGTATTTCCAGATGGTGCTGGAGCCGGTGTTGGAGTCGGTGCAGGTGTTGGCGTTGATGGTGTTTGGTTATTATTTGTTGAAGATGATGTTGACCCTTGGTTGCTAGAACCTGAATCTTCAGTAGTCGATGGTGTAGGAGTAGCTCCTCCACCTTGGAAATTATCTTCACTTGATGATGCTGTTGAAGATGATTCTGTCGCACTTGATTGTGTTTGTTGTTCTGTTGTTGAAGATTCTACTGTAGATGAAGACTCAACAGTTGAGCTTTCCGTTGTAGTTGTGCTTGCAGCAGCTTCTTCTTGTGCTTTACGATCAGCTTCTGCCTTAGCATCCGCATCTGCTTTTGCTTTAGCGTCTGCATCTGCTTTCTTAGCAGCTTCTTGCGCTTCAGCAGCTTTGCGAGCTTCTTCTTGCACACGTTCTTGTTCTTTGATAGCAGCTTCTTGTTTTTCTTTCAAGCTTGCTTTTTCGCCTTCAGCTGTTGCTTGTTCAGCAGCCAAAGTCGTTGTTTGAACATTTAAATCTGCTTGTTTAGTGATCAACTCACCTTTTTGGCTTTCCAATGTTGCTTGGTTAGCAGCGATTTGTTCTTGTTGTTTTTTGTTTTCAGCTTGTTTTTGTTCAACTTCTGCTTTATCCGCTTTTTGTTGTTCAACTAAATCATTGTTTGCTTTAACAATGGTTGTCATTGCTTGAACACGGCTAACAGCATCAGTGAATGATTCAGCGTTTAATACTACGTCAATAACATTCGTACCTGAAGATTGTTTTACTTGAGTATCACGTGCTTGTTCTTTGATTGCTTCTGAACGTTTCTCGATACGTTTTTGTAATGTTTCGATTTGTTTTTGCAAGTCTTGAGACTCTTGTCTCAATGATGCTTGTTCATTTAGTAAGCCTTGTGCTTTCTCGTTGATTGAAGCAACTTCGCCTTCCAATGCACTGATTTGTGATTGTGCATCTGTTTGTTGGTTTTGTAAACTTGAAATTTTTGCATCCTGGTCAGCAATTTTACTATCAAATTCATCGGCAGAAGCTGCGGCTGGAGCTGCTAATGCGCTTAATGTTACTGAACATACCATTAATGCTGATAACAAACTTTTTTTCACTCTAATGTCCTCCGACTACTTAATGTTTTATTTTGAATTTTATTAGACTTTTTTCTAACACATTCATGAGTTTACCACAGCTGTATGTCATCCACATAATAGCTTTGTTACAAAAACATTTCATTTCACTATTTTTTAGTTACAAATTGGGCGCAAAAAAAAACAGAAGAAAAAAATCTTCTGTTTTTTTGTGCTATTAAAAATTATTGATTTCCTTTATATACCAAGCTCTTCTTCTGGTGGACCAATCAAAATTTTCTCTAATGGGAAAATTAAAATTACAAAAGTTAGAATATTAAAAAGCAAGGTTGGACCCAAATATCTCGGGACAAAAAAGTCACTGCTGACCCCTGTTAAACCGAACACTGTTTGTAGCAGCAAGCTAATTAATTCAAAGAGCGTTACACTAATTACGACTGTAAAAAAAAGAGTTAGAATATTTTGTTGGATTGTTTTTTTGAAAAGATAGAACAGCATAACTAGCAAAGGGAAAATTACAGCATAAATCCCAATAACACCGATATAATACAAGTCATACAAAATCCCTAGAACTAAAGCTGTCCCTAGCAAAAAACGTTCATTGACAACGCGTGAAATAATCATTAAGACTAGTAACGCTAAGTGCGCATTCGCAACGTATACATTATTCGTTAGTGACGCGATGATACGAGTGATATGCGCATCTAGTAAAAATAAGAAAAATAATAGGAATGGCGTCATGTATTTTAAGGTTGTCCGTCTAATCATTCGGTCGCTCCCGCCATTCTTTGGATGATCGTTACGACTGAAATATCATACATCTGAGCATAAGGTTTTATATAAACCTCGCGATATCCGTAACTATCTGATTTAACCTTAGCAACGGTTCCTATAGCCAGATCCGCTGGAGAATTCCCACCCAAACCTGATGTTTGAACGACATCGCCTTCTTTGATATTCTCTTCTTCAGTAATTTCTGAAGCAATCAGCTGTTGGCTTTTCACATCATACTTCTTCAAAACACCGAAGGAATTTCCTTTATCTGAACTTATTTTTACTGGAAAATGATTGCTTGTTTTATTATCTGACGTTAATAATTGAATCTTAGATGAATGAGCATTCACTTCCATCACTCGACCAATTAAACCCTTTTGAGACATAACAGCCATGTTGCCTTCAACGCCATCACTGCTGCCTTTATCTACAATCAGCATATCCTGCCATGTATCAGGGGAACGCGTGATAACATTTGCTGTAACCTTTTCATAGCTGGTTAAGGTCTGATTCAGTTCCAACTCATCTTTTAGGCGTTCAATTTCCTGCGCTTGATTCTTTGTTTGCTGCTTTACTTCATCGTATTGATCGACTTCACTTTTCAGCTTCTCATTTTCATCATAGGTGTTGATCAAATTGGAGACAGATTGAACTCCGCTGCTAAGCCAACGTCCTGGTGCAGTAATTACTTTATCAAAAACACTGATCGTATCGTTTACAGTTGATTGAACGATGTTCGTATCACTGTCTTTTGCACGATTTGCTGCTGTAATCGAGACTGTTGCAACAACAATAATAACAACAATTAATAGGATAATAATATTCTTATTTGGATTGAACTTTCTCACTTAGGCACCTCTGAACGCTATCTATAATATAGATTGAATTTTACCACTAAACGCAGGGATTAAAAAGCACGGGCGGCTGATTTTAAAGAATTTTAGTATCTCTTGAAAACAAAAAAAGCAGCAGAATCATTTTTGAAAAAAACGATTCTTAACTGCTCTAGTTTAAACATCTCGACTTTGTATCACAGCGATTAATCCTTCTGAAAAATGAACTTCGGCATCTCCGACTAGAAACTCATTGCTCGCTAGACTGGTCGGCTGTAAAAAATCTACCTTCGAGAGCTCATATTTTACATTTTTCAAAGACAACTCTCTAACGGGAGTCATGCAGCAGAAGGCCAAATAGTCCATGTCAGGAACTTTTTTGATACAGTGCTTTCCTGGCGCTATATAGCTCACGAGGTTGCCTTTATCCGCGATCTTTATTTGAGATAAAAAAGGCGAAAAACGTGGTTCCGCTCCTAACCATAGGTTTGCCAGCAGATGATCCAAGCGTCCGCCAGTTGCTCCAATCAAAGTAACAGTCGCCTCCGGAAACCGTTCAAAGGTCTTTACTAAGGCGAGTTGAGTATCCGTATCATCCTTTTCCGCTGGAGAAGTCGACACTTCGTCGACTGCTTCAAACACTTCTTTTTTTTCGTCTTCGGTCAAAGAATCAAAATCTCCGATTGCCATATCCGGCACTATTCCTCGACGCAAAAGGAATAGGTTGCCTCGGTCAATACCGATGATTTGATCAAATGGCTGTGAAAAAGCAGGCCAGTGACTAGGGTCACCGCCTGCAACAAGTAAAACATTCATTAATCGATCGCTGCCCGTAAGGCATTGATTTTTTCTTGTGGATTCTCTGCGTCATAAATATATGAACCCGCGACAAAGACATCTGCACCTGCTGCGGCACATTTTTTGGCCGATTCTGGCTGAATGCCGCCGTCTACTTCGATTTCATAATGATAGCCATGCTCTTTTCGTAAACGATCTAATTCCGCAATCTTCTCAACTTGACTCTCGATGAAGGATTGTCCGCCGAATCCCGGATTCACTGTCATTACGAGGATTTGATCTACGTCTCCTAAAACATACTTGATTGATTCAACAGGTGTTCCTGGATTTAGCACAACGCCTGGTTTTACACCTGCCGCTTTAATCATTTGTACCACCCGATGGATGTGCGGTGTAGCTTCCACGTGAGCCATAATGATATCCGCGCCTGCCTTAGCAAAATCATTAATATAATTTTCAGGATTAGCAATCATCAAGTGGACATCCAACGGTAATTTTGTCACTGGTCGCAACGCACTTACAACGACTTGTCCAAAAGAAATATTTGGGACAAAATTTCCATCCATCACATCAATATGAATGTAATCAACACCTGCTTCTTCCACCATTTTTACTTCTTCACCTAATCGTGCAAAGTCGGCACTTAAAATCGATGGGGCAATTTTCATAGTCTGTACTCCTTTTCCGTTTTCATTTATTTATTAAAAATAATTCCGATATAAACCCTGCTTCATGATAAAATCATTTATTTTTTTTATACACCGGTCGACGCTTTTCGATTTCCTGTAAAAACTGCAAGTAATTATCGTAGCGTGTTTGAGCAATCTTTCCTTCCTCCAAGCGATGCTTAACTTCACATCCAGGCTCTTTTACATGACGGCACTCGCGAAAACGACATTCTGGTGCTGCGGCACGAAATTCTGGAAATTCCTTTGGCAGCTCCTCAGCAGAAATTTCTAAGAAATCAATCGAACTAAATCCAGGTGTATCCGCAACTAGACCGCCAAATAAATCTAACAACTCCACGTGTCGTGTGGTGTGACGGCCGCGTCCTAACGATTCAGATATTTCACCTGTCTCTAAATTCAGATCTGGCGAGACATCATTTAGTAAGGTAGATTTGCCAGCACCCGATTGTCCCATGAAAACCGTCAGCTTATCCGCAAACAGATCTGTTAATTTTTGCTTATCTTGTTCCCCGTCAATAACCGGGTAGCCAAGCGGTTCATAAACTGCACGAATCTCTTCAACTAAAGCTTGGTCAGCGACCAAATCTGTTTTAGATAAATAAATAATAGGATGAATATATTTATTTTCCAGTGTAACTAAAAATCGATCCAGTAAATTGTAAGAAAAATTCGGTTCTACCAAACTCGTTACAACGACGCCTTGATCAACATTAGCCACCGGCGGACGAACTAGCTCATTTTTTCGCGGCAATAATTCAAGAATATAGCCTTCGCTGTTTTCTTCGCTGCTAAAAACCACTTCATCGCCAACTAAAGGTGTCAGTTTCTTTTTTCGGAAATTTCCTCGTGCACGTGTTTGATGAATCTTTCCTTCACTTGCAACATAATAAAAACCACTTAAGGCTTTACGAATCTGTCCCTCGATCCGTCTCATCTCCTTTTTTTTGTATCAAACAATTAGAATCTCTCTGCTACTCTAATAACTAAAAAACAACGTCCATAAATTCAGTCTTATTGTAGCATACTTCAAAACCAATTTCAGTACAAATGACCTAAAAAACCTTTCCTGACTATTCCAGGAAAGGTTTTTCTGTAATTCTAAGGTACAGTAATTGTTTCAGCTTTTTGAACGGTCTTAGTTACAGCAGATTTGCCGTTTCGTTGGACCTCGATTGTAGCCGAACCGCCTTCTGTAGTTGTTACAGATACGGTTTGCTCAGTTGAGGGAGTATTTTTATCTAATTTGAAATTCAATACTTGTGTGGAATTCGTATTTTTCGCATCCTTCAACATTACTGTAATTGTATCTTGTTGATCTTCAGGTCCTGTAAATTTAGCTGAGATTGTTACATCAAATGTATTCTCCTTATTTTCTGGACCTCTAGAAATATAGACTGTTACAGTATCACCAGCTTTTAATGATGTTGAGCCTGCGCCAGGATCTGTCCGTGTGACTTTGCCTTCTTCAATCTCATCTGAGTATTCCTGCTGTTCAGAGTACTTCAATCCAAGATTTGATATTGCTGCTTCTGCTGAAGCCTTATCTTGTCCTGTAAGATCGTCTAATTTAACATAGCTTGAACCAGAACTGACCTTTAAAGTAATCGTGTCTTTTGCAGTCAATGCCGTTCCACTAACTGGGTCTTGACTGACCACTTCCTCTGCTGGAACAGTCTCACTCGATACATCGACACGATTGATTTGACTCTCTGTGAGACCAAGCTGCAATAAACTTTGTTTAGCTGCCGCATAAGTCATCTGAGAATAATCCTCGATTTTAAATGTCTTAGGTCCATCAGAAACCTCCAGAGTAATTTGGTCTTCTTCTGGATCAACTTTTGTCCCTGCCTTTGGATCTTGCGATAAAATTTGATTTTCCGGAGCAGTATCGTCATTAACTGGCTTAATGCGGATATTTTTCTCTAAAAATCCAATTTTTTCCAATTCTTCTCTTACATCATCGATCATGTCACCTTTATAATCTTTCAACGTTACCTTTTTCGTCCCTGAACTAATATACAATCGCACAGGACGATTTTTCTTAATCATGGTTCCCGCTTCAGGACTCGTTTTGACAACATTTCCTTTTTTGATCGTATCACTCGGCACTTCATCTGTTTTGCTATCAACAGTTAATTTGGCCGCTTTTAAGGCTGTTCTTGCTTCTGCCTCCGTCATATTTTCGACTTGCGGAATGGACACTTCTGCTGAATTTGTTAAGAGATAGCCAACTCCCCCGCCGATTGCTAACATCAACAATAGAAAGAGCGCAATAAGGCGCTTCTTGCCTTTTTTCTTTTTCGGCTTTTCCTCTGGTACTGGCGGTTCTTCCTTAGGTTTTTCAGCCGGAATATCTTCTGGTTGAATCGGTGTCAGCACTTTTGTTTCATCTAACATTGCTGTTGGCCGCCAAGGCAATTCGTTTGCTCGTTCTGCCGACAAAGCAGTTGAAAGATCGGTCGCCATTTCCTCAGCGGTTTTATAGCGGTCAGCGGGCTCTTTCGCCGTAGCATGCATCACGATATTTTCCAAAGCTTGCGGGACTTCTGGATCGAATCCCTTTACCGACGGCATCTCGTCTTGAAAATGCTTTAACGCGATTGTGACAGCAGACTCCCCATCAAAGGGAACACTGCCGGTAATCATCTCATAGAGAATAATCCCTAAAGCATAAATATCTGATTGTTTGGTCGCCATACTGCCGCGGGCCTGTTCTGGAGAAAGATAATGTACAGAACCCAGCATAGAATTTGTTTGGGTCAGAGAGGTTTCAGATAAGGCGATCGCAATACCGAAATCCGCGATTTTTACTACGCCTGCCTGATCCATCAAAATATTTTGCGGCTTCAAGTCACGGTGAATAATCCCGTGGGCATGAGCCAAGCTGACTGCAGATAGAATTTGTTCCATGATATCTACAATTTTTCCGTAAGGGATCGGTGAACGCGTTTGAATATAGCGTTTCAGATCCATTCCCTTCACGTATTCCATGACCAAATACTGCATACCGCTCTCTTCATCCACATCGTAGACACCTACGATATTCGGATGAACCATCTCTGTCGCCGCCAGCGCTTCTCGCTGAAAACGACGAATGGCAGTTTGATCATTTTGAAAGTCGAAACGTAATATTTTGATGGCAACATCACGATCCAAAATTAAATCGTGGGCCAAAAAGACGTTTGCCATACCGCCACTGCCGATATTAGCAATAACTTTATAACGTCCATTGACCAATTTGCCTATTTCAATCATGGACGAGCCTCCCCTTCGAAGTGGATCAGCAAGACGGTGATATTATCCGCACCACCGGCGTCATTAGCGGCATTGATTAATTGCTTTGTCTTTGCCTCCAATGTTTGATCACTTTCCACGATTGCAAGAATATTTTCTTCACTTACCATATTAGTCAGCCCGTCTGAACACAGTAGTAAATAATCATCCTTGCGGCACTCGTGCTCTGAGACATCCGTTTTGATCGTTCCAGCGATCCCCACTGAACGAGTTAATACATTTTTTTGCGGATGAACGGCTGCCATCTCTTTTGTGATTTCACCAGATTTCAACAGCTCATTCACTAATGAATGGTCATCCGTCAACTGCTGCAACTGATTGTTTTGGATCAAGTATGCCCGACTGTCACCGACATGAGCTAAAACAAATTTATCATCCAATAGAGCTGTACTAACAATCGTTGTTCCCATCCCTTGCATTTCCGGATGAGCAACGCCTTCTTGATAAATCGCCTCGTTAACATTTTGTATCTCTTTTAAAAACCACTGCGCAGCTTCATCTGGCTGTGCAATCGTCGAGGTCGACCAAGCAGCGCCTAAACCGTCAACAGCCATTTTACTTGCTACATCGCCAGCCAAATGACCGCCCATGCCATCGGCTAATATCGCCAAATACATTCCTGCTTGATTAGTAAAAACATTCGCATAGTCTTGATTCATGTTACGCTGCTTGCCGATGTCTGATTGAAATTGAATCTCCATCTTTTTGTCCACCTCGTTTATCTATTTTTTTCGCATTGCACAAATAAAGAAGCCATCTGTCATAAACATTTCTGGGTATAAAACCAACATTTGCTCATGAATCGCCGGCTCTAATTTCGTTTCTAGATCTAATTCAATTTTTTCAAAATCAGGGTGTGCCGCTAGAAATTCCGCGATCACTTTTTGATTCTCTTCTTTAGCAATTGTACATGTACTGTATACCATAATTCCACCAGATTTCAACGTGGGAGCGCAATTCTTTAAAATTTCTAGTTGAATTTTGGGTAATTGAACAAAATCCTGTGTTTTTTTCTGGTATTTGATATCTGGTTTCCGACGCATCAGGCCCAATCCTGAACAAGGCGCATCCACTAAAATACGGTCAAAGCTTTCTGGCGCAAAATTCTTTGATGCTTCCCGAGCGTCCATCTTTTTTGTCACTACAGTATCGGACACACGTAAACGTTCCGCGTTTTCTCTGACCAATTTCAACTTGTGATCATGGATATCCAAGGCCGTTACAGACCCTTCCTCCTGCAGCAAAGAAGCAATATGCGTCGTTTTTCCTCCAGGAGCTGCGCAAGCATCTAAAACTTTTTGACCCGGAGCTACTTGTAACGCCTGAGCCACTAGCATAGAGCTCTCATCTTGAATCGTTAACCAGCCATTTTGAAACAGCTCGCTTCCGGCTAAAAAGCCTTTATCTGCAATGATTCCATAGGGAGTTAGTTCACTGATACGAGCTTCAATCCCATCTTCTTCCAAGGCCTCAATCGCTTCAGCCCGGGTCAAAAAGCGCAAATCAATTCGGGCACTGACACGACTCGGCTCTAATAAGGATAAGCCTAGCTTGCGTGTTTCCTCTTCACCGATCTCTGCCACAAATTTTTCCGTTAAAAATCTTGGCAGACTGATTTCAGTTGCTAAACGTTCGATCGGATCTTGAATCAAGTCTAAGGATGGAACGCCTTCCCGCTGGATAGACCGCAGAACACCGTTCACAAATTTGCCTGTTCCAGGATTGCCTTTAGCCTTCGCGATTTCGACCGCCTCATTAATGATTGCATGATCAGGCACCCGATCTAAGTAGAGCATTTGGTAGACAGACAGTTGCAACAAGCTTCTGACCCATGGATCAACTTTTTTCGCTTTTTTTATAAACGGTTCGATGTCATAGGCCAATAAAAGCTGACGACTGATGGTTCCATAGACAAGTTCCGTCAGTAACGCTGTATCCTTACCATCCACTTGATTTTTCTGGATCAATTCATTTAACAGCAGATTTGAATACGCACCGCCACGATTAATTCGTTCAATTGCTTCAAGCGCTGTAAAACGAACAGAACGCAATAATTTTTTAGGAATCTTTGCCATCTAGTCCACCTGCTGCCCTTCGGCTACAGCCTGTCCACTGCCGTTTAAGAAGGCTTGGATCGTTTGTCTTGCTTTTCCAGCCGGCTGCAGTTCATCTATTGCCACTACTGTGCCGTTTCCACAAGCAATGTGCAAAGCCTTTTTGGTACGAGAAACAATGGTTCCAGGAGCTGCTGTCGTGTTTTCCTCCAAGGGGGTTGTATGAAAAATTTTCCACCGAGTCCCTTCATAGGTTGTAAAGGCCACTGGCCATGGATGCATCCCCCGCACCTGATTATCAACTTCTTCAGCCGTCTTCCGCCAGTCGATCGCTTCTTGTTCACGGCTGATGTTTGGAGAAAAAGTCGCCTCTTCTTCATTTTGCGGCGTTGGTTTCAATTCACCTGAAATTATTTTAGGCAGTGTTTCTAAAAGCAATTCTTTTCCGACTTGGCTTAGTTTTTCAAACATAGTACCGACATCATCTTGTTTCGTAATCGCGATTTTTTGCTGACTGAAGATTCCGCCAGCATCCATTTTCTTGATCATTTCCATGATGGTCACACCTGTTTCAGCTTCACCTTCCATGATTGCATAGTGGACTGGAGCCCCTCCACGATATTTTGGCAATAGTGAGGCATGGACATTGATTGCGCCTAATCTAGGTACTTGCAACAATTTTTCTGGTAAGAATTGTCCGAAAGCCGCGGTAATCAATAAGTCTGGTGCTAGCTCTTTGATTTTTTCCATTTCCGGCGATCCGCTGATTTTTTCTGGTTGTAAAACTAAGAGATCATGCTTTAATGCTGCTTCCTTTACTGGTGTTGGCGTAATGATTTTTTTTCGTCCAACTGGGCGATCTGGTTGGGTAACGACCGCAACAACCTCGTAGTCTGCTTCAATCAAGCTTTCTAAAATCGGCACTGAAAAGGCCGGAGTTCCCATAAATACAATTTTAGTCATCGGCATGTTCCTCCATATAACATTCTAAATCTTCTGGTTCGATCTTTTCGATTACTTGGTCAATAAACAGTTTTCCATCTAAATGATCAATTTCATGTTGAAAGGTACGAGCTAAATAGCCATAGGCTGTTACTTCCATCTCTGAACCTTCACGATCATAATACCTCACCGTTACCTCATCCGCTCGTTCCACCGTTCCATATGTTTCTGGTATGGACAAGCAACCCTCGACATCGATATTCGTCCCTTTGCTTTCAATGATTTCAGGATTAATAAAATCAAAGCGATCGCCTTCTTCAACTTCAACGACAGCGATTCGTATATTTTTTCCAATTTGAGGAGCAGCAAGTCCAATCCCATCGTGTGCCACCATCGTTTCATACATGTCGTCTAATAAAGCAACAATCTCATCCGTAATGTATTCAATTGGTTCAGCCTTTTTCAATAAACGCTCGTCTGGGTGAATAATAATTGGGTAACGCATTAAACGTCCTCCTTCGTTGTAGCTTCCTAAATAAAATACATAGGTTCATTGTCAATTGCGATCAATAAGCCTTGCCGCTGATCTTTTTGACTCACTTGCAGAATATCTTCTAAGGTCGCTTGTAATTTAGGTTCATTTTTATATTTAATGATTAATTGATAGTAATAGCGATTCTTTATCCGTAAAATAGCTCCCGGCGTTGGTCCTAACAGGATGCTTTGCGGACTTAACTGTGTCCGAATTTGCTCTGCTAACTGGAAGGCTTTTTGTGCTGCTCGCATCTCTTCCTGATGGGATACAGTTACTTTCACTGTATAGTAATAAGGTGGATAATCTGTTTGATGCCGAATCCGCATTTCTTGCTGGAAAAAACTTTCATAGTCGTGATGCTGCGCCAATTGGATAGTGTAATGCTCCGGGTTGAAGGTCTGAATAACTACCTCACCAGCTTTGTCTCCCCGACCTGCACGACCACTGACCTGCGTCAGCAATTGGAAGGTTCGCTCACTGGAACGAAAATCAGGCAAGTTTAAAGCGGTATCCGCATTTAGCACACCAACCAATGTGACGTTAGGAAAATCCAACCCTTTGGCAATCATCTGAGTTCCTAACAAAATATCCGCTTCCTTATTGCCAAAAGCGTTCAATATTTTTTCATGTGCACCCTTCCGCCGCGTCGTATCGACATCCATCCGCAACACACGTGCTTCCGGTATTAGCTGCTCCAGCTCTTCTTGGACTTTCTCTGTACCTGTTCCGAAGTAGCGAATCTTGTCCTTGCCACAATTTGGACAATGATGAGGAATTCTTTCTTCATGTCCGCAGTAATGACAGCGCATCGTTTTCGAATCCATATGGAGCGTTAAGGATATATCACAATTTGGACAAGGCAGGACAAACCCGCAATCCCGACACATAACAAACGAGGAGTAGCCTCGACGATTTAGCAAAAGGACGCTTTGTTCTCCTTTAGCTAAGCGATCTCGTAATTTTTCTTCCAATACTTCTGAAAAAGAAGAATTTAAGCGACGCTGCATTTCTTCCCGCATATCAATAATTTCTACAGTCGGTAATTTTGCTTGAGAATTGGCCCGTTCTGTCAGCTTCAGCAGGTGATAAACGCCCTTTTGCCCTCTTGCTCGTGACTCTAATGAAGGCGTGGCGCTCCCTAAAACAACTGGACAGCCATGGTATTTCCCCCGCCAAATCGCTAAATCTCTTGCATGGTAGCGAGGAGATTCCTCTTGTTTATAGCTTGTCTCATGCTCTTCATCAATAATGATCACCCCAAGATTCTCAAGAGGGGCGAAGATAGCCGAACGAGCACCTACGACAACATGTGCTTCGCCACGTTCCAGCTTGCGCCATTCATCATATTTCTCTCCCTGTGACAAACCACTATGCAAAACGGCCACTTCACTGCCGAAACGAGCTTTGAAGCGTGTCGCCATCTGCGGCGTCAAAGAAATCTCCGGTACTAGCATCATCGCCGTCTGTCCATTTGCCAACACGTCTTGGATAACCTGCAAGTAAACCTCGGTTTTTCCACTGCCAGTCACACCTTCCAAAAGAAAAACTTGATGCTCCTGCGCGGTACTTTTTTGACTGATCGCTTCATAGGCAGCCCGTTGTTCGTTGTTCAGTTCTAATGCTGAGGTTTGTTTGATCTCTCTTTCGGCATATGGGTCACGGTATTTTTCAACTGCGACAAAGGCCAACCAGCCTTTTTTCTCTGCTTGATTCAGATTGGCTAGTGAAAAATCCTCCGCTTTCATTTGCTTGACCGAAATCAGCGCTTCATCAGTGAGAGCGGCTAGATAGTCCAACAGTTGCTCTTGTTTATAGGAGTTTTTCCGTAACTCTGCCTTTAACTGATTGACGGAGGCTTGTTCAAAGGTTCGTTTGATATAGCGTTCCGTTTTTATTTTGTTTTTCGTATGAACTTCATAACGCAATTCAACGATACCTTGCTCACGTAAGTCGGCTAGCTCCTTCAGCCATCCTTGAGCTTCTGCTTCTTCCCAAGTTAACGAGTCTGTATCACCAAAATACTTAGCTTGAACTGCTGGAGCATCATCTATGAGATATAAGCGTTTTTGATAATCAGCCTTCATCACACTAGGAAGCATCGTTTGCAAACAAGTCACCTTAAATGCAAAGGTGGTTTCCTTCATGTAATCAGCTAATGCCAATAACTCTTTATTTAACACAGGCGCTAAATCTAACACGCGAATAATCGGCTTCAAATTGTCTGGAAGAGGTTCAGTGGCCTGCTCAAAGCCAACAACAAATCCTTGGACATGCCGTGGGCCAAAGCCGACCTCTACACGCATCCCGACTTCTACCGCTAATTGAGGCGGGATCAAGTAGCTAAACGGCTGATCTGTCTGCAGTGATGGCACATCTACGATTACTTGTGCTAATTTCATTTTTCCGCCTCCATTCTTGAATAGTGTACTAAATATTCTATATGTACGTCTAAGTTTACGAAAATATGTAGGGTACTCTAACACAAAAAGAAGGGACTGCGCCAAAAGTATTTGGTACAATCCCATTTACACTTCATCAGCGAGAAAGGTTTCTACGCTTAGTTTTGTTCGTTGCGAATACGAGCTTCTAAGTCACGTTGATCGCGTTCACGCTGCAGGTGACGTTCCTCTTCTTCCATTTTCAAACGTTCCCGTTTGATTTCTGGATGTGGATCATTAATGACCGTTCCTGCGTCAATTTCTTCCAAAGCCTGTCCAACGCTTTTTACAGATTCAAATGAATCTAAAGTCGGTTGTGCCCCTGCGTCTAATTCATGTGCGCGTTTGCTGGCTAAAATTACTAAAGAATATTTTGAATTCACATGGTCTAACAACGTATCAATTGAAGGTTTTAACATCATAAGCTTATATCTCCTTTAACATTTTTATATATTTTCCAATGACTCGGTCAACTCGGTAATGTTCACTGACAATAATATCTTTGATACGATCAACAGCTTTTGGTACTTGATCGTTAACGACTGCATAATCATAAAGAGCCATCATCTCGATTTCTTGACGCGCGACACGCATCCGTTTCTCGATTACTTCAGGGCTATCGGTACCTCGTCCGACGATCCGGGCCTTTAATTCTGCCAAATCCGGCGGTGTTAGAAAAATAAAGACACCATCGGGGACTTTTTCTTTTACCTGTTGGGCTCCTTGCACTTCGATCTCTAAAAAGACATCTTTGCCTTCGTCCAATGTTTGGTTCACATAAGTCAGCGGTGTGCCATAGTAATTGCCAACATACTCAGCATATTCCAGCATTTCGCCTGCTTCGATCATGGCTTCAAATTCTTCTTTGGTACGGAAATAATAATCAACTCCGTCGACTTCCCCTTCACGCATCGGACGGGTGGTCATTGAGACAGAGTATTGAAACTCATTATCATCTCTTTCAAAAATGGCTTTTCTGACCGTTCCTTTTCCTACTCCGGAAGGTCCTGACAATACAATCAACAGTCCTCGTTCAGACATACTAACGCCCTTTCATGCTCTTTTTAGCTAACGCCTATTGTGCACTTTTTTTGTGAATATTTCAAGGGGTATCGTCAAGCTGTCTGCTATTTCTTATGAAATTTCACGCAACTACTCAACATTTTGAATCTGTTCACGAATTTTTTCTAGAATTGTTTTTAATTGAACGACAATATCCTTAATTTGAATCGGACTTGATTTTGAGCCGATCGTGTTGACCTCACGATTCATTTCCTGCAATAAGAAATCTAATTCTCGTCCTACTGGGTCTGTTGTTTCTAAGAGTTGCGCGAACTTTTCCAGATGAATGGTCAAACGATCCAGCTCTTCATGAATGTCGCCGCGTTCTAGTAAAATTGCTAATTCTGTCAACAAACGATCTTGATCTACTGTATTGCCTAGGTACTCTTCTAGCTTTGCTTGATAGCGTTGTTGAAAATCTGCTTCATACTCTGTCACAAAGCCTTTTAGTTCGGTCACTAAGCACTGAACTTTGTTGTCATAATCCAACAACACTTTTTTGATTCCTGCCCCCTCATGTTCGCGACTGACAGCTAATTGTGTAAAAGCCTCCTTCGCTACTGTTCGGACCAATTCTTCTAAGGTATCCTCTTCTGTCGGCTGATCGATCAGTGTGACAAAATCCGGTTGCTCCATCGCCTTAATCAACACCTGATCCACTGGAAAATCTACGACGCCAAAATGTTCTCTTCCACCACTTTGCAGCTCAGTAACTAATTGCTGCAGCAGCTCCCAATCGACTGAAACCTTCTTATTGCCGCTTTTTAACGGCGTTAAATTGATAAATACATCCACTCGACCACGTTGAATTTTTCCCTTCGCGATTTTGCGAATCTCTGCTTCAAAAGGATTGAGTTCTTTTGGCATTCGAATCTGCAAATCTAAAAAACGATTATTAACACTTTTTAATTCAATATTCAGCTCATAAGCCTCGTTCGCCTGAGCTGCCTGACCATAGCCTGTCATACTTTTCATTTTGCTTGTTCCCTTTCTTTGGAAAAAATCACACCCTACATCTTGCTTAAGGTTTCTTTTAACACAGCGAATTCTTCGTTGCTCAATGTGACACCCTTGCCCATTTTTTCATGGCCTGGTGCCCAATCGCGTAAATCAAACTTTGGTGGACGCTCATTCCAGCTTACGAGATTCAACTCTTTACGCCAGCCTTTCGGATTTTCTGATAAGACGGCAATTTCTTCCACGATTTCATAATTAAATTCTGCCATTGTACTTCCTCCAACTTTCTATTCTCATGCTTCTTCACGGATATATCTAAAGAAAAGTGCCAGCAAAGTCGGGATCGGCCAGCGACGGTAAGCTGTTTCTAACGATCCTTTTTGCTGATAAATCTGTAGTACCTGATAATAATCTGTAAACACATTGTGGGTTTCAATAAAATCTTCAATTTGCTCCTGAACCGAATAATTCGCGTTCAACTTGATCGGCATTTCAAACTGCTTCAGAATAATATCGATGAATTCTTCGGGCGTATAAACCTTTACTGGCGAGACATTCACCCAATAGGCGAAAAACTCTAAAAATGCTAAACTCAGCATTTCTAACGGCACATCCTGACCAAAAAACTTCCGCAGCTCAAGATAGATTGCCTTCTTGTCTACTGCAATTTTATCTTTTAGAAAACGGATAAACGCTTTGGTAATGGATTCAAAATCCGCGTGACAACTGAAAAAGTATCGATACCCTTGTAGTTCACCGAATATCCGTTTAGCCTCTAGGTACCCTAAATCTATATTTTCTGACGAGCGATCGCTTTGAAATAGTAATAGGTCTCCTAAACTCCAAGGACTCGTCAAAACCACTTCAGCCACCTCATCTGGCAAACGATACTTTTTATCCAACCCTGGACCGTGCACATCCACTACAATCAATTCCGTTATTGGTGTTTGTAAAGCAATGTCTACAGGTAAATTATTACGATAGCCGCCGTCGACATAAAGCTCCCCTTTGATTTTCGCCATCGCCATCATAGGAAAAAAGGCCGAAGATGCCAATAGCCAATCAATGATTTCATTCTCTGGACATCTATGAATCGGCACGACCACCTCTTGAAAAACCGGAACTTTAGTCGTGACGACATAAAACGGACAGCCTGAGTGAATTTTTTGCGCCTCTAATCGTTCTTCCAATAAGCTCCTAAGCGGTTCTGATGAGACGCCGCGCTGTTGCAAAGACGTTCGAATAAAGGTACGCAACTGATCCACCTGCGCTGAAAAATCCAGTACCTCCACTTCTTTGAAGGTTATATCCAAAACTTTATCCGTTTCGATCTCTTCCCACAAGGCGAGTGCCTGATTATAATCGCCTTGCGCAATTAATGCTCCGTTCAACCCGCCAACAGAAGTCCCAGTGATCACCTCAAACTGGATATCTTTTTCCAGCAGGGCCTTCCAGACACCAATTTGATAGGCTCCACGGGCGCCACCGCCACCCAACACCAATCCTGTATGATAGACGAGCACTTTTTTCCAAACGCCCGCTTCTAATTGATAGCCTTTGGCCGCTAGCCATTGCTGCAAAATTATATTTGCTTCAAGGTTTATGTAGAGCGCCCGCTTAAACTGCTGTCGAGCAGCCTTTTCCAAAAATAAAAAAGCTGTCTCCCAGCCAAGCTCACGTGATATCAGCAAATTATTGATTCGCCAGCCATCGTCCTCATCAATTTTCTCAATTAGCAACCATTGAGATTTGTTTTGAAGCCAATAGCCCCGCCCTTTTTTTACAGCTTCTAGATACTCTGAACGTGCTTCTCCATGGGAACTATAAAAGGGAAAAAGCAATTGTACCTGTTGAAATTTTTCCCAAACCATTAATAAATCTGATACGTATACTCGTTTTAGGTCCATCGCTTCCTCCCTGATTTAGTCTGCAGCTCTAAAGCTCAACCTGTTTGTTTTAGTATAGCAGAAATTTTCCTGCAACAAAAAACTTCAAGGCGCGCCTTGAAGTTTTTTGACTAACTAGTCGATCAATACGTTTTTTGTTCCATTTCAAATGCCTTACGCATCGTATCTGTGGCATTGTTGACCGGGGTCATAGCTACCAAATCCCCCTGGACGATGATCCGCGTTACCCCTTCAATTTCACCACAAGTAATCAGCGTAACTTGCTGCTTATCAGGGTGAACATCTAAATACTTCACTTCTGTTGGCTGTACTCGAACCTTGAGTGTCGTCTTATAGGTATAGATATTGTGTAAATCGGTTAAATAGATCAGATCGCCCTCTTTGACACTTTCCAACGGCGTGAACAAAAGCCCCGGACGGTCGGCACGATGACTGGCTAAAGCGTAATTTCCTTCGCCCATTTTTTGATCAGGAGACAATGTTCCAGCCCCATATAAAAGAACCTCATTGGATAGCCCTTTAAAAATCGGCAGGTTGATCTCCACCGACGGAATAGCGATCCCGCCAATCACTGGCAGCCGTTTATTATCCAATTGTGCCTGCAAGACAGCTTCCGTGCTGGCTGGCTGAACAGCATCAAAATCAAAGGATGCTTCTTCTTCCATATTTTTATCAATCTCCGCACGATCCATTTTCGCTACAGCATAGCGGTCGCCATTATATTGCATTAAAAAATACTTAATTTGATTGTTAAAAATCAAGGCCAGTCCTACTAACAGTAATAAGAAAAGAAAAATATTAATCAGCCAATTTCTTTTTTTCTTCATCTCAATCCTCCCGCATTCTCTTGCTAATCATATCATACTCCGTTCCATCTCGTGAGACTACTTTCACTTAATAGAGAAAAAATTAAAAAAAGAAATAAATACATTAGAAAGTTGTTATTTATTAAAATGATTTTAATTGTTAAAAAAGTGCTTCAATGTTGCAATTTTTAAGGCCTTTGTAATCTAATTTTAAAATAAAAGATACGAGCTTTTTTTTTATTAATGGGTTAAAATGATTGTGACGACTATTAGAAAGGGTGAAAATTTGTGCCAGATACGTTATTTGCTTATATCGATTCCACAAGCAATGCTGTGCTTTCAAAAGGTTTTTCACCCAACGATTTTGTCGATGGCATCGTTCACCAACCTAAACATTTGTTATTGCTAGACCCTGTCGCAGAAGCTGGTGAATACGAGCCACATACAGGATTGAAGATCGTTAATGGTCCAGAACAAGTCCAACAGTTTTTTACTACTAAGACATTCACTCATTCGAAAGGAACCAAGTGGATCGATTTTAATGATTTAGCGATGTTAAAAGAACTGACTCCATTAGAAATTTCAGAATTACTCTATTTTGGTCACATGCGGACACATCTGCATTCTCCCTTTTTCTATAAACTGCAAAACAATTTTGTTTACTTCAACCTAGGGAACGAAACCATGCGTGTCTACTACCGTTACTTAGATGAGTTTTATCGCATCCTTGCTAGCAAACTGACTCGAATCGTCTTAGAAAAAGTCAATGATCGTCGGTCCTTCTTCCGAAAAGGCTCCTCGGTCACGCCCCTAGATGGAGAACTGTTGAAGGAATTATATCCAATTTTACAAGAAGGCGCAATTTTCTGCCTTGACCTGTCAGAATTGAAAAATAAAATCTATCATATCCCTATTTTCTTATCTGATGAAAAGGGATGGCGACGTAGTCCAAAAAATTATAAAAAAGAACAACAGATCGCAGAGATTACTTACGATACAGCCAAACAAGTATGGGCTTTAGAGGTCGAAAATGATGATCCTGTCTTTTCTTTCCGTTAATAGTGTTCAAAAAAGCATTTGTCCTTAAACAGACAAATGCTTTTTCTTATTTATTGATGGCTTTGCTTTTGAATGAGCTTAGTATCCTTCGGCAAATATAGTTGCGGAGCCTTTTCTGCAACGAGAACTGCAACAATTGCCGTAACGATTGCAGTCGCTAAACCACTGACCCCATTCATAACTAGTGAGAATATCCACGGGTTCATTCCCCACAAGGCATAGCTGCCCCAGAAGACCACACCTGCAATAAAATGCCAGAAGAATCTTGCCCCTGTTCCAACAAGAGAAGCTAGAATAATATTTTTTCGAACGCTCCACATATTTTGTTCAGCTAAACTTTGTTGCACCTTCTTTGCATACAAGCCGGCAAATCCCGCAAAAGTAAAAGCAATTGGGTATTCAATCAAAACCTGTATCACACTTAGGTAAACAACCTGACTTGCTGGAAAATGCAAAATCCCCCAGATAAACGCCGACATCAAAGCCGGCTTCAAGCCTCTGCGTAATGCAAACAATGTCAAGGGGATCATCCCTAAAGAAATTGTAAAACTGCTGCCGATGGTTGTGGGAATAAACGACAATACTAGCGACAAAGCCGCCACCACTGTGCCTTCCACTAAAATTCTTGTCTTATACATAAAAAAACTCCTCCTTTTGAACATACAGTCCACAAAGGAGAAGTAAATATCTTTACTTCATCACAATTCCTACGCTCGAATAACCGAAACAGGTACTAGGGTTTAGAGTAATCTCAATCTCAGCCCGAGGGCTCCCCTTTGCGACAGTATTATTCTATTTTGATACACCCAGAGTATAGCAGATGTCCGCCCACTCGTAAAGGTATTAATTACTTTTAACGCGAAATACTTTCTTGATCTCCGCTTGGCGATAGAGTTGTAACCTTCTTGATTCGATCGATCGTCAGCATCACTAGCTGATTTTCTTGTGTGCGGATAACAATTGATTCATTGGTTACTACTTTTGGCAGCCAGCCTGAAATTGTTTGGAATTTTTCTTCATCTTTTTCATCTTGAACTTGAATGACTACTAAACTATTCTGTAGAGCCGCCATCTTCAGTTTGAGAAAAATATTCTCATTTGCTTGCTCTTGAGCGCGTTTTTCAGCAGAATCATTCAAAAAATCCGAGATGAAACGATACGATGAATTCGAAAACAGCTTGATTAAATTCTTTTTGGGCTTCTCGTTTTTAGACATTCAGCTTCCTCCTATCAAGAGCATGGTTGTGTAGTATGATTTTACTTAAATTCACGGGAAAAAACAAGGAATCTAGCCTTTTTCAAAAAAAGTTAACCATTCGTTTAAACCTTTTTGAATTAAATCATAAGTTTCTTCAAAATTTCCTGTATACCAAGGGTCTGGTATGCTCTCCCCATCGTGTCCCGGAACGCGATCTAAATACAAATAAATCTTTTCTTCGGTTCCAGCAGGTGCCATCGATTCCAGATCATAAACATTTTCTTGGTCCATCCCGATAATGTAATCTGCATCATAAAAATCTTGTTCCGTCACTTGGCGTGCGCGCATTCCCTTAATAGAGATATCATGCTGAGCCAATATTTTCTGAGTTCCTCGATGAGGCGGGTTGCCGACTTCCCAACGACTGGTCGCTGCGGAATCCACTTGGAACTGCTGATTTTGCTTTTTTTGAAAGGCATCACGGAAAATGGCTTCTGCCATTGGTGAACGGCAAATATTTCCCATGCAAACAAATAGAATCTTTTTCATGTTCGTCCTCCTGTGCTATAGTCAATTTATTGAAATGAAATGGGGGATTGGAAATGAGTAAAATTTATCTTTCCGCCAAACTACCTGAGCTTGGCACATCATTATTGAAAGAAGCGGCCCTTGAGTATCACGTTTATGAAGGCAGCGGGTTAATTTCGAAAAAGGAATTGATCGAAAATATCGCTGATTGTGACGTACTGATCTGTCCGCTGTCCACTCAAGTTGATCGTGAAGTCATCGATGCTGCCCCGCATTTAAAGCTGATCGCTAACTTTGGAGCAGGCTACAATAACATCGATACGGCTTATGCAAAAGAAAAGAACATCTATGTAACAAATACTCCGGTAGTCTCTACCAACGCAACGGCAGAATTGACTGCTGGTCTAATCATCGCCTTGTCTCGTCGAATCGTCGAGGGCGATCGTTTGATGCACGACAAAGGTTTTGATGGGTGGGCACCGCTTTTCTTCTTGGGCCATGAACTGAAAGGCAAAACTTTAGGAATCATCGGTATGGGACAAATCGGTCAAGCATTGGCGCAAATGATGAACGCTTTTGGGATGAACATCCTTTACAATCAACGTCATCCCTCACCTTCTGAATTAGAGGAAAAATTGCAGGCAGCCTATGTATCCCAAGAAGAAGTATTTCAACAAGCAGACGTTTTGACCCTGCATGCCCCATTAACAGAGGATACCCGTCATCTCGTTACTAGCGAAACCTTTAAACAAATGAAAGACAGTGCCTTTTTAATCAATGCAGCACGCGGGCCGTTAGTTGATGAAGAAGCTTTGCTTCAAGCACTAAAAGACAAACAAATTGCAGGCGCCGCTTTAGACGTCTATGAATTCGAGCCTAAGGTCACCGAAGGCTTGAAAGAGCTTTCTAATGTCATCTTGACTCCGCATATCGGCAATGCCAGTGTGGAAGCTCGAGACCAAATGGCGGAAATCGTCGCGAAAAATGCGATTGCCATCAAAAATCAAGAACCTGTCAAACATATCGTTAACGGACTGGACTGAGCTTAACGCTCATTCCAGTCTTTTTCGTATAATCGATAAGCAAAAAACTCAATGTCCTTAGCAAAACGGAACAGCTGCGCCGCAATTGTGATTGGCGGCTGATCCGCTCCAGCCAGCAACCAGTCGACCAAAATCCCACCGCAGCCATGAGCTAAAAAGCGAGCATAAAACTCTTTATCTGTTGGAGAAAGTTCTCCCTCTTGGTCCACCTCATCAAATAGACGAACGAACAAGCGTTGCGCCAATTCATTAAATTCTTTTGTGAGTACTTCCGGATTTGCCGTTACGGTATTCAAATAAAACTGATGACAAACCTGCATTTCTTTTAACATTTTCAGAACGGATTCTTCCCAATTGGTCAAGGCCAACTCGTCAGAAACTAGATACTGCAATCCTCGTTGATAGTATGCATAATGAAGCAGATCATTTTTGTCCTTGAAGTGATAATAAAATGTTTGGCGGTTTAAGCTGGCCATCTGACTGATATCTTGAACAGTTATTTTGTCGTATTTTTTTTCTTGGCACAATGCAACTAGTGATTGCACAAATGTTTCTTTGGTCGCTTTTCCTTCCGCCATCTTTTCACCTTCTATGCTTGATAAGGATAATTGAAATGTTCATAAGCCAACGGTGTTGCCATACGGCCCCGCGGCGTTCGTTTGATAAATCCTTTTTGAATCAGATACGGTTCGTACATATCTTCTACTGTTTCACGTTCTTCCCCAATATTTACTGCCAAAGTGCTTAAACCGATGGGGCCGCCATGATATAGTTCGATCATTGTTTTTAAAAGCTTCTGATCGACGTAATCTAATCCAGCTTCATCCACCTGCAATAAACGTAGTGCCTGATCCGCAATGGATTGATTGATCACACCGTCTGATTGCACTTGAGCAAAATCACGAATCCGTTTTAACAAACGGTTAGCGATTCGAGGCGTCCCCCGTGATCTTCGAGCGATCTCAACCGCTCCTTCTTCCACAATCTCTGTTTGGAAGATATCCGCCGAGCGCAAGACAATCTCCCGTAAATCTGTTTCCTCATAATATTCCATATGTGAAATGATCCCAAAGCGATCACGCAATGGCGCAGAAAGCATTCCTGCACGTGTCGTTGCACCTACTAAAGTAAATGGCGGTAACGGAAAATGAACCGGATGAGCAGTCGGCCCTTGCCCTACCATAATATCAACATAGTAATCCTCCATCGCTGAATATAAGGTTTCCTCCGCCACTCGCGGCAATCGATGAATCTCATCGATAAATAGTACATCTCCCGGTTCTAACTCATTCAAAATCGCGACTAAATCTCCCGGCCGTTCAATTGCAGGACCGCTGGTAGAGCGAATCTGCACATCCATTTCGTTCGCGATTACCATTGCCATCGTCGTTTTCCCTAACCCAGGCGGTCCGTAAAGCAGAACATGGTCTAACGCTTCCTGACGATTCTTCGCCGCCTCGATATAGATCGTAAGCTCTTGCTTAACCTTATCCTGACCGATATATTGTGCAAGATAACGAGGACGCAACGATTTTTCTAAACTTTTATCACTCTCATCCGCATCCGGTGAAAGCAAACGTTCTTCATCCATCTAGGTCGTCCTCCTATTTCTTCATCATTAATTTCAAAGCTGCCCGCAAATAATCGTCGGTGTTTTGCAGCGTTTCTTTTTCCAGTACTTTTTCTACTTTCTTGATCTCTTTTGGACTGTAGCCCAAGGCTTGCAGAGCTTCCATCGCTTCAGCCAGCGCAGTATCATCATTGCCCTCATAGAACAAGGACATCGGATCATCCACCAACTCAGCCAGCTTGCCTTTTAGATCCAAGACCATTTGCTGAGCCGTCTTCTTGCCGACTCCCGGGAATTTCGTCAGATAAGTCACGTCTCCAGCCTCGATAGCCTGAATCAGACCTTGGTGATCTTCATTTGCCATAATTGCTAATCCGCTTTTTGGTCCGATCCCCGAAACAGAAAGCAGACGTAAGAATAGTTCTTTTTCCGCCAAGGTTTCAAAACCGTATAATAAATGTGCATCCTCGCGAATGATCTGCTGCACATAGATTGTCACAGACTGCTCCATTTTACTGCTGTAGCGATAAGGATTTCCTAACGCGATTTGATAGCCGATGCCATTGACATCCAATACCACATAGCTTGGACTGATGAAGGTCAATCGACCTGTAATATATTCGTACATAATTAATCCTTTCTGATAGTAAGGAATGTTTCCTATACCTGTAATCCACAGTAATTCCTGTTTAATAAAATCAAGTATTGATTTATCCCCTATCCTTTCAACATAATTGAAAGGTTCGAAGGAAACCTAGAATTTCTGCACATATGTTCTCATTATTTTAGCACAAAAAGCGGCGGTTAAAAACTCTTACCGCCGAATCCTTGCAATAACTGTAGTAATGAGAAATAATCCTTCATTCGCAATTCTTGAGTAATCGCCAGTGTCGGTATTTCCTCTTCAATAAGCAGACTGGTTGTTAAACATAAATCACAATTTTCTAATGATTCTGCAAAAACGACTTGAAAATCATTGGCCAAAAACCGCCGCAAGTCTTCTTTTAAAATGGTTTCTTCAAATTCCGGCAGATCGGTCTGTAAGAAGATTCGAACAACAGGGTGGATCGTCAATTCCGGCAAACGACGCAAGACAGAAAGATAACGACCAAACAGAATAGATTCACTGCCGCCTTGGTCCGCTAAAATTTCCGTTACAAAGGCGACAAGCTGCGGCTGCTGTTTGGTGATATTCGTCCAAAAGGCCTTTCCATTGATGTTAAAGCGAATCATTGGAAACAATCGATGGTAAAGATGCCCACTGATCAAATAATTTTCGGCTTGCAGTGCCTGAAAATTTTTCCAGGTAGCTGAATCATTGATTTTCTTTTCCAATTGACGATACATCGCGTCAACCTCGGTCATTACACAAAAAGGCGCCTTGGATAATAACTGATGGATCTTTTCCGTAATCGCTGGAACATGATAGTATTCCTCCCGTGTGAGTAAATGCAAAAACAAGTTGCCCATGGCTTTTTCATTTTGGAAATAGGTAGGCATACTTGGCTTTATTTGGTAATAAAACTCCTTGAATAGCGCGTCATCGTTCAAAGCTTTCTGACTGTCCGAATGTTTTTCTAAGGAATGCTTTTGCACCTCTCGCAGCAGATGAGCTGCGACCAAATATTCCAACCGCTGCCTTTTGATCGGATTCAAGGACACCTGAAAAAATTGTTGAATGACAGTGCTGATAGTGCTCACTAATTCATGCTGCAATGGTGCAAATGGCCAGTCCTTTCCGCGGAACAAACGCCAATAATAAACGGATAAATACATTCGCACGACCGATTCTGGTGCGCGAAAAAGTACCTCTCCTCGATCAATGGCTATATCCAGCGGTGTCAGCTCCTTACGCAGATTCTTCACCTTACGACGAATGGTGGACTCGCTGCGATACAGCTTTTCGCTCAGCTCCTTGATCGTTCGTGCTTTTCCAGCAATCAATAAATGTAATATACGATAGGACAAGGAATGACGAATCAAATCTACTAAAAATTGATTTTGTTCCATCGTTTGATCCGCAATCAACAAGCGATACTGATTGCCTGTTCTTTCAAATAGCGGCAACTCTGTTTCAGTGAATCGGCGATAGTTCTTACTCAACTCTTCCAACAATCGTTGAACGCTGCGGCTGTCTAAACCGACTGTCTCAGCCAGATCGTTCTTTTTATGCGTTTTTCCATCATTCAACAGCTCCAGTAAACGGACACCAAAATAAATCTCTTTTTCGTAATTTTGTAAATCCAGCGCATTTATGTACATAAAAAAACCCCTTCACACTCTATTTTAGCAAAAGAGCGCAAGGAGCAGGTACTAAAGACCTTCAAACAAACGAAACAACAGCGGCAGCAGCGCCACCGTTACTAAGCCATTAACGCAAATGCATAAACCAGCCAAAATTCCTTCCAATTCGCCAATCTCAATGGCTCGGCCTGTCCCGATCGCATGGGAAGTACTGCCTAAAGCAATTCCCTTTGCCACAGGGCTTTGGATATTGAAAAGCTGGAAGACCTTTGTTCCTACCAAAGCACCAAAAATACCCGTAGATACAACAATCGCTAATGTTACTGGCGAAATCCCTCCCATCTGACTGGAAAGATCCACGGAAATTGCTGTCGTTACCGATTTTGGCAGCAAGGAAACAATTATTCCCTGCTTTAACGAAAACAGACGACCAATCCCGACACTCAATAAGCAATTAAGAACAACACCTACCAGCGTTCCTAAAATTACTGGTAGAAAATATTTCTTCAATTTGTCGAAATTTTGATACAGCGGCAAGGCCAACGCTACTGTCGCTGGTGTGATCATCATCGTGAATAAGTTTCCTCCCATATTGTACGCCTTGTAGCTGATCCCACTTAGCTTTAGTAAAACAATAATGAGAACAACACTTGCGATCAACGGGTTGATAAAAGGAATGTTGACTTTGCTCAACAGCTTTTCCATCAGGATATAAATCAGCAAGGTTAAGGCTAATCCGAAAAGCGGGTTATTCGCCAGCGCTGAGATCATCTGCTTCACCTCGCATTTTTTCAACTTTTTCAATGAGACGCGTCTTTTCATCACTGCTTCTTAGAGTGATTTTTTCGACAAATTCCGCTGTTTTCCCAACCGCTACTAAAGAAACGAGGGAACAGACCACCACTGCCCCAAGCAAAATCGGCCAAGTATATTTGATCGCCCCATAATATTGCATTAAACCGACACCAGCCGGCACAAATAAAATCGTCAAATGATTCAATAAAAAGTTCGCTGTATCCTCAATCGCCGTTGGTTTCAAAAGTTTGGTCTGGAAAGAAAGGAATAACAGTAAGATCCCGATAATACTTCCCGGCACGGGTAAATGAAAAAACATTCTTACGCCTTCTCCAATCACGGAATAGAGTAATAACAAACTTAACTCTTTAAACATCTTCATCGCTATCGCCTTTTCTAAAAATAAGATAGTTCTAGTATAGCGAATAAAAGGATATGTCCTCTCCAAGTTTTGTTAGAATTTTATACATTTTCTGAAAATCATTTTTCTAAACATTGCAAAAGACAGAACTCGCAGCTACTTCCTTTTTGAGGAAGTCTTTTTCTTTTGGAAAAAGGTGCTTTATTTTCACTTCGCATACGATTCTGCTAGACAGTTCGAGCCATTGGTTGAGACCTTTTTAGAAATTTCTTTTTGAACTGATTGAACTGCGAAAAGCAGAACTCGCAAAAAAGATGTACCTTGGTTGGGTACATCTTAGTTTACGAGCTCTTTGTATTGACTATAGCCGGCTTCGTCCATCTCTTCAAACGGAATAAAGCGTAATGCCGCGGAATTAATGCAGTAGCGTAAGCCGCCTTGATCCTGTGGACCATCATTGAATACATGTCCGAGGTGAGAATCCGCTTCTTTGCTGCGTACCTCTACTCGGTGCATGCCGTGAGAAAAATCAGCTTTCTCAGCCACTCCACGTTTTTCGATTGGACGGCTAAAGGCTGGCCATCCACAGCCGGCATCATACTTGTCGCTAGAAGAGAATAAAGGTTCACCACTAACAACATCAACATAAATACCTTTTTTATAAAAATCATCGTATTTGCCAGAAAATGGACGTTCTGTGGCATTTTCCTGTGTTACTGCATATTCCATTGGCGAGAGCTTCTTTTTCAATTCTTCTTGTTCCATTATTTTCCCCTCTTTCACGAATCCTTTGAATAGGCTGAGCATACACCCGCTGAAAAAAAGATACGAAGAATATGCTCAGCTCTTAAGGAATTCGCAGTCTCTGCTCTTGGCAAAAAAACAACACTAAGCAAAGGCTCAGTGTTGTTAGCTAACTCTTAATAGTCAAAATTTTTCAGCATTTGATTGACCGCGCCAACTGGAAAACCGACGATGCTGTAATAATCTCCTTCGATTTTTTCAACGAAGACGCCTGCGCCATTTTGGATACCATAAGCACCGGCCTTATCCTTGTAGTCATCGCTATCGAGATAACGATTGATTTCTTCCTCTGTCAAAAGGTAAAACGTTACTTTAGCGGAAGTTAATTTTTCTTCCACTTGGTCCCCTTTGCGAATGACTACAGAAGTATAGACTAAGTGGCTGCCGCCACTCATACTGTTTAACATGCCAAAGGCTTCTTCGCGACTTTTGGGCTTTCCTAAGATCTGTTCACCCAATACCACTACCGTATCACTGGCGATCACTAATGCTTCTGAGTGTATATCCGCAACGACCTTCGCCTTTTGTCGCGCCATTTCCATTACATAGTCGATGGGAGCATATTGATCTTTGACCTCTTCGTCGATGTCCGCAGGCTGAACACTGAAATCATCAATCAACCAACGCAATAATTCTTGACGCCTAGGTGACTGTGAAGCTAATATAACTGTCATTTTTCGCGCTCCTAACTAGTGTGGATCTTGAATTCGTTTAAACATCCGTTCCATATCACCATTGTTAAAGTGGATCAATACAGGACGACCATGAGGACAATTAAAAGGATTTTCACATTGAGCCAAATCCGTCAGCAAGACTCGTGCCTGGGCTTCATTCAAGTGATGATTAGCCTTGATGGATCGCTTGCAACTCATCATGATCGCAGTCGCTTCACGGAATTTTTTGACACTGACCGAACCGGTAATCAATAGCATATCGATCATCTCTCGGATAATACTTTCTTCCTGTCCCGCGGGATACCAGGTTGGGTGTGCCCGGACAATAAAACTATTCGGGCCAAACTCCTCTAAGTAAATACCAACCTCCTGCAAAAGTTCCGTCTGCTCCTTCAGTTTGATGGCGTCATTGTTGGGATAGTCCAATACAAAGGGAACTAACAGTTCCTGCAGATCATCTGAAACATCGCCGATTTTTTCACGGAAATACTCATATTTGATTCGCTCCTGTGCCGCATGCTGATCGATGATGTACAAGCCGTCTTTGCTTTGAGCGAACAAATACGTTCCATGCATTTGTCCAAAATATTCCAGCATCGGAAAACGTTCCTTCGGCTGCTCCTGCTCTAATTTCGTAATCGCTTGTTCAATCACCTTTTCACCGGATTGCGTACTTAAGTCAAACTCCGGATGATCGGCACTCACTGTTTCTTCGCAGCTTTCTTCTTCAACTGATGGTGGCTCTTCCACAAGCGGTTCAGATGTTTCTTCCACGATTGCTGCCTTCTCTGGCTCTTTTTCCAGAGGCACGGACATCGTCTTCTCCACGACTTCTTCCTTCAAAGGTACCGGTGTTTCAATTGTTTCTGGTTGTTTAGGTTCGACATAGAAAATACCGGTCTTCGGATCGTAGTTCAAGTCGCTTTTTTTCTTTGGCTGTTCCTCTAGCGGCAGGTCCAATTGTTCGGTTTGGATTTTTTCGACTTTGCGTTTGAAGCTTGGATTTTCACCCACATCTGGAATCAAATTAATCTGGCGCAGGCTCTCCGCAATCCCTCGACTAATCAAGTCCATTAGTTCTTTTTCTTTCGATAAGCGAACTTCCTGCTTGGTTGGATGAACATTCACGTCCACCAAAAGCGGGTCCATGGTGATCTCCAGCACCGCAATTGGATAACGGCCTACCATTAATTTTGATTGATAGCCGTTGATGATCGCTTTATTCAGAGCATAGTTCTTGATGTAACGACCATTGATGATCACGGATAAGTAATTTCGACTTGCCCGAGTTACCTCTGGCAGCGAGACGTACCCATTGAGGGTAAAATCTAAGTCCTTCGCCTCGACCTTTAGCATCTTCTTCGCTGTCGCTACCCCGTAGATACCAGCGAGCGTTTGCTTCAAGTCGCCACTGCCGCTGGTGCTTAACATCTTGTGTCCATCATGAACGAGTCGAAAGGCAATCTGAGGATGACTCAGTGCCATCCGATTCACAATGTCACCAATATTCGAAAGCTCGGTTTGAAGTGTCTTAACATATTTTAACCGAGCCGGCGTATTGAAAAACAGGTTTTCTACGGTGATCTTTGTCCCCGTTCGTAATGAAGTAGGACGCTGCTCTTCAATTTTGCCACCCTTCAAGAACAGATAAGACCCTTGTGTCTCATCAGCAGTCGCTGTCTCCAAGGTCATTTCAGAAACAGAGGCAATTGAGGGCAGGGCTTCTCCACGGAACCCCAATGTTCGAATGCGGAACAGGTCATCCCGATTATGGATTTTGCTGGTGGCGTGTCGTTTAAACGCATTTTCCACATCGTCTTGACTGATGCCTTCACCATTATCCACGATCTGAATTTTTTTCAGTCCGGCTTCTTCGATTAGAATATCGATTTGGGTCGCCTTCGCATCAATAGCATTTTCGACTAATTCCTTAACGACCGAGGCTGGACGTTCGACAACCTCTCCGGCCGCGATCTGATTGGCTAAGCGTTCGGATAATTCTTGGATTTTCCCCATCGTATCCGTCCTTTCTTCGTGTTAAATCCGTTTTTGTAATTCGTATAGGAAGTTTAATGCCTCCATTGGATTCATTTCAAGTAAATTGGCTTTCTTGATACTATCCACAACTCCTAATTCAGCAGTGGATACTTCGTTGAACAAAGAGAGTTGCTCCGTTTCTTCAACGACTTCCATATTTTTCTGTATCGGCGTATCGGCTTCCAAAGCGGATAAAATCGTTGCCGCACGGGAAAGCAAGTCGGTAGGCATACCAGCGATTTTGGCTACGTGAATCCCGTAGCTTTTATCAGCGGGACCATCCATTAATTTGTGCAGGAAGACAACTTCGCCGTTCTGCTCTACAGCACCCACGTGCACATTTTTTAGCTGCGGCAAAGTTTCTTCTAAGACTGTCAATTCATGATAGTGGGTTGAAAATAGCGTCTTGGCCTTAACATTTTTGTGGATGTATTCAATGATTGCCTGTGCTAAGGCCATTCCGTCGTAAGTTGCTGTTCCACGACCCAATTCGTCAAACAGAATCAAACTGTTTGGTGTCGCATGACGCAACGCTTGATTCGCCTCCATCATTTCCACCATGAAAGTGGATTGTCCCGCAATCAAATCATCACTAGCTCCGATTCTGGTAAAGATCTGATCGAAAATCGGCAGCTCCGCACTTTCCGCAGGGACAAAACAGCCCATTTGCGCCATGATCACTGTCAACGCTAATTGTCGCATGTAGGTACTTTTCCCAGACATATTCGGTCCAGTAATCAATAGCAGCAATTCATCTGGATTCATGTGGACGCTGTTTGGGATGTATTCTTGATGCCCCAAGACCTTCTCCACAACTGGATGACGACCTTCGTTGATCTGCAAATTATGGGTACCGACTTCCATTGTCGGCTGCACGTATTGATAACGCTCGCTGACTGTTGCAAAGCTTTGCAGCACATCAGTTGCACTCAAGCTTTTCGCGAGTTTTTGCAAACGTGTAATCGCCTGTTTGACTTCATTTCGTACTTCTAGGAAAAGGTTGTATTCTAGCGCAACCGATTTTTCTTCGGCTTCCAAAATCAAGGTTTCTAGCTTCTTCAATTCTGGCGTGATAAAGCGTTCCGCATTCGCTAAAGTTTGTTTCCGCTCGTATTTGCCTTCTTCTAGATTGGCCAAGTTAGACTTCGTAATCTCGATATAGTAGCCAAACACACGGTTATAGCCAACTTTTAAGGTCTTGATCCCTGTTGCTTCACGCTCGCGGGCTTCCAATTCTGCCAGCCAGGTTTTGCCGTTTTTCATGGCTTCCCGATATTGATCCAGTTGTTCGTTGTACCCGTCTTTGATGACATTTCCTTCAGTGATTTGCAGCGGTGCATCATCGGTGATCGCTTTTTCAATCAAATTGACCAGATCATCCATAGGCTCCATATCAACCAGCAGATCGTTCCATTCTCCCTGATTGATCCCAGTCAGCAATTGGCGAATCTGTGGCACCTGCATCAACGAGGTCTTCAATTGAATCAAATCACGTCCATTGACGCTCCCAAAAGCAACCCGACCAGCTAAGCGCTCCAAATCATACACTTTCGTCAGTGCTTCATTCAGATCCATCCGTTCAAAATACGCGTTCAATAAAGAAGAAACCATCGCTTGACGAGCATTGATCTGGCGTTTTTGAATCAATGGACGATCAATCCATTGCTTCAGTAAACGTCCGCCCATCGCGGTCTTCGTTTCATCTAAGAGCCACAGTAAGGTCCCTTGTTTTTTCCCTGTTCGGATCGAACGAGTCAATTCCAAGTTGGTTTTAGAGAAATAATCCAGCTTCAAAAAATGCTCCGGCTGATATTCCTCAGCTTTTTGAATATGTCCTAAGCTGCGTTTTTGTGTGACAGATAGATACGTCAACAGCTTGCCGGTCGCTTCTTTTTCTAGCTCATCGGTGATGTCCGCGGTTAAAAAGCTGAATTCAGCATTGTCTTCGATCGTTTCCTGCTGTGAAAAGACGAGGCCTAGGCGTTCCGCCAAATTTTTCTGCAACGCTTCTGGAATCTCGCTGCCTAAAACAATCTCTTTCGTTTGCAGAGCTGTCGCTTCATTCATTACCGCTTCTTCATCGTGTAACAATGCAGTTTTTAACTCCCCTGTCGAAAGATCGACATAAGCAAACCCAAATTTATCTTTAACTTGTGTGACTGCGGTCAAAAAGTTATTGGCTTTGGCTTCGATGCCCTTGCCTTCCATCAACGTTCCAGGTGTGATCAACTGGACGACTTCTCTTTTGACCATCCCTTTGGCTTGTTTGGGATCCTCCATTTGCTCACAAATGGCTACTTTATAGCCTTGTTCAACCAAGGTATCAATGTACCCTTGAGCTGAATGGTGGGGGACTCCGCACATAGGAATCGGATCCTCCGCATTCCGATTTCGGCTGGTTAGTGTAAGCTCCAATAGCTGTGAAACCTTGATCGCATCCTCATTAAAGAGCTCGTAAAAATCTCCCAAACGGTAAAATAAAAATGCGTCTTTATATTGTTCCTTGATCGCCAAATATTGTTCCATCATCGGCGTATTTTTCGTTTTTTGAGGCATTATTGCGCTCCCTCCTCTGTTGCTTCATCTGCTTCTATCGCGGCATTGACCTCTTTTTGGATCATATTGGTCAAGTGCTGCAGCAGGTCGTTTGCTTCAAATAGCTGTTCGCGGTATGCGATGACTAATGGATGCTGATCGAATTCTTTAGTCAGACGATCCGCTTCCTTCAATGCTTCTCGTTCTGCTTCGGGTTTGCCGTAGTGGGCAAACTGTACCGCATCTTTTTGTGCAGCTTTGATGCCTTCTTCTAATTCCTGAAGTGTGTCGTTTTCTTCTACTCGTTTTTTCAGCTGTTGAAAACGGATAATTATTTCATTTTCCCCTAATAATGCGGTTAAATGAGATAAAGCCGCTTCAACGGCGGCTTCATTTGCTAGATTCATTTTATCCCTCTGCTTCTATTCTCTAAATGGACGATCCTCGTTGATTAAAACTGTTTCAATCTTTTGTCCGTGACCGTTCTTATCAATGTCGATCACGCAAGCCGATAACACTGTTCGACCTTCTTCGATCACTTCAAAACGATGCGGCAGTGCGGTTAAAAATTTTTCAATGATCGGTTCTTTCTTCATTCCTAAAATACCATCGTAAGGTCCAGTCATTCCAACATCTGTCAGATAAGCTGTTCCCTTAGGTAAAATTCGTGCATCATTGGTTTGAACATGGGTATGGGTGCCCACGACTGCCGAAACACGGCCATCTGCGAACCAGCCCATCGCCTGTTTTTCACTCGTTGTTTCTCCATGGAAATCCACAAAAATGTAAGGCGTACGCTTCTGTGCTTCAGTGATCAACTGATCCGCGATACGAAAAGGATCGTCTAGATCTGTCATGAATGAACGTCCCTGCAGGTTGATGATCGCAAGCTCTAGGTCGTTCACCTTCACATATAGATGGCCCTTCCCTGGTGCACCTTCTGGAAAGTTCGCAGGTCGGATCATTTTCTTCGCGTCAGTTATAAATTCAAAAATCGCTTTGTTGTCCCACGTATGGTTCCCCATCGTTACAACATCAACACCATCTTGCAAAAATTTCTTATAGATTTTTTCCGTAATTCCACGACCAGCTGCCGCGTTCTCGCCATTGACGATCGTCAACTGTGGATGGTATTTCTTCTTCAATCGCGGTAAATAATCGCTCAGCATTTGCCGACCTAACGAACCAACAACATCCCCAATGAATAATAAGCGCACTTTTTTTCCCCTTCTCTAGTTAAGCATCTTGTCTTATTATAGTTGTTTTTGCTTGAAAATAAAAGATTCCATTCAACTTGCTGAAGGCAATTAAAAAACTGCAGGCAGTCGTTCACCCGCAGTTTCTACTTTTTAAACAACCTCGGCGGCGCCATCCTTATCCCAATGCGCATTTTGTTCATTTTCCGAGTGATAACTTTTCACATGCTCCCATTTCTCAGGGTCTTGCTGGTAGGTGTTAAAATCCAGTTCATCGATCAGCCATTTTTTCTGTTCTTCCTCATAAACAAGGCTGGCAATCGCATTTTGTCTATCTGAAAACAGCGCTTCATCGATTCCGACTTCCTCCACCAATTGCATCGAACGTTTAAGATCAATGTACAAGTCCAATTGAACCTTCGTTTGGCCGTTGTTTACCGAGATCGAATCACAATCAATCTTAATGTTCTGAAACTGCTGATCGAAGCTCTTTAAGTAGGGCTTCAATTGATCAAAGCCCGTCTTCATCTCTTCCTTATGCTCCTTGGAGGCTATCAGTTGTGAGACGTTCAGACCGTCACGAATCCCTTGATTAAAGGAATCAAAATAGTTGACCGCTGAGGCTAGCAAATGTTTTTGAAAGGCTTGATTCCCTTCATACAAGCTATTTTCTTTAACCGTCAACCGCTGATCCTCTGAATTCAGGTCGACTGTTTCCTTGGCTTCTTTTGCACCAAATTTTGGATGTGCCATTTCATAGACTACATCGTATTCGCCTGGCAAGAAAGGGCCGAAGGTATATTTATTCCAGTCTTCCACATAGTCACCGGAGACTTCTTGGCCTTGAATGGAGGCTCTAAGCTCTGTGCCCTTAGGCAATTCAATGACAAGAAAACGAGCCGTTGGATAGATCTGAGCCGGCTTTCTAAAGGAAGAGCCTTCTTCAATCGTGAAATGCCCTTCCTTTTTCAGCAGCTTCACAACCTGTTCTTTTTTCATCTTCTTTACCTGCTGATAAAAGACGGTTCGTGCATTTTTTGAAATCTTTTTTTTGTTGGAATAGCTGGGCATGTATTGTTTTACTGTCTCAGTATCCTTTTCAATAAGTGCCGTTGCAAGGCGCTCCACCGTTGCCTCTTCACTGTTTCTATAACTGGAGTAGCTGATGAAACCAAAAACAGTTATGGCTATTATGGCAATAACTGCCAGCGTTCCAGTCTTTCTATTCATCAAGCCCGCCTCTAAAGGCCGCTTTCATTGATTTAAAATAGTAATTCCGGCTTTCATTCGCTGAGTTGATTTCCCACTTGCCGTCTTTTTTCTCAAGCTTCACTTGGTAGCCTTCACCGTTCATATTGTCATCAGTATTAATCGGTGCTTCATTGATTTTCGCTGGCAATTCCTGCAGCAAATATTTTTCAGCATCGCGACGAACACTAGTATAGTCTGTATATTTCCCCTCATTTTCCTCTACGAATTTATCCGTAATAGATTCTGTATCAACATCATCTAAAAATACCATTTCCGGACGAACGTAAATCACCGCGGATTCAGGGAAGAATTCCTTAAAGCTATAGGTCACTTTGCCTTTTTCCGCATTTGTCTGCTGGATCTGTGTAATGACTTTGTCCAGTTCCGCTGTTGATGGCTCGTAGTCAGAGAATTCGTCCTTCAAACTATTGATGCTCTCTTCTTTGAAGGTTTTTCTTTCCGCGTCCACATCGTTAGCCAATTCAAGTTTTCCAGCAGCTTTCTTCTCTTCCTCTTTCACTTCATCAGAACCATAAAAGACTTTTGTGATATACTGCCCTGTCAAGGCCTGAACAGCTTTTGTATCATCATTGTATTTCTTTGTGTTCAGCTTCAGCTCAACACCCTCATCTTTGTCTTCATCTGAATAATACATTGGTTTATAGTGCAGCTCATATTCCGCATCTTTTTTCACTTCAAAAACTAGCGGCTCCGTAAAACTCTTATCTTCAGACAGACTTTCACTACTCATTACTTTAAAGTTATCATTCGAGTCATAAACATGCTCCGAAGAAACTTTTTTCCCATCTTCATCATACAAAGCAAAATCAGTAGAGGAAACATCTAATTTGTCCTTAGATTTGTTTTTGACTTTGATATCCAATGCCAAAAAGCCCGTTTCATCATCAACCTTTTCCCCATCAGGGATGATGTAACTACCGCCTTCGACACTCAATTCAACCTTAGAAGATTGTGCTGTATTTTCCTTTTTATCTTCTTTTTTCGACTCACCGCCGCCTGAACAAGCAGTCAATGTTAGTAACAAGCTGCTCAGTAAAACCAATCCGCTAAAAACCCTAAACTTTTTCATGCGTACTCCTCCTAAATACCCTATTTAATAAGCACATAAAAAAACACTTATTATCTATATGATAAACGGAAAATAGCGTCTTCGTCAACACCGTTAAAGAAATTAGCAACAAGTCGATAGAATTTAAAAAAACAAACAAAATTAATAAAGCAAAATGTTGAAATAGAATCTTATAATATTTAATTCTATTTAATTTGTCATTTTCTCCTTCGTTTTCTTTCAATCAACGAAACATTTCCTGCTTAGTTTCTTAATTGTGTCGTTCTCATTTTTTTAGAAAATTGGTTTTTTATCTGAATTTTATTTTTTTTAGGAACAAAATACTCAAAGGCTTCAATAATTGACTAATGACTGGTCGCTCGATTAAAAAGCACGTAAAAACGAACCGAGAGTCCTCCCCCAGTTCGTTTAATCACTACTTATTAATGAACCAATTCTAATTGGCGTAAAGCTTTGTAAATACCATCTTGATCGTTTGTATCAGTCACGAGATTGGCTGCTTCTTTGACGTGAGTTGCCGCATTGCCCATCGCAACCCCTGTTCCTGCCAAGTTCAACATTTCAATGTCATTATTGCCATCGCCGAAAGTAACGATGTTTTCTGGTTTAATCCCGACTTTTTTCGCTAAAGCCAAAATCGTTTGCGCTTTTGAGCCAGGATTTGGAATAATATCGACACTGTTCTCATGCCAACGGACCAAACGAAATTCTGGAAAGGCCGCTTGGAATTCTTCATCCATTGACTGATCATAAAAGGCACAGCCTTGATAGACCTCATGTTTAGAGAAATAATCTTCTTCATATTCTGGCGCTTGCTGTCCAAAAGAATTCATTGCATTGCTTACTTTTGACGCGTCAAAATCCGTCACACGTCCAAAGGAATCTAGCCCGAAAAGCATGATGTCGACTTCACGTGCACTTGCGAATTCAATCATCCGAGTCAGGGCTTCGCGATCAAGCGTATGCTTATAGACTTGCTCATGATCTAAAAAGCCAGCCGATCCGTTACAGATGATATAATTCGAACAACCTAATTGATGAATCACATCACCAGCCAACAAGCGGGAACGTCCCGTCGCAATAGTCACTAAGTGTCCAGCTTCACGTAATGCCTTCAACGCCTTCATCGTGCTGTCCAATGGTTTTCTTTGGCTGCTCAACAAGGTCCCGTCAATGTCTAGTGCGATTAATTTTCTTTCCAAAATTTATCTCTCCATTTATATGTATTTGCTGCCCTCACGTAGGGCTAACTTACTTAATGAATGCTGCTGCATAAAATTTCTTACCCAATCAGGATTCACTTTACTATAATCTCGCAATGCCCAGCCGATCGCCTTCTGGATAAAAAACTCCTCGGTCGTCAAATCTGCTAAGATCGCTTGCGCCAATAACTCTGTATCGGTTTGCTCTTTAAACATCAACTGTAAGTTGATCGCTACTCGCCGATACCAAAAATTTTCGTGCTGATAAAAAAACGCATAAACCCGTTTGATCTCCGTAGGATGCGCCAAAACCCACGTAGAAAAAACTTTGCGCCAAGCGTCAATACTGTCCCACCAAGTTTTTTCCCCTAACAAAGGAAGCAATGCTGCCAAATCATCTAGCGAAAAACGTTTGATGTTCTTTTGAGCCAAATCAATTGCATAATATTGATACTCTCGCTCTTCTTTGTAGAAATTGCGAAAAATCTCCTCTAACAGCTCTGGCATCGGCAGCTTCAGGCTTTCCTTTAAATAAGGACGTTCCAGCAATGCACGCTGTGGTTTTTTGACGCCGCAAAAAGGAAAAAGGTTTTTCATATAACGAGTCATTGGTCCAATATTTTCAATTTGATGCGGAAAAATCAAAGGTTCCATCTTTTCCTCCTTCATTGTAGAGAAGTTTCAGAGAATTTGCAAAATGTTATTCCGTAATTCTCCGTCAATATTTTCACTGACTTTGAAAGAAAGTAATCGTTTTTTGCCAGCACCCAACAATTAACACATTTTTTTCAAAAAAGCAACAGCTGAACTTGACTCAAGCCACGTTTTTCAGTTATACTGACCTTTGTGTAAAATAATGCAGCAGAAGAATAATAGCCCGTCCCTAGTTCGTTGCCAGCATTGGTTCAATTGTGTAACCGCGGCTGCGAAGGTGAAGATTGAAGAACGAACTACACGGATATGAATTTTTCAACGGATTATTTTACTCCAAAACAATTTATTGGAGGAATTTTTAATGTCTCGTTATACAGGACCATCATGGAAACAATCTCGTCGTCTTGGTATCTCATTATCAGGAACAGGTAAAGAATTAGCACGTCGTCCATACGCTCCAGGTCAACATGGACCAAACAGCCGTGGAAAGAAATCTGAATACGGCTTGCAAATGTCAGAAAAACAAAAATTACGTTTCATCTACGGATTAAACGAACGTCAATTCCGTAACTTATTCGTACGCGCTAGCAAAATCAAAGAAGGTAAACACGGTGTTAACTTCATGATCTTACTAGAACGTCGTCTAGATAACGTGGTTTACCGTCTAGGTTTGGCTTCAACTCGTCGTCAAGCTCGTCAATTAGTTAACCACGGTCACGTAACTGTCGATGGCAAACGTGTTGACATCGCTTCATACGAAGTAGAAGTTGGTCAAGTTGTCGGTATCCGTGAAAAATCTAAAAACATGGTTACAGTAAAAGAAGCAGTTGAATCAGCTGTTGGTCGTCCTGCTTTCGTAAGCTTCGACGATGAAAAATTAGAAGGTTCATTGTCTCGTTTACCAGAACGTGATGAAATCAACCCAGAAATCGACGAATCATTAGTCGTTGAATTCTACAACAAATTAATGTAAGACTTCTTACAGACACCCAAATCCTTTTTCATGGATTTGGGTGTTTTTTTCAACTTCGATACGTCACAACGCAAGCTAAAGTGTATCATTTACTTATGGAGGGAACAAAAATGAAAAAAGCAGAAACTGTCGAAACACTTGCTACTATCGAAGAAGTTGTTACTGCAGCTCCCCAAAAAGTTGTCATCGGAAACGCAAAATTTGCGATTGTCTCTTATGTGGTGGATGGATTTAAACACATTTCTAAAAGAAGTATTACCGTCCCATTAAGTTATCAAGTTGGTGATACCATAAAAATCAGATACGATAAAAATGATCCTACCAAAATCAAACGAATCAGATAGGCCGATTTAGGTCATTTCCTGGATATCTTTCATGCACCAAAACACCCGCGGGTCTGAGTAGAAAACCGCGGGTGTAGCTGCATATTAATTAATAATCTAACTGCTTTAAGCGCAGCTTCGCTTCTTCTTCATTAATGAACTCGATGGTATAAAGCTGCGCAATGTCTTGCTTCAAATTTTCTAATTTTGTATCTTCTTCAAAAAAGTTCATCACTCGCAAAACGGCCTGTGCCAGCACAGTTCCTGATCCTCCAGACCCCAATTGAAAGCCTAATTCAGCAGTTTCAGACACTCTGCTTCCTTCGATTTCTTTCAATAATTCTCTGAAATCACCTTCAACAAGGAACTCTTCTTCCTTCTCTTTCACTTTTTGTCTTAGCTCATTGATATTCGTTACTTGATAGAGCGCGTCACTATCACGAATTGATCTCAATTCCTCTAATACCTCTGCAGGTGTGGTAGCTAATCCCTTCGCCAATAACTCAAGCGTTTCTTCTGAATAGCTGTCTGGATTCTGTTTGCTGATTCTAGCCAATTTTTGTTCCGAAAGCTCTTCTTTTTTTGAGAGCTCGCTCCTTGTTATGCCCTTCTTCTTCAAATAAATATCTAGAACATTTTTCATCACTTTTCCTCCTTCACATCTATTAATTTTTGTTTTTACTAAAGTCGATAACGTAATCGATTTACAAATAGACACAAGGCAAAAATCCCAAGATCAACACCAAAAGATTCAAGGTGCAGAGGTACATCACCTAATTGATAAATCGCTAATCCCGGAGTCACTATTAAATTGATATCTTGACCGGTTTTATTAAAGTGTACAACTCGAATAACCATCTGCACGATGTGTAAAAGTAGGATGATTCCAAAGCTCATTGCCATAGAATCAAAGACGATTTTTCTTACCAGTTCATCATTCTTCCTAAAAATTTCTTTGACTAAAAAATATATTGAAGACCCAAGTGCATACAGAGCCAACAAACCAAAAATAAGCAATGCCCCTGCTATATAATTATTCACACCCGATATACGGAAAAAGCCCATTCATTAATCCTTCCCTTCATCCAAATAAAAAATTTCATCAAACGGCCTATCAAAGTAAGCCGCTATTTTCAATGAAAGCTCTAAACTAGGATTATACTTTCCTTTTTCGATCGCAGTCATTGTTTGGCGTGAAACCCCCAGTGCCTGAGCCATTTCTTTTTGTGGAATCTTCTTTTCTTCTCTGATTTCTCGAATATGATTTACGACACTCAATTTCTTCGCTCCTAGTAAAGATATCTTTACTAAATCATAAGTCATTCTTCACCTACAGTAAAGAAATACTTGTATAGCTGGAAGAAGCTGCTAAATCTTTCACTTATCGGTTATTGACGAATATTGGCTTATCAATGATAATGATTAGATGATATTGAATGAAAAAGAAAAGGGTGGAAAAATGAAATATTGTCCCAATTGTGGTGCGGAATTACGAGCGGAAGCGAAGTTTTGTCCGGCCTGCGGATTCAATTTGGAGCAAGGAACTCCAAACGAAGACGACAATAACGAACCTTTTGTTCAAGTACAACCAAAGGATCACTTTGAACTAGAGCTAGAAAAAGCGGAAGGCTTAAATGTTACACGTGCTGACATTAAAAAGCATGCCCAAGAGAAATTATCCGGCAGGTATGGAGAATGGTGTAAAACGATCCTTCTCCTGATTGGTGCAAACATTGTCGCAGGTTTTATTTTCCAATTTGCTTATGTCCGCTTCTTTACCAATAGCATTTTAGGTCTTGTTTCTCCTTATGGCTATTACAATTACAATTATGATTATAGCTATGGTTACAGTCGTCCATTTTCCGGTGTTTCGACCTTCTTATGGTTTTTAGTGATGATTGCTGCGCTGATCTTAATATTACTGATTGCCGCACTTTCTACAGCTGTTTTACAATGGTGTGCGATTCACACGCTGCGAGGCAATCGTGCAGATGGGCTGCAAATTTTTGCTTATTTTATCAAAGCACAAAAAAATCGCGTCTTAAAAGCAAATGTTTTAATGGCCATCTACACGTTCTTCTGGTCACTACTTTTCGTTATCCCAGGAATTGTAAAAAGCGCTTCTTATGCAATGACTAATTACTTACTAGAAAAAGACGACACCTTGAGCGCTTCGGATGCGATTTTGCTAAGCCGTCAAATTATGGATGGCTATAAAATGGAATTTTTGATTCTGCGCTATTCCTTCTTTTTCTGGAATTTGATCGCATTCTTCCAAGTTACAAACTTCTACATTATGCCTTATCAAAATGTTACTGAGATTCAATTCTTAGACATGCTTTATAATCACTATGTAGAAAAACATAGTGAAGCTTAAAAAGAAACGTCAGCTAAAAATATAGCTGACGTTTCTTTATTTATTCGTTTTTGCCTGCCGGCCTTGATAGATTTGTTTGAAGACGTACACCGCGATGAACAGCGCAAACATACTTAGCAAACCAAACAGAATGGTTTTCGTACTGCCTGTTAGATTGCTGCCAACATACGAATAAACAACTGTCGCTGGTAATTGTCCAATTCCTGTGGCAATCAAGAACGGTATAGGCTTGATTGCCGTTAAACCTGCCGCATAGCTGACAAAATCAAAAGAGATAAATGGCAGCAGACGACAGATCAGAATGGTGTGCTTGCCATACCGATCAAAATAAGCGTCCAACGACTCTAATGAAAAATTCTTGTTCAATCGTTCTACGATATCTCGTCCTGCAATCCGCGCAATGTAGAAGCAAACGAGTGCTCCCGCCATCGCACTGGTCCAGGAAAGCAACGCGCCTTGCCACCAGCCAAAAACAGCCGCATTAGCAAACGTAATTAAGAAGGCTGGCAATGGTGCGATAATGGACTGGAACATCATCAGCAGAAATGAGATAACAACTGCCCAAATACCAAAGGAACGTAAATAGCCTACGATACTTTCCACACTCATCGAACGAAACAGCATCAACACCTGCGTGACCTTCGAGCGAACTCCTGGAACAAAGTAAAAGGCCACTACTGCTAGCAGCATAAACAGAATCAACAAGATTCTCGCAAGCTTGCGTTTATTTAGTTTAGACATTATTTTTCTACATCCTCAACTTTTGCCCAACGATAATAAGAGCCATCATAATTTTTTACTTGCTTGAAGCCGCACATATCCATCACTAATTCCATGTAGGCCGAACGAATGCCCGCTGTACAATAAGTAACGATTTTATCCTCTTTGGCTAATCCCGCATCCTCAAAAAGCTTGGTTAAATCTTTCTTACTTTTTAATTTTCCATTGCTATTGAACAAATCAGTAAAGGGAATATGAATCGCATCAGGCAAATGTCCGCCCTTGGCTTCTCCATACAAGACGTCTCCTTCGTATTCTTTATCCTCTCGGACATCGACGATTTTGTACTCATCATAGTCCTTTTTCAACTCATCTGTTCGAATGATATGTGTTTGATCAATTGAATCAATCGTGACATCAACTGGGTCCAATTTTGTGCTCTCGATATCCGTTTCTAATCCTGCTTTTTTTAAGGCTGCAAAGCCGCCATCAACCATTTTTACATCCTTGTAACCGGCTGCCAATAACTCCCAAGCAATTCGGCCATCATCGCCCCAGCCTTTTTGCGCTCCAGCAAACAGTACGATTTCTTTGTCTTTTGCGATCCCTTTCTCACCTAAGCGTTTAGCTAGTTCCTTCGGTTCAAGAACCAAGCCCCATTTCTCATCTCCTGAAGCGCCTTCTTCCACCGATGCTAAATTCTGCCAGCCGATCGCTGTCGCACCTTTTACGGTTCCTTTATTGGCTTCTTCTTCACCCCGCGCATCAATCAAAATAACATCGTCTAGGTTTTTCTTCACATAATCAGCATTTACAATGTATTCTCCAGTAAATGCTTCCGTTTCCTTTTTCGCCTTGGCTGTGTCGGTTGTTTCGTCACTTCCACCACCACAAGCAGTCAATCCTAGCGTAACTAACGCCAACAGTCCAATAATTGTTTTCTTCATCTTCTTCTCCATTCACTTGTCGTTTTTTGTTGACCCTAATGTTTCGGTCAAAGTCCAGGAATCCCCTCTCATTTGTGCAGCTACTACTTTCAGTAGATGCACTAAAAGAAACATACCCCCGTATGTTCTCAAACGACTTCTTACGGTGTAGGCATTATACCTATGGTAAAAGAAGCATCGTCAGGGAGGAGAATTTTAAATTCACATTCTTAGAGACTCTAAGGCAAGGTGTTACTCATAATCACCGATGAAAATTCAAAATACTCGCTCCCCTCTCACTCAAATTTTGCCCTTAGGTAAAGTATATAAAACGCTTTATTTTTTTACAATACGCCTTGTATTATTCTCACGAAAAACCAAACTATATCTTACTACATTTATTTTCGCTTCTTTTTCCCGAGCAGCTTGGCGACTCTTTGTTTCAGTTTCCGTTCATTTCTACCTTCTATAACTTGTTCTTCACTTTTGCCAAAATAGTCTTGTTTATTCTTTTGTTTTCCATCCTTTGTTTTTTTCTTACTGGTATTTTTGACTTTCTCCAATGTTCCTAGATTTCTTTCAAAAGGACGAACTATGTTTGAGCTTTCAGCTATCACTTTCGGTTCAAATTTCCCAATCCCTTTTGATTCCGAGGCATGGTTTAGTCCGTTAATTTCTTCTTCATTCGAATGTACTAAACCCTTCTTTCGCTCATTCGCTTTTTGCATTGAACTGGTTCCTTTTTGCACATTTATTTTCTGTTCACTTTTCACAAATGCGTACTCATCAGCTTCTGAAGGCTCCTCTAGTTCTTCCACATAATGCAGATCCGGAGCGAGTGCATCTCGGAAAACCTCAACAAATTCAGTAAATTTTCGTACGCCATTTGTCTCAAAAATGGTCAGCATTGTTAGAATTTTTAATGCACCTACCAATTCTTCTTCGTTTCTAACGGGATGTGCATTTTTTAGGGTCCAAGTATGCTTTCGGCCATTCGCCCCTTTGAAGGTAGAACGAAGAATAAACTGGTGATCGGCTAATTCATCCGTTCTCATTGAGTCTTTTTCCTTTAAATATCCCTTGCTTGCTCGTGCTTCTGCAGTAGCAGCGAGATAGTCCTGTTCATCTTTATATAAACGGTCAACGACGTTTCTCCATTCTTCTTCGTCAAAATATGCTTCGAAAAAGACACTGAAACGGCGCATCGTTGTACAAGGCACTGCCGTCAGGAATAGTTCTCTGATTAATTCATGACACATAAAAGAGAAATCCGCGACGGACAAAGCATGTCGTACAAGGAGTGCAACTGCATACTCAATAACAGACGGTACATCCTCTGTTTCACCGTATACTTGTAATATTCTTTTTTCTAAGTTTCCCTTCATCATATTCAGAAGCTGTCTTTGGCCTAATCGTTGTGTTTGCATAATTTCCACTCCTTAATTTTTATAGTATGTTTTAAGTCATTTCAAGTCGTACTATTTTTATCCTTCAATTAAAAATACGCTTTTATTTTTGTTTTCTCTAAATTTTATAAATTAAAATTATCGTTAAAAGAGACGAATTTGATTGAGTCTTTCAGTACTATTTTTTACCAGAAAATCAAAAACAGCTTCTATATCAATCAGGACTTTTTTACTCTGCTATAATCAAAGAAAGAATCTGAAGTCAAAGGAGTGGATAAAATTGAAGGGAAAAGAGGTAAGGATCGGTACTGGTTTATTAGTTGGCGATATAAAAAAGATGGTTCATTTCTACAGAGACCTATTGGGTTTTCAAACACAATGGACCGATGGAGATTTCGCTGAATTTGAAACAGCAAGCGGAGATTTGGCACTTTTTATGTATAGCCGTGAAGCTTTCGTGCAAGCTATTGATGAAAGCTACGTCCCTCCAAAAGGAATCAATCAAACCTTTGAGCTAGCTCTGTGGCTGCCCTGTTTTGCAGATGTAGATGCCGAATACGAACGATTATCAAAACTGGGGCTTTCCTTCCCAACAGGAGCACCTATGACCTTCTCTTTCGGTATACGTAATTTTTATGTCACTGATCCCGAAGGTAATCTACTTGAAATCGGGAGCACCAACGAACAGTATCCGCAACAAATACCCCGTCAGACAATGATCATCTGACGGGGTACTCTTTCTAAATTTAAATCAGCGCAGCAAGGAGACGATATCCTTTTTTGCGGCACTCTTTGCCGGCAGCCAGCTGAAGACGATTCCGATCACGACAGACAAGCCAAAGGCCAGCGTCACCGTAAACAGATCCGGACGAACCGACAGAGGTGTAAACATACTGATGGCAAATCCTAGCAGCATAGCGATTAGATAACCAATCGTGCCGCCCACTAAAGTTAGCGAGATACCTTCAAGTAAGAATTGCATCATAATATTGCCCTTTGTTCCACCCATAGCTCTTCGAACGCCGATCTCTTTGGTTCGTTCTGAGACAGAGATATAGATCATATTCATGACTCCAATCCCCGAAATAAATAGCGAGATACCACCAATCACTGAGATCAGTAAAGTAATACTAGTCAGCAGCATCCGTAATTGATCCACCTGTCCAGCCAAATCCTGACTCTTATAAGAGCCAAACTCTCGCCATGTTCCGTATTTTTTCAGCGTATCTTCGGCTTCTTTGGAGACATTCTTGATATTTGCCGTTTGGCTCATTTTGACTTGGATCATGCTACGGTCTTCCGTATTAAAATAATGTTCGTAAACATTTTCAGGAACCTCAGCAACAACATAGTCCTCCGAAGTGGAAACAATAGAACCGCCGTTTCGATCTTCCATAATTCCGACTACCTCAAAGAGATGTCCGCCAATTTTTATGCTTTGACCAATTAAAGTCTCTGTCTGTTCCTTTTTAATTGCCTTAGCCGCAGTTTGATCGATCACGACTACAGGATTTTCATTATAATAGTCACTATCTTGAATCGGTCGGCCATGAACAACCTTGGTCCCTTGACCTTTCAGCAGCTTAAAGCAATTCCAACGACCGTCATTTCCCACTTCATCAAAGGTTTGATCAGAATATTTGCTGCCGTTACGAGAATCATTGTAATAGTTCACCGATTGGACTCCAGGAATGCTCTCTAAGCGACTAATATCTTCTTCGGTAAAGGCATCTAAGCCATTTCCATAGAACGAATCATTTTTTGGTGTATAAGTGTAACCCACACTACCGTCAAATTGATCCAATCCAATGAATTCCGAGGCATAATTTTCAAAGGCACGCCCGATTGAAAAAACAGTAATTACCGCAGATACCCCAATAATCAAACCGATCATGGTTAAAAAGCTTCGCCGTTTGTTTTTCCCGATTGCCTTGAAGGAAGTCTTCCATACTTCACTAAACCGCATGAGAAACACCTTCTTCCACTATCTCGCCATCCTTCACCGTAATGATTCGTTGACAATAAGCCGCCGCATCAGGATCATGAGTGACCATCAAAATCGTTACTTTTTCTTCTTCATTCAATCGTTTAAATAATTGCATGATTTCTTCAGAAGTATGACTGTCTAATGCTCCTGTTGGTTCATCCGCTACGATAAATTTTGGGTTTCCGACAATCGCCCGAGCAATTGCCACCCGCTGCTGCTGTCCGCCTGAGAGCTGCTTGGGCAGTTTGTTGTATTTATCCGCGATACCAACTTTTCGCAAAGCCTCCATTACCAAAGGCTTGGTTTGCTTTTGCTTCATTCCGCCATATAGCAGCGGCATCGCCACGTTCTCCATCACTGTATTATTATCAATCAGCTGAAAGGACTGGAAAACGAACCCTACCGACTTATTGCGTAAAGCTGAAAGCTTCTCATCATTGAAACGATAGGCATCTTGCCCTTCAAAACGATAGCTTCCTTCAAAATCTCCATCAAGAAAACTGATCGTATTAATCAACGTCGATTTTCCCGAACCCGATGGTCCCATTACCGCCACAAACTCGTGTTCCTCAATCGTCAAGCTGATTGCTTTTAGGACATGGATGCGTTCTTGATCGGCGGTGTAAAATTTATTGATATTTTCCATCACAATCATTCAACTGTCACATCCATCCCATCTTTCATGCCCTTCGCATCTTTGATAATTTTGTCGTTTTCATTCAAACCTTCATGTAGCAAATAATAACCGTTTCCTTTTTCAACAGTCACTTCATGCTTTTCAGCCTTATTTTTAGCGACTGTATAAACATAGTATTTTCCGTCTTTTTCCACTACACTTTTCAACGGCAAATGAATCTCATTTCGCGGAATTAATAATTCTACAGAATAGCCTACAGGAATTGCTTCGTCAGGCACTGCTGTATAATTATAGGTGACCAAACTACTAGCATCTTCTTTTTCTGGTTCATTGTTCATCTCAGCCAGAGAGGTTACTTTCCCGGTCACTTTCTTTTCATTGTTTCCATAAGTAATTTCTATCGGCTCATTCAAAGCAACCTTGGAACGGTCATATTCCGTCACTTCTCCCTTGATAGCAGATTCTTCACTCTTCAAAACCATCAAAGCCTGCTGCGGATCGTTTTTTGCATCCTCATTTAAAGCGGTCACAACGGAATCATTCGCCGCACGAATGACTTCTCCCCAACGATAGGTCACTAAAATTTGATCTTTTATTACATGATCTCCTTCACTTACATGAATCGTCTGGACAGGACCTTTTTCCGTATCCACTAGAACCGTTTGTTTTTTCGTTGATTGAACTTGCCCCTTTAAATGCAACGGCGTTTGCTTGTTGACTTGGTACATTTCTACTGATGTATCCGCTTTTGCTTTTGCCTGCGTGTTTTGATAGAGAAAAAAGCCTGCCCCCGCAACTACTAACACACTTATACCTATAAATATTTTTTTCATTTTCGACTCCATTCCTTCCGTTATAAAATTAGTGCATTTGTTCTTTACTCTATAAATTTTAGAGGAAAGACCTGTCTACTACTTCCAACGAAAGTACAAATTCTAGATAGGACTTTAGGCCGAAGAACATTTGTTTTTTTTACTAAACAGTGTTTCATGTATTTAACTATGAAAACGTTTAATCGAGAAATCACAAAAAAATCTCTTTACATCCTGTTAACCATCCAGTATACTTTCGTTAACCAAAACAAAATATTAAGTTAACGAAAGAGTGAGTATAGTGAAATTAACAAGTCGAGAAATTGTTTTAGCCGGATTATTTGCCGCAATCATTGGAATTTTATCTCAATTTACAATTCCTTTTGGACCGATTCCATTAACCCTGCAAACCTTTGCTGTTGGGTTTGTCGTGACGATCTTAGGAAAAAAAACTGGAACCATCGCTGTTGCGATCTATCTGTTAATGGGGATGATCGGCTTACCCGTATTAGCTGGCGGTTCTGCCGGAATTGTTCATTATTTTGGACCAACAGGCGGCTTTTTAGTTGGATTTATCTTTCAGGCCTTCTTTACTGGGTTGATTATCGAAAAGACCCGTTTTAATTATTTTTGGTCAATCCTCGCAAATGTAGTTGGCGCCTTTATTACCCTGTTTTTCGGATCATTATGGTTAAAATATAGCGGCAGCCTTCCTTGGGACGCAGCCTTTTCAGCTGGAATGATTCCCTTTATCCTGCCAGGCTTGATCAAAGCACTAGCCGCGGGCTATCTAGGAGCTCTGATTGGTAAAAGATTATCCTTCACACACTTGGTGTATCGTTAAGTTTCCGAAAATCGGAAACTTTTTTTCTTGACATTTTAATCAGGTACCCTTATTATATCTATTCATAAGGTGCCCTTATTAAAATAATGAAAGAAGCGAGCAACTATGAAAAAAGTTTTATTCTTAAATGTAACTACCCACGGCCATGTTAATCCTTCACTTGGTTTAGTCAAAGAGCTGAACAATCGCGGGATTGAGGTCGTTTATTTTTCAAGTGAAGAATTCCGTGAAAAGATCGAAGAAGCTGGCGCTGATTACCGCGCCTATCATTATGATCTAAATATTTTTAAAAACGGCTTTAATGTATTATTAGACCACGGCTTAGACATTATGCAAGATATTCTAGAGCAGATACAAGACGATTCCTTTGACGCAGTCATTCATTCTGTGGCTATGCCCTTCAGCAAACAGCTCGCTAACTATTTGATGGTTCCTGCTATTTCCATGCTAGCTGTCTTCATGGGAATGCAGGACTTCATGAAACCTGACAAAACGCATTTAGCGGGGAAATTCAAGACGATGAACGATGCCTATCTTTTGGAAGCAAAAAAAATTGAGCAGGCACTGCCTGTATCTATGCCCCCTCGTTTTTTTGATTTGATTTTTAATATTGAACCAATAAATATTGTCTTTACCTCTGAATATTTTCTACCTGAAAATGAACAAGAATTCTTTGATGAAAAGTTTGTCTTAGTTGGTGCAGACAGTTATCAGCGTTTGGAAGATACCTCTAATTTTCCAATTGAACGTTTAAAGAAAGCTAAAAAAGTTTTGTATGTCTCCTTCGGCACTATTTTTGGCGACTACGCAAAAGAGATTTATACAAAAGTTTTTGAAGCATTTAGCGACACCGACTACCTAGTTGTCCTAGCAGCCCATCAGGTTAGTCTAAAAGATCTGGCTATTCCAAAAAATTTCATCGTTCAAGATTATCTTCCGCAAAATGAAGTGTTGAAATACGCAGACGTAGCAATCACTCATAACGGCTTAAACAGCATGAATGATTTAATCTTAAATGACGTTCCCTTTGTCTCTCTGCCAATGGGCTCGGATCAACCAGCACTTGCTTATCGTTTAGTCGAGCTAAAGGCAGCTATTTGTTTAGATTATCAACAGGTAAGCAGTGATGAATTAAAAGCAGCTGTAGAAAACGTTCAGATTAACCCTAGCTATTTAAGCAATTTGAAGCATATCAAGCAATCCTTTTTAGCCGCTGGCGGCTATAAAAAAGCGGCAGACGCTATCGAAGATTATTTAAACTGAATGAAAACCGCAATCCTTCATTTTAAGAAAGATTGCGGTTATTGTTCTTTTCGAGTTCCTTTTTAGCCAACAATAGTGCGCCAATCAGGCCACTTTCATTTGGTAAACCCCATCGAAGGATATATTCTTCCGCTTTGGGAACTTCCATATAACCAGCCATTAATTCTGTGAATTGGCTCTGGACCTTTTTAAGTAAATGATCTTGATTCATGACACCGCCGCCTAAAACAATCACCTCTGGCGCCAAAATCAAGGTATACGTCATTAATGCTTGTGCTAAATAATTCGCCTGCAAGTCCCAGATAGAATGATCCAACGGTAACTCTTCTCCCTTAATTCCGGTACGCGCTTCTAATGAAGGCCCTGCCGCTAATCCTTCCAGACAATCTTTATGGTATGGGCACGTCCCTGAATAGGTATCCTCAGGGTGACGCTTAATATACAGATGCCCCATTTCTGGATGAGAGATTCCTTGAAAAACTTCGTCGTTTATTACGACACCACCGCCAATTCCTGTACCGATGGTTAAATAAATACAGCTATGTTTTCCTTTCGCTGCACCCTGTTTAATCTCACCGAATGCTGCAGCATTCACATCCGTGGTCCAAGCTGTTGGCACCTGATATCGTTGCTTCATTTGGCCTAAGAAATCCACACCCCTCCAGCCCGCTTTAGGTGTTGCTAAAATATGACCATAATTTTCTTGATCCGGTTGAATGCCGATAGGACCAAATGATCCAATTCCCATCGCATCAATTGGATACTGATCAAAGAAAGCAAAAACCTTCTTAAAAGTCGTTTGTGGGTCAGTTGTCGGTATACTGATTTTTTCTTTTACATGGAACTTATCATCAGCCACGGCACAAATAAATTTTGTGCCGCCTGCTTCGATCCCTCCGTACAGCATGTTCTCCTCCTAAAAAAAGCCGAGGGAAATTCCCTCGGCAGCTTTGTTTAATTTTGTTCTTGTCTCCAAGGTTGAACGTTTTCTTTGCGATAAACCGCTGCTTGACCGATTGAATTAAACAATTCCATTTTTTGCTTAACAACCGCCTTCGCTGCATCAATACATTCTGGATAAATCGCATTTGCATCCCATAATTCTGTCGTCGAAAGAATTTCGCGACATTTTTTGTAGAAGGCATATTTGTAATCAGAAGAGATATTGACTTTTTGAATGCCGATTTGAACAGCTTTAGCAATTTCCTCATCTGGATTGGCAGAGCCGCCATGTAAAACTAGCGGAATATCCACTCTATTTTTAATGTCTTCTAAAACATCCATTTTCAATGCCGGTTTAATATCTTTTGGATAAATTCCGTGAGCCGTCCCAATCGCAACAGCTAACGTATCAATCCCGGTTTTTTCAATAAACTCTTCGGCATCCTCTGGTTTCGTGTAGATAACTTCCGATACGCCACCTTCAATAGAAGTACCTGTATTACCGATCGTCCCTAGTTCACCCTCGACAGAAACACCAATCTTATGGCAAACATCTACCACTTCTTTAGTGATGGCAATATTTTCTTCAAACGGTAGCAATGAGCCATCAATCATGACTGAACTAAATCCACAGTGGATCGCACGCATAATGCTTGCTAGGTTATCCCCGTGGTCCATGTGGATAACAAATGGAACCGAACTATTTTTCGCACGAGAAACAGCATACTGGAAAAATTCATCCTTCGTAAAGTCTAACTCTGTTGGATGTACCGCAATGATTGCCGGTGCATCGTTTTCTTCCGCTGCTTCGATAACAACTCGTAAGAAATTACTGTCTGCGACGTTGAAAGCTCCCACAGCGAATTTGTTTTCCTTGGCGATTTCCAGCATTTGATTCATATTAATTAACATTTGACTTTGTCTCCATTCTCTTCTTATGATTTATTTTTAGAACCCGAAAGTTCGATGTACCGTTTGACCATTTCTTTCCCTGCCGCCATCGTTTGATGAATGAGCGTAGGATAATCCACTTCTGGATTTTCTTTTAGTTGTTTCTGAATTTCGGCCTTTTGTGCCTTCATGAAGTCAGAACCAACATTAATCTTGTTAATCCCTAATTCGATTGAGCGCAAAATATTTTTTTCACCCGCACCAGAACCCCCATGCAAGACTAAAGGCAAGTTCGTTGCCGCTTTGATTTTTTCTACAATATCGAAACGAAAAGCTGGTACATAGCCATCTGGATAGTCCCCATGACTTGAGCCATAAGATAATGCTAAGCAGTCCACACCTGTCTCCTGGATAAAGCGAATCGCCTCGTCAGGATCTGTGTACATCTCATCATTTGTGAAATGATCCCCTGCTACAGCTCCCATATCCCCAACTTCAGCTTCTACACTGGCGTGATAAATTTGTGCCAACTCCACCATCGCTTTTGTGATCCGAATATTTTCTTCCAGCGGATACATCGACGCATCCATCATGACACTGGAAAAACCTTCATGCAGACACTGCTTTACAAACGCAACATCTTGTCCGTGATCCAAGTTGATCGCTACTTCAACCTTCGCATTGTTTGCCATTCGAATGATTGGCTTGGTTAAATAGCGAATGTCCAAGTGTTCCTTCAAATGATCCTGCAGCAGATCAATAATGATCGGCGAGCGCATTTCCTCCGCTGCTTCTATTACTGCTTTAGCCGTTTCTAAGTTAAAACAATTGATCGCCATTACAGCATAGTTTTCACGATTGGCTTTTTGTAACATCTCTTTCATCGAAACATACATGCAACAAGTCTCCTTCTATATTCTAGGAACCTCTACTTCTAACTAACAAATCCTCTGCTACGAAATTTTAATAGAAGAAAAATCTACTTCTTCCTCTTCCTCATCATCCTTGATATCATTTTCAACAGGGGCTTTCTTCAACGCGAACAAAAGAATTCCTGTAATGGCAGAACCAATCAATAAAGCGAGTGTGAATTTCAACGGATCAGTCATCGCCGGGATAATGAAGACCCCGCCTGAAGGAACTGGTGAACCCACTCCCCATGACATGCTCAGGCCCCCACCAATCGCCGCACCTACTGTACAAGAGAAAATCACACGTAGTGGATCAACTGCCGCAATAGGAATGACGCCTTCCGTGATCATACAAAGTCCCATTGGAAACGCGATTTTGATATTGTCCTGTTCCTCTTTTGAATATTTCGGTTTGCGGAAAATTTTAGACAATACCCAAGAAATTGTTACACCAAATGGCGGTACCATTGAAGCCAATACCTTCACTGCTTCTGGCCCTTGAATTCCTTCTAATAGCAGTCCATCCGCAAAGAGTGAAGCCACCTTGTTGACTGGACCTCCAAAGTCGAAGGCTGCCATTCCACCTACAATTGACCCAAACAAGAAATTTCCTGAACCCTGCAGGCCTTGTAAGAACTCAGTTAACGCTTCTGTTGCCCAAACAATCGGCACACCAATGACAAAGAACATCAATAATCCAATGATCAAGGTAGATAAGAGCGGAACGATCATCATCGGCATCAAACCTTGTGCCCATTTTGGCACTTTCAAGTTTTTCACTAGGAACAGGACGAAGAAACCAACCAAATAACCACCTAACATCCCGCCCAAGAACCCAGCACCAATGGAATTAGCGATTAACCCCATAAACAAACCAGGTCCGATACCCGGACGGTCAGCAATTGAATAAGCGATCGCTGCTGAAATAACTGGAGCTAACAGACCCATTCCTAACACACCCAGTGAAACCAGTGCATCTGGAACCGAATAGGCTGCCTTGTAATCCTCGATGACACCACCACCAGTCAGATTCCCAATCGCGATCAGCAACCCTGCCGTAACAACAACCGGTAACATGTACGAGATTGCCGTCAAAGCATGTTTTTTCAATTGAAGCTTCTTAAACATTTCATTCATCTCCTTTTTCATATTAATGAATTAATTTTTCCTAGGAAAAATTAGTTCGTTTTTCAAGCCGTATATCATTCCACTATTTGCTTTTTACTAACATATAGGCTAGCTCATTAATAATGTGTGAATTTTCCTAGTGCGAAAATTCAACGGGTTTTCGTACGCATACCATTCTACTAATCTTGCTGAAGCAAGAAGTAGAACTGGCAAACTGATATCCTTTTTCATATTAATGATTTCATTCTTTATGCCTTAATGATTTCTTCTTCGATCTTGTTGATCAGTCCTTTTGGCGCTTTGATGACCATGCTTGTTGGGACTTCTACCACCTTTTTCCCTTCAAAGCGATCTTTTCCACCAACTTTGATGTCTGCTGCGATGATCACTACATCAGCGTCTTTGATTTCCTCCATAGTCAGTTCGTCTTCCGTACCGATCGTTCCCTGTGTCTCGATGTGGGCCGTGTGCCCGAGAGCTTTAGCGGCCTTTTCCAATTTTTGCTTTGCGATGTACGTATGGGCGATTCCGGAAGTACATGCGGCGATTCCAACAATTTTCATCATCTATTCCTCCATTTTCTTTTTTTTACTCTTCTTCCATTGGATCTCGTGATAATAATTCCATCATTTCTGCTTTTGTTTCAGCGTTGACCATATTTTCAATAAAATCCTCATCCGCTAAAAGCATCGCGACTTTTTGCAATAGTTTAATGTGCATCGTGTTCGCATCCGTGTTCTTGACTGCAAACAAGATAATCACCCGGACCGGCTCCTCATCCAATGATTCCCATTCTATTGGCGTCTTCGCTTTTCCGACGACTAACGACGTTTTAATTACGCTATCAGATTTCCCATGAGGAATAGCGATACTATTACCGATTCCAGTCATCCCTTCTGCTTCCCGCGCAAACACATCGGCGGCAAATTCTTCCTCGTCCTCAATGTCCCCATTGGCCATCAGTAAACGCGTCAATTCATAAATGGCTTCCTCTTTTGTTGTCGCTTTCATTTCTAATTGAATCAATTCTTCGGTAATTACATCGGCGATACTGAAATCGTCCATCATTTGCTCTGCTTTCATCTCACATCTCTCCTAACATCTCTTTCACTCGTTTTTCATCTTGTTTGGTAAATACTGAATTAACTAAAATCGTTGGGATCATCATCTCGACTGTCAAATGAACGGTCGTTAAAATCAGATCAATATTTTGGTATTTTTCTGGTGCTTTGGAAAATTTTCGCGCGGAAAGAACATCTACAATCTCTAATTCTGGAAAGGCTTTTCGAACCTTTACCTTTAGCAGCTCGGAGGTTCCTACCCCACTGCTGCACATAATCAATACTCGCTTTTTCGAATGAATCATTTCTTTATACTTCACAAAATATAGGGTTAAAAAGCCGATCTCGTCTTCCGAAATCTCATTGAGCTGATACTCTTCTTCCGCTGCTTTACTAACCTGCCGAACCTGTTGAAAAATCTCTGGATATTCCAGCTTGATATCCCCTAACAAATCATTCTTAACGATGATTTCATTTTTCAAACGATACAATAATGGATCAATGTGCTCGTATAAATCTTGACGATTTGGCTGTTGATCCACTTTCATCCCCATCAAATGACTCATTTCTTTCGCGAAAAAATCAGTAATTGCTAGCGCCTCTTTGGATTTCCGATTCAACTTGATCGGTTCCTTCTCCATTCGTGAAGAAATCAGATACTGAAATAAGTAAAAGGTTTCGCTTTCCGGTAAAACAATATTCAGGTAATGATTCAGCTTCGTAATGACCATCCTAGAGAGCTGATACAACTGATCATATTGTGTGATCAGCTCCTCTTCGTCAGGGTCTAATAACTCTGCGCAAGTATCCGCGTGAATTTCTCCCTCCCGCACTCGTTTGATCAAAATATAAATGTGGGAAAAGATGTTGCTATTATAGGGGTATGCGATCCCATTCTGTAATTTTCTTTCGATATACTCTAATAAAGAGGTAATAAAATTAATGTCATAGGAACTGATTTTTTCCTGCTGGGTAGAAAAGTCCTCTTCCCAAACTCGATTCGCACTAATCAAATGATTGACGGCCTTGCGAATATGCTTTTCTGTTCCTTCGATTGACACTCGCTGCCCTTTACGAATCAGGGATAATTGATACTTCTGCAAGAACTCGTTCATCCGTACCAAATCATTCGTTATCACTGTATTGCTGACGTAATACTCCTCAAACAGCTCTTGAATCAATACCTTCTTTGGCGATTTGAATAACAAGGAAAGTAAAATCGTATTCCTTCTTTCCAGTGGACCTTGGACCGTATCTCCTCCTCGTTTGCGTACACTTTCTTTTAAATAATTGTCATAATCTAAACGAAAACCTTTTCCGACCTCCGCTGAAATCAACTCTCCATCATCCGACGCTTCATTGATTTTTTTGATCGTTCGGTAAATTGTTTTCGTGGAAACATTGGCAAATTCAGCTAACTCTTGAGCGGTAAGTGTCATCCCATGTTTGATAAACAATTCGATCAATTGTGTTTCACGTTTGCTTAGCTGCATTTTGTCAACCTCCTTGTCCTTAATATAGCTCATTTTTTTCTACGTACATTTTTTCTTGTGTCCATTGAAATGGACATTTACATAAAACGCTTTCAATAACTATTCAAAACTAAAATAGAAAAATAACTGATCTTCCAAAAGGCCCAGAGATTCTTCTTTCTTTGGAAAACGCCCCAGACTGACCAATTTTCCCGAAATTTTCTTTGGGTCTTGGTTGGATAAAAAAAACAGCGAATAAATCGCTGTCTATCAGTGTGGCTGCATCCTCCGTCCAAAAAAACTGTCTAGCATACTATTTTACGAAAAGAAGAATACACGATATTTTAATTTTTCACTGGTGTAACACTTGCTTCAATCGCCAATTGATAAATTGGTACCAACTGTTGATAAGTCTCTATCATGAACTGTTGCGCTGCTTCTGGGTCCTTCCATATCGGATCTGACTTTTTTATGATCCGTCCAACCTGGAACTCGCCTTTTTTCACATCACGGAATCGTTTCAACAGTCTTTCCAGACTTTCTGAGGATAACGCTTCTACATTTGATTTCGTGTGATCACCGGATACAACAAAATCTGAGGCTAACGTGTCAAAGGCTTTTTGATTGTCTAGCAAAACCTGAGCGATTGCTTGTTCATTTTTGGGCTGATCGATGCAAGACAACCACATAAAGACATAGTCTGGCCAGATCCCTAATTGGAAATGCGGCTCCATCTTATAGCCACGCTTTTGTCGGCTCAAGGCAGACCAGGTATTTTCTGGCGGATATGTCGTGCGGCGGCGGTGCTGGGCGATGTGGATAAATAATTTTTCATCCAGCAGCGGTTCCAGCGCTGCTTGAAATACTTCATCTAAGTGTTGAAATGTCGGCTGAATCTCTTCACGAATAGCCGTCATTCGTCCGTCAAGCCCCTCCACTTCAAATACCTCAAAACTCTTTTCTGTGAACATATCATTCCTCCTATTTCCTATTATAGCAATTCTACTCATCTTGTCTTCCCCCCACAAGTCAAGGACTACCTTTTTCTGATAGAAACGACGAAACACTTTTTTTCTTTCTCCGATTTTGACAAATAGACGGACAAAATTTGTTTAAATCTTCCTATTCTTTTCCCATTTTAAAGAAATTATTTCCCTCTCTTTGTTAAATCAAGTATATTATAAGTAGCCATTTTATTATTGGAGATTCAGAAAGTTATTTCTGAGGAGGGTAAAACGAATGATTTCAGACGCAATCGGGTTCGAGAAAAAATTTCGTTTAAAAGAAGATAAAAAATTTGAACACTATAAGATCATGCTTCCGAAATTACGGGAAAATGATGTCATGATAAAAATTGCCGCTATTTCCATCAGCACCTTAGATACACAGATTCGCCAAACGATTAAAGGGGCAAAAAAACCTTATATTTTAGGCTTTGGTGGCGTAGGAATCATCACTCGTCTTGGCAGCAGTAACCCGCGTCTGAATGTAGGAGATCGGGTATTGTATGTAAATAAAGTCGGAAAATACGGCAGCTACAGTAATTTTCAAATCGCGGATGTTCGTTCCATCGTAAAATTGCCAGACTCTTTTCCTACAGATGAAGCCGCCGCTTTCTCTTATAGTTTTTTCTTAGCCTTCGAAGTGCTGTTCAAGCAGCTGCAATTAACGCCAAAACCAAGAAAGAACCAAGGAAACCTGTTGATCTTGAATACTTCCGACGGATTAGGCGCAACAATTATCCAGTTAGCGAAATGGGCGGGACTGAAGGTTGCCGCTACTATCAACAAAAACAACTCTGAAATTTGGATCAAAAACATGGGGGCTGATGTGGTACTGTCACAATCCACTCACCTGTCACGGGACTTAGAGGCTGCAGAGATGACACCCATTGATTACGTGATCAACCTGGATACAGAAAAGGAAAAGAGCTTTGATCATTTAGCCGAATTCAAAGGCACGGCTAAGGTTCTCCTATTGCATTTTATTAAGAAGAAAAGCAAAAATTTGGATCCGGAGTATCTTCATTTCTACTGTGAAGAGTTTTTAGAAGCTTCTTTTACTACGGAGGAAGGCATCGAGTATTCACACAATGTGATGGAGCTGCTGGTCTATCTCTGGGAGAAAAATCAATTGAAATCGATTTTAACGGCACAGCTGAATGGTTTCTCTGACAAAAACTTTTACGGAGCTCATAAATTGATTGAAAACAATCCGAACTTCCGACATCTTGTTTTGATCAACTGACAAAATCTCGTTCCTTTGAACGGGATTTTTTTATTAACTGGAAATTTTTGAATAGAAAGCCCATTTCCTCGCCTTTCATAACTTATGTTGTCATTTCTCATAGAAATTTATAGTTTTTCTGAGGTTAACATTTGCTAATTACAAAGATAGGGATTAAGATATAAAATGAAATTTTCATTTACATTTTCATTTCAAATATTTTTAGGAGGTTTTTATGGATTATTCACTGACTACTCGGTTAGCTGCTGAGTTCTTGGGGACTGCTTTGTTAGTAATGCTAGGAAACGGCGCAGTTGCCAACGTTGATTTGAGAGGTACAAAAGGTTACGGTAGTGACTGGATGTTGATTGCTGTAGGTTATGGATGTGGGGTTATGATTCCGGCAATGATCTTCGGCGGTATCAGCGGAAACCACATCAATCCGGCATTTACAATTGGTTTGGCCGTTAGCGGCTTCTTTCCTTGGTCTGAAGTTCTTCCTTACATCGTGGTCCAATTACTTGGTGCGATGGTCGGTCAATTAGTCGTTGTAGCGAGCTACAAGCCTTACTATGATCAAACAGAAGACAAATTGCATGTATTAGGAACATTCTCAACAATCAATAGTGTTGGTTCTAAGTTCAATGGATTCGTGAATGAGTTCTTTGGTTCATTCATTTTATTCTTCGGTGCCCTTGGGATTACGAAAGCACCTTTCTTCCAAAACAACTTAGGAACTGCTCACTTGGCATTAGGTTTCTTAGTATGGACATTGGTTGCATCCTTCGGTGGACCAACTGGCCCTGGTTTGAATCCAGCGCGTGACTTAGGTCCTCGTATCATGCACGCATTATTACCATTGAAACACAAAGGCGATTCACAATGGAGTTATTCATGGGTACCTGTTTTAGCCCCTATTGTCGCTTCCATCGTTGCCATCGCATTATATAAAGCACTATTCATTTAAACGTAAAAACACACTGTCGTAAAAGTTGCGACAGTGTGTTTTTTTGCTAATTTCTAGTCGATAATTTCCGTTCTTCTCTTTTCCTTAATAATCCGATCCGTCTCCAAGTCCATCACAACAGGCTTTGGGTCTGGGATCACAACTAAGATATCTTGGTTTTTCCCAATTTTATGCTGCTCCACTCTGATTTCTTTCTGCTGATCTTCGATTGAAAGTTGTTGCGCGGCATGTTGTTCATTCTTGATTTCATCAATAAAGTCATTTGGTTGGATAGGCGGGACGATGTCATGTTCATGCATTGGAATTACCTCCAAAGAATTTTCTTGTTACTAACAGTGTACTCGCCCCTTCTGTTATTCGCAATTTGAATTGTGTTCCATTCTTTGGCTCATCCTTTCGCGGAATACTTGTTTCATCCATCTAGCAAGCCTGTTTTTCAGTTACTCTTTTAGTTAACTTGATAGAAGCGCACATTATAACATGTTATAATCATTAGGAAGTCACTCTATACAGTTTCGCTAGGAGATATTGCTTACTATTGCGTACATTATTCTTGAAGCAGTTACTTATCTTTCAAATAGGAGGAAGCACGAATGAAAAAAATAAAAGTTCGCAAAATTGGAAATTCAATCGGCGGCATTTTCCCAAAAGAATGGGGCTTGCATGAAGGTGATTTGTTAAACGTTCGCAAAGAAGGACACCTCTTCATTTTGGATGCTGAGGATTCTGCAAAAGAGAAAGATCGTCAACTAATCGAAGAAAGCTTCGCTGATTTTGAGAATAAAACTACAACCACTGAACAAGAAATGGAAGAACTGTTTGGTAAATATGGTTGGGGCGACTAATGATGAATTACACACTTGTTTACTCTGAATCCTTTAGAAAAAGTCTTCAGGAGAACATTTCAGAATGGGAAAAGGAACTGCTTCTTACCGATGAAAAAATCACTCAATTTGTTCATGCCATTTATCATTCATTAAATCGTTTAAAACAATTTCCTGAAATGTATGAAAATGTCGCTGGTTTGTATGATTTCGACAAACCAACCTATCGCATCCTGATTGGAAAAAGTTTTGCAATCTTTTATCGAATCAATCAGGAAGAGAGAACAATACTTATTGGAAACCTATTTAAACAAAAACAAATGCACCTATATTTCTAATAGAACATCCAGAAGGAAACATGCGCTGCTTGCCGCTTTCTTTCTGGATTTTTTGATCGTAATTATGTACAGTGATTCGTTCTTGTACAATTCCACTAATCGCGCTAAAGACGCGAAGTGGAACTCGCAAAAAACTGCAGCCCTCAGTCAAGGCTGCAGTTAGAACACATTATTTATTTAAGTAAGTCAATGCGTTGTCGATCAAGTGTTGGACGGTTGCTTTAGGCATTACAGATAGAATATCAGTGATTTGCGGTGCAGATTTGCTGTCGGTAAATACGACGTTCAATGGCATATACAGCTTGCGTCCTTTTTGTTCGGTTTCTTTTTGAACAGTAGAAATAATCGCTGAGTAGTCCACGGGTTCTGACGCCTTGTTCAATTCTGCTGACATGGTGGTCAAAATTTGTTTAACACTTTCGCTATCAAATTCTGCTAAGTCGGTATAAGTGAAAGTCACTTGGTTAGCATTTTTGATAAACAAGATTTTTTCCATAAAGGTCATCAAAGTCTTGGCTTCTGTGTGATAGATATCCACGACTTTTTTAACAAAATCAAGATCGTTTTCAATATCGATCGCTTTCAATTGTTCTGCTACATCTGTTTCAGCAGCATCAACTAACAGCATGATTCTTCTTGTTAATTCATCCACAGATGTCTTCTTGATGTATTCCGCATTGGTCCAGTCGAGTTTCTTTTGATCGAAGTAAGCAGGCGAAGCGGACATCCGATTGATATCGTAAGCTTCGATCAATTCATCCCGAGTGAACAATTCTTTTTCTCCGACGGGCGACCAGCCAAGAAAGGCGATAAAGTTCAGCAACGCTTCATTCAAATAGCCGTATTTACGGTATTGGCTGATGAATTGCAGCGTATTTTTATCCCGTTTGCTCAATTTCTTATGGGTATCCAAGCTATATATCAGTGTGATATGACCAAATAGCGGTTGTGGGATACCTAGAGCTTCATACACGGCGATTTGTTTTGGTGTATTGGCAATGTGGTCATCTCCACGTAAAACGTGTGTCATCTTCATTAAGTAATCATCAATTACTACCGCGAAGTTATAGGTTGCCATACCATTACTTTTTTCAATAATGAAGTCTCCGCCGATATTATCTGAATTAAATTCCACACGGCCTTTAATCATGTCATCCCAGCCATAAATATGATTTTCAGGTAAGTGAAGACGAACCGTGGATTTGCGGCCTTCTGCTTCGGCTTGCTTGATTTGTTCTTCCGTTGCGCCATACCAGCGTCCATCGTAATGAGGCGCGATTTTAGCTTCGATTTGTTGATCATGCAGTTCTTTTAATTCTTCTTCCGTCGCATAGTCGCGATAGGCAAGTCCTGCGTCTAATAATTGTTGTACGTATTTATGATACAAATTCACACGATCTTTTTGATGGTAAGGGGCAAATTCAACTTTCGGTTTATCCGGACCTTCATCCCAGTCGATACCTAACCAATGAAGATTTTCCATCTGGCTTTCTTCACCATGCGGAACATTTCTTTTCAAGTCAGTATCTTCGATTCGCAACACCCAGGTGCCGTTATAATGCTTCGCAAACAGGTAGTTGAATAACGCAGATTGCGCATTCCCTAAATGTAAAAAACCTGTTGGACTTGGTGCGTATCGAACTCGTACGTCGCCGGTAACTTCTACTTTGTCTTTTTTCAATTTGATTCCCTCCAGTTTAAAAGCCCTAATAAAAATAATGCTTTATCAGGGCTTTAATAACAGATGCTATTATATGTTAAGATGCGTGATGAATCAAATGATTACGATTTAAATCGTCAATTGCGCGAGTCAAATCTTCAATGAAATCATCACAAATGGCCATTGTCATGGATGGGCGAACAACGATTCGACTAATTGTGACATCTTCCAGACTTACAGGAAGTGGGTAAGCAGGCACTTGCCAGCCGTATTCCTTCAACTTGTCTTCTAAATCATAAAGATTCCAAGTTAATTCCACATTGTCTGCGATTTTCCAGCAATTGATTGGTAATTGTGAACCATCATTGATGATTTCAAAAATACCTAGATCCTTCAATTCTTGATTGATTCGTTGTGACACGCTGCGAACATTGTTCATGATCGCTGTGAAGCCTTCACGACCGAAACGAATCATGTTGTAATATTGCGCAACGATGTGTGCGCCGCTATGTGAGAAGTTGATAGCGATCGAGTCTACGCTGCTGCCAAGATAAGGAACTGAGAAACGCATTTCTGCTGGTAAATAGTCTTCCGTATTTTCGCGCCAAACAATCCAGCCAATACCGGGATAAACCATCCCGTATTTATGCCCTGAAACGTTGATTGATGCTACATTTTTTAAACGGAAGTCCCATGGTTTGAACCCATCAACAAATGGTGCGAAGAAGCCGCCAAATGCTGCGTCGACATGGATCTTAATTGGTAATTTCGCTGTTTGGTTGTATTCAGAAACTAGTTCGTCTAATTTTTGAATATCATCTACGCGGCCAGTGTAAGTAATTCCTTGAATTCCTACAATACCAATGGTGTTTTCATCTACATAATCCATGACGGTGTCAGTGTTTAATGACATATGGTTTTCATCCATTGGAACTTCCCGCATCTCGACATTCCAGTACGTACAGAATTTTTCCCATACAACTTGGAATGCAGACATGATAACTAAGTTAGGTTTGTGTTCATGTAAGTTGTCGATGTCTAGTCCGGCTGCTTTTGCACGATGTTTCCAGCTATGCAATAATGCAAGTCCGCCTAACATACAACCTTCTGAAGAACCCACTGTTGAAGTTCCGATGAAGTCTTGGAATAATTTTTTCCCTTCACCGATATTCCACATATGAGCAACCATACTGATGGTATAGTTTTCCATTGCGGTAGTTTTTGGATATTCTGATTTGTCAATCGCATTCGTTTCAAGTGAACCCAACATCAAACGATCTGCTTGTGGTTCCATTTGAGTGGTACAGAATGTAGCCAAGTTTTGGTCTGCTTTTGCTTCATTCAACCGAATATGATTGACGAGCGTCTCGGCTGTGTCAGGGTTCATACCCTCATCAGGTAATACTTCTTTAGGCATGCTGCGAGCAGCTTCTTTGCTTCCTAAAAATGAACTTTCTAAATAATCTGTTTGCATTTAAAAGATCTCCTTAAAATACTCTCTTATATTTTTTAATGAACTGGGTGGTGTAAGTCGCTTCCTGATTTATCATGATGATGCAATGTCCAGTTTCCATGGAATTGATACATGATCAACGGAATAAAGAAAACGATGATAAAAGCTGTTAGTAATAACGTTAGATACGTATGTTTTTGTTGCGCGTTGTAAGCAGCTGGTGGGAAGAAAGTAACAATAAACCCAAAAGCGGATAAGACAAAACCTAAAACACCCATGATGACACGCATTACTTTCGATTTTGCCGCACGGAACGTACGATTCAACTCGTTGTGCTTGAAGACCAAGACTAAATAAGTAACAAACATCAGCATATACATTAAGGTATACAAGGCAACAGTCAAGCTCATCGCTGTTTGGAATGAAAGGTTCGATTTGTCTCCACCAGCACCAAAGGTTAAGAGTGCGGCCATGATCGAAACGATCACACCTTGCAAGATCATTACATTCGTTTCAACACCATAAGGATTCGTTTTAGCGAAACGTTCAGGCAAGTAGCCTTCTTTAGCCGCTTCATACATCCCTGCATTTGGTCCAACAACCCAGCTGCTGATTTCACCGATAATACCGATTGCCAGTAACAAACCAATTAAACGTTCAATAAAGACCACATTGACCCATGGAAATTGTTGAACCAAAGCCCCATAGGCATAAACAATCCCTGTACTTAATTGGATCTTGGCGTTTGGAATCGTCGCACCGATTGAAATTGTTCCGATAATATCAGAAGCAATCGCGCAGATCGCCAAAGCCATCATGACTTTTGGATAAACAGACGGTTTCTTCAAGTCTTTTACGTGAGTCGCTGATCCTTCAGCTCCCGCAAAGGCTAAGATAAATGGAACAAATCCAACTAATACATTTCCGCTCCAGCTTGATGGCAGGATCGTATGCGGATTGATTTTGATCAGCATCGGATTGCCCTTCACTAGATAAGTGATGGTTAAGAACAGCAATAGGAAAACTGGAATGATGACACCAATTGTAAAACTCCATTGAGCGATTTTCCCTGTGATTTTGGTTCCTCGTTGTTGCGCGAAGATCAAGCCCCACAAGATCACCATCATGATGATAAATTTGAACAATGGATTTGTATTAATAATTGGAACGTTGAAAGTGATAGATAAACAACCGATGATGAAATACATCATGGTACACATCCCAACAGTGATATGGATCCATTGATAAAAGAGTGCAGACCAGCCAAGGCGTTCCCCCAGCATGTGACGTCCCCAAGTAAAGATTCCGCCTTTGCTCCAACCATCGACTGAAGCCATTTCACCAGCGGAACGTGTAACTGGAATAAACCATAAAATACCTGCTAAGAATAGGAAGAACAATGCAGTTGGTCCTTGCTTAGCGAAGGCGGCAAATCCATACACCGTCATGACCATTGAAGTAGTCATTGAGAATAGCTGAACACCAGTAAGCTGATTATGTTCGCTCAAAGAGGTGCTCTTCTCTTCGTTATTCATTTGTGACACATCCTTTAAATTCATTGCAATCGAAGTGCGCACTTCCGAACTACAGCCATCATATTAGCCTTAAAAAAAGCAAAGTCAAACTGCCTCGCATCCGCTAATTAGAAGGTTTATTAAAATAAATTCTGCCATCATAATGGAAGAAACCCTTTGCTTTCTGCGAATTCCGCACCTCTTTTCATTCAATAAAAAAAGCTTTTTAAGAAAAAAAGCCCAAGGTCTAAATTGTGTAGCAATTCACTGCAAATTTTTGGATGATACGTGTCATTTTCTTAGCAAATGATAATGATTCACAAATAAAGCGCGCCCAAAAAAGAACCCTCGCACGTATCTTTAAATCAACTTTCACACAGTCCCTAGCTCTTCTTTAATCCTATGAGCTTATACTGTTGAATTTGAAGGCAATAGGATCATAAAGAAACTGTAAGAGGAGCGTTCAGTCATGAGCATTGATCGATTACTAGATTTTGAAAGTCAGGCACTTTTCGCTATTTTTACCTATTTAAAAGAAAATCCCGGCTTCCACGATATCAATGAGATATCCGAACAAATCGGTTTTGAAAAACGGACTACTTCAAAATATCTAGAGCGTCTTTCGGTACTGTCGGATGAAGTGAAGGAGCGAGCCGGCACTTTTCCACTGACTACTTCAGAGCGAAATTACCAGATCATTCAAACCAATTACGCGGCAAACAAAGAGCTTTGCTTGGCCATCTATCACATCTCAATCAAGATTGACCTGCTAGAAGGACTATTACTAAACAAAGAAAATACAATGAATGCGTTAATGGATAAATACAGCCTGAGCTATTCTACCCTGAAAAAGGATGTCTACGAAATCCGTGATTTTCTTAAAGAAGCCACCATCGACCTCCACATTCGCAATGGCGAACTCGTATTATCCGGACTTGAACCGACCATTCGTTTATTTTTCTTAAGCTTTTTTTGGCAGCTCTATGGCGGCTATGGTCATCCATTTAATATTCAAAGCTCCCAAGAAAAAAACTTTATTTTTGAGAAGCTTAGTTTCCTGCTTTCAGATCAAATCGACCCTATTACAAAGATTCAATATGATTATTTAGTGGATATTACCTTGATCCGCTACCTATCTGATCATAAGATTGAAAACAATGAACTACCCGTCGAATCGATCCTGATTGGGAATAAATTCGTGCAACACTTCCACTTCATTACAGAAGAAAACGTCCTAGCCTATACGAATTTCAAAGACGAACTTTATTTCATGCTATTGTTTTTACAATCAAAAATGGTCTTTTATCGGAACGATCGTTTCTTCCAAGAATTGAAGAAATATCACAAAGAAATTGATTCAAATATTTATCAAGCCAATCAGTTTTTCTTTCAAAATATCGGATTGCTGTTCAATCAATTCCAATTTGACTACGATGAATTAGAAAAAGAGCTCTATGTGATCCACACACGGCTCTTGTTTAAAAGTTTCTATAATTATGTGCCGATTGGTGAGCATCATAATCTTTATCCTGAAGACATGGCGATTGTTCAAGAAAATCTTCGCCTGCGTTTTGAGACTATCCAGCCGCGTAATAGCTTGATTTATTCACAAATGGATTATGCGATCTTCCTTTACGCCGCTTTGAGTATCGCCAATGAATTTTTGACCGGCTATGAATTATCCGTCTTTATCGATGACTCAAAGGGAGAATTCAATTCTATCTGGTTAAAAAAATTATTCATGAAAAGTACCGGCGGCTTGGTCAAAATGCACTTTGTCGATCCGAATCGTTTCTTACTAGCGGATGAAACCGTCGATCTAATTATTAGCACAAACAAATATTTTCCCATCGAAAACAGCCAAAACAAACCGATCCTCTTTTTAGAGTGCAAGGATAAATACGAGGATCTAAAAAATGTCCAAAATATGGTGCGAAAAATTATGATGAAAAAAACGAAGCGGCTGCAATCGAACTAAAATTACGCACACATTTTGAACATTAATCGAACTTTTCATTCATTTGGCGAAGGAATAAACGAAAATCCTTCCCAGCATACAAAGCAAGCTCAGGCAAAAAAATATTTTTGTGCTATACTGACCTCTGTTAGTTTCTCTTTCCAAAAAACAAACTAACAGACAAAGACGATCGACCGACATATTCGATCGTCTTTTTATGTGTATTAGAGAATGATTGTTTTAGTAATTTATTACGAAAAAAGATCGAGCCGCCGCCCGATCTTTTCGTTTTATGCATATTCTCGTATAATCTGAACCAACGCCTCCGTGGCTCCTGTCCCGCTCTTTTCATCATAGTATTGTGTGAAGCGTTCATCTGCTAGATACATTTCGCTTAATCCTTTATGGGCCTCTCCTGAGTATTGCTTCCAGCTGAAGCTTATCCACTCTTTATGCAGCTGATAAATTTCTTTTGCTAGTGACGGATTCTCCTCCGCTAAGTAGTCCCTCAATTTTTCAATTAGCATCGCTTCAGTTGCTTGCATCTTTTGATACTCAGCTTCACTCATGTTTTGCCATTTTTGATTGGAGGCTTCAACGGCCTCTTCTCCATATTTTTCACGGATTTCCTGACCATAATTCGCTTCGTTTTCCGTTAGTTTCTCTTGTTTGAATGCTTCAAATTTTTCTTTATTCGTCATTTCTATCTCTCCCTTATAGTAACGCAAGGTTTTGTCAATGGTTTCCAGCAGCTGATCCAGTTCTTGTCGTTTTTGCTGCAATTGTTTCTTTTGCTGAATCAACGTGTCCTCGATTTTTTCGTCAGGTCGGTCAACCAGTTTCTTGATCGTTTTTAATGGGATGCCCATCGATCGATACAGAAGAATCTGCTGCAGTCGATCAATTTCTTTTTCAGTATACATGCGGTAGCCTGCCTCACTTAGAAAAGCCGGCTTCAATAATGCGCGCTCATCATAAAATCGCAGTGTCCGTGCACTGACGCCTGAGATTTCCGCCATTTGTTTAACTGTATAATTCATTTCTGCACCTCCTGACAAAATTATCTTACACCTTGACGTAACGTAAAGGTCAAGTGCTCATTTCAACTTGATTGAGTAACGAACTCAAGTTAAATGTTTTTCACACATAGGATTCCGCTAAACATCACATTTATTAACTAGTTCAAACGATAGAAGCAATCGTCGGTTCTTATTAAACTGATAAAAGCGTCATTCACAAAAATCCCCTCTTAGAATATCATTCTAAGAGGGGTTCTCCCAGTATCAACATGTGATAGAAAGGTTCTTCGTCCACTAAGCTTCTTTCCGACACCCTGAAATCCGACAGGTGACCGAAGTCATGTGCCTCTGGTATCGAAGGATCAATCTTTCAGATCCACTCGACTCGTCGCATGAGACACACTATAGCACATTGGCTTAGCCTTTGACAATCATTTTTGATTGTTTTTATAAATTGCTTCCGTTATCTCGACCGTTTTTAACGTCAATTCTTTCGTCACAACAGGACTCTCCAAGCGCCCTTGCTTCAAGCAGTCATTTACATGCTCCACCTCAAAGACAAACTCACTGTTTTGGGTACTGTGGAGGGTTTCCTTTTCCCCATCGTTGTAGTGAATCTCTGCCGTATCAGTTTTCCAAAAATCAGGAACGATTATTTTCCCTTTTTCCCCATAGATAATCATTCGCTTCGGCAGATCTAGATCAACCGTTAAGAAAATAGTGCCTAAAACACCTTCAGGAAAGTTTAGCGTTACTTGCGCCTGTGCGTCGGATTGTCCTTCTGGGAACACCAATGTCCCCTTGTACTCATTCGGTGACGCTGCCAGCAGATGCTGCATATACTCTAACGGATAGGTCCCCGCTCCACGAAAAACGCCGCCACCTGCACTCAAATCGCGAAACCATGAAATATGGTCAATGTTGGGATAAGCGGTCACGGAATCCAGCCAGCGGATCGCACCAATCTTCCCAGCCTGAATAACCTGTTGAATTTGTTTGGTGATCGGTAAGAAGAGAGCTTTTTGAGCCTCCATCAAAAATAGCTTGCGTTCTTTCGCTATCACAAATAGCTCTTTTGCTTGTTCCAGCGTCATCGTAAAGGGCTTTTCTAATAGCACATGTTTATTATTCAGTAACGCCAACTTCGCGGCATCGTAATGGCCTTTATTATAAACAGCTACATAAACAATATCGACCGCTTCGCTTTGGCACAATTCCTCATAACTGCCAAAAGCCGCAGGGATTTCTAGTTCCTGCGCCATCTTTTGCGCTTTTTCGATGCCGCGAGAAGCGATTGCGGTCACTTCACCCTCATGACTCTCCTTCACCCCCGCCACGAAACGAGGAACGACCTGCGCCGTACTTAAAATACCATAACGAATCATATTCTTTTTCCCTCCATGAACAAGGAAGGAACTGATTGAAAAAACCAGCTCCTTCCGTTTTTTATATTCTCACTATTTACTAAAGACCAGCTATCGTTTTATTCAAAACGAACAAACAGAAGTATCCATAGGAAGCTACTGACCACAGCTTAAAAATCAAGATGATCTTGAGATACTCCCGAAAAGAGAGATCCGTCATCCCCGCAACCAAACACGTCAAGTCGTCTGGCAAAAAGGGGAAAATAAAACAGACAATCAATAATTTTTTAATATCCTGTGTGTGGTCCTGCAAGGTCGTTTCAAATTTTTCATAATTTTTCTCCGACAATACAAGACGAGCAAACTTCGGACCAAAGCGGCGGACCAATAAAAATAAGCCGACTTCTCCTATGACTAGTCCAATATAACTATACAAAATACCTGGGATATTGCCAAACATCAGCATCCCGACGATTGTTGCGAAACCACCAGGCAGAAAAGGGATGATTGGCTGGATCGCTTGGACGATGATAAACGCCGCAATAGCGAAACTCCCAAAATTTTTAATAAAATGCTGCAAATCCGCCACCGAACCAAACATACCGGATCGCCGGATATAGATTAATATCAGAATAAACGCTGCCAAGCCAACAATCGGTAATACTTGGATTACCTTCTGCTGCCAAGGCGCGCGTGTCCGCGACTTTTGTGCCATCCTTCCCCTCCTTATCAAGTGCATAAGTGTGTAATTTAGATAATTATTTTCGCGCGCGGTACTTGATTGACGCTAATTCCTATTGAAGAAATCATTTTTCTAAAATCATGAAACATGATTTCAGTCGTCTTCACGCGAACCATTTTACTAACCTACTAAAAATAGGTAGTAAAACTGGCTTATTGATAGAACTCACCGATTTGATCAACAAACGGGAGCGATTCTTTTAATGGGTAAACGACAAAATCATGCATCATACCTTCTACAACCTCAAGCTGCATCGTCGTTCCTTTGCTGCGCTTGATTCGATCCTGCAAACGCAAAACATCGGGATACAAAATTTCATCGGTTCCTGCCACCACGAATAATTTACCCAGCTGATCAAAATTTCCATAGATCGGTGAAACCATCGGATCGGTCAAAGGAAGCTCTCCCGCGTAATTCTCACCGGCTTCTGCCAGCAGGTCTTTTTCTAATAATACATCTTTTTCCTGTAATTCTTGTGAACGGGGATCGCTTAACGAAGCATCCAGCCACGGAGATGCCAAAGCAATCTTTTTGGGCCGCTTCGGCAAATCGATATTTCGCAGATGCTGGGCTAAGCTCATCGCTAAGCCGCCCCCGGCTGAATCACCAAATAAGAAAAAGCAGTCATCAGGGTATAAGTAAGTCAATTGTCGAAACGCCTTCTCTGTTAATGGAACTGTTTTTTCCGCTGTATTTTCTGGCGCTAACGGATAATCAAAATAGCTTACTTTTAAATTATACCGTTTGACAAACCGCTCCTGAATTTCCTTATGAAAAGGTGACGCCTCCAACGCATAGCCGCCTCCATGTAAATAGAACACATGACGTCTTGTGGGATGGCCAGGAAATAACGTAATCAGTTGATGTCCGTCAATTTCTGAAATCTTTTGCGGAATATCCGTTTGCGAAAGCTGGCGGCTGATTAATCGTCTTCGCTTCGGCGGATCGACCATTGTTGCTCCCACCAGTTTTTTCATATTGATTACTTTAAAAACATTTTTTACAAATTTTGCTGAATAGCGCATCGCTGTATCCTCCAAATAAATTCCTATATCATCGCATAGAATTCGTCTTTTCGTGCTACAATAGACACGGTGGGCTATCGCAGTCTGCCTCTTAAGCATAACGGAATCTAAAGGAGGTGTCCACAATCACAAAACCGAATCGCGAATACCTTTACGATAATATTCGCGGCATCTTGATCCTACTCGTAGTATTGGGGCACGCATTGGAATATTTTCGTTTAGATAACAAGGTTGGCGAGTTTATTTACGTCTTCATCTACTTATTCCACATGCCGGTATTTATCTTTATTTCCGGTTATTTCTCAAAAAATCTGAAGAAGGGTCGTTCCACCGCAGTGGAGACTTTCCTTGTCCCTTATTTGCTGCTAAATTTAATTTTGACCCTAATTATGCTGGCCATTGGTAAAATCGATCAGTTTATGATATTGAGTCCAGGATGGACCCTTTGGTATTTATATTGTATGTTTATCTGGCGTTTATTGCTACCAGACCTCGTAAAAGTACGAAGAATCTTAATTTTAAGTTTTATTATCGGTATTTTCTCTGGTTTTTTAACTGAGTTTGGAACCTATATGGCGATGGCACGAACCTTAGGCTTTTTGCCGTATTTCTTAGCGGGGTATTTCACCACTCCCGAGTTAGTCTCTCGAGTACGCAAGACTCCCTTCAGAAAAATAATCAGTATAGGGATCATTCTTTTTGGGCTAGTGACCGCCTTCTTTTGGACAAAGAATAATTTGCCACCAGAACTTTTATGGCGAGATCGAGCTTACGCCTTCTTTCCCGTCCCTTTACTGCAAAACCTATTGACGATCATCTTTTTATACGGCATTGGCTTTGCGTTCATCTTCGTCTTTCTGGCTCTCGTCAATAATAAGCCACACTTTTTCACTGCATGGGGACAGCGCACTTTGGCTATTTATTTACTTCATGTTTACCTAGTGGCGCCATTAGTAGAATTTACGCAATTTGAAGATAATGCTGTCCTTCATCTAATTCTCTTAGTAGCAGGCAGTGGGTTTATCACTTATCTGCTATCACATCCTAAAGTAACAGAGATTCTGCGGAAAACACTTTCTCGAATTTTACATTTTATTATGCCAAACAAAAACGGCGACTCGTCATGAGCCGCCGTTTTTATTTCTTCTATTTTATTACTCAAAATTGCTTTCAGTTAAGCATGCGATGTAGATTTCTTTTACCGCCGCTTCATCCAATGGAACGAAAGCATCGGTTTTTATAGTACTGTGAGCTACCGCTTGTTTGGCCATCTCATCGAATTTTTCTTCATTGATTCCTACTTCTGGTAATGTCATTGGAATTCCGCAGGCTTTGAAGTAATCGTATAATTTTTGGATACCGATACGTGCGGCCAACATTGGAACCTTCTCTTCTACATTCCAAACATTCCATGCGAAATTCGCAAATTTATCAACTGTTTCATCATTCAAAGCATATTCCATCCAACGTGGTGTCAAGATTGCTAAGCCGACACCATGAGTGATATCGTAAAAGGCACTCAATTCATGCTCCATCGGATGACAAGACCAAGCACCTGGCTTGCCGTTTCCAGTCAACCCGTTCAAAGCTAACGTGCTCGCCCACATCAAATTAGCCCGTGCATCATAATCTTCCGGATATTTCAGGGCAATCGGACAGTTTTTAATCACTGAACGCATCAAGCCTTCTGAAACAGAATCTTGTACGTCGGTTCCCTCTGTCCGTTTGAAATAATTTTCAATCAAATGACTCATGATGTCCGCGGAACCTGCCGCTGTTTGATATTTATTTACACTAAAGGTGTTTTGCGGATCTAAGAAAGAAACTTTTGGCAGCATTGCTTTACTGCCGGTACCTAGTTTTTGATGCGTTGAAAGATTCGAAATCACTGCGCCACTATTCATTTCACTACCTGTCGCAGCCAATGTCAAAATCGTTACTAATGGCAAGGCGCCACCTTGGTATTTCCGACGCTGTAATACTAAATCCCAGGCATCGCCATCAAATTTTGTGGCCGCAGCGACTACCTTCGCACAGTCAATCGTTGAGCCGCCGCCGACAGCCAAGATCACATCAACATTTTCTTTGCGACAAATTTCTGCTCCACGACGGACGGTTTCCACTCGTGGATTCGGTTCTACCCCAGCTAATTCAAAGACTTCGTTGCCATTTGCTTTTAACTGCTCCATCACTTTATCGTATAAGCCGATCTTCTTGATGCTGCCGCCACCGTAAACGATCAGTACTCGTTTACCATATTGATTCAATACTTCAGGGAGCTCAGACAAACGATCCTTACCAAAACGAATATCCGTCGTTACATGAAAATCAAAATTTTCCATTTAAATTCCTCCATATTCATATTAAAGATCTAATTTTTCCTAGGAAAAATCACTCTTATCTTCTAGCCATAGACCATTTTATTAATACGTTGAGCCTTAAATTGCTATAGTAATATTTGGGCGCTTTTCGAAACAAACTGCGACCAGCAGATCAGATAGCGTTGTTTGCCTCTATTCATTATCATAAGCCAAAGTTTTCCAGAAGGAAACTATCTTCCCTCAATATTTTCCAAGTTAGACACAAAAAAATCTGTGATCTGATCCATTGTCGCGATCTGAACAAAATGGCGCTCCTTTGCGCTAACGAACGTAATATTATCTTGAGGATTCGCTTTGATAAAATCCGCGGTATGCTGATAGGGAACTTTTTCATCCTCTGTGCCATGCCAAAAGAAGACCGGGCGACCAGCAATTTTTTCAGGCGCTAAAGATAGATCATACTTTTCTAGCCAAGAGGTTAACTCTCGGTAATCCTTTGGTAAATAGAAGCCTAATTCGCCAGCATGCATGGCAATCTGTTCGCGATATTTGATTGGTGCAGGAGACCCCATCACACAGGCTGCTACATTGATCTCTGGATGCTGTGTCAAAAGCATGCAAGTCGTGATCCCGCCCATCGAGATACCACCTACACCGATTTTATCCCTCACCAATCCCAGATTTTCAAAGTAATCAACTAGATAACCAAACTCATAAAGATTCGTTTGAATACTGTCCCAAAAAGTCAATGAAGGAATCTCCGACGTTTTTGTTTTACGTTCGCCATGATTGGCCGCATCCGGCAGCAAGACCCGAAAATTTTGCGCCGCTAATTTTCGCCCCTGCGTCAACACAAGTTCCTTCGCCGTCTGCCAGCCGTGGTAATAAATGATCAACGGCAGCGGTTCATAGATTTTATCCTCTGCCACAACTTCCAGCAAAGGAATATTCCCTACCATGCGTTTTCGTACCACTACTTTCATTTCGTGCCTCCCATTCAGTCTTTCCTTCATTATACCTAGTCCTTCGAAAATACACGAAAATACCGCCCTTCATGAGATAAAAGGGCGGTACTAAAAATTTATTCTGCAATTAATGTCTCTAATCCTACATACATCATGTCTTTAAAGGTATTTTGGCGTTCTTCTGAAGTTGTTTCTTCACCCGTTACCATGTGGTCGCTGACCGTCATGATGCCTAGTGTTTGAACATGGAATTTCGCCCCTAAGTAATATAAGATCGCTGCTTCCATCTCAACACCCATTACTCCGTATTCAGCCAAATTAAAGGTTGGAGCTAAATCATCTTTGTAGAAGGTGTCTTCTGACAACACATTTCCAACATGGGTCGTAAAGCCTTTTTCCTTCGCCACTTCATAAGCCTTCATCATCAGATCAAAATCTGCGATCGGCGCAAAGTGGAAACCTGGAAAATGTTTTTCCACCATAGACGAGCTCGTCACTGCCCCTTGAGCAATAATCAAATCACGGACATGAACGTTTTTAGACAATGCGCCGCATGTTCCCACACGGATCAATTTTTTCACCCCGTAAGATTGAATCAGCTCCTGCGCATAGATTCCAGCAGAAGGCATGCCCATCCCTGTCCCTTGGACAGAAACGCGTTCGCCTTTGTAAGTTCCAGTATAACCTAACATGCCTCGCACGTTGTTATAACATTTCGCATCCTCTAAAAAATTTTCCGCGATAAATTTTGCTCGCAATGGATCTCCCGGCAGTAAAATTTTATCCGCAATTTCACCTTGTTTTGCTTCAATATGAACGCTCATTGTATTCCTCCTCGATCAATTATCATTATGTCTATTATATTAATAAACGTTTTATAGAACCGCTAGTGTTTCTTTGATTAATTTCTTGAAGTCTTCTTTGACACGTTCTGTGGTTTCCACTACTTCCGCGTGGTTCAAGTTGGCTTGCATACCAGCCGCTAAGTTGGTAATACAAGACACACCCAAAACTTTCATACCGCTGTGAGCCGCTACGATAACTTCTGGAACCGTCGACATACCGACCGCATCTGCGCCAATCGTGCGAGCCATGCGAATTTCCGCAGGGGTTTCATAGGTTGGACCTGTCATTCCAAGATACACGCCTTCTTGCAGATCAATCGCTAATTTGCCTGCAACTTCTCGTGCTTTTTCTTGATATTCCTTCGTATAAGCCGCACTCATATCTGGGAAGCGAGGGCCCATGTTTTCATCATTTGGTCCGATCAATGGATTGGTTCCCATAAAGTTGATATGGTCTGTGATCAGCATCAAGTTGCCTGGTTGGAAGCCTTCATTTACACCGCCAGCCGCGTTTGTTACGACAACTGAGTGAATTCCTAAGGCCGCCATCACGCGAACAGGGTAAGTCACTGTCTCCATCGTGTTCCCTTCATAATAATGGAAACGTCCTTGCATCGCCAACACATTTTTTCCAGCTAATTGTCCATAAACTAATTGCCCGGCATGGCCAATCACTGTTGAAACAGGGAAATGTGGAATCTCGTTATACGGGATCACAACAGGGTTTTCGATTTCTTCTGCTAGTTCGCCTAGTCCTGATCCTAAGATCAAACCAAAGGCGACATCCGCTACTCCTTTGTCTTGAATGTAGCTGGCTGTTTGTTGGATTTTTTCTTGTACGTCTGTCATAAAATGCTCCTTTTTCTGAGTATTTTTATTTCAATAATTTTAAGAAACTTTCGCCATTTTCAGTAGCTGGCACATCAAAGTTTTCCGCGATTGTCGCAGCGATGTCTGAGTAATAACCTTGTGGTAATTTCCCCTGTGCCGCCATTTTTTTGCTGTAAACCAAGAATGGAACGTATTCACGGGTATGGTCTGTCCCTGTGAAGGTTGGATCGTTTCCGTGATCAGCGGTAATCATCAATAAATCATCATCCTGCATCGCATCTAAAATTTCTGGAATGCGAAGATCAAATTCTTCGATTGCATGAGCATAGCCTACCACATCCCGACGATGTCCGAACAACGCATCAAAATCAACTAAGTTCGTGAAGCTCAAACCTGTAAAATCTTTTTTCATTACGTCTAATAATTTATCAACGCCATCCATGTTGCTCTTCGTGCGAACGGCATCTGTAATTCCTTGTCCGTTAAAGATATCATTAATTTTACCAACGGCGATCACGTCTTTTCCGTTGTCCTTCAATGAATCCAAAACAGTCTTACCAAATGGATCAAGAGCATAGTCGTGACGATTGCTAGTCCGAGTAAAGTCACCAGGTTCGCCGATATACGGGCGAGCAATAATTCGACCGATCATGTAAGGATCATCCTTCGTAATATCACGAACATATTGACAAATCTTATAAAGTTCATCCAACGGAATAATTTCTTCATGAGCAGCAATCTGCAACACTGGGTCAGCTGAAGTGTAGATAATCAAATCCCCTGTCTTCATCTGCTCTTCCCCAAAATCTTTGATGACTTCTGTTCCGCTATAGGGTTTGTTGGCTCCCATAATAATACCACGACCAGAAAACTCAGAGATTTTATCTAGCAATTCTTGCGGGAAGCCTTCTGGGAAAACACGAAATGGGGTTTGAATATTCAACCCAGCAATTTCCCAGTGACCTGTCATCGTGTCTTTACCAACAGAAATTTCTTCTAATTTTGTTGCATAGCCATCGTGATCAGCGACATCCTTTACGCCCTTCAATGGACGAATGGTTCCAAGTCCAAGCTGTTCCAAATGCGGGATATTCAATCCAGCTTCTTCAGCAATATGACCCAAGGTGTCCGAACCAACGTCTCCAAATTTTTCAGCATCCGGTGCTTCTCCGATACCGACAGAATCCATAACGACTAAGTGAATACGCTTAAACATTTCTATTCCCTCTTTCTATTGATTTATATCTAATAAGCAGAACAAGACCCGCTTATAAATTTAACAAAACTAAGATACTACTAAATTTTCAACTCAGCTTTAGTATATTGGGTTCTTAAAGTCCCGTAAACTAAAAGCCATTGTGTTAGTGCGTACTGGACTTGCAGCTAATTCGCTTTAATGTAATAACTTTTTCAAAAACCGAAAAAGTTAATCTGATTCTCATCACGCATACCATCCAACTAAACAGCGCGTCAAAATAAGCTAACTCATTGTAGATGAAATAATTTTTCTAAACCCGTGAAAAATGAGTTTTATTTTCGTACGCATACGATTCCACTAATCGCGCTAAAGCGCGAAGTGGAACTCGCAAAAAGGGCGTGACTAAGAAACGCTGTCCCATAGTCCCACCCTTTAATAACAAAAGAATTATTTTGATTTGATGTAGTTGACGCCATCGGCTTTTGGTGCGGCTGATTTTCCTAAGAAGAGAACCAGTACGATGATCGTCAATACGTATGGTGCTGATTGCAGGTACACATCTGGAATTTGTGAGATGATCGGCAGATTAGACCCTGCGATACTCAAGTTTTGTGCAAAGCCGAAGAACACTGCGGCTCCCATAGCACCTAACGGATTCCATTTACCAAAGATCATCGCTGCTAATGAAATGAATCCTTGTCCTGCGATGGTTGTTGCCGCGAAACGTCCCGCGATGGATTGTGCAAAGACTGCTCCGCCCATTCCGCCTAAGAAGCCGGAAATCAAGACTCCTGAATAGCGCAATGCGTAAACATTGATCCCTAACGTATCCGCTGCTTGAGGATTTTCACCAACAGAGCGTAAACGTAAACCAAAGCGCGTTTTGAAAATGACAAACCAAGAAATTACTGCGACTAAAATCGCAAAATACGCTGGTAAGCTAGTGTTTTTAAAGAACAACTCGCCTAGTACTGGGATTTTACTCAAACCTGGAAAATCAAAGTACCCGAATTGCTGTTGAATGGTATCTGTTTGACCTTTTCCATAGATTACTTTAATCAAGAAAATCGCTAATGGCGGCGCCAATAAGTTCATTACAGTACCACTAATGATATGATCCGCACGGAAGTTGACTGTCGCTACTGCATGCAGCAGTGAGAATGCCATTCCTGCTAGACCGCCGACTAAAACGCCCAGCCATGGTGTCATCGCACCGAACTGATCCGCAAAAGCTAAGTTGAATACCACAGAACTGAAGGCACCGGCAACCATGATTCCTTCCAAACCAACGTTAACGATCCCGCTTCGTTCAGAAAACACCCCGCCAAGTGCAGTTAAAATTAACGGTGCAGAGTACACAAGTGTCTGAGCAATAATTGAAGCTAATAAATCCATATTCATTAGACTTTGCCCCCTTTTTCAGATTCTTCGTTCGGAGCACTCTCTATTTCTTGGACAGTTTCTACTTCTTTTTTACCGCCCATTACTTTTGCAAGACCCACACGTACGATGTAATTGATCGCTACGAAGAAGATGATCAACGGAATTACACTATTGGCTAATTCACTCGGAATACCTGAGAACTGCATCCCTTGTCCGCCAAGTTTTAAAATACTGAACAGCAATGCCGATAATAGGATACCGACAGAGCTGCCGTTTCCTAATAGCGAAACCGCCATACCATCGAATCCGATGCTGAGTGATGACCCTTGAACAAAGTAGTTCATGAAGGTTCCTAGACCGTAAACAACGCCACCAAGACCAGCCAATCCGCCAGAAATAATCATCGAAATGACAATCGTCCGCTTGCTGCTCATCCCAGCGTATTCTGATGCGAAAGGATTCAAGCCAACAGAACGAATTTCAAATCCTAAGGTTGTACGTTTCATTAAGAACCATACAAGCACTAGGAAGACTAACGCTAGAATAATCCCCATATTGACACGTGAACCGCCAAATAGATTGGTCAACCAAGGTTCTCTTAAAGAAGCGTTCAAGCCAACAGCTTTAGTAACCCCTTTGTTTGAGATAACATCTGGAGACATCACGTGATTGACAATATGATTGGCTACATATAGGATCACATAGTTCATCATAATTGTAACAATAACTTCACTTGTTCCAAAGAAGGCCCGCAATAAACCTGGAATCGCAGCGGCTGCCGCTCCGGCTAAAGCACCTACAACAATTGCTAGAGTTAAAACAACGATCTTTGGTGAATCCGGCATGCTTAAAGCCACCCAGATACTTGCCACCCATCCGCATAACGCTTGACCAGAAAGCCCAACGTTGAAGAATCCAGCGGAATTGGCAACTGAAAACCCTAATGCGGTAAAGATCAATGGTCCAGCACCAACTAAGATTTCACCAATCGACATCTTGCTCTGGAACGCCGAGCTAAACATCGCATTGTAGCCTTCAATCGGATTGAAACCAAATACCGCCATCAAAATGGCACCAAGAATAAATCCTAAAATAACTGAGATAACCGGTACTAATATATTTCTAATTTTTTCTGAGCGATCATTCATTTGTCTCACCAGCCTTTGCTAATTCTGCTCGCGCTTCTTCTAAACTGTAGCCGGCCATCAATAAACCAAGCTCGTTTTCAGAAGTTTCTTTCGGATCTACGATACCAACGATCTCCCCTGCATGAATAACCGCGATACGGTCAGAGACATTCAAAATTTCATCTAACTCAAAGCTTACTAGTAACACACCTTTTTGTTTGTCGCGTTGTTCCACCAAACGTTTGTGAATATATTCGATCGCCCCGACGTCAAGTCCGCGAGTGGGTTGAGAGACGATCAGTAAATCTGGATCACGATCGACTTCACGAGCGATAATCGCCTTTTGCTGGTTCCCACCTGACAGAGAAGCTGCCGGCGCTTTTTCACCAGTTGTCCGCACATCGTATTCTTCGATTAAGCGTTTCGCGTAGCGATCGATTTCACCGTAATTCAAAATACCATTTTTACTAAATGGCGCATGATAATAAGATTGCAAAGCGATATTCTCAGATAATGGCAGCGGCAAGATCAATCCATATTTATGACGGTCTTCTGGTACGTGACCAACACCTGTTTCAGTAATCTGGCGTGGTGCTTTGCCTGTTACGTCTTCTCCATTAATGGTGACTGTTCCGCTTTCGACTTTTCGCAAGCCCGTTAACGCTTGGATCAATTCTGTCTGTCCATTGCCATCAATCCCGGCAATTCCGACAACTTCACCGCGATGAACATCCAGCGACAAGTTTTTAACCGCTTCTATTCCGCGACTTTCTTTAACAACTAGATCTTTGATCGAAAGAACGACTTCCCCTGGTTTCGCTGGGACCTTGTCTGTCTTAAATGAGACAGAACGTCCAACCATCATGTCGGCCAATTGCTGTGAACTGACATCCTTCACATCGACCGTTCCTATGTATTGTCCCCGACGAATAACCGAACAACGATCCGCAACTTTTTTGATTTCATCCAATTTGTGGGTGATCAAGATAATTGATTTTCCTTCATTGATTAACCCTTCCATAATGGTGATCAATTCATCAATTTCTTGCGGTGTTAATACTGCGGTTGGTTCATCAAAGATCAGAACGTTGGCTCCGCGGTATAACGTTTTTAAAATTTCAACCCGCTGCTGCATCCCTACTGAAATATCACGGATATACGCGTCTGGATCCACCTTCAAGCCGTATTCTTCGGATAACCGTTGAATTTCAGCCTTGGCTTTCTTTTGATCTAGCATGCCGTTCTTCTTCGGCTCGCTGCCTAAAATAATGTTTTCTGTAACGGTGAAGGCATCCACTAACATAAAATGCTGATGGACCATCCCGATTCCTAGTTGGTTGGCTCTAGTTGGACTTGAGATATCAACCTTCTGACCATCCATCAAAATCTCACCAGAAGTTGGCTGCAATAGCCCTGACAAAACATTCATCAGTGTCGATTTACCGGCACCATTTTCACCTAAAAGTGCATGGATTTCGCCTTTTCGGATCTGTAAATTGATGTTGTCATTTGCTTTAAACGTGCCAAATTGCTTGGTGATATTGCGCATCTCAATGACATATTGTTCTTCTGTCACTTTCTTTTCACATCCTATCGCTTTTTCAAACCTGACAAAACATTGCAACGTTAAGGGCGTTCTTCCCTTAGCCAAATCTAGCACAGGCTGTGACTTGGCTAAAAAAAGAAGGCTTCTATTCAAATTGTATTTTTTTAAAAGAGGACCATAGCCTCGCGTAGTTGGAGACTATGGTCACCTGAATGATTATTTCTCAGGAGTTTCTGGAACTTTGATGTCGCCAGCAGAAACTTGATCTTTTGCTTCTTTGACAGCATCTTTTGCTTCATCAGAAAGGAATCCGTCAGTTAGAGAAACACCGCCGTCTTTCAAACCGAATGTTAAGTGTTTGCCACCAGGGAATTTATCATTTAATGCACGAGTAGAGATATCTTGAACCGCTGCGCCTACACCTTTAAGTGTTGAAGTTAAACAGAAGTTGCTTTCTTTACCGTCTTTAGATTTATATTCGCCTTCTTTTTGTTGGTCGCTATCTACACCGATAACCCAAACTTTGTCCGCTTCATCCGCTTTTTCATTACGCGCTTTCGCTTCTGAGAAGACCCCTTGACCAGTACCGCCTGAAGCATGATAGATAATATCTACTCCGCCATTGTACATGTTCGCTGCCAAAGCTTTCCCTTTCGCTGGATCACCAAATGAAGCCGCATATTGTACATCTACAGAAATGTCTTTGCCTAATTTTTTAGCAGTATCCGCTACACCTTTTTCAAAACCAGCTTGGAAACGGTCGATTACGGCACCTTCTTCACCACCAACAAAACCTAATTTATTTGATTTTGTTGTTTCAGCAGCTGCTACACCTGCTAGGTAAGCTGCTTCTTGGTCTTTAAATGTTGCTGAAGCGACGTTGTCTTTGCCTTCAATCACTGAGTCAATGATAACGAAGTTTGTATCTGGATTTTGATCTGCTGCTGCTGAGATTGGGTCAGCTAACAAGTAACCAATCCCGAAGACTGTTTTGAATCCGTTAGTAACAGCTTGTGAAATATTTTGTTCATATTCAGAAGCATCGTTTGATTGGATATAGTTATATCCGCCAGTACCTTTTTTGATATCGTGTTCTTTACCCCATGCTTGAAGACCTTCCCAAGCACTTTGGTTAAATGAACGGTCGTCCACTCCACCAATGTCTGTTACGATTGCTACGCTGTGTTTCGCATCGTCTTTAGCCGCTCCACCTGAAGAATCAGTTGAACCGCCGCCTCCGCCGCCGCAAGCTCCTAAAGTCAGCAACGCTGCCATTGCCACGGTACCTAGGCCAAATAATTTTGCTTTTTTCATTTCTGTAAAGCCCCCTAAATATGTTTTTTTCAACAGTCCTGCGACTGAATGAACATGGTTTATAAATCTTTGTCAGTAAAGGTATACGGCAGTAAGCCTTCAACGGTCATTTCCTTAACTACACCGTTGTCACCGACTAAGGTTACTGGCATCGCTGGATCACAAAATTCTGCCATAACCTGACGGCATGCGCCGCATGGTGAGATAGGTTCTGGTGTGTGTCCCGCAATAACTAAATGACTAAATTCTCTTTCGCCTTCCGATACTGCTTTAAAAATGGCTGTGCGTTCCGCACAATTGGATAAGCCGTAAGAGGCGTTCTCAATGTTAAGTCCTTGGTAAGTTTTCCCTTCCTTCGTTACAAGGCATGCGCCTACGGGAAAGTGAGAATATGGGACATACGCTTTGTCGAGTGCGTCGATTGCGATGTCGATCCATTCTTGTTTATTCATTCAATGGTCCTCCGATCTTAATACCCCGTACCGGATAGTCCGTTCATAATAGCAACCCCTGAGCTGGCTCCTAAACGCGTTGCGCCTGCCTCGATCATTGCTTCGGCTTCTTTCGCGTTGTGGATACCGCCGGAAGCCTTGACACCCATTTCAGGTCCCACTGTTTCACGCATCAAGCGGACGTCTTCCACTGTTGCTCCACCCGTTGAAAACCCAGTCGATGTCTTCACAAAATCTGCTCCTGCAGCTTTTGCTAATTCGCAGGCTTTGATTTTTTCTTCATTAGTAAGAAGAGACGTTTCAATGATCACCTTTACTAATGCTTTATCTTTTGCTGCCGCCACTACGGCTTCAATATCCTTTTGAACCTTTTCGTCGTTGCCGTCTTTTAGCTCGGCAATGTTGATAACCATATCGACTTCATCCGCACCATTAGCAATAGCATTGGCTGCTTCAAAAGCTTTTGTTTCTGTTGTGTTCGCTCCAAGAGGGAAGCCAATCACGGTACAAACGGCAACAGGTTCACCCTGTAATTCTTTTGCCGCAAGCGCTACCCAGGTAGGGTTGATACAAACAGAGTAGAAGCGATATTTCTTAGCCTCTTCAATAATTTTCATTACATCTGCTGCTTGCGCGTCTGCTTTTAAAATGGTGTGGTCGATCATTCGATTTATTTCCATGTCTAATCCTCGCTTCTCTTATTATAATATATTTTTTATTGTTATAAAAAAGTTTTAAATACTTATTCCGTAATGATATCGTGGATTAAAATAGGTTCTTTTGGCGTATCTCCGATGAAAATATTTTGATAAAGTAATTTTTCCACCGCATCAATTTCCTTGGAATTTGAATAAATGGTTAATAAGGATTCCCCTACAGCTACTTTATCCCCAATTTTCTTGTGGAGCTTGATGCCTACTGCGTGGTCAATATCGTCCTCTTTCGTTTTGCGTCCTGCACCTAACAGCATGGCTGCAATTCCGATTTCATTGGCTACTAGTTTGGTTACATAACCAGACGTTTTCGCTGGCAGTTCGATCTCGTACTTAGCGGTTAAGATTTTTTCGGTTTGATCAATCACGCTTGTATCGCCGCCTTGATCTTTGACCATCTCACGGAATTTTTCTAAGGCTTTGCCAGAATGAAGCGCTTCTTCCAGCATTCCTCGAGCTTCTTCCAAGGTTTCTGCTTTCTTCGCTAATACAACCATTTGACTACCTAAGACATAGCACATTTCCGTAAGATCCGCTGGACCATTTCCCTTTAACGTGTCGATCGCTTCAACGATTTCCAAGCTGTTGCCGATTGCTTCACCTAATGGCTCAGACATATCTGAAATAACAGCCATTGTTTGACGACCTGCTAATTTTCCGATGCGTACCATTGTTTTCGCTAAGCGTTTCGCGTCTTCGATATCCTTCATGAAAGCTCCATCGCCGGTAGTTACGTCTAGGACGATCGCATCCGCTCCAGCCGCAATTTTTTTACTCATGATCGAGCTGGCAATCAATGGGATCGAATCAACAGTCGCAGTCACATCACGCAGCGCATAAAGCTTTTTATCCGCTGGAGCCAGATTCCCTGACTGTCCAATGACCGCAACCTTGCTCTTGTTCACGATATCAATAAATTCTTGATCCGATAGTTCGATCTTGAAGCCAGGAATAGATTCAAACTTATCTAAGGTCCCACCGGTAAAGCCAAGTCCTCTTCCAGACATTTTCGCTACTGGTACACCAACACTTGCCACAAGGGGAGCTAGAACCAATGTTGTTGTATCTCCGACACCGCCAGTTGAATGCTTGTCCACTTTGATGCCATCGATAGAAGACAAATCAATGATGTCACCTGAATTCGCCATAGCTAAAGTCAGATGAGAGATTTCCTCGTCTGTCATGTCCTGGTAAAAAATAGCCATCAGCAAGGCACTCATTTGATAATCAGGAATGCTTCCGTCCGTGTAGCCCCCAATAATGAAGTCCAGTTCTTCTTTTGACAGGACTTTTCCGTCTCTCTTTTTCTCGATTAAATCTACCATTCTCATAGGTTTTCCTCCAAGCTTCAAAAGATATTATACAATAAAATGGCGAAAGGTAAACCACTTTAGTAAAACAGTTTACTAAATATAGAAGCGCTTTCTGTTAGCGCTAACATCGTTACTATAACGGGTACTCAACCCGTTGTCAACCCTCATTTACATTCTTCACACTCTCACGAATAATTAATTTAGTTTGGAAGATTTTATTCGGGATTCGCTGAGAAGGAAAATTAATAGCATCGACTAAAAATTTCGCTGCAGAAAAACCGATTTCGGTACTTGGCTGAAAGACCGTTGTCAATGGTGGAACCATATACTGACTAACCTCTAATCCGTCAAAACCGACAACTGAAATATCCTCAGGAATCTTTAATCCCGCTTCATAAATCGCTTGATAGCAACCGATCGCCATTTCATCGTTTCCGCAAAAAATAGCGGTAATCTCCTTATTCTTTAATACTTCTTTCGCCGCATGATAACCACCAGAAATCGTCAATTGCCCCGAACAAATATAGCTTTCCTCAAAAGGCAGCTGATATTCAAAAACTACCTGACGATAGGCCTTCACACGTTCGGTCAATTGATAGTAGCCTTGGCTTTCCTTCAGCATTCCTATGTGTCGATGCCCTTTTTCTACCAGCATCCGCAAGACATCTTGCGCACCAGCATACTCCTCCACCAGCAACTGACCCCAATCACGGTCATTCAAGCCCCGGTCGATTAAAACGATGGGACGCTTTCGATAGAATTCACTGCCTAGCTTGTGCTCCCCCTCCAGATGGTTCGGAGTCGCTAACAGGATGCCATCTACTGAGCGATGAGACAGTTCATTTAAATAACGTTTTTCTTGTTCAATGTCGTGGCGTGAGTTACACAAAATAATCATATAGCCTAATGGGTTTAAATAACTTTCTACCCCTTCAATCACTTTTGAAAAGAAAAAGTCTGTCACATCCGGCACGATCATGCCGATTGTTTTTGAATGACGATTGATCAAATTCGCCGCAAAAAAATCTGGCTTGTATTGATACTCATCCACGATCGCCAAGACCTTTTGCCGCGTCTGCTCACTGAAGCGACTGCCCTTATTATTCAAGATTTGCGAGACGGTTGTTACCGAAACACCCGCCATTTCAGCGATTTCTTTAATGGTGATCTTCATCATGGACCTTCTCTCTATGTTTTTTTTAAGTGTAGCAAAGGAAAATTTAGAAAGAAAGTCTTTTTCTTCAAAAGGTAAGACTTCTTACTTGCTCTACAGAAAAAAGAGCGTAAATTAAAGACTATAAAGAGTGCCAAGGCAGGTGAGAAAAATGCTTGATGTGATAGGAGCCGTTAAAAATCTACAATGGACAACCGAACACCACTATCTACACATAAAAAATCAACACGATTTCATGCGTGCTTGGGCCGTTCAGTTTGAATTAGCTTATACGGATTTTCGTATCATCCAGATAGCGCTGCAATTAGATGGTCAAATGGACTTGCTTCAACGCTTTACCAAAGCCTACGATGCGGTCTACCAATATGAATACGCCTTTGTAAAGGGTGGTTTAGCCGAATTCAATCAAGAATTCGGCGACCAAATAGATGACTATGAGGCAGCGCAACAAAATTTGTTAGCTATTTTAGCTGAATTGATGACGCAACAGCCCAAACCAACCAAAGAAAATGACTTGATTTAATAGAAGCCGTTTGCGAATCTCATTTATTTAAAAAGGAGCGCAACACTATGATCAAAGATTACGTGTACGATGAAAAAAATCAATTAACCTTAGACATTTATGAACCAAATAAAATAGAAGCCGCCATTATTTTGATCCACGGCGGCGGCTGGTTTCGCGGAGACAAAAGTAAAGAAACTGCTTTGGCAGAACGATTGACCACTGATGGCTTTCTTGTTGTCGCACCGAACTATCGTTTAGCACCTGATCATCTCTTTCCAGCGGCAATGGATGATTTACTGAAGGTCTATGATTGGTTGGCAGCCAGTGACTATCCGGTAAAGGGGAAAATTACCGCCCTTGGTTCTTCATCCGGCGGCAATTTATCTATTGAATTGGCCTTGCAAAAGGGGATTCCAGCAGCTTCCTGGTCTGGGATCATCGACCTCTATGATTGGGTACAGCAGCACCCAGAGGTTGTTCCAGCAATGAACCAAAAACCCGATTTTGATAAACAAGCCAGCGGAAAAATCGACCAAGACGGCGCAAACGACGCCTTTTATAAGTGGTTCATCCTAAATTATGTTGGTCAGGATATGGAACGGCTGAAGCAGGCCGATCCATTGGCTCGCGTCTCAAATAACAGCGGACCACTTTTTATCGCCAACTCACTAAATGAATTGGTTCCATTATCAGGAGTCTATAAATTACAAGCGGCCCTGGCTGAAAAAGGCATCCCTAGCGAAAACAAACTAATCAAAGGGACCGTCCACGGAGAAGGCTACGCGGAGATCGCCTACCAAGCCACCGTTCAATTCTTAAAGGCTACTATTTAAAAAGATCGTCGCAGAGTTTGATTTTTCTGCGGCGATCTTTTTTCTTTTATTCCTTTAAAACACGAACATTTGATATTCGGAAATCCTGCCAAATGCGGATTAATTCATTTACTAAATAAAATATTAAATATTTGGGTAATTCTTCAAAACATAATTTTCTGCTTTTTTGCTCCAAATTCCATCTGTTTCAGCGAGAATTTTTCCTAGTTCAGAATCCTTATCGATCTCTGACAATTTCTTTAATTCAGATTGCTTGTGGGTATACACTAATTTCTTTCCACCGCCGATAGCCGGCTGATTCAGTGTCGTTTCTCCCACAGCATCTAACCCTAAAATGTGAGTAACGACATTCGCCACTTTCACCTGCTTGTCTTCAATCAGCTTCACCGCTTTACGCATGTCTTCGGTATTTCCCCCTGAGGTTCCGACAAAGTGAGTAAATGAATAGTGTACGTCATAGAAGTTTACGTTCGCTGAAAATCCCTTGTCCTGTGGTCCGGCGAAGAAATTCAAACAACCGTCAGGATTTAGCATCGCTGCCGCGTCACTTACCACTGGGCCGACTGGTACCATGACGAAGATATCATCGAAGCCGCCGCCAGCTGTTTCCTTCAATACGCTGACTTGATCTTCCACATCCGCCACATTAACATAAGAAACCTCGATCCCATCTTGACTAGGATAAAGCTTTGCCGCACGAGCTAATTTTTCTGCGTCACGGTCTGTGACCACTAATTTTTTAGGTTTGATAGGGCCATGCAGCGCATAATCAATCGCCAATAAGCCCATAGGTCCGGTACCGCCCATGATCAATAAATTGCCATCAGGCTGAATGCCCATCTTGTGTTCATAAGACCCTTCTTTTAAATGGTAGTTTGCTTCAAAGGCACCGATCACACAAGACAAGGGTTCAATCAATGACCCTTCAAAGTAGGTGTCTCCTTTATATGGAATCAGACAATCTTGATTCATGACATCTTCTGAAATTACGATGTAGGTAGCGTCGCCGCCTGTGTAAGGATACGAATACCCTGGACAATCTGGGCGATCCGGCAGCTGCAGGTTCGCCTGCAGAACATAACGTTCACCCTTTTTATATTTGTGCGCCCATTTTCCGCCTACTTCCAGCAGTTCGCCGCAAAATTCATGGCCGATGATGATAGGATTTTCCGCTAGATCATTTGGCGCCTTCTTATGGTCGGCCCCTTGATTCGCTAATTTCCATGTCGACATGCAAATGCTGTCGGTAATGACGGATGCCAAAATTTCATTTTCTTTAATTTCAGGTAATTCAAATTCCTCCAAGCGCAAATCTTTCTTACCATATAATCTTACCGCTTTCGTTTTCACTGCTGTTCCTCCTAAAATCCTACTATATTATGAAGCATTATTACGCTAAAATACCTAACCAATAACCAACGATCCCAACTGCAAACAAGACAAAAATCAAGACGATTGGACTGACTTTTTTCTTCAATAGATACATCATCAATAGAGTCAAACCTAAAGCTGGCAAGCCAGGTACCAAATCATCCAAAACATTTTGAACGGTCGTAATAACCGTTTTGCCATCCGCACCTGGTGTTTTTGAGACAACCAATGGAATATTGACGGTCGTCCACTTCGTTACCAAGACACCCATGATGAACAAACCTAGGATTGTCGCGCCTTCGGTTAATTTTTGCAACAGATTTCCCGACAGGTCTTTTACGATATCCATCCCTTTGCTGAACCCATAGGTCAGGCCAAACCATTTCATGGCTAACCGGATCGCATTAAAGGCCACGAAGAATAGGATCGGTCCCATCACATTGCCGGATAGTGCCAAAGATGCTCCTAAAGCTGCAGTGATCGGTCGTAATGTTCCCCAGACCAATGGATCACCGACACCAGCTAATGGTCCCATCAATCCAACTTTCAAGCTATTGATTGTTCCATCATCGATATCCGCACCGCTTGCCCGTGCTTCCTCCATCGCCATCGTTACACCAATGACTGGTCCACAGACCGCTGGTGTTGTATTGAAAAAGGTCAAATGGCGTTTCAAAGCTTCCGCCTGCTCTTCCTTTGTTTTATACACTCGGCGAATCGTTGGGATCATGTCCACACAGAATGCCAAGGCATGGATTCGTTCAAAGTTAAACGACGCTTGCTGGAAATTTGAGAAGACAAACGTCGTCATCAAGTCTTTTTTCGTCAATTGTGATTGCGCGTAAATATCCTTTTTACTCTCTACCATTGAAGTATTTTCCATTTTCTTTGCCTCCTAATCTTCCAGCTCATCGTCAGCCAGCTCACCAGCAACGACCGCCGCCACCTGATTGCCTTGGACTTCATTTTTCTTAAAGTTTGGATTCAACTGCACATAGATTAATGCCGTGATCAATCCAATAATCCCGAAGGCCAGCAAACTGAACTCTAGATAGCCGCCCATCACAAATCCTAGATAGAAGAACGGCATCAAGTAAGCGACGCTCATCATGTTCAATACCATCGCGTAACCGACAACCACGATAAAGCCGCCGGCCACTGCCAAACCACCCGTGATCACGTCTGGAATCATGTCTAGCATTTTCGTTACCATCTCTGCACTGACGAAGGCCGCTACGATAGTCGCTGGAATCGCCACACGCAACGCCTGAATGAACAGGGCGCTAAAATGCAGGAAGATAATTTTGTTGAAATTCGCTTTTTCCGCCTCGCGATCCGCCGCATGCTGGAAAGCCACGGTGATCGTCCGAGCGATAACGGTTAATACTTGCCCAGCTGCTGCGACAGGTAAAGCGATGGCGATCCCTGATTGAATGTCTTGCTGACCCACAACTACTAATATTGTTGAGATCACACTGGCTAGAGCCGAATCCGGCGACTGTGCCGCACCAATATTCATCCACCCTAACGCGATTAGCTCCAACGTTCCGCCTAAAATAATGCCCGTTGTTACATCCCCTAGAATCAAGCCAACTATCGTACAGGCGATCAACGGTCGATGCGTTTGAAATTCATCCAACACACTGCCCATCCCGCACACACATGAAAAAAGAAAAATAAGTACAATCTGTAAAGCTGATAATTCCATTTTTTGTGTCCTCCTTGTTTGTTCGAACGTAGTTCTTTCCTACTATTTGAATACTGATTAAAATCCCGCTTCCTTCAGCTTTTCCTCAAAATTTCCTTTTGGATCTGTTGCCACGACACGTAAATCCAGCTCTACACCTGCTGCTTCTAATTTTCTGAATGCATCCGCTTCAGTTTGATCAACGGATACGGCTTTTGTGATTTGCGTTCGACCTGTTTTGAACTGCATGCCGCCAATGTTGATAGATTTGATAGGTACTTGCATTTGTACCAGCTCTAAAACCTCCATCGGATTGGTGAATAGATAGAAGACTGTCTCGTCCGCGTATTTTGGATTGTTATAAACCTTTACTGCCTTTTCCGGATCAACAATATTCACTTTGATACCTGGAGGCGCTGCTTGTTTCACCAATGTCTTGCGAATGTCATCGTTCGCGACTTCTTTACTGACAACGATGATTCGTTTCGCACCTGCTTCCTTTGCCCAAACCGTTGCTACTTGTCCATGGATCAATCGATCATCGATCCGCGCTAATTTGATTTGCATCTTAAAAATCCTCCTCTTCTTCAATCACCTGCTGTTTAAACGCTTTCACTGTATCGCACGGAATACTTGTTGCATGATTCACAATATCCTGCAAAGAATTCCCTAACATACTTGCCACCTCTAAAACGATCGGCAGCGACATTCCCGATACGACGTCGATCTCGCGTTCGGGATTTTTCATAGCCACGGCACAGCTGGCATTATAAGGTGTGCCGCAAAACAAATCGGTCAAGATCAAATACGAAGACTCATCATCTTGCATAGCTGCAGTGATTTTTTCCTGAATCGTATCTAAGCCCTCCTCCTTCAAAAATTCCACTGACTCAAAATTTGGCAGTCCGCCGAAAATCATTTCAGCGGAATTTTTCATTTCATGTGCCAGCTTGCCATGTGCGACTAAAATTACCTTGTTCATAAGTCCCTCCTCGTTCCTATTTATGTCCATGTCCTTCAAAAAAGGAAACAGACGATTTATCCTCTCGTTTTCCCACCGGCAACATTCACCGTCACACCATCCACATAGCTTGAGCGTCCCGAAACAAAGTAAGCAACCAAATCTGCTACTTCACTTAATTTTCCATCGCGTCCCAGTGGAATTGTTTTTGTATTGCTGTAGCCTGCGCGTAATTGCTCCACAGTGATACCGCGTGTATAAGCCAACGCTGTTTCATATTCGATTGTGCGTAAGCCTGTTTCCTCCATGATTCCAGGTGCGATCCCTACTACCCGAACGCCTTTTTTTCCTAACTCTTTTGCCCATGAACGCGTAAAACTATTCACCGCCGCTTTTGTCGCTGCATAAACACTTTGACCTTCCGAACCTTCTAGCCCACATTCTGAGGACATGTTGATAATGACGCCGTAGCCCTGCTTGACCATCACACGACCGACAGCTTGCCCCATCAGGTAAACACCCTTTTGATTAATGGCGATCATCTTATTAAAAATTTGCTCGTTGATTTGGAATTTCCCGCCTTCAGTCAGTTCTTCATCGACTAGTAAAGCAGGGATGTTGATCCCTGCGTTGTTCACAACCGCATCAATCGTTTGAAATTTTTCTACAGCTGTGGCAACTGTCTGCTCCACAGATTCAGGTGACGTCACATCTGTTTGACTAAAAAGTAGATTTTCATGTGTGAAGCTTCCTTCTCTAAGATCCGCGTTCACGACATTGATCCCTAATTCACATAACTCTTCGACAATGGCCGCTCCAATTCCTGATGATCCTCCTGTGACAATGACCGTTTTTCCTTTTACATCTAACCAATCCATTGCAAACGCCCCTTTTAACATTTGTGATTTCTTTTTAACATTTGTTGCACCTTTATAGTAACCGCACAAGAAAACGTTGTCAACAACTTTTTGCAATTTATTTAAAACAAAATCACAAAAGTGCACAAAGAAAAACCCTAGCAAAATTGCCTAGGGTCGTTAAAACAAAAACAGGACAAGCTTTTCAACTTGTCCTGCTGCTCACTATTCGTAAACCAATTCCATGATCGTTTCCTGCTGTTCCTCTGGGATCTCCTCATCACTAAGATAATATTCATAAGAAATCCCGCTGAAGGTTCCGCCAATCCGTTTAATCTCATCCATCATCGCGAAATAGGGTTCGGTCATCTCTTCATATTTGCCTACATAAAGACCAGATAACGCTTTATAGGAAGGCAGAAAATAGCTGTCGCTGTCAATTTCCGCAGCATTCTTCACTTCCTCCGCTACTGGAAAGCCCACCTCCATCTCGATAGCAGACTCATCTAACCCGCCATTCTCATCCATATTTTTATAGGACACAAAAGGGGTACTCAAAATTGCGATTCCTTGCTCTTGAACGAAGCCGCCCAATTTCATAAAGGTTGGTCCAATGACTTGTGGAATTTCTTCGACTTTCACAGTAAAGCTTTGGGAAAGAATCCACTGATCCGGTTTAATGATTGGTTCAAATTGCATAGCTATCTCCTCCTCTTTTCTCTACTCTACCGAAGAAAGGTGCCAGAACCTGTCATATTAAAAATGATTTTCGTAAAAAGCCGCGACATAATTCAGCACCTTCTCACGAATCCAGCTAGGTCCAAGTATTTCGACATTTTTCCCCAGCGGAATCAAGAAACGGTACAGATCGTCGAATTCCGCAAAGGTCAATGAGGCATCAAAACTGCTGTCCGCATTATCAGTCCAGTCAAAATCGGCGAACTCCGCATATTTTTTATAGGCAATTCGTTTACTGAAGCGTAAGTGCACCATTAATTGCGGAAATACTACTACCTCTTCAGGAAATGGATAGTGGATCGGTTCTTTTAAAACAACATTTCGAATTTGCTTAAGCGGAAATAAGCCCCACGCTTCTTTAGGCAATTCCCATGCAAGTAAATACCAAGTCTGATACTTGTATACCACTCGCTTTGGCGCCAGTGACAACAGACGGGTCTGTCCATATTCCGTATGATAAATGCAGGTGATCTCACAATGATTGAATAACGCTTTTTTGATTTGCTCAAAGGTTTCACTGGAGATCTCCGTCTGACTCAAATCAACGTCCAGCCACTCGCTCCAATCGTAAACAGTACCCATTTTTTTCATCAGCTCATCTGTGTCCGCTAAGCCGACCGATTGCAATAAATGCAGCGCTAAAAAAAGGTCATCTTGTTCTTCTTTGTCAATCAACGCATGACTGACATGATAGGAATCATCTAAGAAAATCCCACCATTTCGTCCCTTATTCGCATAAACGGGTACACCTGCTAAGCTCAAAGCGTCAACATCGCGGTAGATTGTTCGAACAGAAACCTGAAATCGCTCCGCTAATTCCTTAGCGGTCACCTGTTTGCGGCTCAATAAAATTAAGGTCGTTTGAAGCAAACGAATAACTTGCATGGTACCTCCTCTTGGAATGACTCGATGATAAGAAAGGCTTCGCAAACTGGCTCAGCATATTACCGACAAAGCTCATTTGCGAAGCTGAACTTCAATTTACAGCTGCGATTGAAAAGTTTATATTCATCCCGACCTATCGTTTCAATACCTCTTGTGCCGTCTCTTCTGTCGTGACCAATACATTGATGTAGCGTCCCTTTAAGGCGCTGGCGATCGCATCGGCCTTATCCACGGCTTCCGCCACACCGATTCGGTAAGGAGTACGCTTTAAATCAGAAATGTCGATCCCGATTAAGCGATCATCCAAAGTATTGTCGATGTGTTCACCCTCGATATTATAAAAGCGGGACACGACGTCTCCGACAACTTTTTTTCCTTCTAAATAAGCTAAAACATCTTCGCCATAGAACTGCTTCCAGCTCTCACTAGCCTTCAAGGTAGGCGAACCAATCCCTAAGATGGCGATATCGATCTTCCGCCAATAATCAATCAGCTCTTGATTGAACTCATTTTCCATCAAGGCCTTCTTCAATGCGACCGTTTCAGGAAATGCCGGTGAATCAATCAATAAAGCCCTGCCATTAAGTTTTTTCGATGCTTCATAGGTAATCGTATTCACATGATAATCGCTGATGAGACGTCCAGACGGTCCGCCGATCATGGGAACACAAAGGATATTATTCACGTCATAGTTGCTTAGCCCTTCTGGAATCGCGGACATCGTCTCTCCCCACGAAAAGCCAAAGATCATATCATCCTTGATAATTTCCGTCAGGTATTCCCCCACACCTTGCGCCAATAATTTGTCCTTTTGCGTTCGACTGAGATCAGCACCTGCCTGCACAATGATCGCTTTTTCCAGGTCGAACTTTTCTTGCAGCTCCTTTTCGATGCTGTAGGTTCCCGCCTTGTCGTAATTAATGGAAATATTCACGATACCTTCATTTCGCGAACGCTTCAGTAACCGACTGATCGTACTGCGGTGAATATTTAATTCTTTAGAAATCTGGCTTTGATTTTTATCTTCTTGGTAGTACATTTCGGCAATGCGAACCAGTAACTTGTCTTCTTCTTTTTGCATAAACTCCCTCTCCTTTTATCACATTTGTGAAAAACATGAGTCAATGTGATTATACCTTTACTTGTTCCTCTTCTGCAAGGGATTACAGAAGATCCGCTGAAATAGCTCTTTTCTAACTATATATAGGGAGAATAAGCGAAATAGACATTGCTTTAGACTCGGCTTAGAAGGTACTATAGATGTGTAAGAATAGAACAATGGAGGGATCGCTATGGTAAAGGTCATTGTCTTAGGTACCGGAAGCATCAGTTCAATTGCCGTCCGCTGCATGTTCGATCGTTCTGATTTTGAGGTTATTGGTGTGTGGGCACATGAGGAAACCGCTGGAAATAAGGTTGGAACAGATGCTGGTCTGCTGTATGGTGACAAGCCGATCGGGCTTACCATCAGCAATAATATCGATCACTTAATCCAGCTGAAACCCGATTGCGCCGTTATTGGATTAAATCCCCCTGCAAACAAAGCCAATGAAATTCTGTTGCCTCTCATTGAAAAACTATTATTAGCTGGTATCAACGTTGTTGGTACATCACTCGCAAACCTTGTCTATCCATCATCTCCTACCAATCAAGAGATAACGCCTCAGCTTTCTGAAGCCGCACGTAAAGGAAATGCCTCCCTATATATTTCTGGTATTGAACCTGGTTTTGCTGCTGACCATCTGTTAGCCCTCGTCTTGACCTGCTCTAATACGATCAAACAAGTTCGTACCCAAGAAATCTTTATGTATGATACCTATCCTGATGAAATGACAATAAAATATGCCTTTGGCTTCGGAATGCCGATGGACTACGAGCCAGTGATGAGCGGTGAAGGAACACAGCTCGTTTCGTGGGGACCGCCGATCGCTTACATCGCTAATGCTCTAGGTTACGAACTGGACGGATATCGCCAGACCTATGAAAAAGTGATTACTGAAAAAGAATTGCATGTCGCTAGCGGCACGATTCCTGCTGGAACTGTTGGCGCGGTTCGCTTTGAAACCATCGGCATCGTCAATGGTGAAGACAAGATCATTATCGAGCACGTCAACCGGATGGATAAAGACATAGCGCCACATTGGCCAAAAGGGCCGCGAGATGGGACCTACCGTTTGGTTGTTGAAGGCGATCCTAATATGTCCTGTGAATTCTTCCCCGGGAAAAATGAAATAACCGCTGGCTATGAAGGCATGGTGATCACCTGTATGCGGGCCGTCAACGCCATTCCCTATGTCGTTGAAGCAGAAGCTGGCGTGCTAGACTCTATGACTCTTCCTCTAACACTGCCAAAAGAAAGCTTCCGCAGCGATAGAACCGAACCTGATATGAAGGGGTACGGCGATAACACGTAAAAAAAATGCCACAGACCCAATCGGTTTGTGGCATTTTTCTATTCCTTCACACTGCGGATGATATAGTAGCCTTTGTCCTTCGCTACGATCTCCGCGTTGCCGAAGACTTCTTCCATTTTACTTTTCGCGCTAGGTGCTCCTTGCTTCTTTTGGATCACGATCGTCAAGGTGCCGCCAGTTTTTAATAAGGGCGCCGCCTCGCTCAAAATCTGATGGACGACCTTTTTTCCCGCACGAATTGGCGGATTACTGATGATCGCCGCATACTCTGTCTGATGCAGGGTCTCATAAATATTGGATTGGTGAATATCCGCTTCGATCCCATTGCGCTTGGCATTGCCTTGAGCCAGCTCGACCGCACGATTGTTCACATCGATCATTTCAACAGGACGCTGCGTTTGATAGGCTAACGCCATGCCAATTGGTCCATACCCGCAGCCAACATCCAGCAAGGTTCCCTCTGGTAAGTCTGATGCGTCAAAATGCTCAATTAAAACACGTGAGCCAAAGTCCACCGTGTCACGGGAAAAAACACCGCTGTCGGTCACAAACTGAAAATTTTTCCCAGCCAATTCAAACGACCATTGATGCAGGTCGTGAGCGGTCTCGGGATTTTCGGAATAATAATGATTTGCCATATACTTACCCTTCTGCTAATAATATTTCTTTGATATCTCGTGCAATCAAGGCCCCTAAGAAATGATAGCCTTCGTCAGACGGATGGATGCCGTCAAATGTTTGCACGAACTCATTTGGTTTTGGATAAACCGTCATGTGATGATACAGATCGATCACGTTGACTCCAGATTCTGCCGCCACCATTTTCGCCTTCTGCGCGAAGAGCTGTTGCCGTTCGTTGTCCCCTTTTGGATAAACCTCTGTATTGATATACCCCGTAGTCAATAGGATGACTTTGGACGCATCAAAAGATTCGATAATTTCCTTTAGATTTTCACCAAAGGCTTCTAGTGATGTCTCGTGCTTCAATGAATCATTCGTCCCAAAGGAAATGACCACAAAATCACCTTCTGCATCCACGGCTTCACTCACTCGTGCCAATCCATCAGAAGAAGTCTCGCCGCGTTTGCCCAGCTTGACTAATTGATAGCCGGGAAAGCCCATCTCCGTTAATTCATCAAGAATATACGTATCTAAAATATCGCTGGTTTCTCCATTCATCACACCAGTCAATAAGCTGTCGCCAAATAAAACGATCTCTTTCATACCTTCATCCTCCTCACAATTCTATCGGTTCTATCATAGCATGAAACGCGAAATTTATTTAGCCAAATAGCGCGTACCAAATTCCTCACGAGCCGCTTGACTATACTGCTGAACAAATGCTGTTTTTGCCTCTGTATACGCGTCACGGTTGTGTTCGTATTTTTCTTTTAATGACCGCTTCAATTCTTCATATTGTCGAGCAGCTTTCGGATACTTCCGCAAATAATCTCTGAAATACAGCTCGTCCCAATCCCCGAGCGCTCGCACATGCAGATGATAGACTTTTTCCGCAAAGCCTGCTGGTGTGTAGCCCTTATTCAAATCCAACGTCTGCTTTGCGTCATCTCTAATCATCAAAATCCAGTCAGCATTTTTCAACAACTCTGATACACGATCCAAATCATAGCCCTCTGGCAATTCCAATAAAATATCTACAATTGGTTTTGCGATCAGCCCCTCCACCGAGGTACTGCCAATATGATTGATCCGTTGAAGTCCAAAGTCAGCGAGTAATTCCGTTAAATTCTGCTTTTCTTCCTCGTACCATTCAGCGTACTTCGGACTATGTTCTTTCAAAACAATCGGAAACAATTCCCACAGCTCTTCCAAAGTCATATCCTCTAGCTTTTTCATCTCAGCACCCGTTCTCATAAATCTGCTACTTCTATAATACACTTTTCACCACTGATTCTTAACTTCTCGCGAATTTTCACATCCCCATCTAAAAAAACAATGAAACTCCTATCATTACAATAGCTTTTTAGGGTTTTTTTCGGCTAAAATGGCATATAACGTTTTATGTTAGGAAATTATTCGGATTTCTTGAAAGCAGAGCACGTTCCAACACCGTTTTTTATGGTAGAATAAGCGCAGTTGCCGTCTGATTTCTTGCGATGGCAAGATCATCAGGAGAGTGAACTTACGAGAACCTTTTGACTGTTCACGTTAGATAAATTCATGGGGATTACCGAGCTTGCTGGGAGCTATCCTCGTAGACTAGACGCTATAAAAATGAATAAGGAGGTTATTATGAACGAAAGAGGGAACTATTTCCGGATCGCCCGTGACCAGTGGCAGGATTTCTACACACCGGGAAACACACCGTTGACCCAAGCAGAGCTTGATAATATCAAAAGTTTGAACGACCAAATCTCAATGAAGGATGTGGCCGATGTCTATGTACCTTTATGTCATTTGATCCATCTTTATATGAAAGATTTTGAGTCGCTAACTTTAAGCAAAGGATTGTTTTTGCATCGCTATGTGAAGATGCCGCCTTTTATTATCGGGATCGCCGGTAGTGTGGCTGTCGGAAAAAGTACCACCGCTCGTTTATTACAGACCTTGTTGGACCGCCTGTTCAAACACCAAACCGTTCAACTGATCACTACAGATGGGTTCCTCTATCCAAACGCTGTTTTAGAAGAACGGGGAATCATGGATCGCAAAGGATTTCCTGAGAGCTATGACATGGAGAATTTGATCGATGTCTTGAACGAAGTGAAATCAGGCAAGGAAAATATCCCCATCCCAAAATATTCTCATGATGTGTATGATATCGTGGAGGGTGAATACGAGATGATCGATTCACCGGATATTTTGATTGTGGAGGGAATTAACACCTTGCAGCTGCCAGCCAATCAGCAAATCTACGTCAGCGACTTTTTCGACCTGTCGATTTATGTCGATGCTGATCCGAAGATGGTGGAGCGCTGGTATATCGAGCGTTTCGAATCCCTACTGGACACCGCCTTCAAAGATCCTGATAACTACTATTATGACTATGCTATCGGCGACCGCAAAGAAGCGCTAGCTATGGCGGAAGATGTCTGGAAAAATGTCAACTTGAAGAATTTGGAAGAGTATATCTTGCCAACAAGAGGTCGAGCTGATATTATCTTGCACAAGGCAAAGCATCATATTATTGATGAAATCTATTTGCGTAAATACTAGCTTATAAAGAAAGCTTGCTTTCTTTTATAATAAAACTTGAAAAGGGGTAATAATTGTGACAAACATTTCTACCGAAATGACAAACGTAGAAAAAATCATTGTACTTGATTATGGTAGTCAGTATAACCAATTAATCACTCGTCGTATCCGTGAATTCGGTGTCTTCTCAGAACTTATGAGCCACCGCATCACTGCTGAAGAAGTCAAAGCCATGAATCCAAAAGGGATCATCCTATCCGGTGGCCCAAACAGTGTTTATGACGAAGGAGCCTTCTCCATCGATCCAAAAATCTTTGAGTTAGGCATTCCTGTCCTAGGTATCTGTTACGGCATGCAGCTGATCACCTATAACTTAGGTGGTAAAGTCGAACCTGCGAAAAACCGTGAATACGGTCAAGCAACATTAGAAGTTACCTCTGACGATGCGGTCCTATTTGCCGGCACACCAAAAGAGCAAACCGTTTGGATGAGCCACGGTGACCTAGTGACTCAAGTACCAGAAGGCTTCGAAAGAGTCGGCACCAGCAAAGATTGCCCGATCGCAGCGATCCAAGATACCAACCGCAACTTCTACGGCATCCAATTCCACGCAGAAGTGCGCCATTCAGAATACGGTAACGAATTGTTACGTCACTTTGCCCTAGATGTCTGTCAATGTAAAGGCGACTGGACGATGGATAACTTCATCGATATGCAAGTCGCAAAAATCCGCGAACAAGTCGGCGACAAAAAAGTCTTGCTTGGCCTATCAGGCGGCGTAGACTCTTCTGTCGTAGGGGTGCTTTTACAAAAAGCCATCGGTGACCAATTAACATCGATCTTCGTAGACCACGGTTTATTACGTAAAGACGAAGGCGAACAAGTCATGGAAGCACTTGGCGGAAAATTCGGCTTAAACATCATCAAAGTTGATGCCAAAGACCGTTTCTTAAATAAATTAGCCGGCGTTTCAGATCCAGAGAAAAAACGTAAAATCATCGGAAATGAATTCGTTTATGTATTCGACGATGAAGCGACCAAACTTGCAGGTAAAGAAGGTATCTCTTTCTTAGCCCAAGGCACGCTTTATACCGATGTGATCGAATCTGGTACAGAAACAGCCCAAACCATCAAATCACACCATAACGTTGGTGGATTACCAGAAGACATGCAGTTCGAATTGATCGAACCATTAAATACCCTATTCAAAGACGAAGTCCGCGAATTAGGAACACAGCTTGGCATGCCCGACTCCATCGTTTGGCGCCAGCCATTCCCAGGACCAGGCCTAGGCATTCGTGTCATCGGTGAAATCACCGAAGAAAAACTAGAAATCGTCCGCGAATCAGACGCGATCCTACGTGAAGAAATCGCCAATGCCGGCCTTGACCGCGACATCTGGCAATACTTCACTGTCCTACCAGGCATCCGCTCAGTCGGTGTCATGGGCGACGGCCGCACCTACGACTACACAGTCGGTATCCGTGCCGTTACGTCAATCGACGGCATGACCGCAGACTTCGCTCGTATCCCATGGGATGTCTTGCAAAAGATCTCAGTCCGGATCGTAAATGAAGTTTCTCATGTGAACCGGATCGTGTATGATATTACGAGTAAGCCACCTGCTACTGTGGAGTGGGAATAATATACAGGTGAATCAATTCTAGGATTGTTGATCTAATAGCATTTAATTCCAAGGCTACATTGAGATTTCACCGAATGTAAGCTTGAAAATTTCTAGCATGTGACCGTAAATGTGTCCACAGGTCAGTCGAGAAATCGGCTGGCTTTTTTTACTTTGCCAATCATACTACGCACGACTTATTTGATGGAATATATTGGAACTATTCAATTCACATTATTTTCAGAAGATGATATTTATGTTACATCGGGAATAAATCCTTGTTTTGTATTTAATGATTAATAAACTAAAAATCAAAGTGTGTAGTAGTGGAGAGAAACAGCTATAAACATTGAGTAGACAGTGTTTATAGCTGTTTCTTTGTTATAAAGTTTGTATTTACTACTCCTTAGTTAGATACTGGAGGTTGGTTGAAATTTAGTTTCTTCAACTATGAAACATATTTCCTGACTTGAAATTCTTCTATAACTAGATAACAGAATAGTCTATAATTATTATCTAAGCAATGATTTAAAGGAGGTACATTTTGAATAAAGATAAAATTATCAATCTCTTAAAAAAGTTCTATGCGCATTATAGTGAATATTTTCAAGATTCTCTCACTAACAAACCTGAATGGACAAAGGATATTGAAGTTGGATTGGGCATTTTTGAAAAAAATTACGATTCTTTATTAGCACTGATTGAAAATAGGGATTCTTTCTCTGATCGACTTTATGACTTATTTATTAAAAATCTGGGTTTCAATAAAGATTCTGATAGTTTTCAAGATACTTATTTTTCCAATTCTCCAGAATCTTTAAAGCAAAAACAAACTTCTTTAAATCAACTATATTACTTAACTATTATTGATGGTGAAAAGAACGCTGTTATAATCGGAGGAAACGGTTCAGGAAAGAGCTCCCTTGTTAGTTTTTTCAAAAACATAATTGCCACTAATATTGCAGTTATTCCAGCCAGAAAAAATTTATTTGTAAATAGTGATAGTGGAGGATTTTACAATACCAGTAAGGAGAATATACAGCAAACTCTTCTAACCAAGGATGTAAAACAACAAAATATCCATGAAATCTATGAGAATGACTTCTCCAAAATGATTGTGGCTTTAGTTAATGAATACTTTAGCCAAATTAACTTTGAATGGAACGATGGTCGAGGAAAAGATCCCAACACTGACAATATTTTTTACCAATTCAAGCGACTGTATCAAAAATTAATTCCAGATATCGATTTTGAAAATCCAGATAATACAAATAAGACTATAGCGCCTATAAAAAACGGAAGCGTATACTCAATAAATGAAATGAGTGATGGAGAAAGAATTATTATTTACTACATTATTCAAGTTTTACTAGCAGTTGAAAATTCAACGATTATCATTGATGAACCCGAGCTTTATTTAAATACTTCTATCTATAACCGCTTATGGAATGAACTTGAATCGCTTAGAGCTGATTGCCGTTTCATCTATGTTTCCCATCGAATTGACTTTATTGAGAGTAGAGTTAACTCAGATTTTATTTGGTGCAAAAGATATAGCTACCCTAATAAATGGGAAATTGAGTTTTTGAAAGATACACAATATGATAGCTTTCCTAAAGAGATGCTATTGGAACTAATAGGTGCAAAGAAAAACGTAATCTTTTGCGAGGGGAAAACAAATTCTAGCATCGACTATTCCTTATACTCCGTTCTTTTCTCAAATTTCGCAGTAATCCCTGTTGAAAACTGTGATCAAGTTAAAAGATATGTTAAAGCTTATAACAATCAGAAGAGTATCTTTCAAAATACTGCATTAGGTATCATTGATAATGATATGCGAACAGATGAAGAAATTAAAGAACTAAAAAAGGAGAAGATATTTACAACTAAATTTTTAGAAATAGAGATGTTACTATGTGATGAGAACGTAATTAGTGGTACTCTAAAAGCTCAATTCGATGAAGAAATCACTAAAAAAATAGAACTTTTCAAAGATAAATTTTTTCAAAAACTCACAGAAAGAAAAGAACAACTTGTACAAAGGCGTTTAAAAAAAGTTTTCGAACGACAACTTCATGACACTCATTTCAACACTAAAGAAAACTTAGATAGTAATATCCAAAACTTAACAATCGGACTCTCTAACTTGAAAAATATGGAGCAATTTTTTTCGGATTATGTTGATAACATTTTACAAACTCGAGATTACAATAAATGGTTAGAGATTTGTACTCTAGAGCATGACGAGATACTTAAAGGAATAGCTGATCAAGTAATTGACAAAGGCTACAAGAAAAAAGCACAACAATTTATAAAAAATGACCCCGATATACAAAACTATCTTCGGGGCACTTATTTTTCTGAACTACTATTACTTTTGAATTAAATTGTCCTTTTAAAATTATATAGATTAGCTACTCTCTAATCTATTCTACAAAAGAAACTAGAGATCAGCTTTTTAAATGGATAATGAAGTTTTATAAGCTCATTTTAAGATTAGTATATTCCACTTGAATTGCACTTTTTATAATTTCCAAACTCATTTTTCTGATTCCATGGTCCCTAATAGTTGTTGATATTACGCCATTCTCTATCATAACCCCAACTCCAAAAATTGAGTGGGGATAGCCTACAAACGCAAATTGGTTTGTTTATGCGGATTTGACGGCTTTTCTATTATTATAAAAGGGATAAAATTGATTAAAAATTAAATAGTTTCCCACCAAAAACCCCGCCAAGAATTTTCTTAGCGGGGGTATTTTTGTAAGAATAATCTTTTAGTAAAAGAAACCTAACTCATCTTTATCATTTAAGATATCCATTCAATTATCATTCATACTCAAAATATGAACGTCAGTTCTTTTTATGATATAATAGACTTGTATTATAACTTTTTTTGTTAAGGAGGATTCATTTTTTTGAAAGATATCACGTCAGAAGTTCTTACCTGCTTTGAAGATGAAATACCGCTTATTTTTAAAAATGGAGCTAGCGTTCGGCAACATCAAGTCCAAATGGCTTTGGATGTAGCTGATTTCCTATTTAACTCAAAAAAACAAATTATGTTTTTAGAAGCTCCTGTGGGAACAGGAAAATCATTAGGAGTACTGGTTCCATGTTCTATCTACTCTAGAGAAAAAAAGAACAGTATATTATATGCGACTTCTACAATTAATCTTCAAAATCAAATATTTGATGTTGACTCTACTACATTAGAAAAATTGAAACTAATTGATCCTAAAAAAAAATTATTAGCACAAGGTAAATCCAACTATACCTGTAGGAGTTGTTTTTTTGAGAATTTACATAAGTTTAGTAGGAAAGAACAAGATCAAATCCTCAGATTTTTTAAAAAAAGTAAATTTGGTCTACTTTCTGAATTAGAAGAACTGTATCCTGAAATAGACCAGAAAAAACATAAATATTTGTCAATGGATAGACTTAGTGAAAGATGCTTCGACTTACAATGTCCTAGCCATAACCACAGAAGTGAATATAAAAAAAACTATCAACTTGTCATCACCAACCATAACCAATTAAATCAGTCATATGCTAATGAAAGAAAAGGATTTTCTCCTATTGTTAATTTCAAAGAGAATGTTTTGATAATCGACGAAGCCCACTCATTCAAAGAAAATTTTCTTTCAAGTATCGAAGAGACATATTCTCTAAAAAAATTGTATAAATTGAAAATTCATAAAAAGAAAAAACAATATTTCAATATTCTGAAAAAACTATCAAAAATATATTCAAACTATATTGATGAAAATGTCGACAGTTCTTCATTGCGATACAAAATAAAAAGCGATGATAAATTTTTGCTACAACAATTATTGGACATATTAAATGATAATTTGATTGCCTTCACACTTAAAACGAATTATCCAGTGGATGTCGTTGAGTCGATGAGTACGGCTTCGGATTTTCTATCAATTTTTTTAAAAAGTAATAGGCACAAGAATTGGATACAATTTGACAATGGAGATTTATCCTTACATATTGTAGACTTCAATTTTAATAGACAATTTCAAGAATATATTTCATACTTGGCATCTTACTCAAAAATTATTTTTATGTCTGGTACATTAACAACGCAAGATCATGAATCTGATATAAATGTGGACTGGAATTTAAGAACTGGAAAGTATGTATACAAAAACTATCCCAGCATCTTTTCATTAGATAAGCAAACTATAGTTTACATTCCCAAAGACTATCCTAATCCTAATGATCCTCAACATCTTATTAAAGTTCAAAACGAACTACCTGAAATGATCAGTTTTTTTTAAGGTGGGACTTTAGTTCTCTGTACATCTAACAAATATGTTAATCGCCTATCTGACCAGTTAAGGGACTCTGGTCAGATTAAAGAAAACATCTATGTTCAAGGAGAAAAAAGCACCCAGTACTTAAGTAATAGTTTCAGAAAAGATATCAACAGCATATTAATAGGTTCTGGAAGTTTCTTTGCTGGATTTTCTATTGAAGGGAAATCATTGAATAAGTTATTTTTACCTAAACTTCCCTATCCTGTTCCGGAAGACCCATATATAGAGCTCATTTCTCAAGGTTATGAAAAAAAAGAATTATACAAAGTTTTTTATCAGCCTATGATGCTAATGAAACTTGAGCAAGGTCTTGGTAGACTAATTAGAAGTAAAAATGATTTTGGAATCATCACAATCTTTGATTCTAGAGTACATTCAAAACCAGAAGTAAAAACTTTTATTGAACATTTAGGCTATAAGATCACATCTGATATTTCAGAAGTAAAGAAATTTTCTGATACTACAATACGAACTAAAAAAAATATTAACTCAATCGCCTATGATAAGAAAAAATTAGACCTTCCCATAATTACTATTCATTCTAAGAAGAGCGTTACAGTTGGAAAAATGGGAATTATACATGCCAATCATAATTCAACTAAAAGTGATGATGAAAATGAATTACAACAATGGTTGAGAAAATTTGTAGCTGATCACAAAAAAGATACGACTTTTTCAAATCCTAGAATTATATATAAAAATCAAACTACTCCTGTCAAGGTTTGCCAAGCAGCAATAAATTTCTGCCAAAAAAAGGGAATAGACTATAAAATAGTAGCAGAAACTTTTCCTAATTATAATGAGAATCTTGCTCGATTGAGACCCACTGTATCAGGTCCCGTAATAACTGAAACAAAAGAATAATATTTGTTTTTTAATGCTGTTTCTAGTATCCCTCTGAAATACCTTTCTTATAGCAAAACATAATTTTTCGATAAAAAGGATTGAATACACCCCCCTGCAAAGCTTTTTCTTAGCAGGGGGGTGTTTAGAAAAATACTATATTAAGTTTTCTAAATTTTAGTCTTCATCATCATTTCATAATGTGTTTTATGTCCTAATCTTTCAAATATTAATTTGAATATTCTCTTATAATTATCAATATTCTCCTCATCAAAAGTAATAACAAAATCATCACTTATGAAATGTGAACCATCATTAATACAAGATACTAAAGCTTTACACACAATTTTATCGTTACCATCAAATTCGTCTATGCATTTCTCATAATCCATATCACCAATAATCTTAAAATAGTATTCTAAAATTCTCCTCATGGTATTGAATGCGGTCATTGTTGACGTTTTACCCTCTGCTAATTCTCTCCATAGTAACTGATAAGTTGATTCAATCGGATTTTTATCATATTCTAAAAAAGTAGTAACATTATCTTTTTTTCTCACTATTCCAAATAAAACTTCTTTCGATGAGAATTCTTTTCCACTTCCCAAAAATGTAACTTCTTTATGAAAATAAACATTATGTGTGAGTATAAAGGTTTGGATAATTCCGTTTATATTGTTACGGCAATCTTTCAATAAATTTTTCACTAGGGTACTTACAATAAATAAAACATTGCTATCCAAACTGGATATGGGATCATCAATAACAATTATTTTATCTGAAGTAATTCCCGTTTTTTCTTGACTACCATATATTAAGTAATAAAAATAAAGAAAGGTAATAAAATTATACTCTCCTTCACTTAAAGTACCTTTAGCATTTGTACCATCCTCTCTCAATATTAGATAAGTTCCTTTTTGTTGCTTGTTTTCTTCAAGATAAAACCCTTTAAAATCAAACCTTTCAAGTATTTTGTTTATTTCGGTAACAGTCGGAGCTACGCTAGTTAACAGTTCTTCTATATCTTCCATCTGTTTCTTATTTTCAGTAATCTCTATATTTAAAGTCACTATTTTATTACTAACAGAATCTATAGCTTTTTTCTTACCATTAAAAAAAACAGAATAAGCTTTCAGATCTTCTTCCAACTCAGAAACGATATAAAACCAAAGTAACTCACTACAATTTTTTTGCTCTCGATTTTTATTCTTTACAATTTCATTATTAGTTATAATTGATTCATTAAACGAATCAATTATAGTCGCAATTTTTTCCAGCCGATACTCAAAGCTTTCTAAAGAAATTTTACTAGAAGGTGAGTCTTTTTTTCTCTCTAATTCCTCCGCATTTAACTTAAACAAACTATTAAATAATTGATATTCTGGTTCCAGTCTTGAAACGTCTATAAAAGAAATATCTGTTTCCAAAATATTCTTTAAATCACCTAAAATTTCATTATAATGTTCGACATATTTATTAATAAAGCTATTCAATGATTGACAATCTAATTCATAGGTTTCATCAAAATAGTTTCTTATTTCTTGTTGCAATTCCTCCGTCATTTCTTGTTGGCAAAATGGACATTGATTTGCATCAGTATCTATATAATCAATTCCTTGTCTCACCCAATCACTGTTTTTTAATACGTCTATTACCAGACCTACTGGTGAATCCTTACTCCCTGTGATAACCTTCTGAAGTAAATCGGATTGTTCAAATTTCAGACTTTCAGATATATTAATGGTAGGAAAAGTTGAGTGAATAGCACTATCGTCAGAATAAGCCATGTCATACTTAGATTTTAATTCATCCAACTTCACAACTGCTTTTTTGTCCCAATCCATATAAGTTGAAATACATTTTTCAAAAAACTTTTTTTTACTATTTCTATATCCTACCAAAGCATTACTAAAACTCTCTCCAATTGATTGTTGTAATTTCCAACTTTTTTCCAAAACAACATTTTTTTGATCCTCGATCTCATTGTCAAATTTCTTTATTGTATCGTTTTTAGTATCAATCGAATTTTGTTTATTTTGATTATCATTTCTTAGCAGTTCCAACTTTTCTTGTGCTTCAATAGAATCTTGTCCTAAAGTGAAAATCCCCTTTTGAAAATCCCCTTTAAATTTTCAGATTGTTGAAAGTTTTCTTCAACAAATTTTTTGTTATAACATAAAACGCTTACACCTCTATCGCTATTTTTTTTTATTAAGCAATCATCCGATACTAATTGATTACCAAGCAATTTGGAAATAGTTGTCTTACCACTTCCATTACTTCCATAAATAAAATTTAACTTCTTGGGTTTAAACTCAACAGGATTTAAATACGTCGCAACATTGTGAACTCTTACGCTATCTATCAAACTATTACCTCCTTATATAAAAAAGTCGTTTTTACATCTTCTAAACTATTTTCTTTATTCTCTTCCCACCAATTTATATAATCAGTTGTTTGCACATTTTTCACCGCCATTTTTATTCAATTATACTTACTTAAGAAAAACAACTCAATAAAGATATGGAATGAAGTAGAAGTATAGGAAACATCAAAAAAATTATAAAACACAGATTGATTTTGATGAATAATCTCCCGTTTATTAAATGATAGCCTATTTTATAAACCCCAATATGCTAAAATAAACCTAGTACCAGAAAGGAGCATTATGATGGGAGTAATTATTATTAAAGCCTAGCAAAAGCTTGGCAGGAATGCTTGAAGAGCTTTTGCTGAATCCTAAATTTTATTATTCTTAGGAGGACAAAAGATGGCTTATCAAAACGCATTCGAACTTCTACCAGAGGAAATCGTAAAAGAGATCCAAAAATATGTTAATGGTACGATCCTTTATATCCCAAAGAAGCCACAGGAGCGCTTACCTTGGGGCAGCAAAACCGCGAGTAAAGACATGCTGCGGCAAAGAAACCAGCAAATCTATCAGGAACATCTGATGGGAAAAAGTACGCGCGAGCTTGCTGATAGCTATTATCTGGATATCAAAAGTATCCAACGGATCATTCGTACAATCAGAAAACAATGTTGAGAAAGAGCTTTTTGCAGGCTCTTTCTTTTTTTATAGAAAAGGGTGTTCCTCCGTCTGCGCTTCTCTCCTTTATACTAAAGATAGTACAATGAGAGGATTTGATTCAGATGAAATGAATGGCTGACTGCTAGCTGCGATTTTTGCTGAAAGGAGGAGCGCTCATGACTAATCAAAAAGTGAAGCTGGAGGACCTTCTTCATGAAAAGAAAAAGAGGGCCTTTGAACATTCCAAACAACACTCAAAAAATAAAGTGACGGGAAAGAAAAGTATCCCTCATACACAAAACAGACGAGGCCGCCCATTATCGAAATAATTGGCACAAAATAGAATAATACAAATAAAACCCTAGACACTGATTCTCCAGTACCTATGGTTTTATTTGTGTGTATTAACTTTCCACTAAAAGATAGAGCGTCTATTTCTCAAACTTTATCGTGATTCCATTTGGATCAACGACTACCAAACTGCCGTCTTCGTTCTTTGTATATTCTAGCTTGTTTTTCCAATGCTCTTCCAAGCGATCCAGCTCAGCTTGATTGGGTACGGAGAAGCTGAAATACTCTAAGCCCAAGTCTTGCTCTGTCATCGCTGGAATATTTTTTCCTAACCAGACATTGGAGCCGATATGGTGATGGTAATCACCGGTAGCGAAAAATTTGGCTTGATTGCCGAAATTGTTTTTTAGGGACAAACCTAAAGCTTCGGTGAAGAATTTTTCTGTTTGTATCAGATCCGCCACTTTTAGATGAACGTGTCCAACCGTTGTTCCAATGGGAAATCCTGTCCATGTGCCGTCGCCAGCCGCAATCACTGCTTCTGCATCCATTTCGAGAGTCACACCGACGATCTCACCATCCGCACGAATGTCCCAGTCACTTTGCGGTTTGTCATAATACACTTCGATCCCATTTCCTTCTGGGTCGTTTAGATAGAGCGCTTCGCTATAGCCGTGATCACCAGCACCGATCAAAGGAGCCTTCTCCTTCAAATAGTGCAGCAAGGCATTTCCTAAAGCTTTTCGATTTGGCAGTAAAAAGGCTACATGATACAAGCCTGTTTTAGGGGTCAAAGGCAGTGGCGCCTCCACCTTATGTAGCTCTAATAATAGAGTCGCTCCAACACCTAAGGTACTTTGACTAGCACTTTGTTCGATCACCTGCAACCCGATCACCTCTTGATAAAAATTAGTCATTTTTTCTAAATTTACTACTTTTAAAGCGACACGTCCAATGTGAGCGGCTGCGCTTAATTGAAAGGTCGGGATAATAACTGTCATAATAAAAACCTCCTGAATAAGTATCTCCTTATCAACTTCTTACGCTCACCTTAACACCTTACTATTAGTAAGTGAAGTTTCATGCCTAGCTTTAGATTGATTGGTTAGTCATTGGAGTCGCTTCACTTGCGGAATAGTCCTTTACCAAATATACTTATCAAAAGTAAGCAAAAAGAAGGTGCCGCAATGTCCGCTTTTCACCACATCTCATTACTAACCAAAGATCGAAGCGAGAATGTCCGCTTTTATACAGAAGTTCTAGGACTGCGCTTTGTTAAGAATACCGTCAATCAGGAGAATCATCGCATGCTGCATTATTATTATGGAGATTATCAAGGTTCGCCTGGCAGTGTCGTGACCTTTTTTGTGGTGCCGCATCTGGGGCACCGCTATGACAACCAACAATTTATCTCAACGATTGGGTTGAAGCTTCCGAAGAATAGTCTGGCTTTTTGGCAAGAGCGCTTGGCCCGTTATCATGTGGCTTATACCGTCAGTGATCGCCAGCTGCGCTTCGTGGATGCCGATGATGTATCGATTGTTTTGACACAAACGGATTTGCCGCCATTAGAGGTGGACCATCAGGTTAAAAATGAGGTTCCAGTTGATAAACAGATTTTGGGTTTAAATTCTAGTCAGCTCCATGTTCGTGAACCAAAAGCGACGAGTGAATTTTTCGAAGCTTTTCTGAGCTGGCAGACGTTTGACCAGCGCATCCAGTTGAATGACACGGACTTTCTTGAGATTTTGCCTACGACCACAGATGAGGCGAGTCGGATGGGACGAGGCAGTGTGGATCACATTGCCTTTGCGGTTGATGATGAAGCAGCATTAGATGAACTTTATCGCAGAGCTGAAAAGCAAGGCTGGCAGATCGAAAAGATGATCTCCCGCGGCTACTTCAAAAGTCTATATATTCGGGAACCTGGGGGAAATCGGATGGAGTTCGCTACTGTGTCCCCTGGCTTTACGATTGATGAACCCTTGGAAACTTTAGGAGAGAACTTTGTACTGCCGCCGTTTTTGGCGGATCAACGTGCAGAAATTGAAGCTAATCTTTATCCAGATAGATAACAAATAAACGCGTGGGAATGCTCGGATTTCCTGCGCGTTTTTACGTTCTTATTTGTGAAGGAATTCCTTATAAATAGCTGATAAAATCAAATAATTCCATAATTCCCCTCCTTCACTCCCCATTGACAAGCCAAAAAATTATTAGTATATATGATATTAAACGCATCCGCTTCTTTGTATTCACGACATCAATGTTAACTCATCATTGAAATTACAAATACCGATTGACCAAATTAATTTTAATTATAATATTTTTCACAACGCTCTTGAAGGAGGAACTAACCATAAATAATACAAAAGAACGAATATGGCACGAGGCCTTAACGCTCTTTTCTGAACATGGTTTTGATGGCGTATCTGTAAAAGAAATCGCTCATGCGGTGGGGATCAAGGACAGCTCACTGTATAACCATTATAGAAGCAAACAGGAGATTTTCGATACGATTCTCGTTGAGGTAGCAAAGATTCTAAAGGCAGCAAACAATACTTACGCTTTGCCATTAACAGTAGATGCAGCAGACATGTACGTCGATACACCAATCGAAGAGCTGACAGAAATGTATGTAGATGCCTTCAAATACTACTTAAAGGATGATACCGCCTCTAAATTCAGGAAACTGCTGATCACAGAGCAGCATACCAATCAATACGCTGGCGACCTGTACAATGAATTATTCTTCGAAACACCTATGAAGCATCTGACAGCTCTTTTTACCGATTTGATTCAACAAGGTGTTTTTATTCAAACGGATCCCTATACGACCGCGATGCACTTTTACGCTCCGCTGAATTTTCTCATTCGTCGCTGCGACATTCAGCCTGAGTTGGAGCAGCAAAACATCGCACACTTAAAAAATCATATCAAACAGTTCGACCAGATTTATCGTGTGAAACCAAAATAAAAAATCAGAGGAAGCTTCGACCCGTTCGTCGGAACTTCTCCTGATTTTTTTGGCTCTATAATTTCTAGGACTGATAGAAAATCATTCTATCGGTCCTTTTTGAGCATGAAAAAACAAAACATACAGAAGCTCCGTTAGAATTGAATCACCACAACACAAGCAAAGGAGCGTTCTGTATGCCTGATCTTCATCATATCAAACTACTACTTGGAATCAAAGATAAAAACATTTTCATCACAAATGTGGAATCGAAGAGCATTAAGAATATCAAGAGTCTTGTTGTTTCTGCGACGTTAAGTAAAGAAATTCGTCGCTGTCCTTTGTGTAAACAGATGAATCATGAAGGCATGATCGTTAAGAACGGAAAGAAAAAATCGCTCATTCAACTTAATAAATGTGCGAACCAACTGACTTATCTTGCTTTAGCGAAACAACGCTACCACTGTCGTGGCTGCCACACCTATTTTACGGCGAATACCTACATTGTCGATAGAAACTGCTTTATCGCTAAACAAGTGCGCTATAAAATTTTAGAAGAGCTAACGGAAAAACAAGCAATGACGACAATCGCTAAGCATTGCGGAGTTTCTTGGTCGACCGTTTCTCGGACACTCGCTTCTCTGATCCCCATGACAAAAGTAAAAAGAAATTGGTTACCGCGTTGTTTATTAATGGATGAATTTCGTTCACTGAAAAATCAAGTCGGTCCCTACTCCTTTTCTTGTATGGATGGCGATACTGGAAAATTACTGGATATTCTTCCTTCACGGAAGAAAAAGGCTCTCGTTTCTTATTTTATGCAATTTGAACGACGCGCACGATTGAAGGTAAAGGTCATCGTGACGGACATGAATGTTTCTTATGCCTCTCTGATAAAGGAATGTTTTCCAAAGGCAAAACTCGTTGTGGATCGTTTTCACATTGTCAAACATCTCATTCGTAAATTTGAGGATATTCGCGTACGAATCATGAAAAGCTTTGATCGAAACGATCCAACACAAGCCAAATATTATCGACAATTAAAGGCGTTGTCTCGGCTTCTGATCAAACGACAGGACAAGCTTGTTTATGACAAATGGACCAAATGGCGCAATTTTGGTTGGGCGTATCTCACCGAAAGTGAAGTGGTGGATCGTCTGCTTTCGATCTCTGACGAATTACGAATCGCCTATTTTTACTATCAAGAAATTCTTCAAGCGTTTCACGACAAAGAGGCGGACACTTTCTTTAAACTTGTAAGAACGATGCCCAATTCCGTTCCAAAAGAACTGCATTCTATAAAAAAAGCTTTTATAAACTATGAATCCGGCATTCGTTTAGCCCTCGAATTGCCTTATTCAAATGCCAAAATAGAAAATCTGCATACCCACATCAAAGCATTGAAACGAGTCGCTTATGGCTTTCGAAGCTTTCGGAAAATGAAGACCAGAATTTTCTTACTAAATAATCTGATTACCTATGAATCAAAAAACATCTAAAGTAGAAAAGGAATTCTACCTTAGATGTTCTTATCTCACTCTATCAGTCCTATTTGACAAAGAGCCATTTTTTTTTACATTCTTACGCTTTCTTTCTTTTCCAAACAACTACACCGCTTCCTAAAGCAAGGATTGATACGATCCCTGCTAAAGTTAATACACGAGAAACTGTTGTCTCTTCTCCTGTATTTGGTAGGGCTTTCGCTGCGGTACCATTACTATAGCTGGTGTGGACTGAATGAATCACTGTATTTCCAGTTGGTGAACTTGGATCATCCGTCGCAGCAGAGTTTTTCTTCGTATAGATGTAGACTACTGATTGTGGCGTCTCTGTGAATTTTCCTTCTGGTGTTCCCTGAACTTCCTTGAAGGTGTAGCCGTCAATTTTCTTTTGCTCTGTTTTGTAGCTATCTCCTATTGTACCCGTTAGAACGACCTCATCGACAAGCTTGTTGCCTTTTTCATCTTGGTATTTTGCAATTACCGTTGACTTCTTGCTTGCAGCTTGTGTGTAAACATAGGTCACTGTTTGCGCTTCGGTTGTGAACTGCCCCTTTGGATTCCCTCGTACTTCTTTGAAATTATAACCAGTAATTTTCTTTTGTTCAGAAGAATAGGTTTCTCCAACCTTTCCTGTTAAGGTTACTGTGTCAGCGAGTGATTTCCCGGCCTCATCTTGATAATGAACGGTCACACTGGATGTATTGGCCGCGTTTTTCGTATACACGTAGATCACTGTCTGTGGCTGAGGGGTAAATGGCCCGGTTGGACTTCCCTGCACCTCTTTAAAGGTGTAGCCTGTAATCGTTTTTTGCTCAGAGGTATAATTTTCACCGATATTTCCGCTCAGTTTCTCATCATTAGCGAGCGTCTTCCCGTTTGTATCTTGGTATTTGACAGTGACATCTGCTGCTGGTACTGGTGATTTTGTATAGATATAGGTCACCGTCTGCGGCTGGTCGGTAAATGGCCCAGTCGGGTTTCCCTGTACTTCTTTAAAGGTGTAGCCTGTAATCGTTTTTTTTTCAGAGGTGTAATTTTCACCGATATTTCCGCTCAGTATTTCGTCATCAGCGAGTGTTTCACCTTCCTCATCCTGATACTTTACTGTCACGTCTGCTCCTGGTTGGAATCTTACAATAGGAATCAACGCGTTGAGACTGTACAGATCATAATTGAGCGCTCTTGTATTGGCATTATTTGATAGACGTGTCGGAATACGCGCAAAATCAATATAAACATAAGCAGCCTCTTCCGGTATATTCTCGAATTCCATTCCTTCATCTGTATAATCGAAGAACGGATAGTCAATGTATTCTTTGTTCTCATCTAAATACTGAACCGTAGTCGGCATTGTAGTAGCCACTGATGAAAGCAGCGAGTTTCCTCGGAAGTCTTTCAGAGCATCCTGTGTATACAAAACTTTTCCTGTATGGTCTTTTTCCACTTTTAAATCAGGCAGGACTAATTGAGTCTGCGTGACAAATTCCGCATAATTTGTATCCGTCAACGCTTCTGATTGGATCCCAATCGCAGAAAAGTCTGCCATGTCTTTTGAAAAAATCCGAAGGGAGTCCGCGGGATTCATACGATGGATGTCTTCACCCAGACCAATAAGCTCACTGGTCGGCACACCCTCTCCATACCTTTTACCGATGTCTAATTGACTGACTCTGCCTGTCGTTTCCAGTTTTTTCAAAACGTTCGGCATCACATATACCAAGGAGCGATCCGCCACCTTAATCGTCGGAACATTTTTTGCGATGACATAGGTACTATCAAAGGTCAGTAGCTCCCCCGCATATTCAAGACCTGTAAAATCAACGACCGTATCTTCTGGAATATCTAACGTATATTGATCGAATGTCAGCATATCTAGATTAGCCATCGCCTCTTTGGTTATCTCCTCTGGATTGATTCCACCTAAATAATAAGCCACAGCCTTTCGCAAATTCGGATCGGGCATCCATGTCTCCACCGACTCACTTCGCGCTGTGCTTCCACTTTCTTCGGCAAAGACCGTGGCTGGAAGAATTCCCCAAAGAATGATATTGCAGCAAAACAACCCAACAAACAGCTTCATCCCTAACTTTTTCATGCGTTCACTCCTCTTTTTTAATTATCTACTTGTACTTCAGTCGCAACCGGACGGCTAGACATCGCCTTACAATAATTGTCGAAGTCATTATTTCTCAAAAAAGTTATCAGCGGCGCTTGTAGAAAGTATCCCTGCCCCCAACTAGAACCGAGTCCCTCTGTATCAATTCCCGCAGCCAACATTTTTAACTTTAGACGTTTGGCGATCGCTGATAAATTAGAGAACCTTGCGTGCGAAACTTCCATTTCCCACATTTTCTTACATAAAAGCTCTCTTGAAACGGTCTTGCCATTGGCTTCATACAGACACATCAAAAGCTGAAGCTCTCGTTTAGATAAGCGATTGATAAAGTTCGAATAGCTCTGATCTGAGAATGTCTCCTCCTGCTTCATTTGTGCATTACTTATAGCGGAAAAGCTGGCTCGCGCGATCTTGTCGATAATCTCAGAATCACTATCTCCGGATTCGATCCAATAATCAATCTCATTATCCAGCCAAGCAAATTCTGTTTCTGCGATCTTTCGTTTGCTTCCCATTCTGAATACTGGAACGCCGCAATCCTTTATCCTCTGTATGTATTGTGCAAGCTCCACGTTCGAAATCGTATCGCAAATAATAATTAGTGAAAAATATTGAATCACATGCGGATAGTCTTTCGCCTGATAAAACAAGCTGGAAGAACAATAAAACTCAGCATTTATACGTTCTAAAATCGTTTGAAGATTGGATTCAACCGTATGATTCTTACTCAATAACAGTATCTTTGTCATCTCTTGGTTCCTCCTTATTTCCTTTTACTGACTATGTAACTCGCCAAACTTATTTTTGATTTACTTTCAAATTAAAAGTTAACCAATTAATAAACTAGCAACCACTAGTTTATTAATATATACTAGCAAACTACCGCTTTGTCAAGATTATTTTTGCTTAAAAATCACTTATAAATATAATAAATATTAAAAATACATTTTATTCTTTCTTTTTTGAATATATAATTAAAGTTATCTAACTGTCGAAATTTACTTAAGTAGTTCTATTGCTACATTTATCGACGAAAACAAGTGGAAAACCTCATTCCACCAAAAAAAGGACCAGCAAATTATGCTAGTCCTTTCCTCGTTGTTTTACAGTACATCAAAAACTTCGACGTTGAATCCCTCATGCTTATTATCTGACGAAAACCAACTATCCTTCCATTTAGATAGGCTTCTTTCAAATTTTGTTCGTTCCTCATACGCTTCTCGAGATTCATAATAGATATCTAAAACGATATAGACATCGTCACTCGCTGGCCTTAGAAACCTTTGTTAGCTTCCGACTGAAACGCCAGATCATTCCTAGACTGAGCAAACTTGTCCATTAATTCCGGTAGATCTTCCTTTTTCGTTTGATAGGTGAAGACAACCTTAATCATCCAATGATCGCCCTTTTTGCTACTGGTGGGATGATCTTCCGCAGCCGCAAAAATGAAAAACAATACGACACAATAAAAAAAGCGCCGCGAACCTGCTGGTAAACAGATCCACAGAGCTCATAGTTATCCAAGAAAGATCATCACTTCGATCGCTACAAAGATCCCAATCAGCAGAACTTTTCCTAACGGATGGTAAGGATTGATCGCCCAGCCTACACCGAAAGATTTCGGTATGACCAATGGCGCCTGCATTCCGCTAACCGCATCGCTTTTTGGAATGACCACAAAATAGCGCACGATTGAAAAAATAAATACGATACCTACGACTAGCATGCCCCAGACTTTTTGATTCGAAATTTCTGGTAATCGGCTGATCAAAAAGGCCGATCCCACCGTCAGCAGCAATACTCCCACAAATACCCCATCAAAGATTTTTCTCCGCTTAGTGCGTTTGAGAAGCTCCGCGTCCTTCTTCATTTTATCCATCAATTGTTCGTCCCCTTTCAACAGTTCGTCTAAAGAGATGTGGTAATAATCACTGATGGAAATAATCATCGGAATATCTGGAAAGTTCCGTCCAACCTCCCAATTTGAAATAGTCTGGCGCGATACATGAAGATGCTCCGCCACCTCCTGTTGGGTCAATCCCAATGACATTCGTTGTTCTTTTAATTTTTCTCCCAGCAATGATCCATCCCCCTAAATCGACTTTAACTATTGAAACGATAAGTTACAAGCAAGTTACCAAAGCTCTGGCAAAAAGGCAAGCTCGAATGGCAAGCATCGTTATTATACCAACGATTTAGCGAGAAGGAAATCAAATTATTGTTGAAAGAAAATAACATGATACAAATGATTCTTTCTATCTATTAATCCCGTTAAATTCAAAAAAAAGCCGACCAAAATCTCAGTCAGCTTCCAAAAAATATTTCTTTTACTGATTAATCCGCAAAGATGATGCTCCACTCGTCACGTTGACTCAAGAATTCTTTTGCCAACTCTTGCGCACCTTCTAACGTATGATTCGCTGCCCAGCCGCATTGCACCGGATTGCTGGCTGGAACTTCTGTCGCCTGCAAGACATCCTTCATCGTCAGTTCCACCACATCCATGATCTCTTCGATATTGTCATGGTTTAGAACTGTCAGATAAAATCCTGTTTGGCAGCCCATCGGCGACCAGTCCACGATATAGTCCGCATGATTACGGATCAATTCAGCGGTCAAATGCTCCAGTGAATGCAGCGCCGCCATGTCCATATAAGCTTGGTTCGGTTGTTTCAAGCGAACATCGTATTTCACGATCAGATCGCCATTCGCTCCTGTTTTCTTATCCGCCACACGGATATAGGGCGCCTTTACCTTTGTGTGATCCAAATTAAAGCTCTCAACGTTCATTTTCATCTTATTCTGCCTCCATTATTTTTTCTGCGACGACTAGCCAAACAAAGCGATTCATCTGTCGATACCTTGTTTGAAAACCGTTCACTTGAAAGTATTCTTCTAGCTCACTAATCACGGGATAATACTCCCGTTCTAAATCTGCCGCCAAGCTGTCTCTGCCCGCCGCCTTTTCCTCTGCCAAAATCTTGTCGTAAGTCTTCTGTGACAAGAACATCGTATCGCCAAAGATGATCTTGCCCCTAGGAGCTAACAGCTCACTGTAACGTTGGATCGCTCCCTCTTTCTCCTTCGAAGTCAAATGGTGAAAGACCAAGTTTGAAACGATCGTATCCACTGGCTCTGACGGCATGGGAAAATCTTCCATATCTCCTGGGAAAAATTCCGTTTCCTGTAATCCTGGCTTTTCCACTGCGATCCGCCGCATTTCTGGTGATGGTTCTATTGGATAAACCGTTTTTCCAGCAGCTACCAATTTCTCAGTTAAGTTTCCTGTTCCGCTGCCGAACTCTAGCACGGTATCTCCTGAAAGGGCGGCGATCTCATCAAGTATCTGCCAATAATTCGCGAATACTTCTTGGTATTCAAGATTGCCGCCGTTCACTTCCTCATCATAATCCAGTGCCCACTCCTCAAAGATCGGCATGAATTCCAATCCCATCTGCGACACCTCTCTTTCTACTAATTCTTTAGATGCTGTATATCCTTAATAGTCCTCAGGCTAAATTAGCCACACCTCCAGAGCCCTCCGCCATAGTAAAATTCAATAATTCTAAATGCTGCGCATCTATTTTTTGCCAACTCATAATAGCCATAAGTTGGCAAATTGAAACAATGATCTTAGTAATCCGTCCGAGAATAGATTTCCTTTGACAGATAACGATCCCCCGCATCAGGGAAAATCGTCACAACCTGACTCCCCGCAGGCAGCTTGGCAATCTCCGCTAACGCCGCTACCATCGCCGCACCAGATGAGCTGCCGATCAAGGCTCCATGCTCCTTCGCTAATTTACGCGTCATCGCAAAACCTTCCGCATCACTGATCGTCGAAAAATCGCTGACGGGTATCCCTTCAAGAAATGCAGGGATAAATTCCACACCGATCCCTTCAATCTCATGACCGTGACTCGCTCCGCCATTAAGTATCGAGCCTTCAGGTTCTACACCAATTAAGCGTACCTCTGGATTCCGTCCCAGTAAATAACGCGCCACCCCACTAAACGTACCACCACTGCCGATTCCCGCTACGAAACTCGTGATTTCATCACCAAGGTCTTCCACCAGTTCAGGTCCTAGCGTGTGGTAATACGCCTCTGGATTCGCAGGATTTTCAAATTGCAGCGGCAAATAACTGTCAGCCATCTCTTCATGAAGCTGCTTCGCCTTTGCGATCGCTCCACTGATTCCTTCAGAAGTTGGCGTGTGTACAAGCTTCGCCCCCAAAGCCCGCATCAACGCTTGCTTCTCCAAGCTGAACTTCTCAGGAACAACAAATATTGTCGGCAATCCAGCTGCCAATGCCGCAAGCGCCACGCCAATCCCCGTATTGCCAGCTGTCGGTTCAATAATTGTTGTGCCTGTGCTGATCTTGCCTTGCGCTATCCCCTCCTTGACCAAATACATACCTAACCGATCCTTGATACTGCCTCCCGGATTCAAGTATTCTAGCTTCGCATAAAGCGCTGAACCTTCAGGAATTTCTGCAAAATGCTGATGGGTGAACCGCAGCATCGGGGTATCCCCGATCGCCGCCTGAATAGAATCTATGATCATTGTTATGCTCCTATCTCGTATTAAGGTATTTATTTTGGAACTCGAAAAAATCCAATGCAGAATTTTGGGTAACAAAAAAAGGCACTGACTATTAATCAGCACCTTGAGATTCCGCTAGATTGACACCAAAAATCCCTCTTCAAAAGGAATATCAGTATCTATACAAATCGAAAATTGGGCAGTTAATAGGCATGACAAAACGGTATGCTGCTTTTTAGCACCATACAACAACAGCAAGCTTCAGTTGCGAATTGTTTGCTGAATGTCATGACTCTACCTCCAAAAAAATTTATAACTCATATAATGTTTTAAAAAAATTACCATAGATAGTAGTTGATGTCAAAGGAAAGGGTCATTCGGTTTTAAGCAGGGAAAACTATCAGTACTGATTTCAATAACTGAAATGTATTTAATTGGATTCACAGCTTAAATAGATAATCACCTTTCTGTTTTATAAAAATTTGATCCTAAACATACTAACTCAAGCAATAGTACACCTATCGTTAATATTGACAATTTTTCTTTTACTTAAGTCATTATTTTTTTTGAATGTTCTAGTTTGTGTTACCTTTTATATGATAAAATTTCTTTGACACTAAAAAGATTGGAGGATACTTGATGTTTTCATCTGAGCTTGAATTGCAAAAATGTTTTCATAAACAATTACTTGAACAAGCAACAAACAATGAAAAAATTGTTGATGAATTTAATGCCCGTTTTGGAAATGTTGATATTGTTAAAGTTACAAATAACAGCAGATTACTCCTTTCTAAAGAACAAGCAAATTTATTATCTGAATTTAGATACGCTCGAATTGTTTCACTTTTACATAAAAAAGCAGTTAGAACGTTAGAGTTTATTAAAAACGCCAGCGGCTATGATATTAACAGTGTTAAGTACACCCTAAAAAGACTGATAAATGCTGAAATTATTGTTGAAGTTTCTTCAGGAAGATATCTAATTAATGATAATTTTTCATTTCCGTTTATTGAATTCACCTCCTACGAAGCGAAACTTTCTGATTGGAAAAAAGCGATCACTCAAGCAAATAACAACAAAAGGTTCTCTGCTTATTCGTATGTTGTTTTTCCTGATGAAATGGCCCAGAAACTATTTTTGAAAAAGAATGATTATTTTAAATATAATAATATCGGTTTAATAGGTGTTTCTGAGAAAAATTTCAAAATATATTTGGATATAAAAAAGAAAGTTTCTCCTTTGAAAAGAAATGCCACACTCATCTCCAGCATTGCAAAATTTGTACTACTTGAAACTGACGACAAAGAAAAGAAGCTAACTATAGAAAGTTAGCTTCTTTTACATTTCTAATGGCTTTTGAATATTGTTTTATATGATCCCCGTTAATTGGATACGTATTGTGAGGCAGATTATTAAATTTCTCTATATTAATCTTGGCTGTTTCTAGTAATTCCAGAATCTTGTCAGTTTTTTCAACTACATCGGGATACGAATCAATCAATTTTATATATTTATGCATCTCTTCAAAATGTTGTAAATAGCAATCATTACTATTAATTTCATCTATCTCTAGCCCAGACATTAATTCGTTATCAATGAAACAATCATTCAAAATGAGTGAATGACTAGGAGAACCAACATTATAAATAGCTTCTTGTAACGGAACTTCAGAAAAAACTTTTATCGATGTATATCTCTTTTTTTGAATTCCAAATGACTTCTCTGGCGGTAATCCTTTCTGGATTCTATTAAACTTCCTCAAAGAATAAAACCAACCTGTCCCCACAAAATCAGCTCCTACCGAAGAGTATAACAATCCCTCAACGCTAGTAAATCCAACAATCACCGTTAACCCCATTAACTTAAGATCATGAATAAATTGAAGAATATTTGTTAAGCTTTTGACATCAAACCTATGCCTTAATGGACTCATCTCATTTCGATCTACAGTGAAGTACACTCCCTTTACTGATCCTGATAAATCTCCTAAATCATCAAGAAAATCACCAATGTAATCATAGTTAGAAAATGCTTTTTCTGAAATAACCATCGTTGCAAATAATGGTTTCGTTAATCCTTCACTCTCAATAAAAGAAACACTTTTCTGCCATATCTCAATTATTCTCTCAATAATACGATGTCCAAAATCCTCTACATAAAAAGTAGGTGTACAGATATAATCCAGAGCCACTAAGTGTTGAAAATCAAAATTATTGAATACTAAGTCATCAAGATTTTTTTGTTGCTTCAAAAAAGTTCGATCTAAAGGAGCTGTAGGAAACTGAACATAATCCTTTAATTTCTTTTTATCAGATTTATCAAATTGCTGATAATATTGTTTAAATTCCATCATATGGAGCAACCAATCATATTTTTCGTTTTCTTGAATATATTGATTGATTTTTTTAGGTCTTAGGTCTCTGGGATCCCAAATGACTCCTTCACAGAATCCGCTAGCTAAAATTTTTTCTAATTTGGGGCCCGCTGCTGGCCCCTGTTGTATCATTAACATCTGTCAATCCCTCCTTTATATTTTAGTAATTTGTTTTGCAACTCTTCTATTGAATTAGCTCTCCGATATATTCGTTCAGAAGAAAGTCTATTAATAATAGTGCGAAAGAAATCGACAGACTCCTTAGAATCATCTTTTTCCTTCCATTTTTTGAAAACAAGATTCATATCCTTTAGATTAGGACCATTTTGATTCCTAAACTCAGGTAAAAACATTTCTATTGCCAATAAGCCCAATGGATATAAGTCAGTTTTAAAAGTCCAATTATAATTTGATTGAATACCTTGCTGCTCTGGAGCCCAATACCTAGGCGTCCCGACAACAAATCCTGTTCTAGTAATTGCTTCATCGTTAGCAGATTTTGCTAGACCTGGATCAATAAACTTTACTTCATCACCATGAACAATTACATTATTTGGCTTAATATCTCTATGGACGTATGTAGTTGACCACATTTCATCAATTAGTCCCAACGCTTTATATAAAAAAACAGCAATTTCTTCAATACTATTTTCTTCTCTATAATACTTTGAAGTATTTAATGTTTCTCCTTCTACTAATTCTTCAAAGTAATACTTATAAAAATGATCCTCCATTGAATAATCTTCAATTTTTTCTGTAATTATCATCTTAGGAAAAATAGAGCACTCTTTAGAAGCATTTACTTCACGTTCAATATACAATGTATAAAGTTGATTCTCTTCATTTTTTTGTAATTCAAATTCATCTGGATCTATATGGTGATCGAATTCTGCTTGATTAATCGAATCATACGGAGTAACATTATAAATCTTCAATATAAAAGATGACTCGTCCGTGTAAATTTTGAAAACTGCTTTTTGTCCACTTTTAGGAAATGAAGATATCGACGCATTCCTAATTTCATGCCTATCCAAAATTTTTTCGATATCTGACCTAGTAACATCCCGTTTTTCCATCCTTATCCTCCCATTCTATAAACAACAAACATAATGACCGCATCTACAACTGCTCACTCTACTAATAAAATACGCATTTCCGTTATAATTACTAAGATAACTTTCTCTATTTTGAATGCAGCACCAAACGAGATATATCCCTAATGCTTTTTTATTGCCCAACAAAATGAAATCATTCAAACAGGCTTACCCCGTTAAGAAAAATCCTAACGGGGTATATATCACTTAGTAAAAACCATATTATAAACACCAAATGCTGAACCACTGTCAGAAAGTTCCAATTTTAGTGTTTTTACGTCTGTAATATCATATTCATAATGTGTCGACGTTACGTCTGCTTTGACGGTCTCTTGATACTTGTTCTCTCCGTTAAGACTTACTTTTAACTTCCCATCTTCTAGCGACCCTTTTGACTCGTCAACTTTTCCTATATCGAATGCTACTTTAGTAAACTTTTGATTCGTATTCAATAATGCTACGCTATCGTAGAACAAAGAACTCTCAAAAACAAATCCATCCTTAATAAGCTCTCCACCCACATGGTATTCTTCTTCTGGTTCTTTTAAAGATTCATAATGTTCTCCACCATATAACATACTGTATTGATCAGACAATAATTGCTTCGTCACTTTCTGATCAGATTCAGAGCCGATATACACAGTTTTTGAGTCCTCATCAAAATTCGCATCCTCGCCAACTAGATTTTTAACGATATCTTCGTTGTAGTAGGTGGAACCATTTACACTTGCTACTGTGTTATTTCCATCCTTAATGGGCAATCCATCTGATACCAAAGCAACCTTACTTAATTCAGCAAAGTTTTTCTTGCTCAAATCCTTATTTTTTTCCGACAGCTTACTTTGCTCCTGCGTTTGATCGGCAATAGTTTTTTTCAGTTCATCATTTTCTTTTTTTAATTCATTTACTTCTTCAATTTTATCCTCATATCCCGGAAAATATACCGCCGTTCTATCGTCAGGCAGTATGTACGGTAATGCAGCTGGAAGAATAGCAACATATGCCACAAGAAGCGGTAAAAATTCTTTTATAACATTTGATGCAGTTTTTTCTTTTTTGTTCGCATCTTTTATATTGAATTTCCAAAATAGTACAACTGATACAACAATAATTACTAATGTAAGACCTAAAATAAAAACTAATCCCTTATTCAAAACAAACTCCCCTTATCACATTTTATAACACGTGTTTCTTATTTTATAATTTAACATTAATTAGCATATTCCTCAATAACAGTTTCAACAAAAGGAAAATACAATCATATTTTTCAGATTAAACTATTGATAAAAGAACACTATATAAAATGAAACAATTAATTCTTACTGATCGCTAACGGTTGAAAAATACCTATTATTGGTTTCGTCGCGACCCTTAACGGTGTTGGTTGATAAAAATGCTTCAATTTTAAATCATCCTTCAAAAGTTAGACCAATTTCTAATCATACTCCTCAAGAAAACATCGCCACAATGAAAGAAAACGTAAAAAAATAATTTTTCATCTTACAACTTACGTCTGATGTACTCAGAATTTCTTAATCGTACAATGAAAGAAAGACTAAAAGGAGGTTCTATGAAAAAATTAAAAAGTGTAATGGGTTTATTCACACTATTGTTGGTCGTTTTTTCTGCGACGATTTCTTCCATTTCGGCATCCGCGGCAACGGAGCAAGAGGAAATTTCCAGCATGATACAAGAGCATGTCGACAAGGCTAAAATACCAAGTGTATCTACGGGGATGATACGTGGTGATAACGTATCCTTTCTTTCAAAAGGAAGCCAGACTGCGGATCAAAATACGCTATACACTATTGGTTCCACTTCAAAAGCCTTCACAGCCTTAAGTATTTTATGGTTAGAAGATGAAGGCCTGCTTTCACTTGATGACTCAGTCGCGAAGCATCTGCCTTGGTTCAAAGTGAAGTATGATGGGAAGAACGTCCCTGATGAAGATCTTTCAATTGCGAACCTAGTCTATCAAACCAGCGGATTCACAAATGATGAAAGCAAATTCCCCACAGCCAAAGCTGAAATGACGCTTGAGGAATACGGGCATACCTTCGCGGGAGCGGAATTAGTATCTTATCCTTCCGATCAATACGCTTATGCCAATGCGAACTATGTGCTTTTAGGGTTGCTCATTGAAACGATTACTGGGAAAAGCTATGCGGAATTTACAAAGGAAGTCATTTTCGAACCATTAGGATTGCAAAGTACTTCTGCTGATCCTGAAAAGATAACGAAAAAAGATGCGATCATACAAGGAAGTCGTCTATCCTTTTTTATGACGCACCCTTACGAAGTAGCGATCAAGCCTGCATTGATTCCGACTGGCTACATTATTTCTAGTACAAAGGATATTAGTCGATGGCTGCAAATCCAATTAGGCACGATAGAAGTAGAACCACAGATGAAACGCCTCATCACTAAATCACACCAGCCCGATAAAGCCCATCGAGTGGATGAAGAGACACGTTATGCCGCAGGTTGGTTCGTAGTAGATGATGGGACGATTCAACATTCGGGCGGAACACCAAATTATTCTACAAACTTTATCATCAAACCGGATGCAAATATTGGCGTCTGTGTTTTGACGAATACCAACGCGACGGTAAATACAAATATGATGGCTGAGAATATCATTAACATCATGGATGGAGACCCTATCTCGCCTTATAAGCCAGATATCTGGGTAACGATGGACAAGATTTTTTCCATCATGACCTTCGTCTGTGTTCCATTATTAATCGGCACACTAGTTATGATTTTCCGCATCAAAAAACAATCCTGCACGGGCATTCGAATCAAAAAAGTTCAAAAGAAACGAATCACCAAATTTATCGTTTTGCCAGTAGTTCTGCTGATATTAGCGATCGCTATGCTGATCGTCTTTCCAATAACATTTAGCAGCGGTTGGCTCGCATTAAGCACGTGGGCTCCTTACAGTATGTATACTGGTATTGGTGCCTTCACAGTATTATCTGGATTACTCATTGCCGCAGCATATATGGTAAGTATTTATCCAAAAAATCAATGAACGAAGCGAGTAGGAGATGAATGAGTTTTTCATCTCCTACTCACATCTAAATATTGTCTTATTTGGACATAATTAGAGATAATTTTATAGTTGGACAATGTCACCCGAGAAAACGGATAGATGAAACAATCTCATCTATTGAAATGAAAAACAATAAACATGCAAAAAAGAACAAGTACTATTAAAAAAAAGTATTACAAAACGTTAAACTACATTTTGACAGCCTATAACCGCAAACTTCAGTTGTATTTTTTTACTGAAAGTTATAACTATACCTCCAAAAATGTTTTAGAACTTGGATCGTTCAAAAGAGTTCCTCTAAAAATAAGTAACATACCTATTTTTCTCTGTAATATGCCGTATCAGGAATACCGCCATTTTCTTTGGGAGCAAACAATGATGTTCCGCCGTTGTTTCCCATAATAAATCGATCGTAATTTAAGTCCGTCCCATCTGTACTAAGCCCTTCAGATGGGCTAGTCCCTTTTAACGCAAGCATTATTTCCATTCCATTTGGAGCGGGTGCCGGTTCAAAAGCTAAAAAGATTACATTGCTTTGTTTTCGTGGATTACTCAACGAGAATTCGGTTCGTCCCCCAATCCCTTCACCAGACAAAGTAACCACACCATTATTAAAAGTTACTTGATACCCATTGGAATTTTTCCAAGTTCCGTTTAATGAAGTATAATCACTATTCAATATATCAGCTTCTACTAGTCCAGCTTCATTGTCTTGTGCCTTTGAGGTATCGGCAGTAGAAATCGGTTCGCTTACTGATGTTGAATTAGTCACGGTGCTGCTTGCAGAAGTCTCCATCACTGTACTAGAACTTACTTGTTTACTTGAAGTATCTGCGGTTTTTGTCGAATCACTTGTGCATCCTGTCAAAACTATTCCCATAAATGATGCAATCAACAAAAATTTTAAATATTTCATTTCTTTCCTCCTCATTATTTATAAACGTTTATTTACTATCTATTATTTTACCATAATCTTTATTGCTAATTTGTTTAACCATCTTTTCGGAAAACTCCCCTGCTGACAGCCTACCCTCAAAAAAATAGTGCGTTATTTTAAATTTTATTTACTCCTATTACCTCTAATAAATTTATCAAAATTACTCACCTTAATTCACGAAAAAAATTCTTTTTTATCTTCTTTTTTGAATAAAATTCATGATTTCAGAAGAAAATCATCTATTACCAAATATTTAACTTCTTTTTTCTTTTACTGTTATTGATTGTTTTTTTATTTGCTTGTTGTTTTTACTTACTTTTTAAAAGTTATAATTCACTTTGTTTTCTACCTGAGTTATATTTTTAGTATAGAAATATTATTTATTAAGGAGGATTTTTATGGACAATTTTGAGTATTTAGATGACAAACTGTGGTCACCCTTGTGGGAACATTATTTAGCGAAAGCAAGCCTTTTTGATTCATCCGCCATTCATGAGATTATTTGCATTCTCTCCCTGCCGGAAAGATCCGGCGTCTTAGTCTTTACTGAAGATGAAGTTTTTTTCAGTGACAGCAGTGCGTTAAAAACGTTGCATCGCTTTTCCACGTTCCATTCCTTTTCGGACTACCATGTCTTAGCGCATTCTTTAAAAAAACTCGGTCATTTTGGAACCTATAAAATGCCTTGGGTTTGCCCCTTCTTTACGCTTTTTCCTTTAGAAAGTAAAGACCATACAATCTGGATCAATCCGCTTACCATTTCAAAAGTTTTTAAACATCATGGACAACACTATGTACAAATGATCAATGATCTGATCCTGATTCTTCCTGTTCATCGACGACGCTTCGTTACCCATGCAGAGACCGCTTGTCTAGTCCTAGCAACCATTCGTCGCGGTGTTTTTCATTACGTGATTCATGGGGAATGTCCTCTAGATTACTTATTTTTCCCCAACACTCCTTTTGCGCGTACATTAAGCAAAAAAGAGCGTCTAAAAAAATTCCGCACAGCAATTGGCGAGATCAATCGCCTCTACCAAATCACTTATTCTCTTTATCATTGCAGTCCATTGATGGATGATACGCAAGAATTTGGCGATATCCAGTGGCTTTAATCTTAGTTATTGATATACAAAGAGCTGATCCTTCATTAACGAAGTGGTCAGCTCTCTTTGCGTTCTTATCAGTTTTATAAGCCTTTTATTATAATCAAAAATACCTTCTCTATCAAATTGCAAATTAACACTTCTCCCCCCGAATTAACCGTTTTTGAACGGTGGAATGCGGGTTCCAGCTTACAAAACGGTCAATTTGGGGTACATTTGGTCAATTTGCGATTCGCCTTTCTTTTTGAAATCCTTTATCTTTTAGTCACCGGCCGGAACAAATGAAAACATGGAGGAATCAAAATGATCCAAAAACTAGCAACGAAATTACAGGTTCACCTATCTTTACCAGGTGTGGAAAAATTGAAAAAAGTTACTTTCTCAAATGTTGTGGATAACCCTGACGAAGCAGAAATCATTAAACTAGGCGAGATCATGGCAGAACTAGACCAAGACGGCACGTTACTAGATGGCGTCATCATCACCAGCCAATCGCGTGTGACTAAAAATTAGGAGGAAACGATAAATGAAAAAACTTGTATCGGTTTATAAGACGAGCGGTGGTCGCTCTCAGACATGGAGCTACCAAAATCCAGGTGAAGGAAAAGCCCCTGAAGATATCCAAGCCATTTTAGAAAAAATGACGCTGCTAAACTTATTCGAAAAGGACGGCGAAAAGCTCTATAACCAAGTCGTCGGCGCTAAATATATCGAAACGGTAGAAACAGTTATTTTCTAAGCAGACACCTTGAGGAAGTGCGGCGCAGCCGCCGCCTTCCTCTACTAAAAAGAAAGGATGAGATCCGATGAATGAGCAGCCCTTGAATTACCGACAATTGTTCCAACTAAAACCAAAAACTTTGGAAAAACGAATCTCTGAGTATTACTACAGAACACAAAATAGTTCCTTAACGATCAAATACATTCTCACATTGCGTGTGCGTTACCAGCTTGGTGCAAAGGAGTTTGCCAACATTCTGAAGGATCTCGTTCGTGAGATTTTTATGCATACGAAGGCGACTCGCACTATGAAGCGATTTTTCTACTATTTTAAGGATTACTTCATGGCTCCTGAATGGCGAGCACTAAAAATGAAAACCTTCCCTGTCCGTAACTTTGGCGAAACCGCCTTGTCTATCGTCCGTTCCTTACTCTCAAAAGTCCGTCCCGCTGAAACGAATGAACCTTGAGAAAAAGTCCCTTGCGTAAAATATTAAGAGAAAGGAAACGAGCACATGACACATGATTTAGTCGCGACATTTACGAACAGTCTAGGAAGCGAACACGATTGGACTTATAAAGATGTGGATAACAGTCTGCCTGCACAAACGATCAAAGAAGCTTGCGAATTACTGACGACCTTAGATATTTTTGAACAAAATGGCGTAAAACTATTTGATTCTGTTGTAACAGCAAAGATCGTGACCACTACAGAAACGATCATTTTTGATAAAGAGAACGAACTGTCCACAGAAGAATGCACACAGACATCCACAGCTTCGCATGAAAAAACTAGCTTTCCCACAACTTATCCTACTAAAAGTGTGGATAATGTGGATAAATCTGAGGAAAACTATTCACAGACGCCTGTTTCTGTGGATAAATCAACTGTTCAACTGACACATCCGATGACAGCGAGAAACAACCCTCTTTCATTAATAAAAAATGTTTCGCAAATCGGAAAACAACCAATTACATCATTTAACGATCCGTCTGTGGATGCACCTGTTGAACAGTCACTAGAGCCTAATGATCAGCCAAAAGTACGAACTAAACTGATCGATCGGTTCCTCAGAAAAAGAAAGCGAAAGAAAAAAGATCTAATCGGAAGACCACCTGACGATATCTCCCGCAGCTAACTTCTGTCTTTCTCAAGTAGCTTACGCATAGGTACACCCCACTCATGTCGTCGACCTCCACTAGGAAGGGGGTGAGGCCTCTTGAGTGAGCTGATAAGATATGTCCTTGCGCCACTCTTTGTTGGATTGATCATTGCCCTTGTCAATCATTGGCTGAGCGGGCGTGATCCGTGACGACTGAATGGAAAATATACACCTGTGGAGAAGACTCCGCAGGTGTTGATTAGGATTCACAGATTCATACATCATCGCTTGTTCTTCTCCGTCGCTTCTTTTAAAATGGAAGTATAAAACAAAGGAGGTTCTTGTTTGACTAACTTGTGTTTATTATCGGTGATTTGCTCTTAACTCAATGAAAACTATCATTCAAATAAGGAGAGCAAAACAATGAACATTACGATTCGAGAAACAACGAAGAAAGACAACGAAACGATCTATCAAGTAGAACAGCGAGCTTTTGGTGAAGTAGACGAGGCAGAGTTAACCAAGAAGCTGATGGCAGATCCGACTGCCGAACCGCTCCTGTCTCTTTTGGCCTTTGTTGAAGAGGAAGCGGTTGGTCATATTCTTTTCACGAAAGCAACGGTTACTACGGAAGATTCGCTTTCAGCCATGATTCTTGCCCCCTTAGCTGTTGTACCGGATTACCAGAAGCAAGGGATCGGCGGACAGCTAATCAAAGAAGGGCTGCGTCTTTTGAAAGAAAAGCACGTTGACCTAGTCTTTGTCTTAGGTCATATCGACTATTATCCGCGACATGGATTCAAGCCGGCTTTGCCGCTTCATTTTCAGCCGCCCTATCCTGTTGAAAAAGGGAAAGAAGAGGCTTGGATGGTTCAGTCGTTGCTTGCTGACTTCCCATTCGAGGATTACTCTGGTACGGTTCAATGCTCCGATGAATTTATGCGGCCAGAATATTGGCGAGAATAGGTTCAAACCCCTTATATCCACGCGATATAAGGGGTTTTCTTTGCAGATTTACGCAAATTTAAGTATAACTATAGGAAATAAGCTCTCGTAATCTGCGAGAAAGGGAGTCAAAAAAATGTATTCATTAGTACCCGAAAATATGTATGAAATCGAACAAAAACTGAACTATCTGAAAGAAAAGGGCAACAACATCACTGAAGAAGACGTGATTCGACAAGCTGTCTTGGATAATAGCCAGCAAATTCTCGATGGCGACCTGGAAGGCCCTTACTGGAAAGTAAAATGGCAGCCAGCAGACAAGACCCTCGCTTTTTTTGACATTATGAACAAGGAAGTCGGCACTGTCGAAAGCCTCTCTGGTTCATTTGTGGAAGATTTCCGCAATAGCGCGCCGAATGTGATTCGCCAGCTTGCGGAAGAAATTCAGAAGATCGTGAACAATAATTAGATCGTTGCGTATTCGATAATTTTAACGAGGTGAACAAAATGAACATGCAAGTAAGCTTCTTTGTCAAAGATCAACCCGAAGGCTGCTACTTTGAAAAAGTACAAGCGAGCTTTTTTGAAGAAGAGGAACAAATCGAAGCCTACTATCCAAAGGAAATCTTTGATGCGGTGCTGGACGATGCCTTGCTGCGCATCTTACGCAAGGTGTTTAATAGCTTAGAAAAAATCGGCGAGGTCGAAGAATATCTGCAATTTCTAGATTTTCACCTTGTGAATGTGTATAACTCCTCTTTTGTCAGCAAGCATTTCCTTCTATATAAGAATACAGATGTGGACAACTTGCTGGAGCATGTATTAATGGAAGTCGCGGAACCGCTAGCGGAAGGTTACTTTGAAACATTAATCGATTATTTAGAAACAAACATCGAGGATGAAGTGTTTGTCGATTTTCGTTTGAACGGCGAGGAACTATTACTAGAGGTCCAAAGTCAAGGCAAGAAAATCAGTCAGATCGAGCCTTTGAAGCAATTGATCGTTGATTATGACGAATCCTTCGAACGGGTAGCGACAGAATTTTTAGAGAATTTTATTTAAAAATAAGAGAATTATTCTACCCGTGTTTTTTTATTTCTTCTTATTATCTCTTTCGACCAATGCTTTCTATACCTTTCATGCCTCCTTCCACCGAGAACAATTCCTCGCTTTTTCACAATGAACGTAGTAGAATCTATTTAACTTATTAAAAGTAAGTAAACTTACATAGCTTGAAGGAGGTTCTCTACTATGAAAAAAATCGGATTTTTAAGTTTTGGTCATTGGATGGATCAAGGGTCCCTAGTTAAAACGGCTCAAGATTCTTATTTACAATCGATTGATTTAGCAGTCGAAGCGGAAAAAATTGGAATTGATGGTGCCTATTATCGGGTGCATCATTTTGCCGATCAAATTGGCTCACCATTTCCATTACTTTCAGCGATTGGCGCAAAGACAAGTAAGATCGAAATCGGTACTGGCTTGATCGATATGCGTTACGAAAATCCTTATATGATGGCGGAAAATGCCGGATTAACAGATATTATTACCCAAGGAAGAGTGGAATTAGGCGTGGGCCGTGGCTCACCTGAACAAGTGCTGGATGGCTGGAAATATTTCGGCTACGACTATAGCGAAGAAGAAATCAAAGACATCACTCGTGAACGGACGTTGGAATTTTTGAAGCTGCTTGAAGGCGAACGTTTCGCTGAACAGAATCCACAACCAATGTTTCCACAAGCACCAGGAAAATTGCGCTTGGAACCTTACTCAGAAGGCTTACGTCAACGTATCTGGTGGGGTGCTGGTTCAACCCAAACCGCGATCTGGGCAGCACAACACGGAATGAACCTGCAATCTTCTACCTTGGTAAACTATGAAACGAATGAGCCTTTCCATATTCAACAGGCGAAACAATTGCGTGCATACAAGGAAGCGTGGAAAGAAGCGGGTCATGACTTTGAACCGCGTACATTGGTAACACGTTCGATTCAACCGATCACGACTGATCTTGACCGCCAATTATTCGGGCATCAAGGCGACGATGCAAACTACGATCAAGTTGGTTTCCTTGCTTACCATCAAAACCCAACGATCTTCGGGAAGACCTTTGCCGGCGAACCTGATAAGATTGCTAAAGAATTGGCAGAGGATGAAGCAATCAAAGAAGCGGATACGGTACTTGTTACGATCCCTAATACATTAGGCGTCGACTACAATATTCATTTATTAGATACTATCGTAAAAGATGTTGCTCCTGAATTAGGTTGGAGATAATCAACATACATAGAGGATAGAAACAGCGCTGGCTGCTTCTATCCTCTATTTTCGTTTGCACTGGTTTCGATAAAAAAGTGATTTATTTATCACTTTTCTATTGATTTTCTTTTTCTATGTGATATATTTATCTCACAAAGTGATAAATATGTATCATAGGAGGAGCTTTTAGATGACAAAGAAAAAGATTAAAAATTTAATACTGTTGGGAATTGGATGTATGGTTGTTTTAGCATTGGCTGTGTTTCATTCAGTCGTATATAATGAAAGTCGTTTAGTAGAACCGACGGACGTATCTGAATATGTCTTTCGTATGAAGGATTTACCTATGTGGATTGCTTTGTTCCTAGTCATTTTTTATGTGTTGTATTTAGTAGCTGTCCTTTTCAAAGTCGTATGGCGCAATAAGACCGTGGAAAAGAATCGAACAAGAAATATTCACCCGATGCTGGGACTTTGCGGCTTTGCTGGTTTTCTAGGGTTTCTTGGTTTTTGGACGTATTGGCGGTTTGGCATCATTTATCCTTGCTTCGCGTTTGTTTTCTTTGGCTTTTTTGGCTTCTATTTCGAGGGCAAATTATCGGACACCTTGAAGGATGAGCTTTACGAGGAAAATGAAAAGCGGGCGGAACTGAAGGCTTACAAAATCGGCTTCATTTTGTTGTTCTTGACTATCTGGCTGATCGGCGGCGGAATGTTAGCCTGGAATCTTGAATGGTGTGCGATTTTTATGTTAAGCTCAATGTCGTTAATCTATGGTATTGTTTTATTTCTTAGTAAATATTTCTTATACCGATTTGAAACTGAGGCTGGTTAAATGAATGTAAAATTCGAATCACACTTAAAAAAATATCGGACGTTAAAAGGGTTGACGCAGGAGCAGCTGGCGGACTTGGTGGGTGTTCGCAGGGAGACAATTATGCGGCTGGAAAAAGCACAATACAATCCTTCCCTAAAGCTTGCGTTAGATATTGCGAAGGTCGTCGATACCCCCGTTACAGACCTATTTATTTTCGAATAAAAAAGTGAAGTGCCCTAACGAATTTATGGGCACTTCACTTTTTCTATTTTACAATCGAAACGAATCCTGTGCTGACAGTCGTCGAAATTCTATAGTAGCCTGGATCCTCCTCATCCTCAACAATAAACACAGCGAGTACCATGTCTGAATGACCTGATTGGATGATATTCATGTAGTGTCCACCGTTGACATAGTCCCCGGCCCTTCCGGCTTCTCGCTCACTTTCAATGTATTGATTGAACATTCGTTGAGCAATCAATTGCGCCATGAGTACCGAATCATCATTCACCTCAGATTTTCTGACGGAGGTCTGGGAAATGTTTTCGCTCCAGAAGCCCATTTTTTCTGATCCGACTTCGCGATCGACTACATAGGTTTCTTCGCTCGCCAGATTGGTCGGACGCGCATGATTAAATTTATACATGACTTCTACCGCGCGCTCCGCGATTTCACGGTACGCGGCCTCATCTTTTGTATTGTTGATTTTGGTCTCGCCATACTTTTCTTGCTCTTCCTGAACCAGCTTCTCAAAATGCTTCGCTACTTCTTTAGAGAAGGCAACATTGACTAATTGATCTGCCTGTTCAAGCGTGACTCTGGTATCATCTGTCTCTACTTGTTCTCTAATTGCTTTGATCACGGGATCATTTGCTGGTTTGATGGCTTCGATGATCGGGTCCTTGGTTGAGACTTTCTTATAAGTTACGGTCGTTGTATAAGTGGTGATCGTATCTCCATTCGCTAACTCTTCTACGCTTTTCACTGGTTCAGATTCGCTTACTTTTTCGTAACCTGTCAGATCGGTTAATTCTATCCCCGCTTCATCCACATTTTTTATTACAAATTTATTCTCGTTCTGAATTTTGTGGTACGTTACGGTCGTCGTATAGGTCGTAATCGTATCCCCATTGACAAGTATTTCAATTGTTTTTACTGGTTCAGATTCGTGGATTTTGAAGTAGCCCTCTAAGCTGGTCAGAACATTCCCCGCTTCATCGATATTGATGGTTACTTCTTCATCGGTATTGACTATTTTGTGATAGGTCACTGTGGTTGTGTAGGTCGTGATTGTATCGCCATTGGCAAGAGTCTCCACTGTTTTTACGGGTTCAGATTCAAAAACTTTCACATAGCCTTCCGTATCTGTAAGTACGTTTCCTGCTTCATCGATCATGACTGTTACAAATTTGTCCTCGTTAGTTGGAATATGAGGTAAATTGTTTTCAACTTCGTCTGCCGTGTCGTTTGCTTTGTCTGCATTCTGATTGGCCTCTGACGCAGAATTATTTGCTTCTTTTCCATCTGCTTCGACTTTGTTTGCCACTGTAGTGATACCTTCGATAAGCTGATCCAATTCTACAATGCGTTCGTTGAGCGTCTGTATCTTACTGGCCAGCTCAATAATTTTTTTATCTAGGGTGGAAATACGCTTCGAATATTGTGCCAATTCTGCTTGGATTTTCTTTGCCTCGTCACTGGTTGCCGCCGTTGATAGACTAGGCAAATTGGCTAATTCTTGTTGGGCTGCCACTAATGTCGTTTGCGCTTGTCCAATAGCCGCTTCGATCGCTGCCTTTTCAGCAATTGCTGCATTTAGAGCGGTTGCGGCTGCATCATAGGCTGCCTGTGCTTCAGCCACTGCCTGCTGCGCCGCCGCTAACTGCGAACCATAGGTGTCTAACTCTCCTTGTGCCGTTGAAAGCTGCTGCTGCAATTGCGCGAGTTGCGCCTGAATATTCGCATCTTCTCCAGCTTGGCTCTGTAAAACAGAGATTTGTCCGCTAACCTCTATCACTCGTTGCTGTGCGTTCCCATAATTTGTCGTTGCTTGACTGATGGTTCCTTGAGCGGTTGTTAAAGCGACCTGAGCGGCTTGTTGAGCGGTCGTTGCCGCAAGGACCTTTTGTTCTACACCCGTGAGTTGAGCTGTAAGTCCATCATATTTCGCCTGTGCTTCGGTCACTTTGGCCGTTGCCGCGGCTTGTTTTGTCTGCAATTCTGCATAGGATAGACTATTTTCTTTGTTTAACGCCTCTGTTAATTTCTGTTCTGCTGCTTGTTTTAATCGCTCCGCTTCCTGCCGTTCTTTTTCAGCTTGTTCCTTCGCTGCTTCTGCCGCTTGCTTTTCTTTTTCGGCTTGTTTTTTATCGATCGGTGCTTCTGTTTGCTTTGCTTGCTCGTTAACCCCCGTCGTTTGTACAGCTCTTTTAGCTGTGGTCGTTTTATTTTCGGTCCCACTTACTTGAGCGGCTTGCTTATCTGTATCTGATGGTTGATTTGCAAAAGGCTTAGACGGATCGAGCTTATCTTCTTCACCGAGTTCCTTTTCTGAGATAACGCTTCCATTTTGATCTGTCACCGTAATCTTAGAGCCATCAAAGGTGATCGTCGTTCCAACAGGGACCGTATACTGACTACCTTCTTCAAAGCCGTTCAACGCCATCAACGTTTGCCATTTTACATTCACTGCGAGACCGATATTATAAAAGGTATCTCCTTCCTCAAAGGTATACGAATTCTGTCCTGCTTTTAATTTGGTCCTAATGGTTTCAATCGAGTTGGCTTGCCAGACAGTTCCTCGTGCATTATCCGGACAAAAAAACAATGTGCAGCCTAGCAATAAAACAAGTAACGGCAGGCCTTTGGCAAATGTCTGTTTCCACACCCTGTACATCTTCGCGCGATACTTTTCCTCTACATGGTCACGTATACGATTTTTACTAGTTTTTTTCATCGCACTACCCCACTCTTTTTTGAGAATCTGAACACATTTATTATAACTTTCGTCACTTTTTCAATTCTACCTATAGTAAAAAATAAATATTTCTAAAAAAAATTAAAAAATTCACTTTTTGAATTAATGCAAAAAAGCTTGTATCAGACATAATTACTTCTAGACAATAAAGCATAATAGTTACAGTATTGTTCTGACAGCGTTATACTTAGATATAGACTATTTAGGAGGTTTTCTTAATGGAACAATTGAAACTAAACAACGGTCAGCTGATTCCTCAGCTAGGTCTAGGTGTTTTCAAGGTTCAAAATGCCGATGACTTGAAGCGTTCAGTAGTTGTGGCCTTGAAGGACGGCTACCGTCACTTTGACACGGCAACTATTTACCACAACGAAGCATGGCTTGGTGAAGCATTGGCTGAAAGTGATGTAAAACGTGAAGACCTATTTATTACGTCAAAAGTATGGAACAGCAATACGACCTATGATGAAACGATCGCCGCCTTCCACGAGTCCTTGAAAAAGCTTCAAACAGAGTATTTGGATCTATATTTGATTCACTGGCCAAGTGAAGGCTATACTGAAAAATGGCGGGCAATGGAAAGCTTGTACAACGACGGCTTAATCAAATCCATCGGGGTATCAAACTTTGAAAAACCTCATATGGAAAAATTATTGGCAAGTGCTAAAGTTAAGCCAACCGTTGACCAAATTGAAACACATCCTTATTTCCAGCAAAAAGAAATGAATGATTACTTGAAGAGCTTGGATATCGCACATGAAGCTTGGGGCCCTCTTGGACAAGGCAAGAGCAATGTTCTGGACGATCCTGCATTAGTGAAAATCGCTGAAGCCCACAACAAGTCAGTCGCGCAAGTGATCCTACGCTGGCACTTGCAACGAGAAATCATCGTGATTCCAAAATCAGTCCATGCAGAACGGATCGCACAAAATATCGATGTCTTTGATTTCACCTTAACAGATGAAGAAATGACTCTCATCGCTTCTTTGGATAAAAACCAACGAGGTTCAGGCGACCCCAATGATGAAGAGTTTTTAAAGGGGACATTAAGTAGAAAATAAACTTTTGATCCTTCAAACGCAGCCTACCTTTAGGCTGCGTTTTTTGATATAAATACGCAAAAAAAAAGAGCATTCAAGGCTCTTTTAAAGTGGGAATATGTTCAGTGATTTTTTAACTCTAAGTGAGTGGCTGACAACTTTTTTAATGATTCGTAACTAAGCATTAGACTGGAAAATTAAAATTCATCTGCACGTGTTGGGCAATATTGATAAATTCTCTTGTGGATACTTCACCTAGTATCTCAATATTCCTGCCTCCACGTTCAGTAAAAACAAGCGTATACACTTGTTTTGCATTGACCATACTCCCTTTTTTCAAAGCATCATTGTCGATTTCAACAAAGTAAGGGCGTTTTTTATCCGTGCTAGTAATCGGACATACGATAATTAAGTTTGACGATAGACTGTATTCATCTCTGCTGATTACTACAGCCGGTCTTCGCTTCTTTATCTCGCTGCCCTTCGATGGATCAAAATCAATATAAATGATCGTTCCTTGCTTGATACTATTCATCGAGTTGCCTGCTTTCCACTTTAAAGTTACTAGCTAATTCATCTTCGGGATCAATAAATTCATTGGCTTTCGCTTGTGCAAAATAATCCTCCACTTTAGGGATCAATAAAATAGTACCGTCAGCTTCTTGAAAAATATAGTAGGTCTTCCCTGCTGGTACCTCAAATTTACTTGCTAAGGTTACCATCACAGCATTTCCTTGTTTGCGTGTTTTTACTGTATCCATAGTAATCACCTGCCTGCTTTTCTCTCGTTTATTATACCATGTAATCACAGTAATTACGATAATTATAGGGGTAACAACTATGCGACTTACCAGCTAAAAAATAAAGAATAATCTCACGTAATATGAAAATGGAGTTGCGACAAGACTTCTGCCACAACTCCACTCTTCCTTTTTAAAAGCCTCCGCTGATAACCACTTTCCCTAGCATATGTCCTGATTCGACATCCTTCGTGGCACGTTTTAAGTTATCGGCATTGATTCCTGTGTCATAGATTTTGCTGACGGTGGGAATCAATATTCCGTCATCGGCTAATTTTGCGATCGTCTTCAAAGCTTGTCCTTGGGATTCAAGGTCATAGCCATAGTCCGTCTTGGCGAACATATACTCCCAATCAAACGAAACGGATTTGTTCTTCCATTCCGCAAGCTCTAAGGGTTCCTTAATCCCTACGATCGTTCCTACATGACCAAATGGATTGATCATTGTTTTGATCGTGTCGAGATATTTTGTAATATCGAATAAAACAGCAATGTAATCAAAGGTTTCTGTCCCGATTTCTCTAAGCTGTGCTTTAAGATCTTGATGATAGTCTAACGGATGATCGACACCGACCTTCGCCAACCAGTCAAAGTTTTTCGGATTGGAGGTGGCGAACACCTCTAAGCCAGCCCATTTCGCTAATTGATTGAGAACAGAGCCTACGCCGCCAGCACCGTTTATGACTAAGATGGACTTTCCTTTGGCGGAATCCTTTTCTGGTACAATATTGAATTTGTCGAATAGCAATTCATAGGCAGTCAACGACGTTAGTGGCAGTGCGGCCGCTTCTTCTGTAGAAAGCTTTTCAGGCGCAAGGGCAACAATTCGTTCGTCGACTATTTGATATTCTTGATTGCTTCCGCGGCGCGACGTAGTTCCTGCATAAAAGACTTGGTCTCCGACTTTGAAGTTTTCGACCTCATTTCCTACCGCTGCAACCTCGCCGACTGCATCAAAGCCTAAGACTCTAAGGGCATTGCTCTTACGGGCCGTTTGACGTAATTTCGTGTCTACTGGATTAACAGATACAGCTTCCACCTTAATCAGCAGATCTCTTCCAACTGCTTTGGGCATTTCTTCCAGCGTATCGATAAAACTATTGGGATCGTCGATTGGCAATCCTTCAAAAAAACCAATTGCATGGATCTTTTTTTCTTCAGACATACTCATTGACCTCCTAAGATTCGACACTATTGAATCACTTGATAGATATCTGATAAGCTTTGACGTTTTTTCTCTGGCTGCACTTGGTCTTTATAGCCAAAACCAACCATATAAGAAACACCAAATTCCGCTAGATCAACATAGCCCTTTTCAGACAAATAGTGTTCAACGGCATCTTTATTGAACCCTTCAATCGGACAGCTATCAATATCCAGATAGGCAGCAGTCGTCATCATATTCGCTAAAGCGATATACGTCTGCTTCGATGCCCAATCAAACAGCTCACGTTCCGTGCTTAAATTAAAATCTTTTTTCTGGAAGTTGTCAAAGAAAATTGTCTGAGGAGAAGATTCGGAATAAGGCACACCGAAAACGTCTTCCACCATGTGCTTTACATGGGCACTATCGCCTGTCAAATTCTTTCTAGCCAACACGATCAAGAAGTGACTCGCGCCATTCAAGCTATTGCGTGCTCCCCAAGCGATGTCCTGCAAATCCTCTTTAACCTGCTGATTTTCCACTAACAAAAACTTCCAAGGCTCGTACCCAAAAGAGCTTGGTGATAGGCGGCCTGCTTCAAGAATCGTTGCCCAATCCTCATCAGCGATTTTCTTCGTTGGATCGAAGGCTTTTGTTGCAAAGCGGCGTTTGTGCGCATTCAAAATTTCATTTCTTTTATCCATTGGTCATTCTCCCTTATCTGTTTTTTTAGGAAATCAAAATTAGTAATTGATTTGCAGATCTAGCATAAGCCTATCGTCTACATATGTAAATTAGGGAATTTTTTTATACCTCCTTCTCAATAACAAGGAAAGATGAAATGATAGACGCCAGTATCCGTCTGTGATAAAAAGAGACTAGTAAAATTGGACGTCAGTCTCTCTTATAAGTAGGAGGATATTAATTATGGAAAGAAAAATTTATAATTGTGAAACGGGCTGTCCCGTTGAATCCACGCTGCAATTAATCTCCGGTAGATGGAAAAGCGTCATATTGTATCATCTAATTTTTGAAGGCGAGCATCGCTATAGTGAGCTGCAACGGAAAATTCCGGGGATCACCCGAAGAATGCTTTCTCTGCAATTAAAGGATTTAGAAAATGACCAATTGATCAAGCGTCAGGTCCTTCAAGAAAAGCCGTTGATGGTCAGCTATCGAATCACAGATTATGGCTATTCACTGAAATCCGTTCTTAAGGTGCTGCATCAATGGGGGGCCGACTATAACCAACGGAACGAAGGAAAGCTGGAGGAAGAATGCTTGGCTTGTAAGTAAAAAGCGAATAGAGAAACAGCCCTGATAAAAAATCAAAGCAACTTCTTTCTTATTAACAATCCAATACACGATCAAATAGTGATTCATCCTCTGTATTGGATTGATGTACTCGTTAAAACCTGCATGATCAGGAACTAAAACCATTTTGGTGTTTAGGTGTACTTTGTCAAAATGAAACCTATTTTCGAATCCGACGTGATAGCTGTTATTTTGACTGAAAGTAGTTCCTTATTTTGAAAACAGAACCAAAACATTCGTTATTTAACCTCTAAATTATTAGAACATGGTACTTTGAAAACAGCTAATTATGAAAGGGGTTACTAAAATGAACAAGTTGTTTTATAGTTTAGTTGTTTCTACTGCTTTACTTGGAGTCGGGATGACAGCCGATGCCGCAGAAGTTATTCCTGAAAAAGAGGGGTATCGTTTAGATTTTTATGACGAATTCAATGGTCCTGAGCTAGACCAAAGTAAATGGACAGATCGTTACTTAGAACATTGGGCAGATAATCCAGCAGATGCGAAGGCAAATTATCGTTTCGAGAACGGTGCCTTGATTGAATCTATTGAAGAAGATCAAAAACCGTGGGCACCCACTCTTGATAAAGACAATTATGGGTACGGGACCAATGGTGTGAAATCAAGTGCTATTCAATCCTTCAATAAGAATTGGATTCATAATTTTGCGAACACGGACAAGCTGATGTCCCCTATTCCAAAAGAAGAAGAAATGCTCGGAGATGCTGAAACTGGCGGATACGCGACTACTTACGGCTATTTTGAAATTCGAGCAAAATTAAGTAAATCACTGGGAGGCGGTCACCAAGCATGGTGGCTTGTGGGTATGCAAAATGATACAAATGATTGGGCAAACTCAAAAGAAACTGGAGAAATAGACATCATTGAAACATTCTTCGACTATAGTGAGAATGTGGAAAGACCTGTAGGCACCAAGGGAGTAACGGAAGAAAATAGACTCAAAGGGTTATGGCAGGCTTGTACCTTTGGCTGGAACGACCCCTTCTTTTCTACTTCGTGGACAGATAGTACCACGTCTACTTTAGGAGGATCAGAAGCTGTTGTTCCTGGTGAAGTTGGTTTAGATAGTCTTACTAATGACTACCATACTTATGCGTTGGATTGGCAACCTGGTTCTTTAAAATTCTATTTTGATGGAAAATTATTCAGAACCATTAATCAAGCACCCGATTATCCCATGGGCATGATACTAAATATCTATACGGACTCAGGATCAGGAAAACACAATGACGTTTTTCCTAAAGAATGGGCGATTGATTATGTTCGAGTGTACAAAAAAAATGAGGGCTATGAGCTTCCTAAGCAATCTCTAAAAAACCATGAAACAGGAAAGTTTATTCACTTAGATACTACTTCTGAAAAAGTCAGCTTATCTGATTCCGCTGGAGAGAACGCTCAATGGCAACTTGTTCCCAAAGGAGAGTACTTCTTGATCAAAAACGTTGAAACCGGAGAGATTCTACATGTAGAAAATCAAAAAGGCTTTGTCGAACATAGTCATTTGCAAGAAACTGCTTATAGTGGCCAATGGAAGAAAGAAACCATAAATGGGTACTCCCGCTTTATCAATCGTTGGAAACCCGATCAAGTGATCCACATTGAAAATAATCTTGGTTACCTAGAATACGGACCAATACACCAAGGTGCTTGGAGCAGTCAATGGTCGTTAGAATAACTCCTATAAAAAAAGTAAGCTCTACAATGAGAGCTTACTTTTTTTGTGTACATCGATCAATCAAGTATTCAATTAAATTGAGGGAATTTCCGTAAAAATAATTCAAATTCTGATTTTCCTGATCGACTCCAGTTGCGCCTCGTTCGACAATGAAAGAAAGATCACTCTCTCTCACATAACTACTGCCTTCTGTTGCAGTCAATGCAATCACTGTACCCCCATACTCTTTGCATTCTTTCATTTTAATCAGGCCACGTTTATTTTCACCCGATTGCGAGAAGGTAATCAACGTATGCGGGGTTTCGTCAGATACTAATTTTATCTCTACACCTTCTAAATCTATCGCATAGATTTTTTTCAAAAGTAACTTTCTATACGTATACTCTACTAGAAATTGACAAAATCCTTCGCCAAATAAATAGATTTTCTTTGTAGAAAAAGCATTTGTAAAACATTCGTCTATTCTATCCCATTCCTGATTTGCGGAAACAAAAGGCAGCGAATCTAATTGATTCGATGAACTCACAGAAAATGTATTGGTTAAAAAGAAAATCAATTCTTTAAAATTATTAAATCCTGCTCGCTTAGCTAATCGACTGATGGAAGACTGCGAAGTATAATTTTTTTCGGCAACTGCTTTGATGCTTACAGTGAGTCCATTTTCAATTTCTTCAATGATACTTTCTATTATTTTTTCGTCATCTTGTCGAAGATGATTATTTGGAAAAAGACGATTGAAGTAATAAATCTTCACCATTCCTGGTCCTCCGTGAAAGTAATTTCATTTATAGAAAGCGAAACCAACCTTATTTACAAGCGTTGTATGCGCTCTCTATTTATACTATACTACGAGCATAAAGAAAGCAAATACAATTGTATGAAAGTAATTTCTTTAATAAGCGAGGTTTAAATATGAAAAAAGTTATTATCAATGCCGATGATTTTGGGTATTCAACAGCTGTGAACCTAGGGATCATCAACTCTTTTAAAAAAGGAGTTTTAACATCAGCAACATTGATGGCAAATATGCCCGGCTGTGATGAAGCGATTGAATTGGCCAAAGAAAATCCTTCATTCGGTGTTGGTGGACATTTAGTTTTGACATGCGGCGCGCCTTTGTACGAACGTTCTACTTTAGTGAAGGAAGATGGAAATTTCTTCGGATTGAAGGAATATAAAACAAATCGATCAAACATGGATGAACAAGAGATTTTTGAAGAATGGTCTAGTCAAATTGATTACCTATTAGAACAGGGTCTGGAACTAACACACCTTGACAGTCATCATCATGTTCATACATTTCCGGAAAATCAAGAAATTACTAAAAAAATTGCGGAAAAGTATCAACTGTGTTTTAGAAATGCTTATGGGTTAGAAGAACAAGTCGCTTTGCCTCATCAAAAATGTATTACTGGCTTTTTAGATCTTATGAACCATAAGCATATTCGTGATCTCACAACTCCATTAGAATCCAACCGTAAACAATGTTTTGAAGAGATTCAATCGGTCTTGAACCAAGTGGCGGACGAACAAATAACCGAATTGATGGTCCATCCAGCTTTCGTTGATGAGCACTTGTATTTCCACTCCTCTTTTAATATTCAACGAACAAGAGAAGTAGCACTATTATGTGATCCTCAAATGAAAGAGCTCTTCATTCAGAACAAAATAGAAACTTGTCATTACGGTGACATACGAATTCCTGTCAGTTAAAAAATGAAAAAGAAAAAAATAGAGGTGAACAACAAATGAAAGAAAAGTTTATGAAATCAGCAAGTACCTTTTCTAAAGCCATTATTCAACCAGTTATGTTCATGGCGGTAACCGGGATCATCCTCTCTGTATGTGCAATCTTAAAACTGGAAGTTATGCCTTCCTTTTCAAAAGAGGTCGGAAATTTTGTCTTCAATATTCTTTCTGGAGGGATGATTGGTCAATTAAGCGCCATTTTTTGTGTCGGAATTGCTGCAGCATTAGCAAAACCAAAATATAAAACAGATGCTGCCATACTTGGTATTGTTACCTATCTCATCTTTTTGTATGCAAACAATGCTTGGTTGACTCTGACTGATCGACTAGCAAAGGCTGGAGAACAAGGGCTTTACGGTACTGGTCAAGGAATGGTTTTCGGTATTCAAGTAACCGATATGGGTGTGTTTTTAGGTATTCTTTTAGGTGTGTTTGTTGGTTTTATGGTGAATAAATTTGGAGAAATTAAACTGCACAAATATCTTTCTCCTTATTCAGGTACGAAATCCGTTTACATCTTGATCGTATTCGCTACTATTTTATTCGCTATTGGGATCACTTATGTATGGCCGATCATCAATGCTGGAGTAGAATCTGTAGTTAAAACAACTACAACCGCTGGGGCGGCTGGGTTCTTCTTCTATGGATTCTTGAATCGGATGTTATTGCCATTAGGTTTGCATCATTTCTTATGGATGCCAATTTTTTATACTCCACTGGGAGGGTCTGCAGAGATCGCTGGCCAAATGTACAATGGAGCATTTAACATCTGGTTAGCTGAATTAGGCAATGCTAGTCAAATTACTACTATGCATCCTTCTATTGGTTACCTATCTAATCTAGGGTCCATTTCATTACCAATTGGTATTGCGTTTGCCATCTGGAAAACGTCTCGACCAGAGAACCGTAAAAAAGTCGCAGCAATTTTGATTCCTACTGTCACTACTGCATTTTTAGCGGGAGTTACTGAACCGTTAGAATTTCTATTCTTATTCTTATCTCCTGTACTTTGGTTAGCTCATTCTGTTGTATACGGTTTGACGCTATTTATCACAAACATTGTCGGAATCAATATTCAATTTGATACTGGGATCAATATGATTATAAATAGTTTTGCATTCCCTAGCTCGTTAGGGCATCAATATCTGTTGCCTATTGTAATCGCAGCTACAGCATTACTTGAATATTTCGTCTTCAAAACGTTGATTATTCGTTTAAACATCCCAACTTTAGGAAGAGAAAAGAAATCGGCAGAGGATCAAACAATGGATGCCGCTTCTATCGATTCTACTGTAGATGTTATTGATGAAAATTCGGAATTTGAGCCACAAATACAAAATATCGTAGCAGGTTTAGGTGGTGCTGACAATATTGAAAACATCATCAATTGCTACACCCGACTTCGTGTTGACGTCAAAGATGAGACAAAAGTGAACATGTCCATTTTGAAAGAAAAGGTCAAAGCCTCTGGAATCGTTGATAAAGGTAAACATATCCAAATCATTATCGGTGTAGGGGTAGAAGAAGAACGAGAAAAAGTTGAAGCTTACATGTCTCAACTAAAAGCAACAAAAGCATAATAAAGAATTAGTAGAATTATTGGAGGAATGAATCAATGAGCAACAAGTTTGTAATGATCGGCGGAGGCTCCACTCAATCACCTGGAATTTTAGAAGTTTTGAGAAAGCGTGCCGAAGAACTTCATCTTAAGGAATTAGTTTTGTATGATAACGATGCTGAACGTGTTTCCTTATTAGGACAATATACGAAAATGTATTATGCAGAAACAGGATCTAAAGTAACTGTTTCCTATACCACAGATCTTGATGAAGCATTACAGGGAGCAGATTTCTTATTCATGCAGATTCGTCCGGGTTTGAACAAACAGCGAGCAATCGATGAAAAAATTTGTTTAAACAATGGTGTGGTCGGTCAAGAAACTTGCGGTCTTGGAGGATTTTCTTTTGCCATGAGAGTCATTCCAGCAATACTGGAAATTATTCGTAAGGTGAAGCAAATCTGTCCAAATGCTTGGATACTCAATTATACCAACCCGGAAGCGATCTTATCAGAAGCGATCTATCGGGAATTCCCTGACGCAAACGTTTTGTGTATTTGTGATATGCCTATCTCAATTGAAGGTGCAATCGCAAAATATTTCAATAAAGATCTGCAGGATCTTACTTTCAAGTATTTCGGTTTAAATCATTTCGGCTGGTGGACCAATGTCATTGATGAAACAGGAAAGGATCTATTGCCTCAGCTTCGAGAAGATGTCCTTAGTGGAAAAATAGATACCTTGTTAATGTCGAATGACGAAACTGAGGGAGATCAATATTGGATTGATACGTACAAACAAATGGTCAGTCTATTCAAACGTTTCCCAGAATATTTCCCTAATTGCTACCTGCAGTATTATTTGACACCTGATGAAATGGTGGCTCATGATGACCCATCCTTCACTCGTGGAGATTTCGTTATGCAAGGAAGAGAAAAACGTATCTATGATGAGTGCCGCCGAGTAATCGCAGCAGGTTCGGCAAAAGATTCTTCTCTGCATGCAGGCGTACATGGAAATTATATCGTGGATATTGCTTATGCAATCATCCATAATACAAGAGAACGTTTTACTGTAAACAAAAAGAATCATGGGGCCATCTCTAACTTTGATCCAGAAGCAGTTGTAGAAACACCTGCGTACGTAGGATCAATGGGGGCAGAAACCATCAACATCGGTGAGATACCTACTATGCAAAAAGGGTTGATGGAGATGCAAAAAGCTTATGAAAAACTGACGGTAGACGCTGCCTTGTCTGGCTCATATCAAACAGCATTAGAAGCAGTCCTATTAAATAAAACCATCCCTAATTATACTGTTGGGAAAAAAGTTTTAGACGAATTGTATGAAGCCAATAAAGGTCTATGGCCAGAACTTCACTAAAAATTGTTGATGCGTTTTTTGATCGATAGATACATTTATTTTCATTTCTTACAACTAAAAACAGCGGCATCGATGTTTGATCAATGCCGCTGTTTTTCCTTATATTTTTTTGACTGGTCGCACATATTTCCAAAAGCGTTCTGGATCATGGTAAAAGTAGATCACCCTGCCCGGCGTAGTATCGTAGCTATAGTCTGTCTCAGAGAAGTCAAAGTGCGCCATCGCTTCTTCCACTTTTTCCTCCACACTGCGATTTTCCTGTTCGTAATCAAACGGGCCGTGTTCAAAGACCAGGTATTCCGCTTCTGGTACATCCATCAAAAGCATCTGCTCAGGTACCTCTCCTTGATACTCTGCCGGCAGACGTGCCCCGTAGCATTCTGATCGCAAGAAGCCCCAATCACACAAACGCCCCTCTGGATCACTGATGTACGCCATCACTTGTCCACTGCTGCTGTCTGTTTTACTGCCGCCGTTATCGTCTAATTTCCCTTTGATGCTGTCTAATAGACCGCTGATCGTGTCGCAGTCTTTCCCGGGAATCTGACTTTGCTTCTGCCAGAAGTCCCAGTAGCCGTTGCTTTGAGTATTTTTGATGTGTAAAAACTTGTGGTCCGGAATCGTCACAAAATACGTTTTGATCTCATTGGTTGATTTCACCATGCCAATCTCTCCCAATCCTAAAAAGTAGCGGTCAAAAGGGCTGATCCTTGTTCGCAGTACAACAGGCTTCGGACATCTGCGATACTCGCTAGGCGCCACGCCGTACATCTGTTTGAATGCGCGAGTAAAGGCTTCATGTGAAGAGAATCCATAATCAAAGGCGATATCCAAAAGACTTTTCTGGTTGTCCCGAACTTCCTTTAAAGCAAAGGCCAATTTTCGCTGGCGCAAATACTCGCGAAAAGCCATGCCGGAAATTTCTTTGAATTTTCGTGTCGTATAAAACTCCGAATACCCCAGTTTGCGGGAAAGTCTTCGCAGTGTCAATGCCTCGTCATTATAGCTTTTGATGCACTGATCGATCTCATCCACGATCTGCTGAATCTGCCGCTGCCATTCATACATCCTGTTCACCCCGTTTCGACTACCCTACATTTATTATAGAAAGCAGAGAACTCTGTCGCTTGATTTGACTTGCGGTCTTTTTAATAAACGATTTTTACTTTATCGTTCATGATCTGCTTTGTTCGTTCGATAAAATAATTCCGCGACAAATCTTGTCCCTGATTGACATGGATCATATGCTGAGCCGCCAGCTCATCCGTGTAATCTTTCAGCGCATAGGTCTTATAGGTTTGGTAATTATCGCCGATATAGGTGATCGTCGGCCAAAATTCGACCTGTTCAAATTTGATGTCTTTCTTCTTTTTATCGTAATCGATGGTCCAGCGTCCCATGCCGCCAAGCATTCGGTCATTTTCCGCTTGGGAGGAAATAAAGTTCCCTAAAGAATACATGACTAAGGTTTGATTGCCTGCTTCACCCGTCAAATAATCCATCGGCTGAATCACATGAGGATGACCGCCAACGATTACATCGACCCCGGCATCGCTTAAGAGCTGAGCGAGTTGCGTCTGTGTTTCATTCGGAACAAATTGATATTCTTCACCCCAATGCATACTGACGATTTGGACATCACTTTGCGTGTTCAATTCCTGCATGTCCCTCTTTATCTGCTCTTCATCAATCAGATTGACCAGATATTCCTTGCCTTCCGGCAGCGGAATACCGTTTAAGCCGAAGGTATAGGACATCAAGCCGACCTTGACACCTTTGATTTCCTTCACCTGCAGGCGCTTCGCTTCAGGAGATTTTTGCGATCCTGTCACCGTAATGTCTGGGTATCTCTCCAGATACTCCAGCTGTTTAACGATTCCTTCTTCTCCTTTATCCATGGTGTGGTTGCTGGCAGCAGATAGCCAGTTGTAGCCAGCCTTATGCAGCGAATCCAACACCTGTGTTGGACCATTGAAGGTGGGATAACCAGATAATCCCAGTTCTTCTCCCCCACAGATCGTCTCCAGATTGATGTAGGCTATATCTCGATCCTTATTCAAATATTGCGTGGGTTCATACATTTCATCAAATCGATACGTGCCATCCAGCTGCCTCAAATGGTCATAAATGAAATCATGAATCAAATTATCGCCCACTGCTGAAAAATTCAGCTGTACCTGTGCCTCTTCCTTTGCCTTAGTTGACTCGGCAGTTCTCTCTGAAGATGCACCCTTTGCGTTTTTGTCTGCCTCTTTCCCGCCACAGCCGCTAAGCAGAAAAAACAGAACAACGACGCTCCACCTTAAAAACTTCTTCACAATCTAACCCCTTTTCGATTGATCTACAACAGACAAGTGACTTTGACGACGTTACGACTTTCTTCTACATAAAATATCTTACGCCACTTTACTAAAGATGGAAATAGTTCGTTGATTCGACGCTTTTTGGCTGGAGAAATGAAAAACGATTCCGTCTACTGTCGTGCTTGTCATTCTAGCGTTTTGTTAAACGCTGATCTCTTGTTTCCCAAAAGATCGACAATTATTTTTATTTTTGGATAAAAGAACGCTGAGAAGAGATTGATAATCATTTTCATTTAGCATAAGATAGGCTGGTAAGCTCTTTCTTTTAATTCATTCATTGGAGGTCATACATGTGAAAAAAATCATTTATTTTTCTCTTGGTGCGATTACCTTTGCACTAGGAACCTTGGGTATTTTTCTTCCCTTCTTACCGACTACGGTCTTTTATTTACTGACAGCCTTCTTTTGGCTGCGTAGTTCAGATAAATATTACAACAAATTTATCCATTCTTCTTTTTATAAGCGAGCGGTGGAGGAACCCATCGTTAAAAAGAAGATCACCAACGCTGGGATGGTGAAGATGTTCTTGATGATCCTTATCGTCTTTCTGATTCCCGGTCTTTTAGTGGATAACACACCGATGCGGATTTGCCTAGTCATCGTCTACATTGCCCACGTGATTGGCCTGACCTGGTACCTGCGTGGGAAAAAAGCAGCGGTAAAGGCGGGCGAACCAAATGATTGATCGCCGCTTATTTGCGATTGCTAAAAAGAAGACCCTGATCCTGCAGGTGGTGATTCGCTGTATTGGTCTGGGACTATCTTTATATATTTGGCGGACATTGGCCCTATTATTAAGTCAAGTGATGCAGGGACTATCCCTTGAACTAAGCCGACCCTTTGGTTTGATTCTGCTGGCTCTAGCTGGGAAACTGATTCTTATCCGCTTATCCGCGAATCTGACAGATCAGGCTTCCGCAGAATTGCGGGTCGCGTTGCGTAAGCAAGTGATGGAAAAGGCTTTTCGCTTAGGGAATACTTCCCGCCAATTGCCAGCGACGACTTTAGCTCAGCTTGCTGGTGACGGTATTGAGCAACTGGAGATGTACTATGCGCATTTTTTGCCGCAGCTCTTTTATTGCCTATTGGCCTCTTTGATGCTGTTTGCTTATTTAGTTTCACTCGCTTGGCAGCCGGCTGTCGCTATGCTGATTTGTGTCCCCTTCATTCCTCTTACCATCATGGCGGTGATGAAGATCGCCAAGCGGATCTTGAGCAAATACTGGGATGACTATACAAATCTTGGCACTCGCTTCCACGAAAGCTTGAGTGCTCTCAGTGTCTTGAAGGCTTATGACCAAGACGATGCTAAGCAGCGGGAATTAGCGGCAGACGCGCAAAAATTCCGCAAGGCAACTATGAGCCTATTGTCGATGCAATTAAACTCGATTACCATCATGGATATTTTTTCCTACAGTGGTGCGGCTTTAGGAATTGGGCTGGCTCTGATCGCCTTTCAACAACAGTACTTGACCGTTTATGGCGTGTTGCTCTTTATCTTAGTCGGCGCGGAATTTTTCTTGCCGATGCGGCAGTTAGGTTCTCTTTTCCATGTGGCCATGAATGGGATCAGCTCCTGTGGGAAAATTTTCGATTATCTCGCCTTGCCGGAAAAAAACGATGGAACCATTAAAGAGTGGACAGAATCCTTAGATACAGTCACTGTGAAGCAGCTGACTTTCACTTATGAAAAGCAGCAAAGTCAGGCGATTAATGCTGTCTCCATAACTTTGAAAAAAGGAACCTTTACGGCCTTTGTAGGAAAATCCGGCTCCGGAAAAAGTACCTTCGCTCAGCTGCTGCTGAATCAATTAGATGACTATCAAGGGAGGATTCACTGGAACCAGACCGAGCTGAAGGACCTGAATCGCTCGACAGTTTTAGAAAAGGCGATGCTGGTCAATACGAAGGATTTCCTTTACGCTGACAGCATTCGGGAAAACCTGTTGCTGGCTAAGTCCTCGCTAACTGATACTGAACTATGGCAATTGCTAGAGCAAGTAAAGCTGGCGGATTTTGTCAGACAGCTGCCTGAACAATTAGACACAGTCTTAGAAGAAAACGGAAAGAATCTATCTGGCGGTCAACGACAACGGCTGATTCTAGCCCGAGCCTTAGCGACTTCGGCTGAGCTGTATATTTTTGATGAGATTACCTCTGGGGTGGATATCGAGAGTGAAGAAATTATTCTTCACACCCTCAAAAAACTGGCACAGCAGGCAATCGTGATCTTTGTTTCCCATCGTTTGTACAACGTCTTAGAGGCAGACCGTGTTTATGTCTTCAAAGAGGGGACGGTCGTCGAAGCTGGAACACCCCAAGAGCTGGAACAAACTTCCGACTACTTTAAGGCCTATTTTATTGAAGAAACTCGTCAAATGAAGGGAGTGACAGAAAATGAAGGATAGTGTTTTGATTCGCTGGCTGCTTTCTTTCACGAAGCCCTTCAAAGGGAAAATGATCCTAGCGATCTTATTAGGAATTCTCAGCAATTTGGCTGTCGTCGCGATTCCTGTCATCAGTACCCTCACCCTGCTTCGTTTAATCGCTGGTGATACGGTGAACCTGTCGCTGATTTTAACTCTTTTGATTGGCTGCGGAGTGGTTCGAGGGATCACTCGTTATTTGGAACAGTATCAGAACCATGACATTGCCTTTTCGTTATTGGCTCATATTCGGGAGGAAATCTTCCTCGCTTTGAGAAAGGTCGGCTCTGCTCGTCTAACAGGAAAAAACAGCGGAGAATTGATCACCTCCATCTCAACAGATGTCGAAGCACTGGAAGTTTTTTTCGCCCATACGATCTCCCCTGTTTTCATTGCCTTAGGGACAACGCTGATAACCTTTGTTTTTCTCGCAAGCTTTGATTTTGCTTTGGCCGGCATCCTATTGGCTGGACAGCTGCTAATCGGTGGGATCATCCCTTTTATCAGCTATCGGAAAAACCTTCAAATCGGTGATGACTACAAAAAGGCCTTTGTCCAAGTCAGTCAAACCATCATGGAAAACGCCAATAGTCTCAAAGACATCGCGCAGTTTCATTTGGAGAAAAAACGATTAGGCAAACTGACGATGGACAGCAATAAACTGAATCAGGAAAATCGCCGGCGCATCTTCCAAGGAAATTCGTTGCAGCTGTTCAGCGAACTTATCGTTATCGGAACCACGCTGTGTGTCTTTTTCTACGGCAATAGCCAGGGACTCGCAATAGAAACGATCGTCCTTTCAGTGGTACTGAGTCTAAGCTCCTTTGGTCCGGTTTTGGCATTGGGCAATCTCGGCAACGCCTTGTTAACAACCTTCTCGAGTGGTCGGCGCTTGTATCAGCTCGTCCACGAAGAACCTTATGTAACCTTCGAAGGAAACAGCCCAGCAGTCGAATCCGTCGACACATTGGCAGCAACTAGCCTTGCCTTCCACTATCCAAATACTGAGAAGAAGGTACTGGAGGACATTTCCTTTGCGCTGCAGCAAGGACATAGCATCGGGATCAGTGGTGAAAGCGGCAGCGGAAAAAGTACACTACTAAAGCTTTTGATGCGCTATTGGGACCCTGACAAAGGAACTATAACGATCAACGACCTGCCCCTCTCCTCTCTCAAGGAGGATACCCTTCATCATTTAGAAGGCGTCATGGAGCAATCGACCTTTTTATTTGAGGACACGATCGCCAACAATATTTCTCTGAAACGTGGCAGTGTTTCTCAAGAAAACATTGAAGAAGCGGCAAAAGCAGCCTCGATCCATGACTGGATTCTTTCACTCCCAGAAGGCTACGAGACACAGCTTAGCAAGCTATCCCGCGGAATCTCCGATGGGGAACGGCAGCGAATTGGCTTAGCTCGCCTGCTCGTTTATGACGCGCCGCTGGTCTTGCTGGACGAGCCAACCAGCAACCTTGATTACGTCAATGAACAAGCCATTCTCGCCGCCTTCAAAGAAAAATTGCAGGACAAGACGATGGTTCTCGTTTCTCACCGCAGCAGCACCTTAAAGATCGCGGAGAAACAGCTGCATCTGGAAAAAGGACAATTCAAATAGAAAAAGCAAACGCCTAACCGCTAGTACTATAGCGAAACGTTAGGCGTTTTTTATGTAATATTCCGCAATAGCGCAGGGGGCGCTTCAAGCAGAAGACACTTCCTTTGGCGTTTTTACTTATTTGTCGTAGAATTCTGTTGAAGAAAAAAGAGGTGCAATTTAAATGGAAGAAAAAGTTCATGAACGGCTGGAATTCGGAATGGCCTTAGCGGCAACCGCAGGTGGACTGGATGCTTATACATACCTAGTTCATGGGGAAGTGTTCGCTGGACTTCAAACGGGGAATTTTATTTTGCTGGGCGTTCACTTAGGACAAGGTCACTGGGGGGCGCTGCCTCATTATTTGATCCCTATCCTGGCCTTTGCGCTTGGCGCGCTGGCGGCACGCTATCTGCAAACCAAAATCAGCAAGAATCAGCAACTGTGGTTTTTAGCCTTTGAAATCATTTTACTGCTAATTGTCGGACTATTTTCCGCTCATTTGCCAAACTTACTTGCGAATGCCTTGCTTTCCATTACAGCGGCGGCTCAGCTGCAGGAATTTCAACGGTTAAAAGGAAAACCATTTACGTCTCTAATGATGACAGGAAACCTGCGAAACCTTTCGACCAACTTCTTTGAAGGCTACATCCAGCAGGATTCTGCAAAAAGAATGGCTTTTCGCGATACCTTGATCATTTTGCTCAGCTTCATGCTGGGAGCTTTGTTAAACGGCCTATTGGTCACTTATTTTAATGTCCACACCATCTTGTTTAGCCTCATCTTTTTAGCATTTGCCGTCTTTTTACTAATGAAGGACAAACGCGCCTTTCGCTAAATAAACTTACAGGCAAGAAGAGCCATTCTTCTTGCCTTTTCTTATGCTGCTATTCCATTTAGACAATGGAGTACGCTCACTTCTAAACAAATTTTAAAATTAATACGCTCAGCCATAGTGTATTCATTTTAAATAACAAGGCCGAATGCTATACTGAGTAAGATTTCATTAAATTTAATTTTATATTTATTATAATCAAATTATTTATAACTATATCAAGGAGGTTTATTATGAAGAAAAAAGTTTTTCTCGTTTTCGGCACCCGACCAGAAGCCATCAAAATGGCCCCTTTGGCAAAGACATTAGCCGCAGACGACCGCTTTGACGCCAAAATAATCGTGACTGGCCAGCATCGGGAAATGCTTGATCAAGTGCTGCATTCATTTTCACTCATTCCTGATTATGATTTAAACATTATGCATCAAGGCCAAACCTTAAGCGATATTACGAGCCGGGTATTAGAAAAGCTTACCCCTATTCTAATCAAGGATCGTCCAGATATTTTACTGGTTCATGGCGATACCACGACGACCTTTTCTGCAGCCTTAAGTGCTTTTTATCAGCAAATTCCGATTGGACATGTGGAAGCGGGCTTACGAACCTGGGACAAGTATTCACCTTTTCCAGAAGAGATGAATCGGCAATTAACCGATGACCTGACGGACCTGTACTTTGCGCCAACCAAAAAAAGCAAAGAGAATCTGCTAATGGAAAATCATTCTGAGGAACATATTTATATTACTGGCAATACTGCGATCGATGCCATGAGCAGTACCCTTGATGAACACTACCAAATTCCTACTGAAGTCTCAAAGAATCAAGAGCGGATCGTCTTAGTCACCATGCATCGCCGCGAAAATCTCGGTGAACCTATGAAGGCTGTTTTTGAAGCCATTCGCAGAGTCGCTGATGAGTATACCCACACACAGTTTATTTTTCCGATGCACAAAAATCCAGCGGTTCGAAAATCCGCGAACGAAACATTAGGTCATTTACCAAATGTTTCATTGATCGAGCCTTTAGACGTGATTGATTTTCATAATTACGCGAAGCAAAGCTATTTGATCCTGACAGACTCTGGCGGTGTACAGGAGGAAGCCCCATCCTTAGGTGTTCCCGTACTGGTACTACGCGACCAAACAGAACGACCTGAAGGCGTGGCTGCTGGAACGCTGCGGCTCGTTGGAACGGATAGCCAGACTGTCTACACGACCATCAAGGAACTCTTTGACGATCCGACTGCTTATGAAAAGATGGCTAAAGCCAGTAACCCCTACGGTGACGGTAAAGCCAGCGAGCGAATTACTGAAGCGATCGCTCATTACTTTCAATTAGCTGATCGTCCAAGAGATTTCAGTCAATAAGGAGAGCAACCTATGAAATATTTACGCCGAATTCGAGTAGAATGGATGACGATTCTTTTAGCTGCCGTCTTCCTGATTCAAAACCTGATCTTAGATGATCGATTAAGCTTTGTTCCTGTAGTCACCATCTCCCTGCTGGCCTTTTTAGGTCTGCTTGTTGGTTTTTTAGGCAATACCATCACGGTAGCAGTTTTTTCAATGCTGGTTATGTCTACTGGAACGTTTTTGCTTTATTACACCCCGATTATTATGCCGAGGCTAGAAAAGATTTACTTGATTGTGGTGATTCCCATCTTCGCTAGTTTAGGACTTATCGCTAAAAATAGTGTTTTGTTTAATCGACGAGCAAATACTTTTCAACCTCGTATGCGGGAATACTTAACCACCCTGGATGAAACGACCGGGTTATTCAACCGAGAGGAATTTGAACGACGCTATGAGAAATTTAAATGTGCCATGAATTTGTATAGTCATAACGGTCGTGGACTTATTGTCTCCTTCTATACAGTAGATTATATTGAACAGCTGAAATATCAGAATGATGAAGCTACTGATCAATTATTAAAGGCTTTGGCGCAAGAATTGAGTGATATCCGCTTGCCAGAGGAAGACCAGTATTATCTAGGAAACGGTACTTTTGCCGTCTTATCGCCAATTTACCTAAATGGCGCGAGTCACAAGTTTGTTCAACAGCTGAATCGCGTCACAAAAACACAATTTTCTCTCTTTCCCTTTAAGAATCTTGAGCATTCTCAAGATACGGTCATTCGTTTTGGCGAGATAATGATTGAGGGATCGACTGAAATGACGGCAGAACAAGTAATCAGCCGCGTACGTCGTCGATCGGAAGCCGATCTGACAAATGAATATATTTTATAAGGAGGGATACTCATGGATCAACTGCTCAGTTATTTCTTTGAAGCAAGCAAGGTTGTCACAGGAATATTTTTTATCGCTGCCATCGTATTATTCCTCTGTCTATTGATTATTAAAGATCGAATCTGGTGTTACTTTAGGAGGCGCGATTATTGATGAGTACCTTTCTATTAATCTTTGGGATCGTCTCTATTTGGTTTTCACTGATTATTACACTTGTTATTGTATTTGGTGCGGTTTATTTCTTACTGACCAATATAAAACCGCCGAAAAATCGCTTGGAGCCATTATCCTCCTATCCCCTCATCACCATTGTTGTTCCGGCCCATAATGAGGAGATCGTGATTCAGGATACAGTCAAGGCGATTCTAAGCATGAACTACCCACGAGAAAAGATGGAAATTCTCGTTTTTGCCGATAATTGCGACGATGAAACCTATGAACGCGTTCACGCCATTTTTCAGCAGCCAGAGTATGAGGGCTACTATTTAACAAAGGTGATCGATCGCAGAGGAACCGGTGGTAAAGCCGGGGTATTAAATGATTCACTCAAAATCGCCCATGGAGAGTACTTGTGCGTATATGATGCTGACGCCATGCCCGAACAAAATGCCCTATATTTTTTAGTGGAAAGAGCTTTGGAAAACCCCGAACGTTATGCGGCGGTCTTTGGAAGAAACAAAACACGAAATTACAAGCGTAATTTTTTGACCCGCTGTATCAATTTGGAGATCGTAACCAGTCAACGAATTATTCATACTGGAATGTGGCAGCTGTTCAAGATTGGTCAGATTCCCGGCACAAATTTTATTATTCAAACTGAACTGATTCGCGAATTGGGCGGTTGGGACAACGGTGCTTTGACTGAAGATACCGCCTTGAGCTTCAAAATCATGAAGGATGGAAAACTAATTGCACTAGCTTCACGAGCGGAAGCCTTTCAACAGGAGCCTGAGACCTTGTCTGTGTACTATCGCCAAAGAAAGCGGTGGGCGAAAGGTAATTATGAGGTTATTGTCAATAATATGAAGGATATCTTTGGTGCTTCCAATTGGCGTATTCGATTACAGAGTATTTATTACTTCAATACGTTTTTCTGGTTTACCAGTGCGATCCTCTTATCAAATATCATGTTTGTCGCGAATCTGATCGCAATGTTTCTCCATCTTTGGTTTCCATCTATTGAAGTCCTCTTTTCTTTTGGCGGAAGCAATCGACAGATCGGCGCTCTGCTACTGGTCAATTGGGCTTTGATGTTCTCTATTTATTTGCTTCAAGTTCAATTGGCGTTATCCAGCCAATTCGGTCAGGCAACCACCGCGAATTTCTTTTATGCCATTGCGTCCTACTTTACCTATTCTTTATTGTTTATAGGTATTTCGTTCATCGCCCTCTTTTCTTATATTGGCGATAAATTGTTTCGAAGAGACAGCAGTAAATGGTATAAAACACAACGTTTTGACGATTAGGAGGCAACATCATGCGCAGACGTCCTGCAATCATGTGGTCACTGCTAGCTTTGCTCTTCTTAGGGTATGTAGCCGCAGTGATCATTAATATAAAAGATAATCAGACTAAAGTAGAAAAAACAACCTATCAACAATGGCGATCCACCTATGTCAAAGAGAGCGACGAGGGAAATTACGTTGAAACGAGCCTAAAAGGAAAAGAAAGTATCTCGCTATCTGAAGGTCATGGCTACGGTATGTTGATCACGATGCAGGCGGCCAAACGCGGCTGGGCATCAGAAAACGAGTTTTATGATTTTTACCGCTACTATAAAAATTTCCGACTCAGCAAAGACAAGCCATTAATGAGCTGGCGGCAAAAATTTGATGAAGATACCGAGGTCAAAAAGGAAACGACCAATGCAACAGATGGGGATCTAGATATTGCCTATGCCTTAATTGAAGCAAGTAAACAATGGCCCGATAGCCATACAGACTACAAAGGGGCCGCCAAAAAACTCTTGTCCGCAATAAAGACAAGAAACTATAATTCGGACACTAAACTGTTAACAGTTGGGGATTGGGCAAAAAAGGATTCTGATTTTTATGCCCTCGTTCGTCCATCGGATATCATTCCCAGCTATTTCGATACTTTCGCAGCGTTCACCGGTGATTCTTTTTGGAAAACACTGAAAACTAATTCTATGAAGGTGTTAGAATCCCTTAGCAACCAGCACAAAACCGGCTTGATTCCTGATTTTGCTTGGGTAAAAGATGGGACTGTCACCCCAGCGAAGAAGGATCAAGTTGCTGGTGCGAATGACGGAAATTACGGAGCAAATTCCTGTCGGCTACCATGGCGATTGGCGAATTCTAATGATAAAGCTGCCAATCAAGTGCTAAGTAAGATGATGAACTTCTTTTTAGAAGAATCTACGATCACTGAAGGCTATACGCTTGCTGGAAAACCTTTGTCATCAAACAAGTCTGAGAACTTCTCTGCGCCTATTCTATATGCCGCAAAGAAAAAGGAAGCTTACGGAAACCTAGTAGATTCACAGTCTTGGGTGATTCAGAATGGTTTATCTGAAGATGACTACTACGGCGACACATTAACGACCTTAGTAACCTTGCAAATGAATCAAAAATAAAAGTGGGAGTGACAAAAATCTTGTCACTCCCTTTTTTACGAAGAAATAGTCTTCCAGAAGCAAGTTCTGTCATATCCCTTTCTCTTATCGAAAAATATCAAATTCATTCAACAGATTTTTCAAATTTTGTACGTCCCATGGCAATAGCTCAGCGATCGTCAAGCCAACGACTTCACTCTGTTCCGCGATTGCCTGCATCGTTTCCTTTACTTCCTGCAACGACATCTTGCCAGCTACCGCTCCAAACTCCGTGACGCCAGGTTCTGCAAAGTACAAGGAACGAAACTCCTTCGGATCTAACACATCTAAGTCAAAGTGAACAGCAACCTTAGTAAACTGATGCGCATTTAACCAGCTCTTAATCTCTTCTGGTGTGAGCCTCACTTGATCTTGAACCCTGTAGTCTATTCCCAATCGTTCCAGAATGTTTTTCTCATCAGCTGTTGGTTCTTGAAGCCCAACATATAGCACATCTTGTGGAGAAAACGGATGCTGGACCTTTGAGGCAAGCGCCGGATCTCCGTCCTTTAGCAGATTGCCTAAAACCATTGCATGCTCATTATAAAAGATATCCGGTGTGGAAATATCCGGATGGGCATCAATCCAAATAATTCCTAACTCCTCGCCATATTGTCCATGCAAATAATCAAAAGGCGCTTGCGAGACTAAACAATCGCCCCCCATCGTGATGATTTTGTCAGGAGCTTCTTCTTGGATCAGCGTGCTTGTTTTGTCCACGATACCCGCGACAATGCTTTGCGCGGTCACACCATTTTCCTTCACCAAAGGGATCTCATACTCAGGAACAGGCACTAAAATTTCTTCTTGCTCCAAATTTTTAGGAATGATAAACGAAAGCAGATCAGCGCCCAGGGAGTAGGTTGGATTATTGCCGCCTTGCCATTGAGGTACTTTTAACCGAAGTGTTTTAATCAAGAGGTCCTCTCCTTCACTCGTTTGTTTACTACTTCTTTCATCATACCTGTAATCAGCAAGCCGTTGCAAATTTGGCACCTTGTATGCGGTTAGTTTACGCCGTATTGGCCGATCAAGTATCCGTATTGCAGCAGGTGACCCTCCATCGCTTCCAGAAGTTCCTTTTTATTGGCTGAAGCGGGCAACTCTAAGGAAGTATCCAAAACGAAGACATTGTATTTATAGCGATGGGTGCCAAAGGGAGGCTTGGGTCCACGATACCGATGTTTTCCATAGCCTATTCCCTGGACCGCGTTTGCTAACTCTGCGACTTTCTTCCCTGCTGGGATGCCTGATGGAATTTTTTCTTGAACGGGAAGATTCCAGATCAGCCAATGATTATAGACGCCCACAAGCGGATGATCCATATCATCCATGATGACTGCTAGCGTCTCGGCGTTCTTATCCACTCCTGTTAAACACAGCTCCGGCGACAAATCCTTCCCATTACCGGTATAATTTACGGGAATCTCACCATCGTTTGCAAATGCTGGACTTGTAATGTTCAACTTCGGAATCCCTTCGATCACGATATCTTTTTGGCGTTTGACGGCTAAAGCAATTCCAATAAATAGTACGATTCCACCAAATATCCCAAGAATCATTTTGCTAGCCCACCTCATCAGTTTTCCTCTCTCAGCGTCCGACGAATGCGGCTCAATGAAACAGGGGTAACACCGATATAAGAAGCAATATGCCCATGATTTACTCGTTGATCAATATCCGGGATCTCCGCATTTAATTTTATATAACGCTCTGTCGCACTTTCCGCCAGCAAAGCGGCTTCTCGAATCAGTTTGATTCTTAACGTTTCCTCTAGAATACCGATATAAACTTGAGTCAGCAAAGGTTCTTTTTTCATCAGAGCCTGAACTCGCTCGTAATCAAAACAAACCATTTTACAGGACTACAACGCCTCAAAATTACATATGACCTGACCACTAAAAACAACATGCTGGGTACTAAAGACCTGACCGCTCTCTAAAAACTGGTGGGTCAGATCATTTCCCTGATAATCCAAATAATACTTGCGGATTAATCCATCAATCAATAAATACAATTTGTTTTCGTCGTCCCCCGCCGCAACGATTAAATCATTTGCCGCGAATTCGACAAGTTCCCCAAGAGCAGCCAATTGAGAAAGAACGTCTTCTTTGATAGTTATCTTAGTATAACGATTCGCTAACTGTTCCACTGCTTGTCTAATTTCTGTCATCGTCGGCTCCTTCCAAGTTTTTATTTATTGTACCGAGGAATGAAAGCCTTGTCATTAACATAGGATAAGACAAAAGTGGAAGCATTTGACGAAGCTGAAAGAACCCTGGAAACCTAATTCAAAGCTGCTTCAGGATATTATCGAAAAATCATTTTTATCTAGCAGCGATACCAGCATATCTCCCAACTGATAGCCTCTTCCCCACATGGTTTTTAGTTCCTTTTCATCAAAACCGACATGGACCATTTTTTCACGAATACAGCTGACCAAAAAAGAAAGCTGACAGACATTGGACGTATTCATCCCTGTGCCCCAGATTTCTTGGCAAAGTTTTTCTCTGGACAATTGCCCTCCCTTTGCCTGAGATAGATAATACAGAACCTTTCTCTCATTTTTTGTCAGTCTGGAAATGAATTTTTTGTAGGACCTGCTTGTGTCGTTTTTCATCTCACCGATTTGTTCCTTCATTTCAGCAATTTCCTCAATGAATTCTTCCATCGGCATCTGATCTGTTACCCAGCCATCAATGTGTGGAAGCATCCATTCCAAGTCAGTGCCCTTTAGCTGCTCGCTATTCCCCTTTCGTATCAGTAATAAGTCTTTTTGCTTCAAGGTGTCTAAGTGTTTAGAAAGCTCCAAACTAGAAATCGTGTCACTCACAATCGCGATAGAAAAGTAGCCCACCACCTCTGGATAAAAATCAACCTGTTCTAATAGGCTTGAGCTGCAGAAAACCTCATCATTGATTTTTTGAAGCGCAAGCTGCAGCGCTTGCTCCGCTAGAGGATTTTTAGTGATTATCAATATTTTTGCCATGGTACATCCCGCCTTCTTTTTTGTTCTATTCTGAATACAGCGCACTCAGATTCGTGATCAGTAAAACCAATATCCTATCAATAACATCACCAATATCCTCCTCAAAGTTCATCGCAAACCACTTTTCGACGATAGAAATTACACCGTTTGTCATAAACAACGAATAGTATTCAATTCTAGCCTTTTCTACCGATTGATAGAAACGTTGAGGCAGCGCCTGAACAAAATGATCGTGATAATTTTTTTGCAAGATCTTGCTGAAATTAAGCTTTTCATGATCCATGCTGTAAAAGGCCAATACTAGCTTCTTATTACAATAAAAATAGTCGAGGATTTTATATGTATAGGGGTATAATGCTTGATATGTATCCTTTTTCTTGCTAATGTTCATTCGTTCCAGTAGTCCCTGATCCCCTTTTAACAGCGCATTAAAGGTCTCCAAAAACTGATCCAATAGTTCATTCAGCAGCGCATCTTTATTTTTGAAATAGTTATAGAAGGTAACTCTGCTAACATATGCATTTTCAACAATCTCATTGACGGTAATCTCTTCATACTTCGCCACGGTCAATAGCTCTAAAAAAGCATCAAAAATACTCTTTTTTACAAGATTTTTGTTCAAAGCATTGTTTTCTCCTTTCCCTATTTGGCTCAGCTTTCAAATCAAGTTACAATCGCATTAGGAGGTGTAGCTATGTTCGATGAAAAACGTTCTCTGATTGAAAAAGCTTTTCTAGAGCTGTTGTGTTCCAATACATTTAAAAGCATCCGAGTCAATGACATTGCAGCGAAAGCGGGTGTCAGCCGCGTTACCTTTTATAAAAAATTTCAAAATAAGGAAGATTTGTTAGATAGTATTGTTGAAGAATTTTTAGCAGAATTAACCGTCGTTTTTCAATCAAATGTGAATTTTTACGATAAGGCGGGAGTTCCCAGTGTCGAGCGAATCCATTCAAATCTGGTTATACGAATTGAAAATGTGATCGACTTTTTTTGGGAAAATCGTGAAGAAATAAAAATTCTCACTTCAAAAAATAGCGAGATCGACTTGTTGCAGCATATAAGGACGCTCTTCAATAAATACTTCAAAGGAAATCTTCCATTAATCTTCTCAGTCAATTTTGACCCGTATACGTTGAATCAATATTTAGATTATTTATCAAAAGGCAGTTACTTAATTGTTGGTACTTGGATTCGCAAAAATTTTGAAGAAAGTCCTGAGGAAATCACAGAAATCTTAGTCAACGCCTCATTGCCTATCTTTCTTGAGCTTTATCAGAAAAAAGGACTAGAACATTAACGAATTTTTGTTTAAAACAGTTCCATCACTTTATATATTCAACACTATTTTTTATAAATACCACGCCATCATATTTGAAACATGCTTAAAAACCAAATTTATTGCTCGCTTTAAACAATAAACTAAAAAATAAGATTGGATTTTTTACATTGGCGACAATAATATTTACTTGTTGCAAATTTAGATAAGTTATCTTTATATTTATTAGAACTCTTTAACAAATTAACATTTCAAAACTATTTTTAGGTTTACAAAAATAGACCGTATGTTAATAAATTTTCCTATCCGCTTTAAATTACAAACGTTATTTAAAACGGATGAACGATCGAAATTTTTCTTCGCACTTACCCATCTCACACAAAGCTTACCTTTTTGTATCTATGGCACTTTAAAGTACGTACTATACATTTCCCTATCCTCCTCATATACTGGTGTTCTGAAACTTATAGGAGGGACTCATATGATACATTCATTGAAGGAAAACGTACGATTAAACAACGGAACAGAAATTCCAGGATTGGGACTAGGCGTCTTTCAAATTCCTGATGAAGACACTGCTGAGGTCGTGAAAAATGGGATCATCAACGGCTATCGCTTGATTGATACCGCTCAAATTTATGGAAATGAAACGGGGACTGGGCTTGGGATCAAAGAAGGCTTAGCCGCAACAGGACTAAGCCGAGAAGAGTTGTTCGTTACCTCAAAGGTGTGGAATAATCACCTAACCTATGAGGAAACAATGAAGGCCTTTGAGGAGACCCTTGACCGTTTATCATTGGATTATTTAGATCTATACCTGATCCATTGGCCGGGCAATAATGCATTCAAAGAATCTTGGCAAGCAATGGAAGAGCTGTACGAAGCAGGGAAAATCAGAGCCATCGGTGTCAGCAACTTCGAGATTCATCATTTAGAGGACCTGTTGTCCTATGCGAAGGTCGTTCCTGTCATTAACCAAGTGGAGCTCCATCCAAAATTATCTCAGCAAGCTTTGCGAGATTTTTGTGAAAAGCACAACATCAAAGTTCAGGCGTGGTCGCCTTTAATGCAAGGAAAATTATTAACAGAGCCTGCCATTGTGGAAATCGCTGAAAAGCATCAAAAAACACCCCCACAGGTCATTCTGCGATGGGATATTCAACAAGATATTTTACTCGTAGTAAAATCCGTTCATGAACAACGAATGCAAAGCAATGTGGCTGTTTTTGATTTTGAATTAGACGATACCGATATGTCTCGTTTGAATAAACTGAACGAATCATTGCGCAGCGGCCCTGATCCTGAGACTTTTGATTTTTAGTGGTTAATCAGCTAGTTATAACTCTTCCATGGGTAAACTTATTTTCGAACGGTTATTGAGGAGAATGGAATAAGCGATTAAGGCAGATCAGCCTTAATCGCTTATCGTTCTTTTGTTTTTAAATAGTGGTTGAAAAAAATATAGCTGGAGAAAAACGAAGCGATGGGCAGAATAACCACCGCAGCCATCCCCGTCAGCAAACTAATTAACAGCTCCCCAACAAAAGCTTTAGAATTAATGATCTCAAGAAAAGAGTAATTCAAATCCTGAATCCAAATAATCAAGGCCAAGCTCGAGCCCATAAACGCAAATAGCAACGTGTTGATCGTCGAGCTGAAGATCTCATGCACGACAGTCATGCTGGAATGCAATAATTCCTTAAAGGTCCGATTTCCAGTGCGTCGATAAATTTCATAGGTTGAACTGCTGACCGCAATGCTGCTGTCGATCACCGCCCCCGAAAAACTCATTAGAATGATCGAAAGATTCAATTCTGAAAAAGGAACAGCCACCGAGAGATCCATCATTTGTAATTCATCTAGCTCCTCTAATGCAAACCCATGTACCTTAACCAGCTGGATCAGCGGCAGGGTGATTAGGGTGAAGGCGATCAAGAAGAACAGCACACAGAGAAATGCAGCTTTTGTTTTTTGATTGACGTCATTGATATAAAACAATGTCACGACTGTTACACCCAAAAAGATCAAAAAAGTGATCGGATATACCGGAAATCCTTTACTCAATAAATAAAGCAGTAAAATGAACAAACAAAAATTGGCAAAGGTCCCTGTAATCATGTAAATCGAATTCTTTTTAAAGAGCACCACCATCAACGCCAGCAGAATCAAAGTAAGGCAGATCAAGACACTCATCGCAACGCCCTCCCCTTCATTTTCTCCGCCACGCTAAACGCCAGTAACGCAGCCGGAACAGACAAAACGATGGCAAATCCGCCACACAGCGTTCGTAGGATTTCTAATGACAAATGCATTCCTAAAACCTCAGAGAAATTCCAGCCATTTGCCATATAGAAGACCACGGAAGGAATCGCTCCGCTAAGATAAGCGAACATCAAGACATTGATCATCGATGAGGCGGTATCCTGAGCGATCTTCCTACCAGACTGGAGTAATTTCTTCATTGAAAGCTGATCATTTTGCGCCCGAATCTCATCTAAAGCAGAAATGATCGTTACGACATTATCCATGCTGGCACCAATCGCTCCAATCAGTAAGCCAGCTAAGAATACCGAGCGGTAGGGACGGGTGATAAATTGCATCTCTTCATAGCGTAAGCCTTCATCCTTCAATAAATTCATCGCGATTACGCAAATTAAAAACGCGAGAAAAACACTCACTAATGTCCCAAAGAGCTTCCGTCCGTCGAGTTTTTTAAAGCCATAGGATGTGCCCATTGCCACAAAAACTGCGATCACTGTGTAAATACTCATGAGAAGCATCAAGGATAAGCCGTTATTTTGTTGATTGAACCAAAGAAAAAAGAGCAGCAGAGCACTGTTTAAGGCTAAGCCGATCAAAGAACGAAGGCCTTTTTTCCCGCTGATGAATAGTACAATCAAAATAAACAAACCAAGTAAAATGAAGACATAGCCATCTCTTTTCAATGCTAAAACGCGCCAATAATTATCAGATTTTTGCAAAATCAATTGATTGCCTTTGCGATACAAAGGCGAGACACTCTCATTTTCATAGTACGTTGTTTCTAACGTTACTGTCCCCTTCTCGTTCAACAGTTTTCCTTTTATTTTCTGTGTATTTGAAGCGGTGTTCACCGTTACTTCCTCGACACGCAGCACGGGTTCTGAATAGAACACGCTGCTCTTTGTTTGGATGAAAAAGCCTAGCAGGATAATGGCGAACAAAGCGATTATATAGGTTAGAATTTTTTTCACTCAGGACCTCCTCGTAATAACTGATTCTTCTATAATACCATCCACTAATAAATTTGGTCGTACCTATAATCATTCCTTATAAATTTTTAGTGGTTGCGTATAGTCCCATAAATAAAAAACTTCAAGCTGATAAAAGAGAAACTCTTGATTACTAGCTTGAAGTCAACTATTTAAAAAATGCCAAGTTTGACGAATGAACGTCCTTAACGCCAGCGGTTCCTAATTGAAACGTACTCTGCTCAAATCCTTTAGCGAATTCAAAGTCGTGGGTAATAATTACAAAGGTAATCCCTTTACTGGCTGAATCAGTGATCAATTGCTGTACCCGTCGCATATTCCCTGCATCTAATCCTGAGGTAGGTTCATCTAAAATCAGCAGCTCCGGTTCTCGCATCAATCCAACTGCGAAAACCAAACGTTGCTTTTGACCACCAGACAACGTCGCAGGATGTTGGTCTTTATATTGTAATAAGCCCAATTCCTGCAACAGTCTTTCCGCCTTCACCACATCTGTCTCCAGCTTTTTCGTCCCCAATAGTAATTCATTCAACACACTATCAGAAAATAGCTGATAATCAGCATCCTGCAGAACAAACCAACATTTCTCCCGCCGTTCCTTAACAGATAACGGTTGACCATTCATGCAGATTGTCCCGTTCTGCTCTTTATTTAACCCGCATAATGTCCGCGCTAACGTCGTTTTCCCCAGCCCATTTTCACCTGTAATCAATACGATTTCACCTTTGGTCAAGTGTAAATTCAATTTTTCAATAAGACTGGGGGCCAATCGATGGTAGCCAACGGATAAATCATTTACCGCTATAAAAGCTGCCTCATTCTTAGGTTTCTCTTCCCTTAGCAGATTTGATACACAAACCTCCTGCTTTTCGCGAATATCAAAGGACTGTAATGTCGTTTGTGATAAACAACGAAACTCATCGATTGACCATTGTGCCGCTATCTCTCCTTTAGACATATAGACAATTCGGTCGACCACCTCCATTAAATAATGGATTCGATGATCCGCAACGACGATAGTCTTCCCTGCTTGCTTCAACTGTTTTAATGTTCTCGCTAACTGTGTATTCCCTTGATTATCCAGATTAGCCGATGGCTCATCCAGCACAAAGATTTCAGGTGAATGCACTTCAACAGCCGCCATCGCTACTTTTTGTTTCTCCCCGCTAGAAAGCTGCGCCAATTTTCGTTTTTTCAATCCCTCCATCTGATTGACCTGCAAAACCTCCTCTATTCGCCGTGTAATTTGATTTGCTTCCAGCTGATAATTCTCCGAAGCAAACGCCAACTCATCTAGTACATTCGCAGTAAAGAATTGTGAACGAGCATCTTGGAAGACACTTCCCACGTATTTTCCGTATTCCCAATCTGCTAACGTCCCTGCATTTTTTTCGTTCAAATAAAGTTCGCCAGTCAACTCTCCTTCATAATAATGTGGGATCAACCCATTGATCAGACGTGTTAACGTCGTTTTCCCACAACCTGACGCACCGGTTATTAATACACATTCACCTTTTTTTATTTCTAAGGAGAGATTCTTTAGCAACGGTTGCCCTGTATCATAAGTAAAACGAATATCTTTTAATTCTATCGCTTTTTTTACCATTTAAACCTCCAAAAACTTAAATGAAAAAATGAAAACCACATAGCTGAAAAAGAATAGAACAAGAACCAAATCACGAACCGTGAAACCTGTCTGGTAAATTGAGGTTCGTTTTCCTGGACAATCAATGCCTTTTGTCATTGCCGAAGCAGTTAATTCATCTGTGATTTTCATCGTACGCATCATGAGTGGCACAAAGGTATATTCAAATGCACGTAATGGCCGCAACCAGTTCTTTGGTTGCGAATAGGACAGTCCACGCAAACGCGCAGACATTTGGATGGTGTCATTCTCTAATTTAATGATTGGAAAGAAGCGCAGCGTTACGACTACTGTGAGTATCAGATTTTTCGGCAGCTTCAATAGCTGCAATGCAGCCATCAATCGACCGGTCGGCACCTCTTGCAGCACTCGCGCCATCGTAATGATCGGTCCAAATCTTAAAATTAGAAAGCATAGCAGGCCTAGAAATTTTATCCACTGCTGATCGGTTATTAATAGATAATCGTAAAAACCAAGCGTGACTGCCATGACTACACCTATTTTAATAGCCGTTCGAAATAGACCTGCGTATACTAAATAGCATAAAGCAAACACATTCAATAAAATCAATTGATCCATTTGCGCAAAGAATACTAGAATACTTTGGACAATCAATAATAAAAATTGGATTCTGGGATCGATCTTTTTTTTCATTCGATTCTCCTTTAAGCGGACTTAATCACACCAGCCTTAATAAAATGCTTGTTCAATAATTTATACCCAAAAACACAACCTAAACAGCTCGCCGCAATGAGCGCGACCACGGATACTGTGATCCAAAACGGTGAGGTCATATATTCCATATAACTCGCTGTATAGCCAGTATCTTCTATCATTGAGAAATAGAAATCCGCTGAAATGGCCAAGATAAGGTAATTTGAGAATCCGTAGATCAGATTGTAAATCGTGAAAGCAATGGTTTGTGGTCCTAATTTTCGATAGCCCTTCGTTTTAATCAATACGAGTTCACCAAGCAGCCCGCCAATTATCGTAATCGGCAAAAGATAAAAAGTGCCCATGATGGCGTAAACCAATCCATTGATTACGCCAAAAAGAAACAAGGTGCCCCTTTTGCCAACTTTAAAAGCCATTAATAAATAAACTGGGCAGGTAAAGAATAAGACAAAGGCGGTCGCATAAGGATAGAACCACGCTAAGAATGGCATCGTCGCTACCGATAAGATCATCATTACTACAAATTCAACAACCGTATACAAACCAATCGTTAAATAGTCCTTCGAAATAAGTTTATCCGTTCTTTTCTTTTTCATTTTGTACTCCTTTTTTGATTGGTTTAATTCTTGCTAAATTTCCAAGTGGTCGCTTCATTTTGCATGTCCACTAATTTATGGTAAAGCTCGCATGTTTGGTAAAGCTCCTGATGCTTCCCTTTCGCCGCAATGTTCCCTTTTTCCAAGACCACAATTTGATCTGCGTTCATTACAGTTTTCAACCGATGGGCGATAACAACAACCGTTTTATCCGCTACGAGATTTTTGATTGCTCGCTGTACCCCAGCTTCATTTTCTAAATCCAATGCGGCTGTGGCTTCATCGAGTAAGATGATCTCAGACTTTTTAATAAACGCACGGGCGATACTGATTCGTTGCTTCTCCCCACCAGACAAGGTAGAGCCCCCTTCGCCAACAAGTGTGTCATACCCGTCAGGCAGACTGCTGATGAATTCATGGCAATGCGCTTTTTTGGCTGCTTCGACCACCTCTTCAAAGCTTGCCGCTTGATTCCCCACTCGAATATTATTTAAGATCGTATCCTTAAATAAATACACATCTTGAAACACCATCGATAAATGACTGTACAAATTCTCTGGATTCACCGTTTTCAGATCTTTCCCGCCAATCTCAATCGTCCCTTCCTGCACATCATAAAAACGAGCCAATAATTTCACGATGGTGGATTTTCCACTGCCGGACGGTCCCACTAACGCCGTTAACGTTCTAGGCTGAATTTTGAGATTGATGTTTTGCAATACCGGTTCTTCTTTATAAGAAAAACCAACATTTTTAAAACAAATCGTATAATCGTCGTTAAGGCTTTTCTTCCCTTGAACCTCAGGCTGATTTCTAATCTCCATGATTCGCTCCCCACTGATCAATGCATAACGCATCTCTGTGTAATTGATCATTAACGTAGTAAAGGGATCATAAATTCGACTAGCAACCACAATAAATACCAAGAATACCGATTCGACAAGACTCCGCTGGGCCAAAAGGTAGGAGCCGATGAAGACCAAGATAGGCAGTCCCATTCGCAAGAGTGAAATAGCCACCATGACAACTGGACCTAATGCCCCTTCAATTCGAATAGATTCCTTGCGCAACGTATCAAAAGCTTTTTGAATTCTAGCAAATTGCTGTCCGCCTAATGAATAGGCTTTAATTTCTTTGATTCCTTGCAGGTATTCTTGTAAACGAGAAGCACTTTCCACTTTTGCTTGAATATGTCGGCCACCTAGCTTGTTCATTAAAATATTTGATCCTTTGACCACCAATAAGACAATGGGCAGCATTGCGTACAAGCATAAGGTCATACGCCAATCAATCAGACATAAGGAAACAAAAGCCAGTACTAATAAGATGCTGGCCCCAAGTGCTTGAGGAACAAGATGGGAGACAGCACTTTCTAGCAAGGTATAATCTCCCAACATCATCGTAGTTAAATCACCAGGGTCGCGGCTGTCTAAAAAGCCTAGGGATAATTTGCGCAGATGATTGGCCAGTTTCGTCCGTCCCTTTTCAGAAACGTCATATGCGGCCGTATATTGTTTTTCATAAGCAATCGTCGAAATTAACACCTGCAGCGCAAACCACACAACGCTAGCCAAAATTAAATAAAGATACAAACGTGTATTTAATGGACGCTCCTGCTGATAGGATTCAAACAATTCGAAAATCCCATAAAAAGCGATGACTGCCGGTAATAACCGAGCGGTGGATTCCAATGTTGCCCAAAAAGTAGACTGGATCAATTTTCTCGGCTCACCTGAGGTAATATTATAAATTGCTTCTTTCATCCTACTTTACCTCCCAATCTTTGGTTTCTTCATTGATTTTCCATAATTTTTGATAGAGCGGATTCTTTACCAGCAACTCGTCGTGTGTGCCGGTCGCTTGAATTTCGCCTTTATCACAAACCAGAATTTGATCAACATGCTGAATTGTCCAAAGTCGATGGGCAATGATTAAGACCGTTTTCCCCTTCACAAGCTCGCTGATTGCCTGCTGAATATATACTTCGTTTTCAGCATCAGCATAGGCAGTCGCTTCATCCAGAACCAATATTGGCGAATTTTTCAATAGTGCCCGCGCAATCGAAATCCGTTGCGCTTCTCCTTTAGATAAGAAAACGCCTTGTTCCCCAATCATCGTGTCATACCCCTTAGGCAGTTCGCGAATGAATTCGTCACAACGAGCCATTTTAGCCACCCAGCGAACTTCTTCTAAATTCGCTTTTTGATTTCCCATGCGAATATTGGCTTCAACGGTATCATTGAACAAGGTGACATCTTGAAAGACAAAGGACACATTTTGCATTAATGTATCGATCGTTACCTCACGAATATCCGTCCCACCGATGGTTATCGTCCCCTCCGCTGGTTCATAGAAACGCAGCAGCAGTTGAGCAATTGTACTTTTCCCGCCACCTGAAGGTCCCACTAACGCATTCATTGTATTCGGCTTTAATTCAAAGCTAACATTCTTCAAGACCGAATTTCCCTCTGTATAGGCGAATGAAACTTTGTTAAAAACAATGCTGTTTCCAGAAAAATTAGTAGCATTTGCTTTTTCTTTCACTGGCAACTCAGCAAAAATTTCATCAACACGCTTGACTCCCTCATTCACATTGCTGAAGGTTGAAGCCGCGTACATCAGTTTCATAAACGGACCCGTCGTACCTGAAGCTAAAATGATAAACAGCATAACCGTTAGCGATAATGTTTTATCTTGAGGACTCTGACTAATCAAAAACGCTCCAAATGGCATGACAAACAAAACAACAGATGTTATTAAAGTAGTAAATAAGACATAGCCTGAGCGAAATCCATTAGACCAATCCATCACTAAGCTTCGATAATCTTTGATACTTTGATGGAATCGTTTAAAGTTTCCCACAGAAAGCCCAAAAACCTTAACAGCAGGCATTGCACGAACATATTCAACACCGTTACTGTTCATTGCTTCTAGTGCATCGTGATACTCCTTCACTTTGTTGTTCTTCATGGTTGTTCCCATTAAGTAAGAATAAATACCAACTGCTAGAAAAAGCGGAACTAGTGACATCAAACCTAAACGCCAATCAATCGTCAACATCAAACCGATATAGATCAATGGAAAAATTAACGCTGAAACAATATCCGGAATTTGATGCGCAATAAAGGACTCCATTTTTTCGACACATTGGTCGATAATTTTCATAAGCTGACCGCTAGATTTTTTTGTAAAATACCCCATTGAAACTTTGGACAAATGCTGTAGGATATCCATACGAATCTCATACAAAATATCAAACGCTGCAACATGGGAACACATAGATGAACCATACAAAAATATGACTCCAGCCAAAACACTTCCCATTGAAACCAGACTCCAATGAATCAATCCACCAGCTGAATAATCCCCAATCATCAATAATTCAATAATCTTATAAATACAATAAAACGGGATGAATTGTACCACTGTTGATATAGTCGCCAAAACTCCCGATAACGTCAGTAAACCCTTCTTTTTTTTGATGTATCTTATCAAGACCGATTCACTCTTCATTTGTCTAACTCCTTCCTTGCCCCTCATTTACTAAACAAAAAAATGCTCTGACGAATCTTAAGTGATAATGAGATTCATTCTCATTTAAACATTTTTTCTGGTTTTTTTCAATAAAATTTTACAGTTTATTGACGAATCCCAAGCTTTAATCAAGAGAAGCAGTTTCTTCTAAGTCCGCTTATCATTGAAAAACTCCTAGACAAATAGATGCCTAGGAGATGGTTAGTTTATTTTGTGGTTCGATTACGTTTGTCTGCCTTGATGATTTTTAACGCCCGCTTGCGTGTTTTGATATTTGGGCTTTTTAAGCGACGATAAGCACTAGCTCGATCTGTTTTTTCCATGAGTCCTCTCCTTCTTCCTTCAATTAATGGGCCAGCATTTCCTGAGCGATCGTGTGTCCACTCATTTTCACTGGGTAATAAGTCGGCCAATTGTCCATTTCCTCCAGCAGAGCCTTCTGACTCTCGCCACCGAAATAAATATGAAAATGCGCGGCTTTGGCTGGAGCTATTCCGTGATCGCTGAATTGCACATATTTGTAGTTTCCAGCATCTGGATCTTTTGTTTCAAAGGTAAAACGAACGCCGCGATTGCCCTTTTCATAGGTTAGAATTTCGTACCCCTTGTACTCATACGTGTATTTGTGGTGTTTGCCATCAACGATAAAATCGATTTGCTTGTCTGTGATTTTGATTTCATTGACATCCGTTTTATAGCCTGTTTCATAATAAGATTTGTATTCTGCGGCTGTTTTATCCTTCTTTATTTTTGCTTTGTAATCAAAAACCTGATCTAAGGCTCCCTCTTGCAATAACGGATAAACCGATTGCCAATCACCGGCATAATCCGATAATTTCCGATCCTTCACCTGAGAATCCTTGAAATAACCGTTATAGATCGTTTGCTCTGTCTCTGCTTGCGCTTCCGGTTTAATCTCTTTTCCCGCCACATCTGTGGTCTTCTTCAAGGCAGATAAATTTTCCTTCATAACAGAAATGTAGTCCTCGCCGGCGTCCATTTGTTTCTTCGTTAAGCTCTCTAACGGATTAAGTACTTCTAAGTTCACTTTGGTTTCATCCGCAAGGGTTTTGGCTGCTTTTCCTTGATTATTATTTTCAAAATAAATGTATCTTATGTCATTGTCTTCAACATAATGCTTCAATTCTGCAATACGTGACGGGTCTGGCTCCTGATCGGGGTTGATTCCCGAGATCCCCACCTGATTCAACCCATAATCCAAGGCTAAATAACCAAAGGCTGTATGCTGCGTGACAAAGTTTTTTTGTTTTGCTGCTTTTAACGTGTCAGAGTACTCTTTATCCAACGTCTCAAGCTTGGCTAAATAGGCCTTCGCATTTTTTTCAAAATCTGTTTTCTTTTCTGGATATAATTTGACTAATTGATTTTTGATTGACGTTACTTCCTTGATCGCTCGATGGGGAGATACCCACGTGTGAGGATCATAGTCATGATGATGCCCCTCTTCATGGCTGTGGTCATGCTCTTCTTCGCCTCCTGGCAGTAGAAGCATGTCCTTTGTTCCCTCGATAACATTTGGCTCTCCTTTTTTCCAAGATTTCACAGCACTTGGTACCCAAGCTTCCATGTTTTCGTTGTGATAAACAAATACATCCGCATCCGTAATCTTCGCCATGTCTTTAGCGGAAGGCTCGTAATCATGCGGCTCCGAGCCAGCAGGCATTAATAAACTTACCTCACCAGCATCTCCAACAATGTTTTTCGTAAAGTCATACATTGGATAAAATGTCGCAACAATTTGTAATTTCTTGTCTTTGTTTTCCGAAGCCGCTTGATTGTCCTTACAAGCACCCAGACCAACTAACGCTAATAAACTAATCAATGCCATGCCTATCTTTTTCTTCATTTGGATCTCTTCCCCTATTCCTACGCAAATTTTTCCTGTTTTCATCCTTCACGTTTATTAAAAAACACTCTTTTTATTTTTGACCTTCATTCTTATTCAGTCATTGAACCAACGCCAAAAAAAATTCTAATATCCCTCCTATTTGAAGATCGAAATAGTATTGATTTAATCATTACTATTTGCGTCACCCAAATCGTAATCGTTACGATTCAACAGAAATACTTTATCATTGCATAAAAAGCGTGTCAAGATAAAATAACATGAAATTCCATTCATGTGATCACGGACTCATACAAAAACCCACGTCCAACATAGACGTGGGTAGCTTATTCTCAAAGTTTAATACTAATATTTTTCTTCTTTACTATTTTCCAGTAATAGACGATACCCTTTTCCCCAAATGGTTTCTAAGGACTCTTCGTCGATACCAACACTTTTCAGTTTGCCTTTAATCCGTTTTACCAAAACAGACAGTTGCGCGAGGTACGAATGATTAGGAGCTTTCTCCCAAATATATAAACACATCTCCGTTCGTGACACGATCGCGCCATTTGCCTCCATTAACTTTTGAAAAAATTTCCATTCTCGGTTCGTCAATTTCCGCAGAAAGACTTGAAGGTTTTTTTTCTGCAATTCTTCGCTTGTCTGTAGCAATGAACTCACCTGTGAATTCTTTTGGTGGTCCAGTGTCGTAAATTGGGTAGATAAGCTTTCCCTTAAACGATCACTGCTTTGACTATCACTGATCCATCCGCAAAAACCAATCTTTCGAATATTCTCTTCTTCCTGTTCAGTCGGGTCCCTGTCTAGCTTACGAAAACAGGGAATCTGCTGTTCAAGAGTTGAAATAATGCTCTCTGCTTCCCTGTCTGTAATCGTCCCATTCAAAATAACTCCCTGAAAATTTTCCTTAACTTCTTTAATGTTAAGCCTTTGATACAGTTTGCGCAGAAACGTTTCTGAGCAAAACACTTCATAGCCAAGTTCTTGCAAACGCGCCTGAATGGTCTGTTCTACGAGTAGATTTTTTGTCAAAATTAATAATGGTTTCATCTTTTTTCTCCCCTTTATTGAGTGTTCAAGTGACTATAGACTTAGAAAACCTCTCTATTTTTAAAGATCTCTTTTGTTTTATTCTTTCAATACAATTTATTTGTCAGCACATAAAAATTCTCCTATAATTGCATTCCATGACGGATATTTTTTTCTTATTAGATTACCTAACAAGAAAAAAAGCTGTTATCCATTGTGGCTGTTAGTGTTATTTAGACTCATGACGCTTCTATTGACGGCGAATAGATAGAAAAAAAGAAAGTTCGCAATCGAACTTAGCTAACCGATGCGTAACTTTCTTCAAAAAGTAAATCAAGCGTTCCAACTGCTTCTCGTCGTTTTTCCATCATCGAATCAGTGTATGTATCCAACGTCAGTTTAATGGACGAGTGTCCCATCAACCGGCTAACACTCGCGATATCCACACCATTTTCCACACAGCGCGTTGCAAAGGTATGACGCAGCGTATGAAAATGAAACTTCTCCAAATCTGTCCCTGCCAAAACTTTTTTAAAGCGATAATTCACTGTCCGGGGTTCCACCCGTTTCCCTTGATTATTTACAATATAATTGGAGCGGTTTGATTCTTTCAATTGAAGCAGATATGTACATAGATGATTGGTCATAGGTATGAAGCGATTGGATTCGGCTGTTTTCGGATGATCCTCCACAACAACCGTTCGTTTTTCCAGCGCATTCTCATCTGTTACTCGCATCACTGTGCGTTGGACATGGATCAAACGTGTCTCGAAATCAATATCTGACCATTTTAGCCCACAGATTTCTCCGATTCGCATCCCTGTATACAAAGCAAGAATGACTGAAACTCCCTCCGGATCAGCAAAAAACAATCGCTCCATCTTCTTTTGTTCAGCAATCGTTAATGCATGCACCCGTTTATTGGGTTTCTTTGGCAATAGAACATAGTGACAAGGATTCTCGGATAAACAGCCTTCTTGGACAGCGATTTTCAACAGGCTATTCAGAATCGTATAAATCAAATGAACAGTACCTACAGCCAGCTGCTTTTCACGCAACATTTCAATTACAGTTTGAACGTTTTTCTGCGTTAGGTCCTTCATTTTTATGGACCCGATCGCTGGAAATACATGATTTTTTAAAAGTCGAGAGTAGTTGTAATAGGTGGAGGGCTTGACCTCCTTTTTTATTTTGGTTGTCATGCATTCGCGTATCCAACTATCTAACCGCTCATAGCTTTTCTCACTTTTGATCAATGTCTTTTCTAAGTGTTTAGCCTTTACAACTAATAGTCGTTCTTTCACATCTTTATAGGTTTTTCCATAGAGGTATCCGTAGGAAATTTTATTATTCGCGTCGCGATTTTTGATGAAACGACCTTCCCAGCGACCATCTTTTCGTTTATAAATATTTTCACCTTTACGAGGCATTGCTCAGGCTCCTTTCTGACGGAGATTTTGACGGCTTATTTTTTTACTAATTTAAAGGCGTCCTATTAAGGTTTTCTGCTTATTTAAAAGGCCTCTTTTCTTAATATCCCGTTATACACAGAAACAATTCATTTTTTTAACTATAAAAACAACATTTTGATTTTGACTTTCAGCTTATTTTTATTTATCGTTAAGTTGAAAATAAATGTTTTGCTTTTAATATAATCAAATCACCTATTTTTCTTGTTAGGTAATCTAATAAGAAAAGTAGGCTTTTTTTCTAGCAAAAGTATAGCAAACCAAGATCCGCTTTTTTTTCTATTCTGGCAGGATAAAGTCGTCAATTTTGAGCAGAATGATCGTTTGTTTCTGGTTTTTATCGTACGGATGATATACTCTTCTTGAAAAGAGGTGGCTGATTTTGGATTACGAACTGTTCGAAACCCATATAAAAACAAAACTTGAATTGTTAGACGTTCTCTATGAAGCCGAAGCTGGGGTACGAATCTCGACATTGGCGATAAAACTTGGAACTGGTGAAAAGAATGTCGTCAAATATATGGAGGATTTACAAGAAGACCTGGCACAATTTCATATCGTAGAAGATGGAGAGGCTGAAATTGATTTTTTTAAAGGGAAGGGATACTCCTTCAATGGGAATGAGCTTGATTATAAAAAATTGGCGCTATTTATTTTGAATCAATCTATGAATTTTTCATTGCTGAGAAATTTATTCCTTAATCACGATGTAGATACGAGAAACATTCTTGATAATTATTATATTAGTGAAAGTACGTTAAGAAGAAAGATAGCGGCGATCAATCACTACGTCTCATCCTATGGTCTCTCGCTAAAGCATAATAGAGGGCGATTAATAATGGTGGGAAAAGAGATGACGATCCGCTATTTTGGATACCGCTTTTTCTGGAGATTTTATACAGGAGTTTCTTGGCCGTTCCCTGCCATTGATCAAAGAAAAATTTTGCCTCTTGTAAAGCTAGCGCTTGAAAATTACAAATTGGCTCAAAAAAATGCATTGATCCAAGAGTTCTCTTACTTTTTTGCTCTAAACGTCACCCGTTTCCATAACAAATACCCTATACCAGCTGAAGCATTGCCTGACTATATCAGAGAAATCAATCATCAATTACTCTTTCCCCGTTCTTCTTTTTATCAAGAATTTCAACAAAGCTTTCATGTAACAGATGATGAAGTAGAGTTTACTGGCTTGCTCTTTCAATGTCGCGTCCAATTTTATATGCAGGATAACAAGTTGCGAGAAGCACTTCTTATACATCAGCAGTTTAATACAAGTATTTATGAGCTATATACACTATTTATACAACTTACAGATATCATGTATACTCCGGTAGAAACGCAATTAAACTTGAATTTCTGTCATGCATTGATACTATCTGCTCACTTACATTCGATGTTTTTTGAAAGCTTCATTACTGTTGCTTCAGGCTATGACCTTTCTTTTTTCTATCAAAAGAATTATCCCCACCTTTTTGAATACATGCGCGGGATTCTTCAAAAGATGAAGCAACAATCTTCTTCACCCATTCTTGAAAATGAAGCTTTTCTTTTGCCTAGGTATTGCGAGGCTTTCTCAGCTATCAATATTTTTACTAAATTTGAACCTAAAATCGTAGTCAAAATTGATACCAATTTGACGATGGCATTGGAATATATATTGGCTCAAAAGTTGGAACAGATATTCAAAAATTTTTATAACATCCGATTTATTTCTTTCATTGAAATTGATCAATCAGCCGAGGAACATTATGACATTATTCTCTCTTCTGTCATTCAAGACGTTGAAGGTAGTCAGTATAAAGGGATTCCTTTGTATACCTTCCGGCCGCAACTTGCGGTTTCCGATATCACAAAGATCCATCAAATTTTAGAAAACTATGTGACCAACTACAATAAAAAGAAGCAGTAGCCCTCCTACCTAATGAGCCTACTGCTTCTCTTATAATTTACTTACGGAATGCGTCATTCTTTCTAGTAAATAGAATATAGACGATGCCTAAAATAATCCCACCTATAATGAAGCACATCGCTAACAAAGAGGTCCTGCCTGTGCCAAAGCTTCCTGTAAATGGCAAATTGCCTGCAATCGGTGTATTTTTGATTTTCAAGTGGATCGTATTTCCAGAAACACCAAGTTCACTGGCAACGGATGTGAGTAATGGATCTTTTCCGACTATCACGACGCCATTTCCCATAATATCGATCAATATTCGGTCTTTCAATCCCTGATAACTAGTAGGCGGCGTAACTTCTTCCAGAAAATAAGTTCCTGGTTTTAGTCCAGTAAATAGAAAGCGTGCCCCTGTAGAAAGAGTCTTCTCATAGTTCGTTCCTGCTCCTACTAGCTTAAAGGTCGCTCCTTCAAGAGAATGATTCTGATCATCCAGCTTGTCAATAATCAACTCAAAATCATTTAACCTGTTAACAACAGTAACACTGCCTTCATTACCGTCCACTCTAGCCACAAGTCCAGCCCCGTCTGCTTTTTCGGTGACTTCGATCAAAAAGTCAGCTGCAGCTTTATATCCTACCGGAACGAATGTTTCCTCCACTCGATACGTTCCGATCGGCAGACCAGTAAATGTCACGGTACCATCTGTTGTAGCGACAACATCTTTCATTACTTCAATGTTTTTTCCAACATGTGTGACCGTGAATTTTGGTCGTTCACTTTCATTTCCCGTAATTGGGGTTCTTCCATCATCTCCAACTTTTTTGAAGCTGTAATCTGTTGTCAACAGCTTGTTAGTCATCACGATTTCTTCCGCTTGAAGGTTCTCGGAAGTAAAGGCTGTTTGACTATAAACAGGTTCACCATAACCGGCAACCTTGTCGTTATTCCCAATTTTTTCAATGACACGATATTGAATCCCGCTACCTCCTTCAACAGCCGGAAATGTTCCTTTCCAAGAAGTTGCTGAAGTTAAAGTGATTCGATGAAGGTCATTCCATGAATCGCCATCTTTTCTTTGCAAAATTGCTGTAACAGCTTCTCGCATCTTCCAAAAATTCTCTGTTTCTCCACGACGGTCAGACCATTGTTTCTTTACAGGAATTATGAAATCCGCTATTAGCTTATTGGATACTGTATGGCTTGTTTTTCCATCAACTGTCGTCTCTAGAATCGGAGAATTCATGTACTCAGTCACTTCAATTGTAAAATCCGCCATTTTTTTGTACCCGTCTGGAACGCTTGTTTCTTCTACAACGTATTCACCGATTGGCAAGCCTTGGACTTTTACCTCTCCGGAACTATTGGGTTCAAGATTTTCTGCAATCACTTCCTTACTTTCTTTGTGATAGACCTTAAATTTTGGCAAATCTGTTCCTGAAAACGTTGTGGTTCCATCTTCTTTGACTTTCTTAAAACTAAAGTCTCGTTTTAGCAGCTTATTTGTAACCGTCACAGTCTTATCATTTCCGATAGAGCTGTACGTAAATGTCGAATGACTATAGGTAGGTTCATCATATCCGGTGATTCGAGTCTTCTCTCTCACTCGGTAGGTTCCTTCCCTCGCCACTACATCAAAAGTTGTTTCCCAGCCATTGGTTTCTGTCAAAGTTTTTTCTTGAATTTTTTCCCATGAATTATCTGCTTTTTTCTTTTCCAATACGATATCAATAGTCTTTCTTGTGTTCCATTTGTTATCGTCATCATTCGACCATTGCTTTTTTGCTTGGATTGCAAAATCATCCTCCACCGCTCGAACAGACGGAACCCCAAAATCTAATTCATCAACCGTTCGCTCCGGGGTAGGAAGCAAGACCGTCTTTTTGTTTGCAGGATACCACTTACCTGGGATAAAGCCATCTGCTTCTGTCTTCAAGCGAACTTTGTATTCTACTTCGATTTCTTGCTTAGCTGTCAAATTGATATTCGTCACATTGATTTGTTTCCTGTCCGCTGAAGGAGATACTATCGCCATGTCACTGGAAGCAATAGCTTCCGCACCATTACTTACTTGCCGAATTATTGGCTCACCCACTAGTTCTACCATATCTCCTAGCGGGTCTTGGATCACACCTTTATCAACCGTCCGAATAATCGTTTGATACCACTTTTTGAAATACTCCGTCATCTGATCGGTTTGCTCCATATGATAGAAATGATAGTCCGCTGCTGTGTCAGACGAAGGATTCGCATTGGCCTTTTTTGACGCCATTTTGTATAACCCTTTAATCAATTCCGCCTGTGTATGCTGTTCCCCTAGTTCTCTATCGGGATATATTCCTAAAGCCAACGAATGGATTTCAATACCGCTATTTTTTAAGTCAGCTGCAGAAGAGTTCGCAATTGTTAAATGGCTATTGATTGACACTCTACCATTTAACCCATAGAGTGCATAAGATGCATCAAACTTCGTTGTATCTCCCCTAGAATTTATGTGACTTCCTATCTTGTAATTAGGCTTTACCCCTGTTTCAAAATAGTTGCTTGTATAGACTTTATCGTAATAAAGATCATTGTTTATTACTCCCGTTTGTGGATAATAGCTTCTATTAGGGGCGCCGTCTGTTAAAATGAATAATAATTTATGCCGATTCATTTCTAATTGCGGAGCATCATCAAATAGATCTCTTGCGTGGAACAATCCTCTTTGAGTAAAAGTAGCTCCATCCGCGCGTAAACTGGCATACCCATTTTTCATTCTCTGCCAATCATCGGGATTATTTGATAATGGGAAGGTCCCAGTGCTGCTTAAATAAGCGGGTGTATAGCAATTGAACACATGGGCTCCCACTCTAATATTATTTTCTGATGGTTTCGCCGCTTTAGCTAATTCGGTTACTATTTTATCCAAAGCCGAAACAGAATCATTTTTTATACTATTTCCTGTACTACTTAAACGTCGGAGCATCGAAGCTGAATTATCTAACAAGAACACGACATCTACACCTGGATTGTATGTCGTGTTTCCTTTTACATTCAGGCGTACTTTGAATTCATTTTCATTTTCCGTTTCCTGCGCGTACTTTCGCATCGAAATATTCGCATTGTCTGGATCGCCATAATGAATGTACGATTTTGAATGATCATCATTCGAAGTGTCCCAACTTGTTACCCCATCCCAGCCACTAGAGCCGCTCAAACCACCTTGATGATTGAGAACATTGTCTTGCCCGACTGGTCTCCAGTTCGGCGTTGGGTATCTTCCTTCTGTTTGATTATCCGTATATTCTGTTGTTTTTGTCTCATACAGAGCCGCATTCGCACGACTAGCGGCTAATCTAGTTAATGGAGGCCCTGCTTGCAATGTATTCAACGCATCTTCCGGCTCTTGCTTTCCCTCTTTCGAAGAATTTGTTTCTGTGTTTTTAGACTCTTTTTTTTCAGACACAGAAGAAGTTGTTTTTTCTTCCTTGCCTTTCAGTATGTAGGGTTCCTTGTTGCTCCAAACATTCTCATTAATCCCCATGTCCTCTTTGCGATCAACTTGGGCATATAGTTGACCTTCTATTTCGTTTTTCGGTAAATAAAGAACAATTTCCTGTTTGGATTGTTTCTCAAATTCTTCTTCGATCAACCAGCCTTCCGTTTCTGTCATTCCATTGATCTTAGGGTAATCAACTGCTTTATGATTAACCAAGAATTGAAGCTTCAAACGTTGCAGCTCTGTTCCTTTTGATTCTGTTTTCACACGAAAAATCGTGCGTCCCTTCTCTTTTTCCGCCTCATAGGTCAGTTTGACAATATCATTATCAACTAAAACCACTGTATCTGTACTTGCAGACACTAATTTGCCACATTTCAAAACATCTGTAAGCATTGAAAGAAACACCAACAATACTACCAACAACCTTGTTCTCTTCCATTTCATGATTCGTCCCCCGTTCCCTCTCATTCCCATCCTGTGCTTTTTTATGTAACAGTCATTCTATATTCAACACTTTTATAAAAAACATCCCTCTAATTTACAAAAAGGCCAACATCCATTTTAAAGTTATTTAAATTACGTTATTTTATACAGTTTTTTTTGACTATCACAATTAAAATTCTCTAAATAGAAATTATCAATTAATTGATTGACTGACTATTTTTAAGCGAATCTGCTCCTCTACAAAATGATAATATCACCATGAAACCAGCGTTTCAACACGCTACAAATGACTTGAAATAACTATAAAAATAGCTATTTATTCCTCAATCAAAATATTTATTTATTTTTCAACAAGCTATATATTTAAATGAATTGCTTATCCGTTTTATTTATTCTTTTATCATTGTTTTTTTAAGCAAAAGAATAGTGGTATTTTATTTTCTTGTCCATACTATAAATAAAGATATGAATACTCTTTTTTTGAATAAAAAATAACGTTTTCTGATTATCTGTAATAGGTATTTCTGTTTTTAATCTGTGTAAACCCTTTTTCTAACTAATTTCCCTGTAATCATTCTATTTAATGCTGTCTTTTGCCCTGAGTACTGCAAAAAAAGGTACTAAGAATCCGAGGATTCCCAGTACCTTTTTTTCAATTATTAAACAAGCTGTTCTTTCTCAAACTGACTATTGTATAGGTCAGCGTAAAAGCCTTGTTCATCCATCAGCTCTTCATGGTTCCCTTGCTCGATAATGTTTCCTTCTTTCATGACTAAAATCAGATCCGCATTTCGAATGGTGGATAATCGATGAGCGATGACGAAGGAAGTTCGATTATTCATTAATTGATCCATCGCTGCTTGAATCAACTCCTCTGTTCGGGTATCCACAGAACTAGTGGCCTCATCTAGAATCAGCATCGGTGCGTCTTTTATGATCGCACGAGCAATCGTCAATAATTGTTTTTGTCCAACAGATAAGCTCACACTATCATCTAGATAAGTATCATAGCCCTTCGGCAGTGTTCGGATAAAGTGATCAATCCCTACTGCTTTACACGCCTTTACCACCGCTTCGTCGGTAACATGCTGCTGATTGTAAATCAGATTTTCTTTGATCGTTCCTTCAAATAGCCAAGTATCCTGCAATACCATACAAAATTGGTCGTGGACCTCTTCTCGCGTCATATCCTTTGTGGACACACCATCAATTATAATCTCTCCATGATTGGTTTCGTAAAAGCGCATCAGCAGATTAACGATCGTTGTCTTCCCTGCTCCAGTTGGACCAACAATCGCGATTTTTTGACCCGCCTTCGCTTCGACACTGAAATGATGAATGATCGTTCGTTCTTTTTCATAGCCAAAGCTGACATTCTCGAAGCGAATATTGCCTTCCGGCTTCCGTAATTTGGTTATTTTTTCTGATTCATCAGCCAATTCCTCTTCGGCTAAAAATTCAAACACACGATTCATTGCCGCTGCCGCCGACTGCAGATTCGAAAAAGCTTGCGCCAACTGTGATAGCGGCTGTGAAAACAAGCGGATATAGACAGTAAACGCGACGATCACTCCAAGAGTGATGTCGCCTCTCAGAGCTAAAACAGCGCCAACTACGCAGACTGCAACATACCCAAAATTTCCGATAAAGCCCATTAACGGCTGCATGATCCCAGATAAGAATTGTGCCTTCCACACACTGCCATAAAAATCCTGATTCATCTCACCAAACTCAGTCTTCATATCCTCTGCGGCACTGTATGCATTAATGACCTGTTGTCCAGAATACGCCTCTTCAGCAAAGCCGCTGATATTCGCAAGCTTTTCCTGTTGCTGATTAAAATGGACTTGGGATTTAGCCATAATGACCGCCATGAATAAAAAGCCTAATAGAACAGAAATGACTGAGGTGATTGTTAATATAAGATTTGTTCGAAACATCATGATCAGACAACCGATAAAAAGCGTGATTGATGGAAACAAGGAGCTCAAGCTTTGATTCAAGGATTGGCTCACTGTATCTAGGTCATTGGTCACACGACTCAAGGTATCCCCCTGACTGTGAGAATCAAAATAATTCAACGGCACAGCATTAATCTTTTCCGATATCTGACGACGCATTTGTTTTGAAAAGCGTTGTGTTACTGTCGCTACGATGAAGCCTTGAAAATAAGAGAGAACCGCACCGATTACATATAATAGAACTAAACTTAAGCCAATGTGGCTGATTTGTGTGAGATTGATCGATCCTCGCAGGCCTTGAGTAATCAAATCTGTAATTTCACTTAATCGATTCGGTCCGACGATTTGTGTGATACTCCCGATCGTTGCAAAGATGATCGCTAAAATCAGCGGCCATTTGTATTGATTCAACGCGTTTAAAATATTTTTGCGCAAAGGATGTGCCTTTGGTTGTGTTTGAATATTTTCCAATGTATTATCCATTAACTAATTCCTCCTTCGACAGCTGTGAATACGCAATCTCTTGATAGACGGAGTTGGTCGCCAATAATTCGTCGTGGGTTCCTTGTCCGACGATTCGTCCTTCATCCAAAACAAGGATCTGATCCGCATCCATGATCGTACTGATTCGTTGAGCAACAATCAGTTTTGTCGTATCAGCTAATTTTTCTTTTAGTACCTGTCGTAATTTTTTATCCGTTTTGTAATCTAGCGCAGAAAAGGAATCATCGAATAATAGAATTTCTGGCTGTCTTGCGATCACACGAGCAATTGCTAGACGCTGCTTCTGTCCACCGGAGAAATTGCTGCCGTTTTGAGCGACCGGACTCTTCAGCTTGCCCTCTTTTTCATTCACAAATTCACTAGCCTGTGCAATGGACAAGGCTTCCTGCATTTTTTCTTCATTCAGCGGCTGATTACCGCTGGTTCCAAAATCAAGATTCGACTGGATCGTTCCGCTAAATAAAATTGGCTTTTGGGGAATGTAGCCGACAATATCATTTAAATTCACGTGACTATACGTATTGATCGGCTGTCCATCAATTGAAATATTTCCTTCGGTTGTTTCATAAAAGCGAGGAATCAAATTCAGGATTGTACTTTTTCCGCTGCCGGTCGAACCGATAAAGGCAACTGTATCCCCCTGATCGGCCTTAAAGCTGATGTCATGAATCACAGGTTCAGAAGCATCCGGATAGCTGAATGATACATGATCGAATTCTACGGTTCCTTTGATCTCCGGTTGTGTTTTCTCGCCTTCCGTTGGAAATTCAACGGAGGATTCTTTCGTTAAAACTTCGTTGATCCGTCTAGCGGATACGGTCGCTCGAGGTAAGATCATAAAAATCATCGACATTAAAACAAAGCTCATTACTACCTGCATCGCATAAGAAGAAAAGACGATCATATCACTGAACAAGGAAAGCTTTAGTCCCCCTTGCGCTTGTTGAATCATGTAAGCACCGATCCAATAGACCGCTAGTGTCAGTCCGCCTGAAATCAGGCTCATTCCCGGACTCAGCAATGCCATTACGCGACCCGCGAATAAATTCGTTGCTGTGAGATCTTGATTGGCCTTCTCGAATTTCTCTTCTTGATAGTCTTCTGCGTTATATGCTCGGACCACTCGCAGACCCGTTAGATTTTCCCGTGTAATACTGTTAACTTTATCGGTTAATTGCTGCACTTTTGCAAAGCGCGGCTGCACTAGTGTCAAAACGATCGATAGCATAATCAATAGGATCAAAACAGCAACTCCTGTCGTAGTGGTCCACTGCCAATTTTTTCCGGCAATTTTCAATACCGCCCAGACCGCCGTGATAGGTCCTTTGATCATTACTTGCAGCCCCATCGCGACTACCTGTTGAATTTGCGTTAAATCATTGGTTGTCCGAGTCGTTAAACTGGGGATCGAGAATTGCTGAATCTCATACGTGGAATAATCCATTACTTGTCCAAACATCTCTTGACGTAGGCGGCAAGTTAAGCTCGCGGCTAGCTTCGCGGCGAATAAACCGACAATAGAAGAAAAAACAAAGCTCATTAGAGAAAGTAAAATCATCCAGCCGCCCGGTTTCAAAATTTCACTGATGGCGGTGTTAGGCGTTTGCAATAAGGTGGTGATTTGCGACATATAATCCGGGACCTTCAAATCCATCCAGACTTGTCCGACGATAAATAGTACACTGGCTAATACCAGCAATCGTTCTTTTGCGTTGGTTCGTTTTATTAGTTGTATCATAAGAGACCTCCTTGCTTGTTGTATAAATTCCAGTAAAAAAACTTGTAATTAGCATGCTAACTATTAGTGGAAATAGAAATCTGATCGCTAAAGCAACCAGATTATTGCTGAATATTTTTTTTGAACTTTTGCATTGTGGCGAAAAATTGTGTAATTTCTTCTTCTGAAACATCCTGCTTCAAAATATTTTCGACCTCTTCAATGTGCTTTTCTATCTCAATCGTCGTTTGAATGGCTTTTTCCGTGACGATCAGTTGCTTCAGTCGTTTATCCTTTTGCGAAGGCGCTGTCGTCAAAAAACCATTCTTAATCATCCGGTCTACTAAATTACTGGCCGTAGGTTTTCGAATTGATAGCCGCTCTTCTAAATCTTTCTGATAAATTTCCTTGTCGCGATTATTGACTAAATAGCCTAAAGCAAATCCCTGCGGTCCTCTAATATGGCCGCCGTCACTCATTTTTTCAATATGTCGAGCAATCAAAAGGGATAATTCTCTAACCTCAAAACCAATCGTTTCTGGCTCATTCATACAATTCTCTCCTTAGATAGTTACCATGCTAACTATTTTAAAACGTTTTTTTCTTTTTGTCAATCACATTTTTTGAGATATAACGTCACACCGTCGCTAACGAGGATACAAAGTACGCATGCAACGAAGACGCAAATTACCTTGTTACTGGCAGAAGGTTCGCCAAATTTGAACCACAAATACAGAATCATCGATGCAGTGAAAAATAAGCTGCCAAACAAGCGATTGGAAAATTGCCAGATGCGTTTCCCATAGCAGAGAAAAGCAATCCCCCGATAACCGATACCACCCGTATAGGGTTGCAGACTGATCAGTAAAACACCGAGCCCCACAGCGCCGAATAACAAGGGAATCGAGTCGACATGTGCTCTTTCAATCGCGTTCACCACTAACATTGTTTTCCCTCCTGTTTTCTACCTACGATCCTCCGACTTAATTATAGTCCTTTCTTTTGATAAAAATATAGGCTAAATTCGACGCAACCCTTATCTTTGTAAACAAAAAGGTGTGCCAAAAGTAATCGGCACACCCTTCGTTGCTTATTCTGCTTCGTAATTTAACTCTTTTAAATTGGATTCTTCTCTGGCTAATCGTTTGATTCCGCCGATATAGAAGACACCCGTCAAAAGAGCTGCACATGCATCAGCGAAAGGCGCCGCATGAAGCAGCCCATCCATTCCCCAAGTTTGAGAGAACAGCAAAATCGCCGGAATCAATAAGATGATTTGACGCGTCAAGGTTAAGAAAATAGCTGAACGCGTCCGTCCCGTCGCTTGGAAGAAATTCGACGCAACGATTTGAAAACCAATAACAGGTAAGAATAGAAACCATGTTTGAAGAGCTTTCGCGCCAAAGGCGAGTAATTCCGGCTCATTATTAAATAAACGCACCAATTGTTCTGGCATGAATCGAGTCGCTAACCAGCCTAGTAAAACAATGATCGTCGCGATCGTAATCGCATACTTTTGAGTTTCTCTTACACGTTGAAATTTCTTCGCACCAAAGTTAAAGCTGACGATCGGCTGAGCCCCTTGGACCAATCCCGTGATCGGCATCAATAAAATCGTTTGAATACTATTTACGATTCCCATACCGGATACCGCAATATCGCCTCCATAGCTTAAAAGCGTCATATTCAGCACGACATTCAACACACTGTTCCCCAACTGTAAAAGAAAATTCGGCATTCCCAACGCCGTGATCCTTGTGGCAATCGAAAGCTTGATCGGCATGTTTTTTACTTGAATCTGATGATGGCTTCGCTTACTTAAGAAATACGACAAAATCCAAACCATTGAAATAAATTGAGACAAAATCGTTGCTAGAGCCGCCCCGGCCATTCCCATATCCAACACGTAGATGAAGACTGGATCAAGAATGATATTTACGCCAGCTCCCATGAACATCGTGATCATCGCTAACTTTGGTTGCCCATCTGCTCGTAAAAAGTTATTCAAACCAATACTGACGATTTGGAACACCGCCCCAGAAAAGATGATCCGCATATAACTCATGGCAAACGGTAAAATCTTTTCACTAGCGCCAAATGCGGACAACACCGGTGATAGGAAAATATGCCCCAGCAGCATAAATAAAAGACCGCTAATAATCAACAGTGAAAAAGCATTCCCCAGTGCCAGCTCAGCTTCCTTCGTTTTTCCTTCTCCCAGCTTCATGGAGAAAAGTGTCGCACCGCCTACTCCAAACAAAATACCAATCGACAGTAAAATGATCATGATCGGAAAACCAATCGTGATCCCTGCTAAACCATTTGCCCCCAGCCCAGGAGCATGTCCGATATAAATTCGATCCACCACGTTATACAACGCGTTAACCACCATACCAATAATTGCTGGAATCGAGAATTGCCATAATAATTTTGAAACTTTTTCAGTTCCTAATGGATTTGCCGCCTCCATTTTTTACCCTCCTTTTAAATCATGCTGCTCGGTTTTTTCAACCATTTCCTCCAACAACTCAAAAAGCAGCTCTTGCTTTGCTTCGTCCATCCCCTCTAGCACGATCTTGTTCCAGCCGGAGAATTTCTCTATCATTGCTTCTCGCATATCCAAGCCTTTTTGAGTTAAAGAGATCTTATTGCAGCGTTTGTCCTTTTCATCTTTTTCCTTCGTAACCAGGCCCTTTTCTAATAGAGACTGTACGGTTCGAGTCGTCAATGCCTTGTCTACTTGAAGATAGGCGCTGATTTCCTCCTGCGTGACCGCGTCATGTCGATAGAGATACATCAAGATCGGCTGTTCCGCGGTTGTAATGTTTAACGGCTTCATCGCCGCATTTAAATAAATTTGATTTTTTCGATACAAAATCGAGATCAAACGTCCAACACTTCGTTTCATAGGACTCATCCACTTTCAAAATAAATTAGTTGACCACTCAACTAATTTATCAAATAATAGTTGAGTGGTCAACTATTATTTGAACAAAAGAAAAACGATTGAACATAACATCAACCGTTTCCTCTTTTACTATTCAACCTAATAACGGCTGCATCTTGTTTCCACAATACTGACTCGTAGCTTTCAGTAATGGACCGATCATTATTACACCAATAATTGGCCCAATCATAAATTTCCCCCCTAAAATCATACCTGTCACAAAGCAGATCAGGTCAAGACCCATCCGAACCTTTGCTAGATCAAACGTCAGTCGTTTACTTAAAGCAAAGCTAAGGGCAATGTACCCTTCTTTTCCCGCGTTGGTCGCCGCAGCAATTCCAGAACCGATCCCGATAAAGGAAATCCCGACGATAACGATCAGCACTTTTCCCCCTGTTCCGACATTCAGCGATATCTGATTGATAATCACGTCGGTAAAAATACTTGTAGCGATGGGATTTAAAATGGTCGCGAGACCTAACTCCTTTTTATCCAGCAAAGCGACGATAATCAGACAGGTACAAGTGACTAATAATGAAGCTTGTCCGACGGTAATCGGCAAATGCTTGGCGATTCCTTCCCACAAAACACCCAAGGCATCCGCCCCCAATCCCGTCGCTACACAAAGCCCGACACCCACACCGACGAGGGAAGAACCCAGAACAGAGATTACATTTCGTAAAAGCATCTTCATCAATCCAATTTCGTTCCGTTTGAGGCGATGACCTCTTTGTACCAATAAAACGAGTCTTTTCTGATTCGCTTGCACTCTTTCACATCGTCATCTGTTCGATCAACATAGATCAAGCCGTAACGCTTTTTGTATCCATTGCTGGTAGACAGCAGATCAAGGGCTGACCACGGCATGTATCCAACAACCTCAACCCCGAGATCCATCGCACGTTTCGTTGCTTGGATATGCTCACGGAAGTAGTCGATACGGTAATCGTCATGAACTTTGCCATCTGGTGTCAGCTCATCGTAGGCGCCTAAACCGTTTTCTGTGATCATGAATGGTACGCGGTAACGTGTATAAAGATCACGATAGACATATTCCAAACCAATAGGATCAATCGCCCAATCCCAGTCAGTCGTCTTCAATTCTGGATTAGGACACATTTGATAAAAACCAGGATGAGTCTCAAAGCCGGACATGTCGCCTTTTTTACCCGTTAAATTATAACCAGACCAGCTGTGCTCAGTGATATCCTCTGGACAAGCATGGGCACATTGACTGTCATAGTAGTTAATCGCGAAGAAATCGGACAAATTTTCAGCAAATAATTGCTCATCGCCTTCCTCCATCTCTGGCGCCAAGCCATGCTGCTGCAAGTAAGTCAACGCTGCCACATTGTAGTAGCCGCGGAAGTAGACATCCAAGTAATACGTGTTCCGCAGATCATTGGCGTTCAACGCCGCGATTTGATCCTCTGGTTTACAAGTACGAGCATAGACAGGGGCATAACCCAAAGCTGGACCAGCTAAGCCTCCCACCTCATGAACATATTTGCACGCAAGCGCCTGTGCTAAGTTCATATGATGATTGATCTGATAGCGCAATTGATTGTTGTCTTGATATTCTGGCAGAATATAGCATTTTTGTGTCCAATACTGCACGATGATACTTTGTTCATTAATAGTAATCCAATACTTGATATCATCTTTGAACTCGTTGATGACATATTTCGCAAATCGTGCAAAGTCATCGACAACTTTACGAGACAGCCAGCCGCCGTATCGCTCTACCAATGGCCAAGGCAAGTCATAATGATACAAAGTCGGGATTGGTTCGATGCCGTTTGCTTTCAATTCGTTGATTAAGTCCCGGTAAAATTGGACACCCGCTTCATTCACTTCGCCATCGCCATCTGGAAAAATTCGAGACCAGGCAATCGAGAAGCGATAGCTAGTAAAGCCCATTTCTTTGAATAAAGCAATATCTTCCTTGTACATATGGTAGTGATCACTCGCCACACTGGCATCCGCAAAGCCGAATTTTTCGCGACGTTCACTGTTTACGACATCTTGCTGAGATAAGCCTTTCCCATCTTCTTGTGCCGCGCCTTCGACCTGATACGCGCTGGTGGATGCTCCCCATAGGAAGTCTTTTGGAAATGCATTGTTCATGTGTTTTCTCTCCTCATCTTTTCTTTATTATTAAAACTGAAGGATGAGTCAATAACGGACTGCTTCAGGTTTCACATTGATTATTCTTTTTGATCGACGAAGCTGGTATCACCAATCTTTTTAACAGTGTATTTCCCATCTTTATAGGTCAAAGTTGTCACACTGCAATTCGCAATTTTTTCACCTTGATATTCTCCTGGCGCGACACTTTCCAATAAAATCGGGATGATCCCACCCGAGGAAACGATCAGGACATTGCCGCCTTTTTTCGCGACCTTCTTCATTACCTGCGGCATCGCTTTTTCCACCCGTTGTTTCATCTGATCATAAGTCTCAGCGGTTTTTGTCGGATCAACTTCGGCTACTTTATTCGCTAGTTCTTCTTCAGTTAACTGCTCCTTCAAGAAATCCCATAGCTCATCACTGCCTTCGGGATAGTCTAAATTCAAAGCTTTCGCAACCGCCAGATTCATCGCATCATTGGATTGCCCTTCGAAGCCGCCAAAATTTTTCTCCCTGAATCCTTTATTCTCAATGATCTGCGGTACCTTGTTGGTATTTTGAGCTAATATCAGCTGAGCGGTTTTGCGCTGCCGACCTAAATCACTGGAATAAGCACCGGTAAATTTAATATTTTTTAACCCTTCTCCAACTAACTTGGCCTGCGCTTCGCCTTCTTCTGTTAGCAAACTGTCACAAAATCCTTGGACTTGATTTTGAGTATTGAACCAAGTTTTTCCGTGTCTGACTACATAGATGGTTGTTTCTTTAGTCGGTTTCGTTTCTTTTGCCGCCTCCCCTGTTACTACATTGAAATTTACCAACAGGATGGTCAATAGAGACAACACACCAATTATTCTTTTTTTCATACACCCTTCTCCTATTTCGTCATCACTAATTCAAACAAATCAACTAAATCCTTGGTCATATTGACCTCGCTGGTAATCGTCATTAAATGATCCTGTGCATGAGTAAACAGCAAACTTGGTGCATAGCACTTGCCTGCAGCTTCATTTTGGATCACTTCTGTCTGTGAACGGTGTGCCAAAACAATGTTGTCTTTTGCTTCTTTTAAGGCCTCTCTGGCACCTTCAAAATTCTGTTCCTTTGCAAATTTGATCGCTTCTTGTGCTTTGGTGCGACCATTTCCAGCATGGATAATAATCTGCATCGCAACAGGAATCAATTCATTTTCTTCTTCCTCTAACAAATCTTTTTCATCCATCATAATAAAATTCCACCTTTTCTTTTTTAGGACGTTTTCCCGTCACGACCACATGACAGGAAAACGAGTCTTTCTTACACCGCTTCTGCCGGAGCAGTCATCGGTTCGTTCACTTTTTCTTGTTGATGCTCCTCTGCGAGAACTTCCTTTTCGTAGACCTTGAAGAACGGGTACCACGTAAGCAGATACATCGCGAACAAAAGAACATACCAAAGAATCGCTCGGAAATCCTGCAAGATCATCACACTGGAAATCGGTGCTGGAATCTGAGCAACCTGCATCAAATCCTGCGGAATATTCAATAGCCCGCCTCGCATAGCGAACCAAACAACACAGCTTCCTGTAATCGAATTGATCCACATCGGCATCATCAAGATCGGATTCATCACCACTGGCGTACTAAAGACGATTGGTTCATTGATATTAAAAAGTGAAGGACCTATACAAATACGTCCTAAAGTTTTCAGCTTCTTGGCTTTTGAAAAGCACATTAACAAATTCAATGTTAAGGTAGCTCCCGTTCCGCCCATCATGATCAGCCCTAAACTATAAACGGTTTCATTTGTTACGATATTCATTCCCACATCGCCATTCTTCATTGCTAAGGCATTCGCCGCAATGCCAGCGATAAAAATCGGATTTTGAATTGCAGACCATAACCAGGTTGAGATGCCCATTGAATAAAAGAAGGCCGGAATCAACACAAGTAAGATCAACCCAGGCAATGACTGCCCGAAACTTTGAATCGGCTCAAACAAATTGATGATTACTTCGAAAACATCGATCTTCAATGCAAAAATCAAGGTTGACCATAAGGCTAAGCTTAAGAAAATCGGGATGATATTATTGATCCACTCTACAACAAAGTCTGGCAGCTCCGAATGCTGCAGCAGATGCAATTTACTGAAATAATGGAAGATGACACTGACAACCGCTCCAACGATTACACCGATCAGAATTCCTGTCGGTCCTATGCGTCCCATGTCGTAGACTCCTTCTTTCGCGGCAACCGGATGCAGCGTCATCATCAAGACACAGACAGAGACGATTCCAGCTGTAATGGCATAGTTAGGATGTTTAAACTTCTCCATGTATTGATTCGCCACCATGAAAGCCGCGATCAAACCGATCATTCCGAATGAATAATTTGAAATATTGCCCAAATCCGGTAATTGCGGAATATACGAACGAAAAACATTATAAAAGAAGACAATTGAGCCCGTCATAATGAAGGGAATCAATTTCTGCATGGCACTTGATAAGCCAGCTACAGAAGGCTTTTGAGTCAGCTTCTTCGCCTTTGGTGCAAAAGAATTCGCCAACCAATCCATAAATTTTTTCATTTTCCTTGTTCCTCCTCATTATTTTTCTAGTTTACTAAGTGCAAAATCCAACAAGCCTTCCCCATCAAGCATGCCGTAAATATCCTGTGGAATCACATCCACCACCACATTATGAGGGGATGCTTGTTCAGCCATTTCTTCTTTAAAGGAAGCGTAGTGAGGACCTAATAACAAGATATCGATCGAATCTAAGTACGAAGCCACTTCACTTTCACTCCGAGCATCGATTGACCCGGAAATCCCGCGTTTTTTCGCAGCCTTTCTCGTTTTCTGAGCTAAAAAGCCACTAGACATTCCTGCACCGCAACATAATAAAATATTTAACGTTTCCATGACAAAGTCCTCCTAAGTTGTTTTTTCTGCACGTGCTGTTCTCTTTTACCTCTCTATTATTTCGATTTTTCACATTTCTCTCAACTAGACTCTTGCACGCAGGTCGTGCAACTCTCTATTTTTTCTTCTAGACTTTCACGCTATAATAAACAAAACGACCTATGGAGGGATGAGGCTATGAAAGAAAAGCAAGAAAATCTGCTAAAACTACTGCTGCAGCAAGATACTCCTATCTCTTCAAGAATGCTGGCGGAACAAATGAACCTTTCTGTACGTACCATCAAAAATTATATTTATGATTTAAACAAATTGGGTGCCTCTCCTGTGATCACTTCCTCTAACGCAGGCTATCAAGTGATCCGTGAGGAAGCCGAGAAATTATTAGATAAGCCAAAAAATGATACCGCTTTACCGCAAACCTTCAAGGAACGTTCTTTTTTCATTATTAAACGGATTTTGATGGAGAATCAGCGGCTCAATATTTTTGATTTGTCAGAGGAATTATTTGTCAGCTATTCCACCTTAAAATCCGATCTTTCCCGTATGAACAAGGCCTACGAGAAATACCATGTGAAATTTGTGCTTAAGCAAGATGAGATTCAGATCATCGGTGAGGAGAAGGAAAAGCGGCGCTTGATCTCCTATATTATTTTTGAAGAAGTGCCTCATAAATTTATTGATAAACAAATTTTAGAGGCTACTTTTGATAAGGCGGATATTGAAAAGCTCTCTGGAATCATTCATTCGATTATGCAGGAATCAAATTATCACCTGAACGACTTTTCCTTCGTCAACTTAATGCTGCATCTGTTGATCCTGCTGGAATCTGTTCGCAACGATAACTCCTTAGTCAGCCGTAATTGGTTCAGCTCTTGGCTGCGAGAAGACAAAGCCAAGCTGGTGACAAAGATGATCGGTCAGATCGAAACAGAGTTTGACTTGACCCTGAACCGCCTAGAAAAAGAAGAAATTCATATGATTTTTCAAGCAAATGCCAATTACATTCCTTCCAACAATTTAAAAGAGCTGGAGCAGATTGTCGGAAAGGAAATCTCTCAAACCGTCGAGAACGTTTTAGAGGATGTCCGCCAAACCTTTGGGATCAACTTAATGAGCGAAAACTTCATCGTTCCCTTTTCTTTACATGTCAGCGGCCTTTTTTCACGTGCCAAGCAAGAGACTTCTCTGAAAAACCCAATGCTGAACTCCTTAAAGAAGGATTTCCCGATGGTTTACGATATCGCGGTTTATCTCTCTTTACGATTAAGCCGCCGATTCGACATTACCATCAGTGAAGACGAAACCGCCTATATTGCTTTACATATTGGTTCGGAATTGGAGGGGCAAAAACGAAATTTGTCGAAAATTCGTACCGTTCTCCTCTGTCCTAAGTATATGAACTTAGACGAACAGCTCTATGAAAAGTTGAATCATCACTTTGGCAATGATTTAATCATTCAAACCGTTGTCTCTAAATTTTCGGAAATTGAGGCGCTGGATTTCGAGCTGTTGATCACCACACTGCCTGTACCAGAAACGACAGATTTTATTGTGATCGAGGTGTCGCCGATTTTTAATGAAGAGCAGCGACTGATGCTGATTACAGAAATTGGAGACATTCGTTTAGATCGGAAGAAAAGTATTCTGAGGAAAAACTTTGAGGATTACTTTGACGAAAAATTCTTCACTAGCCAGTTAACGACGGATTTTTCTGATGCGGTAATCGATGAGCTTTGCTGCGTGCTAGAGAAGGAGGCAATCGTTCCACCAGAATTTCGAACCCATGTCCTAGAACGGGAACATGCTTCTTCAACAGCCTTTGAAGCGATCGCGATCCCCCACTCCGTTTATATGGATGCCCATCAAACCGTAATCAGTGTCGCCATCTCGGAAAAGGGTATTCGGTGGGGAGAAAAAAGGGTGCATGTCGTTCTATTAGCAGCCATTAACGACATTGATCGCCGCTTGTTCACGGATATTTACGAAGCGCTGATCTCATTATTCGACTCTCCTCAAAGCTACCAGGAAATCAAAAAAATCAAAACGTTTGATGCTTTCCGCTCCTTTATTGATACAAAAATCAAACGAAATTATTGATACAAAAAAGCGATTGAAACCTATTGATTTCAATCGCTTTTCCATTTATTTTTTAAGCTTGTTTTGTATTGTCGTAGCTTGATCCTGCTTTTGCTTCGTCATTACTTGATGCCGCTAGTCCTTTGATAGCTGCACGAATAATCATTGATGTTGTAAAGCCAACCAATGCCAACACGGCAAAGATTCGCAAGACATTCGTATAAGAATGGAACATTTCAGTGACCTTCCCTAAGAAGATCGGTCCAAACATTCCCGCCGCGGCCCACGCAGTTAAGATATAGCCGTGAATCGCCCCTACTTCCTTTGAACCGAAGACATCTCCGATATAAGCCGGAACGATGGAGAACCCTGCACCATAGCAAGTCATTAGCAAACAAATCAATGCGGCAAACAGCAATGGAGAGCTTACCACGGAGAGACTCAATAAGACCACAATATCGATCACAAAAAGAATCGTAAAGACATTTTTTCGACCAAGAACATCTGATATTAATGCCCAAACCAGACGGCCGCAACCATTGAAAACACCCATGACCCCCACCATCGTAGCCGCCATTCCAGCTGTCATACCGGTAATTTCTTGCGCCATTGGTGAAGCTTCTGAAACAAGCGAGATCCCGCAAGTAATATTTAGAAATAGCATAAACCACAATAACCAAAAAGTTTTCGTCTTGATGGCTTGATTGGCGGTCAATTGAACACCACGGTATTGAACCTTTACTTCTTCTTTTGGATTCGGGGCCTCAAAACCCTCAGGCGTCCAGCCAACCGGCGGTTTTTCCAAATAACGCGACGCTGTAAACATCACTAAGAAATAAGCAATCCCTAAAATATAGAAGGTTCTAGATACACCTACATGCACCATCAATTGTTGGGCGATCGGTCCGGTAATCATGGAAGCAAAACCAAAGCCCATAATGGCAAGGCCTGTAGCCAGTCCTTTTCTATCCGGGAACCAGCGGATCATCGTTGACACTGGGGTGACGTATCCAGCCCCCAAACCAATTCCGCCAATAATTCCGTACGTCAGATACAGCATTGGCAATGACTGACTTGAAACGGCAAAACCTGTCGAGACAATTCCTAATCCAAATAAAATGGATGCCACCGTTCCTGTTTTTCTAGGGCCAAATTTTTCTACAAATTTCCCCATAAACGCTGCGGATGTTCCTAAACAGAAAATCGCTAAACTAAATGCAAAAGAGATCGACGATTTATCCCAACCCGTCAACTCTCCGATCGGCTCCTTAAATACACTCCACGCGTATGCTGAACCGATAGACAGATGAATCGCTACTCCTGATAAGGCGATCAGCCATCTATTTTTTTCCCTGCGCATCTTCTTCCCTCCTGATTTCAATGCATTTGTATGATTGGGCGTGGCAAAAGATAACAAACGTTATCTTTTTTTATTTAAAAAAAGATTTTTTTCAAACACCCAATAACCTCGAGTATACGCTCTCATTTAATTAAATTCAACAAAAATTTTAATATAATCAGACGATATGATTGACTATTAAAAAAAAGAATTCTGCTTCAAAAAAATATGGGATTTAATCTTATTTTTAGGTTAAATCAAACAAAAACCTGCTAAACGATAGACGCTCAGCAGGTATACTTTTCTTCCAAAATTCTTTTTAAATTATTCGGCCTTTTTCTTAACTGGCGCATAGAAGGATACTTTTCCGACGCCTGTGTATTCTTCTAAATTGAAATTCCCAGCGATTTGATAGGTGTCATTCTGCATCAATTCGCCGTAGCTTTGACCGATCAATTGATCCAGCTCTACTTGATCGGTGTAGCTCAATTCAAAACAAGCATAGCTTCCTGTCGGCAGCTCAAACACTGAAGGACGTGTCTCTGCACTGTCCGTATTCCCCACTAAATAGCATTGGTCGCCATCAATCACCGCATTCACTGCTAACAAATCGCCTTCAACCTTTGACGCATACGCTTCTTTTGCTCGCATTTTTTGTTTACTTATCTCAGCTAGTTCCTCCGGTGAATTAGTCGACTGCAGTGTCGTGATCCAGCCATAAACCGTCTGTGCTTCTCTCTCAACTATCTTTAACATAGTTCGCATCCCTCTTTCTTTCAGCTATCAAGCCATAAACTTTTTTCAAAAAAAGAAAATCTAACCTTTCTACTACACGCTAAATATATGCCCCTCCGTTACTCGATGCAATAAAAACGCTTACCGTCCGATTGTTGATTGTTTTATTAGAAATGTAAGATTCCCATCATGGAAAGGAGAAAAATTCCTAAGCAAAAGAAGGTCACAAACAGCGTACCAATTAAAAAGATACTGACCAGCACTCGAATGAACGCATTCATTTCATTCTTTAGGTTTTTAAAATGAATCACACACAACCATAATGTAGCGATCGTAATCAAGAGTTGTACAGGAAAAATATTTTCTAGTTTTCCCCCATTAAATACCAAGAGAAAGCTGATAGTCGAACACAAGAACATAGTTCCAGAACAAATCAGTGAAAATACTCCAATACGTAACGATTGCAGCAGCTTTGCTTCTTTTTTGATTTTAGTCATATACTTCGCATCTCCTTTCATCAAATAATCAAGAGATATTCCATAATAGTCACTGATAGCGATCAACGTAGGGATGTCTGGATAGTTTTTTTCATTTTCCCAATTCGAAACCGTCTGACGTGTCACATGAAAAACCTCTGTAACCTCCTGCTGCGTTTGCCCGTGCTTTTTTCTTTGAGCCTTTACTATATCAGCAATCATACGAAACGCTCCCCTCCTAATTTGATGATAGAATTACTACTTAAATTATACTAGAAAGCCTCTCTTACTTGCCCAATTTATCGCGCAAGCGTTAATTGACAAAACTAAATACTGCAACAAACCTGTCTTTTAGTGCAACAAATGAAAAAAAGATTCTTTCTGCTGGAAATCCTTGCTATGCTAAAGACACAAAGGAGGCAACCAATGAACATCAACTTTACCTGGGTAAAAGAAAAACCATTAAACGAAATTGATATCTGCGCGAATCCCGAAAATAAATCGAAGCTGCAGGCGCTTGAAAAACACTTACAGCAAGAAAAGATCATCCTGGCGACAGATCCCAAAAACAATCGCACGATTAAACTACCAATCCATCAAATCGAAGCCTTTGAAACAATGGGACATCTGGCCAAAGTGATCTTGACCAATCAGCAGACTTACATTTTGCAAAAACGTTTGAAGGAACTCATTCATTTTGAATCCGATCATTTTTTCCGGATCAATAATTCGCAAATTTTAAATCTCAATAGTGTTCACTCTTTCCAATTAGGAGAACATGCTCGTCTAGAAGTACACACGAAAACAAACACTGTCTATGTCGTCAGCCGCTATTATGCCAAAAATATTAAGGAGAAACTCTCATGTTTAAACAATTAAAAAATAATTTCTTTCAAGCCGCTTTCGGTTCATTAGTCTGGATTACCATTCTTTGTTCACTCACAGACTTTCGTTCACAAATCCCATTTAGTTACATCTGGCATTTGATTGGGATTAGTCTTTTGATAGGAATCGTATTTGGTATCATTTACCCTTATTTATGGAACTACTCTACCTTGAAAGCTGCAACTAACATCGTCCTTTGCACGCTGATTAATACCTTATGCGCCTATGCAGGTGTCTATCTCTATTCAACTCAGATGTTTGCATTCATTCGCCCGTTTTTTATCGGGGTTTTATTGTTAACCTTGATCCTGCATATCGTTTCCTTCTATTTTTATTCCAAATATGACAATAAAAAGATGGCATCAAGTTTGAATCAACTGAATCATTAAAAAAATCCCTGACTGGTTCAACCACGTCAGAGATTTTTGCCTTCATTCCATTGCCGCCTGTCATAATCTGTTCTATACAAAACTACTTCATGATTATAGGAAAGTAGTGTCATTCGAGTAAAAAAACAAGTACTTTTTCTTTGAAGCCACTATAATAATTTTCTTCCGTTGCCTGTTTTTTTGAAGGACAACCCAAAATCAGTTCTTCCTCTAAAATAGAACCTCCATTTTTAACTACTTGCTTTGTCCTAAGAAAAGTAGCTTTTTCATTGTTATTAGTAATAACTGTTTTGATAGGAAAAGCATATGTTTGGCATTCAACATATAATCCTATCCCTAATATCAATACGACACTTCCCAAAAGAAATAACATTTTTTCCATCTCTAACCCTTTCTAATTTAAAAGTGATATTCGCTTTTTAAAACTCATTTGAATAGAAAAACGGAAGTAGATTCTATTTGTGATGTTTTTTCTTGTAATCGTGTACTTCAACCGATAGAGCCACCATCAAAAAAATGAGCAATGAACATAAAGGGATCACCATTATGATAGCTCCTATAAGTGTTAATAACATTGAGACCATCCTTTCAAAATAGCTAAAAATTAGAATTCATTTGAAAAATGCTATAAAGTTACACAGCTTCTCACCATTCAATATAGAATAACTATGCTTGCTTACCTTATCTATTCTCGACAGTTATGCATAATTGTCTTTTTGTCCCTATTTTTAAACGTTCTTTATCAGCCATTGACTTCTATTGAAGACCGTTTTTTCTTATGGTGGATAGTGAAGGATAGATAGATAATTACTTGAGATACCATTAAAAATATTATTAAGACAATCAGTTCTCGACGAATGTTCAAATTATCTAAACTTAGTATTTTTCGAAGACTCATCACACTATATGTCATTGGAATAAATTTATTAATTTCTTGGAATATCGGATTAGATAAATAGATGGCATAACTTCCAGCCGATGAAGAAGTCTGCAACATTGTCAGTACTAATACTATTAAACCTCCTGTACCAGGAAATAAACGATTTACAGCAGCCACAATGCTGTAATAGGTAATGGCTATAAAAAGAAGTAAGCAGAACAAAATCCCTATATGCTCTTTACCAAAACCTAACAAATAGTAGTCCATACCAGTCATAAAAATAACTTCCCCTACAATAAAAATTAATGGGAAGAAAAATACATTTCTCCAATAATCTTTAAATTTAGATTTCAGCTTATTGAAATGAACGGCTGCAACCGAGTTAGTCGCTATTGCTCCAACAAATAATGTTAAAGCAAAGAAATACGGGGCCATTCCCTCACCATTGTTTTTAATAGGATAGGCCTCTTTATGGACGAAACGAACAGTAGTCCCAGGTTCTTTTTGGTTTACCAATTGATCGGCTTTTACCGTGAAGCGTTACATAGCTGCGGTGATTATTTTAGATACCGCGTAATTTGCTCCTTCTGCTGTCGTCAAATAAATTTCGGTCTCGCCTTTTTGTGATCTATTAGTCAGCTGTTTAAACTCTATAATTCCATACACTTCTCCATTTTTAAGCTTTGATTCAGCATTTTTTTTAGAAAGTTCGTGATAGGAGAATAAGTTCTTCTGCATGAATGTTCTATGTATAATGTCTTCTTTACTATTCGATCGAACTTTAACAACCGCTACAGGCAAGTTATCGATCTTTCCATATGGATCCATCATTGATCCTATGAATAATAATGAATACAGCATTGGAATCATCATTAACAGCACTATTCTAAAAATGTTAAGAGCTCCTTTTTTCAAAAGAAATCCATCTCCTTTTTTTATCCGAGGATTTTTTTTATCCTCGCAATGATAATACACGGATATTTCTATGTCAACAAAAAAGTGACAGCATAGAAAGAAACTATGCTGTCACTAAAAACTATCATTCAATTTTTTATTACATCTCAGAGATTACTTTCTTCCAATCGATTTGGAGTATAGCACCTTGCTCATCACGAGGAACTGCTTCAGATATTGTATACCGGCTTAATTTTTTTCTGTAATCTGCTTCTGCTTCATCCAAAATCTCATGGATGCGTTCACGCTTTTCTTTAACAATTTCTTTTGATAAAAACATAGAATCTATAGGCGTCGAATCAATTCCATCAATAAAACTTTGCTTTCCTTCTGTCGCATCAAAAATATCTAAAAAAGTAATTTCATCAATGTCTTTTTTTAGAGTATAGCCACCACTTTTTGAGGCGGTTGAATTAATAAGATCTGCATCCTTCAATTTCTTTGCTACTTTGATCAAATAACTATGTGATACATTCATTCTTTTACTTAATTCTCTTGATTTTAATGCCTCATTTTCTGGAAGCTCTGCAAGCATGACAATTATGCCAATCGCCTGTATAAACGGATTGTTCAGTTTCAAGTTGAAAATCCCCTCTCGGTAATATTCCAATTTCTTTAAATAGTATAACCACACAAGCAACTATTTGTCATTTAGAATAATCAAAGGTCCCACGTTTATCTATACTTTTTTCACTTTTTTGGATAGAGCGAATAGTTGATATTCTACTACTTAAATTTTTATCTTAAAAAAAATAGATAGAAGTTTTCTATCGTTAGGAAACTTCCATCTATTCCATTTAAAATGTCACAACTTTATCCGCCCATTCCACCATTTCTACACAATCGAACATCGTGGAAATCGGACAAGCGGTGTGATCTTCTAGCTGTCTAGATTTCAGACAGGTCCCACAAGCTAGCAATTCTCCACCTTGTTCTGCCAGCTTTTTCATTTCAGCTGGTACGTCGTATTGCTCATCTTCAATGCTTTCAACTTCTACTGCCTCACCCATTAAGAAAAATTTCACTTCATGTGCTTTTTTTAGTGCTGCTACACCAAAACGAAATGCATTCCACGCTTTTTCATGCTCCTTTGTTTCCAAAATGATTGCTACTTTCATCTCTCCCGCTCCTTGTCTTAAAAAACACTGTATTTTCTTAAAGTATAGCGGTTTCACTGATTAAAAACAATTGGGTTATTGAGGTCACAAAAAAGGCGTCAGCACATACATGCTGACACCTCTTCTCAATTATTAATCTTCAGAATTGATGACCGTTTCCTGCATTTTTCCTTGCGCAAGGATATCTACTCGGGTTTGCATCTCTTCATATAATGACATGACGGATTGACGTGATTCAATGACTTCATCAGAAATTTCTTTTGCTTGTTCGTTGATCAGCGCCAACTCTCTCTTCGCTTCTTGGATGATTCGGTGAGCATCCATTTTAGATTTCTCTACCATGCGATTGGCTTGTTTGCGAGCGGAGATCAGAACTTCTCCAATTTCTTGTTGAGTCGAAATCGCTTCTTGCTTCAGCTGTTCATTTTCCGCCTTGAGAGCCGCAACCTTTTCACGTAGTTCAGCCGTTTCTTTTTCTTGAACTTCCTTAGCAGCCTGCTCTTCGATCATCCGATCCATCACTTGATCTTTCTCCACAATTACTTTATCAAGCTGTGAATACTGCTCGTCCTTTTCATTGATTTCTGCTATCAGATCGTTGATTTGCCCTTCTAGCTGATGAATTTTTTCAAGGCGTTGGATCTCTTCATCTTTTTGCTGTGCAACTAATGCTTGGTGTTCTTCGTGAATTTCTTCCAACTCCCGTTCTACTGTTTCCAAATGTGCGACCGAATCTCTCAATTTCTTGTTTTCTTGCTGTACTTGTTCCAATTGCTGCTTCAAATTATCCAGCTCTTGTGTTTCTTTCAGACGCTGAACTTCTTGTCGTGCTCGTTGAACTTCAGCCTCCAGATCTTGAATTTGGCGACGATTTTGTGCCTTCTCCTCGCCCATTCGTAAAACAGATTGACGATAATTCTCATTTTCTTTCGTTAATTGCTGCGTTTGAGCAGTCATCTCTTTTTTATATTTTTGTAAAACCTGCTCTTTTTCAAAAATCAAACGCTTCAATTCTTTGATTTCTTCCGCTTGTTTTTCCGCTGAGTCTGGAATGGTATTATCAGAAACCATTTTTAATGCTGGAGCAGGTTTAGGCTGCGATTGTACCGATGCAGCTGTGGGTGCCTGCGGTTGTGCGCTCGTCATTGTTTCATTTTCCACTTTCTCTTCTGGAACGGAATTGATCTCATCGATAATGTTCTTATTGAAAAACCATCCGCTCTTCTTTTGTTGTGCTACCATTTTTTTCCCTTCTTTCCATTAGTCTTCTTGGATCATTACAAACTTATCTTCTCCATTCTCACGAGAGAAAGTACAACTATAATCTTGTTTCTGTTGCTCTCCGTCCCTTACGTTCAGCTGGAAGGTAATCTGAGTCAGATTACTTATTGCTTCTGCTTCAGCCGCAAAAGCCTTGATGTTGTCCTTGATTTGCTGACGATTGTCCTCACTAGTCAAGTCTCCTGCCAAAGCAATATTCAACGTTTGAGTCGGTATATCTAAGACGATCAGAGTCGTCGGCAAACCAAAGTAAGGGCTGAGCTTATTGGAAAGATCACTCTCCATCGTATATTGATTTTCTCTGCTATCATCTGAAAACAGCTCATCCCACGCATAATCCTGTAAGCCTATCCCTTCGCTGGGATACTCCTTAACAGGAATTTTGTTGACTAATTTTTTTTGTTCCTTTTTCATTACTTGAACGTCATCTCTCAGTGTACTGTTCTGTTCATTCATCGCATACAGCTGATCTTGTACCTGAAACAAGCTATACGAGGTTAAAAGCAGCCCTACAGCTAAACAGAAGGTAACAAATAGTAACGCCGATATATGTTTCGTTTGCTGAATTTGCTTCACATAGTCCAGCTTCCGCTGGAAAGTCGCCGATGCATCTCGTGGTGGCTTAATCAGTTGCAATCGAACATTGATAATCATTCGATACAACCACACCAGCAGCACTAAAATAATGAGTCCTACACAAACCCAATTAATGATTATCACGTGTTTTCCCCTTTTCTTTTTAGTTTTCTACTTTAGCGAGATGAATCGCTGGGAATCGGAATTGAACGGTTCCCTCGATGGATTTTCGATGAACGAAACCAAAGGATCGACTGTCCTTAGAAACCTCAACATGATCGCCAATAACAAAGTAAACATCTTCTGGAATTTTATTTAACGTTTGAAACTCATCGGCCACAGTCGGTGACAAATGATACGTATTCGTCGTTTCAAAATCCCCCTGCTCTCCAATATTCAAGACCATCCGATCATTTCGGACAAACATGCTGTCACCAGGCAGTCCAATCACTCGTTTGACAAACATTCCCTCTTCCCGATCTACTGAAAAAGCGATAATATCATATCGTTGAACTTGGACCTTTTTCTTCACTAGCACTTGATCTCTTTCTGTCAACGTAGGAATCATGGATGTCCCTGAAATCGTGTGGACACTATAATGCTTTTGCAGTTGTCCTCTCACAACAAACAGCATCGTTACAGATAGAATGAGGAGAAGAACAACGGTTAACAGTAATGTCCTTCTGTCATTTGGCGGATCCTCTGTGTGTACGTAGCGCTTATTTGCCATGAGTGATGGCACCCCTTTATTTTGCTTTAATATAAGTAACTAAATCAGATTTCGCTAAATTTGCGTCGATAACCCGATAAGAAATCACCGTTCCTCCATAGACATTGCCTTCCGAAATCAAGATCCCCTCTGGTCGAACAACTTCAACAAAAGCAACGTGACCATAACGCGGGTCTGATCCAGCCGTGCCTGGTGTGAAGGAAATCAACCAACCAGCTTTAGGTTCACGACTGACTTCATAGCCTAACGCCTTGCCCTTTGTTCCCCATTCACCGCCGTTGCCCATAAAGTCATCTACACTCTTGCCTAACTGTTTCACGCGGTTATAGGCGTACCAAGTACATTGACCCACTGGGTACGAACCAGAAGTATTGTAGTTGACGCCGTTATAGTCTGGGTAACGCATCATAGAACGATATTCTTCTGGAATCTCATCCTTGCCTTTGATGAATACCCCTGATGACTGATCAACCTTTACTCGATCGTATTGTGTTAAATTATAGACCGCTATGATCGAGTTCAACTTTCTATCATAGGAAGTATCTGTCGCGTAGGTACCTGTTAGCGCATGTGTCGACCGTAAATAATTCTTAGCGGTCGAACGCCAAGTTTTTTGATAATAATTCGAATTGCCAGAAATCCCGCCACGGAGTAACTGAACGTAATCTCCTAATGAGGCCGCATAGTTTGGATACTTACGGAACGCAGAATTAATCGAATACAACTCTCCATTTCCGCGATCCTCTTGAGTCGCCATCGAAACGGCTTGACCTTGATAGGTTCCCTTCACTCCGAAAAGATTATAGTTCGGCGGTAATGATAAACTGCTGCTGCCTGAACCACTTTCTAACAATGCCTGTGCGATCATTACAGAAGCGAAAACATCGTATTCCTGACCTAACTTACGAGCATCCTCAGCAATGGTTTCTATAAATTTTTTTGAGGCTTCATTTTCAGTAAAATTGATTGAAGCGGGATATTCCTTCAAAATAGTTTGTCCGTACTCTGTCAATGTCACGTTAGGCAAAGCTTGTACGAACAGCTCTTCATCAATATCCATAGGCTGAAGAACCACCTGCCGCTGTTTTTCATTTTTATTTGATTCGTCAGCGTCTTCCGTCTCATCCTTCGTCTCAATCGCTGCCTCTTCGTTAGTATCCTCAGCGGTTGATTCAGAAGCCACTACTTCTACATCCTCAACTGTTAAGTAATAGTCTTTTCCAATGTAGACCCCGACTACTTCAAACTGTTCCTTCTTCTTTTGGTAAAGCAGGCTTCCGATGCTGATCTCTTCTGCTTGCTTCTCTGGAGTTCCTATAATCTCGGTCGCAAAAAGTTCGCTGTAAAGCGTCGTCGCTAATTGCTCCGCAGTGAAGCTTTCCTCCTGTTCAATACCGAGTTTTTTGATCCCATCATAAATCAAGGCCGCGTGTGCTTCATTTTCAAAACTTGAAAGTAGCGGCAGCTCGTACCCCTTTAGATCAGATTGCGCCACTTCTGCCGTCTTCAAATCACTCGGCAATTGTAAAGTACTAGTTTCTGAAAAAGCCTCTGGTGTTGTTTGAATAATCGCAGTGCTAGTTTGTACTTTAGGCTCGCTAGGTGCCGGCGGCGTCGGTGTATTTGGTGCTGGATTTTGTATCGTTCCTGGCGGTGTCACCGCTGGTGGCGTACTCGACTGCGGCGGTTCCTGACTGGTTGCTGGCGGTGTCGTGGACGAACTTGTAGTTGTGCCTGTTGCCCCTCCGCTGCTGGAACTAGTCGAACTGCTCGATGCACTGCTGGAAGTCGACGTACCGCTTGTAGAAGTACTAGAATTTGTTGTACTAGAAGTTTGACTCGTAGAAGACGCGCTAGTTGAGCTTTCACTCGATGTTGCGCTGCTAGTTGAGCTCTCGGTGCTTTCCCCTTCATTTTCTGAAGATTCAACCGTACTGGTTTCCGTCGTTTCCGGAGCCTCCTCCTTTTCAACTGGTGCAGTTTCTTTAAGTGGCTGTTCCGCCGGTGCTTCAGGTGAAGCTGCTGGTTCAGTTGCAGGTGCCTCAGGCGCTGGCGTTTCTGGAACTGACGATGGTTCCACCGGCAACTCTGACTCTGTTTCTGCCGCTGGCTCCGGAGCTGCGACTGTTGAACTTTCTGGAACTGTTGTCTCTACAACAGAAGATTCTTGAAGCAAGTTATCTGCTTTTAGCGCCCCACTGCGCAGGCTAGCTACTCCCCAACAAACTATTGCTAACCCACAAATTGCCGTAACAATCTTTTTCATGAACATTTCCCCTTCTTCCTATACTGAATCAAACAAACCATTTATAAAATACTGGGGGCGACCAATGCTGTTAAAAAAAATCAAGGATGCTGACAATAATCCGCATCCTTGATTCAATCTTCGATAATGATGCATCCACCTCAAAAAATATCCAAATGAATGCTGATCATCCTTACGCCGCTCATCGCTAAGACTTTAAATAGCATCTGATAAGTCACAATATTTCACTGATTCGCGGCATTTTGGCCTCTCCATAAGTTAGGAGAGATGCTAATCAACATGTTCCACTGATTGAGTACCCATCAACCATCAGCATGCTGTCAGTAATAAATTACAATGACCGGATCTTTTATGTATTTTTTATGAACTTTTATGATAATCAATCGCCCGCTAGACTACCCTACCAAAAACGCTTCTATTGTAACCCAATAAAGTCTGAAAAAACGCCATTGCGCGCACCTCTGGTTACAGTATTATTCTACCTTCATTTATAAGGAAAGTCTCAGCCATTTTTGAAATATAAAATTTAATTTTTGGATAAGAATAAGCTCACCAAGCCATTGAATTCGCTTCCAAGTTTGTGGTTACTTAAATCTAGCGAACTTCCGAAAGGATACGTTTAGACAAAGTGCAAAAATTCTTTTTTTTGTCTTTTTATTTACTTTTTGGATAATTAAGTCCTTCGTGGTTTTCTTATAAATAAATAGAATTTATCAAGAAAAAAACTGTAAATTCTCTCCATTATATATGGATAAATCTACAGTCTGAATGTGCATTTAATGTTGGTCTTACCTTTAATTTACAGCAACTTCAATTTTATTCTCACGTATTCTTTGAATCTTTGAATGCTCCTGTAAAATTTCGGCTAACTCCAATAAATTTTTTACACAAAAATCGGCGCCATGCTGATAAAATTTTTCGGCTGTTTGCTGGTTTCGTTGGTCCATCTCTTCCTTTGAGAGACTTTTGTACTCCGCCAAAGACAGCCCCATCTCAGAACTGCCTTCTGTTACTGCAATACTCAACACCCCGGCATTTTTTCCTTCTTTAATATCCGAGATAGTATCTCCTACCTTGATGACTTCCTCCAACGATAGATTTTGAAAATGACGCATATTCTCAAAAATCATATAGGGAAACGGCCGCCCTAACGAACCCACCTCATCTGGTGTCACGACATAGTCAGGATGGTAGCCTTCCTTTTTAGCCGTTTCGAAGACAATCGCCATCATTTCCTTAGTATAGCCTGTCGTAGAGCCAATGTTATAGCCTAGCTGTTTGATTTTTTTCATGGCTTGCTTCGTTTCCGGCTTTAGATGACTGTTTTCTGCTAAATCGGCAAATAAGTATTTCTCAAAATCCTGATAGATAGCATATACGTCTTCTTCCTCCGAGGCCCGTCCATGAAGCTTGAGCCATTGTTCTTTTACCTGTTCAAGTGAGAGTAATTGCTTGATATGATCAATTTTTAGCATCCCCATAGGCTGTCGAATTTCATCATACGTAAGTTGGATATTTTTATTGTCAAAAGCTTTCTTAAAGGCTTCGACGGGTGCCATACAGCCAAAGTCGACGGTCGTCCCAGCCCAGTCTAAAATGATCGTGTTAACTGACATACGCCACCTCCGTGTATTTTTCAATAACTTCGACTAATCGGTCAATGTCTTCTGGATAGATATCACCAATATTTCCAATCCGGAAACAATCAACTTTACTGATTTTCCCTGGATAGATCACAAACCCATTTTGTTTTAAATGCTGATAAAAGGTATTAAACGTAAAATTTGCTTGCTTTGTTGGATACAAGAAAGAGGTAATAAACGGTCCTTGATGGTTCTTGATAAACGGTCGGTAACCTAGCTCCTCCATTTTTTGACGAAGTAGTCGATTATTGGTTAAATACCGCATGTAGCGCTGATAGATACCACCTTCTTGCTCTAATTCCTGCAAAGCCTGATGGAAAGCCAAGACAGTATGCGTAGGTGACGTAAATCGCCATTTACCATCTTTTTCCATTGTTTCGTATTGGTCGTAAAGATCCAAAGACACCGTTCGTGCAAAATCTCGGCGTTGTTCCAGCTGTTCTCTTTTCGCCAAAATAAAGGAGAAGCCTGGAACGCCTTGAATGCACTTATTTGAGCTGGAAACTAGGAAATCAATCGACAGCGCAGAGACATCGATGGGAATCCCGCCAAAGCTAGACATTGCATCAACAATGAACAGTAAGCCATTCTCATTCGCTAACGCTGCGATCCCCTCCAGCTCATTTAAAATGCCGGAAGTTGTTTCACTATGAACCATTGCAATCGCTGTAATGGTTGGATCTTCTTCAAGAATTTTCGCGATTGCTGCTGCCTCCGGAATCTCATCTTCCGCAACTTCATAAACTGTATAAAGCAACGCATATCGTTCACACATACTGACCATTCGTCGGCCATATGCGCCATTCACACAAATTAGGACATGATCCTTTGGTCCGATCATAGAACTCAAGACTGACTCTACGCCAAACGAACCGCTGCCCTGCATTAAAATCGTTGTATAATCCGCTTCAGATACCCCCGCTAAGTCCAACAGCTTTTGACGAATCTCTTGCGTGATCGTTTTATACTCCCGATCCCAAGTGCAATGATCGACCCTCATCGCCTGTTTGACTGTTGCTGTTGTTGTTAATGGTCCTGGTGTCAATAATTTATATCCCATGCTGCACCTCTCTAATCAACCAATTTTTGGTGTTTTTCTAATAACTCCGCCGTTAACTCATCTGGGAAGACTTTTTGATTCTTCGCAACTTTTGCCGAATCCACGGTTTCTCCCTTATACAACGCACTAGGATAAATCTTCAATAAATCCTTGCGACCTTTTTCTAAGATCAAATTCAGCATTTTCTCTGCTTCTGGATTGGTCTTTTCCCCTTTATCGATCACAGCTAAAGATTCTGTCAATGTGTAGGTTCCTTCAGTTGGTTCGACAAAATCAATTGGCAAGCTATCCTGTTTATCCTTGACTGCCTGATGACGCAAACCAAAACCAATCGCTACTTCCCCTAAGCGAACTTTTTTCAATGGACCGGACCCAGAGCTTTCTAGGTGGTCTCCAGCATTCTTATAGATTCCTTGCAGGATTGTTTTGGCCTCCTCTTGCCCGTAATTGTCCACCAATGCTTGAAACAATAACCAAGCTGTAGAGGATTGTTTAATATCTGAAATAGCTATCGCATCCTTATATTTAGGATCCGCCAACTCTTTTAAACTAGTTGGCACTGGCAGCTTCATTTCCTTCATCATGTCCGTATTATAGAAGATGGTTCCTTCCTGCACTGTAAAAGGGGCGGCGTAATCAGGAATCTTCGCCAAGGAATCCATCGGCAGCTCAAGTTTTTTAAACATGTTCTCTTTTTTCTGAGCGCTAGTTAAATAGAAGGTACTCATTGTCACCAAGTCCGCTTCAATATTCTTCCCTTCTGCTAAAAGCTTTCCACCTAATTCAGACGTGCCAAAAGATTGTAAATTGTATTTGCCCTTGTAGCCATTTTGGTCCAAAACATTCTTGATCACTTCTACTGGTTCTTCGTCGGCATTTGTATAAATCGTGACTTTCTCGTCCGCCGCGTTACCTTTGCTGCAACCTCCTAATAATAGGAGGAAAAGCAGACTTCCAAGTAAAGTGACTAGTTTCTTTTTATTCATTGATCATGCTCCTTTTTTATATTCAAGTATTCATTTCCAATCCGTATATCTTTCCCCTAAGCCTTTTCTCTATGGATAGTCGTTATTTTCGCTTTCGGCTTTCTTCTCATTTGTCTCGTTGAAAAAATGGAAGTAGGCATTCGTTTAATCAGCTGTATAAGTCCTTGCATGATTACGTTGATCAGTAGTAAAAACAAGGAAAGCATAAATATATCGTTAAATCGCCCGAAGTGCTGAAGCTCTTTTAGCTTGGCGGTAATAACCATTGTATTCGCACTGGTCAAGAAAATAACGGCACTGATCGTCACCATTGAATTAAAAAAATAGTAGCCAAAAATATCTATGATGGTCACTTTAGAATTAGGGATCAAGATACGCCAGACCGTTTTTAACCAGCTATCTCCCATTAATTTGGCCGTGTTCTCCCAATTCAAATTCATCTTCTGCAGCGCTTCTTTCGCCATTTGATAAGGGGTTGAAAAATAATGAACGATTGTCACAATCACTAAGATCATCAATGTGTTATGCAGCTGACTGCCACTGAAAAGCAATAAATAAGCCACCCCTAAAACCATTCCGGGGATCGAATTCGTAATCGTCGCGATGCTATCGATAAGCTGATTCACCCTATAAAGTTTGCGTTCTCTGGAAGTCAAAATCGCTGCCAAATAGGCAATGATCGTTCCAAATCCCGCAGTCAACAAGGCCATCCACAGGGAATTTTTCAAAGTCTGAACCAAGCTGTCATCTTGTAGAAAACGAGTAAAATTATTGAATGTCGGTGTCAATTCATACGGCCAGTTCGTTACCATCGGAATAATAATTAAAACCGCAAATACACCCAAAATAAAGGAGGACAGTCCTAGAAAAAGAACCCGATAGCACCAATCTCTTACCGCATTCTTTTTGATCACTGCTTGACGCGGCCGCTCGTAACGTACCACCTTCTTTTGCAGATGGTTTAGGATCAAAATACTAACGATTGAAGGCAGCAGCATGGTTAATGCGACCAGTGAACCGAATTGAAAATTCGGAATCGTCCCCATAAAGCCTTCATATAATAGTGTAGTAATAAAAGGCGTTTGTCCTCCCACCGCACTAGGAATCCCAAAATCAGTGAAGGCCATAAAGAAGCCCTGTAGAAAAGCAACTGCCAAGACCCGTGTTAATGGGTTCAAAATTGTTTTGTACAGCGAACGGTACCAACGATCGCCCATCAGACGAGAAACAATGAATAGTTGGGTATCCAAATATTTCATCGAGTTATTGATCAAAATAAAGATTGGCGGCAGGGTGTAAATGATAAAGCCTAATAAAATACCGATGGAGCCATAGATGTGGAACAGTTCCTGTTGAAAAATCTTGCTCCACAACCCTTGCTTCCCAAAAGCATAAATTAGGACAAACCCATACGTGATCGTTGGCAAAAGCATCGGAAAATGCAGGATGCTCTCATTGACCTTCAAGAACCTCCGGTTGATACGCGTAAAATTATTTCCATAAGCCAAGAAAAAGCCTAAGATTGTCGAACAGCTAGTTGCTGCCAACGAATACTTCAAACTATTCGTAAACGAAGTACCCCACTCTTTAGTAAAAATATGCAGGCTCTCTCCATCCGTCTGGGAAAAAGCCGTTAGGACAATCTGGATAATTGGATAAGCCAAAAATAAAAAGAAAAAGAGCAGGACTAGCCAGCTAATGGCCTTTTTCAATGAAAATGTGGTGCTCATGATGCCACTCTTCTCATAGATTGCTGAAAAATTTGTTGGATATTTTGCTGCTTGATCGCTAATTGATTGACGATAAACTCTTCAACAAAATGACAAGACGCCTGACTCATAATCTCAATCGGTGAGCTGCATTGAGCAATTCTTCCTTCATCAAGAACAACGATTTTATCAGACATCGTCAAAGCCTCCTCAGGATCATGGGTAACGATCACGATAGTCAGATGAAGCTTTCGAGCGATCTCTTGGATTTTTTCCTTGATGGATTCTTTGATCACACCGTCTAAAGCACTTAACGGCTCATCAAGCAGTAATAATTGCGGCTTCATCACTAATGTTCGTCCAAGCGCGACCCGTTGCTTTTGTCCCCCTGACAATTGATGGATTGGCTTGTCTAGATGCTTCTCTAAATTCAATAGCTGAATCAATTCGTCAACCTCCGCTTTGGTGGAGCAATCCTTTTTATTGCGTAAGCCATAGGTCAAATTTTGATAAGCGGTCAAATTAGGGAATAGCGCATAATCCTGAAAAACAATATTAAATGGACGTTTCTCCATCAACGTATGAGTAATCCTTTTTTCATTAAAGTAAATTTCTCCTGCACTGGGTTCTTCCAAACCCAAAATCAAATTCAATAGCGTCGTTTTACCAGAGCCGGATTGTCCAAGAATCGAAACAATCTCGCCAGCTTCAATTTCTAAATTGATATTTTCCAATACGGTCGTCTCTTGAAATTTTTTTGTGATGTTTTCAAGTTTTAGCACACTTATCTCTCCTTTTTATGTGAATACGGAACACTCAACCAACTGTTTGCTACTGTATAAAATGAACCGAGCAACTGAGCACCCTTCGATAAAAAGTATAACGATACATTGTAAAGACCCCGTCAAGTTCACGAAAAGATAAAATAAAGATTGTTTTGTTTATGTAAAGAATGTTAATTGTTGTACATGGCTATTGATAAAAAAGTCGTTGCCCCCTTCTGTCCCTAGTTATAAAAAAGAAGGTTTAATCGTTGCGCCCGCAACTTTTTTCTTTTATACTATTAACTGTTTGTTTAGTGCTTCAGGAGATTATCAGAGGGGGGAGCTTCAGGTGGATTCTTTTGTAAAAATGATTAACCGTATCGCGCGACTTTCAGCGTTCTATCGGGAAAAGGAATTTAAAAAATTAGGATTGGGAGAAATGCATCACGCGTATATTCTAAGTATCTGCTCTGAACCGGGGATTTCACAAGAAGAGCTGGCCTGTAAACTCTTTATCAATAAAAGCAATGTTGCTCGGCAGTTGGCCCAGCTGGAGCAAAAGGGCTTTATTATTCGCAAAAACGATCAACAGGATGCACGACGGCTAAGAATTTACCCGACAGACAAATCCTTAGCTATAGAAGAAGAAATCCGTTCCATCTTAGGGGCCTGGAATCAAACACTACTGGCTGAGATTCCAGTAGAGCAACAGGAGGCTGTATTGTCTGGATTGCAGCACATGATGGAAAAGGCAGAGATAGAAATGTGTCGTAAGGAGGAAAAATGAAGCTAATTATTCACTACTTGAAGCCCTATCGTTCTCGTGTCACGTTAGGGGTTATTATAAAATTTTTAGGAACCATGATGGAATTGGTTCTTCCATGGAATTTGGCGTATATTCTCGATCACGTCATTCCGCAAAAGGATCCTAAGAAGATTCTTTTTTGGGGCGGTGTGATGCTAGCGGCCTCCGCTTTCGCTTTATGGGCGAACATCATTGCCAATCGAATGGTTTCGCGGATTGCGAAAGATACCACCGAACATATTCGTGGCGATCTCTTCCAAAAAATCACTTATTTGGACACGACCCAGATGGAAGATGTCGGTGTCTCCTCATTGGTTTCACGTGTAACATCTGATACGTACAATATTCATTTGACCCTCGGTGTCATGATGCGGATGGGGATTCGCGCACCGATCCTATTAGTGGGCGGAATCCTCATTACCACAACACTCGATCCGGTTTTGACTTTAGTTTTGGTTGCTGTGATGCCGATTATCTTTGTCATGGTCACACATATCTCTAAAAAAGGCGTACCGTTATTTGGCAAGCTGCAAAAGCAAGTCGATCAGCTCGTTTTGACAGTACGGGAAAATGTCACAGGTTCTCGTGTCATTAAAGCATTATCAAAAGAAGCCTTTGAACGGCGGCGATTCGAAAATGTCAATCAATCTTTAGTGAATGCTGAGACAACCGCTAATGTTACTTTAGCCGCTTCACCGCCTCTTTTAGATTTATTCCTAAATTTGGGGCTGACACTTGTCATCGTGGTCAGTGCCTACCGAGTGAACGCTGGGCTGACTCAACCAGGCGTCATCGTCGCTTTTCTGACTTACTTCACGATTATTTTGAATGCGATGCTATCGATTACGAGGATCTTCGTTTTGTATTCTCGCGGCCTCGCTTCTGCGAATCGGATCAACGAAGTCATGCGTAAAAAGCCTTCACTAGTTCCAGGAACGTTAGAGCAAAGAAAAACCGCATCTACTAAATTGGTTTTTGATGATGTTACCTTTGCCTACCCTGATGGCGCGCCAGCGATCAAAGGGATCAGCTTCAGCGTTAAGCCTGGTGAAACATTAGGAATTATGGGGGCCACCGGTAGTGGTAAAACGACGATTGCCAGCTTGATCTTACGGCTGTATGATCGAACTTCCGGTCAAATTCTGCTGGATGGGCAAGAAATCAAGCATTACTCGCTGGATGCCTTGCATCAAAAAATCGGAGCTGTTTTACAAAAGGATGTTCTATTTGCTGATAGTATCCGCGAAAATATTTTGTTCGGACGTTCCTTTACCGAAGAACAGATCCAGCAGGCGATTGATGACGCGCAGGCTCGTGAGTTCATTGATAAATTAGCGGATGGCTTGGAGCACCATTTGGAGGCTAAAGGACAAAATCTCAGCGGCGGACAAAAACAACGGGTACTTTTGGCCCGTGCGCTGATCGGTCAACCCGATTTACTAATACTAGATGATTCCTCAAGTGCCTTAGATTATCATACCGATGCGAATTTACGAAAAGCGCTTCGCACACATTTTAGTGAAACAACAAAAGTCCTGATTGCTCAACGAATCAGTTCGATTCAGCATGCGGATAAGATTCTGCTGCTGGATAAAGGAAGAATGATCGGCTATGGTTCCCACGAAGAATTATTAGCGGAGAATCCAACTTATCAGGAAATATACCAAGGTCAGACGGGAGGGCAAGCCATTGAAGAATAAGAATTCACGAAAAGGTACCCTGCTCCGTTTATGGGGATACTTATACCAATTCAAATGGCTGCTGTTTTTAGCCGTGATCCTAACGATCGCCAGCAATCTATTTGCTTTAGTGGGGCCTCTTCTTTCTGGTTATGCCATTGATGCCATCCAAATCGGTAAAGGCCAAGTCGCTTTCCAAAAAGTTTTCTTCTATTGTAGTTTGATGGTGGGATTCTATTTAGCTTCAGCGATTTTAAGTTATGGCATCAGCCGATTGATGATCTATTTGAGTCAGAAGATTGCTTTTCGCTTGCGGAAGGATCTTTTCGAAAAAATCGTTTCGCTGCCGGTTGGTTACTTCGACCAACATCAGACGGGAGACATCGTGAGTCGGATGAGCTATGACATTGATACGATCAACACTTCCCTAGCGAGTGATTCAGTCCAGGTTCTAAGCAGCATAGTGACAATCGTCGGCTCCTTTGTCATGATGCTGGTGATCTCCCCCTTGATGGTAACCATTTTCTTAGTAACCGTCCCAGCGTCGATTTTACTGACACGTTTTTTAACGAATAAATTCCAACCCCTTTTTCGGAAGCGTTCAGCCAAATTAGGCGAATTGAACGGGTTAACAGAAGAGCTCTTATCCGGTGAACAAACGACCAAAGTCTACCATCAAGAAGAAACGATGATCGCTCGCTTCGCCAAAAAGAATGAAGAAGCGATGACGGCTTATTACAACGCAGAGTACTACGGCAGCATGACTGGACCTTCTGTAAACTTTATCAACAATGTTTCACTTTCGTTAATCAGTATTTTAGGAGCCTTCTTATTTTTGTTTGGTCACTTAACGTTAGGTAAGCTTTCGTCCTTCGTCTTGTACTCACGGAAATTTTCCGGACCGATCAATGAGCTGGCAAATATATTCAGCGATCTGCAGTCTTCTATCGCAGCGGCTGAACGAATCTTTAAGCTGTTGGATGAAGAACCGGAAGTTCAAGATGTACCAAATGCCCACGTCTTCAAGAAAGCTCGCGGAGATGTTCGCTTTGATCATGTTTCCTTCAGCTACCAAAAAGAGCAGCCAGTCATTAAGGACCTATCTTTTGATATTTCTGCTGGCAGCGTAGTAGCCATTGTGGGGCCGACAGGAGCAGGCAAAACAACCATTGTGAATTTACTGATGCATTTTTATGATCCAGATAGCGGGGCGATTTACTTAGATGGACAAAACATTAAAGAAGCGACTCGAGGCAGTCTGCGAAAACAATACGCTATGGTTCTGCAGGATACCTGGCTCTTCACCGGAACCATCTTTGAGAATCTGACCTACGGAAACGAGCAGGCAACGCTGGAAGATGTGATTAAAGCCACCAAAGCCGCTCATATCCATGAGTTTATCGCTCAGCTGCCAAAGGGCTATGACACGGTGATGACTGAGGATGGATTAGCCATTTCTCAAGGACAGAAGCAGCTGCTGACCATCGCACGGGCGATGCTCCTCAATGCTGAATTATTAATTCTTGATGAAGCCACTTCAAATGTCGATACGCAAACAGAATTGCAGATCCAAGAAGCTATGGGCAAATTGATGGTGGACAAAACCTCCTTTATCATCGCCCATCGTCTCTCAACGATTCGTGAAGCCGACTTGATCCTAGTGGTCAACGATGGCAACATCGTCGAACAAGGCACTCATGAAGAACTATTGGCTAAGCGTGGACGCTATTATCAACTCCACCAAGCTCAATTCGAAAATTAGAAAATAGCCAGAGTATCTAAGGAAAATTTCCTAGATACTCTGGCTATTATTTTGTCCTTTCAGCAAGCTGCTGAACAACTTCCACAAATCGTTCGGGTTCATTCATCCATGGGTTATGACCGGAATGCTCGAACCAAATGATCTCCTTCTCAGGCGCCTCCAGCTTTTCATAGTAGTCTTCCACCAGACTGGTTGGAGCATTAAGGTCATGCTTACCCAATAGAAAATAAACTGGAACTTCTAACTTGGGATAGTCCTTCCGTAGATCAATCCCATAAAGCTGAGGGTAGACATGATTAAAGGTTTGTAAAATCCCACGAAGATAATTCACTTTATCTAGTAAGCCGTATTCTTTTGCAGAAAGATCACGCAACGTTGCAAAACCAGCATTTTGAATCTCAGGATTTTTTGCCATGGCTTGGCTTAGATAATTTAAATATGCCGAGCTTTTGACGGTGACTGTTTTGCCGTAATAAGGTGGTTCCCCATTTTTCAGTAGTGTATCTACAACCTTTTGATCACCATTTTCTTTCGCCAGCTTCATTGCTAACGCATAATCGATTTTCTCCGTCTCTTCAAAAGCCACCATCTGACCAGTTCCCATAAACGCATGATACAGCTCAGGACGCTCCTTCACCATGAATACGCCTAACGCACTTCCCCAAGATTCTCCCAGTAGATAGAGCTTTTCTTGTTGGAATTCTTTTAATAATGAGCGGACTAGAGCTGTCCCATCCTTAACATAGATTTCAGGTGTTAATTGTTTTTTTGCGATTGCTGAATACGATTTTCCTGCTCCTGGCTGCTCCCAATTAACCACGACAAAGTTCTTTTCCAGTTCCGCTAATTCATATCTTGTAGCCGCAAGCTGTGACCCGCCTGGCCCTCCTGCTAAAAATAGCAGCAGCGGCTTGTCTCGATTCTCCCCGCGAATGCTGACCCATTCCTTGCGACCATTCAAACGAACTTCCCTCAGCTCCGCAATACTGTTCTCTTTTGTGTTTTTAGGTGTTGCTGCAGTAAGCTGTGTAAAGAGCACAAAAATGATTCCAACAGCTGCAATGATTCCCATTCCAAGAACTCTTTTTTTTACTCCTTTTGTTGCAAACACGGCCTCTTTCCCCAGTAAGCGCTTTAAAACGTAAAGAAAAAGCCTCATCAGCAAAATAAAGCCAACCATAAAAAACAACAACACAATGAAAAGAAATCCCCCTACCGTTAACAAAATAACTCCCCCTTTATTTTTTGACCACCGTTCAACAATTTCATCATATCAATTTTTTGAACGACAGTCAACTTTTTGTGGTATACTATTTTGGGAGGTTGAGAGAATGAAAAAACGAGAATTGATTCTAGATGCCTTGCAAGAATTACTCTATGAGGGGACTGCCGGTACCGCTTCAGTCCAAGACATTGCAAGTAAAGCCGGGATTGCGAAGGGCGGACTTTATTACTATTTTAAAAGCAAAGAAGAAGTGTTAGATGCCTTAGTCGAGCGCCAATACAATCACGTCATCGAAACTTGTCGAACGAAGCTCTCTGAGATTGAGGCTCCCGCTTTAGAAAAAATGAAATTACTGCTTTATTTTTATCGTAGTACCGCTGTTGATCGTGCCCTTGACGCGGCTCTGCATGAACCGCAAAATGCGGCTATTCATCAAAAATCCAATGCCTTCATCATGCAGAAGCTTGCACCAATCGTTAGCGAAATTCTGGCTCAAGGCATGGAAGAAAAAACTTTTGTCTGTGAGCAGCCGGAAGAAATTGCTGAACTATTTTTATCTCCCATCATTTTTTTACTTGATCCTGGCTTGTTCACTTGGAACGATCAAGAGGTTCAAAGAAAATTGAAAGCCTTAGCCAAAATGTTTGAGGCTAGTCTGCAGGCACCTGCTGGAGCCTTTGATTTTCTCTATCAAAATTGGACACAGCAACGCCTAAAATAAAAAAGTTGAAGACCGTGATTTTCGGCCTTCAACTTTTTAACTATTCAGCATATTTTCAACCATTTCTTTTCCAAGAAAGGTTTTTTCTCCTAATTCTTCTACGGTCATTCCATCTGCGGCAAGCCGCTTCACCATGACTGTCAGATCCTCCCCGACTTGGATAACGTGCTTATCCGGATCATAGAAGCAGGCAACCTTCTGCCCCCAAGGCATCGTCGCGATGTCTCGCAAAAACGCTAAGTTCTCACCTTTCGTCCGTTCGATGAAACCATCGAAATCCTTCGTCTCAAAATAAAATTCTACTGTATTATTCTGATAGTTGAAGCTCTCCTTGTCACAACCCGTAAATCGAATCCATGATTCTTCTGTTTGTAGTGACAAACCGCCATTGAAGGTCACATTCTCGCCAAAATCAGAAACAATATCTACCTCCAAAATCTTGCGATAGAAGGTCTTTGACTGCTCCATATCCTTTACTACCAGCATAGGTCCTCGATATTCCATTGCATTCCTCCATTCTTTTTAAAGCGTTTACATTATTGTTTACTATATCACAAATACGCCCCTTCGTGTTTAGAAAATTTCTCCTCCAACAAAGCGTAGTTGATAGCTGTTTTATTCATTGGATTTTTCTGTAACTTAATCATTAAAAAAACTTGGAGCCGAATGACCCCAAGTTTTCCAAATTATTTTGCTGCTACATAAGTCAGCTTCTTACCAGTCATTTCTTCATAGTCCGTCACCATAATATCCCATGCCTTGGCAATGTCTTCATCTAAACCGAATAATCCGCTGCGACCTACGATATAAATATCCGGACCGGCTGCATCAATTCGTTTAAAGGATTTACGGTTAGAAGAACCATCCATCTCAATCACATAGCCGTAACCTTTTTCTTCTCGCAGTTCACGTAAAGCCACGATTTTATCTAAGGTGCTCTCGATGAAACGCTGCCCAGCGAAGCCTGGGTCAATCGTCATGATCGTGATTTTATCAACCAATTCAATATAAGGGAAGATTGTTTCAATCGGTGTTTCAGGATTCAAGACGATCCCTGCCTTCAAGCCGGCATCATGAATCTGGTCGATTAATCTGAATGCCAAGCCATCTAATACCTCTGCGTGCATGCAGATCCATTCGCATTGCATATCCACTAATTGCTGCACCCAAAAGCTTGGATCGGTCACCATCAAATGGGCCGACATCGGCAGTGTAGTGATTTTTCTTAATTCCTCGATAAACCATGGGGATAAGGTAATGTTAGGTACATAATGGCCATCCATAATATCAATATGATAAGAATCTACATGGTCGTTTAAAAAGGTAATCTGTTCCTTGAACTTGTCTAAATCCATCGTCATTAATGATGGAGAGAATTCTACTTTTTTCATGTGTCGTCACTCTTTCTGGATTAGAAGATTTGAATGTCTTCCAAATTAATATCGTCTTCTTCTTTTTCAACTTGCATCGCTGCGTCTTCTTCCGTGACGTTTTTCTTAATCACTGCCAACACAACAGCGGTTACTACTACATTGACTAAGATAGCAATTACACCTGCCCATGGTCGTGACATGGTAGGAATCATCAATACTCCGCCAAAAGGAACCGTTGCATCTGCGCCTAGAAGCATCGTTGTCGCTCCACCGGCAAAGCCACCAATGGCTGTAGCTACAACCCCACGAACAATATCGTTCATAACCAATGGGATAACTCCTTCAACAATATTGATGACCCCCATTGGTACCGCTGATTTCAATGTTTCCACTTCTAGCTTCGTGTAAATGTTTTTACCAAATAATTTCGCGATAAAGAAGGCTAAACCAAACCCAATTGGTGTCGCGGTATTTACTAACTGTAAGGCGGTAATTGGTCCATTTAAACCTTCTGCCTGCATCGTTAATACAAAAGCGAAAACTGTTTTGTTGATAGGACCGCCGTAGTCGACACCACTCAATAGTCCAATCACACCACCAAAGACTAGCAAGGATGAATTGCCTAATCCGTCTAGGAAGTTTGTCAGTAACGCAGTCAATGCTGCAATCGGTGCGCCTATGATATACACCATGATCAAGCCGCCGATAATCGATGTTAAGAATGGAATAATCAAGGTTGGCATTAGACCCTTCGCCCAATTCGGTAATTTGACATATTTTAAAATTGCTAATACTAAGTAACCTGCTAAGTAACCACCTAAAATCCCGCCGATAAACCCGGCGCCGATCGCGTTTGCTGTCAATCCAATAATGAAGCCGGGGGCGATCCCTGGTTTTCCACCGATTGAATATGAAATTCCAGTCGCGATAACAACCGGTAACAGCCCTAAGCCTTTACCACCCATCGTAGCTAACGCATCCCAGATCGTAAATTTCCCTTGTACCAAAGCATCTTGACTAGAGCCGCCAAAGGCCATCCCGATAGCGATCAAGAACCCGGCGCCACAGACGATCGGAATCAAGTACGAGATCGCCGTCAATAAGTGCCCTTTTAGATTTAATTCTTTAATTTTTTTCATTTCTCTTCCTCCATTTAACTAAGCGAATGCTTCAACAACATCTTCTGGCTTTTTCGCCTGCAACAGATTGCCAACGACTTCATCATTTCCAAGTTTTCTGGCAAATAGGGACAATAATTTCAAATGATTGGTTGCCCCATCGTTGTCATTTCCCACGGCGAATAGAATGATTCCCTTCACGCCTTTGCCATCTAGACTTTCCCAAGGAATTTCTTCCTGATTAATGCCGATCGCTACACCTACTTTATTTACGTAAGAGCTTTTTCCGTGAGGAATAGCGATGTAATTTCCGATGCCTGTTTGACCTTCTGCTTCGCGGGCATAAATGTCTTTGATGAACCCGTCTACTTCTGAAATATAGCCATTTTCCAATAGCTGATTCGCCAAATCATTCAACGCGTCGTCCTTCGTTTTGGCGGTCATATTGGTTTTGACAATGTCTAAATCCACGATGTCCTTTACTTCCATGTCAATTCCTCCTAAACCTTCTGAGCAACAACCTCTTGGGCTTTTTCAATCAATTTGTTTGGTGATTTCACCGCAACCTCTGTTGGTACTTGGATGATGCGCTTGCCATCGAAACGTTCTCGACCTGAAATTTTTACATCCACGGCTAAGATCACGATGTCTGCTTGATCGATCTCTTCTTGAGTCAAGGCATTTTCAATCCCAATTGTTCCTTGTGTTTCTACTTTCATTTCGCAACCCGCTTTTTTTGCGGCGTTTTCTAATTTTTCTTGCGCGATGTAGGTATGGGCAATTCCCACGGTACATGCGGCTACTCCAACGATTTTCATAATGGTTCCTCCTAGTTGTTTTCTGCTAATAGCTGATAAAAATGGGCTTCATTTTCAGCAATGAGTAATTTCTCTAAAAATTCATCGTCTGCTAATCGGCGCGTGAATTGCGCGATTTGTTTCTTTATTTCTTGGCTCTCATCGCTCTTCAAGAGAATCGCGATAATCAGTTTTACTTCTGGTGTTTTCTCATCAAAATCAAGCGGATCTGCTAAACGGATCAGCAAAACTTGGCTTTGTTTGATCTTTGGACTTTCTAGATGAGGCAAAATCACATGCTCTGCGATCATGGTGTTGCCGACCTTTTCACGCTGCTTCAATAAAGCGATAAGTTCCTCCGCTTCCGCTTCATTCGCAAACTCTGCGATAAAACGTTGAATCGATTCTTTGTCTATAAATGGCTGATCCAAGAAGACTTGGAAAAAATTATCGTTCATCATAGATTGCCTCGATTTTCTTTTGTAGTCGGTTTTGATCGTCTCGTGTGAACATCGCGCTCACCAATAAGGATGGAACGGGAATCGTATCACTGACACTGATGGTTGTTAAAATCAAATCAATTCCTGGATATTTTTCTGTAAAATGCTTCGCGTCCCGTGAAGCGATCACGTCCACAATCTCTAATTCAGGGAATTTCTTCTCGATCTTCACCCGTAAAAGCTCAGAAGTCCCAACCCCTGTCGTACACATGATGATGGTGCGGATCGGCAGTTGATTCGTTTCAATAATTCGGGCGAAATATAAAGTAATAAAGCCATTTTCGTCTTCATTGATTTTTGGGAAGGCAAAGCGCTGACTGACTTCATCAGAAACATCCGCCACATCCTTAAAAATCGTTTCATAGGTCATCTTTATTTGATCTAATAAGCTATTCTTCACGTGAATCCCATGCTCTAAACGATTGATCATCGGCTTGATGTGATTCGCCAGGTCTAAGAAAATGGACTCACCCTTAATGGGGATATTTAATCGCTGACTCATCCCGTTTAAATACATATTGGTAATCTCTACGACCTTCGAAGAAAACTTGGTTACCTTACTCAAGCTCCCCTGCATTCGTGAAGAGGAGAGGTATTGGTACAGATAGTAGATTTCTGACTCAGGCAGCTCGCTTTGTAAATAATTCTCAACATTTTCAATGGCTGCCTTTGCGACTTGATAAAATGCCGCGTCCTGCTCCAAACGTTCCTGCTCCTTTTTAGAAAGCGGACTCATTTCTTCATTTGGCAGCTTACGAACCTTCCGCAAACGACTGATCAAAATGTATAAATGAGAAAAAATATTTACGTTGTATGGATACGGGATCGTCATCTGCAATTGCTTTTCGATTAGCTTCAGCTGGTCTAAAATAAACAATACGTCGTAATTATTGAAGTTCAATTCTGAATTATTTTTCAGCTCATCGATCTCAATAATGTTGTGCATCTGAATCAAATCAGCGATCGCACGACGAATATTGGCCTCTTTTCCTAAAACTGCTAATGTCCGTTGTTTCCGTTCTAATTTCAGTTCGTAACGCTGCAGATGTTCCGCGATCAGCTGTTCATCGCTAAAGATAACGGACTCCCCAACATAATAATCTTCGAATAGATCATAAACATTTTTGGCATTTGGTGATGAAAGCAATAATTCCTCCGTTACTCGATTCCTGCGCTCCTGTGGTGAATATTGACTGCGCTGGCTTGTTTGAATCGTCGTTTGACTGATGTATTTTTCATAATCTAATTTGTAGCCTCGCCCCTTTTCTGACTGGATCAGTCCTTCGCCATGTGTTTCATTGATTTTTTTTATTAGGCGATAAATCGTTTTTTGCGAAGTTCCTAGGTACTCCGCCAATTCATCGGACGTAATATAGTCATGTCGTTTCGTTAGAAGTAGTAACAGCCTTTGTTCACGATTTTTCTTTGCTCCCACGGCTATCAACCTCCCCTTCTTGTTTTTATCATAACCCGTCGAAAAGAAAACGCTTCACTCGTTTTTGACCGTTGCAACGGACAAAAAATAAAAGTCTTCCTATTCATTATAATCAGGAAGACTTCAAGAAGGAGTAAATATTCGAATCGTTCACAAATTTTATCGTTTGCGGTCCATTTAAAAAAGCATGAGACAAAAATCGTCCCATGCTCGTTTCCTAGCTATTTTATTACCAGCCGCCTGAAGCGCCGCCGCCACCGGATGACCCACCGCCGAAGGAGCCCCAAGAAGAGCCGCCGCCAGAGCCGCTGTCATTATCTGACCAGTTATTGGAATTGTAGTTCGAGGCCAGATAAGCGGTCGTTAAAACATCGCCGTTGCCTGAATATAAGGTATCCCCGATCAAAATACGACCGAACATTTTCTTTTCAGCGGCAGGATTGCGCAGCAATCTGCCTTGGATAATCGCACGCTTGACGCCGCCTACAGACATCCCGATCACTAATCCGCTGAGGAGAATTTGATAAAGCTCTGTGTGTTTGACTGTCCGTTTCAATTCTGTCTCACCTGTGACCGATGCGGTCTCCGATTGGTACTTCTTGTAGTTTTCTTTTAAGAAAATGCGCGCCCGTATCAGATTAACGACGAGTAACAGACTGACAAAAAGAAGCAGACCTAAGACGACTAGCCCTGTCCAATGGAAGAACATCAGCTGCGTCCGTTGACTCTTAACATTCTTGATCTGAGAATCTACTAAAGCCGTCTTTGTATTCATGATGGCGAAAACTTCGTCCAAGACTTGGTTAACACCCTGATCATAGTTTTCGTCTTTAAAGGCGTCTACCACATCGTCATCGTTGATAATATCGTCCGCTTTGCCATCAGGGATCAGCCCTTCTAAGCCATAGCCGACTTCTAAACGAAATTCTCGTTCATCCAAAGCGATCAAATACAACACACCGTTGTTTTCTTTTTTATTCCCGATCCCTAACTGATTGAAGATCGTATTGGCATACGACTCGATATCTTCTCCCCGTGGTAATTCTGGTACTGTGACTACTTCCAACTGTGCCCCATTTGTACTTGCGGCTAATTGCTTGTTCAATTGATAAATCTTTTCCTTTGTCTCCTGACTCAGCATGTTGGCATTGTCAGAAACAAAGATATTGTTCTTGTTGATGGTCAAACGTCCATCTGTTCCTTCAATTGCCACATCATAATTATTGGCCGTTTTAGGATATTCCTTCAAATTCGCTAAATTGTCATCCAGCGTTGCTTTGAAGGATTGATTAACCGTGACTTTTTTACCAGACAAAATGTCTTCTCGATCTTGCTCCAAGGTCGTCAGCTGCTGATCATAGGCTTCCTTCTTCTCGCTATACCCATTGCTTGCAAAAAGATTGACGAAACCAAATCCGCTAAGCAGCATCACCAGTACTAAAATAATGGAAAAGACCCCATTACGTTTGCGTACCTTGCGATAATTGCCAACGACTTCTTTATGGAGCTGTTTCCCTGAAGTACGCTCTACCCTTTTCATTTTTCCTCACCCATTCTTAATCAAAGCTGACATTTGGTACTTCTTTGGCTTTTTCGTCAGCTTTAAAGTTCGCCTTCTTATCAAAGCCTAAGACCTTCGCTGCCATGTTTTTCGGGAAGCGAACGAGACTTTGATTGTAGTCATTGACCTCTTCAATGTAATTTTTTCGTTCAACTGAAATCCGGTTCTCTGTTCCTTCCAGCTGCACCATCAACGTTTTGACATTTTCATTCGAAGCCAAGGTTGGATAGTTTTCCTGAATTACATTTACCATCGTTCCTAAGCTTTGATCAATTTGCTCATTGGCGGCATTTTTTTCAGCCGGTGTCTTCGCGCTATTGTATGCCTTACGCGCATCAGTAATTTCTTTAACAATTTTTTCTTCATGATTCATGCTGCCTTGGACACTGTTCACTAGATTCGGAATCAAATCTGCCCGCCGCTGCATCACATTTTCTACCTGCGACCATTTTGCATCCACATGATTTTCCGCTGAAGCCAATGAGTTATATGTCGTTATCAAATAAGCGCCGATTGCCAGAACAATGACGGCAATGCCAACAATAATACCTGAACCTCTTCTTTTCATTTTTATCCCAACCTTTTTCTGATTTTTTTGTTCTTTGTGATTGAGCTAATTATATCACTCGGGGAAACCTTCACCTCAGACCTTCGACCGATTTTTCAACGAAACGGTTGACAAAAAAATCAGTCGAAATTTCCCTTCATATAATAGCGTTAAAACGCTTGCGAACTTTTTTTAGAAAATTTCGCAAGCGCTGCTTTTTCAATTAAAATGTACGGGTCGTGCTTCGATATATCCGCGATAGCCTTGGGGTTCCAATTGGATACGCGGGACATCCTTTTCCGCCCACTGACAATTATTCAGGCTGGGATCGTATTGATCGATCTGCTCCATTACTAGATTGATTGCTTCGGCAAAGCGAGCTTCGTCGTAAGGATCCCCTTGAAATAGCAGCATGGTGCAAGCGGGAAGGTCTATCATTTCGAAGCCTTCTGGAACAATTCCTTGATAATCAGCCGGAACCTCGACTCCCTGCGCATACATAGAGGTTCCTGATGGACAGAGATTTTCTGGCAGCCACAGGCCGACAGGTTCATACAAGGCTTCTTTAATACTCGCGAGAACACCCCAGACATCACAGCCGACTTCTTTTGCGTAGTCAATGTAGGTTTCGGCCCTCTTCCCCCGCAGTAAAATCAGCTTACGCGCTGGAAAATCAATCAATCGAACATGTAAATTTTTCGACAGTGGCGGCAGATCCTCATGCTCTTCTCCCATCAAATAGTAGCTTTCCACCGGATAAGGAGTGAACAATGGAATTGGCGGTGTCATTTTCTGATAGCTTTTTGGGGTTACACCGAATTGCTTGCGAAAGGCTCGTGTAAAGCCCTCATGGGAATCAAAAACAAAATCCAAAGCAACATCAATCACCCGAAGCTGCTCATCCCGTAAAACTAAAGCTGCCTTCGATAAGCGTAATTTTCGAATGTACTCAAAAGGCGACTTGTTGGTATACTCCTTAAACATTTTGGCACAATGCCACGGTGAATACCCTGCTTGCTGGGCCAACGCATGCAGGGTAATCTCTTCCTCTAAATTTTCTTCTATATATGTCTGCATCCGAGTAACTGCCGCCGCATGTTCTAAATTCGCCATAGGTATCCTCCATTAAATTCGTAAGTGGAACGCACATCACAAGGAAGGTCAAGAAATGCTCCCCTAGCTCTTCTATACTTATGGTATCAACTAAAGGGAGTGTTGCAAAGTGAAAAATAGTAAAAAAAGATTGGTACGTCATATGGAAAAATTGTGTGGAGAAATCGGTCCGCGAGCAACTGGCTCAGCGGGAAATAGAGCCGCGGTTGATTATGCGGCGGAAACCTTTCGCTCGTTGGGGTATGAAGTGCGGTTGCAGGAATTTTCTTGTATGGATTGGCAAAATAGCGGGGCGGAACTAATTGCAGATGGGCAAAGCGTTGAAGTGGAGGCAGCAGAATATGCGATGCCTTGCGATGTACAGGGTGACTTAGTTTTCGTCCAAACAATTCAAGAATTGAAAGCCGCCGCGTTAACCGATAAGATTTGCGTGATGTACGGTGCTTTGTGTAAGGAACCCCTTATGCCGAAAAGTATGACCTTTTGGAATCCTGAAGAGCATCAAGCCATCATTCGCGAACTAGAAGAAAAGCAACCTTTAGCGGTCATTACCGTCAGCTTTCTTGAAGAGGTCGCCGTACCGATCATTCAAGATGGCGACTTCGATGTTCCATGTGGAACAGTCAAAGGTTGTTATTTATCGACATTATTAAGTAAAAAAAGCGCAACACTAAAACTATTTACGGAACGAAGAGCCGCTGTCGCCGCAAATGTGATCGCTACTTATAAAAAGCATGAAACCAATGAGACTAAAAAGAAGCTTGCCTATTCCGCCCACATCGACACCAAGCCAACCACTCCAGGAGCGTTAGATAACGGAACTGGTGTCGCTTTACTGCTTACACTAGCTGAAGAATTGCTTCAAACACCTGTAGAACATCCACTTGAATTTGTTTTATTTAACGGCGAAGACTACTATTCAATGCCAGGAGAAATGACCTTCCTAGAACAATCATTGAATCAGCCAGAAAACTATGCCTTCGCTGTGAACATTGATGGGGCTGGTATGCAGAATAGTACAATTTCCTATTCACTTTATGAATGTCCCGAACCATTAACCACACAGTTGGATCAATTTACCGCGGATTATCCAACGGTTGAAAAAGTCGAACCTTGGCCGATGGGCGATCATATGCTCTTTGCGGGAGCGGGTATTCCCGCACTCGCTGTCGCGTCTACAAACATGTATTTATTAATGGACGCGGTTATGCATACTCCTAAAGACAATCTAACCATCGTTGATTTTCAGCGTTTGGAAGAAGTGGTCCACTATTTAACCAAATTAAGTCACGCGGTAAAACCTTAATCGCCAAAAAGCAGCCATTCCCTTTTTCGATAAAAACGGGGTGGCTACTTTTTTGTTATTTTTACTGTTTACTCCACTCGCAAATAAACTCGGCACATTTTTCGATATCATCAGAGGCACTGGCTTTGCGACGAATGAGGTAAAAATTACGCTTGAAACTCTCATCCAATCTTCGATGGTTGATTCCTTCAGCCGCTCTTTCAGAGATTAATGAACAGCCGAAGCCTTGCTTCAGTAAACTCACGATCACTTCATTGCTTTGAATTTCCATAGTAGGACCATTAATGTCTTTTTCCTCTAAAAACCGCTTCGTGTAATAATAAACGCCGGAAGTATTCTCCCTCACTAGCCAAGGACCTTTTTCCGTATCGCCTGCCAAAACTAGCTGATCTTCCATCAGTGAAAACCGCTTAATCGTTGGCGCAGACAACGGCTTCTCAATAAATCCGATATCCACAGCATGGTGCTCTAATGCTTGCAGCACTTCTAAAGAATTCATCATCTGAACACTAAAGCGTATTTGCGGAAACTGCTGATGCAGTTGGATCAAAAGTGCGGGCAAAACATAATTGGCAAACGTGTGAGAAGCGCCAATCACACAACGAACGATCTGCTGTTGATTGGTTTGGACAGCCTGATACAGATTGTCCCAATCGTCCATCAAATCAACGACTCGTTCATACAAAATTTCCGCCTGCGGTGTAACCAGCACTTCCTTCCGCCCGCTGCGGATGAATAGCTGCGTACCGAATTCGTTTTCCAGCTGCTTGATTTGGGAGGAAACGGTTGGTTGGGAAATAAACAAAATTTCCGATGCCTTCGAGAAATTTTTCGTTTCATAAACTACCTTGAAGGTTTCGAGCCATTTAAATATCGTAATCACTTCCATTATCTTTTTCTATCTAAGGTATTATATCAATAAATTATAATAATGAAAGATATCAGTTATAATTTGTTGGTCAAATGAAAATCATCTGAGTTTTTCCATAAAAGGTACCTTAAAAATAAAGAGCGCTCATCGATTTATTTTACCTGTACAACCTTAATTCAAAATTAACGATAGAAAGGAATTTGTATATGTTTACTCGTTTTTACACTAAATCTAAACCTGTGCTGCCTGGTTTGGGACTATCCATTGGCGTAGCGATCTTAGCGAAACTATTGGCCTTGCTCTTACCAAAACTAGGAGGCGCCACCTTAGCGATTCTTCTAGGGATCATTTTAGGAAATACCTTCTTTAAACAATCGGTTCTAGCTGACGGAACCAAATTTTCAGAAAGTCGTTTGTTGGAGTATTCAGTCGTTCTGCTAGGCTTTACCGTGACCTTCCAAACGATTGGAGAAATGGGGATCAAGGGACTGCTCTTCATTGTATTGATTATGGCAACTGTCATCAGCGGTGCCTATTGGATTGGCCGAAAGCTGGGATTCAATGAAAAAATGGCTATGATGATGGCTGGAGGAAACGCGGTCTGCGGCTCTTCAGCGATTGGTGCAATTGCCCCTGCAATCGAAGCCAATGATGAAGAAAAAGGACAGATCATCACTCTGGTAAATCTACTGGGAACAGTAATGATGCTGACCCTGCCATTTTTGGGTATGTCTTTGTTTGGCGATGCCCTATTGAGCAAAAGTGCACTTCTCGGCGGAACCCTTCAATCTGTTGGACAAGTCGTTGCCGGCGCAAGCTTGGTGAATCCAGAAACCGTCAAATATGCGATGCTCTTCAAAATTACCCGGATCATTTTTTTAGTGGTCGTAGTTTTTGTTTTCGAACGCAAAGCACAGCGAGACAATCTCGTAACAACAAAAGGATCGAAGAAAAAATTCCCGATCCCCTGGTATGTCACTTGCTTTTTAATTTTCTGTATCATCAATAGTTTCTTTACCTTGCCAACAGTCTTCAGTGACGGCGCTCATTTTATCAGCACTTGGTTTGAAACCACTGCTTTAGCTGCCATCGGCCTGCGCCTAGACTTCCGAAAATTCTTAAAAGAAGGTCCACGCTTTTTGCTTTTCGGACTATCGGTTGGGGCTGTTCAAACCGTTGCTGCGTTAGTGTTTATTTTTCTTTTGGGGATTTAATTTAAATAGAAACGATACGTGTTCCATGTGCTTCTGAGACATTTAGAGTTGCTAGTAATTGATCAACATTATCAAATCGAATCCCTGCTCCTGGCAGAATAACTATTCGATCATTTGCATATGAAATCAGTTCTAATAAATGCGAAACTGTCTCAGAAATTGGCTTTTCGCCGCTTCCACCGTGAGTTAAGATACGATCAACTCCTTTTTCTGCCAGCCAATCAATTGCTCGAAATTGATTTTCTCGGCTCAACTCATCGAAAGCCATATGAAAAGTAACAGACATATCTCCTGCTCGGTCTTTTAAATGCAGTATAAGTGGTTCATCTAACCAACTATTTTTCAAGCAACCAAAAACAATACCATCTGCCTTTAAGTCTTTACAAATCATCACATCAGCTTCCATAATTTCAGCTTCGGCTTTATTATATTCAAAGTTCCCACCTCTTGGTCTGATCATGACCATAGTGGGAACTTTTTCTCCTTTAGTATAATCGAGTGTTTTTTTTATTACACCATAGCTAGGTGTCGTTCCACCTTCTGCGAGATTATCACACAGCTCGATCCTGCCAGCTCCTGAAGCAATAGCCTCAGGAATCCTTTCAAAATTTTCAGCGCAAAATTCTTTAATTATCTTCTTACTCATTCTACATTCTCCCGTTCACTAGATCGCTTTGTCTGTAATTGCTTCAGCAAAACGCTCCATTCCTTTTATTAAAAATTCTAATGGACAACCGAAATTTATCCGAATATACTGGCCATCACCCTCTTTGAAAATCGTTCCTTCATGTACATCAATGCCATATCTTTCTTTCAAAACGATTCTTATTTCATTAGAATCTACACACGGGCTATCTATAATTTTTATCCAAGCTAAGTATGAGCCTTCAGATTTGATTAGTTCCGCACGCTCTAGGGCAGAAAAAAATCCTTCAAGATAGTGATAGTTTTCTTCTAAAACGTTAATCAGGTTTTTCAACCATAGAAGCGCATCTTCAAAATTTCCATATAAACCATTTAGTGTCTCAATGGCAAATATATCTAAATCGTTTAAACCATTTATTTTAAACCTTTCTGCTAGCCGTGTTTTTATCTTTTGATTTCTAATAATGACGTAGGATGCCTTAATACCTGCGACATTGAATGTTTTCGCCGGTGAAGAGAGCACAATTAGTTTTTCCACAGCCTTGTCTGTTTTTAATACTGAGTTGAATGAATAGTCACTAAATACAAGATCACCATGAATCTCGTCCGAAATCAGATATAAATCTCGGGCTTGCACCAGTTCATTAACTCTCTCGATTTCAGTATTATTCCAAACACGACCCACTGGATTGTGAGGATTGCACAAAACAAGCGCTTCAATCTGCGGGTCTTCACTCAATACTTTTCTAACTTCATTAAAATCAATCTGATGACTGTTATCCACATGCAGAAGTGGTATTTCAACTACCTCAACGCCAATATTTTCTGCGATAGTTATTAACGGTGGATAACTTGGTGTGAGCACTACTATTTTTCCACCTGTTGATAAACAAGTTTCGAGGATGACTCGATAGCTGTGCAAAACGCTTGTCGAAAAAAGAATCTCTTCTGGTTTTACTACACAATCGTACCGCTTTTTGTACCATTCACAGATCCGATGATTTACTTCCTTGGGGATATCCGTATATCCGAAATAATTCTTATGAACTCTGGAAAGCAAACACTTGGATAAAAACTCTGGTGATTTGAAATCCATATCGGCAATCCAAAAGGGCAAGATCTCCTTCTCACCATAACGCGACCATTTTTTCGAATAAGTTTCTTTTCTGATTTCTGCGACTGTTTTCACTTTATACTCCTATGCTGCAGTTTTTTATACAGGATCCTAAAAAAGCCCTAAACTTGAAAAGACAAGTTCAAGGCTCTGCTTTTAAATATGGAAGATTCGATCGGCATATTTGTCTTCGATCGCTAAATTACGTTCATGTCCGCCATCAACATTCGCACTCATGTATACAGGCGGCTCAAAGCCTTTTTCTACCATGATTTTGATTGCTTCAAACATTGTTTGCTGCAAAAGTAATGTTGCCGCAAAGGAAGAGGTTCCACAAACTTTTGTGTCTAACCCTTCGATTTCTAAAGCAGCATCACCGAAACCAGAATGATTATCCAGCACGACATCCGCAAACTCGAATAACAGTTTTCCGCTAGGATGACGCGAAGTCGAAGCTTTCGAGATATCTAATGCTGTAACGACAATTAATTTATTCCCGCGTTTTTTTATTTCTTCCGCAATTTCGATAGCCATCGGATTTCTTCCTGAATTTGAGATCAAAAAGAAGACATCATTGGGATCAACCATGACCTTATGCATCAGCGTTTTCCCTACACCTTCACATTGCTCATACATTCCTCCTGCCGGATCCATGATCGTCTTCGAAGTAATCAAACCGCCAGCGCGTCCGCTAATTTCAATTGCCGCAGCATACGAATGTCCACTACCGAAAGCTTGAGTAATCCCGCCTTTCATAATCCCTTCCGCCACAATTTTTGCAGCCTCCGAAATATTTTCTTTCTCATTCTCTTCAAGCACTTTTGTAACTCGTTTACATTCTTCAAAAAATTCTAATGTCATTTTCTATTCTCCCTTTTTTCTAGTAATCATTTTTTACCTGCAATCGCAGAAAATTAAACAGACTAAGTAAAACTAGCATCCCTTTTTTATCCTAAAATCTTAAGATTATAAAAGATAATCGACAACACCATTACTAGTAGAATGGCTTTCGTTGAAGTCATCCCTTTTTTCCCTAGTAACCAATAGATCAAACCTACTAAACAAGCTGGAATCAGTGCAGGCATAATCTGATCCAAAATTTCTTGCAGCTTCATTGTCACCTCACCGGATTTATAGACAAAGGACACATTTGCTGTAATAACTGTCGGAATCAGCGCTCCTACTACAGTAACCCCTAGCAAAATCGCCGCATCCGTCAATGCATTCAGTTTGTCGCTGAATTCATTGACTAGTTTGAGACCTTGTTTGTATCCGAAAGAAAGAAATGTAAATCTGGCGATACAGACAGCAATATTAACCAGCAACCAGATGATCACACCGGTCACATTGCCTTTTTGCCCCATATAAGCCGCAATCGAACCTAAAACAGTAGGAATTAATACACCAAATATCGTGTCTCCAACTCCGGCAAATGGTCCCATCAACCCTGTTTTGATCCCTGTAATTACTTCTCTGGATTCAAATCCTTCTTGTTCCTCGATTGCCAGATCGATCCCAACAATAAAATGCCCCATCATTGGATTACAATTGAAGAACTGATTGTGTGTTTCTAGCATTTCTTTAAGTTCATCCTTGTTGTCGCCGTATTTCCTTTCTAAAAATGGCAACATGGTATAGAGATAACCCGTAGACATCATCCGCTCATAATTCCAACAGATTTGACTTCCTAATAACCAGCGATAACTGGCGCGAAAAAGATCCTTTTTTGTGATCGTACTATTCTTCATATTCTCCATCTTCGTAGCCCCCTATAGTTAAACTGGCATCGGCAGCAGCAATAGGTTTCATTTCTGGATTTTTTTCCTCCCCAACCTTACGATTAAAGTGATTAATCGCTAAGGCCAATCCAACCATTGCGACTCCCAGCATCGGTACTTTCAAATAAGCCGCGCAGAAAAATCCCGCTATTAAATAGGCAATATATTTATTTGTAGGAAGATATTTTAGTAAAACAGCTATTCCCACTACGGGAAGCAGTCCCCCCGCTACCTTCAACCCGCCCATCAGCCAATCCGGCATATCATTTACGATGACGTCTACCACCTTTTGCCCAAAGATAAGCATGATTCCAACTGGAATAGCTCGGGATAATCCCCACGGAAACATTCCTAGCACCGTATTTCGAGCAATCCCCCTAGTATTCAACTCTTCGATGTTCTTATCGATTCTGTGTAAGAAAAAGGTATTTGCAAATCGAGCTAACACGTCTAGTTGAACCATCAACAGACCAACTGGTACGGCAATAGCTAAAGCAAACTCAATTCCTTTCCCTGATATATGTGCAAAAGCTGTCCCAACTATCGCACCCGTTGTAAAATCAGGAACGGAAGCGCCTCCATAAGTTCCTACCCCAAGTACCATCAATTGCAAAGTAGCCCCGATCGTCAATCCCAAAGTGACATCTCCCACAATAAGCCCCGCAATCGTGCCAACGATTACCGGAAACTGCATACCAATAACCAGAGTCAAATTGTCTAAAATACAAAAGAATGAAAAAATAATTAAGATTGCAATTTGCCACGTAGCTAATTCCATATTAATGCCCCTCCTTCAGTAGTTTCATGAAATCACTTTTTTCTTCATTGGGAACCATTTGTGCTACCAGATTTACCCCTTTCTGATTTAAATAATTAAATGCTTCAATATCAGTTGATGTGACACCAATTGATTTCGCTATTTGTTTAGAACCTTTCTTCGCAGACATATTCCCAACATTTATTTCTTCTAATACCACACCGTTATCCTTTAACTCAACAAGTGTCTTGGGGTTCTTAACGATTAAAAAGACTTTTTCAGCATCATATTGCCCATTATTTATTCGCATTGAAGCGCCTTTTGTTGTTAATATACTCAGCTTTACTGAGTTGGGCTTTGCCATCTTAAGAACCTCTTTTTCCATCTCATTTTTTACAACCTCGTTATCAACGACCATAATTCGAGTGGCTTTCAAGTGATTCGTCCACATGGTTGCCACTTGCCCGTGAATCAAACGTTCATCAATTCGAACATTAACAATCATTTTTTTCGCCTCCAATTTCTAAAGCTCTTTAATAGATTCTTTGGCATCGACTAAACTTTGCGAAATACTTTCCCCCATTGCTAAACTAAGCATCATAGATAAATTTAATCCTGTAAAAACTCGTACTTTTTCATTTTTCTTTTTAGTTAATAGCGCCGCATTTGCGGGACTTCCCCCAGGAATATCACAGTAAATCGATACATGTTCTGTTGAAGCTGAGATTCGCTCATTGTATTGTTCGATAATATCGCTGACAGACATGTCTTCGGTAAAATCAACAGTGTACATATTTTCTTGTTTTCCTGCGATCATCTCTAAACTATTTTTGATTGCTTCACCGTACTTGCCATGTCCACATAATATAATCATTTTTTCCTCCTATACTGAAGTCACAGTAATATCAAAGTAGTCATGCTTTTTATATGAAAGAATTAATTCAATTAATTTGTTGTCTGCTGAGTATGTTTTTTGTGTTATAAACACTACTGGGGCTTCTCCAGAAATTTTAAGTAATTTCTTTATCTCATTAGGTACAGGAGATAGTATTTTGAAATTTTCTTCGAATTGATTGTTGAATAGATTGATATTTTTCTTCTCGCGAACCGTATCATAGATTGATTTCAATTGTTCCTTCGATGCACCTTGAATATAATTTGAGTCCATATAGGTTGTCGTCAGTTGAATTGGGATATCCCCAGCATATTTCAGACGAGTAATTTCTTGAACCTCAATCCCCTCCTCAAATTCACCAATAATCTCAGAAGTAGACTCTGTTTTAACAGAAATGACTTCTGTACGCTCATCACTGCGATCAAAATATTTATAATCATTTTCAAAATAACGGACTGTTGTTCCTCTAAGCGCCTTTGTGACAAAGGTTCCTTTTCCTTGGACTCTATAAACATACCCTTCTGAAACAAGCTCATTCAAAGCTTTTACTACGGTTGTTGAACTAACATTGTATTTACTCTTCAGCTCTGCTTCGCTCGAAATCTTTTGTCCTGGTTGAAATTCTTTTGAAAGTATTCTTTTCACGATATCCTGTTTTATTTCTTCATATTTTGCTATAGCCATATTTAATTCCTCCTTGAAACTTAACACGTTAACCTGTTAACACCTTGATAATAGCATCTATCAATTACTTGTGCAAGCGTTTTCTAAAATTGATTTATTTTTGAAGAAAGCAAACATACCTCTTCTTTATTTCATAATAAAAGTCCTCCTTTTAAAAAAAGAGGACTTAAATAAGTATTTAAAAACTGGAAAATTATTATTCTACCACCGCTACAATCTCAACTTCAACCAATGCATCTTTGGGTAAATTAGCGACTCCAACACAGGAGCGGCTTGGTTTTTCATTATCAAAAAAGCTTTCATAAATTTGATTGAAGGCAACAAAATCAGACATATTCTTCAAGAAGCATGTCGTCTTTACGACTTGGTCATAGTCTGCTCCAACTGCTTTTAAAAGTCCGCCAACGTTTCGCAATACCTGATAGGTTTGATCCTCGATCGTTTCACCGACCATTTCTCCGCTAGTCGGGTCCAATGCAATCTGACCTGAAGCATACAACATACCGTTTACCACTTTTCCTTGTACATAAGGGCCAATTGCCTTTGGTGCCTCTGCCGTTTCAACGGTGTAAATAGCTGTTTCTTTAAAATTTACCTTCTCTACATTGTTTTCCATTTTCTCCACTCCTTTTTGTTTGGTGCCTATTACTAAAATAAAAAAGCATCTCACTAATTTCTTAGTGGGATGCTCTGGAGAATCCCACTCAACAAATGTCAAACAGGACCTCAAACTGTTTTTTTCAAAACAAGTTTCAAGTCCTCAGTCTAATAATAATGATCATTTGTCCAGTAGTCGTCGCGTTCATAGAAATTCTCCTTAGAAAAATTAAATTTAAATGGCAATTAAATTAATTTATGGTTGTAATGATAAAGGAGGTTTTATCAGTTGTCAATGAGTTTATAGAATTTTCTGACATTTCATCTCTCATTTTTGTAAGTCGATTGTTCGTTTAATAAATGGTGGCTGACAAAAAAATTCAGTATCGTGGTTTTCAGAGAGAGGAGTTTTTTTATGAACAAAGGAATGACTGGTTTCCAGTTGAAAGTTTTAGGGGTTGTGACCATGGTCATTGATCACATCGGAGAATTTTTTCTCTTTTTGGGTGTTCCCATCTGGTTCCATTGGATCGGACGAATTGCAGCTCCGCTGTTTCTATTTGAAAGTTCTGAGGGGTTCATTCATACGAGCAATCGTAAAAAGTACATGTTCCGATTGCTAGCTGGCTATTGGCTGATGGGGATCATTAACTTCATCCTAAATCGTTACTTTTCTATCGGTGGGTCAATCGTTATCAATAATATTTTTGGCACCATATTCTTAGGGACTGTCTACATGCAGGCCTGTGAATATTTCAAACAAAGGAAAACATTTATGAAGGGCCTTGTATGGTTCCTTGTACCTACCCTGTTAAGCATTTTCGCGATGATGCTATTGTCTAACGGCAGCCTATTCGATTCAAAAATCGGTCTGTTGTTTTTCCAAGTATTCACTCTAATCGTTCCAACAGTCATGATGACAGAGGGTGGCTTTTTACTAGTGGCCCTCGCTGTATTATTCTATCTTTTCCACGGAAAGAAATTTCTACAAGTTGCTGCACTAGTCGTTGTCGCCGTTATTACACTTGTTTTTGGCGGCGGGATTCAATACGCCTTCTCCTTTAACTATCAATGGATGATGTTCCTAGCGGCAATCCCAATCATTCTTTATAACGGCGAAAAAGGGCGGAGTATGCGGAATTTCTTCTATATTTTCTACCCTGCACACATCGCTATCTTCGCTGTTCTAAGCTTTCTTATCCAACGCTAAGCTTGACCTTGGCGAAAAAAAGCTTTACAATGCTTTCTGTGAATAAATCGTACAGATAACACGCAGGGCGTGTCGAGAGAGAGGCGGTTTCTATTAATTTAGAAACCACCTCTCCTTTTTTGCGAGTTCAACTTTTCGCAGTTAGTAAAAGTGTGAGGTCGGTTTCTTCTGTGTCAACTAGTTTAAGTACAGGATGTTTAGTTGAATCGTATGCGTGGCGAAAATAGCATTCATTTTTCTGGGTTTTAGAAAAATGAAGTCCCTTGACTTGAGGTAGCTGCGAGTTCAACTTTTCGCAGGTTGATAAAAGATGAGAGGGATTTACTGTCTTAGCTAGTTCAAGTACAGGTTGTTTAGTTGAATCGTACGCGTGACGAAAATAGCATTCATTTTTCTGAGTTTTAGAAAAATGAATGCCGCTCCGCTACGCCAATATGAACCCGGCGGCACAAACTCAAAGCACTGTTATCTGTCGAAACAAAGTGAGGTTATTACATGAAAGAAAAGAAAATCCATTTGTTGTTAGCTGTCCTTGCCACTGGAATTATGTCCTTTGCTGGGGTCTTGATTGAGACCGCCATGAATGTGACCTTCCCTACGCTGATAACACAGTTTGGGATTTCGACTGGTATGGTACAGTGGGTCACGACGATTTATCTCCTAGTGATTTCCATTATGGTGCCCTTTTCCAATTATTTATTGAAAAATTTTTCGATTCGCAAGTTATTTATTGTCGCAAATCTGTTCTTCATTGCGGGTTTAGTGATTGATTTATGGTCTCCTTCTTATAGCATTCTTTTACTCGGACGGCTACTCCAAGGGATTAGCACAGGAATCGCTTTGCCGCTGATGTTTCATATTATTTTGAATTTCACTCCTATGCATAAACGAGGCACCATGATGGGGGTTGGAACATTAACGACTTCGATCGCTCCAGCGATTGGACCCACTTATGGCGGAATCATGACTGCCAGCCTGTCTTGGCATGCAATTTTTCTATTTTTATTACCTGTACTCGCGATTTCTTTGGTGATAGGTCTTTATGCCATCCCAGAGATGTCTGTCAAGAAAACTGGGGCGCTGGATGTCGTTAGCTTGATCGGTGTTGCGTTGCTGTTCAGCGGACTATTAATGTTCTTAAATCAAATCGGCAGCTTACTAAGCCTTGTTTCACTAGCTATCGGCATTGTCGGATTCGTGATCTTCTATCGTCAGGCAACGCGCGGAAAAAATCCGCTAGTGCGTATTACCGTATTGAAAAATAAAGTCTTTGTTTTATTCTTGTGCGGCTTTTTGGTTTGTCAGTTTTTACTTTTAGGGATTTCCTTCGTTTTACCAAACTTCATTCAAATCGTCTTAGGCAAAGATGCCTTTATCGCAGGGCTTGTCATGATGCCTGGAGCCGCAGTCGGCGCGATTTTAGCTCCAATCTCTGGACGTGTCTTAGACAGCTTTGGGCCGAAAAAACCGATCTTATTAGGCTTGAGCTTTGCGACGATCGGTTGGATCGCCTTAACACTGTTATTACGTTCACCGTTTCTGCTAGGATTCGTCGCAGGTCACGTCTTTTACATGATCGGTATCGGTTTTTCTTACAGCAACTTAATGACTACAGGAATGAACTTGCTGTCAGAGGATGAATATGGTGATGGCAATACGCTGTTTAATACGCTGCAGCAATTCTCTGGTGCCGTTGCCACAGCAATCGTTGCAACAATCATTAACTTGGCTCAACAATCCCAATCGGATTTTATCGCCGCAACAGTTACCGGCTCCCAGCTTTCCTTACTCGTCCTATTAGCTTTACTACTGGCGGTCTTTACTGCTTGTCTGGTTCATTTTCGCAATAAGCCCGCTTTGGATTGATGGTAAGAAACAGGGCAAAAGTTCCTTCTGTCGTCGCTAGCTTTCATGTCAGATCCTGATACACTTAACCTATCAAGGTTGGAGGGATAGAAGATGACATTAGGAAACAATTTCTACACTGCACGTAAAAAGCAGGGATTGTCTCAAGAAGAGGTCGCCGAAAAACTTGGCGTTAGCAGACAAACCATTTCAAAATGGGAGCTCGACGAAACCCTGCCGGATATCAATCAATCGAAAAAATTAGCCGCCGTATACAAAGTTTCTTTGGATGAACTAATCGAATTCGATCCAGACCTAAACGATATCAAGGAAGTCATCGCTAAAACCAGTGAAGAGAAGCAGCAGAAGATTGACTGGACAACGGTTTGGTCTGAAAAATACCCTGTGTTGGCAGCCTATCAAAAGACTGTCCATGTAGAGACGTATGCTTCCCAGCTAACAGAAATGCTGAAGCGTTTGAAAAGGGATTATGGCTACAATGATCAGGACGCCTTTCTAGTGTTGAAGGATATTTTGGCTCAAATCTGGAACAACAAATAACGGGAAAGCCGTGACGGACTCTGTCACGGCTTTTTCCTATTCTTCACATTCAGTTCCTGTTCTTACCATTTCTGCGGCTTCGCTTTTTTTCACTTGAAGAATCAAGAGGATGGCGAATAAAACAATGAGTCCCCCGAATAATGGTGTATAGGCAATAGACATTTTACCAGTGACTTGTGCACCGATTGTTGATCCTAATGTAATTCCGATGTTGAAGGCGGCGATATTAAGCGCTGAAGCCAGAGTAATGTCCTGCGGTACGTATTTTTCCGCTAGCTGTACAACATACAGTTGCAGACCTGGCACGTTCATGAAGGCAAATAAGCCTAACAGCATCGCTGCCAGCAGTCCTAGAATACTGTTTCCAATCAAGATGGTCACAAATAAGAACACGAGGGCCGCCATCAAAAGACCGAACATCTTGATCAAGGATGCCAACGGCTTTTCATTCGCGAAATGTCCGCCAACAGTATTCCCGATAGCGACCATTACGCCATAAACGATCAAAATAACCACGACGGCACTGGCAGGAAAACCAAAATCGGTTAAAATCGGCGACAGATAAGTATATGCGGCAAAGGTACCACCGTAACCGAAAGCGGTAATCAAAAAAGACATCACCAATGGTTTATTGGTAAAAATTCGGGTGAAGCCTTTCAAGTCCACTTTACCTGGAGTCGGTAAATGACGGGGAACCAAGAAGCTGCTGGCGATTAGTCCTAGCAACCCAACAACAGCGATAAAGATAAAGGACATGTTCCAAGTTGTTTGTTGACCAATGAAGGTTCCAAGCGGTACTCCCGTCACGGTAGCCACAGTCAACCCTGTAAACATGATGGCGATGGCACTTGCACGACGTGAAGGCTCAACAACGTCGGCCGCAATCACAGTTGAAACAGACATAAAGATTCCGTGAGCCAAGGCTGCCAAAATGCGGCCTAGCAATAAAATAAAGAAGGTCGGTGCAAAAGCCGCCAGCAGATTCCCGCTAATAAACAGCAGCATAATGCCGATCATCAAACTACGTCGGTTCCATTTTCCTGTTAAAACGGTCAATAAAGGGGCTCCGATCGTAACGCCTAAAGCGTACAATGAAACAGTCAAACCTGCTTGTGCGAGTGTGACGTTGAAGCTTTTAACAATCATCGGCAAAAGCCCGACGCTGATAAATTCCGTTGACCCGATCGCGAAGGCATTAATCGCGAGAGCCAGTAATGTTAAATTTGGTGAGAGTTTCTTTTCCATTTTGTTCCTCCAAAAAAAGTATTTGTAACCTACGAGAAGATACTATATACTGTTGATGATCTTTTGATAAGTACCCACTTTTTTGTACTATAGATACCTTTTAGTAACTTTTGGATGGTATCAACATTTTAAGGAGGAATTTTTTTGGAGAATCGTTCCTATATGATCGGTGTCGAAGCGACGATGGATGTTATCGGCGGAAAATGGAAACCCATTATTCTCTGTAACCTTCGCCATGGACCGATGCGTCCCAGCGACTTGAAGCGAGGAATTACTGGCATCAGCCAAAAAATGCTGACGCAGCAGCTTCGTGAGTTAGAGGAAGATAATATTATTGACCGGAAAGTGTATCAACAGGTGCCGCCGAAAGTCGAATATTCATTAAGCGATTATGGCCGCAGCCTGTCTGATATTCTGGATAGTCTGTGCAGCTGGGGCGAGCAGCATGTTGCTCACCTGCAGGAGCAAGGACAAGATATTTGTTTGAAGGCAAACTAAAAAGAAGTTGAGAAGGCGCTGGTCTCTAAAATCGTTCGCTTGTAACGTTTAGAGAAGAGACTCTTTCTCAACTTCTTTTTTTATTTGATGACGATATTATCGGTCATTTTGGCCCAATGATTGGTTGGACCATGTCCGTGCCCAACAAAAATCGGCTGGCTGATAGCGGCTTGAATAAATTTCTTGCCGATAATGATCGCTTCCTTCAGCTCGGTTCCTTTTGCCAGTTCCGCGGCGATACAGGCGGAGAAGGTGTCGCCGGTTCCATGAGTACTTGCTGTCTCCACTCTCGGCGCACTCATCCAGAAGCTTTCTCCTGAGGCCAGCAAAACATAGTCCGCCGCATCCTTGTTCTGGCTGTGTCCGCCTTTAACGACAACGTTCTGCGTACCGAAGGCTTGCAGCTTTTTCGCTGCCTCGATCATCTCCTGATCCGTCACGATCCGCTGACCAATGATGACTTCTGCTTCTGGCAGATTGGGGGTAACGATCGTCGCTAATGGCAGTAATTGCTGATTGATCGTTTTTACCGCGTCACTTTGCAAGAGGTGATGCCCGCCCTTCGCTACCATTACAGGATCTACGACTACTGGGCCAAAATCTACCTGCTTCAGCTTTTTTACCACCGTTTCTACTCGTTCCACATCCGCCAACATCCCGGTCTTAGCAGCACCAATCGTAAAATCAGCGGCTAAAGAGTCAAACTGCGCTTCGATAAAGGGGCTAGGAATCGCCATGCTGTCTTGTACCCCATACGTATTCTGAGACGTCAATGCCACAATAATGCTCATCCCAAAAGCCTTTCGTGCCTGGAAGGTTTTGAGGTCCGCTTGAATTCCTGCGCCACCGCCAGAATCTGATCCGGCAATTGTTACAACCTGAGGCGTTTCATTTATCATTTTGATTCCCCCAATACTTTATCCATTTTTTCTTTCAAACGTCGAACTTTTTCGCCGACCGCTTTTGCCTGCATGATTTCGCTGACGATCGATACCCCGGCGATTCCCGTACCGTAAAAATCCGTCAGGTTATCTTCCTTGATCCCGCCGATCGCAACACTAGGAATCGTTACCTGCTCATTGATTGCCTTCAGTGTTTCGATCGAAGTTAGCGGCGTCTCTTTGGTTTTTGTTGGGAAAATCGCGCCAATACCTAAATAGTCCGCACCGGCTTTTTCTGCCTCGACTCCTCGCTCGACAGTTTTTGCTGACACGCCTAAGATTTTTTCGGGACCGATCAGCGACCGCACCACCTCTACTGGCATTTCATCATCCCCGATGTGCACCCCTGCCGCATCAACCGCCAAGCAAATATCTACCCGGTCATTGATGATTAGCGGGATCTGATACCGATCCGTCACCTGTTTTACCTTCAAAGCCAGTGCATAAAATTCTCCTGTCAGTAAGTCTTTTTCTCGCAGCTGAACAAGTGTAACTCCATTTTTACAGGCCTCTTCAATCACAGTCAAAAAGTGTTCATCGCTAAAATCATAGCGAGCTGTTACCAAATAAAGCGTTAAGTCCATTGTTTCTCTTCTCCCTTCACTTCAGTCCACCACTCTTTTTCCATCAAAAGCGAGAGTTGATTCAAGGTCGCTTGTCGAAAAGCCGCCAAGCCATTTTCATCGCCTGCTTGCTCTCCGCATAAATTAAAATAGCTGACCGCCGTAACGACCGCCGCCGAAGCCTCTGCTCCAGTCCCCAATAACGCGGCGATCAAAGCACCGACAACATCGCCGGTCCCAGTAAAGCGATCCAATGCCGGCACGCCGTTTCGCAGCTGCCAGACTCTGCACTGATCCACAATAATATCTTGGCTGCCAGTGGCTAAAAAGGTTGTTTTAGGATACGTCTTTGTTAATTGCTGCAGGGCATTCGTTAATTCTTCGATTGCTGGGTCACTTTGATCCAGCTCACTACCATCCACTCCTCGGGCATGGCTTGGTAAGCCGCAAAAATTACGCAGTTCAGAAATATTCCCCTTTACTACGGTTGGCTTTTCTTCAACAAGCTGACGCCCTATCCGATCTCTTGTGCGGCTGACCCCATAGCCTACTAGGTCAACGACTGTTGGCTTTCCCACCTTGTTTGCCAGCTTCGCAGCGGCGACTAAACTTCTTTCACGTTCCTCCGAGAGATGACCAATATTCAGCAATAAACCGTCTGTCTGTCGAAACAGCTCGTCAAACTCCCGCGGATCACAAGCCATAATCGGCTTTGCTCCGATATAAAGCAGCGCATTCGCTACCGTTTCACAGGTCACCTCATTGGTTATACAATGAACTAGCGGAGCCTCGGTTAAGGGCAGTAGTTTCGAACCATCTATTTTCATCATCCAAACATCCTTTCACTAGAAAACAGGCGCTGCCAGCGTTTAAAGATCGCGGTCTCCTTCAGCTTTACTAAGACGACAAAAGCAATCGCCGAACCAATCAGGGTCGCACCGACAAAGCGCGGGGTGTAAATCAACCAATACAGCTCATTCTGACTGCCGGTGAACCACACCATCACAGGATAAGATAAGAGAGATCCGATAATTCCCGTACCAACAACTTCACCCAGCATTGACCAAATCAGCTTCTTTCCCAAACGATAAAACAGCCCCGCAAAGAAAGCCCCAAACACCGCTCCCGTCAGCGCCAAAGGCGGAATCCCTAACATCGTCATCCGGATCAAAGCACAAACTAGCGCCATCACCGTTCCATAAATGGGGCCCAACAACACGCCGGCTATAATGTTCATGACACTAGACATCGGCGCCATCCCCTCGATTCGCATTAAAGGTGACAAAACAACATCCAAGGCAATCATTAAAGCCAATAGCGTCAATTTGTGGATTTTATTTTTCTCCACGACAAAAAACTCCTTTCTCATTTTCAAGCAACCATTCTGCAAGAAACAAAAGGAGTAAAAGACAGAAAAACCCAACCAAAATAAAATGGTCGGGTACGATCAGTCAACTAGCTACATTTCCCTGCGGCAGTCTTAACTGCATCAGGTTCCATGGGTATAATCTCAGCTAAACAGCACCCCAAATGTTTCTCTTCAATTGATTGGAGTATAACATACTTTTTTTAATCCAACTAGCTTATAATAAGAAAAGACTTTGTAAACTCCCTCAGCTTTGACGCGATAAGACGTTTAAGAAAGCGGCTAGAACGCCTCCAGCCTCTAGTCCTGTTACAATAAACTAGATAAGTAAAAACTGAAAGGATGGTTTTATGCCGAAACCAAATTTTTCCGCGATTCACCATGTCGCTATTATTGTTTCCGACTATGAGAAGGCGAAGCATTTCTATGTCGATATCCTTGGTCTGCCGATTATTCGGGAGCATTACCGACCAGAGCGTCAAGATTACAAACTCGATCTACAACTGAACGACGCAGAATTAGAAATCTTCGCGGTGAAAAATCCACCGAAACGCCCAAGCTTTCCAGAGGCAGCGGGATTACGCCATTTAGCCTTTAAAACAAAGGATATTGAAGCAACCATCGCTTACTTGAACAGTCACGGAATCGAGTGCGAACCTCTGCGAACCGATGACTTTACTGGTGAGAAGATGACCTTCTTCTTTGATCCTGACGGTCTGCCATTGGAATTACACGAATAAAAAACGCTCCTTTTCGTCGTTGAAAAGGAGCGTTTTCTCTATTCGGTTTTTCTAAGCGCAAAAATACGCGTTACTACGAGTCCAGCTAACAGAAGACTGATCAGATAAAAGAAGCCATTTTCTGCGTTGTTTTTCACGCCTGTGACAACGACTGATTCAAGATAACCGGCATTTAAAACGGGCTTTCTTTCTTTTTCGATGTCGATAGTAATCGGATCAGAAAAGCCATCCGGGTTCACGTGACTGCTAAGTTTCGTACTCCCTTTTTTGACAAATCCATACTTGCCATATTCCCCATCCAGTACTTTCACAGAAACCTTATAGGAATTTTGATCGGTAGCTGTAAAGTAGTAGTTGCCATCTTGGTTTGTAAGGGTTGTTTCGATTGCAACATACTCAGAGGAATTTTCCACCTTCTTATATAAGGTCACTTCTCGATTCTCTAATTCTTCACCCTTGTCATAGGTACTATTTTTGATTTTATCAAGAAAGATTGTCCCAGAAAGGGTCGTTGGCGGTCCCCAAATCGCATAAAGTACTTTATCACTATCCATCGTAATCTTGTCCGTTCCCTCTGTACTATAGCGCTTGCCTTCACCATCAGCACTTTCGCACCAATATAGAAATACATACTCAGGATGGTCACTTGGCGGGGTATATTTCAACTCTGTTTCTGAACGAATTGTTGCAATTTCTGGAGGATTTAGTTTGAAATATTGTTCCTCATATAGTTCGCCGCCGCCACCATTTGGATCATAAACGATTCTTACTGAGTTCGGGAAATAATTGACCTGATAATCATTCAGATAACTATTTTCAAATCCAAGCGGTCCATTGATAATCTGTGGTATAGGCTGCTTTCTCTGAGAACGATTGTCTTCGGTGACCTCACCTGAACCGGTAACTGTAATGTTTCGATAGTAAGCATCTGCATCTACTGGAGAATCATAATAATAATCCTCTGTAAAAATACCGCCACCGCTTCTTTTTGCGACGTTCAGTGAAATGGTACCACCAGTAACCGATAACTGCGCCGTTGCTTGGAGATACACGCCCGCACCGTTATTGAGCGCGGTATTTTGAGTGATCAAGCCCGCATTCATCTGAAACTCTGCGCCGGCACTGGCAAAGACACCGCCGCCATTTCGTGCAGGATTACTAGCAATCGAACCATCGTTCATGGTAAAGACTGTCCCTGCGTTATCAATATTCACCCCGCCGCCAAAATTACTGGTTGTATTATCGGAAATTGTACTTGCTGAGCCGTTCATTTCGACGGTACTGGCGCTATTGGCAGAGATCCCACCGCCATAAGAAGCGGTGTTTTTACTCAGACTGCTATTCATGATAATCAAACGAGCATCGGCTTCTAGACGCGCCCCACCACCATTTCCTCCAGCGGTATTGGCATCTATAAGACTATTACTGATGGTCCCTTCAACATTTTCTTTAAGAAAAAGCGCCCCACCCTGCGATTCCGAAGTATTCTTGATTACCTCAACTTGTTCAGCCTCCGTCCCGCCAAGCGTGAATTTTGCGTGTGCAGTCGCAAATAATGCACCGCCACTGCTTTCGGCGATATTGCCTTCAATTTTTCCTTTGGTCATCTTAAATTCCGTATCCGGCAAATCAATATTTACGCCGCCACCGTCACCGCCTATATTTTCTTTTTCCGTTCCGCTCACTGATGGCGTGCCCTCTACGATCTCAGACTCACCATCCGCGATATGACGGGCACTATTTCCTATAATATCGGTCGCTGTCATCGTGATCTTGCTGCCGTCATTGGCGGAGATGCCACCGCCATAACGAGACTCATTGCCGCTGATTGTACTGGTTTCTATTTCTAATACCGTTGCCATCCCCAGCTTTAAGGCGCCACCATACCTGCTGGCCTTATTTGAAACAAAGCTACTATGGCTGATTTTGGTCTGGGTGCCGTTGACAAAGATGCCGCCGCCTTGATGTCGAGCGGTATTCTCTGTGAAAGTAGACCCGGTGATCGACAACTCTTGACTTCCTTCACTTACATATAGACCACCGCCATCATAAGCACTGTTTCCTGTAAATTCACTGTCGATGACGGTCACCTTCGCTGAATACCAGCCGCCAGTCCCATTCGATTGATTCTCGATCATGATCCCGCCGCCATAGCCTTCTCCTGCTTGATTCCCAGTCGATTGATTGCTGCGTACTTTTACATTAGTAATTGTGACAATGGCTTTATCTGCTAAGATACCGCCACTCTGCTTCGCTTTGTTTTCGCTGATTTCTCCTCCTTGCATGGTGAAGGTGGTCGCTGTCCCATCTAAATTGACTCCGCCGCCGCGTTGCCCTGCAGTATTTTTACTGATGGTCCCGTCAGTCATAGTTATTTGGCTGTTTTCATTTGCCGAGATGCCGCCGCCATAATTGGCCTCATTCTCACTAATTTCACTTGCGCTGCCGGTCACCTCGAGAATCGCTTCACCTGTTGCACGTATCCCACCGCCATCAATGTTAGCGGTATTGTTCTTTATCTTTCCATCAGTTATCGTTAAGGTACTTTTTCGGATAAAAATCCCGCCACCGTTTACCTCGCTAGTATTTTGACTGATTTCACCGTTGGATACCTGAATCGGTCCTTCTGTTGTATAGATCCCGCCACCGTCAGCACTAGCTTTGTTATGATGAATTGTTCCACCTGTCATTTCGACTGTTCCACCAGTAGTATAAATGCCCGCACCATTGGTTGCTTCATTTTGGTTGATTTCACCAGCATTTTGGGTAAGCGTACACCCGCTGACTAGATAGATTCCGCCGCCATTTCCATTGTCCTCTACTTTATTGGCGGTGATACTGCCGCCGTTCATCACGACGCTGCTGTTATTTTCGACTTTGATACCGCCAGCTTCATTGTGCTTCGCAATATTTGCAGTCACTGTCGCTTGGTCGTTGACCGTTAGAGAACTTTGATCTAAATGAATTCCGCCGGTCCGCCATTGTCCGATATTTTCAGAGATGCTGCTCGTCCCGCTGACTTCTACTGTGCTATCTTTAGCATATATCCCGCCGCCGGTATCACTTGATTGATTTAGATACACCTTACTGTTGCTTTTTAAGTAGACTTTGCTATTTTCCTTTGCTTCAATCGCACCACCTTTATTTCCAAAGGTCTTGGTAATTTCCGCATTTTCTCCAAGGTTCAGTGTTCCTCCTGTTAGTTCCACACCGCCATTGGATGGTCCCCATTGTCCGTCGTTATAGGCCTTTCCTGCTCCTGCTAAAGTAATATTCTTTAAAGTAAGGCTCGCACCACTGCTGACTTTTATGTGGCGCTTTGTTTGTTCTTCTGGGTCCATTTCACTTTTGGGCTCGATGTTTTGGGTAATAGTATTGTTTGAAGCAGACGTCAAAAGGATGTTTTTTCCTGTAGCAATCGTTGCTTCTTCCCCTTGAGCAGTGTCATCACCTGTCAGTAGAATCGTGAAAGGCTCAGTATTTGTTGTAGCTTCAACAGCAGCTTTTAAAGTCGGGTAAGAGCCTATCAATGCATTTGTGGAATCATAGACTTTATAATTTCCACCTGTTGCGTTGGGTAACCTTTTGAGCCGCATTCCTGCATCTATACCCACGATAGCTTCGTTTTCTGTTACCTTTATCGGCTTAGAATAGGAACGTGAAGATTCCGTTTCCTTGTCGCTATCAAACTTGTTGTCCGTTCCCGACTGAATATCGGCGATCGGAACTAAATAGTCATTGCCATCCAACGTTTGTTCTTCGACGACCACTTGATATTCCCCTGCCGCTAAGTCCTTAAAGGAGTAATTTCCAGAGTCATCCGTCACCGTTTCAGTTATTACTTGGTTCTTATTTTCCGCTTCCACCAAATAGAGTTTGATCGCTGCTAACTGTCGTTCATCCCTGTCATGTGCACCGTCCTCATTTTCATCTAGCCAGACCATGCCCCTGATTGTTCCAGTTATTTCCTGTGCAACAGGGGCTCCTTCAACTGTTTCGGTTGATTCTATGGTTTGCTGCCCTTCATTGTCAGTCGTTGCTTGTGTACTTGACTCTTTTTCATTGCTATGAAGGGATTCTTGAAGCTCTTCTGCAGTGGAGGACCCCTCTATCGTTTCAGCAGAGATCATAGAAAAAGGCATGTTTGTCAAAAAAAGCGTGAGGATCAGCCAAAGAGTCAGCCAGTTTGAACAGCTATACCACCGCTTGCTTTTATTCCTCATTTTTGTCAAACCTCCTCACTTGTATCTTCTTCAGTAATCCTTTTTTATGAAAAAATGACCGCCTGTCATATCCTCAGAAAAAAAGACAACTAGCCTTTGAGAAAGCGTCGACCCATCAAGGATGGATCGACATCTTACTCTTTGGTTTCAATGTATTGCTTTCCTTTGTAGAAACTCATTGCCGCAAGTAAAACAATGAATCCCAATAGCCAAAGATTTTCCTTCAGCTGGCCCGTACTTGGCAGACGACGTTCTGATTCCTCAGTTTTTTCCTTTTCCTGCTTAGTATCGGGCAGAGACTCCGTCATAGGTTCCTCTTGATTTTTTGTTTGTACCGCCGTGTACATATTTTCAAATACAGCCGCAGCTACCTTCAGCTTTTGAGCATTCTTCACTGTAAGATCAACGTTTAAAGCTCCATCTATGTCCACAACATGAGCGGTGATCAGATAGACTTGATCATCATAGATAATCTCAGGTTTATCCGAGGGGATTTGTTGATAGAGTTTATAGATAAACGTCCCTTCATGAGAAAAATCGAACCCTTCAATAATTTTGCTTTCGTTTCCTGCTAGCTGTACTTGATAAGGTGTCTGATTATTAGGCATCGGACTGTTCGGCTCTAACGGTTCAAGAATATAGATACCTGTTTGGGCGATCTGCTCCAAACTGCCAGCGTCCATTTTAAAGGTCTGCTCAATGGGAATATGGGCCGTCGCTTGGGCCGAGACTTGCGTTGGAAAGAAAAAAGCAACGACAAGGAGAACAACTAGATAAAAACAAATTTCATATCTTTCACGTGTTCTCATTTTATTTGCTCCCTTCTTTTTTCCTTCTCAAAAACAAACCAAGCAAGATGACGAGCCAAAGGACCAGCAGGAAAGCACCTCGCCATTTAGATAAATTTCCCCACCAAGCTTGCGGATCAATTCCTAAAAAGGGTTTGACTTCTTCTGCCTGATAAAAGGGATCCTCAAAGGGTTCGTCAAAGAGTTTTCCAATCAATAGATGCCGACCATTTGTCGGTTCAGACGCACAGGTACTTAATAAAACAATCCGATCGTCTTCCGTGACCTTCATCGAACGCGTTTGACTGGCCTGTTCCAGCAAATACGACAAATAAGATTCACGAGCCGCACTCTCCTGAATCCCTGGATTATACAGCTGCCAGTCATAGGCATCCCCCTTAATGAAGGCAAAAAATTCAATCCCATAATTTTTTCCATCACAATAAAGATTGCCGTATTGGTGCTGATTGAAGTATTTTTTTTCAATGAATTTATCCAAACCGCCGAACATCGCTTCTTTATCCATGTGATGACCATAAATAATACTATTGAAGTCAGAAAAATCTGCGGCGTTCTCACTAGATAAAAAAATACTCCCCGCCAGCGAATACTTTCCTAGGACACTTGTATTCACATATTTCTGATCATTATCAGCCTGCGTTACGGGATAATCAATTCTTGTTCCGTAGACTGTCAGCCAGGCAATCACCTCGTCATTGATTTCCTTCAATTCCTGAAAGGATAGCGTATCATCTGCTTCAGGTTTGTATTGTTGCAAATTGGAGGACTGCGCACTTGATAACAACTGATTCGTATCCCACATTCCGTAAATCCCATACGCACATAGCAGCAATAAAAGAATCACTGCTATGCGATCAATCAAGTTACTAAAACAACGGACCAAACGAACGCTAAAAGAAAGTGTTTTTTTCGTTGGTTCTTTTGGCGCTGACATCTTACTGTGCTCTTCTTCGTTTACTTACTGTCAAAAATACGATTCCGGCACCAGCAACAAAGACCATGACGATGAATGGAAAATTATCGGTAAGAACCCCTGTGATACTAGGATCTTTGTATTCATTGGTTACAACCGTCGTATTTTTTATTGGCGTTTGGGCGGTCACGTCTTCAGCGTCCACAAGCAGATCGCTAATGCCGCCTATCTCAACTGTGAATTTCAAGTCATCATCAGGTGTGCCATCCGTTGCTACTCCATTTATACCTCGGCCAGTAACCACTGCTGAAGGAGTATATCCCTTAGCGATTGTTTCGACTACGTTGTAGGTAGAACCGACAGGCAGATTATCAAAGCTGATTTTTTCTCCGTGCTTTAATTTAACATCAATTTCAAAAATTCTTGTTGATTCATCATAGATAATAGGACTGTCTGGATCAGAACCTGAGGGTGTCGTATACGTTAACTCAAAATCCTTTTTGGTTGTTTCTGGCAATGTCACAGTAATTTTAAAATCGAACGCTTTTGTTCGATCCCCAGCGTTTCCTGCAACTCGTTTTTCTACTTCAAGTTCTGTCTCATCCCAAAATTCATTGACGAATCGGAATTCACTGCCGCCATCTAGCGTTACACTACCCGGTGTCGGATCTACTTTGTAGCCACCAGGCGTTCCGTCATCTTTTTTAACTTGATAAACAGTGATTCCTTTAACTACAGGATTTCCATCATCACCATTTTCAACGTAGACACGTACAGTGTAAAGCGCTTCTGAATAATGACTGATCACCTTCGATTTGGTATCAGGCGTTACCTCGACTACTTCATAAACAAAAGTGCCAGCATGAGGAAAATTGAGCGCTTTAATATCTGCCAATAAGTTGGTCGTTGACCTTACAAAGTTATCGTTCGTCGTCCCTTTATCTGGACTGCCAAAATTTATTGCAGGAATCGACCATGCTGGCTGATTGACAATTTCACTGGCATCTATAATCCCATCTTCATCCTCAGTTCCTAATGGTGTGGCAGTAAATTCAAATGACAGATCTGGTACAAGCACACCTTCTGGTATTTTTAATTCCTTCGTCAAAACCGCTTCATCTTCATATAATGTGTCATCTGCTCTGACTTCTGTGGGATTAATCATTCCTATCCCAATAATTGCACTCAATGCTGCTAAACCAATTAAAAAAACATGTAATAAATTTCTCTTTTTCATCCTCTTTCCTCCTCAAAAATATTTATCTATTTAGTTTCAATTTCCATTTAGGTTGAAAACTTAAATACTTCTTCGTCTCAATATCGTGATCACCTTACCAAGCGTATCCTTAGTCTTGATTGGCCCATATACACGGCTGTCTATTGCCGCTTCTCGTTTATCGCCTAAGACAAATACCTCCCCTGCTCCGATTTTTACTGGATAATCGATTCCCTCTGTATAAGGAAGGGTTTCCTCATAAATCTGATGCTCCACTTGTAAATGATTGTTAATCTCTAGTCCCTCTTCGGTTATGTCTACTGTGTCACCTTCAATTGCAACCACTCGCCGAAGCTGCAGGTCGTTCTCGTATTCTAAAGCGATCACATCTGAAGCGACATAGTTTTTATTTAGCCGATAATATAAAGCGACATCTCCAGATTTTACCGCCGGCACCATTGAATCATCTGGATAGCGGGTGATGCCATAGACAAAATGGACGACAAAATACGCCAGGGTCAACAAAACCGCTAGCTTTGTAACAAGAGAAAATAACTCCTGCTTAAAAAAGTCTGAAGAGGCCCTATTACGCTTTTTGGGTTGTTCGTTTACTTTCTGAGCTTTTTTCATTTTTCTTACCTGATTCTTTTCTTAAAAATCATCACACATACTGCCGTAATAACAGTTTAGAATAACGAAAGTTCAATTATAAATTTTATTAAAGTTCAAATAATAGTTTTAATAATAAGTGATATTTATTAGCAAACAATTGCTTTTCAATTATAAATTAACATATATACATATTTAACTCAACTGAAATATTAATCGTTTTTTCATTAAACCAGTTATTTAATCACTGTGTTTTTTTATTAGAAATGAAAAAAACTGATTAAAACACACATAAATAATACTCGGTTTTCGTAAAACGCTTACAAAATCGCGTTTTTCTATTTCATTTTATTTGAATTACATACAAAAACCAACATTATTATAAAGTCGATTATATATAACAATTAAAAACAAACCTCCTAACATAGCGGCTATTCATTTATTAGCATATTTTCCTTTAAAAAAACAAAAAAGAGCAGATTTCTCTGCTCCATTCGTGGGATTGCTCCGCAAGTTCTATTCTTTTTCTACTGGATACTTCACTGCATTTTTCTTCAACTTCTCACTGATGATCTCATCAATATCAAAATCCAAATTATCTGCCATCATATAAGAATAAATCAGCACATCCGCCAACTCTTCCTTCAAGCGTTCAGTCTGCGTGCGAGCTTCTTCGGATTCTTTCCATTGGAAAAGCTCCAATAGCTCCGCCGCCTCCAAGCAAATCGATAGGGCTAAATCTTTTTCATTGTGAAAAGGACGCCAGTTTCGTTCATCGCGAAATTGATTGATTTTCTCCATACTATTCATACATCAGCCTTCTTTCGCTACTATTCTACCATAGATACTAGCTGACGTTTTTCCTCAAGCTCGTTGATCGTCTCCTGGATCCAACGGGTACTCTGCCGCGTCAAAAAGGGATCGATCACAACGACGGGATACTCCTCCGGCAGCCCTTGAGCAGAGCCTGTAGTAATCAGACAATCGTATTTTTTCAATTCCTGTTGCAGTTGCGGTGTGCCGCCAGACAACTTTTCGAAATGATAAATCATAAAATTCCCATAGATTTTGTCCGAAATCTGTTTGGCTAAAAAGCTTTCCTCTGTTGGTGTCAGTTCAGACAGCAATAAGACTTTCAACAACGGCTCTTGACTAGCCAGCCATTCCATTCCTCTTTCTTCTGTCGTGATCAGCAAGTAGACATAATTTCGGATGAAATCTTCCTCTTGATACATCTGATACTTATGAACAAATTGCTCCACCAATGTCCTCACCTTTTCTACCCCTCGGCAATACATCTTGGAAACCTCTGTAAGAAAGATGGTGCGATTCCGCCAAAGTAAACATAAGTATTGGCCATCAGGATCATACAGATAAAAATCATTGGATAAAACGGTAGCCAAATCAATGCAATTTTGTTTGGTTAGACGATGCCCCAGCAGCTCATTATAGGCTTCTACCAGCTCATAATGCCGATGAAATAATTGTTGGTATTTTTCATTATCTTTCATTGCTAATTCCCGATGTTTCCAACTGAATACGATAGAATCGGAGAAAAGCAGCCACAAGCCATCTCGTGTCATCTCTGGGGTCAATGTCAGATCCGCCCCTTCTCTAACTGACTGCCGCAATTCTTTGTAAGGCAACTCCATGGGTAACGCCAGTCCTTCAATTCTAAGCTCCTCTTTAGGGTAGTCATGACCGTTTTTGATCCGCCAAATACTAATATAGAAATTGTAAATCAAGCGTTTTTGAAAAACATATTTTTCGTGGATCTGATTGATGCGGACAAATTCTTGCACATAGCGTTCAATAATATGGTAGTGTTTCGGCGGCAGCTTAGGCAGCGGACTTTCAAAAGCTACCTGCCGCTCACTATAAAAGCGGTAATAGAAATTACGAATCTCTCCCTCGTTCCCCTCTAAGCGTAGTGGTCGGTAACATAATTCCATGCCTGCCTGAGTAAACATTTGCTCAAGCTTTTTTAAATAGCGCTGCGTATTGGAGGTGCTGAGATACAATTTTTTCGCCAAGATCGTAATACTGTCGCACTCTTCGTATAAAAGCTCTTCGATGATCTGAAATTCCGGACTAGTATTGAGTATATTGGCATATAAATTCCCTAAGTTCACCTTTTTGTCTACCATTAAGCGATAAAGACCTTGCGTCTTCGTAATTTGAAAGCTTGGATATTCTTCATTAATCAATTCAATATCATTCAATAAAATCGGCAACGAACAATTCAGTTCACTCAACAGTTGGTTGCTCGACCAACCATCCCGATGATAATAAAGTCGCTCTACTAATGCCAGCCGCCGCTTGTTGCTTGTCCCCAAAAGTGTACGAAAATCCATGATCATTCTCCTCTCAAAAAGAATGCCGTCCCTAAAAGTTACAAAATCCGGTTCCCCTAAAAGCCCTATCACCAACAACTACCACCAAGCCTATTTTCTTATCAACCTTCACCTAATTGTATGAAATAAATACTCATTCCTTGTATAATTTCTATTTTGTTAACAAATAATAATATGAAAACACAATTATGGCAATTTTTGGTCAAAAATATTCAAAATAGCAGAATTAGACAAACGATTTTTCTAGATTAAGAAAAAAAGTACGCCCTACGATCAGAACAACAAACACCGTTCTTCATTCCTAAATCGACAAATAAATAAGCCCAGTAATCGTTTGATAGAAACGATCACTGGGCCTCTTTCATCTAGCGAAATGAAAAAGATTAATCCACTATTGAAAGATAGTATGTTTGCCAAAATTCCTCGGTAACGACTTTTTCGCCATCTTCTATTATGAATTCACCCGATTCTGGTTCGACAATCCGATCATCTGGTACATGGTACAAACGTCGCTGCCCCTTGATAGAGAAAGGTTTGATGCAACGGACATCTTCAAAGACCCACGCATATGAATCCTCAGCTAATTTTTTTACATCAACAAGATCAACAATGCATACCGCGTGCCCGGAGATGCAGCCAGGTGTTTTAATCGCCGTCGAACATATTAATAACGGTCCGCGATGATGGGTGCTCCACGACCGATATTCTTCAGTTTTTTTGCCGGAAAGAATCTCCATGACCGGCTCAGGGTGAATTGAGATAGCTTTCAAATCATTCGCCTCGCTTTTACTTATTTACTATTATCTTATCACTTTATCATAAAATTGATAAAAATAGTTAATCGTTTTCATTCCCTAGTTGAAGCCTTTCAAAAATCGGCAGCCAGGAGATTCAAAAACTACGACCAACGTGTTGATTGCCTGATTTTCTCCTCGATTAGCCACTTCATAAAGAATCCGGGCGGCCTCTGTCTTAGGGTAGCCATAAATTCCCGCACTTAAAACGGGAACAGCTATGGTATGAAGCTCGTGGGAATGAACCAGCCGATATACGGACTCATAGGCAGAGTAAAGCAATCGTTCTTCCTCGTGCTCGCCATCAATATAGCGTGGACCAACTGCATGAATCACGTAGGTAGCAGGTAAATGAAAGGCTTCCGTAATTACCGCCGAACCAGTCGGAGTGCCGCCGATTTTCGCCATCGCCTGCTTCAATTTTGGTCCAGCCGCTCGATTTAGCGCCCCATCAACACCGCCGCCCGGAATCAAGGCTGCATTTGCGGCATTGACGATCGCATCTACAGGCCGTTCTAAACGGGAGATATCGCCAAGTTTAACTTCGATCATTCTTTTTCGCTCCTTCTTCTTTTGATTTATTATATCAAGAAGTGAGAATCAATCAGAAGCTTCGCGATTTTATTGGTCAGTGAAGGCGAAAAAAGAGAACGAATTTGGAATCCGTCTCTCTTTTCTTTTAAACCATTAAAATAGCTCTTGATGTTCCTCTTCAAAAGTATCCAAAATCTCCCGCACCTCTGCAGTAGACTTTGTATTCATCAAGCTTACACGCAAGTCATTTGCGCCTGGGAAGCCTTTGACATAAATCTTAAAGAAACGGTGCAACCCAACGATGGAGCGAGGAACCTGCTCCGAAAACTGATCCTGCAGATCAAGCTGCAGTCGTAATAAGTCGATCATTTCTTTCGGTGTGTGCTCCTTTGGTTCTTTTTCAAAGGCATAGGGATTCTTGAAGATTCCGCGGCCGATCATCAAGCCGTCTACTCCGTACTTTTCCGCAAGCGCCAGGCCCATCTGACGATCCAAAATATCTCCATTGATTGTAATCAAGGTTTGAGGGGCAATTTCATCTCGCATTTTAACGATCTGAGGAATCAATTCCCAATGAGCGTCAACCTTACTCATTTCTTTTCTTGTTCGCATATGGACCGAAAGATTGGCAATGTCCTGTCTCAATAAGTGACTGATCCAGCTTTCCATCTCGGCCGTATCTGTAAAACCAAGCCGTGTCTTAACACTCACAGGCAATCCGCCTGCCTTCGCTGCCGCAATCAATTCAGCGGCTACATCTGGGCGTAGAATCAGCCCACTCCCCTTGCCTCGCTCCGCAACATTTGGGACGGGACAGCCCATGTTCAGATCGATCCCTTTAAATCCCATCTCCGCCAAGGCAATACTCATTTCACGGAAAAAAGCGGGGTTGTCTCCCCAGATATGCGCCACCATCGGCTGCTCATCCTCCGTAAAAGCCAACCGACCGCGAACACTCTCGATGCCATCTGGATGACAAAAGCTATCGGAATTTGTAAACTCCGTAAAGAAAACATCCGGCGCTCCCGCTGCTTTAACGACGTGACGAAACACTACATCCGTTACATCTTCCATTGGTGCCAAAATAAAAAAGGGCTTTGGCAGCTCTGCCCAAAAATTCGTTGTCATTATGTATATTTCCTCCTACCGTCCTTAAGTAAACGGTCGTACGTTTTTCAAAACAACGTTATTATACTAAGGTTTGATGGAAGAAGCAAAAAGCGCGTTTTCTCTCATCCCCGCTCCTATTAAAAAAAGAACAAAATTTGACTAGTGATCATTTATCTAACTGTCTTTGTCTTTATAAATAATAGTGCTTAGTATATTGTGTTTTGATATTAAAATGTATTTTATCCAAAAATTTAATTTATAGCCAAAAAAAATTAAAAAGAATAAAAAAATACTTTGAATATTTTTGATAATGTATGATTGCGGCGCTAACAAAATAATAAGAAGAATAAATGAATAGATGCTTATTAACCGTTGTGAATACAACTGGGAATTTACGAATAGGAGTGAAAAATTATGACGAGAGTATTAATCATAACAAAAAATTTATTGGCGGAGCAAAGTCTGCAGGCCATTTTACAACGATCAAATGACGAGGTCTATTGTTCCAGTGATTTGATGTTGGATGCACAGCTTTCTCCCCAGATCATCAAGTATTTCTCTTTGGTCATCTTTAGTGATACCATTTCTACTTTAGAAGTTTCAAAGTATTATTCTGCATTTAAGAAAAACGGCTTAGCTCTATTAAGAAAGGGCAGGAAAAATGACCTGAAGAATTCCGAATGCTCCTACTTGATTGATGAGATTGATGATTGGATCGATCCAGAAACCACGGATATCGAGGTCATTGAAAAAATTGCTAAATGGACGAGCAGTCAAACTAAATCAAGCCCTCTTGATAGCGAGGGAGTAGTCCCCCATGCCGAAAAAAATTCTGAGCTATTCTTCTTCAGCCTTTCAGCCAATGAGAAGAAATTCTTGCATTATCTCTATCAGTATCAAAAAACTGGAGAAATGTTGTCTCGTGAGAAATTATGCTATTTAATTTGGGAAAAGGATGCGACCAAATCAAACCTATGCCAGCTATCTAATTTAACCAATCGAATCAAAAAGAAATTAGCCGCCTATCATTTTCCCGAGGGCGAACTGATTACCTCATGGAACAAAGGCTACTTTTTAGGGGACCTATTGTTCAATGAGGTGCAGGAATATATGAATTAACAAATTTTGGGGGAAGTTCGCCAACAAGGCCCTTCTTGCAAAAACAATAGAGGGATACTTATTTTATATTAAGATTTTTCTTAGGCCTGAATAATTCATACTTTTTAATTGAAACCGTCTGAAACTGCCTAACGGCAGTCTGATAATTACTTTTTTAGTTTCACCCCTTAAGTGATGAAAAAAGAACCCCATTCTGCTATGGTAAAGGTGACGAAACCAACCATAAGAAAGGAGTTCTTCTCATGACTAGCTTACACAAAAATCAAGTTAAATTCAATTCAAATATCACTATTTCACATACCGGTGGTCGTCTATCAAGTGATTCGGGGTTAGTCCTGGTTAAAGAATTAATGAATACCTTCGGCTTTTCGCACTTAGCTAAACAATGGCTCCATATTACAGATCATCGGGCTTATTTTACCCATGATAACTTAGCGATATTGGAACAGCTTATTATGCAATTAATTGCTGGTTACTCGGCAGACTCATCAGCTAATCTATTAAGACGGGATCCTGTCTTTCAAGCTGTACTCGGTAAAAAACAGTTGGCATCACAATCCTCAATCTCACGGTTTCTGGATCGTTTCACCGAGGAGAACATCGATCAACTCCAAGCATTAAATCAGTCATTGATTGATAAAGCACGTTTAATTCGCAATGACACCGAGTTAATCATTGATGTCGATTCCACACATTCGGATACCTTTGGACGCCAAGAACAAACAGATTATAATGCCCATTATCAAACCTACGGCTATCACCCATTAGTTGCCTTTGATGGACTGACCGGAGATTTCTTAAAAGCTGAACTGCGTTCAGGCAATCAGTACACATCTAAAGGGGTAAAAGCCTTTATCAACCCGCTTTTACACCACTACAAGAGCACGTTACCTCATACCGAGATATTGGTTCGGGGTGACAGCGGCTTCGCCACACCAGAGGTGTATGAGTCTTGTGAAGCAACTGAAAGCCAGTACGTTATCCGATTAAAGAGCAATCGGAGGTTAAGTCAGTTAGCTGAACATTCTGTTCTTTACGGGGACAATCAAGAATGGGAAGAGCGAGAAGTGCAGTATTTTTCACTACCTTATCAAGCACAATCCTGGTCGAAACCTCGTCGTGTCTGTATACGCTCCGTCCGTGAAGGAGGAGAATTGCTATTTCATCATGCGTTTATTGTGACTAATCTATCCGACAATGTCTCGCCTGAAGTCATATTTTCTCTTTACGGCAAGCGAGGAACAATGGAAAATTTCATCAAAGAAGCGAAAGGTGGCTTTTACTTCGATAAAACAGATAGCCCGCGTTTCTTAGAAAATCATGTCAGAATGATGATCAGTGTCCTTGCATACAACCTCGTTAATTTTTTAAAAAGCATTGGTTTTGATAAAGTGAACCAGGGCATGACGATTCATTCCATCCGGCTGATATTGCTTAAAGTAGCCGGTAAACTTGTTCAGACTGGGAGACAGGTCTATCTCAAACTGTCAAGTTATCATGTGTATCAAACTGAATTTTATAAGGTTTTTGAACGCCTGCGGCGATCCAAACAATGGATTTAGACTAGTTATCACACAAATTTTTTAACCGATTCTTTTTCAAGGGATTCGTCTGCCCTTAAATAGACAAATAATTTTTATTATGATCTTCTTCCGTAGGCATCCTGTTCGAAAACACATTATTTTGGAAGAAAGTATCTGCCTAATTTAAAAATTGGCAATTTGTTCAAAAAAACAGGTTAAATTTAGAGCTATGAATTATTCAGGGGCTCAACAGATTGTATAAGATCAAATTCCATTTCTACAACATTTTTCTTTTTATTATCACTCGTTGTTTTTTGAACCTGCTTGATTGTTTCATGTTTTGGTAACACTTCACCCAAATAATAAAAATCAGTCTCGTTGTCAGTTTTGTTATACCGTCGTTTGACGAATAAATGAACGGTCCACTTCTCATTATTCATCAAAACCTTAACTTCTTTAGATTCTATCGTTCGAGGCGCTTTGGTAAACCAGCGAAATCGTTTCTCATCAAGAAATTCATCTTCATAAGAGATCAATGAGCCTTTAAAATCCTTACCTTTATCCAAGGTAACAAAAATCGCAAAATGATGGTTACTATAAGTATAACCGCCAATTCCTTGTTCATTTTGCTCAAAATTCATGTTAAGGGCACGTAAAACATCTTTACGGCGATATTTCTTATACAAATCCAGTTTGACTGAAAAATCATAATCTTTCGACTTTTCAATTCCAGTATCTATTATGTCTCGGAACAATTGGACAAAATATTCGTCATTTTTAATTTGAGAAAATAAGTCTGTTGAAATTAGCTTATCGTCATTAATAGTAAATAGCTGAATTTCAGAATACTTTCGCCACAAATTTTTCTCATAAAAGGATAGATCCAATACTTTAAAAGTTGAATCAACAATATCTTGATCTGATAACAACCCTTTTGATTCAAATAATTCTGTCACTTCTTGGCGAGTGATTACTTTTCGATCTTCATTCAAAAACAGATTTAAAACTTCTAACTCATGTGATCGAATCCCGTTTAATAATTCTCCCGTGATAAATTTTAAGATAAGATTCTCTTCGTCACTGATCTTTGTCTCATTTTCCTTTATCTTAACTAGAAAATTATAGTACGTTTGTTCCTTACTTGCGATCAATAAAGGATCAATACTTCCCAAACATTGAAAATCGATAAGCATTGGGACTCGATTTAAACGATTTTTTAAATCATAAAAGCTCTTTTTTATCTCGGCTAATCCACTCAATTTAGCCTCATCAATTGATTTAAAAATCCGTTCCTTTGCGATTTTTTCAAAATTAATCGTCGACAGTCCCTCAATATAATTCGTATCAAAGGTATCCCGTCGTAAATTATTTTTATTTCGACTATTATCCTCTGAAAAAGCCATCGGAATCATGTAATTATTTTTATAATTCCCAATAAAATCGATGATTGTGACAAATTCTTTTGATGGATCTTTACGCAACCCGCGCCCTAGTTGTTGAATAAAAATGATATTCGATTGCGTGTTTCGCAGCATAATTACTTGATTGATTTTAGGAATATCGATCCCTTCATTAAAAATATCCACAGTAAAAATGTAATTAAGCAATCCATTCTCTAGCTTTTCGACTTCTTTTTCACGAGCTTCTATCGAATGATCTCCTGATAGATAACTACTCGGAATACCTTTTTCGTTAAAAAGGCGAGCAAGCTTTTGCGCTTCATCTTTACGACTGCAAAAAACTAATCCCTTTACTTTATTTCCGAAACAGCCATAATAATCAATTTTCTCGATCAAAAAGTCCACGCGTTCATTATCCGTTAGGTATTTTAAATCAGCAGTTTCGTCAATAACATTCCCGTTCTTCTCATAGTCAGTCACGCCAAAATAATGGAACGGACATAATAAATCTTCTTTAAGTGCCTCTTGTAATCGAATTTCATAAGCAATATTGTAATCGAACAGTTCAAAAATATTGAACCCATCTGTTCTTTCCGGTGTAGCTGTCATCCCTAATAAAAACTTCGGTTTAAAAAAATCAATCGTCCGTGTATAAGATTCCGCTCCAGCTTTGTGGACTTCATCAATCAAAATATAATCAAAGGCTTCTGCACCTATTTGTTGTTGAAATTTTTCTTTGGAAATCGTTTGGATTGTAGCAAATAAATATTTTGCATCAATTTCTTTAGAACTTCCAGAAAGGATTCCGTAGTCAGCATCATCCCCACCGAGTATTTTTTTAAATGTCTCCATTGCTTTATTCAAAATTTGCTCCCGATGCACTACAAACAACATTTTTTCCGGTTTAAAGGCTTCAACATCAAAAGCCGCTAGATAGGTTTTACCCGTTCCTGTTGCAGATATAATCAACCCTTTTTGCTCACCTCTGTTACGTAAATCAGTCAATCCACTTAACGCTGCTTTTTGCATCGTATTAGGTGTAATATAGTCAGAACTCTCAGCAATAGACTTTGTTAGATTTAGTGTTTGTGGCGTAACTAGGGCTTTGTAGTTAATTTTAAAACTAGAAATCCACTTTTCAGTCAATGGTTCTGCATTTTCCCATTCTTCTTCCAAATGTTCTTTTATTTCAGAAATCAACTCTCCATGGTCCAAAGAAGTGAGTTTAACATTCCACTCATAATTGATTTTTAATGCACTCATCGTTAAGTTTGAACTTCCAATAATGAAGGATTGATGATCTTTATGATTAAAAAGATAGCCCTTAGAATGAAAACCTTCTTTGTCTGAAATGCGTACTTCGACATTAGGAATTTTCAACAGGGATGAAAAAACATCTGGATTATTAAATCCCAAATAAGTCGAAGTCAATATTCGTCCTTTAACCCCTCGCAAGTGCAAATCCATTAATTGTGCCTTGATAGAATCCAAACCACTCTGAGTAATGAATGCTACAGATAGGGTAAAATCTACACACTCAGCAAATTCTTCTTGTAATGTGGGTAAAAAGAATTGTTTCTTCTCTGGACGATTGATAATAAATGCTGGACTTAACGGATTAGCATCAATATCCTTATCAAAAAAAGCTCGATTTACAGCTTGTTTTAAATAGCTATAATTATTCATCACAAATACCCTGTTGAATTAATTTTTGTACTGCTGGTATGTCTGCCGGTGCCCAATCTAACTGATCTAATTGGTTAGTTGAGAGCCATTTCGATTGAATGTGTTCCGTTAAAACTGGTTCTCCTGTCTTCAAATGACAGATATATGTTTTTAAAGTAACAATTCCAAAATCATATTCATATGTCGTTGATTCGAATAAATGCTCAGAAATTTCGACCTGGACTTGCAACTCTTCCATCAATTCTCTTTCCAAAGCCTCTGCAGTCGATTCATTTTTTTCAATTTTACCACCAGGAAATTCCCATAAATTTGAAAGCGAACGCCCTTCTCCTCGTTGACAGCAAAGGATTTTTTTATCACGAATAATGATAGCACCTACTACAAAAATTTCTTTTTTCATTCCAATAAACCTTCTTACTTTAGCATTATGTTCAAAGTAAGAATCTCATAAAATAATGCGATATGCAAATTGTATTCATATGAATAGTTTGGTAGAAATGGCTTTCTCTTTTGTTCAGTCAAAAAAAAGACACCTTCCAAAATGGAAAGTGCCTTGAAATGTCGATATATAAAATATATTAACGTTTTGAGAATTGTGAAGCTTTACGTGCTTTCTTAAGACCTGGTTTTTTACGTTCAACCATACGTGAATCACGTGTAAGTAATCCAGCGCGTTTTAATGGTGCGCGGAAATCAGGATCTACTTCTAATAAAGCGCGTGAGATACCGTGACGGATAGCGCCGGCTTGACCTGCGTAGCCCCCACCGTTTACGTTTACGAATACATCGTATGAACCTGCTGTTTCAGTAACGCCAAATGGTTGGTTGATTACTAAACGTAGGTCAGCATGTGGGATATATTCTTCAACGTCTTTTTTATTTACAGTAATTTTACCAGTTCCTGGTACTAAACGTACGCGAGCAACTGCATTTTTACGACGGCCTGTGCCGCTATATTGAACTTGTGCCAATGAATTTCCCTCCTATTAAATTAAGTTTGTGATGTCTAAGACTTCTGGTTGTTGTGCTGCATGTGGATGTTCTGCTCCACCGTATACGTGAAGTTTCATGCCTTGAGCGCGACCTAAAGTGTTCTTAGGAAGCATACCTTTAACAGAAGTTTCGACCAAACGGCGAGAATTTTTAGCACGCAATTCGCCTGCTGAGACTGATTTCAATCCACCAGGGAAGTTTGAGTGACGGTAGTAAATCTTGTCAGTTGCCTTTTTACCTGTTAATTTAACTTGATCTGCATTGATTACAATTACAAAATCACCAGTATCTACATGTGGTGTGAATGTTGGTTTATTTTTGCCGCGTAGTACAGATGCAACAACTGTTGAAAGACGTCCTAAAGGAACATCAGTTGCGTCTACTACGTACCATTTACGTTCTACTTCGCCTGGCTTAGCCATATATGTTGTACGCACGTTTTTTTCCTCCAATTTCGATTTCGAATGTTTGACAAACACTTGAGTTTCCGGGGCTCTCGTGGGGCAAACAATACCATTTACCATAATACTTGCTAAGCCTTGGCATGTCAATGTTTTTCTCTTTGAAAACGCAAATTCTTTTCATTTACACTGCGTGTTTCTACTATACAAAATGAATGCTAGTATACACACTAAACTGAATAAAGAAACGTATTTTTAAAATTATTTTGCATAAATATTTAAAAAGTGCTTGCTTTTTGTATTTTACGATGCTAATATTGCTTCAACACATTAATTAGATTTTAATGAAAAAGCGATAAGGGAGCAATCAGGATGAAAGAAAAAGTGATTTTAGCATACTCAGGTGGTCTAGATACTTCAGTCTCAATCAAATGGCTCGTCGATGAAGGATACGACGTGATTGCCTGCTGTTTGGATATTGGAGAAGGCCGCGACACTGAATTTATTAAGAAGAAAGCACTGCAAGTTGGTGCGATTGAATCTTATGCCATTGATGCGCGTGAAGAATTTTCGCAAGACTTCGTATTAATTGCGCTGCAAGGCAATACCTACTATGAAAATTCTTACCCATTAGTTTCAGCATTGTCTCGTCCATTGATTTCGAAAAAATTAGTGGAGTTAGCACATCAGACAGGAGCAACGACCATCGCTCATGGCTGTACTGGAAAAGGAAACGACCAAGTTCGTTTTGAAGTTTCCATCGCTGCCCTTGATCCCAACTTGAAGATCATCGCGCCAGTCCGTGAATGGAAATGGTCTCGTGAAGAGGAAATCAACTACGCAGCTGAAAAAGGCGTGCCGATCCCAGCGGATTTAGACAATCCTTACTCCATCGACCAAAACTTATGGGGACGTGCCTGCGAATGCGGCATCTTAGAAGATCCTTGGGCTACTCCGCCCGCTGGAGCTTATGCCATTACTGCTGAATTAGAAGATACACCAGACAAACCAACGATCGTTGAGATCACCTTTGAAAAAGGGGTGCCGACAGCGTTAGATGGGGAAGAATTATCTTTAGCGACATTAATCATGAAACTGAACACGATCGCCGGCGTACATGGCATCGGCAGAATCGATCATATTGAAAATCGTCTAGTGGGCATCAAATCGCGTGAAGTTTACGAATGTCCCGGTGCGGAAGTATTGATGAAGGCGCATAAAGAATTGGAAGATCTGACCTTTGTTCGTGAGATGGCGCATTTCAAACCAGTTATTGAGCAACAGCTTTGCCAAATGATCTATGACGGACTGTGGTTCAACCCGACGATGGACGCGTTAATCGCCTTCTTGAAACAATCCCAAGAAGTCGTGAACGGCGTATTGCGTGTAAAACTCTTCAAAGGCAATGTCATCGTTGAAGGACGTAAATCTGACAACAGCTTATACAACGAAAACTTGGCGACATACACGTCTGCTGATACCTTCGATCAAGATGCAGCGATCGGCTTCATTAAATTATGGGGCTTGCCAACAAAGGTACACGCTGAAATTCAGGCTGAGAATAAACAACCGAGTATTTAATGAAATTGCAAGAGAAACCAGATGTGAGGCGGCTTTTACTTGCCGGTAAATAAGGCCGTCCGGTTTCACATCTTGCCATTGCTCTTAGGAGAGTTTCTTTTCCGGTCAGGAAATAAGGAAACCAGCAATGTTTTCATCCTGAGGTATCTGAGAAGATGCCTCCTCCCTAGACTAAAAGCTACGCAGGCTCGTTCAGCTCTTGAGCAATAAGACAAAAATTTTGATAAGTCGCTCTTCAGACTTCTCAAAATTTTCGCTTATTGTCGAAGAGAGCTAGCCTGCATGCTAGAAAAAGAAAAGTGTGATACTTCGCTGAAAAAGACCGACTAGTCGGTCTTTTTTTAGCAATCCACTTCTTATATACTGATTATAAAAGAAAAGCGAGGACAACTATTATGGCAAAACTTTGGGGCGGGCGTTTTGATGGCAAAAATGAGGCCTGGATCGACGCATTTGGGGCTTCCATCCCCTTTGACCAGCAATTAGCGACACAAGACATTACCGGTAGTTTGGCTCATGTTAAAATGCTTGGGGAAACAGGTATCATCACCAAAGAAGAGGCGCAGCAAATCACTTCGGGATTAACTATATTAGCAGAAAAAGCGGCGAAGAATGAATTAACCTTTACGATTGAAAATGAAGACATTCATTTGAACTTGGAGAAAATGCTTCATGACGAGATTGGACCTGTCGCCGGCAAGCTTCACACCGCTCGCAGCAGAAACGACCAAGTCGCTACCGACATGCATTTATACTTGAAGGAGCATTTGGCTGAGATTATCGAGAAGGTTCATCATTTTCGTGCGGTCCTAGTCAATAAAGCCGAAGAACATGTCGAAACGATCATGCCGGGCTATACCCATCTGCAGCATGCGCAGCCGATTTCCTTTGGGCATCATTTAATGGCCTATTACGGGATGCTGACGCGGGATCAGGCACGGCTTGAGGAAAGTCTTAAGCGGGTGGATATCTCTCCGTTAGGCTGCGCGGCGCTTGCGGGCACGACTTTTCCGATTGATCGTCAAATGACCGCGGACGAACTGGGCTTTGCGGATATTTATATAAACAGTCTTGATGGGGTCAGCGATCGGGATTTCATTCTTGAATTTTTAAGCAACAGCTCGATCTTAATGATGCATCTCTCTCGTTTCTGTGAAGAGATCATTCTATGGTGCAGCCATGAGTTTAAATTTATTGAATTAACCGATACGTTTTCGACGGGCAGCTCCATTATGCCCCAAAAGAAAAACCCGGACATGGCAGAATTGATCCGTGGAAAATCTGGCCGTGTCTTCGGTGATTTGATTGGTTTATTAACCGTCATTAAAGGATTGCCGTTGGCTTATAACAAGGACCTGCAAGAAGACAAAGAAGGTATGTTCGATACAGTCCATACGGTAGCGACTAGCTTAGACATCATGGCCGGGATGATTGATACCATGAAGGTCCATACCCAGACTATGCACGATGCGACAGAAAAAGATTTCTCTAATGCGACGGAGCTGGCGGATTATTTAGCGGCGAAGGGCATCCCTTTCCGCCAAGCCCATGAGATCGTTGGGAAATTGGTCTTGGCCTGCACCCAAAAAGGGATTTTCCTGCAGGATGTGCCGTTAGAAGAATATCAAGCTATCCATTCTGTGATCGAAGAGGACATCTACGACACCTTGTCTTCTAAAACGGCTGTCACACGTCGGCATTCTCTAGGCGGTACTGGCTTCGACCAAGTCAAAAAACAAATTGATTTGGCGAAAGAAGCCTTATAAGACATTAAAAACGACTGCCCGCTACAGGCAGTCGTTTTTCTTATGCATTCGTATAAACAGAAGTGGCAGTTTCCTTTAATACCGCATTTAATTCTTCAATGTTTCGTCTGCCTTCTTCGGATAACCAGGCAACTGCTTGTTCTTCGCCCTCTTTTACAAAGGGCTCTACTCCATTCGCCCAAGTTGCTCGTCCACAAAGTACCCCATTAAAGGTTGAGCCCGCTTGTTTCGCGAAGCGTAAGGTTTCTTGGAACAGCGCTGCACTGACGCCGGCGCTTAAGAAAATAAATGGCAGATCTGTGGCCTCTGATTGATCTTTGAAGTAAGCCGCAGCCTCTGATTGGCTGTAGCAGACTTCTTGACCATAGCCTTCAACAAAGTTCATGTTTACCGGGACCTCTACCTTTAAAACATCCACTTGATAACGTTCCTTAGAAAATTCCCGCATCGCTTCAATCACTTTGCGGGGCTTCACCTTCGCGTAGTCCAAGGATGAGGCATCTGCGATCTTGGCATCATAGGACACAATTTCTAAAAAGAAAGGAATATCTTCTGCGGTACATTCAGAACCGATCCGCTCCATATACGCCCGCTTTTGCTCATTGATTGCTTCTGGCTCATCCACATCGTAATAGAGCAGGAATTTGCAGGCATCGGCACCGGCTTCTTTCAGGCGCTGGACTGACCAAACGTTTAATACATCGGGCAAACGCCCAGGAGTTGTCGCGTCGTAGCCGGTTTTTTCATAGGCCAACAGCAGTCCGCAATGGGCGTCCCGCACGTCCGCGGCAGGCAGACCATATTCTGGATCTAACAAAATAGCCGACGCATAGGGCGTTAACTCCTGAGAAACCAGCTCCTTGAATTGGATGATATCATCTGTCGTTGCTTCCTTGTATTTGCCGATCATTTTCTTCAAGGCGCCCCGTTGATCGATCGCTAGCGCACCAATGATTCCCGCCTCATTTGTCAGTTGATCTAAATACTTCTTCTTTCCTGCACTGATTGTCTTCATTCATTCTCACCTATTTTTTCATTTAGTAATGTTGCGATTTCCGTTTTTGTTTGCGCCACTTTCAACTGTTCCGTCACTTCGTTTCGCATCAACAGCCGAGCGACCGCGGATAATAATTTCAAATGGGTCGTTCCCGCCTCTGAATCAGGAATAAACAACGCGATGACAAAGTTAATCCGCTGACCATCCATGCTGTTCCACTCGATTCCCTGATCCAGCGTAACAATGAGGATGCTGGGTTCTTTGATCGACTGATCCTTCGCATGTGGAATCGCGAAGCCGTCCATCATACCGGTCGTTCCTTCATTTTCCCGTGCGACTAATTTCTGATACACCTGCTGCTCATCGGCTGAAATGCCTAAAGCCACAGCTTGTCTCGCTAAAAATTCAAAGGCTTCTTTTTGAGTAGACAGTGATTGATGTAAAAAGATGTTTTCTTCTTGAATGATCCCCATGCTCGTTCTCTCCTTATTCTGCGATGGCTGATTTATCTGCTTGTTCCGCATTGGCTTTTTTCTCTTTCGCAGCGACACTGCTCTTTTGAATCAATCCCAAAATGACTCCGCCGATAATTGAACCGATGAGAATCGAGAACACCCATTGGAATTTCCCTGTCACGACTGGTAATACTAAGAAGCCGCCATGAGGTGCTGGTACTTGCACACCAAACATATACGTTAAAACAGCCGCAATGGACGAACCTAGCATCATCGTTGGCAATACGCGAATCGGGTCCTTTGCCGCAAATGGGATCGCACCTTCTGTAATATGGGTAGAGCCTAAAATGAAGTTGACTAGACCCGCATTGCGATCATTCGTATCGAAATATTTTCCAAAGAATAAGGTCGCGAATCCTGTGATCAACGGCGGTGCGATACAAGCTGCTGAGACGCCTGCCATAAAGGTCGTATTTCCTTGCGCTAATAATGCCGTTCCTGTTACATAGGCTGCCTTATTGATCGGACCACCCATATCAAAGGCACACATACAGCCAACGATCACCCCAAGGACTAAAGGATTCGAATGTTCAAAGCCAGCTAAAAAGCTCATCATGCCTTCATTTACAGCCTTCATCGGTCCAGCGAGTAAAGACATCACGATCCCGATCACCGCTACACCAATGACTGGATACAAGAAGATGGCTTTCAAACCGTCTAGCTGTTTTGGCAGCACCTCTAAAACTTTTTGCAGGAATAAAATGAAGTATCCCGCTAGAAACCCGGCTAAAATCCCGCCTAAAAATCCAGTACCGCCATTCATTGCGACGATCCCGCCGACAAAACCTACAACTAGCCCTGGTCGTTTCGCGATTCCCTCTGCGATATACGCGGCTAATACGGGAACCATCATCCCCATCGCCGCATCACCGACAGCTTTTAACATCGCGGCTGTCGCGTTATACTGGGCATTCTCTGGATCAAAGGAATAGATTCCCCAGACAGCAAAGGAGATGGCGATCAAAACCCCTCCGGCAACAACAAACGGCAGCATATGGGAAACACCATTCATCAGGTTTTTATAAATGCTGCGACCAAAACTCGTACCGCTTCCTGTTTCCTGCTCTAACGCATCCACCGAATGATTCTCTGCGGCGATCGACCCTTTGCCGGCTAATGCATCATCAATCAAGCGCTCGGCATCCTTAATCCCCGTACTCACAGAAACATCAATGATTCGTTTGCCTGCAAATCGTTCTGGATGGACATCCTTATCTGCCGCGATAATCACGGCCTCCGCATTCTTGATTTCTTCTGCGGTTAATTCATTTTCGACCCCGATCTGTCCGTGTGTTTCAACTTTGATCGTCACGCCCTTTTTCTTCGCCGCCTGCTCCAATGCTTCCTGTGCCATATAAGTATGAGCAATGCCTGTCGGACACCCTGTTGCTGCGATTAATTGATAATTTCCCATGATTTTACCCTCTCTTCTTTGATTTCAATTTGTTTACTTAAGGCTTCTACATCTAAAAAATCTGTCAGACCTTTACGAAAGGCTGTCGAGCTGCCAGCCGCTAAGCTTTTACGCAATGTTTCCTCCAGCGGCTGCTGGCTTAAATGACCAGCTAAAAAGGTTCCCAATAAGGTATCCCCTGCACAGGCCGTGTTGACTACTTTTCCCTTTGGCGAATTTCCTCGAATAATTTTATCTTGCGTGAAAAAAATGGCTCCTTCTCCGCCAAGTGACAACAACACATTTTGCGCGCCGGCTGCTAACAATTGCTGCCCATAAAATAAATAAGCCTCCTCTGTATCAATGACTTGTCCAAACCAGGACGCCAGCTCTTCTTCATTTGGCTTCAGTAAAAACGGGTGGTAAGGCAAACAGTACATGACTTCTTGATAGCTGCTGTCAATGATCAAATGAATGCCGCGTTCTTCGCAGATTCGACTGATCTCGACCAAAATCGTAGGCGCTACACCTCGTGGCAAACTTCCTGAGATACATAGATAATCCTGCGCCTGTAAATTCCTGATCTGATCCAAAAAGGCCTGCACCTTTTCAGGTGGGATCTCCGGCCCTTGATTGACTAATTTGTATTCCTCCTCTGTTTGATTGACTTGTGTGAAGACATTGATGCGAGTCATCCCCGGAACTTCAATAAAATCTGTTTGAATCGCTTTTTCCTGTAAATAATCTTCTATATAGTTTCCAGTGAACCCTGCGCGAAAACCCAATGCCGTCGTTGGAATTCCCAGCATTTTTAAGACGAGGGAAACATTCACGCCTTTTCCGTTTGCTTGGATATCATCATCCTTCGTTCGATTCACGACAAAAGGATCCATGGTGTCTGTTTCAATAAATAGATCAATGGCTAAATTCATAGTGCATGTATAGATAGACATGAGTGACGACCTCCTTGAGCCTATTATGCAACGTTCCACACCGAAAAGGTTTTCATATTTTCGCTAATTCATTGAAAAGCTTTACATCTTTTTATGAAACGTGATACTTTTTATATAACGTGATGCTGAAAGAGGGTTAGTAAAACAATGGATCACAAATTAAGCGAAACGGAGCAATACCTCTGGGACTATATTGAAAGCCATATTCTTGAAGTCCCTAATTACTCCATCGTCAAGCTGAGCGAGCAGGCCAATGTTTCTACGGCTACGATTGTGCGAACGATGAAAAAGAAAGGCTATGAAGGCTTCACTGCGTTCAAACACCATTTAAAAGAACAGGAGAACAAAAACATCAACTTCTCTTCCTTAGATAAAGTCGATGAGGGCATTCGACGAGCGATTTTAAAAAATGAGCAAGAGGTTGTTCGAACAATTAATATGATGAAAATCGGCAATATCGAGGATGCGATCCAAAAAATAAAATTCGCGGATCGGGTATTTATCTTTGCGCGAGGCTTTTCGGAGATGATCGGTCAGGAAATGATGGTGAAATTCCAATTGATCGGAAAAAATTGTCAAATGCATACCGATCCGGAAATTATTAAAAATATCAGTCGAAAACTGACCAAACAGGACATCGTCATTTTTATCTCTCTAAACGGTGAGACGAAGGAGCTGGTCGTCGCCGCTAAAAACTGCTACGACGCGGAGATCGGCTCTATCCTGCTAACAGCGAACAACACCTCTAGTCTGATGAATTATTGCGAGATCGCCTTGGTCGGCTTCAAGTCTGAAGGCTCCTATTTTCCCGATTACGAAGTGCGCTCACGCCTGCCGCTGCAGATTATTGCACGGATTCTGCTGGATTCCTATGCGCTGCGTGTGACGGATAATTAAAAATTGCTGTAGTCAACAAAGAGGACCTACAGTTTTTGGATGCAAACCAACATTCCTCTGTCCAAAACAGAAAAAGGAGTGAAACGATGAATCAAAAATTAAAAGAAAATATTTCTGAATCGTTATCCGCAGTCTTGCCGATTACGATCACGGTGCTGCTGGTAAGTGTTTTTCTTGTTCCAATGGAGATTGGAACCTTTGCTATGTTTCTCATGGGGGCAGTGATGCTTATTATCGGGATGGGCTTTTTCCAGCTGGGGGCGGAAATGTCCATGACCCCTCTCGGTGAAGGGATGGGGATCCAGCTCTCAAAAAGTAAAAAAATCGGACTACTAGCTTTCAGTGTTTTTATTATCGGCGCGGTTATTACGATCGCAGAGCCTGATTTACAAGTATTGGCCGATCAAATGCCGGCGATCCCCAGTAATTTACTGGTTTGGACGGTGGCGATCGGCGTGGGGATTTGTTTGACCATCGCTGTCTTGCGAATTTTATTCAAAATCAATTTATCCCTCTTACTGATGGTGCTATACTTGTTGGTAATCTTACTTTCTTTTCTTACACCAAACGATTTTGTCCCTGTCGCCTTCGATTCAGGTGGGGCTACTACAGGTCCGATCACCGTTCCCTTCATCTTAGCTTTAGGGGTCGGGTTGGCATCGGTGCGAAGCGATAAAAATGCTTCTGACGACAGCTTTGGTTTAGTTGCGATTTCAAGCATCGGGCCCATTCTAGCCGTCTTATTACTAGGCATCTTCTTTCAACCGACGGATGCTTCCTATACGCCTACAGAGTTTCTTGATGTCAGTACGACACAAGATGTCATGCGGGAGTTTATGCTTGAGCTGCCGCATTTTGCAAAAGAAGTCCTTATTTCGATGCTGCCGATCGCTCTGCTCTTTTTTATCTTTCAGCTTATCAGTCGTCGGTACCATCACAGACAGTACATACGTATGATCGTGGGGCTCATCTACACATATATTGGGCTGGTCCTTTTTCTAACCGGTGTGAGCATCGGTTTTGCTCCAGTCGGCAGTTTATTGGGGGGCGAATTAGCGGCTAGCCAATACAAATGGCTGCTCATTCCTATCGGGATGCTGATCGGTTACTTTATTGTAAAGGCCGAACCAGCCATTCAGGTATTGAATCACCAAGTTGAAAATGTTACTGGCGGATCGATCTCCGCTTCTTCCATGAATATCTGTCTCTCCATCGGGGTGGCAGTCAGTGTGGGCTTGGCGATGACACGTTCCATCACAGGCGTCAGCATTTATTGGATTATTATCCCAGGCTATCTGATTGCCCTGCTTCTGTCCCGCTTTGTTCCAAAAATCTTCATCGGTATCGCCTTTGACTCCGGCGGGGTTGCAAGCGGACCAATGACCAGTACCTTCCTGCTCCCTCTCTGTATTGGCGTCAGCGAATCTTTGGATGGCAATATTATGGCGGATGCTTTCGGTGTTGTGGCGCTTGTCGCATTGACACCATTGATCGCTATTCAGATTATGGGGCTTGTTTTTAAATGGCGCGAAGGCAAGGCTGCGCAAAATGCGGCGTTAACAATAGATGAATTGAATGAAATCGAAGAATGGGAGGACACTGAAGAGGATGCATAATAAACCGGCTGTTCAAATGTTGACATTGATTATAGATTTAAAAGATAAGAAAAAAGCCCATGCTATTTTTGAAGCGGAAAAAACACCCGTCCACTATTTATGTATCGGAGAAGGAACGGCGACAAACGAGGTCATGGACTACCTCGGATTAGGCACCTCCGAAAAAGCGATTTTCATGTGTCCTGTTTTAAAAAAATGTGTCCCAGGTCTATTATCCGCTCTTGGAAAAGGCTTATGTCTTCATAAACCTAACAGAGGCTGCGCGTTTACTTTCCCTATTTCTGGAGCAAGCAGCTATATCACGAAAATCTTAGACTCAGAAATGCAGGACAAGATTCAACATCACATGGAGAGAGAGGAAAAACAGATGATCCAGGAGGCAAAACACAGCTTACTCATGGTCACCATCAATCAAGGGTACAGCGAGGAGGTCATGGTGGCCGCTACTGCAGCTGGCGCGGCTGGCGGAACGGTCGTCCACGCTCGACGGCTTGATTCTCAAGAAACTCTGAAAAAATGGGGGATCAGTATCCAGCCTGAAAAAGAGATAGTCTACATCTTAGTCGAGCACGACAAAAAAATGGCGATCATGAAAGCTATCAGCAAGCAATGCGGTCTCCAAAGTGACGCGCAGGGCATCTTGATCTCGATTCCCGTGGATAGTGTGATTGGCTTAAATTCTGATCCAGCGCTATAAAAAAGAGGTTCTCATCTTATTGATGAGAACCTTTTTTTGAATTAAGCATCGATTTCAGGCGCTTTTCCTAGATGTGCTTGAATCATCCAAATACGTTTTTCAGTCGCTGTTTTGAATTCGATGAAAATATCTTGTGTTGGATCATCGCCTTCTTCACCTGTTACGTCGATCCCTTTTTGGTAAAGGTCTGCTAAGTAACGGTAGCCGTCAACAAGCGTAGCTAAGCGTTCTTCCATTGTACGATCCCAACGTCCTACTTCGTCTGGGATTTTTGTTTGGTCAGCCATTTCACGTAATGTTGAGTAAGGTGAGCCGTCTAATGTGATTAAACGTTCTGAAATTTCGTCCAATTGATCGTTCACGTCATCCATGAAATCGTCCATCATTGGGTGTAATGTCAAGAAGCCCGGGCCGCGCATATACCAGTGAGTTTGGTGAATGACCATGGACATTTGACTCAAGTCTGCAACTAGTTGGTTCAATACTTCTTTGGTTTTTTCGTATTTCATTCCTTCATACCTCCTAATTTATCTTCCATTAAAAGCATAATACAATTATGGCAAAAGCACAAAGAAAATGCTGGAATTTTGCTTGCTTTTCGTATCTTATTGAAAAAGGGAGGTGAGAACAATCCTACATTTCATCTTTGGAACAGTTATCGGGTCCTTTTTAGCGGTCGTTTGTACCCGGGTCCCATGAAACGAATCGCTGCTTTATCCGCCTTCACACTGTGACCATTGTCAGCACAGACTTCGACCAGTCGAAATGATTCCTTTAGTCTCTGCTTTGCTTCAAGGATTCCAGTGTATCCACTGTCGGCGAAAATTTTCGAAACGCAGCTTCTGGCTGGAATTATTTTGCGGCCTTCTCTGTTGGCTTTTTTTACAGGAATATCAGTGGGACAATCTTTGGACCTTGTTTTGGTTGTTCAGTTCATTAGTCTTAGCGGTGATCGATTGGGATTATTTGATTGTGGAGATGCGAATTTTTTTCGCAACGGGCATTCTTTTACTCATTAGCGGATTTTTTCTTTTTCCTATTTATTGGACCCATCCAGTGGCTGTTTGTGCCCTCTTTTATCTCAGCCAAAAAATTCTCCCAAACAGCTTAGGTTCGGGAGATCTTTGGGTGGTCGGGTTGTGGAGCTTCTTTTTATCAGGCTATGAGCTGCTGCAGCTTCTATTTGTCGCATCGTTGAGCGGGTTGGTTGTTTTCGGCTTTCATGCGCTTCGTAAGAATCCCCCAGAGCGTCTGCCGTTTCTACCCTTTTTGTTTATCGGGCTCTTAGTTTTACTTTTGAAAAGCCATTACGCTTCCCAATTTTGACGAATGAAGCCGCGTCGACCAGAGCCTTCGCTATAGGCAGCATAATGCTCAGGATTTTTTTGGTAAAAATCTTGATGATACTCTTCGGCTGGATAAAAGGGCTGTGCTGGTTCGATTGCTGTAACAATCGGTGCACTGAAGCGCTCACTTACCTGAAGTCGCGCCTTGGATGCTTCAGCCGCTTCTTTTTGTTCAGGTGAAGCATAAAAAATCACTGGACGATAAGAATCGCCACGATCCGCAAATTGACCAAAGGCATCCGTTGGATCTGTTTGCTGCCAATAAATCTCCACCAGCTGCTCGTAAGAAATCACTGCTGGATCAAAGGTGATCTCCACTGCTTCAGTATGACCTGTTGTTCCACTGCAAACTTCTTCGTAGGTTGGATTGGGCATGTGTCCGCCCGTATAGCCTGAAACTACTTTTTTGATACCGGGCATTTGATCAAACGGCTTCACCATACACCAAAAACAGCCGCCAGCAAAAATTGCTTTTTCTTCTGTCATAAAATCGTCCCCCTTTTGCTTTCATCATAACCATTTTTGAGAAAAATGAAACGATTCTGCTTAAGAAGGACTTCTCAATCTTTAACGTAAATAAAACAGCGGGTGTGACAAGAATGTTGTCATACCCGCTGCTTCATTTACTCTCTTTAATAATTATCCTTGTCGATGGGATAAAGGATCTTGCCATACCCAGTATAATCATAATGGGTGCCTGCACTGATCTTATCTACTTCGCTATCATCAAAGAACAATTGATTGTCGTCGTCCTCGTCTAGATTCGGTAACTTTTTCTTCGTAGGCAAATCTAGCTGCTTCTTCACAAGGTTTTGTTCTTCCAATAAATTATTTAATCCTAAAATTTGGAAGTAAATATCGTTGATCATTTCGCCCTGGCCTTCTACTTGGGTCTGCTTGATATTCTCAGCTGCTGGAGTATAATCCTTTGCGACCGTCAGCATCTCACTCCAGCTCAGGTCAGTCCGTACGTAATCTTCTACCGCATGCAGGTATTTTTTATACTTCGTGACAGAATTGACGGACAAAATTTTATGGACGATCTTCGATAAAATCTCTCGTTGTCGTGCTTGTCGGCCAACATCGCCTTTAGGGTCTTCATGACGCATCCGTACATATTCTAACGCATGTCTTCCATCTAAGGTTTGTTTGCCTTTTTTCACATGAACGCCATCTAATGTAAAATCAATCTTATTGTCAACCTCGATGCCGCCCACCGCGTCAACTAACGTCTTCAAACCCTTCATGTTGATCTCGATATAATGATCGACAGGAACGTCCATCATTTCTTGCACCGACTCAATCGCCATCTTCGTGCCGCCTAACGAATAAGCCGCGTTCAACTTGTCATAATAGGTGTCGCCTTTTGCGACATAATTATTCTCGTCACCCTTATATCCAACGATCTGAGTATAAATATCTCGATCCAAACTCGTCATCATGGTTTGCTTTTTCTTTGGATTGATCGTTACCAGCATCATAGAATCAGAACGCCCTTGATAGGTTCGCCCTTTATCACCTGTATCCGTCCCCATTAGAAGAATCGAAAAAGGTTCACCGCTTTTTAAATCGACCGTGTCTGATCGAGTATTTTTATAATTGACTTTCTTCGTCATTTTGCTGATTGCCTGATCCACATCACTATTTACCTTCAGCAGGTAAACCGTCGCAGCCCCAACAAGCAGCACGATGACGCCCACAACAATCAAAATAATTTTCTTTGTTCTGCTCATGTAGCACCTCAAAAATTTTACGTACTAATAATAGTTTCCGTCATTTTCTCACAAAAGCGGTTCTGACAATAGTCTTTCTTTTATGCTCTAAACGAAATTTAATATCTGATCAAAGTGACCGCTACCATTTCGCCAGATACCTTCCTATAATAGCGCGAAAATAAAAAGACCACAAGATTCTTTTGAATCTTGTGGTCTTCCTCTATAGGTAGCTTAACTTAATGGATTGTTCAAAGCGTCTTCAGCAGCCATTTGTGCTTCAATATCAGAGATACTGTAAACATTTTCGCTTGCCACAACGACTTCTTTTGGTTCCATGTTACGGTATGTCGCCATACCTGTACCGGCAGGGATAATCTTACCGATGATAACATTTTCCTTCAATCCAAGTAATGGATCTTTCTTACCGCGGATCGCAGCATCCGTCAACACACGAGTGGTTTCTTGGAATGATGCGGCAGATAAGAAGCTGTTTGTTTCCAATGATGCTTTGGTGATACCAAGCAAGACTGGACGAGATGTCGCAGGTGTGCCACCAGCAACCAAAGTATTGTAGTTTTGGTCTTTAAAGTCAGCAATATCAAGCAAAGTACCTGGCAAGATATCTGTGTCGCCTGGGTCCATTACGCGGACTTTACGCAACATTTGACGAACCATTACCTCAATATGTTTATCGCCGATTTCTACCCCTTGCATACGGTAAACACGTTGTACTTCACGCAACAGGTACGTTTCAACAGAGATAACATCGCGAACTTGCAGCAAGTGTTTTGGATCGATTGATCCTTCTGTTAATTGTGCCCCACGGTGAATCATGTCCCCTTCAACGACTTTCATACGAGCTGTGTAAGGAACTGTATACGTACGAGTATCTGTTTCACCCTTAACGGTAACTTCCTTCGTACGAGTTGCTGCATCTTCAGCGATCTCAACAACTTCACCTGTTACTTCGGTAATAACAGCCAACCCTTTAGGATTACGTGCTTCGAAGATTTCTTGGACACGAGGAAGACCTTGTGTGATATCGTCTCCGGCAACCCCACCGGTATGGAATGTACGCATGGTCAACTGAGTACCAGGTTCACCGATTGATTGAGCGGCGATGGTACCAACTGCTTCACCGACTTCAACGTCGTCGCCAGTTGCCAAGTTGCGTCCGTAACAATGTTTACATACACCATGTTTCGTATTACATGTGAAGACTGAGCGGATCGTTAATTTCTCAACGCCAGCGTCAATGATGCGTTTCGCATCTGCTTCACTAATCAATGCGTCTGCAGGTAGTAACACTTCACCTGTTTCAGGATGCATAACAGATTTTTGTGTATAACGTCCAACTAGACGTTCTTCTAATGATTCGATAATTTCGTTTCCTTCGCGAATCGCAGAGATTTCCAACCCGCGGTCAGTACCGCAATCTTCTTCACGTACGATAACATCTTGGGCAACGTCAACCAAACGACGAGTCAAGTAACCTGAATCGGCTGTCTTCAAGGCGGTATCGGTCATCCCTTTACGAGCCCCGTGAGTAGAGATAAACATTTCCAAGACAGATAGACCTTCACGGAAGTTTGAGATGATCGGCAATTCCATGATTTGTCCATTCGGAGCGGCCATCAGTCCACGCATACCAGCAAGCTGAGTAAAGTTGGAGATGTTACCACGGGCTCCAGAATCAGACATCATGAAGATTGGGTTCTTCGCATCTAAAGATTCCATTAGTCGTTGTTGAATTTCATCTTTTGCCGCATTCCAAACAGCGATAACACGTTCATAACGTTCGTCGTCAGTAATCAACCCGCGACGGAATTGTTTCGTGATCGTGCCAACTTGTTTGTGGGCGTTGTCGATGATTTCTTGTTTTTCTGCCAGCGCCATGATATCTGCGATACCAACGGTCATACCAGCATGTGTTGAATGTTTGTAGCCTAAGTCTTTCATACGGTCAAGCATCATTGATGTATCCGTGACTTTGAAACGTTTGAAGACTTCAGCGATGATGTTTCCAAGATTTTTCTTCTTGAATGGCAAGATGATTTCTTGTTCCTTAATCGCTGCTGGAATATCTGCACCCTTTTCGACAAAGTATTTGTCAGGGGTGTATTGTGTTAAGTTGAAATCTGTTGGTTCGTTCAAGTAAGGGAATTCTTGCGGCATAATCTCGTTGAAAATAATTTTCCCAACGGTCGTGATCAGCATACGTTCTTTTTGTTCTTCAGTGAATGGTTTGTCGCCTAAAGTATTAGGATCAACAGCCACACGTGAATGCAAGTGAACGTAGCCATTACGCCAAGCTAAAACAGCTTCATTCATGTCACGGAAGATCATTCCTTCACCTTCGCGGCCTTCTTCTTCCATTGTTAGGTAGTAGTTCCCCAAGACCATATCTTGAGATGGGGTAACAACTGGTTTACCATCTTTAGGGTTCAAGATGTGTGTTGCGGCCAACATCAACATACGAGCTTCCGCTTGTGCTTCTTCTCCTAGTGGTAGATGGACAGCCATTTGGTCTCCATCGAAATCGGCATTGTAGGCTTCACATACTAATGGGTGAAGACGAATCGCGCGACCTTCTACTAAGATTGGTTCGAAGGCTTGGATACCTAGTCTGTGCAACGTAGGTGCCCGGTTAAGCAATACTGGATGTTCCTTGATTACTTCTTCCAAGACATCCCATACAACGTCTTCTTGACGTTCGATTTTACGTTTTGCGTTTTTGATATTTGAAGCAATTTCACGTTGAACCAATTCTTTCATTACGAAAGGTTTGAACAATTCGATCGCCATTTCTTTTGGCAGACCACATTGATACATCTTCAAGAAAGGTCCAACAACGATAACGGAACGGGCAGAGTAATCGACACGTTTACCCAGCAAGTTTTGACGGAAACGACCTTGTTTCCCTTTCAACATGTGAGACAAAGATTTCAATGGACGGTTACCAGGTCCAGTAACTGGACGGCCACGACGACCATTATCGATTAAGGCATCGACTGCTTCTTGCAGCATTCGTTTTTCATTTTGAACAATGATGTTTGGTGCATTCAAATCTAACAAACGTTTCAAACGGTTGTTACGGTTGATTACACGACGGTAGAGATCGTTCAAGTCAGAAGTCGCAAAACGACCCCCTTCTAATTGAACCATTGGACGTAGATCTGGCGGAATGACAGGGATAACATCCATAACCATCCAGCCTGGTTGATTGCCAGAAGAACGGAACGCTTCTAAAACATCTAAACGACGGATTGCCCGTGTACGTTTTTGACCTTGAGCCGTTTTCAATTCTTCTTTTAATTCTGCTGATTCTCCATCTAAGTCCACTTGATCTAATAATTGTTTGATAGCTTCGGCACCCATTGCCGCATGGAATTCTTGACCGTATTGATCACGTTTTTCACGGTATTCACGTTCAGTCAATAATTGTTTCTTCTCTAGGCTAGTATTACCTGGATCGATTACGACATACGATGCAAAATAGATGATTTCTTCCAACGCACGTGGACTCATGTCTAGCACAAGACCCATCCGAGAAGGAATTCCTTTGAAATACCAGATATGTGTAACAGGAGCTGCTAGTTCAATGTGACCCATCCGTTCACGGCGAACTTTCGAACGAGTGACTTCAACACCACAACGGTCGCAGACAATCCCTTTGTAACGGATCCGTTTGTATTTCCCACAGGCACATTCCCAGTCTTTGGTTGGCCCAAAAATTCTTTCATCGAATAACCCTTCGCGTTCAGGCTTCAATGTACGGTAGTTAATGGTTTCCGGTTTTTTTACTTCACCGTATGACCAGCTTCTGATTTTTTCAGGAGAAGCCAAACCTATTTGCATACTTTCGAATTTATTTACATCGATCAAAAGGGTTTCCCTCCATTTCATTTTATCGTAAGTCAGCTAGGGGATAGCTGACTTACACATGCATAAACAGTGTTCCAGAAGCAGCTTCTTCGGAAACAAGCCGAAAGTTCATCAAATTTGAGAAACAATTTTTTTGAACTTCCTTCTCATTTCCTGAAGCTGAACACTTCTGACACAACCTCTTCAGACAAGTGTGACTCTTATAAGTCTTCAGCAGTTTCGATTTCTTGGATCAAATCCGATTTTTGTTCGGCTTTTTCAGCAGCTGCTTGCGCTTCGACTTCTTTTGCAGATTGTTGCTGTTCGGCATATTTCGTCAATGCGTCAACTGTGATCAAGTCGTCATCATCATCATCCATGTCTCGCAACTCGATTTCTTTGTCATTGATATCTAAGACTTGCATATCTAAACCAAGAGCTTGTAATTCTTTCACCAATACGCGGAAAGATTCAGGCACACCTGGTTTTGGAATAGGTTCACCTTTGACGATGGCTTCGTAAGTTTTCACACGACCAACCACATCATCTGATTTGTAAGTCAAGATTTCTTGTAACGTGTAGGCAGCACCGTAAGCTTCCAGTGCCCAAACTTCCATTTCCCCGAAACGTTGTCCACCAAATTGTGCTTTACCACCCAATGGTTGTTGCGTAACAAGAGAGTATGGTCCGATTGAACGAGCATGCAATTTATCATCGACCATGTGGGCCAATTTGATCATGTACATAACCCCTACGGAAATACGGTTATCAAATGGTTCTCCGGTACGTCCATCATAAAGAACGGTTTTGGCATCTGCCGCCATCCGAGCTTCACGAACGGTTTCCCAAACATCGCTATCCTGCGCCCCATCGAAGACCGGTGTAGCAACGTGGATACCTAGTTGGCGAGCAGCCATCCCTAAGTGTAATTCCAGTACTTGTCCGATATTCATACGAGAAGGTACCCCTAGTGGATTCAACATGATATCAACTGGTGTGCCGTCTGGTAAGAATGGCATATCTTCTTCTGGCATGATGCGTGAAACGACCCCTTTGTTTCCGTGACGGCCGGCCATTTTATCCCCTTCATGGATCTTACGTTTTTGCACGATATAGACGCGCACTAACATATTCACACCTGGAGACAATTCATCGCCTGCTTCACGGGTAAAGATCTTCACATCATGAACGATCCCGCCGCCGCCATGAGGCACACGTAGAGAAGTATCACGTACTTCACGGGCTTTTTCACCAAAGATCGCGTGTAACAATCGTTCTTCAGCAGATAATTCCGTTACCCCTTTAGGAGTGACTTTACCTACAAGTAAATCACCATCATGAACTTCGGCACCGATGCGGATAATTCCCATTTCGTCCAAGTTCTTCAATGCGTCTTCCCCAACGTTAGGGATTTCGCGAGTGATTTCTTCAGGTCCTAATTTGGTGTCACGTGCTTCTGATTCATATTCTTCAATATGGATTGAGGTATACACATCATCTTTCACCAAACGACGGCTCATGATGATCGCATCTTCATAGTTGTATCCTTCCCAAGTCATGAAGGCTACGACAACGTTTTGACCTAAAGCCAATTCGCCGTTTTCCATAGAAGGTCCGTCAGCTAAAATGTCGCCGACTTCAACTTTTTCACCTAATCCAACGAGTGGACGTTGGTTGTAACTTGTACCTGAGTTTGAACGACGGAATTTTGTAATGTCGTATTTATCTAGTGCGCCATTGTCGCGACGAACACGAACTTCGTGCGCATCAACGAATTCAACGACACCATCGTTTTTACATAATAAAGCGGCACCTGAGTCATGAGCTGCTTTGTATTCCATACCAGTACCAACCCATGGAGAACGAGGTTGGATCAATGGCACAGCTTGACGCTGCATGTTGGCACCCATCAAGGCACGGTTGGAGTCATCGTTTTCCAAGAATGGGATACAAGCGGTAGCGACTGCAACTACTTGCTTCGGTGACACGTCCATATAATCCACTTTATCGATCGTTACTTCCAAGTTTTCAGAAGTTGCACGAGCCATAACGACTTCTTCAGCGAAGGTGCCGTCATCGTTCAATTTACTGTTTGCTTGGGCAACTACGTAATGGTCCTCGATATCCGCAGTTAAATAATCGATGGTATCCGTTACTTGACCAGTTGCGCGATCCACACGACGGTACGGTGTTTCGATGAAACCAAACTTGTTGACTTTCGCATAGGAAGCCAAGCTGTTGATCAACCCGATGTTTGGACCTTCGGGCGTTTCAATCGGACACATACGACCATAGTGAGAATAGTGAACGTCTCGGACTTCATAACCAGCGCGGTCACGAGTCAAACCACCAGGTCCTAAGGCAGATAGACGACGTTTGTGGGTCAATTCCCCTAATGGGTTAGTTTGGTCCATGAACTGTGACAACTGAGAAGAACCGAAGAATTCTTTGATGCTGGCAACTACTGGTCGAATGTTGATCAATTGTTGTGGCGTCAAGGTTTCTTGATCTTGAATTGACATACGCTCGCGAACAACACGTTCCATACGGGCTAAGCCGATTCGGAATTGGTTTTGTAACAATTCACCGACTGAACGGATACGACGGTTTCCTAAGTGGTCGATGTCATCGACATTGCCGATGCCTTCCATCAAGTTCAAGAAGTAGCTCATTGAAGCGATGATGTCAGCAGGACGAACTGTCCGTACGGAAGAATCCGGATAGGCATTACCGATCACTGTTACTTCACGTTCTGGGTCTTTTGGTGAAAAGACTTTGATGACTTGAACAGTCATTGGATCTGTTACAACCGCATCTTCAGATGGGTAGTAGGTTACTGAGTTCAAGCCGCCTTCTAATTTCGGACCTAAGTCTTCCATTACTTGATGCGTTAAAACTGTTCCTTTTTCAACGATGATTTCCCCTGTTTCAGGATCAACCAATGTTTCAGCCAAGGTCAAGTTCAATAGACGTGTTTTAAGGTCTAATTTTTTATTTACTTTGTAACGACCAACATTTGCTAAGTCGTAACGTTTTGGATCAAAGAAACGAGCCGTTAACAAGCTACGAGAGCTGTCAGCAGTTTTTGGTTCACCTGGACGTAAACGTTCGTATACATCTTTCAAACCTTCTTCGGTACGAGAATCGCTTGGGTTTTTATGCAAGTCTTTCTCAATCGTGTTACGTAATGATTCGCTTTCTCCAAAGATTTCGAAGATTGTATCATCTGAACCAAAACCTAAGGCACGAACTAACGTAGTCAACGGAATTTTACGAGTACGGTCGATCCGTACGTAAGAAATGTCTTTTGCGTCTGTTTCCATTTCTAACCATGCGCCACGGTTAGGGATAACAGTTGAGCCAAAGCCTTCTTTTCCGTTTTTATCTACTTTCCCATGGAAATACACACCAGGAGAACGAACCAATTGGGAAACGATTACTCGTTCCGCACCATTGATAATAAAGGTTCCTTGTTCTGTCATTAATGGGAAATCACCAAAGAATACTTCTTGGGATTTGATTTCGCCTGTTTCGCGGTTTACTAAGCGTAAGACCACATGTAATGGTGCAGAATAGTTTGCGTCGTGTGAACGAGCCTCTGCTACCGTGTATTTAGGTTCTTTTAATTCATAGTCAACAAATTCAAGTGACAAGTTTCCATTAAAGTCTTCAATTGGCAAAATGTCTTCAAACATTTCTCGCAAGCCCTCATCTAAGAACCATTGATAAGAATCTGTTTGAATTTCGATCAAATTCGGTAATTCCAACACTTCACTGATTCGTGCGAAGCTTCTACGTTCTCGGTGTTTCCCGTATTTTACTACGTGTCCAGCCAAGTTCTTCACCCCTCTTAAAAGTTTGAAAACCGATCCGAAGATAAATTACATTAATGTTACAAAAATTAAATTACTGTAACACCTGACATTTTTTGCGGCTTTTAGGCAAAAAAAAACCAAAAATAGAACGTTCTCTTGAAAATATTCGCGAGCTTCTACTTTTGTTTCCTTATTTAAAAGCCGGAACGGACAATATTTCGTTCCTGCCTTTTATCATTTCAGATAGTTTTAGCAAATTAATATAATACACGACGATAACATAAAAGTCAATAGCCTCAATGCTTTGATTCCTGTTACGCAAACTTTTCTTAAAACTTTCAGTAAGTATCAATTGCTTTAATTAGACTTACATTTTTGAATATTCAGAATATTCGACATTTTATTATTGACATCTCATTTTTCTTAACGTATACTAATTTACATCTTAACCCAAGTTGGAGGTTGTTCCTATGTTGAACTCAAAAACCACACAACTGAATAATCGCTATTACTTTAGCTATTTTAGATAGGTTTGTATTCATCACGATGGATACAAACAACTTGAGTGTTTTTTGTATCTATGATGGCTAGAGCATTTCGACGTACCAACGGCCGCATAGAGAAATCTAAGTGGCTGAAGAATCATACTATTTTTGTATTCGCATCACCCACTTAGACCTTCATCCATTCTAAGCGGGTGATTTTTTTATGACAAAAGGAGAGAAAATTATGAAAAAGACAGTATTAGCAGGAATTGGTTTGGTAAGTTTATTGATGTTGGGTGCATGCGGCAATAAAGACGCAGCTAGTGACGACAACGTGAAACATGTGGGCGTTTTGCAATTAGTCCAACACGCTTCTTTAGACAATGCTTATGAAGGCTTTAAAGAAGGCTTGGCAGAAGGCGGCTACAAAGAAGACGACAATTTAAAAATTGAATACCAAAACGCACAAAACAATCAAGACAATCTAAAAAGTATGAGTGAGAAGCTCGTGAAGGAAGAACCTGATCTTTTACTAGGGATCGCCACTCCGGCAGCCCAATCTTTATTAAATGCAACAACAGAAATTCCAATCACCGTAACTGCGGTAACGGATTTAGAAGAAGCAAAATTAGTGAAAAGTGACAAAGCACCTGGCGGTAACGTTACTGGAACAACCGATATGGTTCCTATCGACAAGCAAATTGATCTGCTGCTTTCTATCGTCCCTGATGCAAAATCCATCGGAATTATGTACAACGCCGGCGAAGCCAACTCAAAAATTCAAGCAGACTTAGCTGAAAAAGCATTGAAAAAAGCAGGGGTTGAGGTAAAAATCAAAACGGCCAACACGACAAATGATGTTCAGCAAGTAACAGAATCATTGGCAAACGAAACAGATGGTATCTACGTACCAACAGACAATACCTTCGCAAGCGCGGCGGCAGTCATTGGTGATGTTGTTAAAGAAAAGAAAATTCCATTGGTCGCTGGCTCCACTGAACAAATCGACGATGGTGGTTTAGCTACTGTCGGTATCGACTACAAATCACTTGGAAAACAAACAGGGAAAATGGCAGCCAAAATTTTAGACGGCGATGCAAAACCTGAAGATACACCTGTTGAATCAGCGGATACGCTTAAATTAGTTGTTAATAAGGACATGGCAGAAGCATTAGGAATTGATCCTGACAGCATCAAAGAACCTAAATAAACAAGTTAAAACAGCTCCACAAAGAAAGAAGGAAGAATCATGAATGTTATCACTTTGTTATTATCAGCTACGTCACAAGGTATGCTCTGGTCGTTATTGGCGATCGGTGTTTACATGACTTTTCGAATATTAGACATCGCCGATCTTACTGCCGAGGGAAGCTTTCCCTTAGGCGGCGGGATCGCTGCGATCGGGATCGTGAATGGAATGCATCCTGCAGTCGCAACTTTGTTGGCCTTTGGCGGCGGAATGCTGGCTGGATTGGTCACTGGAATCTTGAATACGAAATTCAAAATTCCAGCGTTATTAGCTGGGATCATTACGATGACTGGTTTGTATTCCGTGACTTCACGGGTCATGGGTGCACCGAACATCGCTTTGCTGGGAGAAAATACCGTTTTTACCACCGCCCAGGAAATGGGATTAAGCAAAAACAATGCGGTTATCGCAGTAGGATTGTTAATCGTACTGTTGGTTATCCTGCTGTTAGTACTCTTTTTCCGAACGGAAATCGGTTTAGCTGTTCGAGCAACCGGAGATAATCCCGATATGAGTGAGGCAAACGGCATCAAAACGGAAAATATGAAACTGCTAGGCTACATGATCTCCAATGGCAGCATCGCTCTTTCAGGTGCCCTATTAGCACAAAACAACGGATTTGCTGATTTGAACTCAGGAGTTGGGACCATCGTTATCGGATTAGCTTCGATTATTATTGCGGAAGTTCTGCTTCACAATAAACCAATCCTTATTCGTTTGATTACGATTGTGGCTGGGGCGATTATTTATCGCTTTATCTTAGCTCTAGTATTCGAGATGAACGTAGAACCGACAGATTCTAAATTGGCTTCAGCGATCGTATTGGTTATCTGTTTATCCTTGCCACAAATTCGATCAAAATTTACCTTCAAAACAAAAAAGAAAGGGGCGAACGTAAATGCAGCCAGTCTTAAGGATTAATAATCTTCATCAATATTTCGAACGCGGGACGGTTAATGAGAACCATGTGCTGCGAGGCATCAACTTAAGTTTAGCCCCTGGCGAATTTGTGACGATCATCGGAGGAAATGGTGCCGGAAAATCCACGCTGCTAAACAGTGTCGCTGGAACCCTTCCAGTTGAAAAAGGCCAACTATTTTTAAACGAAGAAGAAATCACTAAACAGTCCGTAACACGCCGCTCAAAAAGAATCAGTCGTGTCTTCCAAGATCCTAAAATGGGGACAGCCGTTCGTTTATCTGTAGAGGAAAACTTGGCGCTAGCAATGAAACGCGGGCACAAACGCGGATTCTCTTTAGGTGTAAAAAGCAAAGATCGCAGTTTCTTCCAGGAACAGCTGGCTATGCTGAATTTAAATTTGGAAAACCGCTTAGATGCTGAAATCGGGTTGCTTTCAGGCGGACAACGCCAAGCCATCACATTATTAATGGCGACATTGCAGCGTCCTGACCTTATCTTACTCGATGAGCATACGGCCGCACTGGATCCAAAAACCTCCTTAACGGTTATGGAGTTGACCGAGCGATTGATTCGTGAGCAGGAGCTGACCGCCTTCATGGTCACTCACAATATGGAGGATGCGATTCAATACGGCAATCGTCTCATCATGCTCCATCAAGGGCAAATTGCTTTGGATTTAAAACAAGAAGAGAAACAAAACTTAACGGTTCCAAAATTAATGGAGCTTTTCCACCAAAATTCAGGTGTCGAGCTCAAAGACGATGCATTATTATTAGGTTAGTACAATTGGATTCTCCCTTCTTTCTTGACAGGCTACTTTTATGTAGCCTGTTTTTTTGTTACACTGAGCCCAGAATAAAAACTAAAGGAGGGATCAGGTTGACCACGAAAGAGAAGGTCCTGGCTCGCTTAAAAGCAGCCGACGAAGTTTTATCAGGCGAAGCTTTAGCTCAAGAGTTAGGTGTATCCCGTACCGCTATCTGGAAGGCCATCAAAGAGTTAGAAAAGAAGGGCTATCAGATCCAACATTTAGCAAACGGCTATCGCTATCAGCCTTCTGATATTTTAGATGCACAGGAAATTCAAGATCAGATTCAGCATGCTGTCGATGTAACAGTATTAGATTCATCTGTCTCAACTATGAAGGATGCGCAATTGGCCGTTATGGAGGGAAAATCATCACCCTTATTGATTGTGGCGGACATGCAGGAAGCTCCGCGAGGACGTTTCAATCGGCCCTTTTTCGCTGCAAAACAACAAGGGATCTATATGAGTCTGCTGCTGGAACCAAAGGAACAACTGCAAGAATTGCCCCAATATACTATCTTGATGGCTGTGGCTGTTGCTGAGGCGATAGATGAATTATTAGGCGTTGATAGTCAAATCAAATGGGTCAACGACATTTATTTGAATCACAAAAAAATCGTTGGTATCTTATCGGAAGCCATGACCGATATCGAAAGCAACTCATTAAAATATATTATCATTGGCATGGGCATCAACTTTTCGATTCCCCAAGAAAATTATCCTGAGGAGCTGCAAGAAAAAGCAACCTCCCTGTTCCCTGATGGAGTCGCAACAACGACACGAAACCAATTGATCATAACTATTTGGAATCGTTTCTTTGCTTTATTGGCCGATCCAACGACCTATCTGGATGCCTATCGTAAAAAATCTTTCGTGCTAGGCAAAAAAATTACCTTCAAGCGGAAAGATCAGCTGTACGTAGGTACGGCTATTGCTATTACCGATGTCGGAGAATTGGTTGTTGATCTAGGAAATGAAACAATCACCCTCTCCTCTGGTGAAATCAGTTTAAGTTCCATCCAATAAGCGACTTATTTTCAGTAAATACAAAAAAAAATGATGTGCCGCATTCGGCACATCATTTTTCATTAGCGCATCGTTACAAATTCTTCACTGCCTGTCGGATGGATCGCAACCGTATCATCGAAATCTTTCTTCGTTGCCCCCATTTTAATTGCCACGGCAAAGCCCTGCAGCATTTCATCAACACCGACACCAATAGCATGCAACCCGATAATCTTCTCTTCATCCCCGAGACAGATCAGCTTCATATCACATTTTTGTCGATAATCACTTAAGGCAAAGTACATGGGCGTAAAGCGTGAGTGATAGACTTTGATTTGATCTTTTCCATGTCGTTCAAGCGCTTCTTCTTCCGTTAATCCAATCGTTGCAATCGTTGGATGTGTGAAGATCACGGTTGGAACATTTTCATAATCTAAATATTCTTCTGATTTGCCATTAAACACCCGTTCAGATAAACGCCGTCCAGCTGCAATAGCTACTGGCGTCAAATCAATTTTGCCGATGACATCGCCAACTGCATAAACCCCTTCGCTGGTTGTATTTTGATATTTATCAACAATCACAAAGCCTTTTTCATTTAAAGTCACCGAGGTATTTTCTAAGCCTAGCTTATTCGTATTTGGTAAACGTCCTCCGGCGAACAGCACTTTGTCTCCTGTTAACGTATTGCCGTTCTCAAAATAAACCGTATAGGTTCCATCTGCATTTTGTTTGATTTCTTTTGCTACATGATGATCGTAAAGCTTCATTTTATTGTCACGATAAATCTCAACTAAGTTATCTGCCAACATTTTGTCAAAGGTCCGTAATGGACGACTGTGACGGAAGGCCCAATGTACCTGCGTACCCATTCCTTGCAATACACCGCTCAATTCAGCTGCAATATAACCAGCACCTAGGACAACTACTTCTTTTGGCTGCTCCGTCAATTCAAAGAAGCCATTGGAATCAATCGCTAATTCGCCGCCAGGAATCTTCATCTGGCTTGGTCGGCCGCCTGTTGCGATCAAAATATTCGGCGCCGTATAGTCTTCACCATTAACCGTGATAACATGATCGGATTTAAATGTCGCATAGCCTTCGATCCGCTCAACATGATTACTGTCAAGCCCACGATAATAAGCACCATGTAAAAAATCGATGTATTTTTCGCGACGTGCCACTAATTCTTTAAAATCAAACTTTTCGACATCCGCTTGGACACCATAGCTAGGCGCGTCCCGCTCGATCATTTCCAGCATGCTGCTAGCCTGCCACATTACTTTTTTCGGTACACATCCAACATTGACACACGTGCCGCCGATTTTATTTCCTTCAATCAACAAAACCTTTGCCCCGTACATACCTGCACGATTGGCAGAAGCAATCCCGCCGCTACCGCCACCGACTACTATGTAATCATATTCCTTCATTCATCTGCCTCCTAATTCTTACTAATGAAAGTTATTTCTTGTCTAATCCTTCGAATAAAACACTTTTAGTGATGAGTAGCAGTACTCAATAGATTCATTTTAATACATTCTGTCAAAAAATAATTGCTTTTTGTTTTGAAACAAAAATTTGACGTAAGAAAAAAACTGAGGAAGCCTCAGTCTTTTTTCTTGCGTATCATATCCCCAGGTTTAACCGGTTGAGCTACAGGCATCGTGATGATCATCATTGGATTTGGCGCACGATCAATCTGTTCACCTTCATCATTCTTCATTTCAGTCACTGTTTGTTCAAAATGATGGAAGTTCGGACCATAAAACTCAATCTCATCGCCCACTCTAAAATGATTTCGTTGGCGAACAGTCGCGATTCCACTGGCTTCGTCATAGCTTAACACTTCACCGATAAATTTATAGACAGGGATCTTCCGTCTTGGTCCAAATAGCTGTTCATTTTCTGTTGGCACATGATAATAAAAGCCTGTCGATAGTTCTCGTTGCGCCACTTTCCACAGCTCATCGATCCATTCTTGCTTGCAGACATAATTTTCTGGATCAGAAATATAGCTATCCACCGCTGCTTTATATACATTGGCAACCGTCGAAACATAGTGAATAGATTTCATTCTTCCTTCAATTTTCAAGCTGTCAACACCGTTTTCAATCAAATCAGGAATGTGTTCGATCATTGACATATCTACGGCACTCATAGAAAACTCTTCGGTTACATCTCCGTTTTCCGTCAATGAACGATGTTCTTGAGCAAAAGGCATATCGAATAGTTCATATTTCCAACGGCAAGATTGCGAGCAGCCGCCACGATTAGCATCTCGCATCGACATATGATTCGACAGAGTACAGCGTCCTGAATAGGAAATACACATCGCGCCATGAATAAAGGCTTCGATTTGAATATCTGTATTTCGGCGAATTTCTGCTAATTCCTCCATTGAAACTTCACGAGCTAAGACCACTCGTTCCAAGCCTTCATTTTGCCAAAATTTTAACGTCTCTGCATTGGTTGCGGACGCTTGAGTAGACAAATGAATTTCTAGCCCAGGCGCTTCTGTTGCACAAATTTCAATCAATGCCGGATCAGAAACAATGACTGCTGAAATACCGATATCTCTTAATTTTTTGAAAAACTCTCCTGCCCCTTCTTCATTTCCTTCATGCGTCACCATGTTCGCAGCTACATAAACCTTTGCGCCGTATTTATCAGCAAAAGCGACGCCTTCTTCCATCTCTTCAAATGAAAAATTCCCCGCACGAGAACGCAATCCATACGCATCCCCGCCAATATATACAGCATCCGCGCCATAATGAATCGCGGTTTTTAATTTTTCCAATGTCCCGGCTGGGGCTAAAACCTCTGGCCGTTTCAGTTTTCTCTCTGTCATGTTGCTCTTACTCCTATTTAATCGCTGTTGGGTCTAAATGGTAAAAACCAGTATCCATTCCTCGACCAACAGGATGATATTTTTGGATTTCTTGCTGCGCTTGGCTCATAGCGGCTTCATCCCAAGTTCCTGCTTCAATTGCTGTTTTTGCATCGGCAAAAATTTTCGCGATCGCGACAAAATCTGATCCCGGGGTAAATAATCCGTCAAGCTTCCAAGTTTGATAGCCTGTTTGAGCCAAGTCAGCCAATTCTTGAATTAAATTCAGATCATTGTCAGCAAAAATATGTGTGCCATGTTGATCTTCATAGATTGAATAATGCGTCTCTGCTTTTTTCGGCTCTGAAATAAACAATCCACGCTCTTTTGAAACTTCTTCTTTCTGATTTGTGTAATTGAAGTAATTATCCAATAATGGTCGTTTCGATTGATGGATGCAAGTAGCACCGTACACCAAGACTTCTACCGGAACCTCCACATGCTGACTCAAATGCTGCATTTCTTTAAACGGCACTTCCCGAGCCAAAACCGCACCGACCGCACCCTTTTTCTGCCAAAAATTGATTTGTCTGGCATTGGTCACCAATGTTTGTGCATCATAAATATAAGGCAGATCATACTCCTGCAATAAGTAAATCACACCCGTATCACCTACAACAACATGATCTGGTTGTACCTCTGCTAAAAATGCTAAATATTCTGGAATCTGTTTCATCTTGTCAGGATGCATGATCCCATTTACCGCGATGTTTACTTTTTTTCCCTGAGCATGCGCCTGCTCAATTAATGCTTTTTGTTCATCACGAGAAAAAGAATACGGCAATCGCAACCCATACGCCTCTTCCCCTATGTATAATGTATCCACGCCAGCAGCAAGTAATTCTTCGGCTTGCGCCATTGACTCTGCCGTCGCAATTAACTCAATCATGGTAGGTCCTCCTTTTAGACTTTCTCATACTATCACAGCTTCCAAAAGTTTCCAACTGACGACAGAAAAAAAGAGGAACACACCTAAGTGTCCTCCTCTGATTAACTAAACTTTTTCTGGAATTTTTTCTTCTTTAACATTTTTTACAGTCAAGGTGATTTTCCCCTTGCTTGCACCAATCGTTACCGCATCACCTAATTGAATTTGTCCTGACAATAACGCCTCAGCCAAGCGATCTTCAATTTCTTTCTGTAAAGCTCTGCGAATTGGCCGTGCACCGTATTCAGGATCGAATCCTACTTTTCCGATAACATCATAAGCCGCTGGTGTAATCTTCACTTGAATCTCATGTTCTTTCATGCGATCCAAAATGGAACGACTCATAATCTTCACAATCTCATGAATTTGTTCTTGATCTAAGGTTTTGAAGACTACGGTTTCATCAATTCTATTTAAGAACTCTGGACGGAAAGCCTTTTTCAGTTCTTCTAAAATTCGTTTTTCCATCGCTTGATGATCTTTCGTAATATCCTTCACGTTGAAACCAACATTTTTTTCCTCACGGATTTCAGTCGCACCAATATTTGAAGTCATGATCAAGATCGTATTGCGGAAATCAACCTTCCGACCTTTCGAATCTGTTAAATGACCATCATCTAAAACTTGTAATAAAATATTGAAGACATCTGGATGAGCCTTTTCAACCTCATCTAACAAAATAACTGAATAAGGTTTTTGACGAATTTTTTCTGTTAGCTGTCCACCTTCTTCATAACCAACATATCCTGGCGGTGAACCGATCAAACGACTCGTACTATATTTTTCCATATATTCAGACATGTCTACACGAATTAAAGCTTCTTCACTACCAAACATCGCCTCGGCTAACGCCTTCGCCAACTCTGTTTTCCCAACCCCTGTTGGTCCTAGGAACATGAATGAGCCAATTGGACGATTTGGATCTTTCAAGCCGCTTCGGGCCCGACGAATCGCGCGGGAAATGGCTTTGACCGCATCCTCTTGCCCGACCACTCTTTTATGCAAGACATTTTCTAAATCCAATAAACGTTGGCTCTCTTTTTTCTCTAACTGCTGTAAAGGAACCCCAGTCCATTGAGAAACCACAGCGGCAACATCTTCATCCGTGACTTGATCAAGATAGCCGTTTTCTTGTTTTGCTGCTTTAATTTTCGCTTGTTCCAAAACTTCCGCTAACTGCTTTTCTCGTAAACGCAAACGCGCTGCCGACTCGAAGTCTTGGTTTTGAATCGCCTTTTCTTTTTCAGTCACTAACTCTTGAACTTCTTCTTCTAACTCAGTAAGTTCAGAAACTTCATCCGTTGAATCTAAGCGGACTTTCGCAGAAGATTCATCCATTAAGTCAATCGCTTTATCTGGTAATTGACGTGAATTAATATATCTCACCGATAAAGAAACCGCTGCATGCAATGCTTCATCCGTAATTTCTACGCCATGATGCTCCTCATATCGAGGACGTAATCCCTTCAAAATCTCTTCAGCTTCTTCAGGTGTTGGCTCTTCTACCTGTACCCGAGCAAACCGCCGCTCTAAAGCAGAATCCTTTTCAATGTATTTCTGATATTCATCCAATGTCGTCGCACCAATCGTTTGCAGTTCACCACGTGCCAATGCAGGCTTCAAAATATTAGAAGCGTCAATCGCACCTTCAGCACCACCCGCACCAATCAATGTATGCAACTCATCAATAAACAAGATAATCTGACCATCATGGTAAATTTCATCAATTACTTTCTTCAACCGATCTTCAAATTCTCCACGGTATTTTGTTCCCGCAACAAGGGCCCCCATGTCTAGCATCATCAAACGCTTTCCACGCATATCCTCAGGAACATCACCAGAAATAATCCGCTGCGCCAAGCCTTCTACAATTGCCGTTTTACCAACACCAGGTTCTCCAACTAATACAGGATTGTTCTTAGTTCGACGACTCAAAATTTGTACGACTCGACGGACTTCGCTGTCTCTACCCACTACTGGATCTAATCGTTTTTCCCGCGCCAGTTTTGTTAAATCCCGCGCCAAACCATCTAAAGTAGGGGTGCCTTGGGAATTACTTTGAACAGGCTTAGCAGAGGCTTTCCTGCGTGTTCCAGTTCCTTGATTTGTATTTTGAGCTTCATTGACACCCATTTTCTTCAATAAAAGTTGTCGCATCTTAGGTAGACTCAAACCGAGATTAACTAGGATGTGAGAAGCCAAAATTTCATCATCACGTAATAGACCTAATAGAATATGTTCTGTACCTACCAATTTTGCATTGAAACGCTTCGCCTCATCATCCGCAAAAATCAAAATCTGTTTTGCTCTCGGAGAATAAGGAAGATATCCTCCTTCAGGATATGACTTAACTGAGCCGTAACCTGTCATATGCTCAATTTCTTCACGAATGTCATTCTCACTCGAATTCATTTGACGTAATGTCTTGCCCGCAATTCCTTGTTGTTCGATGACTAACGCTAGTAATAAATGCTCCGAACCAACCGAGCGGTGTTTAAAATATTTTGCTTCCTGTTGTGCAATCGCCAACACAGCTTTTGCGCGTTCTGTATACAGCTGATCCATATCCCTCACTCCTTTTTCTCATAACTTAAACGTTCCAAAAATCCATGCAGAATTCTCGCCCGTAGTCTATTTTCAATTTGACTGATACCAAGAACATTCTTCGATACTGCACTTAACATCAAGTTGCCTTCATTTTCAGTAATAATTTCTTCTTCAAATAATTTTTGAATAATCCCAAACGCATTCGCTTCCGAAATTTCATTTCCAAAAGAATCCATTAACTGTTCCAAAAAGTAGTGCTGATCAGAAATCTTAACTTTGCTTATTCGAATATAGCCGCCCCCACCTCGTTTGCTTTCAACCAAATAGCCCCGTTGAAAAGTAAAACGTGTATTGATCACATAATTTATTTGAGAAGGTACGCAATTAAAAAGCTGCGCCATCTCGGCTCTTCGAATTTCGATAATTTCACTATTTTCCAAAATATCTTTCAAGTAAGACTCGATCAAATCAGAGGTATTTCTGCTCATAATATCGCCTCCTATTGACTATTCCTGACCATAATTATATCGAATTTAACGCATGAAATAAAGGAGAACGCCTTTCTTTAATTAAGGATAAAAAAAAAGAAGGTTTTCACCTTCTTTTTTGATCGGGAAGACAGGATTCGAACCTGCGACACCTTGGTCCCAAACCAAGTACTCTACCAAGCTGAGCTACTTCCCGATAAACAAAAAAACTACGCGCCCAAGAGGAGTCGAACCCCTAACCTTTTGATCCGTAGTCAAACACTCTATCCAGTTGAGCTATGGGCGCATATCTATATTATGCCGAGGACCGGAATCGAACCGGTACGGTGATCACTCACCGCAGGATTTTAAGTCCTGTGCGTCTGCCAGTTCCGCCACCCCGGCGTTGTTCCCTGGTCTTCAGGAAAGCGGAAAACGGGGTTCGAACCCGCGACCCCCACCTTGGCAAGGTGGTGCTCTACCACTGAGCTATTTCCGCATGATGCCGGCTAAAGGACTTGAACCCTCGACCCTCTGATTACAAATCAGATGCTCTACCAACTGAGCTAAGCCGGCAACTACAAAAAAATAAAATGCGGGTGAAGGGACTTGAACCCCCACGCCGTAAGGCGCTAGATCCTAAATCTAGTGCGTCTGCCAATTCCGCCACACCCGCATATTCTTATGAGCCGTACAGGGCTCGAACCTGTGACCCTCTGATTAAAAGTCAGATGCTCTACCAACTGAGCTAACGGCTCATATGGAGGTTAACGGGTTCGAACCGCTGACCCTCTGCTTGTAAGGCAGATGCTCTCCCAGCTGAGCTAAACCTCCATGTTCGCGTGGCGACGTCCTAATCTCACAAGGGGCAACCCCTCACTACAATCGGCGCTAAGAAGCTTAACTTCTGTGTTCGACATGGGAACAGGTGTATCCTTCTCGCTATCGCCACCACACTGCTATTTACTTGAGTAAACTTCGTTCACTCAAAACTGGATCAGAAACGTTTTTAAACGACCGACAATCATTTTATTTTGGTTAAGTCCTCGATCGATTAGTATCAGTCCGCTCCGTACATCACTGCACTTCCACTTCTGACCTATCTACCTGATCATCTCTCAGGGATCTTACTTTCTTAAAGAAATGGGAAATCTCATCTTGAGGTGGGCTTCACACTTAGATGCTTTCAGCGTTTATCCCTTCCCTACATAGCTACCCAGCGATGCCTCTGGCGAGACAACTGGTACACCAGCGGTAAGTCCATCCCGGTCCTCTCGTACTAAGGACAGATCCTCTCAAATTTCCAACGCCCGCGACGGATAGGGACCGAACTGTCTCACGACGTTCTGAACCCAGCTCGCGTGCCGCTTTAATGGGCGAACAGCCCAACCCTTGGGACCGACTACAGCCCCAGGATGCGACGAGCCGACATCGAGGTGCCAAACCTCCCCGTCGATGTGGACTCTTGGGGGAGATAAGCCTGTTATCCCCAGGGTAGCTTTTATCCGTTGAGCGATGGCCCTTCCATGCGGAACCACCGGATCACTAAGCCCGACTTTCGTCCCTGCTCGACTTGTAGGTCTCGCAGTCAAGCTCCCTTGTGCCTTTACACTCTGCGAATGATTTCCAACCATTCTGAGGGAACCTTTGGGCGCCTCCGTTACTCTTTAGGAGGCGACCGCCCCAGTCAAACTGCCCATCTGACACTGTCTCCCACCACGATCAGTGGTGCGGGTTAGAGTGGTCATAACACAAGGGTAGTATCCCACCAGCGCCTCTGTCGAAACTAGCGTCCCGACTTCTACGGCTCCTACCTATCCTGTACATGTGGTACAAACACTCAATATCAAACTGCAGTAAAGCTCCATGGGGTCTTTCCGTCCTGTCGCGGGTAACCTGCATCTTCACAGGTACTAAAATTTCACCGAGTCTCTCGTTGAGACAGTGCCCAAATCGTTACGCCTTTCGTGCGGGTCGGAACTTACCCGACAAGGAATTTCGCTACCTTAGGACCGTTATAGTTACGGCCGCCGTTTACTGGGGCTTCAATTCGTACCTTCGCTTACGCTAAGCACTCCTCTTAACCTTCCAGCACCGGGCAGGCGTCAGCCCCTATACGTCATCTTTCGATTTTGCAGAGACCTGTGTTTTTGATAAACAGTCGCTTGGGCCTATTCACTGCGGCTGATCGTTAGATCAGCACCCCTTCTCCCGAAGTTACGGGGTCATTTTGCCGAGTTCCTTAACGAGAGTTCTCTCGCTCACCTTAGGATTCTCTCCTCGACTACCTGTGTCGGTTTGCGGTACGGGCCATTGTTTTCTCACTAGAAGCTTTTCTCGGCAGTGTGACATCAGGAACTTCGGTACTATTATTTCCCTCCCCATCACAACTTGTCCTTAAAGACGTAAGCATTTGACTCACATCAAGACTTATTGCTTGGACAGACATTTCCAATCGTCTGATTCCTTAGCCTCCTGCGTCCCTCCATTGCTCAAACAAAAACAACGGGTACAGGAATATCAACCTGTTATCCATCGCCTACGCCTTTCGGCCTCGGCTTAGGTCCCGACTAACCCTGGGCGGACGAGCCTTCCCCAGGAAACCTTAGTCATTCGGTGGACAGGATTCTCACCTGTCTTTCGCTACTCATACCGGCATTCTCACTTCTAAGCGCTCCAGCAGTCCTCACGATCTACCTTCAACGCCCTTAGAACGCTCTCCTACCAACACACCTATTGGTGTGTTCCACAGCTTCGGTAAACTATTTAGCCCCGGTACATTTTCGGCGCAGGGTCACTCGACTAGTGAGCTATTACGCACTCTTTAAATGGTGGCTGCTTCTAAGCCAACATCCTAGTTGTCTGTGCAACCCCACATCCTTTTCCACTTAATAGTTATTTGGGGACCTTAGCTGGTGGTCTGGGCTGTTTCCCTTTCGACTATGGATCTTATCACTCACAGTCTGACTCCCAGAGATGAATGGATGGCATTCGGAGTTTATCTGAATTCGGTAACCCGAGATGGGCCCCTAGTCCAAACAGTGCTCTACCTCCATCATTCTTACTCTGAGGCTAGCCCTAAAGCTATTTCGGAGAGAACCAGCTATCTCCAAGTTCGTTTGGAATTTCTCCGCTACCCACACCTCATCCCCGCACTTTTCAACGTACGTGGGTTCGGTCCTCCAGTGCGTTTTACCGCACCTTCAACCTGGACATGGGTAGATCACATGGTTTCGGGTCTACGACCACTTACTCATTCGCCCTATTCAGACTCGCTTTCGCTGCGGCTCCGTCTTTTCAACTTAACCTCGCAAGTAATCGTAACTCGCCGGTTCATTCTACAAAAGGCACGCTATCACCCATTAACGGGCTCTAACTTGTTGTAGGCACACGGTTTCAGGATCTATTTCACTCCCCTTCCGGGGTGCTTTTCACCTTTCCCTCACGGTACTGGTTCACTATCGGTCACTAGGGAGTATTTAGCCTTGGGAGATGGTCCTCCCGGATTCCGACGGAATTCCTCGTGTTCCGCCGTACTCAGGATCCTCCTAGGTGCCAGTCAAATTTTGTCTACGGGGCTTTTACCCTTTCTAGCAGACCTTTCCAGGTCCTTCGACTATCTCACTGGACTACCATATCGGAGTCCTACAACCCCAAGAGGCAAGCCTCTTGGTTTGGGCTTTTCCCGTTTCGCTCGCCGCTACTCAGGGAATCGATTTTTCTTTCTCTTCCTGCAGGTACTTAGATGTTTCAGTTCTCTGCGTCTACCTCTAATCAGCTATGTATTCACTGAAAAGTAACATCCTATAAAAGATGCTGGGTTCCCCCATTCGGAAATCTCCGGATCAAAGCTTACTTACAGCTCCCCGAAGCATATCGGTGTTAGTCCCGTCCTTCATCGGCTCCTAGTGCCAAGGCATCCACCGTGCGCCCTTATTCACTTAACCTTATCCTAACTTGCGTTAGGGGGTTGATTGTTCCATCTAGCGATAGATTTCCCAATCAGAAAAAAATAAGCAATTGAACTTATTTAAAAAACTCATTCAACGCGGTGTTCTCGGTTTGTTTAAATTATTGTTTCTGTATCCAGTTTTCAATGAACGATTTGAGAGTAGACCTCTCAAAACTGAACGAATAAAGCAACCTGTGTAGTTTCCGTAATATTCCTTAGAAAGGAGGTGATCCAGCCGCACCTTCCGATACGGCTACCTTGTTACGACTTCACCCCAATCATCTATCCCACCTTAGGCGGCTGGCTCCAAAAGGTTACCTCACCGACTTCGGGTGTTACAAACTCTCGTGGTGTGACGGGCGGTGTGTACAAGGCCCGGGAACGTATTCACCGCGGCGTGCTGATCCGCGATTACTAGCGATTCCGGCTTCATGTAGGCGAGTTGCAGCCTACAATCCGAACTGAGAGAAGCTTTAAGAGATTAGCTTAGCCTCGCGACTTCGCGACTCGTTGTACTTCCCATTGTAGCACGTGTGTAGCCCAGGTCATAAGGGGCATGATGATTTGACGTCATCCCCACCTTCCTCCGGTTTGTCACCGGCAGTCTCGCTAGAGTGCCCAACTAAATGATGGCAACTAACAATAAGGGTTGCGCTCGTTGCGGGACTTAACCCAACATCTCACGACACGAGCTGACGACAACCATGCACCACCTGTCACTTTGCCCCCGAAGGGGAAGCTCTATCTCTAGAGTGGTCAAAGGATGTCAAGACCTGGTAAGGTTCTTCGCGTTGCTTCGAATTAAACCACATGCTCCACCGCTTGTGCGGGCCCCCGTCAATTCCTTTGAGTTTCAACCTTGCGGTCGTACTCCCCAGGCGGAGTGCTTAATGCGTTAGCTGCAGCACTGAAGGGCGGAAACCCTCCAACACTTAGCACTCATCGTTTACGGCGTGGACTACCAGGGTATCTAATCCTGTTTGCTCCCCACGCTTTCGAGCCTCAGCGTCAGTTACAGACCAGAGAGCCGCCTTCGCCACTGGTGTTCCTCCATATATCTACGCATTTCACCGCTACACATGGAATTCCACTCTCCTCTTCTGCACTCAAGTTTCCCAGTTTCCAATGACCCTCCCCGGTTGAGCCGGGGGCTTTCACATCAGACTTAAGAAACCGCCTGCGCTCGCTTTACGCCCAATAAATCCGGACAACGCTTGCCACCTACGTATTACCGCGGCTGCTGGCACGTAGTTAGCCGTGGCTTTCTGGTTAGATACCGTCAAGGGATGAACATTCTACTCTCATCCTTGTTCTTCTCTAACAACAGAGTTTTACGATCCGAAAACCTTCTTCACTCACGCGGCGTTGCTCGGTCAGACTTTCGTCCATTGCCGAAGATTCCCTACTGCTGCCTCCCGTAGGAGTTTGGGCCGTGTCTCAGTCCCAATGTGGCCGATCACCCTCTCAGGTCGGCTATGCATCGTTGCCTTGGTGAGCCGTTACCTCACCAACTAGCTAATGCACCGCGGGTCCATCCATCAGTGACGCAAAAGCGCCTTTCAAATAGAAACCATGCGGTTTCTATTGTTATACGGTATTAGCACCTGTTTCCAAGTGTTATCCCCTTCTGATGGGCAGGTTACCCACGTGTTACTCACCCGTTCGCCACTCCTTTTCTTTCGGTGGAGCAAGCTCCGGTGAAAGAAAAAGCGTTCGACTTGCATGTATTAGGCACGCCGCCAGCGTTCGTCCTGAGCCAGGATCAAACTCTCATAAAAAGTGTTTGAAACAGTCTTACGACTGATCAGCTCAATTGTAAAAATTGACTTGCTAGCATATTGCTTGCTATGTTGTTTGTTTCTATTAAAAGAAACGCCCTACACATTTGGTTTGTTTTATTCGTTCAGTTTTCAAAGGTCTACATTGTTTGTCGCTTTGTTTCAGCAACTTTTATATCTTAACAGGTTACCGAGTGAATGTCAACGTATTTTCATTTTTTTTGGAAATTAAA
>NZ_CP072888.1:3002500-3032004 GCF_019175485.1 Enterococcus raffinosus
CTTTTCAACGTACGTGGGTTCGGTCCTCCAGTGCGTTTTACCGCACCTTCAACCTGGACATGGGTAGATCACATGGTTTCGGGTCTACGACCACTTACTCATTCGCCCTATTCAGACTCGCTTTCGCTGCGGCTCCGTCTTTTCAACTTAACCTCGCAAGTAATCGTAACTCGCCGGTTCATTCTACAAAAGGCACGCTATCACCCATTAACGGGCTCTAACTTGTTGTAGGCACACGGTTTCAGGATCTATTTCACTCCCCTTCCGGGGTGCTTTTCACCTTTCCCTCACGGTACTGGTTCACTATCGGTCACTAGGGAGTATTTAGCCTTGGGAGATGGTCCTCCCGGATTCCGACGGAATTCCTCGTGTTCCGCCGTACTCAGGATCCTCCTAGGTGCCAGTCAAATTTTGTCTACGGGGCTTTTACCCTTTCTAGCAGACCTTTCCAGGTCCTTCGACTATCTCACTGGACTACCATATCGGAGTCCTACAACCCCAAGAGGCAAGCCTCTTGGTTTGGGCTTTTCCCGTTTCGCTCGCCGCTACTCAGGGAATCGATTTTTCTTTCTCTTCCTGCAGGTACTTAGATGTTTCAGTTCTCTGCGTCTACCTCTAATCAGCTATGTATTCACTGAAAAGTAACATCCTATAAAAGATGCTGGGTTCCCCCATTCGGAAATCTCCGGATCAAAGCTTACTTACAGCTCCCCGAAGCATATCGGTGTTAGTCCCGTCCTTCATCGGCTCCTAGTGCCAAGGCATCCACCGTGCGCCCTTATTCACTTAACCTTATCCTAACTTGCGTTAGGGGGTTGATTGTTCCATCTAGCGATAGATTTCCCAATCAGAAAAAAATAAGCAATTGAACTTATTTAAAAAACTCATTCAACGCGGTGTTCTCGGTTTGTTTAAATTATTGTTTCTGTATCCAGTTTTCAATGAACGATTGATGACCAACGTCATCAATGGAGCCTAGCGGGATCGAACCGCTGACCTCCTGCGTGCAAAGCAGGCGCTCTCCCAGCTGAGCTAAGGCCCCAAATATTTATTTGAGAGTAGACCTCTCAAAACTGAACGAATAAAGCAACCTGTGTAGTTTCCGTAATATTCCTTAGAAAGGAGGTGATCCAGCCGCACCTTCCGATACGGCTACCTTGTTACGACTTCACCCCAATCATCTATCCCACCTTAGGCGGCTGGCTCCAAAAGGTTACCTCACCGACTTCGGGTGTTACAAACTCTCGTGGTGTGACGGGCGGTGTGTACAAGGCCCGGGAACGTATTCACCGCGGCGTGCTGATCCGCGATTACTAGCGATTCCGGCTTCATGTAGGCGAGTTGCAGCCTACAATCCGAACTGAGAGAAGCTTTAAGAGATTAGCTTAGCCTCGCGACTTCGCGACTCGTTGTACTTCCCATTGTAGCACGTGTGTAGCCCAGGTCATAAGGGGCATGATGATTTGACGTCATCCCCACCTTCCTCCGGTTTGTCACCGGCAGTCTCGCTAGAGTGCCCAACTAAATGATGGCAACTAACAATAAGGGTTGCGCTCGTTGCGGGACTTAACCCAACATCTCACGACACGAGCTGACGACAACCATGCACCACCTGTCACTTTGCCCCCGAAGGGGAAGCTCTATCTCTAGAGTGGTCAAAGGATGTCAAGACCTGGTAAGGTTCTTCGCGTTGCTTCGAATTAAACCACATGCTCCACCGCTTGTGCGGGCCCCCGTCAATTCCTTTGAGTTTCAACCTTGCGGTCGTACTCCCCAGGCGGAGTGCTTAATGCGTTAGCTGCAGCACTGAAGGGCGGAAACCCTCCAACACTTAGCACTCATCGTTTACGGCGTGGACTACCAGGGTATCTAATCCTGTTTGCTCCCCACGCTTTCGAGCCTCAGCGTCAGTTACAGACCAGAGAGCCGCCTTCGCCACTGGTGTTCCTCCATATATCTACGCATTTCACCGCTACACATGGAATTCCACTCTCCTCTTCTGCACTCAAGTTTCCCAGTTTCCAATGACCCTCCCCGGTTGAGCCGGGGGCTTTCACATCAGACTTAAGAAACCGCCTGCGCTCGCTTTACGCCCAATAAATCCGGACAACGCTTGCCACCTACGTATTACCGCGGCTGCTGGCACGTAGTTAGCCGTGGCTTTCTGGTTAGATACCGTCAAGGGATGAACATTCTACTCTCATCCTTGTTCTTCTCTAACAACAGAGTTTTACGATCCGAAAACCTTCTTCACTCACGCGGCGTTGCTCGGTCAGACTTTCGTCCATTGCCGAAGATTCCCTACTGCTGCCTCCCGTAGGAGTTTGGGCCGTGTCTCAGTCCCAATGTGGCCGATCACCCTCTCAGGTCGGCTATGCATCGTTGCCTTGGTGAGCCGTTACCTCACCAACTAGCTAATGCACCGCGGGTCCATCCATCAGTGACGCAAAAGCGCCTTTCAAATAGAAACCATGCGGTTTCTATTGTTATACGGTATTAGCACCTGTTTCCAAGTGTTATCCCCTTCTGATGGGCAGGTTACCCACGTGTTACTCACCCGTTCGCCACTCCTTTTCTTTCGGTGGAGCAAGCTCCGGTGAAAGAAAAAGCGTTCGACTTGCATGTATTAGGCACGCCGCCAGCGTTCGTCCTGAGCCAGGATCAAACTCTCATAAAAAGTGTTTGAAACAGTCTTACGACTGATCAGCTCAATTGTAAAAATTGACTTGCTAGCATATTGCTTGCTATGTTGTTTATTTCTATTAAAAGAAACGCCCTACACATTTGGTTTGTTTTATTCGTTCAGTTTTCAAAGGTCTACATTGTTTGTCGCTTTGTTTCAGCAACTTTTATATCTTAACAGGTTACTGAGTGAATGTCAACAATTTTTTTGAAGTTTTTTTCGAAGGAATTGTTGTCATCGTTTTATGCGACTTTGATAGAATAACTGAAAGTCAGCCATCTGTCAACAATAATTTTAGGTGTTCCGAATTATTTTAATTGCCTCAAGAACATAGAATAATATAGCAGTATTATACAGTTTGGTCAACAAAAAAAAGTAATTTTATTTACTTTTTTTAGAACACGACAGATAAAAAAAAATACTTTTATTTTGTTCGTTTTTAAGGTCTGTTAAACCTTCTTTTTTCTTTTTGATAAATTAATTTTCGTCATTTTAATTTTGATTTTTCCTTAACTAGTAATGCTGTCTTTCGCCTTCCAATGATTTATTTGGTAAAATGATGATGTATTTATTACTTAATATGAACGGAGGAACAGTTTAATGAAAGTATTAGTTGCAGATGATGATAAAGAGATTGTAGAACTTCTTAGTATTTATCTACATAATGAAGGTTATGAAGTTGTAAAGGCTTATGATGGTAAAGAAGCTTTGAGTAAGCTTAGAACTACAAATGACATTGATTTATTAATATTAGACATTATGATGCCTGTTATGGACGGTATGCAGGTTGTGAAGGAATTAAGGAAAGAGTCACAGATTCCAATCATTATGCTGACAGCAAAAACAACAGATATGGACAAAATCAAAGGACTAGTTGCTGGTGCTGATGACTATGTAACAAAACCGTTTAATCCTTTGGAAGTTATGGCTAGGGTTAAATCTTTGTTACGTCGAACAAAAATGCATGTTGCAGAAGATCAACCAGATATTCTTGAAATTCAATCATTGATTATTAATAAGGATTCACATGAAGTTAAGACAGTAGATGGAAAAGAAATTCAATTGACCGCATTAGAGTTCGGGATTTTATATCTACTAGCGAGCCATCCAAATCGTGTTTTCAGTGCAGATGAAATTTTTGAACGAGTTTGGAAGCAAGAAAGCATCGTTTCTGCAAAAACAGTTATGGTTCATGTCAGTCATTTACGGGATAAAATCGAAGAAGCGACTGATGGTGAAAAGGTAATTCAAACCGTTTGGGGTGTGGGATATAAAATAGATGCAAAATAACTCAGAAAAGAAAAAGCGAATTACCCTCACATCAAAAGAAGTTAGTGAGTTAATTGCTGAAGGAATAGTAACCGTTATTTTGTTACTATTATTAAATGTAGCAATCATGGTTCTTTTTACCCAGATGCTCAATAATTCGCCAGATCTAACAGATGCAATTTATCGTTCAAAGGATATTTTTGCCAATAATCTTGGTAGTGACATTTTTTGGAGTGGAAGAAACTTTGTTATTCCTCTATTTCTTGTCATTGATGTACTTGTTGTTTTTTGGCGTTTAATCAGACGATATCGACAAATGCAACTACGACACATTATCAACGAGCTCCATTATATAGCTAACGGAAATTACGATTATCGAATTCCTTTTGAATTACGAGGCGATCTTAGTAAAGTTGTTGATAGTATTAACGGTTTAGTTGATAGTACCGTTGCTGCTATCGAAGATGAACGTGAAATTGAAAAATCAAAAGATGAACTAATTACAAATGTCAGTCATGACATTCGTACACCGCTAACCTCCATCATTGGCTACCTTGGATTAATCGAAGACGGTCAATATCAAAGTAACGATGAAATACTTAAATATACAAGTATTGCCTATAAAAAGGCGAAACAAATGAAGTCATTAGTAGAAGACTTATTTGAATATTCAAAGGTTCGACAACCCTCTGTTCCTGTTAATAATATCTCTTTTGATATGGTACAATTACTAGAACAGTTGGCTGCTGATTTTGAATTAGAAGCGAAAAAGAAAAATATTCAAATCCAAGTTGATACCAAAGAAACTCAATTAATAATGGACGGCGATACTGAAAAACTGGTCCGTGTCTTTAATAACCTAATTACTAACGCTTTAAAATATGGCGCTGAAGCAGACAGAATAGTAATAGAGATAGAAAAAGCTAAAAATGAAGCAGTCGTTACCGTAAAAAATAATGGAACTCCTATTCCTAGAGAAGCTTTGGATCAGTTATTTGATCGTTTTTATCGTGTTGACGGTTCTCGTTCACAAGAGATTAGTGGTACCGGCTTAGGCTTAGCTATTGCTCAAAACATTGTTAATCTTCATGGCGGATATATTTATGCTCAATCAAATGAGAACTGGACATCCTTTATTATTCATTTACCACTTTACAAAAACCAAGTTAAAGCTATCCAAGATAATCATTGACTTTGATTTTTTGATTGCTTATACTGATTTCAATAAGACATGCAGGAAACCAAGTACGTAAGTTTGTTTTTTCAGAGAGTTGATGGCTGGTGTAAATCAACAAAACAGCTTAAAGAAATCCAGTTTCATGATCTGTGTTTTTTGAAAGAAAAACCGAGTGACGTCGATATCCGTCAATCAAGTGCAGCTTATGCTGAATTTGGGTGGTACCGCGAAATTCAACACCGTTTCGTCCCTATTTCATGGGATGAAACGGTGTTTTTTTATTTAAAGGAGGAAAAGTAATGCTAGATGTCAAAATGATTCGTAATAATTTTGCTGAAGTAAATGAAAAATTAGCTACTCGTGGTGTAAAAAAAGAAGTTTTAGAACGTTTTTTGGATTTAGACGAACAACGTAGAAAGTTACTAGTAAAAACAGAAGAATTAAAAAAATATCGTAATGATGTTTCAGGTGAAATCGCGAAATTAAAACGCGAAAAAAATGACGCAACCGATAAAATTACAGAAATGAAAGAAGTTGGTGTGACCATTAAAGACTTCGATGCGCAAGTAGCTGACATCGATGCACAATTGACTGAAATTGCAACAACATTACCAAATTTGCCTCATGATTCTGTACCTATTGGAGATGATGAGGAAGACAATGTAGAAGTTCGGCGCTGGAGTAAGCCTCGTCAATTTGCTTTTGAACCAAAGCCTCATTGGGAAGTTGCTGAAAATTTAGATATCTTAGATTTTGAGCGCGGAGCAAAAGTATCAGGTAGTCGTTTCGTTTACTATAAAGGTTTAGGTGCGCGTTTAGAACGTGCTGTTTACAACTTTATGCTGGATGAACACATTTATGAACAGGGTTATACTGAAATGATTACACCTTATTTGGTAAATAGTAAGTCAATGTTTGGTACAGGACAGTTCCCGAAATTTAAAGAGGATGTCTTTCAAGTGGAAGATCGTGACTTAACGTTAATACCTACTGCAGAAGTTCCGTTAACAAATTATTATGCGGATGAAATTTTAGATGGTAAAGATTTACCAATTTATTTCACAGCCTTATCTCCTTCTTTCCGTTCTGAAGCTGGTAGCGCCGGTCGCGATACTCGTGGATTGATTCGTCTACATCAATTCCACAAAGTAGAGATGGTAAAGTTCAGTGATAAGGACTCTTCTTATGACGAATTAGAAAAAATGACTCAGAATGCTGAGATCCTTTTACAAAAACTAAATCTACCTTATCGTGTTATCACTCTTTGTACAGGAGACATGGGGTTCTCAGCAGCTAAAACTTATGATTTAGAAGTATGGGTGCCTGCTCAAAACACCTATCGTGAAATTAGCTCTTGTTCAAATTGCGAAGATTTCCAAGCACGTCGAGCAATGATTCGCTATCGCAATGAAGAGGGGAAAGTCCAATATACTCATACATTGAACGGATCTGGCTTGGCTGTAGGACGAACTGTAACTGCTATCTTGGAGAACTATCAAAACGAAGATGGCTCAGTTACGATTCCTGAAGTCTTAGTTCCATATATGGGGAATGTAAAAGTTATTAAAAACGATAAATAATTGCTAAAAAGTGGCATCTTCAAATGTAGGAAGATGCCACTTTTTAGCAATTATTTTATTATTGTTCCACTGAATAGTTCGGTGCTTCCTTTGTGATTTGAACATCATGAGGGTGTGATTCTTTCAAACCATTCCCACTCATTTGCACAAATTGTGCATTTTCACGTAAATGTTCTAGATTTCCAGCACCAACATACCCCATTCCAGCTTTAAGTCCGCCTATCATCTGGAAAATGATATCCGCAGCTGTTCCTTTGTAAGCTACGCGTCCTTCAATTCCTTCTGGGACCAACTTATTAGCTTCATTCACGCCGCTTTGGAAATAGCGATCACTTGAGCCTTTTTCCATCGCACCAAGAGATCCCATTCCTCGATAAGTTTTAAAGCGACGGCCTTGATAAATTTCAAACTCACCAGGAGATTCGTCAGTACCAGCTAGCATGGAACCTAGCATAACAGCATGTCCTCCTGCTGCTAATGCTTTTACAATATCTCCGGAATATTTGATTCCCCCATCAGCAATAATTGCTTTTCCATACTGGCGTGCAACAGATGCTGCGTCATAAATCGCCGTTAATTGAGGTACACCAACGCCTGCTACTACTCGCGTTGTACAAATTGATCCAGGACCAATTCCCACTTTTACGACATCCACACCAGCATCGTATAAAGCTTTCGCACCTTCTGCTGTTGCAATATTACCTGCAATTAAAGTAGCTTCTGGGAAAGTCTCGCGAATTTCACGAATTTTACGCAAAACGCCTGCACTATGTCCATGAGCTGTATCTATTACAATACCATCAGCTCCAGCCTTCAGTAGAGCTTCCGCACGTTCAAAAGTATCACTGGTAACTCCAACTGCTGCAGAAACTAATAAACGACCATGTTCATCTTTAGCAGCATTAGGAAACTCAATAACTTTTTCAATATCTTTTATTGTAATTAGCCCGCTTAGACGTCCTTCTTCATCAACGATCGGTAATTTTTCGATCTTATGCTTTTGTAATATCTTTTCGGCATCCTGTAATTTAGTACCTACAGGAGCCGTTACTAAACCATCCTTGGTCATCACTTCGTAGATGGGAATATCATAATTTGTTACAAAACGCATATCTCTATTCGTGATGATACCAACTAACTTTCGATTTTCTAAAGTTTCTACAATGGGTACACCACTAATACGGTATCGACTCATTAAATCTTCAGCATCTTGTACTTTGTGTTCTGGTGTTAAGAAAAATGGATCAATAATGACCCCACTCTCTGAACGTTTTACTTTACGAACCTCATCTGCTTGGGCAGCAATACTCATATTTTTATGGATAACTCCTAATCCACCTTGTCGAGCCATAGCAATAGCCATTTTACTATCTGTAACTGTATCCATACTTGCACTCATCAACGGAATGTTCAATTTGATATTTTTCGCCAACTGCACACTCATATCCACTTCATTTGGCAATACATGACTCTCAGCCGGTATCAACAAAACATCATCAAAAGTCAGACCTTTTTTTGCAAATTTCGTTTCCCAATTAGACATTGTTCGTTACCACTCCCCAGAATTATTTTTAATAAAGAAACTAACAGAACCATCGAGTGAAGTCAATAACTTGTACCGAAATCCTCATCTAACCTTTATTTTTCTACAGATTAGAACCATTTTTCAAGCAAATCAGTAGTTATCTCGCTATCGGCATCAACTATTTGATAGGTTACCTTATTCTTAAGAGTATCTCGAATTAAATAGAAACCTTCTTTATTTTCAAAGTTATCTAAACGAATAATTAAATACCGTTCACCAACTTGTTGGATATCCTTAAAAATCTCACGTAATAACACCTTTGCTTGATGAATATTATTTTGACGTTCTTGAGCTTTATTAACTGCAGCAGTCAATGTGTACCCTTCGTCGAGAAAATGTTTGATAATCTCAACTTTAATTACCATTGGTAATTTAAATTTTCGATTGCCACTTTTTTCACCTGTAGAGCTAATGAATCCCTTTTGTTCCCAATAACGAATTTGACGTGGCGAAACACCAGTTACTTTACTTAACTCACTGATTCCTACTAACAAGTCATCACTTTCTAGGAGCTGCTTGACCGTATTATTTTTCACGATGCATCCCTCTCTTCCCCTCCGATTATACTTTCAATAACAAACGTGTCAAGTAAGTTGACAAAAAATTCTAATCGCAGTAAAGTAACAAACGAACATTTATTGTTTCTGAAAATTTTCAAAAAGAGAGAAGGCGTTAGATCGTGAGTAATAATCAAACGGTCGATATTTATGGAAAACCTTACAATCGTTCTTTACTAGTCGTGGTGCTATTAATAGGAACTTTTTGTACGGTGTTAAACCAAACTTTATTAACAACAGCTTTTCCAGCACTAATGAAAGCTTTTGATATATCTGCTTCTAGTGTTCAATGGCTAACTACTGGCTTCTTGCTAGTAAACGGGATTATGATCCCAATCAGTGCTTGGCTAATTAATAAATTCAGTTCAAAAAAATTGTACTTATCAGCTATGACTATTTTTTTGATTGGAACCATTACATGTTTCGTTGCACCGAACTTTTCTACATTATTAATTGGAAGATTGATTCAAGCTGCCGGCGTCGGTATCTCCATGCCTCTATTGCAGAATATCATGCTATCTATCTTTCCACCTGAAAAACGCGGATCCGCAATGGGGATGGCCGGAATTGTTATTGGTCTTGCTCCTGCCTTAGGCCCTACCTTATCTGGTTGGATCATTGATCACTATACTTGGCGTGATCTTTTCGGCATGGTAATTCCGATTGTCATTTTAGTTTTAGTTCTAGCTACTTTTTTAATGAAAAGTGTCATTCAATTATCTAACCCAAGTATTGACATACTGTCAGCTCTTTTATCAACGATTGGTTTCGGAAACCTATTATATGGTTTTTCTTCTGTTGGTAATGATGGGTGGGGCAGTGTTAAAGTTATTGGATTTTTAGTTGTCGGTGTGATAGTGATCGGACTCTTTGTATGGCGACAACTACATTTGGAACACCCATTCTTAGAACTTCGTGTATTTAAATCACCTATATTTACAATTGCGGCTATTTTAAGTGGAGTCGTCAATATGGCAATGGTTGGTGCTGAAATGGTACTTCCTTTATATATTCAAAATATCCGTGGAGAATCGGCTTTCCATTCTGGCTTAATGCTACTACCCGGTGCCTTAGTCATGGGCTTAATGATGCCAATTACTGGGTCAATTTTTGATAAGTACGGTGCAAAACGCCTAGCAATAAGCGGGATGTTAATTTTAACGGCAGCTACTTTACCATTTGCCTTTTTAACTTCCGAAACACCAATCGCTATGATCGTCATTTTATATGCAATGCGTATGTTTGGAATTTCAATGGTTATGATGCCTGTTACAACTTCAGGAATGAACGCTTTACCAATGAATTTGATCAGTCATGGTACAGCTGTGAACAACACCTTCCGACAAGTAGCAAGTTCTATAGGAACAGCAATATTGATCAGCGTGCTAACAAATGTCACAAAAGGTAATTTACCTGCAGCCCATTTATTAAAGACTTTACCTTTAACCTACAAGAATCAAGCTATTAGTGCTACATTATCTGGCTATCACGCCGCTTTCTATGTAGCAGTAATATTTGGGGTCATTGGTTTCATTATTACATTTTTCTTGAAAGCCAATACTAAAGCAGAGGGAGGAGTGGCAAAATGATCTTCGCGATAACCATTATCAGTGTGCTAGCTTTTGCTTTAACAAATATTTTTGCTAAAAAGACTTGGCAAACATTTCTTTCAATAATTTTTGCAGGAATTTTCTTAATTAGTTTAGGATTTATTACTGCTAATGACCATTATCACTATGGAATGAAAAAAGTAACCGAAACGACCACCCAGACATTAACTTCTACAGCAGACAATAAGGATATGAAGATGTTACTCTATCAACCACTTGGTAATGGAACAGAAAAAATTTATTTATACAAAACCAATGAATCTCAGAAAAAACCTAAAACAACTGGAACAGACCATGTAAGTAACCGTGTGAAAAAAAATCAAGTAAGGACAAAGCTAGTTACTGCTAAAACATATTGGGTATATAAAAACGAGATTGCAAAATTTTGGTTTGGACTTTCTAGTAAAAATCATCAATTGATTAATGAAAAAAATACGTTCAATGTCCAAAAGGACTGGCTTGTATTAAGTACAGACCAAGCAAAAGAACTGACAAAACTAGTAACTAAAAATAAAACTTCTATGCAAAATGATGCGAAGAAGTTCGTTCAAGAAAAAGTTGAAGCGGCTATGATACAGAATCCGTCTATGGATCAAGCAACTCAGCAAAAAATAATACAGCAAGCTACCAAAGAATATCAACAACAAAGTATAGCAAAATTAATTGCTGAAGTAACAAAAAAAGGATAGAAAAAAGGGCTCTATAATATCTAGTGTTGGTGACACCTTCTGTTGCCAACACTTTTTCTTTTTTTCTAATAAACGCAAACAGACACCTTGAAATCCTTTAGAATAAAGTCGACGAAAACCATTCAAAGGAGTGTTTCAAGATGTCCTATTCAGAGTTTACCAAAGAGTTACTAGATATTCTAGACCTAAATCTTACCTTTCATGAGAATGCCTTTCGCAAAGAGCGAATCAATGACGAGACCTGTTTTGTTTTTGATGGCACATTAACCTATCGACCAGAGGAATGCTTTCATTGCCGCTATGAAAATGATCAAACGATCATTAAATGGGGCTGGAAGAAAGTCTCTATCCTATTAAATGACGTCAGTAACTACAAGACGATTCTGCGGATAAACAAGCAACGCTTTAAGTGTAAACACTGTGGAAAAACTTTTTTAGCCGAAGATTCGATTAGTGATCGTCACTGCTCCATTGCCCGCAGAGTCAAACAAGCCGTTCTCGAACTATTAAGTGAGCCTCTTTCTATGTCCTTGATTGCACGCATGAAACACGTTTCTCCAACAACGGTTATTCGGATCCTTCGCAGCCTTCGGCCTAAAACCATTTCTTTGAACCAGCCACTGCCAGAAGTGTTGTGTTTTGATGAATTCAAATCAGTGAAAAATGTCTCGGGTGCTATGAGCTTTGTCATGATGGATGGCAAAACCCATCAACTGATCGACATTGTGGAAAATCGTCAACTCGATCCTTTACGCGACTATTTCTTGCGTTATCCCAGAAAGGTACGGGAACAAGTACGTCTAGTGGTTTCAGATTTCTATACACCTTATCGTACATTGGTGAAAGATTGTTTTCCGAATGCCCGAATCGTCGCCGATCGCTTTCATATCAGCCAACACATTGGTCGAGCCTTTACCAACCACCGAATTCAAGTAATGAAATCCTTTAAAAAAGGCGATACTCGTTCAAAACACTTAAAGAAATACTGGAAACTGCTTCAAAAGAATGCGTGGGAATTGAAGGGGAGACACCGCTACTGGCGACCTTCTTTTCGGGCACATCTAACGGAAGCAGAAATCGTCGATCGCCTGTTGTCTTACGATGACTCCTTAAAGCAAGGCTACGAAGTCTATCAGCACTTTCTGTCCGCTATCAGAAGACGAGATGTTCCTGATTTCACGAAGCTTTTAAAGGAAAATTACAAAGAGTTACCAGAACACTACCAACCAGTGATTACGACCTTCAAAAAGTACCAAACAGAAATCAAACGCGCGTTGCGGGTTCCCTATTCCAACGGGCCACTGGAATGTTTGAACAACCATATCAAAGTACTAAAACGAATGGCCTATGGCTTTAGAAACTTCCAAAACTACCGAGAACGAATCTTTTTGTATCGCGGAAAGTATTTCAAGAAAACCACCCAAATGAACAAGACCAGAACGACAACACGGCTAGACAGAAGAGCTGCCTAGCCGTGTGAATGACTTGATTATTCTATTGAATTTCTTCACCAACACTCATTGACGAAGAGCCGAAAAAAGAAGCTAGATTCAACAGAATCTAGCTTCTTTTACTATCTACGTGGTGCGGTTGCTAAACTACTAACAATTCCGAAACGTTTTTTCAAGTAATAACGTAGTGCTAAGGCAAGAGCTGATAAAATAACCATTAACATTGGATCTAGAATAGGATTTACCGTTGGAGGTAACAATGCTGCCCCATTAAAGACTAAGAACCATACTAGTGTAACTGAAACTAACATAAGAATGGACTTCCAAGTTTTTGGTTTTTTTGATTTATCTGCTCCTGGTTGTTCAAATTGGTAAAAGAATATATACATCATGTAGAAAACTAATCCTCCGACTGCGGAAGCTACGATTAATGTTGTTAACCCATAAGTCACCATTTGTGTTCCACGTGAAACAAACATCCCCATAATACCTGATAATATTCCTAATAACCCAAATAACAATAGAAAATTATCTAGCCACATCAATGAAGCAGTAGTCGATTTTTTTTGTTCAGCGGGTTTATTGACAATCGCATCAAGTCGTTCAGAAACCGTTCCGAATAATTGTCGGGCTGTCTTCCCAGATTTTTGTTCCTCCACTAAAGTGGGAAGCATCTCGTTTAAGGCTACGATAGTTTGTTCATCCGTCAAATTTGCTGCCTTTAACGCTTTTTTCAAGTCAAAAATGTATTGCTCGTTACGCTTAGTAAGCTTCTCTTCAAGTTGAACGTTTTCTGCTTGCAACGTTTGTAACTTTTCTGGTTCCATTGTTTCTTTCCTCCCTAAACGTTGAAACGGAACAGCATTACATCGCCATCTTGTACGACATAATCTTTTCCTTCTAATCTGACACGTCCAGCTTCTTTTGCTGCGTGCATACTGCCATATTTATTTAAGTCTTCAAAAGAGACCGTTTCAGCTCGAATAAATCCACGTTCGAAATCTGTATGGATGATTCCTGCTGCTTGAGGAGCTTTAGTTCCCTTTCGGAAAGTCCATGCTCGAACTTCTTGTTCCCCTGCTGTAAAGTAAGTTGCTAGACCTAGTAAATCATATGCGGCACGAATCAATTGATCTAATCCTGATTCTTCAATTCCCATCGCCTCTAGAAACTCTACTTTGTCTTCATCTTCTAACTCAGCAATTTCTTCTTCTGCTTCGGCACAAACAACAATTACTTCTGAATGTTCACTCGCTGCAAAATTCCGCACAGTTTGCACATACTCATTATCATCTGGACTAGCTACTGTATCCTCATCAACATTAGCTACGTAAAGAACAGGTTTACTTGTTAATAAGAACAAGCCTTTGACAATTTTTTGTTCTTCTTCAGTAAATTCAATCGTTCTGGCAGATTGTCCTTCTTCTAAAACAGGCTTTAACTTATCTAATACAGCTAATTCTGCCACAGCGTTTTTTTCTTTTGTTTTTGCTACTTTTGCTACACGAGCATACCGTTTATTGATTGAGTCTAAATCAGCTAAGACCAACTCTAGGTTGATTGTTTCTATATCTTCTAACGGATCCACACGTCCCTCAACATGGGTGATGTTTTCATTATCAAAACACCGAACAACATGACAGATAGCATCAACTTGACGGATGTGGCTCAAAAATTGGTTACCTAGACCCTCACCTTTGCTGGCACCTTTTACAATGCCTGCTATATCTGTAAATTCAAAGGTTGTCGGTACAGTTTTTTTAGGATGTACCAATTCAGTTAAGCGTTCTAAACGCCAATCAGGTACTTCTACCATTCCAACATTTGGATCAATTGTTGCGAAAGGATAATTAGCAGCCTCTGCACCTGCTTTAGTAATTGCATTAAATAAGGTAGACTTACCAACATTAGGTAACCCTACAATTCCGGCTGTTAAGGCCATGGTTAACTTCACTCTTTCTCTACTAAGGAATTATTCTTGAGTCAAATCATTTTTCTTCTCAAGGATTTTTTTCATTTTCTTTTCAAAATCACGGCGTGTCATCATGACAATATGTCCACAATTTACACATTTGATTTTGATATCTGCACCCATGCGAATGATCTCCCAGCGATTTGTCTGGCAGGCATGTGGTTTTTTCATCTCAACGATATCACCTAAATCATACATCTGGCAAACCTCCTCGATTCTATTCATTCTTTTGGCTATACACACATTTATGATTCATCAAAATGGATATTCAAAATATCTAAGATACGTGTAAGATCTGATGGGGATAGATACTCAATCGAAATTTTACCTTTACCGTCTTTTTCAACAATTTCTACACCCGTTCCAAACTTGTCCATCAGCCTGTCTTCACTTTCACGCAAATAGTAGGGTTTTTCCTTGGATAAGCGAGGAACCTTTTTCTTATCCTTTGCTTTCCCCTCATTGTACTCATTAACAATCTGTTCTAACTGACGCACTGTCAAATTTTCTTTTACTGCACGGTTTGCTAGTTTCAAAATTTGATCTTTTTTCTTTAAACCTAACAAGGTACGCGCTTGGCCCATTGATAAGCGTTCATCTTGCACCATTTCTTTAACTAACTTAGGTAACGTCAACAAACGTAAGTAATTTGCGATATAGGGGCGACTTTTCCCTAAACGATTTGCTACATCAGCTTGCGTAAGTTTTAAATTCTTCATTAGCATTTCATAGGCTTCTGCCTCTTCTAAGGGATTAAGGTCTTCTCTTTGCAAATTCTCCAACACAGCAATTTGCATCATGGCTTCCTCATCAAACTCCCGAATGATGGCTGGAATTGTTTCCTTACCTGCTAATTTAGAAGCACGGAAGCGACGTTCACCGGCAATTAGTTCATATCCCTTTACAGCGGACTTCCTTACGATAATCGGTTGAAAGACGCCAGATTGTTCAATTGAGTTTGCTAATTCCTGCAAAGTGGTTTCGTCAAAAGATTTCCGTGGTTGATAGGGGTTGGGGCGTAAATCACTTAAAGGAATTTCAATCACTTGATCTTTCTTCATGTCTACTTCTTCAATCTCAGAAAGATCTTGAAATAAGGCATCAATTCCGCGTCCTAATCCTTTATTTTTGCTCACGAACTAACACTTCCTTTGCTAGAGCTTGATAAACTTCTGCACCTTTCGAGCGTGGATCATAATCAATAATAGGCTTACCATGGCTAGGTGCTTCAGATAAACGGACATTTCTTGGAATAATCGTATCATAAACCTTTTCCTGAAAATAGCGACGAACTTCTTCAACCACTTCTGCACCAAGGTTTGTTCGGGCATCATACATGGTTAACAGTACGCCTTCGATTTCTAATCCCGGGTTAAAATGTTTTTGAACCAAACGAACGGTATTTAAAAGCTGACTCAATCCTTCCAATGCATAATATTCACATTGAACAGGAATTAAGATAGCATCGCTAGCAGTAAATGCATTAATGGTTAAATGTCCCAATGATGGGGGGCAGTCCACTAAAATAAAGTCATATTCATCGCTAACTTCTGCTAAAGCACTTTTTAAACGAGATTCCCGAGCCATCATTGATGTTAATTCAATTTCCGCTCCTGCTAATTGTAACGTAGCGGGTACGATTGATAGATTTTCTCTTGAGGTTTTTATAATCGTTTCTTTGATGGGGACCTCATTTACTAAAACGTCATAAATATCTTGTTTCACATCAGGCTTACGCACACCTAAGCCACTCGTAGCGTTTCCTTGTGCGTCGCTGTCGATTAACAAGACTTTCTTTCCATCATACGCTAAGCACGCACCCAAATTAACAGTCGTTGTCGTTTTACCGACCCCGCCTTTTTGGTTTGCAACAGATATGATCCGTGCCATCTAATTTCCTCCTAGTTCCTACTAAAAAATTTATTCCCAAATGGAAAATAAGTTGTACTACTTAAATGAATTATTTTATCGGCTGCTTATTAGGCAAACCTGGTTTACGAGGATATTTTTTTGGTGTCTCTTTCTTTTTTTGCACTGTAATAATATGACGCGTATCACCATTGGGTAATGAAACATCTTCTGCGTTAATCAATTTACCTCCTAAAAGAGCAATTGCATGCTTCGCTTCAGATAATTCTTCTTCGCTTTTTGCTGCTTTTAAGGCAAAGAAATAGCCTTCCTTTTCGACTAACGGTAAGCAAAGCTCCGTCAATACATTCAATCTCGCTACTGCTCTAGCAGTTACAAAATCAAATCCTTCACGAAATTTTGAATTTTTTCCAAAAGATTCTGCTCTATCATGGTAAAGATGCACACCATCCAACTGCAGTTCTTCTACCAATGTTGCTAAAAAAGTGATTCGTTTATTCAGAGAATCAACTATTGTCACTTCTAAATCTGGAAAAACAATTTTTAACGGTAAACTAGGAAAGCCAGCACCTGATCCTACATCGCACAGTTGTCCTTCAGGTTTAAACGTATCTAAAAACGCCAATGTGATAGAATCATAAAAATGCTTTAGATAAACTTCTTTGTGTTCAGTAATCGCCGTAAGGTTCATCTTTTGATTCCATTCAACTAATAAACGGAAATAAGCCGCAAATTGTTCCATTTGTTTATCGTTTAGTTCAATTCCTTGCTTACTTAATTCCAATTGAAATTCTTCTGGTGTCATAAGAAATCCTTTCATTTTCGTGAAACAGCAAAATGTTTCACAGACTATCCTCTACTTTAACGCATTATTGCTTTACATGCAATGGTTTACGTATGTTTCACATAGAGATTAAGAAAGGCTTAATCCCACTTTTTATTCGCATTTTCTAAACAGAAATCGTAAAATTTTTTCAAAACCGGAATTTCTAAATTATTTTTTTTCACCGCTAAGTAAATGTTCCGATCGTCCAGCTCATCTGTAATCTTTATTTTTTTAACAGGAAAAGACCTGATTGATGGAATATTAGGCATTATAGCTATCCCATAATTTTGACCCACAAAGCCTAAAATACTATGATCTTCTTCCAATTCACAAACAATATCTAAATCTAAATTTAGTTTTTTTATTTGTTGATTTAGATACGGGCGTAATCCACTTTGCTTACTATAGTAGACATATGGATATTTGATGGTCTCCACCAAAGAAATAGTGTCATATTTTGCCAAAGGATGCTCTAATGGGACTACCACTACCATCTCTTCCTGTGTTAAAATTTGATAAATTAATTCGGAATCGTTACTTACTTTTGAACAAATCCCAATATCTATGCGATCCTCAAGCAACATTTGAATAATTTGATTGGAGTTTCCCTGCTGAAATTCAAAATTAATTTTTTGATGGCCTTTCTCATGAAAAGATTGTGTTAATTTTGGTGCCAGATTTGCTCCCATTGTAAAAATGAATCCAAATTGAATTTCACCAGAATCAGGATCGACCATCTCCTGCAATTTACGTTGGCCTTTTTCTATCTCAACCAATGCTGGTGCGACATACTCGTAAAAAATCCGTCCGTGGCGGGTCAATTGAATATTTCGTCCCTTTTTTTCAAATAGTCTAACACCTATCTCTTGTTCTAGCATCGTCATTGCATGACTGATATTAGGCTGTGATGTATTCGATTCTTTCGCAGCTTGTGTCATATGTTCTGTTTGGGCCAATATTACAAAAAACTCTAATTGTCGCAAATTCATTACTTCACCCCACTAAAAGGTAACTACTTATTTGATAAATAGATTTTATCAATTTTATTGATATAAATCATTAGTTTTCATAATAAAATTGCGTTACTATGTGGGTGACTTCAAGTGAAACATATCACATGAAAGGAGTCTCTTATGAAAAAAGAGAAGTACCATCTTTTAATTTCTAGCCTGTATTTTAATTATATTTTTCAAGGAATGGCTGCCATTATTTTATCTCAAAATATGACAAATTTGAGAATACATTGGCAGGCTTCAACTGCACAAGTAACATTAGTTATGAGTGCCATTGGACTTGGAAGAATATTGAGCTTGTATTTTTCTGGTTATTTTTCAGATAAATTCGGACGAAAAAAAACCGTGTTAATTGCTATCGTTTCATATATGATTTTCTTTTGTGGCATGCTTTTAAGTCCTAGTTATCAGCTAGCATTTTTCTTAGCAATGTTTGGTGGTGTTAGTAATGCTTTTCTAGATACTAGTACTTATCCAACACTCGTCGAGGCTTATCCAGATGAACGAGTAAATAGTTCATTAAGTGTCTTAAATAAGGCTTTTATCTCTCTTGGTCAATTTCTTTTGCCCTTTATTACGCGTTATTTGCTACAACATAAGCTGTTTTTTGGATGGCCATTTATCCTGTGCGCAGTGTGTTTATTTGTAAACATGTTCTATCTACTTTTTGCACGTTTTCCCAATTCTACAACAATCATAAAGAAAGACACTGAAATTACAACAACTGTTGAACCTAAAAATCGAGGAAAATTTAAAATAGATGGCATCGCTTTATTGGTTTTTTCTTTTGTTTCTGTCTCATTATTTAATATTTTCATCTTATGGATTCCTCAATATGCTGAAAGTATGCAGATCGTTTCCCATGAAAATAGCCTAATTTTCGTTAGTCTTTACAGTACTGGCTCCTTTATTTCCGTATTTTTTACTTCTGGTATAGTAAAAAAAGGGATCAATATTCCTAAATTTATCTGTTTCTGTCTTTTAATTTCTGGAATATCTTTACTCTTGATGCTTCTATCTCCAAACTTCATAACGGTAGTTATATCAGCTATTTGTATCGGAATCTTTGCGGCTGGCGGAATTTGGCAGTTAGGACTAGCCCTAATGCTAGAGTTATTTCCAAAAAAGAAAGGCAAGTACACCAGTTATTATTCACTTGCCACTTCTGTCTCTATCATGGTTACTCCTTATATTACAGGCGTGATCAGTGAACAAGGAATTACCTATGTTTTTTGGTTTGTCGTTCTTTTAAATATCATTGGCCTAATGGCTTCATTTGTGATTGTTCATCGCTACAATAAATTGATAAAACGATTAGTCTTGAGCTAATCGTTTTATTTATTTGCTTTATTGATTTTATCAATATAAAGCATTAGTTTTCCAACCCATTAAAATCTACAATAGAAATTGTAGATTGTGATTAATTTCATAATAACTAAAAAATAGAGAACGCTTCGATTGAGAAAAATTGAGCAATAAAAATATAGAAAAGAGGAACTCTGCTATGACAGAAAGACTTACTGGACACACATTATTAATTAGTCTAATCGCTACCCCAATTCGCCACAGCATGTCACCAACAATGCATAATGAAGCCTTTGCGAAATTGGGACTGGATTACGCTTATTTAGCCTTTGAAGTAGGAAATAATGAATTAAAAGATACGGTACAAGGAATTCGCGCCTTAGGCATCCGAGGATCAAACGTTTCAATGCCTAATAAACAAGCCATTATCCCTTATTTAGATGAAGTATCACCTGAAGCTGCTCTAATTGGAGCCGTTAATACTGTTACTAATATTGATGGTAAAGGACATCTTGTAGGGTACAATACAGATGGGATAGGAGCAATGGAAGCTCTGAAAGATGAGGGCGTCGAAGTAAAGGACCAAATCATTACCTTAACGGGGGCTGGAGGCGCTGGTACAGCTATTGCAATCCAAGCTGCTTTTGATGGTGCCAAAGAGTTACGAATCTTTAATGCTAACGATGCTGTTTTCCCAAATGCTGAAGAAACTGCTCGAAAAATTAACGAAAACACTGATTGTCTAGCATCTGTGACGGATTTAGCGGATCAAGATAGTTTCAAGGCATCTATCGCAGAAAGTGCTATTTACATCGATGCAACAGGTATTGGAATGAAACCCTTGGAAGATATGAGTTTGATTAATGATCCCGCTATGATCCGTCCAGACTTAGTTGTTTTTGATGTGGTCTACTCTCCTCGTGAAACGAAGTTGTTGAAATTCGCTAAAGAACATGGCGCAAAAAAAGCGATCAATGGACTTGGTATGATGCTTTATCAAGGAGCCGCTGCCTTTAAACTGTTCACCGGAGAAGACATGCCCGTCGATTATATTAAAGAACTTTTATTTAAAGATTAGGAGGAATCAAATGAAAACAGTAACGATTGATCAAGTTACGATAGGCGAAGGTTTGCCAAAAATTATCGTACCAATAGTTGGAAAAACAAAAGAGGATTTATTAGATGAGGCAGAAAAGGTTCGTACATTAGATTGTGATCTAGTGGAGTGGCGAATTGATTTCTTTGAACATGTTCAAGATCCACAATCTGTCGCTACCCTTTCACATAATTTGAAGGCTATCTTAAACAAACCCTTGTTAATTACCTTTCGTACGAAAAAAGAAGGCGGGGTCTGTGAACTTTCGGATGAAGAATACTTTAACCTTTATAAAACCATCATAGCCGAGGGTGAATTAGACTTATTGGATGTGGAGTTATTCATGCCAGAAAAAGAAGTTGCTGAAACCATTGAATTGGCTCATCAAAACGGAATTAAAATTATTATGTGCAATCACGATTTTGATAAAACACCTGAAAAAAATGAATTAGTTACTCGTTTACGTGCTATGCAAGATAAAGGCGCAGACATCTGTAAAATTGCTGTAATGCCAAATAATTCTGCTGATGTGTTAACTTTATTAGCAGCTACTCGTGAAATGTATGAAGAGTTCGCTAAAGTTCCGTTAATTACTATGTCAATGGGAGCACTTGGAATGGTCAGCCGCGTTTCTGGACAAGTTTTCGGTTCTGCAGCAACGTTTGGCTCTGCTGGAACGGCATCTGCTCCTGGACAGGTTCCTGTTGTCGAATTACGTAAAATGCTGGCAACACTAAAATTGAATTAAACGAATCTGAATACATCCATAAACAAATGTGTATAATACCAGTTTGTTTATGGATGTCTCTTTTTATAGAATTACTTATTTTGTAGATTGAAAAAGAGGACAAACCGTTTGGGATTGTCCTCAGACTGTAGACAAAAGACGTCTCAAACTCGTAATTCGAGTTTGGGACGTCTTTTTATACATTTCCTTTCGAAATTCAGAGCAAAAAAAATAAAGGCTCTTTGCCTTTCCATAGCCACGTGGCCAGTTTCTTCAAATTCATTGCAGCAAACACTAGCATCGTATGCGTCGCGACTTTTTCCAAGCCTCGATACTTGGTCCAACGCATCCCATGCTTCTCTTTTGCATCTGCAAATATTCGCTCGATCGTTTCTTTTCTCTTTTTGTAAATCTCTTTATTCAAATCTGTCAGGCGAAGCTGCTCAATTTCATCCATCAAATTCGCCCAAACGTGTCGTGTGATCACTTTTTGATGATTTTTACTTTTCGTGCAGCTTCTTAGCAACGGGCAACTTATGCATTTTTTCGGATTTGATTTGTATTCTCGATAGCCCTCTCGGTTGACTGTAGAAAATTTTAACATTTGATCGTTAGGACAAAGATAGCAATCGTGACACTCATCATAGACAAATTCCTTTTTTGGTAACAACCCTTTCTTTCCTCTCGGGCGTGAGTAGGGTAAAATTGGCCGAAGTTTCCAGTGTGTCAAAAAGTGAACAAACTTCGGGGTCTTATAGCCAGCATCCGCAACCACTCGTTTGATTTCTGGAAAAAGTCTCTTCGATTGTTTGACGAGTTGGAACGCGACTTGACTGTCATGGATATTTCCGGGAGTCACGATCGTGCTAAGAACAAATCCGTTGTCATCGCAGGATGTATGGGCAGAATAAGCAAACTGTTTTTCTCGTTCGCCTTTGACATAGTAGCCACTTTCTGGATCGGCCTTACTTATTTTTCTTTCTTTCAGCTCCACTTCCTTTTCTAAGTCCAAAGTAAAAGGGCGTTTTCCTGCTACGATTCGTTGACGATTGATTTCATCTTCTAATTCATCTTTATAGGCTTTCGCTTCGTCATGAGTCATTTCCTTCGTGAACTTATGTTTATTGGCATTGGCTTTGATGTGCGTCGAATCAAAGTATAAGTTATCTTCTGTCACAAAGCCTGCTTTGACTGCTTGTCCCAAAATATAAGCAAAAATGTCTTCAAACAACGTGGTTTCTCGAAACCTCCGGACATAATTTTTACCAAAAGTGGAAAAATGCGGGATGTCTTCTTCGAAGGAAAATCCTAAAAACCAACGATAAGCGACATTGGTATCGACTTCCTTAATTGTTTGTCGCATGGAGCGAATCCCAAAGAGGTATTGGATAAACACTAATTTGATAAGAATAACGGGGTCAATGCTTGGTCGTCCTAAAGTTGAATAAGTCTCTTCAACAATTGGATAAATGAACTCAAAATCAATCGCCGCATCAATCTTTCGAACAAGGTGATCATGAGGAACCAGATCGTCAATCGTGAGCATCGCGAATTGGTTTCTACCATTCGTATTGTTTTTGGACATCATAAACTATCCCTCCTGTATTCGGTTTCATAAATCCATTATAAAAGAAAAAACTGTAGACAGCATCCATAAAATGGACTTTGTCTACAGTCTGAGAGGACAAACCGTTTGGGATTGTCCTCTTCTTGTGCGTTCATATTGCGTTTTAATATGGCTTTCGACTTACATCACTCAGTTGTACTACCCACTTTAGCAATCTTCCCTTGTTCAATATAAACCATCAGAATACTAATATCAGCAGGATTTACACCACTGATACGACTAGCTTGAGCGATTGTTTCTGGCTGAATTTTTTGAAGTTTTTGCTTTGCTTCTGTAGCTAAACCATTAATTGCCTCATAATCGATTCGTTCTGGGATACGCTTTGCTTCCATTCGCTTCAATTTTTCTACTTTTTCCATCGCTTTTTTGATATAGCCCTCATACTTAATTTGAATTTCTACCTGTTCTACTTCTTTTTCTGTTAACTCCTCATTCGCAGGAATGAACTGTAGCAATTCTTGGTAAGAGATTTCCGGGCGTTTCAAAAAGTCGCTCGCTAAAACACCATCTTTTAATTCTGCGCTATTTTTAGCTCTTAGAAAGCTTTGAACTTCTTCGCTGGGTTTTATCCGAATCGACTGTAACCGAGCCATTTCTGCTTCGATATGCGCCTTTTTAATCAAATATGCTTGATAGTTCTCCTCTTCTACTAATCCAATCTCATGCCCGATTTCTGTTAAACGTAAATCTGCATTATCATGACGTAAAATCAAACGATATTCTGCCCTTGATGTTAATAATCGATAAGGTTCATTCGTTCCTTTCGTCACCAAATCATCAATCATAACTCCAATATACCCGTCGCTGCGTTTCATAATGAACGGTTCTTTTCCTTGAATCTTTAATGCAGCATTAATTCCGGCCATCAATCCTTGACCAGCAGCTTCTTCATAGCCACTTGTTCCATTCGTTTGTCCAGCTGTATAAAGATTTTCAATCACTTTTGTTTCAAGTGTTGGGCGTAATTGATGAGGAGCGACCATATCATATTCGATAGCATAGCCGGTTCGCATCATTTCAGCCTTTTCCAGGCCTTCAATCGAATGCAGGACTTCATTTTGCACATCCTCCGGTAACGATGTTGACAATCCCTGAACATAGACTTCTTCTGTATGACGACCTTCTGGTTCTAAGAATAATTGGTGGCGTTCTTTATCAGCAAAACGTACGATCTTATCTTCGATGGAAGGACAATAACGGGCACCTACACCATCAACAATTCCTGTAAACATTGGCGCACGATGTAAATTATTTTGAATGATTTCATGGCTTTTCAAATTTGTATATGTTAACCAACATGGAATCTGCTCTTGTAAATATTGGCTATCTGGTGTTTGATAACTAAAATGATTAGGTCTTTCGTCACCAGGCTGAATTTCTGTTTTACTATAGTCAATCGAGCCTGATTTCACTCGTGGAGGTGTCCCTGTTTTAAAACGATGAATCTCTAACCCAAGTTCTTGTAAATGATCTGCTAACTTGATGGATGGTTGTGAATTGTTTGGACCTGACGAATATTTCAACTCACCGATAATAATCTCACCGCGTAAAGCTGTACCTGCAGTGATTATTACTGCTTTAGCTGAATAGACAGCGCCTGTTGATGTTACAACACCTTTACAGATTCCTTCTTCCACAACTAAACGATCAACAACACCTTGTTTCAAGGTTAGATTGACTTCTTTTTCAATCGTGTGTTTCATTTCTTCCGCATAAGCGTGCTTATCTGCTTGTGCACGCAGAGCTCTTACTGCGGGACCCTTACCTGTATTTAACATCCGCATTTGGATATATGTTTTATCAATATTACGTCCCATCTCGCCACCAAGTGCATCGATTTCTCTTACAACCACTCCCTTGGCTGGACCACCAATGGAGGGATTACATGGCATAAATGCCACCATATCTAAATTGATAGTAATCAATAGGGTCTTTTGTCCCATACGTGCTGCTGCTAATGCCGCTTCAGAACCGGCATGTCCTGCACCCACAACGATTACATCATATGTTCCTGCTTGATATTCCATGTAGCATCTCCCTCTTTATTTTCCTAAACAAAATTGACTGAATAATTGCGTAATCAGTTCGTCTTGTACACTATCGCCAACAATTTCACCTAAATAATCCCAACAACGTGTCATATCTATTTGAACTAGATCTACTGGCATGCCTGCCATAATACCATTGTGAACTTCTTTTAATGATTGTCCTGCTTTTTCCAGCAAGGCAATATGCCGCGTATTCGATACATAAGTAGCATCTTTTTCAGCTGTCTGACCTCCAAAGAAAAGTTTTGCGATTGCCTCTTCTAATTGATCCAAACCCGCTTTTTCCAAAACAGATATTGCAAATACTTCATCTTCACTAAGATAGGATTTAAGATCTTGTGGTGATAATTGACTTGGCAGATCCGTCTTATTTAATAAAACAATTCGTTTTAACCCTTTGGTAGCTTCTAATAATTCTTTATCTTCTGCCGTTAGTGCTTCGCTTTGATTCAACACCAGTAGTATTAAGTCTGCTTCACTTAACGCTTTACGACTGCGTTCCACACCAATTCGTTCTACCACATCATCTGTCTCTCTGATTCCTGCGGTATCAATCAATTTCAAAGGTACACCACGTACATTAACATATTCTTCAATTACGTCGCGTGTCGTCCCAGCAATCTCTGTCACGATCGCTTTTTCCTCATGTAAAAGATAATTTAGCAAGCTTGATTTACCGACATTGGGACGACCAATGATGGCTGTACTCAATCCCTCACGCAAAATTTTTCCTTGTTTAGCGTTCAATAACAAAGCATCAATTTGCTGCCCGACTTGTTGTGCTTTTTCTAATAATAATTGGGTAGTTAATTCTTCCACATCATCATATTCTGGATAATCGATATTTACTTCTACCTGTGCTAACGTCTCTAATATCTCTTGACGTAGTTGACGAATTAAATGAGACAAGTTGCCGTCTAATTGATTAATTGCAACATTCATTGCCCGATCTGTTTTTGCTCGAATCAAATCCATTACCGCTTCTGCCTGAGAAAGATCTACTCGACCATTTAAAAAGGCTCTTTTAGTAAATTCACCTGGTTCAGCTAAGCGTGCTCCAGAACGTAAGATAAGCTGCAGTAATTGATTGACCACTACAATTCCACCATGACAGTTTATTTCTACAATATCCTCACGTGTAAACGTCTTCGGTGCCCGCATAACACTGACCATTACTTCATCAACTACTTGCTGATTCGCGGGGTCAATAATGTGCCCATAATGAATCGTATGTGATGGCACATCTAACAAACATTTTTTTCCGCTGTTATAGACACTATCTGCAATTTTTACCGCCCGATCGCCGCTCAAGCGCACAATGCTGATTGCGCCTTCACCTGGCGGGGTTGAAATTGCTGCAATCGTATCAAATTCTAAGGTAATCTCTGCCAACTTTTTTCCTCCTAATGAATTAAGAACATAAAAAAAGTGCCTACTCCACCCCTTGATCAAGGAGTAGATTGAGCACTTTGACTGCTTTTTCTACAAAATTCTGGTGTAAGATTAGCATATTTTTATTGACAATTCAAGCATACCTGTCGAAATAGCCTTATTTTTCAAATTTTGCTAAAGAAAAAGCTGAGCCAAACATTTGGCACAGCTCTGATTTCTAAAAATATTTTTTGGCTGGTTCAACAACTAGGTAACGATAAGGATCTTCGCCTTCAGAATGAGTTTTAATGTATTCATCTTTACTTAAAGCTGAATGAATCATTTTTCGTTCAAACGCTGGCATTGGTTCCAAAAAGACTGGTCTCCCTGTCTCTTTTACTTTTTCTGCAGTTCGCTGTGCTAACCGTGTTAAGACTTCTTCGCGTTTTTGGCGGTAGTTTCCAACATTCACGACTACAGACAGCTTTTCTTTTGCTACACGATGTAGAAAAACCTGCGCTAAATATTGTAAGGCATTTAATATCTTGCCATGTTTACCAATCAGCATACCTTGCTTACTCGTTTCTAAATTCATAACAATCAAACCGTTAGCTTCATGCTGTATTTTTACTAATGCCGGTACGCCCATGTCATTGGTAACATTCGTTAAATAAAGCGCCAGCTCTTTAATTGCTTCTTCTTCATCTAAATCAATTAGCTGAATGTCAGAACTACTTGATTCAACTGCTTGTTGAATTTTTTCTTCTGTTTTTTCTTCAGCAAATGTTTGTTCCTCTTCTGTCGATTTTTTATTCGTTTCAGCAGCAATTACAGGTTCTTCGACGTTAATTGGTTCAATGGAAACACGAGCATCTTTTTTTCCCATTCCCAAGAAACCTTTTTTTGCATCTGTTAAAATTTCAATATCGACAGCTTCTTTTTTCACCCCTAAAGCTTGCAGTCCTTTTGAGATTGCATCATCAATTGTTGGACCCTCATAAACAGGCATCTTCTAGACCTCCTCAGTTGTATTCTATATAAAAATTAATATGCTTCGAACATATCTGTCCTTATTTTTTTCGTTTTTTCTTTGGATGTTTAGCTTTTTCTAATGCCCGTTCTCTTTCACGAATTTGTCGAGCAACTTCTTCTCTTTCTCGGCGGATCTTAAATGGATTATTGATTAACAATGTTTGAATCACTTGGAAAGCATTTGAAATAACCCAATATAAAGACAAACCACTCGCTAAATTTAATGCCATAACAAAAATCATGACAGGCATTGCAAAATTCATAATTTTTAATGATGCATTCGATTCTAGTTGACTCATACTTGATAGATAGCTACTTGCAAAAGTAAAGACCGCTGCAAGAATTGGTAAAATGAAATAAGGATCGGATTGACTCAAATTCAACCATAAAAAATGTCCTGATCTTAACTCTGGAATTCGCAAAATTGCCTGATACAAAGCCATCATAACGGGCATTTGTACTAAAAGCGGCAAACATCCTGCGTAAGGGCTCACATTATTTTCTGCGTATAATTTTTTAGTTTCCGCTTGTAGCTTTTGTTGTGTTTCTTGATCACGAGAGCTGTATTTTTCCTGCAAGGCCTTGATTTTAGGCTGTAATTCTTGTGTTTTTCGCATGCTTTTGGTTTGAAAATGCATTAACGGCATCAAAATAATTCTAATAATAATAGTAAATAAAATTATCCCTATTCCGACATTTCCAAAAGCTAGTCCTTTGATAGCTTGACCGAAATAATAGACTACATAGCGGTCCCAGACACCTGTACTATGCGCACTCACTTCCCCTGTCCCACAGGCCGATAGTAAGAAGACAAGGCTTAATAATCCTGTCATCAATAATATTTTTTTATATTTCTTCACCTAAATCTGTTTCCTTCCTAACTTAATATTTTGGCTAATTTTAAAACATGTATAAGATTCGAACGTATTTCATCGTAAGGCAAGTCTTTTGTAGTTGGTCGCGCAATCACAATAAAGTCTATTGGCGGCAGGTCATTCTTTAACTCTTGCAAGATTGCACGAATTTTCCGCTTTACCTGATTCCGCATCACAGCATTTCCAACCTTTTTACCGACGGATATGCCTACTCGAAAATGTTTCTGACCAGAAGGTTCTAGACGGTATACCACGAATTTTCGATTCGCAAAAGAAGCACCTTCTTGAAACACTTTTTGAAATTCTCGTTCTTTTTTGACCCGATATTTTTTTTTCATCTAGCTTCCTTCGTTTCTTTTAAATCTATACCTGACAATAATACCATACTTCAAAATAAGGAAGCATCCTTATTCAGCAGAAAAATTCCTTAAGAATCTCATTTTAGATACAAAAAAAACCACTGACCGGCAGTGGCTTAAGCAGCAAGTACTTTTCTTCCTTTACGACGACGGCTTGCTAATACGCGACGGCCGTTTTTAGTGCTCATGCGTTTACGGAATCCATGAACTTTTTGACGTTTACGTTTATTTGGTTGATAAGTTCTTTTCATTGAAATACACCTCCATAGCTAACATTACATAGACATACCCGAATATTATAACGACTCTTCCCCTACTTTGTCAATCACGAAATGAAAAAGAGGCTAATAAACTAGCTTCATTTTTTATGTGAAGTATTTTTTTATCCACAAAATCTGGGGATAAGCTCCTTCTTAATGTGAATAACTTTTTTCCACAAAAAAGGCACCTAGATTTTCCAAAAGTTTTTTCCCCAGAAAAAAGCGCCTATTAGTAAGTTGTCCACATGGTGGATAAGTTTTGTGCATAACTCTTCTTCAACCTCATCTATCAGCGCCTTATTTTTGCTTTATTTGTGAATTCCTTAGTGGAAAAAGAATTCTTTCCACATTTTTTCTGTAAGCTGTGTATATGTTTTTCCCTCCTGTTTATTCACTCTTTGTATTTTTATACATTCTGTGGAAAAAGAGAAAGTTCATCGTATTCCTTTCTGGTTGTGGAAAACTTTTTGAAAAAATGATAAAGTAGGTCTATCTGAATTTTATAATATAGGAGGCGACTTAT